>NZ_JAPFFT010000004.1 GCF_026241105.1 Arthrobacter rhizophilus | reverse complement strand
CAAAATTTGAAACCAGCTGTAAAAAACCAGCCCCGCACCACCGAAGCGACACGAAACCAGCCAAAACAACCAATTCAATAAAAAATAAACCGGTATCAACAAACTTGGCACACTATTGAGTTCTCAAACAACAGACACACCCGACACCACCCACACCCACAAAGGGCCCGCGATCGCTCCGGAGCAACTTCCCAAACTTACCAGACCCGCCCTCTCCGCACAACTCCCGAACCCGGGAACCGCGGCGGACAAAACACCATCCGAGACCCCCGGAAACCACACCGGAACGCAAGAAAACGAACCAACAATTTGGTTTCCATCTGGAAGGGAGTCTGTCGCAATTTTTCCGCATCAGCGGCGGCGACTCGAATTACTTTACACACCCCCAAGACCACAGGCAAATCGCTCCGATATCACAGCCCTAGGCCCCAAAGGCCCCTACAACACGGCGATTTCGCACCCGGCGCCACCAGCCATAGGGCCTTTCGAGTCGCAATCCACAAACATGCCGTGCGTCACATTGACCCGTGCCCCTCACTGCAGCCGCGCCAAGCAGCAAAACGGCGCCGCATCACGAAAAGTGAGCGGCGCCGTCGGGCACCTAGCGATAGGGCACCCAGCGATAGGGCCCAGCGAAAGGGCCTAGGCAAGCGATCTAGTGCCCCGCTGCCCCTTCGGTCTTGCGCATCATGGCGGACAGCACCACGGCAATCACTGCAATCACTGTTGCCGTCAGGAAGGCGGCCTGCATTCCGGCCACAAAACCGGACGCGGCCGACACCACGGCGAAGATCGAGACCAGGAGTGCAGTGCCTGCGGCGCCCGCCACCTGCTGCAGCGTGCTCATGATGGCCGAGCCATGCGAGTAGAGGTGGGGCGGGAGCGGGTTGAGGCCCGTGGTGAACGCGGGCGTAAACAGCAAAGCCAGTCCCAAGCTGAGCACCGCGTAGAGGACGACGACCCACCACAACGGGCTGCTCGCGGTGAGCATCGAGAACTGCCACAGCGTTAGGACCAGCAGCACGGAACCGGTCACCGTGAGCGGGAGCGGACCGATTTTGTCGAACAGCCTGCCGACCACTGGGCCGAGCAGACCCATCGCCAGGCCTCCCGGAAGGAGTGCCAGGCCGGTCTCCATCGGCTGCAGGTGGAGGACGTTCTGCAGGTAGAGCGGCAACAGGATCACTCCGCCGAAGAGGGCCATCATGGCAACCACCATGAGGAGTACGGACACCGTGAACATACGGAAGTTGAAAGCCCTCAGGTCAAGCAGAGGCGAATCGGACTTCTGCAACTTGAGCTGGCGGAAAACGAAAACCACCATGCACAAGACGCCGATCACCAGGGCAGCAACCGGCAGGGCGCTTGCTCCGCCATGGCCGCCGATCTGGCTCAGACCATAGACCAGGCCACCGAAAGCCGGAACGGTCAGGACCACCGAGACGAAGTCCAGCTTGACGTTGCCGCGTTCACCCACGTTGGTCAGGAAGCGCGCACCGATGGCCATGGCCAGCAAGGCGACCGGCAGTACGAAGACGAACATGAATCGCCACGAGAAGTGGTCAAGAATGATGCCGGAAACCGTGGGACCCAAGGCCGGCGCAACCGAGATCGCGATGGTTACGTTGCCCATCACCGCGCCGCGGCGGGACAGCGGAACGAGCGTCAAGATGGTGGTCATCAGCAGCGGCAACATGATCGCCGTCCCACCCGCCTGGATGATTCTCGCCAGCAGGAGCACGCCAAAACCCGGGGCCAGGGCCGCGAGCAGGGTGCCGACGCTGAAGAGCCCGATCGCAAGGAGGAAAGCAGCTCGAGTGGTGAGCCGCTGGAGGATGAAGCCCGTGGTGGGTATGACCACCGCCATGGTCAACATGAATCCAGTGGAGAGCCATTGGACCGTGGGTGCGTCAACGTTGAGGTCCGTCATGAGCCGCTGCAAGGCGACGTTCATGATGGTCTCGTTGAGGATCACCACGAAGGTGGCGATGAGGAGCGTGACGATAACGGTGACAGACTCGCGCGACATCTTGTCGCTGGCTTGCAGTGTCCCCGTTTCCGGCACGGGGTTGCCGTGCGCGCCTGACGTGACGTCGGTAGACATGAGGATCCCTCAGCTTTGGGTGCGGTTGTTTCCGGCGCTCGGCACCGGTTAAGACTGCAACAGTCTAAGCTTCAAAGGCATTCCCGTCAGCAGTTACTCTAAACGTTTTCGCCCCGACACCCGGAAGTTCAGTGACCACACTCCGGAGCTCAACGGTCAGGAACTCAGCGGCACGTTGTCGATCAACCGCACGGGACCAACCTTCGCCGCGATGATCGCGAGCCCTTCGCCCCGGAACGGCGTGTCCTTGCAGTTTTCGGCGAGCGGTTCCAGCGTTCGGGGATCCACGACGTCGAAGTAGTCCAATCGCACCAGGGGTTGCGATTCAACGAGTGCGACGGCGGAATCCAGCCCCAGTGGTTCGTTCGCCAGGGCGCGGGACTCGAGAAGGCGAAGGGCGCGTGACAGCACCAAGGCGGCCTCCTGCTCCTCTTCGGAAAGGAAACGGTTCCGGCTGGAGAGCGCGAGCCCTTCCGCATTGCGCACGGTGGGCACCGCCACGATCTTCACCGGAAAACTGAGATCGGCAACCATCCGCTTCACGAGGGCCAACTGCTGGGCATCTTTCTGGCCGAAGTACGCGCGGTACGCGGCAGCACCGCCGTCGACGGCTGGACCGCCGGGCAAGCCGTAATGCAGCAGTTTCGCGACCACCGTGAGGGCGCCGTCGAAGTGCCCGGGGCGTGAGGCGCCCTCCCATTTCTCGCCCAGCGGCCCCGAGGTCACGCGGACCAGCGGCTCCCCGCCGGGGTAGACCTCGTCAACTGAAGGGGCGAAGACGAGATCCACGCCCTCGGCGTCGAGCAGTGCCATGTCCGCATCAAGGGTGCGCGGGTAGCGTTTAAGATCCGCGGCCTCGCCGAACTGAAGGGGGTTCACGAAGATGGAAGCCACCACTACGTCGTTCTGCTCGACGGCGGAGCGGGCCAGCGCTGCATGACCGGTGTGCAGGGCTCCCATCGTGGGTACGAGGCCCTGCGAGCTGCCGCGCTTTTCCGCAAGCAACCGGGCACTTTCGGCCCGCAGTTCCGCCGCGGTGGTGACGAGTTTGATGGCCATTCTCAGTTTCCTTCCTGTACACCGGCAGCGTCGTTGCCTGGAGGGTCTTCACCTTTGTCCCGCGTATTCGAACCGTCCAAGGCGTTGTTGATGTCGTCGAACTGGCCCTCTTTGAGCAGGCCACGGTTGACCGCGCGGCGGGCCGTTGCCCGGGCCATGGCCAGGTAGGCGGCGAGAACATCGCCGCCGGAACCGGCGTCGTACTCGTTGAGGGCCTCAGCATGGGCAGCGACGGTCCCCACATCTCCGCGGGCCACGGGTCCGGTCAACGCGGACTCGCCTGAGGCCAGCGCGTTCTCCAACGTGGCGCGCAACAGGGGGCCGAGCATGCGTTCTGGCGTGTCGACGCCGATCTCCCGCAGCAGCTGGGAGGCCTGGGCCACGAGCGTGACCAGATGGTTTGAACTGTGAGCGAGCGCTGCGTGGTAGAGCGTCCGGTCGGCCTCGGCGATCGCTACCGGTTCGGCGCCCATCTCCACCACGAGGGCTTGGGCGATGGGCAACATAGCGGCGTCGGCAGTAACCCCGAACGTGCAGTCCATGAGCCGGGTCAGGTCCAGGCTCATCCCCGTGAACGTCATGGCAGGGTGGAGGGCGAGCGGGATGGCCCCAGCGGCCCGGATCGGCTTCAATATCCCGACGCCGAAACGGCCGGAAGTGTGCGCCACGAGTTGGCCCGGCTGCCACGCTCCGAGCTTGGCCAGTCCTTCCACGAGTTCGCCAAGGGCATCGTCCGGGACGGCAAGGAGCACCAACTCTGCCCGCTCCACGATGTCCTGGATCTCGAGGATTGGGACACCGGGAAGAAGCGTTTCGGCCCGCTCCCGGCTCGCCTCCGACACCGCGGAAACCCCGACGACGGCGTGCTCGGCACCGCGCAGCGCCGCCCCAAGGACGGCACCCACTTTGCCGGCGCCAATGATTCCAACGCCGAGTCGTCCTGGCCTAGCCATGGTCCTGCTCCTCCTGGGTTGCTGCGTGCTGTACTGCTCGCGTGGTTGGCGGAGCCGGGAGCACCGGCATCGCCGCCGGTGGAAGCTGGGCTAGCCATTGCTCGGAATTGCCCTGTGCCAGGTTCTGTAGTTTGCGGGCTTGCCTGGCCCGGGCCGCCTGCTGGTCGAACAAGCCGACTGCTTCTTCAGTGGCTGCCTGGATGAGCCTGGGCGCCACAGGACCCGGGGTCGTGTGCAGCACGAGGTCAGCCACCCCGAATAGCCGGGCCAACGGACCTTGATGGAGAGCCATGGACTGGGTCCGCTGATGTGGGACCAGTACCAAATGCCGCCACCAGCGCCCCGAGCGCAGCAGCAATGCCGTGTCCGTTGCGAGGAAGCCGTTTCGACGCCAACCCAACGGGGAAAGAAGCCATGCACGCCTCGGCGTGGTGACAAAACCGCCGTCAGAATCCAGGCCTTTCAAGCCGGCCGTGAACACGCGCTCAGGGTCGGCCGTGCCTGGATCGGGCAGGACGAGGGAGAGCATCATCATCACCTCAGGCTTCCGGCCGACCGGAAGGAGCATGGTACGGTGCTCGCCCTCGTTGCGGTGGTGCTCTCCGTACCCGGCGACATTCACGCGAATCCGATACCAGCCAAGAACGCGCCATAACGGGGGCTGGCTGACTTTGACTGCCTGGATTCGGCCCGGTGGCACGGTCTGGGCCCGGGTATCCAGGAGCCCGTAGCGCAGACGGATGCCGTCCGGGGAAATTGCCGCCGTAAAGTTGTAGCCCGTGTTGAACGAGCGCCAGTAGGCGGTACCCAAGCCAAGGATCGCCGGAATCAAGTAGAGGATGAAGGCGCGGGACTCAGTCAACACAGAGATCAGCACGGATGCAATGGCGCTGAGCACGATGAAGAAGCTTTGCTCGCTCAGGATCAGCGAACCGACAAGCCTTCCGGGCGGGAGGTACAGCACCACTTGTTCTGGCGCCTCAGGAACCTCGACCGTTTCGCTCCCATCCGCGATGCCGGCGGCCCGGCCCAAGATGGTGGCGCGGAGCTGTTTCGCCTGTGCGAGCTTGAGGTAAGAGAGCCGCATGGCCGAGTGGCCGGCGTCGGCGACCTCGAACTTCAGCTCGGCGAGCCCGAAAATACGGGCAAGCAAGGGCTGGACGATGTCGATGGCCTGGACCCGGTCAAGCCGGGCCTGGCGCTGCTGTTTGAACAAAAAGCCCGTATTGACCCGGACGAAACCTTCGGCAAGCTGATAACGCGTGAAGTACCAATTGAGGACGAAGGACCCCAAGGCCAGCAAAAGCACGACGCCGCCGCCGACCAGCAGCCAGACGGTGCGCTCGTTGATGTTGTCGCCGATGGTTCCGCGGCCCTGGAGGGTTCGCTCGAAGGTGTCTCGGCCAAAGAAATAGACGATCGCAACCAGTGCCACCCACCCCCGCACGAACGGCGACGCCGGGTGCACGCGGTGCCAGTCGCCGTCGACGGCGGTCTGTTCCTGGGTCACAGCCCGGCCAGCCTCGCTTCACCCCGGGCCGAAAGCTGCTCGCGCAGCCGTGCCCCTTCAGCGGCCGGGAGACCCGGCAAATGGGCATTGGTTCCGGGCGAAGCGGTGTGGAGTTTGAGGGTGCAAAGCCCTAGCATCCGCTCGACGGGCCCCACGGAGACGTCGACATACTGCATCCGGCCGTAAGGAACCACCATGGTCCGCTGGAAGAAGATGCCCCGGCGGATCAAGAGGTCGTCATCGCGTTCCGCATAGCCGATGGCCCGCACCTGCCTCGGGATCAACACGAGCCTCCACAAGGCAAGCACCAGAAAGGCTGACGGGACGGCCACAGCGAGCCACAGCGGCGGCCATTTCCACCATCCCAGTTGGACGAAGAGCAAGGGCAGGCTGAAGAGACCGATCATGATCACGTTGCCGATGGCCCACTCGACGAGCCGCACAGTCACGTATTTGCGCGAAACGCGCAACCATTGGATACCAGGGGGGTCAATCGCCGCGGTATGCATACTCGCCTTCGCCCTTGGCTTCGCCGTGGCGGCGATCCTGGATACCGGGGCCGCCTTCGAGATCTTCCGGAGGAATCCGGCAAAACCGCTCCACTACGAGCCCTACGATGGTCATGATGAGCCCGCCGCCACCCATGATGAGCGCAAGCCACAAGATGGTTTGGTCGCTTCGCAGGTTCCAGATCCGGAGCTGTTCAATCACGATTCCAGCGTGCCAGCCCAGCAGCACTGTGCCCGCGTAGGCGCAGGCTTGGGCCAGGATCAGGGTTCGCGCGGCCAGGATGGGGTTGAGCATGGTCTTCTTTTTGCCGTTCCGCCAGCGCAGGACGCGGATGCCCATGATCAACGTGAGCACGGCGATGAAACCCATAGTCACCAGCGCGGACGGAGGAAGCACTGGCGTCGCCATGCTGTAACGCGTGGTGAGCACGGTGGTCAGCCAACCAATTGCGGCAAGAAGGACGGCGATGATCGCCAACAAGAGTGGACGCATGGCCTTCATGGGCTATTCCACCGCTCCGGCGGCAGCGACGCTGCCGGATCCGTCGAAACCATCGAAAGGCCGAAGCCCGGGGAAGTCCTCGGCTTTGGCGGCCAGTTCGGCAACGCTCTCACCGTTGAGCCGAGCGGCAGGGTCCAGGAGGGCCCACGGATACAGCACGAAGGCGCGCTCCGCGGCCCGCGGATGCGGCAAGGTCAGGGTTTCGTCATCGCTTGTGAGCTCCCCGTAAAGGATGATGTCCACGTCCAAAGTGCGCGGACCCCAGCGAACCTCGCGGACCCGGTGGTGCTTTTGCTCGACGTCGTGGCAGTGCTGCAGCAGGTCCAGCGGCGCAAGGGTGGTCTCAACGGCGATCACCATGTTGAGAAAGTCCGGTTGCCCTGCGGGCCCGCCCACGGCCTTGGCCTGGACCACGGGAGACACCCCAAGCAGGCGGATTTCCGGACGGTCCACGAGGTCGGCGACGGCGGTGGACAGGGTATCGTTCCGCTCGCCCAGATTGCTGCCCAAAGCCAGGATGGCCTTCGTGAAGCGGGAGGTCATGCGCGCTCCCTGTGAACACTGACGGTGACGTCACCGAACGGCACTTCGATGGGAGCCTTGGGTTTGTGGACGGTTACATCGACGGCTGCGACGTTGAAGCCGGCCAGAATCCCCTCTGCGATCCGCACCGCGAGAGCCTCGATCAGGTTGAGTGGCTCGCCTGTGATGAGGGACGTGATATACCCGGCCACTTCACCGTAATGCGCCGTGTACTGCAGGTCATCGGTTTCCGCGGCCTTGCTGAAATCGGTGTGCAGCACCGCGTCAACGACGAACGGTTGTCCGTCCCGGCGCTCGAAGTCGAAGACGCCGTGATGCCCGACGGCGGTCACGCCGGTCAGTGTGATCTTGTCCAAACCGGTTCCTCCCCCTTTGCTCACGAAGCTTAGTGTCTGACGCGCGCGGCAACCTTGACAGCGTCAAGGCTGGGGCCGACGTCGTGGACTCGCACGGCCCAGGCGCCGTTCGCGGCGCTGATTGCCGTAATGGCAGCCGTGGCGTGGTCCCGCTCCTCCGGGGCCGCCGCCTTGCCGGCAACGGTCAGGAGCGTTCCGAGGAAGCGCTTGCGGGAAGCTCCGATCAGGACCTTGTGGCCGAGTTCATCCAGCTTGCCGACGTACTTGAGGAGTTGCCAGTTCTGGTCTTCGTCCTTGGAGAAGCCGAGGCCCGGATCCACAATGATCTGTTCAGGTGACACACCTGCCGCGTAGAGCTTGTCTCGGACGCCCTTAAGCTCCTCGATGACCTCCTCCACGACGTTGCCGTAGTCGGCAAGGCTGTTCATGGTCTCGGCGTCGCCCCGACGATGCGTCAGGACGTAGGGCACCTTGGAGCGCGCGACGAGTTCGGCCATCTCAGGTTCGATGCTCAACCCGGAAACATCGTTGATGATCGCGGCGCCGGCCTCAACGGCCGCTGCGGCCGTCGAAGCGTGCGTCGTATCGATGCTGACGAGCGCTCCGGCCTTCACGAGCGCCTGGATCACCGGCAGGACCCGGCGTTGCTCTTCTTCCGGCGAGACAGGCTCGGCGCCCGGGCGGGTTGATTCTCCGCCGACGTCGATGATGTCCGCGCCCGTGTACAACATGCGCAAGCCGTGCGCTATCGCGGTATCCGCCGTGGGGTGCTTGCCGCCGTCGCTGAATGAATCCGGCGTGACGTTGAGAATTCCCATGACAAGCGTGCGGTCGGCCGGCAGGTCCGTGAAGCGGGCAGCTGGACGGGGTTTACGGAGAATGGGCAGGGGGCTGGTAGCCGGGCCCGTTCCTGGTGCTGCTGCGAGGGAATCCATGGTCTTTGTTACCTTCCGAGTATGAGGCTCATGGCTTCGGCGCGGGTGGCCGGGTCATGAAGTTGCCCGCGCACTGCGCTGGTGACGGTCTTGGCGCCGGGCTTGCGGATGCCACGCATGGACATGCACATGTGTTCGCATTCGACGACGACGATCGCTCCCCGGGGCTTGAGGTGGGTCACGAGCGCTTCGACGATCTGGGTGGTCAGGCGTTCCTGCACTTGGGGACGACGGGCGAAAACATCGACGAGACGAGCCAACTTGCTCAGGCCCGTCACCTTGCCATCATGGGAAGGGATGTACCCCACGTGCGCGACGCCGTGGAACGGTACCAAATGGTGCTCGCACGTGGAGTAGAACGGGATGTCCTTGACCAGCACGAGTTCCTCGTGGTCTAGGTCGAACTTGGTGGACAGGATGTCCGCGGGATCCTGGTGCAGGCCCGCGAAGACCTCGGCGTAAGCCTTGGCAACACGCTTCGGCGTATCCACCAGGCCACCGCGATCCGGATCCTCGCCGACGGCAATGAGGATCTCGCGGACGGCCGCCTCGATGCGGGGCCGGTCGACCTTGTGCGAGTGGTGTCCGTGGCCGTGGCCGCCCGAGGGTTTCCCCTCGGACGAACCGCCGAAGTCATCACTGGTGGCACTGCTGAAGTCGTCGTCGTCGATGTGAGTCACAGCAGAAAGCTTAGCCTTGATGCGAAACGTCGGTGCCCGCGTCAGGTCCGTGACCCCTGAACGACTCCTGGCTGCTGACTCCTTGCGGATGCGGGGACTGAGCGTCCAGTGGTTCGTCCAGGCGTGCTGCCTTGGCTTCTTGCTGCGCCTCGCGTTCGGCCTTCTCCGCACGGGATTCCACCGGCGGGATGGTCTGGACGGGACGGGATTCCTTGGAAAGCCATACTTCACGGAAGTCCCGCTTGCGGATGTCACGGAAGATGTAGGCGATCTCGGACTGATTCAGCGTTTCCCGCTCAAGCAGCTCGAGGGCCAGCTGGTCCAGGACGTCGCGGTTCTCGGTCAGGATGGCGTAGGCCTCGTCGTGGGCCTGATCGATCAGGCGGCGCACTTCCTCATCAACGATGTACGCCACAGAGTCCGAGTAGTTCCGTTCCTGCGCCATGTCGCGGCCCAGGAACGGCTCGCCGCCACCCACGCCAAGCTTCACGGCGCCGATGCGCTCGCTCATGCCGAACTGGGTGACCATCTTACGGGCCGTTCCGGTGGCCTTTTCGATATCGTTCGAGGCGCCCGTGGAAGGGTCGTGGAAGACGATTTCCTCTGCAACGCGGCCACCCATGGCATAGGCCATCTGGTCCAGGAGTTCGTTGCGCGTGATCGAGTATTTGTCGTCCTCGGGGACAACCATGGTGTAGCCGAGGGCGCGGCCTCGGGGCAGGATGGTGATCTTCGTGACCGGAGCGGAGTTGCGCAGTGCTGCCGCCACCAAGGCATGGCCGCCTTCGTGGTAGGCCGTGATCTTCCGCTCCATCTCCTTCATGACGCGGCTGCGCTTTTGCGGGCCGGCCATGACGCGATCGATTGCCTCGTCCAGTGCACGGTCGTCAATCAAGTTGGCGTTGGACCGTGCAGTCAGGAGCGCGGCCTCATTGAGCACATTGGCGAGGTCTGCACCCGTGTAGCCGGGAGTCTTCTTGGCGACGCCCCTGAGGTCGACACCGTGCGCCATCGGCTTGCCCTTGGCATGGACGTTCAAGATCTGTTCGCGACCAATAAGGTCTGGCGCTTCAACAGTGATCTGGCGGTCGAAGCGGCCAGGACGGAGCAGGGCAGGATCCAGGACGTCCGGACGGTTGGTTGCCGCGATCAGGATGACGTTGGTCTTGACGTCGAAGCCGTCCATTTCAACCAGAAGCTGGTTCAGCGTCTGCTCGCGCTCGTCGTTGCCGCCGCCAATACCGGCACCACGGTGACGGCCGACGGCGTCGATCTCGTCTACGAAAATGATTGCGGGCGCGCTGGCTTTGGCTTGCTCGAAGAGGTCGCGGACGCGGGACGCACCGACACCGACGAACATTTCAACGAAGTCCGAGCCCGAGATGGAGAAGAATGGGACGCCGGCCTCGCCAGCGACGGCGCGGGCCAGAAGAGTCTTGCCCGTACCCGGAGGGCCATACAGCAGCACGCCCTTGGGGATCTTTGCGCCGACCGCCTGGAACTTTGCCGGTTCAGCGAGGAATTCCTTGATTTCCTGAAGCTCTTCGACTGCTTCATCCGCACCGGCGACATCCGAGAAGGTCACCTGTGGCATGTCCTTGTTGACGAGCTTGGCCTTGGACTTGCCGAACTGCATGACCTTGGAGCCGCCGCCCTGCATGCGCGAGAGCAGGAACCAGAAGAGGACACCCAGAAGGAGCACAGGGACGAGGAGGGAGAACAGTCCGGAGAACCAGTTGTTCTCAACGGGCTGGTCAGTGAAGCCCTTGGCTGGCTGGGCGTTGGTGACAGCCTTGACGACGTCTGCGCCGCGAGGGGTGACATAGAAGAACTGGACGTTTTTGCCCTTATCCTGGCCGTCGATGACCAGGTTGTCCTTCAGCGTCAGATCAACGCGGTTCTCGGCGTCGTAAATCTTGGCTTGGTCCACTTTGCCGCTTTGGGCGAGAAGCGCAAGGCCCTTATCGGTGTCGATACGGGTTGATCCGCCTGGGGCAAGAGTTGCAAATGCCACCAGGAGCAGGCCGACTACGACAACAATCCAGATGCCCGGGCCCTTTAAGAAACTCTTAGCTTTCATCTGTTCGGGGGCTCCGCCCCGTCCCTCCTGGTAGTGCTGCACGGCGCAGCTTCTGCGCGCGTGTGGTGCTGCGTCAGTTTCTAGCTTTACACCGTTCGGAGTGATTCACGCATAGTGAGGGGCAAAAGTTCCCTCTAGGCGTACACGGACAGGGAATTCCGGAAGCTCGCGGGGGAAATCCATGGTTCTTTCAGGATCCCCGACGTCACTGCACAACAAGAAGCGGCCTCCCGAAGAGGAGGCCGCTTTCACTCCGCGAACCATGCCGCGGTGGTTCGCTGCGGGAAGAGTTATTCGTAAACGTGCGGGGCGAGGGTTCCCACAAAGTCCAAATTGCGGTACTTCTCGGCGTAATCCAGTCCGTAGCCGACGACGAATTCGTTGGGAATGTCATAGCCGACGTACTTGACGTCAATCTCCACCTTGGCGGCTGTGGGTTTGCGGAAAGCCGTGCAGATTTCCACCGATGCGGTGCCGCGGGATTCGAGGTTGGTCTTGAGCCACGAAAGCGTCAGCCCGGAATCGATAATGTCTTCGACAATCAGGACATCCTTGCCCATGAGGTCGGTGTCAAGGTCTTTGAGGATGCGTACGACGCCGGAGGACTGCGTACCGGAGCCGTACGATGACACGGCCATCCAGTCCATGCTGACGTGACTGTGAAGTGCGCGCGCAAGGTCGGCCATGACCATGACGGCGCCCTTGAGCACGCCCACGATCAGAAGTTCACGGCCCTCGTAGTCCTTGTCGATCTGTGCAGCCAGTTCACCGATTCGTCGCTGGATCTGCTCCTTGGTGTAGAGAACGTGCTTGAGGTCTGCCTGGACGTCGTTTGAATCCACCAATGGCTCCTGTGTTGATGCGTGGGTGCGGCTAGTGTTGGGGCGATTTGTGTTGCCGGAATACTAGCTTCCCACAGCCGCCGCCTTCGCGGGGAACGGCATCTACCTGCGCGGAGGCCGCCCGCTCCAATTCACTCAACGACACCCGATAGACGCTGACGCTTCCGGGAAGCTGCACCGGACCGGCCGATCCCTGCCGGCGCAGCAATGCAACAGCTGCCTGGAGCCGCCCGTAGCCGGGCTGCTGGCCCCCGACGTCGGCGGCTGCTTTGGCGATCACCCGGAACCTCAGTGCGGGGGCCAACTCCCTCAACGAATCTTCGGGGAGCCAGACGCCGCCGTCGGTCCGATTCACAAGGGCCGCGTAGCTCTCCGCGGCAAGCTGCTCCAGGAAATCAGCGTCCTGTTGAAGGATCGCGGCGGTGCGGGCGAGCGATTCGGCAACGCCGGGTCCGAGCTTGTCCTCAAGCAAAGGCATCACCTCCACCCGGGTCCGCGAACGGGCGAAAGCGGGGTCCGCGTTGCTGGGGTCGTGCCAGGTTTCGAGCTCCTCGACTTCGCAGATTTCGAGTGTTTCCGCGCGGCGGAGGCCGAGGAAGGGACGAAGGAGCTTGCCGCGGGCGGGTCGCATTCCGGCGAGGGAGCGGGTTCCCGAGCCCCGGGCCAGGCCCAACAGCACCTGTTCCGCCTGGTCATCCAGGGTGTGCCCGAGCAGGATTGCCTGGCAATCAAGCTCCGTGGCGGCCGCCTCAAGGGCTGCGTGCCGGGCGTCGCGCGCCGCGGCCTCGGGTCCAAAACCGGTGGCGGCCACATCCACGGTCCGCAGCTGGACAGGCGAAAGCCCCAGCTCCTGCAAGACCTCAACAGTTCGTGCCGCAACCTCACCCGAGCCTTCCTGCAGCTGGTGGTCAACCACGACGCCGGCCACGCTCACCGGGTGGCCGTGCACGTGGCCACGACGTGCGAAGTAGGCTGCCACGGAAGCGAGGGCCAGGGAGTCAGGTCCGCCGCTGCAAGCAACCAGGATTCGCTCGGGATAGCCTGCGGAGGCCAGTGCGTCCTGCAACATATTCCGTGCTTTGCCGACGACCGGCACCAAACGCCCGGGACGCCGTCGTCCGCTGCTTCGTGGGCTGCTGCCCGGCCCCGCGGGGCTGGATTCGGTACCCGCGGTCACAGACCCATCCGCTCAAGCCACAGCTTGGCGTCGTGGATTTCGGCTTCCGTGGGCAGTTGTTCGGCCGATTCCCATACCCGGTTCAAGCCCGCCATGCCAGCCACCGCAACCACCTCACGGACAAACTTGGCTCCGTCGCTGTACTGGCGCATCTTGGCATCCAGGCCGAGGATGTTGCGGATGAATTTCTCGATCACGCCGCGGTCCTTGCCCCGTGCGTTGAAGCGCTGCCTGATGGTTTTCACTGAAGGGACCAGTGTGGAATCGACGGCGTCCATCACAACGTTGGCGTGGCCTTCCAGCAGGCTCATGACAGCTGTGAGATGCGAGAGCGAGGCCTTTTCCTCGGGGTTCTGCAGCAGATCCAAGATGGCCCCGCGGCCGGGCGCGGCACCAGTGGAGCGATCGCGCAGGGACCGCGCGGCGGCCGTGGCACGGTCCATGATGGAGTCCACATTGCCTAGCAGGTTGGTGCTGAGCCGCTCGATCTCCCCAAGCATGTGGGTCCTGAGCCAAGGCGCGGCGGCAAACTGCACGCGGTGGGTCTGCTCGTGAAGGCAGACCCAGAGCCGGAAATCGTCCGGGTCCACGTTGAGCTCGCGCTCCACGGAGACGATGTTCGGGGCCACCAGCAGGAGCCGGCCGGCTGGAGGCGCTTTCGAATCCGGGGCGAGTGCCGCGAAGGGATCATATTGGCCCAGGACCTTGCTCGACAAGAAGGCAAGCACAGCTCCGAGCTGGCTACCCGTGATGGCGCCGCTCGCGGCCGCAGCAGCAGGTGTCATGGCCGGACCGCGGCGGGACTCCAGCATTTGCTGAAGGGCTGGCTGGAGCATCACCGCAAAGCTCTGGGTGTTCGCCTTCGCCCACGATGCGCGGTCCACTACCAGGACATGGGAATCGCGGAGATCGCGCGCGGCCTCCAGACCGGTGATGTCATGCACATGCGGCACCGAAATGTCCGCGCTGAAACGCAGGCTATCCACGGCTTTGCCGATTTCGCCCGGACTCATGGCCGGACCTGGGGGAGCGAGGCGGGCAGCCGTGGAGGCGGCCAACTCCCAGTTGATGAGGGACTGGGCTTGCTGCTGAGACTCCATACGAACCATCAGAACACAGCAGGCTGAATCTGCGCCCTTAAGTTCGCTCAGCGGCGAACGTCATCCCGCTCGGCAACCGCACGCGGCGAGGGTGGTGGCGGATCTGTCCAGCGCCACTTTGTTCCCGGCCGCTCCCGGTGTCAGCCCGTTGCCGATAAAGGAGAAGACCAGCAGACGGCCGTCTGCGTCCACCACATAGCCGCTCAAGGCGATGACCGAATTCAGGGTTCCGGTCTTGGCCCGCACCAACCCCGCCCCTTGGGAAGTGCTGGCGTCGCCGTAGCGGTCACCGAGCGTCCCGGTCAGTCCGGCCACCGGGAACCCGGCGAGGGCGGCACGGAGACGGGTGTCCGGTCCGGAGGTAATGGCCCGGACCACGTCCACGAACTGCCGGGCTGATACCTGGTTGCCCAATGCGAGCCCGGAGACGTCGGCCAAGTGCATTGAGTCCGTGGCGATTCCCAGCTCCGCCAACTGGGCGCTCACAGTCGCCGTGGCGCCGTCGTTCGATCCTGGTTTTCCCGCGGACAGCGCAGCCATCCGGCCGAATGTTTCGGCTAGATAGTTGTCCGAGGTTTCCAGCATCAGGTCAATCTGCTCGCGGGCAGTGGCAGATTCCACGCTGGCGATGACATCCTGCTTTCCTGCAGGAGCCTTCGCACGTTCCACACCCGGGGACACCGTGAAGCCTGCAGCGGCACCCGCGGCTTGGAGCTTCCCGGCGAACGCCTCCGCGGCCGCGAGCGCTGCGTCCTGCGGGCGCGGAATAGTGGGGGCACCCGCGCTGTTCCGCGCCGAGTTCAGCGCGAGCGGGAAGACCGGCGCCGTTTCGCCTGCTGCGACGTCGTCGAGACTCCATCCCGGGTTCAAGGCTGGTCCAGAGAAGATCGTGTCGTCCAGCTGCACGGTGACGGGACCCGTGACGCCGCGGTCCTTAAGTGCTTTCGCTGCAGCCGCCGCGAGTGTTTCGAGGCCGGCATGGCCCATCACCTCGCCGGGCTGCGATTGGCCCGCGCCGAGAAGGACGTCGCCTCCCGCGCTCAGCACAATGGTCGACGCCGAGGGACCCGCCAGAACCCGTGTGCTGAAGCGTGTCTCCGGACCGATCGCCCGCAGCGCCGCGACGGCGGTGAGCAGCTTCATGTTGGACGCCGGGACCCGGTTCCTGGCGCCGTCGCGATCGTAAAGCGGAAGTCCGGTCAACGCATCCTGAACGACGCCGGTGAAGTCTCCTCCGCCGTCGGGGGTCAGTGTGGCGTTGAGCTGGCGGGCGACATCGGCTGGCAGCGGGACCGGGGCTGAAGGGTCCAAGGGCGCAACGACCTGGGCACGGCTCAGCTCGTTGGGAATCTGTTGCCATGCGGGTACCTTGGGCGTAGGCGTTCTGGCGGCCCCCAGGAACGTTGGGCCGAAGAATCCGGGCGCCACGCCCAGCCCCATAGGCACGGCCAAGGCAGCGATGACCAAAGTCAGGAAGATCACTGGCAGAAAGCGAACAAAGCTCTTCCGCGCCGGTTTCCTGGGTCTGATCTTCCTCGGTCTGAGAAGGGGGGTCTCCTGCTGGTCCGAAGCCTGCTTTTCAGCCCCCGCCTCGTCAACGCCCTTCATGCAGCTTTAGTCCTCAAAGTCTTGAATGTCCCCACCGTTTCAAGAAACTTGGGCCTCTCGCTATATCCTCAATAGTAGTCGGCGGCGTCGGCTGCTCTGTTGCCGCGCCCATGCCAATACCGTCAAGGAGCATTCCATGAAGCACGACGTCACGATCGAGATCCCCAAGGGGTCGCGTGTCAAGTACGAAGTTGACCACGAGACCGGCCGCGTCCGCCTGGACCGCGTCCTCTTCACGTCCATGCAGTACCCCACCCACTACGGGTTCTTCGAGAACACCTTGGGCGAGGACGGCGACCCGCTTGACGCACTGGTGCTCCTGCAGGACTTCGACCTGTACCCCGGCGTCATCGTTGAGTCCCGCCCCATCGGCGTGTTCAACATGACCGACGACGGCGGTGGAGACGCCAAGGTCCTGTGCGTTCCGGCCGACCCGCGCTTCGACCACATCCAGGAAATCTCGGATGTCAGCGAATTCCTGATCAAGGAAATCGAACACTTCTTCACCCGTTACAAGGACCTTGAACCGGGCAAGTGGGTCAAGGCTGAAGGCTGGGCCGACCGCGCTGCTGCCGAAGCCGAGCTGGAAGCTTCCATCAAGCGCTACGTTCCGGTCTCCCACTAAGTCCCCACCGCCACCCTAACCTCGTTCCGCTCGGCCAGGGAGCCCTGGCGGAGTGGGCCCAGCCAACGTGCACGACGGCGGCGGGTGCGGTTCACATGGAACCGGGCCCCCCGGGGGTGGTGGCCCCCCCACCGGGCCCGGCGGGGGGGGGGGGGGGTCAACCTGCACCCCCCCCCGCCGCCGTCGTCGTTTATGGGTACGCATTCCCGTCGCGGAATGATCGCCTCACAATCGCTGCCGCCCGCTGTCGTCACGAGCAGTCGGCTCTGAATTAACCGGTTGAAACTCGGCTACCTGCCGGTAGTGTTTGATCCACCATGTTCACCCTGACCATCAACCAACGCGACAGCCGCGGCAACGGAGACCTCGTTCCGCAGCTGCTGAAAGACCTGCGCCACATCCCTGCGCGCCTGGACTTTGACCGCTCGGTGGAGGATGAAGTCCAAGGCATCGTGGACTCCCCGCACCACGCCGTGGATACGGCGCTCATCGCTTTGCGGGGCGGGCAGTGGTACGTGGGGATCGGCGTCGGGCCCGTCAACGAACCCCTGCCCAACCAGATCAAAGACGCCTCCGGGCACGGGCTGGTCTACGCCCGCCGTGCCGTGGACCGCTTGCGGAACGGCAAGGAGCGCATCCCCGTGGCCGTTGAAGGTCCGATTGCTGCCTTGGCCGCCGAGTCGGAGGCCGTGCTGCGGCTTCTAGGACACATCGTGCAGCATCGAAGCATTGCCGAGTGGCGCGTGCTGGATTTGCTGACGCCGGGCGTTCGCGGACAACAGAAGGCAGTCGCACAAGAACTGGGGATCAGTACGCAGGCCGTGAGCAAGGCACTTGCCCGTGCCCAGTGGGTTGAGGAGCATGCTGCCAGGCCCGCAGCGGCCCGCTTGCTGCAGTTGATCCTCGAGGTTTACTGAACTCGTCCTCGACACGTCCAGTCCTCCCGGCCTACGTTGGGTCCATGACCCCCAAGCCAAATGTGCCGCGGATTCTTCGAGCGCTTAGGCAGGCCGCCACAGGCCACCGTCTCCTGTTTGCTGCCAAGACGGCCGTCGCGGCCGGGCTGGCTTGGTACCTCGCGCCACTGATGCCTGGGCCTGCCGCCTCCTACCCGTATTACGCGCCCTTGGGCGTCTTGGTCAGCATGCACCCCACTGTTGCGGCTTCAGCCAAACACGGACTGCAGAGCCTGCTAGGACTCTGTTTGGGCATTGCCATGGCCTTCGCCGTGACCACATTTACCGCCCCGAACGCACTGGCGGTGGCCGTCGTCGTCGGCCTGGGCGTGGTCATCGGTGGCCTGCCAAGGCTTGGAAGCGCCTCCGAATGGGTTCCCATGGCGGCGTTGTTTGTTCTGGTCCTGGGTTATTCGAATGCCCAGGGCTTCTCCTTCGCATATGTCTTGCAAATGGCCATGGGAGTTGCAGTCGGTTTCGCCGTGAACTGGCTGGTCTTCCCTCCCTTGCATCTTGAAGGCATCGATCCGGCCATCGACGGGCACCAACAGGCACTGTCCAAGCAACTCGCGGACATGGCCAGCGCCATGACGGAATCCTGGCCACCGAACCATGAGGCTTGGGCGAGTCGCAGTGGCGACCTCGCGCGGACCGCTGCCGCTGTGCGGACAGTGGTTGACGAGGCGAAGTTGAGCGCCAAAGCGAACCCGCGGTCCCGCCGTCGGGCAAAGCGCCTGGCTGGCGACCTGGACGCTTTGCGCACAGTGGAACGGCTGACCTTCCAAATCCAGGACATCACGGACGTCCTGGCAAGCGTGATCTGGGAAGAAGACGCTGGAACTGTTATTCCGGAGGGGGTCCCAAGGAATTTGTCTGAGGCCCTGGAGAACGTAGCGGTGGTGATCGGGCAATGGAGGGATGGAGACGCAGAAGAATTCAAGAGCAGCTTGGCAGAGGCGAGGGATAGCGTGGAAGCCCTTGGTGGAATCGTCACGGAGGCCGCTGCCGACCAGGCATCCGTGACCGCCACGGCGTCGGTGGCCATGAGCCTCCGGCGTATCATCACCTCGGTCTCCGACTCCCCTTGAACTGGAGTTTCAGGGCAGCGGTTATCGGGGGGCCCGGCCGTGTACGGCGGTTACAGCAGGCCGCGCAAGACGAGGGCCGCGCCGTCGTCGTAGACCGAAGCCGTGACCTCGTCCGCGACGGCGATGACTTCCTCAGGTGCCTGGCCCATGGCAACGCCGCGGCTGGCCCAGCTGAGCATCTCAATGTCATTGCGGCCGTCTCCCACCGCCACAGTGTGGCGCGGGTGGGTACCGAGCCGCTGGCGCAGCTGCTCAAGGGCGCTGGCCTTGGTAACTCCGGCGGCGGCGATGTCCAGCCAGGCCGTCCAGCCCACCGAGTAGGTGACCCCGGACAAGCCGATCTTGCGGATGGCAGTGGAAAATTCCTCGGCGGTGTTCTCGCTGCTGAACACCACAACGCGCACCGCGGTGGCATCCAGCATTGTTTGGAAATCGACGCCGATTGCCTCGACGCCGAAGCTCGCGTCCTGGAAACGCTCGGTGGAGAGGAAGTTCCCGTCCTCATCCTCGAGCGCGTACTTTGCGGACGGAAGCTGCTCGCGGAGAGCCATCAGCGCCGGGGCGGGATCGAAAGTGGCCTTGTGGATGATCTCGTAGCCGGCATCCAACTGGGGATCGAGCCTCAACGTGACGCCGCCGTTGCAGCACACCGCGTAGCCCCGTTCAAGGCCGATCTGCTCGATGATGGGCAAGGTGGCGTTCAAGGAACGGCCGGTGGCGATCAGGACGTCGTGACCGCCGGAGACGACGGCCCTTGCAGCGTCGCGGACTCCCTGCGACATGTGGCCATCGTGGTCCACGAGGGTTCCGTCAACATCCAGTGCGACCATGAGTTTGTGATTGAAATTCCGCTGGTCATCGATGCCAGCGACTGAGGTACCAGTCAAAATAGTCATGCCTACAGTGAAGCAGACCCCCACTGACACCAGCTAGGACGCAGGCCACAGCAAGGGGTTAACAAGGGGTGAATACTCCCACGTTGTCCACAGTGTGAGTATTTACTTGGGCTGGGGATTGCCTCGAAACACGCCCTTGTTCGATGTTCCCACCGGACAACGGCATGATTCGCGAACTAGAACGGGTTTCTTCGGGATGCACCTAAGGATGGGGTCAATCCCGCACCGAGCAGCTTTTGACGCAGTCTCTCGGGGTTGTCGACGTGGGCCCAACCCCAGCGCACAAAACCGTATCCAAGATCGCGTATCCGGTCTTCCCTCAGCTTTTCCCTGTACAAGACTTCCTCCGCGGTCAGGCCGTTTCGCAGATCTGCGTCCGCGTACTTTGCTTTGCCGTCAAACTCCCCCACGACGCCCTTGGCCCGGCCTTGTCCCGGCCACCAGAAGTCACTTCGGCCAACGAATCCCTCTAAATCCTTGATTTCGTGCTGCAGAACAGGTTGCTCAAATCCCAAATATTGAAAGGCAGCGCGGCTGTACGATTCACCCGCCGATTCCACCATTGGATGGGCCAGGCGAAGTGCGATCCGGGCACGTTTTCGGGCGGCCTCACGCGGATGGCCCTCCAACGCCGCACCAATCGCGTCGGCATCGAGCAAGCTACCCTCCTGGTTCATTTCACCCCGTTTCCACAGCGCCCGCGCAACACCATCCGCAACAACCAAGGCCTGGCTGAGACGCGTGGAAAATGAAATATCCAAAGCGGTCCGCAATAGCCCGGTGCAACGAAATTCGCCGTGCGTTTCGCACTCCAAGTCCCGGAGCGCGTACTCCGAGTCCGGGAGCGCGTAGTACCGGAGCGGATAGTCGCCGTTGCTCCTGATCTGTTTGGCTGATGGGCCGTCTCCCATGACCTGGAAGGTTGGTTTCCGCCTGCCGGACTGAGACTGATGCGGAGTGAGGAGTTCCACGTGCCCCGGAGTTCGCAGGACCGGAATTCCGCTGACCAGCGCTGCCGATTCCCTGCACAAAATAGCCCCCGGGATGGAACGCGTCGCCGCGGCCACCGACCACGCGAATCGTTCCCAGGGCCGCGCATCGAGCCAATGTGAAACCTCAACATAGAACCCACGCCGGATCCTTACCAACTTTCCGGACTTGAACTGGCTGTGGATGGAATCCGTACGCGCTCCTGTGCGCCGGATCGCCGAGGTATCGATGAGGCCGCTGGGAATATCCATCCCTCCACCATGATTCATGGCCCGGGCTCGGTCATCTGGCGGGAACCTCTATGTGGACGACACTGCCTGTCGAGGACTAGATGAAACGAAGAATCCCGCCCTTGATCGAAATTCCCACCGTGCAACGGGGAGGAGAGCGAACAAGGGCGGGATCAGTGCCTGGGCTTGCGCTGTGACCCGTCCAGGAGGGCTACAGAACGGGTAGGACCTCGAGCCCTCCGATGTACTTCTGGAGTGCCCTGGGGACGTTGACCGAGCCATCCGGGTTCTGGTGGTGCTCCAGGATGGCCACGATCCAGCGGGTGGTGGCCAACGTGCCGTTCAGGGTGGCTACGGCGCGCGTCCCCTTCGCTACGCCGTCCTCGTTGACCGCACGCTCACGGATGTTGAGGCGGCGGGCCTGGAAGGTGGTGCAGTTGGACGTCGAGGTGAGCTCGCGGTACGCGTTCTGGGTAGGGACCCAGGCTTCGCAGTCGAACTTGCGGGCCGCGGACATGCCGAGGTCGCCGGCCGCAGTGTCGATCACGCGGTACGGGATCTCGACCTTGGCCAACATTTCCTCTTCCCAGGCCAGGAGGCGCTCGTGCTCGGCAGCGGCTTCTTCAACCGTGGTGTAGATGAACATCTCCACCTTGTTGAACTGGTGGACGCGGATGATGCCACGTGTGTCTTTGCCGTGCGAACCCGCTTCGCGGCGGTAGCAGGAGCTCTGCCCGGCGTAGCGGATGGGGCCAGCGGAAAGGTCCAGGATCTCGTCCGCGTGGTAGCCGGCGAGGGCTACTTCCGAGGTTCCCACGAGGTAAAGGTCGTCTTCAGCGAGGCGGTAGATCTCGGCGTCGTGCTTCACATCGAATCCGGTGCCCTGCATGGTCTCGGGACGCACCAAAGTGGGTGTGATCATGGGAACGAAGCCAGCTTCGATGGCTTGGTCCATGGCCATCTGCAGCAGCGCCATCTCCAAGCGCGCACCCACTCCGCGGAGGAAATAGAAGCGGGAACCGGATACCTTGGCGCCGCGTTCCATGTCGATCGCGCCAATGAGCTCGCCGATCTCCAAGTGGTCCTTCGGCTCGAAGTCCGGGAATTCGCGGGGCGTGCCGACGGTCTTGACCACCACGAAATCGTCCTCGCCGCCCTCTGGCACGCCGTCCACGATCAAGTTGGGGATGACCCGGAGCAGCTCCTCCTGCTTGGCCTGGGCTGCGTCCGCCTCAGCAGAAGCAGCCTTGACCGCATTGGCGAGCTCCTTGACCTCGGCCAGCAGGGCCTGCTTTTCCTCGCCCTTGGCTTGTGCCACTTTCTTGCCAAAGACATTCTGCTCCGCACGGAGGTTTTCGTAGCGGATCAGGGCTGCGCGGCGGTCTGCATCGGCGGAAATGATCGCGTCCACCACGGACTCGTCGGCGCCGCGGGCGCGCTGGCTGGCACGGAACTTGTCCGGGTTTTCGCTGAGGTCTTTTACGTCGATCACCAGACAAGAGTATCGAATGAGGGCGCCGCCCTGTGGCCAGCGTTCGACGGCGGCAGGCGCCCCCTTCTGCATGCGCGGCTGCACCCCGCGGCGGGATAGGGTTAAAGAACCATGAGCGATTGGATCCTGTACGTGATTCTCGCTGGGGGTGTGGTCTTCGCCGTCTCCAGTTGGTGGGGTGTGCGTCGGCTGAGAGCCAGGCACGCCCGCAGCGCCGTGCGCGAAGACGCCCACAAGCCCGATCCCGGTTTACAGCGGGTTGCCGTGATCCTTAACCCTGTGAAGGCCAAGGCCGAAGACGCCCGGAGGATCATCCGGGAAGCCTGCCATCTTGCCGGCTGGGACGAACCCCAGTTCTTCGACACGACCGCGGACGATCCCGGCCATTCGCAAGCCAAGGCGGCGCTGGCCTATGGGCCCGACGTCGTACTAGTGGGCGGCGGCGACGGCACCGTCCGCGTGGTGGCAGAGACCCTCGCACACACCGATGTCGCAATGGGCCTGATTCCCTTGGGGACCGGAAACCTGTTGGCACGCAACGTGAGCCTGGACGTCAACGACCTGCGGGGGAACGTCCACACTGCCCTCTTCGGCCACCAGCGCTACATCGACACCGCCCGCATGGCCATCCACAATGATCGGACGGGCGCCTCGTCGGAACATGCTTTCCTGGTGATTGCGGGCATGGGCCTGGATGCCGAGGTTGTGGGTGACACCAACGACGACCTCAAGAAGGCAGTCGGATGGCTGGCCTACACGGAGGCGGGCGTCCGCCACCTACCCGGCCGACGCAAGAGAGTCACGATCGCCATGGACGACGAGCCCGAGCAGTCCCGGAAGATCCGCAGCGTCCTGTTCGCCAATTGCGGTTTGATCCCGGGCGGCATCGATTTCATTCCCGATGCCATGATCGACGACGGCGTCCTCGACGTTGTGGTGATGAGCCCCCGCAGCGCCATCGGCTGGCTCTCCGTGTACGCCAAGATCCTGTTCAAGCACAACCGAAACCTTCCGGTCATGAACTTCTACCGTTCGGGCAAGGTGGTCATCCAGAGCAACGAACCTATGGCCACGCAACTTGACGGTGATCCCTCGGGTGAGGCCACGAAGGTCACCGTCAAGGTGGAGCCGCGTTCTCTTCTGGTTCGCGTGCAATAACTGGCGCGTGTGCAATAGGGCGAGAGGCTATTTGGCGTTCTTCGCCGATTCCGTTGCCTTGTGTTCCGCCAGGGCCTTGGCGGCTGCGCGCGCTTCCGATTGCTCGCGGATCATGGCCTGCTCTTCCTCAAAGCGCAAGCGATCGGCCCGGTCGGCGTCGTCGCCGTCCCAGTCCTGATTGTCCGCCTTGGGCTTCGGGTTGACGATCATTCCCTGGCCGCTGGTGTCATTGCTATTTCCCGACATGGCCCGCTCCCTCCGTTAGGGGCATGCGTCCATCAATTGTGGATCAAGCAAGCATACGCACAGTTTTATCCACGCGATAGGGGTTGAAGAGTCAATTATCCAACGCTTTGCGCAGCGGATTCCCCGCCCAGAATGCCGCGAACCCACGCATGCGCGGACGCGAAAGCGGCGTCGGAAGTATGCGGCGCAACCGACGTTTGTTGAGCGTCTGCCCGGGCGTAGGAACCCAGGAACCGGGTGGCCGGGCTGATCCGGTGCAGGCCCGCCAAAGCATCGGCTATGCGGGCGTCGGAGGCGTGGCCGTCGGCGTCGATGCTGAAAAAGTAGTGTCCCAGGTACTGTCCGGTGGGCCGGGACTCGATCCGGCTGAGGTTGACTCCGCGGGTGGCAAACTGGTCCAGGATCTCCATCAGGGCGCCAGGGCGGTCTTCCGGGAGTGGAACGACGACTGTGGTCTTGTCCGCGCCGGTCCGTTCGGGGAGGGCACCGGGCCGGCTGACCAGGACGAACCGGGTGACCGCGCCGGGGTTGTCGCCGATGTTCTCGGCGAGGACATTCAAGCCGGGCCGTTCGGCGGCGACCAGGGGGGCGCAGATGGCCGCGTCATAGTGCACGTCGCCTTCGAGAAGCCCGACGGCGGCAGCCGCCGTCGAGGATCCCGGCACGTATTCCGCATTAGGGATATTTTCGTCGACCCACAATCTGCACTGGGCCCACGCGTGACCGTGGGTGGAGACCCGACGGATATCCGAAATCTTCACTCCGGGGCGGGCAACCAGGACGAACGTGATAGGCACCAAGGCTTCGCTGATGATCCGAAGTTCAGTTCCGGTGGCTATTGCATCCAGGGTGGCTGTTACGCCGCCTTCCACCGAGTTCTCGATGGGAACCATGGCCGCGTCCGCCTCTCCTCGACGAACCCGCTCCAAGGCCGTGTTCACATTGGTGCACGGCACCCTGTTGGCTTCGGCAGCTCCGGGGACCTGCAGGAGTGCCGCCTCGGTGAACGTACCTTCCGGGCCGAGGAAGGTGTAGGTGGGCGCGGATGCCGACATCAAATATTCCTTAAGTGGTATGCGTCGCGGTTAGAGGACGACCGGCTTGAGGCCGTTCTCCGAAACCATGGGGCGGCCGGACTCGAACCACATGTCCATGCCACCGGCGATGTTCGTGGCCGTGTAGCCCTGCCCCACTAGCCACTGAACGGCCCGGTAGGACCGCCCGCCCGTGCGGCAGATGACAAAGAGGTCATCGTCGGGATCAAGCTCGTCAAGCCGTGCCGGGATCTGGTCAAGCGGAATGTGAAGGGCACCTTCAGCGTGGCCTGCCACCCATTCGTAGTCCTCGCGGACATCCAAGATTTTCGCGTCGGCCGGAACATCGCCGACAGGCACAGTGTCGAAATCGCTCACGTGAGTTCCCTCCAGTTGATTCAGATCTACAATCAAGCCTACCGTTGCAAGCACCGCGACCACGCAAGACGAGGAGGAGGCCACTTGCCCACCGGCGAGCCCACCATCCTTGCCACGTCCGGCGGGTACAAGTCCGGTCATCGCACACGGATGGAGTTCGATCTCCTGATGCACCACGCGGTCGAACTCTCCGGCGTAAGCGGGCGAGCCCCGCGAGTGGCGCATATCGGTACGGCATCCGGAGACCAGCGTTGGTTCGCCGCGGAATTGGACCAGGCCGCCCGGGTTTCCGGTTTCGACTTCAGCCACTTGAACCTGTTCACGATGCCCAATTACAGCGACCCCGAGGCCTACCTTTTGGAACAGGACGTGGTGTGGGTCAACGGCGGTTCGGTAGTAAATCTGCTGGCCGTATGGCGTGCACATGGACTGGACAGCATTCTGAGGCGCGTCTGGGAACAGGGAGTGGTCCTGGCCGGTGTGTCAGCAGGCTCGATTTGCTGGTTCCAGGGTGGCACCACGGATTCCTACGGCCCTGAACTGCGTGCCGTGACCAATGGGCTCGGCTTCCTTCCTTTCGCCAACGGCGTCCACTATGACTCCGAGCCGGGCCGGCGGCCGCTGGTCCATCGCCTTGTTGCCGGAGGGGTGCTGGGGGAAACGCACTGCACCGACGACGGCGTCGGGCTCGTCTACCGGGGCACGGAACTTGTGGACGTGGTTGCGGAAGTCAAGGGTAAGGCCGCGTATCGGGTCACCGCGGCGGCCGGGGATTCCGCCAACCCTGTGGCCGTTGAAGAGCGCTTGGAATCCCGTTTCCTTGGGTGAGATCCACGAACTCAGCACTGTGGCGTTGCGGGAAGCCCTGGCAACGGGCCATCTGTCCGCTGTTGAGGCAACGGAACACTTCCTTGCGAGGATCGCAAAGCACAACCACGCGCTGGGCGCCTTCGTCACGGTGACAGCGGACCAAGCGATACTAGACGCCCGGGCGGCCGACGCGGCGTATGTTCGCCGGCACCGTGCAGGAGCGGAACTTCCGCTCCTGCACGGGGTACCGCTGGCGTTCAAGGACCTCACCGATGTTGCTGGAGTCGCGACCACCCACGGCAGTGCGGCGCTGGACCGCAAACCCGCTCCTGAGGACGGAGCCCTCGCTGCTACGCTCAAAGGCGCCGGCGCGATCTCACTAGGCAAGACTCAGGTTCCGGAATTCGGACTGACGGCTTACAGCGAAAACCGCATCGCACCGCCGTCGCGCAACCCACACGCATTGAGCCGCAGCTCTGGCGGATCATCGGGAGGGAGCGCTGCCGCGGTTGCCGCTGGCTTGGTTCCCTTCGCCCCCGGGAGCGACGGCGGCGGTTCCATACGTATTCCGGCTGCGGCATGTGGCCTCCTGGGGTTAAAGCCGGGCCGGGGCTTGGTGCCCGCTGGCGAAAGCGCCGGTGACGCCGCACGCTTGGTGGTTGCCGGGCCGTTGGCGCGTTCCGCAGCGGATGCCGCGTTCATGATGGACGCCCTGGTTCCGCGAGAAAGCCAGCCAGAGCGGGGTTACCTTGGGGCCCTTGGGGAAGTGCCGGCCGCTTTGCGTATCGGCGTGAGCCTGGACAGCCCATGGTCCACCACATTTCCCTTCACCCCGGAGCAGGAGGCCTTTGATGCCCTCAACACGGGCATCAAATTGCTGACGGATGCCGGCCATTCAGTGTTCGACGCCGAGATCCGCTACGACAACCGCTATCCGGAAGCGTTCACCGCTGCCTGGACCGCCGGCGTCGGGAGCGCCCGCATCCTGCCGCAGCGCGAAGCCTTGCTGACCCCGCTGACCCGGACCTTCCGGCGTCGAGCGCAACAACGGAGCGCTGCGAAAGTCAACGAGGCCACCAGCTTCCTGCGGCAGTTCACTCACGACACCGTGGTGCAGTACGCACAGTGGGACCTCGTGCTCACGCCGTCGCTGGCACAGACGCCAAGGCCCGTGGGCTGGTTCACCGGGAAGGACCCCGGTGGAGAGCAGTGGCCGGCCCCGGACTGGCCCGGCGACGCGGACGATGACTACCGCAAGCAATGCGAGTTTGCGCCTTGGTCCTCCATGGTGAATGTGTGCGGGCTGCCGGCAATCACGCTGCCCGTGCACTGGACCGGAGCGACGTCCGGCGGGGGCCTTCCGATGGGCATCCAGCTCATTGGAAAACCGGGATCCGAACTCCTGCTCCTGCAGCTTGCAGCACAGCTTGAAGGGCACCAAAAACCGGCACTCCACCCATCCGAATAGTTACCTGAGGCACCTAAAAAATGTGACAATGCGCTTAGCCAATGTCAGCATGGATTAGATGAGCACAACTCTAGACACACCGACGCCCGCCAAAATCACTGGCGATACGTCCTTCTTCGGCCACCCAAAGATGCTGGCCAGCCTGTTCTCCGTGGAGATGTGGGAACGCTTCTCCTTCTACGGCATGCAGGGCATCCTGCTGTATTACATGTACTTCACCGCTGACCACGGCGGACTCTCGATCGACAAATCGCTCGCCGCCGGGCTGGTCGGCGCGTACGGCGGAGGTGTATACCTCTCCACGATCCTGGGCGCTTGGTTGGCGGACCGGATTTTCGGCTCGGAACGGGTACTGTTCGGCTCCGCCATCATGATCATGGCCGGCCACATAGCGCTGGCGCTCCTGCCCGGCATCCCCGGCCTCGTAGCAGGGTTGGTGCTGGTAGGCGTTGGGTCCGGTGGCCTCAAAGCGAACGCAACGGCGCTGGTCGGCACCCTTTATGGGGAGAAGGACGAACGGCGCGACGCCGGCTTCTCCATCTTCTACATGGGCATCAACCTCGGCGCCCTCATTGGACCGCTCGTTACCGGCTGGCTGCAGGAAAGCAACGGCTTCCACTGGGGCTTCGGCGCAGCCGCAATCGGCATGGCAATCGGCCTCGTCATCTACGCACTGGGCCGCAACAAGCTCCCTGAAGAAGCGCACCGCGTCCCGAACCCCCTGCCCTCCGCACAGCGGAGCCGTTACGGGCTCATCTTCTTCGGCATCGCCATCGTGATCGCAGTGCTGCTGATGACAGGTGTGGTGAACCCCGGGAACCTCGCCCGCAGCATGGCTTACGCCGCCATTGTCGCTTCGGTGATCTATTTCACGCTGATCTTCAGAAGCAAGAAGGTCACACCGTTTGAGCGCAAACGTGTTGTCGCGTTCATTCCGCTGTACATCGCGTCGGCAGCGTTCTGGGCACTCTTCCAGCAGCAGTTCACGTTCATTGCCGTGTACTCGGAGGAGAAACTGGACCGCAATCTATTCGGCTGGGAAATGCCGGCCGCATGGGTGCAGTCCATCAACCCCGTATTCATCATTATCTTTGCCGGCGTCATGGCTGCCCTGTGGACAAAACTTGGTCCGAAGCAGCCGGGATCCCCCGTTAAGTTCGCTGCCGGACTCTTCGTCATGGGCCTGGCGTTCCTGGCCTTCATCCCGCTCACTGGCGCTGGAAAGACCCCGCTCCTGGTGCTTGTGGGAATCCTGTTCCTCTTCACCTTGGCGGAGCTGTTCCTGTCCCCCATCGGCCTGTCCGTGAGCACCAAGCTGGCTCCCAAGGCCTTCCACACGCAGATGGTGGCCCTGTTCTTCCTCTCGGTGTCCCTCGGCACCGCGCTGGCCGGCATCCTGGCCGGACTGTACAACCCTGACAACGAACTGCCGTACTTCCTGGGCGTCGGCGGCACGGCCGTTGTGATCGCGGTGGCCTTGGCTGCCGGCTCGCCCGCCATCAAGAAGTTGATGGGCGGCGTCCGCTAGTCCCTTAACAAAAGAAACTCAAACGACGACGGCGGCCGGAGCGTTTGGCGGGATTCCCACCAGGCGCGCCGGCCGCCGTCGTCGTTTGCTAGTAGTTGTAGTTGTAACGCGAAGCGGTGGCGGCAAAAATCGCGATAAAGATCCAGAAGATGATCACGCCGACAATGCCCAGGTAACCCATCACGAGGCCCGCGATGGCCATGCCTTTGCCCGCCGGCTCCCTCTTGAGGGCCATGTGGCCGAGGATCACGGCGGCAACTTGCGGAAGGACAAAGAAGCCAAAGCCCACAAAGACGGCGATGCCACAGCACATGCTGGCGATGCTCAGGCCCTTTGGCTCGACGGGCATGCCGTAGTAGGCGGGCTGGCCGTAGGGGCTGGCCGGCTGTCCGTATGCGGGCTGGCCGTATGCCGGTTGCTGTCCATAGGCGGGTTGCCCGAAGTGGGCAGGACCGCCTTGGGGCTGGCCGTACGGTTCCTGCGGCTGCTGCGGCTGGGGCTGCGTTTCGGGCTGGCCATAGGGTCCCGGAGCAGCCGGTGAGGCAAACGGCTGCTCGCCGTACGGGTTTTCGCTGGCTTGGGGTGCCGGCGGCACAAACGACGGCGGTTCGTAGCCCTTGGGCGGTTCATCACCCTGGGGGGCGTCCTCGGGTTTAGGTGGCTGGTCGGTCATGGAAAATCCCCTCATGAGTCTTTCTGCCCAGCCTACCGCCGAGCCAAGGCGCACATAAGCTCCCGGCGCCCCAACTCCCAAACCCCGTGCCGCACTCCGGTAAACGGGTGGTGAATCTTCGTTAGTGCAGCGGAAATACGATGTCATAGGCGCCGCAATAGTGGGTTTTCTCTTCTAGCGCACCGGACCGTCTGGCATGCTGGGTCAATGGCTAGCCGTGCGGGCACTGTTGCCCTTCCCCAGGACCTTGTAGACATCACCGCTCTTCTTGACGCGTACTACGACGTGACGCCGGATCTCAGTGATCCCGCCCAGCGTGTCGCATTCGGTACTTCCGGACACCGGGGTTCGAGCCTGAAGGCCTCGTTCAACGAAGGGCACATCCTCGCCATCACCCAGGCGATCGTGGAATACCGGGCCGGCCAGGGCATCACCGGCCCTCTCTTCTTGGCCAAGGACACCCACGGGCTGAGCGAACCAGCGCAGAATTCCGCCCTTGAAGTCCTCGCCGCAAACGGGGTCAACGTCCTGATCGACGCGCGGCACGGTTACACGCCCACCCCGGCGCTCAGCCACGCGATCCTGAAGTACAACAATGAGGCCGGCCCGGGGCAGCCCCAGGCGGACGGCATCGTGGTCACCCCTAGCCACAACCCCCCTGCCGACGGCGGAATCAAATACAACCCCCCGCACGGCGGCCCCGCCGACACGGATGCCACAGGCTGGATCGCCAACCGCGCCAACGAACTCCTGGAAAACGGCCTGCGCGGCGTCAAGCGGATTCCGCTGAACGACGCCCTCAAAGCGGAGGGCACCGGCAAGTTCGATTTCCTCAGCAGCTACGTGGACGATCTCCCGGCCGTCCTGGACTTGGACGCGATCCGGAAGGCCGGCGTCCGCATCGGGGCAGACCCCATGGGCGGCGCATCCGTGGACTACTGGGGTGAAATCGGCGAGCGTCACCAGCTGGACCTCACCGTGGTCAACCCCACCGTTGACCCGCAGTGGGCATTCATGACCCTCGACTGGGACGGGAAGATCCGTATGGATTGCTCTTCACCGTCGGCTATGGCCTCACTCATCAAGCGCATGTCGGACAGCGCTTCGGCTGGCACGGGTGCCTTCGACGTCGCTACCGGAAACGACGCCGACGCCGACCGCCACGGCATCGTGACGCCAGACGGCGGCTTGATGAACCCGAACCACTACCTCGCCGTCGCGATCGACTACCTGTACCGCAACCGGACCGGCTGGAACCCCCAGTCCGTGGTCGGCAAGACCCTGGTGTCCTCCTCCATCATTGACCGCGTGGCCGCAGGGCTGGGCCGCAAGCTCGTGGAAGTTCCGGTGGGCTTCAAGTGGTTCGTGCCGGGCCTGCTCTCCGGCGAGGGTGCCTTCGGCGGCGAAGAATCCGCGGGCGCCTCGTTCAACAAGCGCGACGGCAGTGTCTGGACCACCGACAAGGACGGCATCCTGCTGGCCCTCCTGGCATCGGAGATCACGGCCGTCACAGGCAAGTCGCCGTCCCAGCTGTACAAGGGACTCACGGACCAGTTCGGTTCACCCGTCTATGCCAGGATCGACGCTGCCGCCACGCGCGAGCAGAAGGCCGCACTTGGCAAGCTCTCGTCGTCAGACGTTACGGCCACCACGCTGGCGGGCGAGGAAATCACCGCCAAACTGACCGAAGCCCCCGGCAACGGCGCGTCAATCGGCGGGCTCAAGGTGGTCACGGAGAACGCCTGGTTCGCGGCCCGCCCGTCCGGAACCGAGGACGTATACAAGATCTACGCCGAGTCCTTCAAGGGCGCCGAACACCTCAAGCAGGTCCAGGAAGAGGCCAAGGCTCTTGTGGACGGCGTGATTTCCTAGCGCTAGCTGGACTCTGCCGGGAGGCGCCACAGCTTCAGGATCCTGCGGATCGTGTGGTTGCCTTCCGGCGCCATGTCCACCAGCGCGATCTGGTCGAGCACGACGGCGTCACCCGGCTTGGGGCGCTTGCCGTCGTGATGCGAAATGTGCGGACGGTAGTGGTCCAGGACGTAGCGCGGGGTTGACGCGCGCCCGCCAACGATCTCCATGGCGTCGAAAAGTTCCTCGTGCAAGCCCTGCAAAATGGGATGGGGGTCCACCAGGCTGACCGGGATGGAACCTTGGTGACCGAATCCGGCGTCGGGCCCCACCGTAAGTTCCGCCCCGAGGGCACCCACCGCGGGCGCTGAAACAAGCTCGCTGAGACGGGCGGCGACGTCGTCACCATCGGAGGGTGCGACGTCGAACCTCAACAAGGTGATGTGCAGCGGCCAGTCACTGCGCGGGAAGACCAGCCCGTCAGTTACCGCTTCGACGAACGCCACCAGAATCAGGTTCCGCATAAGGAAATTTTGCCACCGCCAGGTGGGAGAGAGCCGGTCGAGGCAAACGCTCAGTCACTTATCGGCACAAAACCACCGACCCTCCATCACATATCCGGCCTTAAGCGCCAACGCTCGCTCACAGTGGTGAGCGAGCGTTGGCGGAAGAGCCTGCAAAAGTGAGCGAGGGTCACATGGAGCGTAGGCGTTAGACGGTGCGGACGACGTCCTCGTACGCGAACTTCGGCTTGGCTTCACCGAAGGCGTCCGGGCCCGGCTGGCCGATGTTGACCACGAGGAAGCTCTTCTGGTCCCCGGTGGGGAAGAATTCGGCGTCGATCGCGGCGAAGTCGGCACCGGTCATCGGGCCGGCGGCGAAGCCGAGGGAGCGGACGGCGAGGATGAAGTAGCCGGCCTGCAAGTGGGCGTTGTTGTTGCCCGTGGTTGCGGTGAACTCGGGGTCAGCGTCGTACATGGCCTTCGGGGCGGCGTAGACGGGAAGGAACTTGTCCCACTGCTGGTGCCAGGCAGTGTCGTAAGAGAGCACGGCGACCAGTGGGGCAGAAGCCGTCTTCGCCTTGTTGCCCGGCGAAAGAGTCTCGACGAGCTTGGCGCGGGCCTCGTCCGAACGGACGTAGGTGACGCGCAGCGGCTGGGAGTTGAACGCCGTCGGGCCGAACTTGGTCAGTTCGTAAATGGCTTGGGCCTGGTCCTCGGAGACTTCACCGGCAAAGGAGTTGGCAGTGCGGGCTTCGGCAAAGATGGCGTCGACTGCTGCGGCGTCAATCACTGCTTCTTCGTGGGCGATTGTCATTCGCGTACCTTTCGCTGTGCCCGCAGCCATCGACGGCCGGGCGCTTATGCTTTCCATGGTTGCAACTTCAACTTCGCCGCGCCTCTTCCCGTGAAGCCACGTGACGTTCCACACAGCGGAATCGGCAGGCCGTCCGGGCGGTAAGGTTGCACCCGGACAATCACAACTTTCAGGGAAGGCTCCCGTCTATGAGCATGCTCGGAACCAAATGGAAGCTGCACGGCAACGGCAAGACGATCCGGCCGGGACATGTGGTGGCACCTGAGGAGCGGCTCGCGTGGCCGTTGACCATCGGCGTCGGAATGCAGCACGTCGTCGCGATGTTCGGAGCCACCTTCCTGGTGCCCATCATCACGGGCATGCCGCCGGCCACCACGCTGCTCTTTTCCGGCATCGGCACCCTGTTGTTCCTGGTCATCACCAAGGGCCGCGTACCTAGCTACCTTGGCTCGAGCTTTGCCTTCATCGCTCCCATCATGGCGTCCCAGCAGCAGTTCGGCGTTCCCGGTGCGCTGGGCGGAGTGGTGCTTGCCGGCGTCGTACTCGCTCTTATCGGTGCGGTGGTGCAGAAGTTCGGCGCCGAATGGATCAACCGGACCATGCCGCCCATTGTGACGGGCGCGATCGTTGCCCTGATCGGGCTGAACCTTGCGCCCGCCGCGAAGGCGAACTTCGACAAAGCCCCGATCACCGCACTCGTAACGCTCGTGACGATCATCTTGGTGAGCGTCCTTTTCCGCGGCATTCTGGGCCGCCTGAGCATCCTGGTGGGTGTGGTGGTGGGTTACTTCACCGCCATGGCGCGCGGCGAGGTGGACTACTCCAAGATGGACGCGGCCTCGTGGATCGGCCTGCCACACTTCCAGACGCCGGAGTTCCACCTCGGCGTCGTGGGCTTGTTCGTGCCGGTTGTCTTGGTGCTTGTGGCTGAGAATGTGGGGCACGTGAAGTCCGTGGCAGCGATGACCGGACGAAACCTCGACGACGTCTCCGGCCGCGCGTTGCTGGCCGACGGCGTCGCGACGGTCCTCGCCGGATTCGGCGGCGGCTCCGGCACCACGACCTACGCCGAGAACATCGGCGTCATGGCAGCCACGAAGGTCTACTCGACGGCGGCCTACTGGGTTGCCGGGACCTTCGCCATCCTCCTGAGTTTCTCGCCCAAGTTCGGCGAACTCATCGCCACCGTCCCCGCTGGCGTTCTGGGCGGCGCCGCGACCATGCTGTACGGGATGATCGGCGTCCTGGGCGTGAAAATCTGGGTGCAGAACAAGGTCAACTTCTCCAACCCGATCAACCTGACCACAGCCGCGGTCGCTTTGATTATTGGGATTGCCGATTACACCTGGACCATCGGCGAATTGAAGTTCACCGGCATCGCGCTGGGTTCCGCAGCTGCCTTGGTGGTCTACCACGGTATGAAGGGCCTGGCGCGTTGGCGCGGGACCGTCGCAGAGCCGGAGATGGAGACGGCAGGGTTGCCGCCGGCAGCGAAAGCAGCTATGAATGCAGCGGCAAAGAGGAGCGGAAAGAAGCGGTGAGCATGCCCCCTTCTAGCGGCAAGCAATGGACATATTGGCACTATGTCCATTGCTCGTGACCAACGGGGAGCATGCTCCCAAGCGGGTTCGGGCCCGTAGCGGGGGTACCCGTCCATTTAGCTATGAGAGGCGCCTGCGGACAATCTCGCTGACCGCCTTGCCGTCGAAGCGTCCAGCGACCCTTTCGGAGACCGGCTTCATGACATAGCCCATGTGCATGAGGGACAGCTCCACGCCTTCGGCCTTGAGCGAGGCGATGACCTCGTCAACGATGGACTCGACTTCGTCGGCGGTCAGGGGTTCCGGAAGATAGGCCTCGATTACCTCGGCATCCGCGATCTCGGTGGCGGCACGATCGGACTCTCCGGCCTCCTCGTAAAGCCGGGCGACCTCGTGATACTGCGCGGCCTCCTTCTGCAACATGGCCGTGATCTGGGCGTCTTCCAGGTGGATGGGCGTCTGGCCGGCTTTCTCACGGGTGTCAATCTCGCTGAGGACGTTGCGGGTGGCGTTCAGGGCGATGCGGTTGCCATCCTTCATGTGGCTGACGACGTCTGCGTGCAGCCGCTCTTTCAAGGTGGACATGGTGTGCTCCTCGATTCGATGGTGCCGTGCTGGCCGGCTGCCAGCCCGGCAGGCGGTGACGGCGTCCCGGACGGGGTCGTCGCATCGTTAATGCATGGCAGAAGTCAGAGCCATACTTGTACATTCATTATCTGCCCGGCGACGACGCCGAGTAACCCCGAGCATGCCCCGTCTTGGCACTGAGGAATGGACATATTCGCACTATGTCCATTCCTCGTGGTCAACGGAGGGCATGTGCCTCAATGTGACGTAACGGGGGGCATGTCCCTTGGCCGGGATTCAGCGATCTAGACCCCTTCAAGCACCTGGCTCGTGGCCCATGCGAGGTACTTGGCGGCATTCGCTACGGCGTCGTCGGCGTCGGGCAGTCCGTTCTTCCGCTGCGCGACGTCGAGCAACTGTGCCGCGGCCACCACCCCATGGCTTGCGAGTTCTTCGGGCGTTACCAGGATCCTGCCGGCCACCACAATCACGGGAATGCCATGACCGTGGGCCGAATCGGCCAGGGCGATCGGGGCCTTGCCCGTCAGCGACTGCGAATCCATGGAACCCTCGCCGGTGATCACCAGGTCCGCCCCGCCGAGCTGTTCGGGAAGACCCGTGAGTCCCGCCACGAGCGCAAAACCGCCTTCCAGCGTAGCCCGTGTGAAGGCCAAGAACGACGCCGGGAACCCGCCCGCCGCGCCAGCCCCGGGGACGTTGACGTCCTGTCCGCGCGCTTCGCGCAGCAGGGACGCCCAGTTGCGCAGGCCGGCGTCGAGCAGTTCCACGGCGTCCTCATCCGCGCCCTTCTGCGGACCGAAAACATGCGCCGCGCCGTCGTTGCCAAAGAGCGGGTTCTGGACGTCGACGGCGATCCGGAACCTCACCACGGTCAGCCGCGGATCCAGCCCGGAGACATCTAGGGATACGACGTCGGCGAGCGAGCCTCCGCCGAGCGGAACCACGTTCCCGGCCGCGTCCAGGGGCTTGAGGCCGAGCGCGCGCAAGGCGCCACTGCCGCCGTCGGACATCGCGGAGCCACCCAAGCCGAGCACAATTTCCGTGGCTCCAGCGTCGAGGGCCGCGGCGATGAGTTGGCCGCAACCGTAGCTGTGGGCGCGCAAGGCGTTCTCCGGCGTCGGCTCCATGTGCGCCAATCCGGACGCTTGCGCCGTTTCGATCACCGCGGTGGCTCCGCCGAAGGCGTTTTGCCGGATGGCCCATGCAGCGCCCACCGGCTTGAGAATAGGGCCGACGACGGCGTTGATCCGCTCTTCGTACCCTGCCGCCACGGCCGCTTCGAGTGTTCCTTCGCCACCGTCGGCGATGGGGAACTGCGTCACCACGGCATCCGGATACACCCGCAATACCCCCTCGGCCATGGCCGATGCCGCTTCGGCAGCGGTGAGGGAACCTTTGAACTTGTCCGGGGCAATCAGGATGCGCATCATCCCATCCTGCCAGCGGGGCTAAGCTTTTCGCAGATTCGTGCGTGGAGATGTCGAAAACAGCCCACGCCGTTCGTATAGAGGGTGAGACGCGGGCAAAGTGCCGGCGCCACATCCCAAGGAGGAACAGTCATGTCACGCTATCTGCTCAGCATCTACCAACCCGACGGCCCCATCCCGGAACCCGAGATCCTCAACAAAATCATGGCCGATCTGGACGTCCTGAACCAGGAATTGCACGACGCCGGCGCGTGGGTTTTCACAGGTGGGCTGCACCCCGCCACCACCTCCACTGTGGTGCGGGTGAACGACGGCGAAGTACTCACCACGGACGGTCCGTTCGCCGAAGCCAAGGAACACGTGGGCGGGCTGTGGGTGATCGAAGCCTCGGACCTGGACGTGGCACTCGAGTGGGGACGCAAAGCCGCCCAAGCCACCACGTTGCCCATCGAAGTCCGGCCCTTCGCGGGCTATCGGGATTAGTTTCCCGATGGTACATATTTCGGAGATCGGTCAAATATTCCGCGAAGAGTATGGACGCTCCGTGGCCGTCCTGGTCCGCGTTTTGGGCAGTATCGACGCCGCCGAAGACGCGGTCCAGGATGCCTTCACCGAGGCTGTGGCCCGCTGGCCGGACACCGGACTGCCGCCAAGCCCGGCCGGCTGGATCATCACCACCGCCCGGAATCGCGCCATCGACAGGCTGCGCCGCGAGGCGTCCGGCAGGGAGAAACTCGCCCAAGTGACGCTCCTGCAGGGCGATGAACCCGAAGCAATCGAGGTGGACACGGTGGAGGACAACCAGCTCCGGCTGATTTTTACGTGCTGCCACCCAGCCCTCAACCGGGGCGCCCAGGTGGCGCTAACACTCAAGCTTCTGGGCGGACTCACCACTGCCGAAATTGCCCACGCCTTCCTGGTACCCGAGCCAACCATGGCCCAGCGCCTGGTGCGGGCGAAGGGCAAGATCCGCGACGCCCACATCCCCTATCGTGTACCGACTGGCGCCGAACTCCCGGAGCGGCTGAAGTCGGTACTGGCCGTGGTCTACCTGGTCTTCAACGAGGGCTACGCGGCGAGCTCGGGTGCCGGGCTGGTGCGCGAAGACCTCTGCCGCGAGGCCGTGCGTCTAGGCAGGCTCATCGTGGAACTCATGCCCGATGAGCCCGAGGCCAAGGGGCTCTTGGCCCTCATGCTGCTTCTCGATTCCCGGCGTGCTGCCCGGACAACTCCCGACGGCGGCCTGGTACTGCTCGCGGACCAAGACCGCGGCCTCTGGGACACTATGCTGATCGCCGAGGGACAACTGTTGGTGCGGCAATGCTTGAAGAGGAACCAGCCAGGACCGTACCAATTGCAGGCTGCCATCAACGCGGTGCACAGCGACGCCGCGCGGCCTGAGGACACCGATTGGCGTCAAATCCTGGCGCTGTACGGGCAACTACTGGCCTTGGAGCCGACGCCGGTGGTCGCCTTGAACCGAGCCGTGGTCCTCGCGGAGGTGGAGGGACCCGCCGCGGGGCTCGCCGCCGTCGACGTCCTTGAACTGGGGAACTACTACTTGTTCCACGCCGTGAGGGCGGATTTGCTCCGGCGCCTCGGCCGCGACGACGAAGCTGTCGCCGCTTACCGCGCCGCGCAGGAGCGCACAGACAACGACGCCGAGCGCGACTTCCTGGAAGCGCGCGCCCGGACGCTCACCACCACTGCCCCCGGCCCTGCAGCACCGCCCTCAGACGATCCGCACGGTCCGTGACGATCCCGTCCACGCCCATATCCAGCAGCCTGGTCATCTCTGCGGAGTCGTTGACCGTCCAGACGTGCACCTGCAATCCGCTCCGGTGCGCCCTCCGAAGGAATCCAGGCGTCACCACAGTCAATGGTCCGTAACGGACGGGCACTTGGAGGGCATCGACGTCGTGCAGAATCGTCGCCAGCCACCGCTCTGGAAGAAGCGGTCCCAGAAGGGTGAAGACGGCATTGCAGACGATGCCCGCCGAGGATGCCGTACGACGGCCGAGCAGGCGCAGGACAGCGCGACGCCGGCGATCGGAGAAGCTGGCAATCAACACGCGATCATGGGCGTCAAGCTGCTCGATGACCCCGGCGAGGGCTTTGACGGTGTGCCAATCCTTGACGTCGATATTCAGCCGCGCCTCAGGAAATTCGGCAAGGATGGCTGCCAAGAGGGGAACCGCTTCGCGGCCGCCAATGCGTGCTGCGGTAACCTCGGCAGCCCTGAGGCTGGAGATCCGGCCGTGGCGGTTCGTGACACGGTCCAGGGTGTCGTCATGGAAAAGGATCACCACGCCATCGGCGGTAGTGCGTGCGTCGGTTTCCAGGTGCGTGAAGCCAAGCTCAAGCGCGGCGCCAAATGCCGAGGCCGAGTTCTCGAGGCCGTCCGGCGAAAAACCGCGGTGCGCGAAGGCAAGCGGCGCGGTTTTTCCGTCAGGACGGCTGAAGAAGGGCAAGTTCAGGCTCACTCGGGTAGCGTAACCCGCGGCGGGGTGGCCATAGCGGTGCGACCGGATGATCCGGTCAGGACTCCTGCCGGACGATCTCCACGCCGTCGCCGCAGTGCACCAGCGTGCGGCCGCGGCCGCCGTCGAGGTTTACCCAAACCACGCTGTGGTCGCTGGAAACGGCGTCCACCTGACCGGGGTTCTCGAACCCCGGCCCGAGCTTGACTCGCACGCGGTCCCCGCGGCGAAGCTGCTTCCAATGTTCTGCCGGCTCTGCGCGGCGAACCGGGGCGTCGGGCCACCCGGTTGTTTTTCTCTTTGCCATCTTGTCCCCATATTTGTTCGGTATCGAATGGCAAAAGAGTATGTGGGCAAGTTGAACGGCAGTTGGACTGAAGCTGTGTAATCCGTGAGCGGGCCAAACCAACCCGCATTTGTTGTCGTTTGTCGGCCTCATTACGACAACAAATGCGAGTCAGTCGGGCCCGGCCCGGCCCGGCCGAAAAGTGTTGCTAGATGATGGCGGCGCGGAGTTGCTTCGCGGCCAGCGCGGGGTCGTCTGCGCCGTAGATGGAACCGCCGACGACGGCGACATCCGCTCCGGCGCGCTGGACGGCTCCGATGGTGGACAGGTTCACGCCACCAGCGACGGAGAACGGCACACGGGCTTCCTCCCCGGCGCTCAGCAGGACATCCAGGTTGTAGCCCGGCTTGGCCTGCTCATCCAGGCCGGCGTGGAATTCGATGAACTTGGCACCGAGAGCCCGGGATTCCTTGGCACGGGTTACCTTGTCCGCAACGCCGATCAGGTCCACCACAATGCCCTTGTTGTGTGCCTTGGCCGCCTTGACTGCACCGGCGATCGTGGAGTCGTCGGCGCCGCCGAGCACGGAGACGAGGTCCGCGCCGGCCTTGAAGGCGATGTCGGCCTCGAGTTCGCCGGCGTCCATGGTCTTGAGGTCGGCGAACACGATCTTGTCCGGGTGGGCCCTCTTGATGGCGGTCACGGCGGACAGGCCTTCGCTTTTCACCAGGGGAGTGCCGAGTTCGATGATGTCTACGTATTCGGCCACCTGGCCCGCAATCTCGAGGGCAGCTTCGGTGGTGAGGACATCGATGGCGACTTGCAGCTTCATGGGGGATCTCTTTCCGTAGTTTGTTGTGGTTTTGGTGCGGTGGAAATCAGGGGCTATTCGAGGTTGGCGTGGCGGAGCCAGAGTTCTTCGGCCGGGGTGGCGTCGTTGTCCCACAAGGTCTGGAAGACTGCTTCGGCAACGAGGAAGAGCACCTGCTCGAACAGGCTCCCGGAGTACTGGCGGGACACTGTGGATCCGTGGTCTGTCTTCTGCGCCGCGGGAATGATAACGACGACGTCGGCCAGTTCCGCGAGCGGGGACGTTGCGTTCGTCGTGTACACGGCGATCCTGGCGCCGGCTTTGGAGGCCGTCTCAGCGGCGCGCACAACGCCGGAGGTCGTCCCGGAGCCCGAGGCAAGTAGCAGGAGGTCGCCCGAGCGGATAGCCGGCGTCGTGGTGTCCCCCGCGATGTGCACATCGAAGCCGAGGTGCATCAGCCGCATCGCAGCCATCCGCAGGACAAGGCCGCTGCGGCCGGCTCCTGCAACAAAGATCCGGCCGGTGGCCGAGTTCCCCGCGGCCTGGATTTCCGTGGCCAGGCGGGACAGCTGCCGCAGGTCCACTTCAGCGGCGGTCTCCGCTATCTCGCTACCCACGAGTGCCAAGCTCATGTCGACGTCTTGGCTTAGGTCGACATCCTGGGCGCCGCGAGCCGGGACGCGATCTAGGTCCGATGCGGCGTGGACAGTCTCTGCGGTGATGATCATGCGTTACCTCCTGCTCAGTTGATTGCTGCGTTTGAATCAATCGTTCCGGATTGAACGGATAGGCGTAACGCTGAGCATGGGCAGTCCTGGCTACCCGTTTGGGTAGTGAAGTTCGTGACGATAAAGCTAAAGTGGCGGGATGACTCCAAGCACGTGGACCCTCCTGGAAGCGGTTGCCGCACTAGCGAACGCCCCGTTGATGAGCATCGCCGAGCGACTTCGTGAAGCGGCGCTGCCTTACGTGGGCAGCAGCGCGCTGGTCATTTTCACCGAGGACTGCACTGGCCGGCCCCAGAAGAAGGCAGGGGCGGAGGGCATCATCAGCCGCGTCTCCATTCCTGAACTGGACCAGTTGCGCTCCCATATTGCGGGAGGTGAGGCCTGGCAGGGTGAGGCGACCATCGCCGGAGGCCAGCGGCCCGTTCTTGCCTTGACGTCCGAGACCAATGCGCTGCTGACCCTCACTGAGCCGGTCCTGCCCGAAGAACCGTTGGAGCGTGAGTCTGCGCTGAGGATGCTCGACTACCTGTGGCAACTGACGGCGCGTCGCATCCAGGAGAAGGTGGCGGACGCGCCGCCGTCGTACCTCTTGGAATCCCGGGCGGCTTCCGCCGAGCGGCTCCGCGTCACGGCCGAACTCATGGACAGGCATTCCACCACGCTGGAGACGATGTTGGCGGCGCTACGATCAGGCTCCCTCGACGACGCTGCTGCCCGCAAGGCCGTCACGGACCTCGCCGCTACCTCGCTGGTCAATCTTCGGACGTTGAGCGACCGCACATCGGATCTCGTGGAAGAGCCTGTGGCCACCGCGTTTGAAAGGCTGCGGGAGGACCTGCGGCCACTCATGCACTTCAGCGGGCTCGACATCCAGTTCATCGAGCCACCGGTCAACGGCCGCGCGTTGCCCGGCGAAGTAGCCCATGCTGCCCGGGCGATCGTGCGGGGTCTGGTACTGGCCATCGTGGAACAGCCCGCCGTGAGGCGTGTGCGCGTGCAATGGGACTGCGACGGCGTGAACCTCCTCATCAATGTGCGCGACGACGGCCTGGGTGAACTGACTGCGGATTCGCCCAACATTGCAAGGCTCAACAGCAGAGTGGCAGCATTGGACGGCCGCATGAGCATCGAGGTCATGGCCGGCTGGGGAGCGGACGTTCAGGTGGTCCTGCCGCTGGATCCGCCATCAGCTCCCGTAGGCGACATCGGCGGATGGGGCCTGGCGGAGCGCGAAATGGAAGTCCTTCAACTATTGGCTGCCGGACAGCGCAACCGAGCCATTTCCGCGAAGCTGCACATCAGCGAAAACACGGTTAAATTCCATGTCAGGAATATCTTCAGGAAGCTCGGCGTGGGTTCACGAACAGAGGCCATTGCCTTGGCGCACAGCCACGGACTGCGGACTCAAGGTTAGTCCTGGCGAGTGCACGACTGACTAGACCCGCAGGGAAGCGAGCTTTGCCTCGAGAATCTGGGCCACGCCGTCGTCGTCGAAATGCGGTGCTTGCTGGCCCGCGGCGGTGATGGCCTCGGGGTGGCCGCTGGCCATCGCGTAACCGTCGCCGGCCCAGCGCAGCATCTCGACGTCATTGGGCATGTCACCAAAAGCCACCACGTCCGCGGCCTCGATGCCCCTTGATGCCGCGTATACGGCCAGCGTGACGGCCTTGTTGATGCCGGGAGCGGACATTTCCAGGAGTGCGGTCCGAGGCGCTGAGTGCGTGGTCGCCACGAGATGCGCGACGACGGGCTGCACCTCTGCCAGGAAATCGTCCGGGCTGCCGGTGCGTGTCACCGCAAGGAACTTTACGACGGCGTCATCCGCGGTGAGCGTTTCCTCCAACCGCGCGGGAGTGAACTCGGCCAGGAGCTCACTGGTTTCGTTCTCGATGAAACCCGGCTCAAGGTGGAATCCCGTGAGTGTTTCGGCCGCGAACAAGGCGTCGGGCCGGAGCTGCTTGATGATCCGGCGCGCCTCGAGCACGGACTCGATGCTCAAGGCATCGGCGGAAATCAGCTTGGCAGCCTCAAGATCCCACACCACGGCCCCGTTGGAACAGATGACGGTGCCAGTGTGGCCGATCTGTTCGCGGAGCGGGTAGAGCCAGCGCGGCGGCCGCCCGGTCACGAACACCACCTCGATGCCCGCGTCACGGCAAGCATGGAAGGCGCGGATGGTGCGGCTGCTTATCTGGCCGTCATGGCCAAGGATGGTGCCGTCAATATCACTAGCTACGAGCCGCATTATGTCAGTCTACGTGGGGTCAGCCTCGGCCACAGAGCGCGCCAGGATTAGCGGCGCTCGAAATGGCCCGTGATCACAGCCCGCCCCAAGGTATGCGACGTCAGCTTGCGGACAAGAGCACCGGTGGAGGCGCTGGCGTCGAGGCCCAACTCTTCGACATCGACGGCGTGCACGGCCACGATGTACCGGTGCGGGCCGTGTCCCGGCGGAGGCGCGGCACCCAGATAACCGGGGAACCCGGCGTCGTTCTTCAACTGGAAAGCGCCGGACGGCAGGTGCGAACCACCCTGAGTGCCCGCGCCCGCCGGCAAGGAGCTCGTACTGGCCGGGATCTTGACCACGGCCCAGTGCCAGTAGCCACCGGCTTTGGGGGCATCGGGATCGAAGACGGTAACGACGTAGCCCTTGGTGCCATCCGGTGCTCCGCTCCAGCTCAGCTGCGGAGATTCGTCCTCGCCCCCGGCCACGCCGAAGCGTTTGCTGGTCTGTGCCGGCTCGAGTGCGTCACCATCTCTGAGCGATTCGCTGGTGAGATCAAAGGCTTGGACGCGGGGAAGGTCGGCGTAGCTCATGACTGCCTTTCAATGCTGGCCCCAGCCTCAAGGGCACTCTGGGCGTTGATTTCCGCGCGTGTCGGGGGGTTCGCGCCTGGCCGGGAGACAGTAATAGCCGCGGCGAGCGCTGCATGATTGAGGATCCCTTCGAGCACTTCGGCGGGCATCGCATGCAGCTCGTCCCGGTTTTGTGCCCCGGCCAGTCCGTGATCGACGATCCCTGAGAGGAGCGCAGCCATGAAGGAATCGCCGGCTCCCACCGTATCCGCCACGCCTACCTTCGGGGCGTCCACCTGGGCCTCGCCCGAGGCCGTGACTCCCCACGGTCCGTCCGCTCCCCGCGTGACCACGACGACGGCGGGCCCGGCACTACCGCCTAAGCGGAGCCAGCGCCGGGCGGAATCCAGGACGTCGACGCCGGGATAGAGCCACTCAAGGTCCTCATCGGAAGCTTTGACTACGTCCGAGAGGGCAACGAAGCGCTCCACTTGGGCGCGAGCATAGTCCCGGTCTGTGATGATGCTGGGCCGGCAGTTGGGATCGAAGCTGATGATCGCGTTCGGGTGGGCATGCTCGACGGCGGCAAGGACCTCCGCTGCACCCGGCTCCAACATGGTGGCGATGGAGCCCGTGTGCAGGAGGGATGTCCCCTGAAGCATGAACGGTAGCCGCGCTGCGAAGCCGGGAAGCTCCCAGGTGAGGTCGAACGTGTAGCTGGCCGCGCCGTCGTCGTCGATCAAGGCGGTAGCCACGCTGGTGGGATTCTCGTCCGGCGGCAGAGGAACCATGACGGAACTGGAGCGCAGATGGGCTGCGATCGAGTCGCCGTAGGCATCCTTGCCGAAGCGGCCGATGAACTGGACGGCGTGATCCAGCCGGGCCAACCCCACCGCAACATTGAGCGGACTGCCGCCCACGTGGGCGTCGACTCCCGAGGAGCGCTGGACCACATCAACCAGGGCTTCACCTATGACTGTCAGCATGGGACAACTCTGCCACGCAGATGTAGTGCGCGTCTCGCAATGACAGTTGGTGACTTGTCAGAAGTCCGTCACGCCAGCAGCCGTTGCACCAACTCGCGGCATTTCTTGTACGCAACCGCCCTGGGGTCGATCAGGTCGAAATGGTCCCCGGGTACCTTGAGGAGCTGTGCTGCGCCTCCGGATGCAGTCGAAGCGGCAACATAGGCCTCAGACTGGCTGCACGGAACATCTTCGTCAGCGGCAGCGTGGACGGCGAAGACCGGAACACTGATGGGGAGTGACCTCATGGGGTCCGCATAAATATGCCGTTTGGGGTATCTTACGGAGTCGCCGCCCATGAGGTTGTCGACTGCACCGTTGCTCAGGTTGAGTCGCTCGGCATCGGCCAGGTTCAGCAGCCCTGACTGGCTCACGACGCCGGTCAGCCGCACCGCTGTGCCGTTGTCGTGCCGATGGATCTGCCGATCGGCATCGGGGGCGCCAATCTTGGAGAGCTTTTCACGGCCGGCTGCCCAGACCGCAAGGTGGCCGCCAGCGGAGTGTCCCAGCGCCACCACTTTGGCCAGGTTGAGTCCGTGCGTGCCGGCAATCTCCCCCAGATGGTCGATTCCATCGAGGACGTCCTCGAACGTGTGCGGCCACCCGCCACCGTTTCCGGCCCTGCGGTACTCAAGGTTCCAGGCGGCGATTCCATGCGCGGCGAGGTCCCTGGCAATCGGCTCACCGAGCTCTGCGCCGTATTGCGAGCGCCAATAGCCGCCGTGGATCACCACCACCACTCCGTCGTGCCGACTGCGGTGCGCCTCCAGCGAGTTGTCCGGTACGAACAGCTCGCCCCATTGACTGGAGTGGCCGCCGTAGTAGTACTTGTGCCGCTTCATCGTGTCCTCCTTTGTGCCGAGCCTATCGTGGAGGGACGGCGCGGAGGGGGAGCCGAGGTCTGAGCGTCAACGCAAAGCCTTTCTGGATCAAGAGCGCGAGCGTAATCTCAGGGGTGAAGCGCGACCCTCGCTTCAATTCCCGCGGCGTCGCGGGAAAGCTTCTTTAATCCGGAGGTGATTCCAATGATCCGTCGTATCTCCGCGTCGGTTCTTGTGGCATTGACTTTGAGTGTGCTGGCCGTTGCTTCGCCCGCATCAGCGGCAAACCCGCCTGGAACCGGGCGGCCTAATCAGTCCTGCCAAGCGCTCGAACCGAACACGCCGGGCAATGCCGCCAACAGCCCGGGATCACCGTTCAACGAGCCAGGCATCAACAGCACCAACGGCGGCGTGGGAGGACAGCACTACTCGCCCACTTCCCAATACGATGTCGCCTGTTTCCAGGCTTCGCATCGGTAGCGCCTGCACTACTTCGATCTACCTGGAGGACAAGGCCGACCCATATTGTTAGCGCAGCCGGCTCCCGAAACTGTCAGCCCGTCCCCGTAAGCTGGAGGCATGGCTAGCAATTGGGACAGCTTGGATCCTGAGCTGCGCGAATCGGTACAGGCGAACGTGGAGCTCTATGCCCGCGTCCGGCCTGCCTTGAAGCTTGTCACGCGTGACGTCCTGCTGACTCTGCGGGACATGCTCAAGAACAGCGAGTCCGTGCCCCTTTTCGTCACGGGACGCACCAAGACGGTCGAATCCTTCCGGGAGAAGATTTCGCGCACCGAAGTGCCGCTGGATGGCGGCCCGCGGGTGCTGAAGTTCCCGGACCCGTTCCGGACCTTGAATGACATGGTGGGGCTGCGCGTCATCACCAAGCTTCCGGCCGAGAACGCCGCGGTGGCCAACCTCATCAAGCGCCAGCGCCAGCTTTTCGATTGCCGCGGCGACCTTGAAAAGGACATCGGCTCCATCGAGTCCGGCACGTATGGGTATTCGAGCCGCCACCTCATCCTGCGCACCATCCAGAACGAAACCGTGAAGGCCTACCAGCAGGTCTTCAATCCAGACATTCCGCCGAATGGCAGCTACTTTTTCGAATGCCAGATCCGCACGGTTTTTGCGCACGCCTGGAGCGAGATCGAACACGACATCCGCTTCAAGGCCGAGGATCCCCGCGCCTGGACGCCACACTTCGACCGCCAATTCACCGCGACCGCGGCCATGTTGGAAACAGTAGAGAGCGCCTTCGCCGATCTCCACGAACGCTACGAGGAAGTCCGCGGCTACTGGGATCTGGAGGGCGAAGGCTCCATGCCCCTCACGCCCAACCGTGTGCGGGACGTCTGGCGGACGCTCCTTCCCCACGTTGACCGTAAAGTTGATGACGACTGGGGCTGGGCCGCGGAGCTTCTCGCCGCACACGGACTGAACAAGACCGTGGAGCTCGCCGGACTCCTCAGCGCCAACCGGATCACCGAGGTCCGCAAAGCCTTGGACCATCGCTACTCCCCCGGACCGGACCGCCTCCTCGATGATCTCCTGCTGTGGCAGTACGGCACCGAACACATCGACCTCACCGCCGAGGCTGCCGACGTCGTCCCCCACCCTCGGCGGGACAGCCTCCAGCGGCGCCTCAAGCAGATTGAGCGTTACCGCCTGACCAATAGCTAAGGACCCATGACAGCCGAGCCCGGATGCGCGAACGCCTAGCGAGCACGGTCAACGCGGGCTAGCCCTGCCGGGCCCAAGTAGCTCGCATTTGTTGTCGTTATGAGCCCCCATAACGACAACAAATGCGAGTTAGTTGGGTAGGGAAAGCTACGGTGTCCGGAACTCCCAAGGCGCGGCCATGGTAGTTCCAACGCCGATGGTGCGGCCGGAGAGCCGGTCTAGGAGGAGCGTGATGGCGCCTTCGAGGGCTTCCGGTTCCGGGGTCCCACCGGCAGATCCGGGGGCCAGGACGTCGAAACCGGCAGGCTGCATGGTGTCCGAGATGACAACCTGGGCTACTCCCCGCCGGGCGAGCTCGCCTACCGTGAGGTCAAGAAGGGTGCCGGGAGGAAGGGCACCAATGATGGCGCCATCGGCACCGCCGGAGAGCATGAACCGCCGCCACCCCTCGCCGATGAGGATCACGGGCTGGTAGCCGTGCTCGGGCAAGATGCGTGCAGCAGCCGTAGCCAAAGCACGGTCCCAGGGCCATTCGAGATCGCCGATGGCAATAGCGACCAGATCGGTCTTGCCCCGACGCATTCCGCGGGCCGCCTGGTTGGGCACGTAACCCAGCTCCTTCGCAGCCGCCTGCACACGCGCTTGCGTCGACTCGCTGATGCGGGTGGTGCCGCCGTGGCGTCCGGATAACACATAGGACACGGTGGTGAGGGAAACACCCGCGCTCTTGGCGACGTCCCGGATGGTCGGCTTCGCTCCAAGTCCCATGGCCTAGCGCTTTCCTTTCTTGCGGGAGCCCTTGCCGCGGCCCTTGTCCGGGTTCGGGGCATAGCGCTGGGCAACAGCCGGCTTCTTGGCGCCGGTGCCGCGCCGGTCCGGCTTGGGGGCCTTCTTGGGTTTCTCCTGCTGCGCCGAAGGCTGCCGAGAGCTCTGGGCCGTGCGGCCGCGGACGATCCCGATGAATTCCTCAATGACCTCGTTCGTGGCGTCGCTCAACCACGCCAGGGCGATCTGCGTCCCTTCCGCCCCGGTCAGGCGACGCGCCACCGTGTCCTTGACGTTGAAATGCCGGGCCACGGACATCGGCAGGATCACGAGACCGGCACCGGAAGCCACCACCCGCATGGCCATCTCCGGCCCGCCCATCTCTCCGACATCCAGGAAGTTCTCTTCCGCGAGATCCTCCAGTGCCACCTCTTCAAACACTGAGATTTCGTGGCCTTTCGGAGCCACCACCACGGGTTGCTCTTCGTAGAGCGGGATGACGTTGAGCCCCTCGCGGTCCACTGGCAAGCGAACAAAGCTGAGGTCCGCTGAACCGTCGCGTAACACCGCAAGCTGCGCACCGCCGTCGGACATGAACGAGTGCAGCGGAACACCAGGCATGCGCTCCTCCCAGCGCCGGATCCACTTCCCGGGCGTCACGCCGGCGACGTAAGCGAAGCGCAGCTCGCGGGGACCGCTGGATTCGGCAGCGGAGGCGTCGGGGGCTCCGGAGGCGGGCAGGGATTCTTGATCGGCAGGCACCAGTTCACAGTACCGCGCACCATCCGGCAACGCAGCGCCCGCCAAGCTACGCCGCGTACACCTGGACTGCCGTGGCTTTGACCACAAAATAGACGCGCGACCCCGGTTCGAGTCCCAGCTCGGCGGACGCAGCGGGCGTGATGTCCGCTGCCAGATCTCCGGCCCGGACCCGGATGTGGTCACCGTGCGGTTCAAGATCCGTGATCGCAACCGGGAATGAGTTGCGCGGGCTGCCGTGTGCCGCGTCGAGGAACACTGAAACGGCCGACGGCGGGAAGGCGGCGACGCCGGGCTGGCCCGGTTCTGCTTCATCATCCAGATGTCCCGCGACATGCAGGCTGGCGCCGCCCGCCGCGGCGGACGTCCTGAGTCCGTCTTCGGTGACTGTGCCCGCGAGGAGGTTCACCCCGGCCAGTCCGGCGGCGAATTGGCTTCGGGGGCGCCGGAATACCTCCCGTGTAGGGCCTTCCTCCACAATCCTGCCCTTTTCCATAACGATCACCCGGTCCGCGAGGATGAGGGCATCCAGGACATCGTGGGTGATGATGACGGCGCGACGCCCGGACAGGACGCGCTTGAGGAGCCGGCGCAGGTGCGGAGCGGCATGGATGTCCAAGGCAGACATCGGCTCGTCAAGGAGCAGCAACTCGGGGCTCGCTGCCAACGCCCGGGCCACGGCAACGCGCTGGGCCTGCCCTCCGGACAACTCGCCGGGCTTCCGTTCAGCCAACTGTGCGACGTCGACTTCGGCAAGCCAGTGCCGCGCCGTTTCGCGTGACTGCGCCCGCGAAGCACCTGCGCTGCGCGGGCCGAAAGCCACATTTTCCAGGACGCTCAGGTGGGGGAAAAGCAATGGTTCCTGGGCGAGCAAGGCCGTCCCCCGAAGGTGCGGCGGGGTCCACACCCGGCTGCCGCCGTCGAGGTTGAACAGGACCCGCTCCCCCAGGCGGGCAGAGCCGGCGTCGGGCCGCAAGAGTCCCGCAGCGACGGACAGCAGTGTCGATTTTCCCGCGCCGTTTGGCCCCAGGATCGCCACGGTTTCCGCCGGCCCAACGCTCAATGAAATGTCAACGTTGCGGGCGCGGACGGTAGCGTCGATGTGGAAACTCATGCCGCGGCCTCCGCCGGAATGTCGGCGCGGTGCGGACGCCGGTAGGACAGCCCGACGACGATCACCGCCACCGCAACAAGCACCAGCGAAAGGGCGACGGCGGCATCCGCGTCGGTCTCGCGCTGAAGGTAGATTTCCAGTGGCAGGGTCCGTGTGACCCCCTGCAAGCTCCCTGCGAAAGTCAGAGTGGCCCCGAATTCCCCGAGGCTGCGGGCAAAGGACAACACCGCTCCGGAAGCGAGCCCGGGGAGGACCATAGGCACGGTCACGCGTCGCAAGATGGTGGCGGGGCGGGCGCCGAGCGTCGCGGCAACGGCTTCGTAGCGGTTGCCGGCCGTCCGCAGGGCGCCTTCGAGGCTGACTACCAGAAACGGCAAGGCGACGAACGTCTGGGCCAGGACCACCGCCGTCGTCGAAAAGGCGATCTGGATCCCCACGAGCTCAAGGTTCTTGCCCAGTAGCCCCTGACGCCCAAAGGTGTAAAGCAGGGCAATGCCACCCACTACCGGCGGCAACACCAAGGGCAGGAGGACGAAGGCGCGGAGGAGTCGCTGCCCGCGGAATGGCCGGCGGGCAAGGACCAGCGCCAAGGGGATGCCGAAGAGGACGCAGAGGGCGGTGCTCGCGGCGGAAGTACGTAGGCTAAGCCCCAGCGCCGTCAGCGAGGACTCGGAGGCCACCAGCGGGATGAAGCGGGACCAATCGACCTTTGCCACCATGGCAGCCAACGGCAGCAGGACGAACAAGCCACCCATTGCCGCCAAGCCGTAGACCCACCGTGGAACCCCGCTGTAGTTCATCAACGCCTACGGTACGCCAAAGCCCGCGTCTCCCAGGACTTTCTTGCCCTCGCCGCCGGTGACCAGGCTGATGAATGCGGCGGCCAGGTCCTTGTGCTTGCTGGTGCCCACCGTGGCGATCGGGTAGGTATTGACGGCGTTGCTGGCCTCGGGGAACGGGACGCCCTTGACCTTGTCACCGGCACTCTTGACGTCGGTGACGTAAACCAAGCCGGCGTCGGCCTCGCCCGAGCTCACTTTGCCAAGGACATCGGTCACGGAGGACTCCTCGCTTACGGGCTTGATGGTGGTGCCGGTGGCCTTTTCCACGCTCTGGGCGGCAGACCCGCACGGTACCTGGCTGGCGCAGACAACTACCTTTACGCCTGGTTTCGCGAGGTCCGCGAAGGAAGCGATCGACGCCGGGTTGGCCGGCGGGACAGCGATGGTCAGGACGTTCGTGGCAAAGTTCGTTGCTTTTCCGTCCACGAGGGAGGCGTCGGAGAGTTTGCCCATGTTCTTGGTGTCAGCGGAAGCGAACACATCCGCGGGGGCTCCCTGGGTGATCTGCGTGACCAAGTCTGAGGAGCCCGCAAAGCTCAAGACCACTTTGGTGCCGGGGTTCTTGGCTTCGAACTCGGAGGCCAGCTTGGTGAATGTTGCTTTGAGGGAAGCGGCGGCATATATCGTGACGGTGCCGGAGAGCTGGGGCGAGCTGCCGCTTGGGGAACCGGCGCTTACGGCGCTGCTGCTAGTGGCGCTGGGCGAACCTGATCCGGGGGTGCCGGCGCAGCCAGCGAGTCCGGCAATCAGGCTCCCTGCCGCCAACAAAACCCCAACGTTCCTGCGGGCGATTTTCACGTGATGCTCTTTCCCTGCGCCGTTTCGACAATGACGGTGGTGGCCTTGACGACGGCCGTTGCAACGGACCCCAACTCAAGGCCAAGTTCCCGGACGGCTTCGCTGCTCATGAGGGAAACCACGCGGAAGGGTCCGCATTGCATCTCTACTTGGGCCATTACCTTGTCCGTGGTGATGCCGGTGACGAGCCCTACGAAGCGGTTGCGCGCAGAACGGCCCACTTTGCTGGGGTCCTCGGGCAGCGCCGCCTGCTCACGGGCCAGGTGGGCAAGCTCAAGCCCGTCCACCACCAGGCGGCCGGACTCGTCCTTTGTTCCGGTGAGGGCTCCGTGATCAATCCAACGGCGGACGGTATCGTCACTCACGCCGAGGAAGCGGGCGGCCTCTGAGACTCGTATATGCGGCATGAATTCATCCTAGAACCTCATATGCGCTTTCAATAAGAACTATTGACCGCAAAACCGTATGTGACCGGCTATCTGCCGATCCCGCAGCCGCCGATCGCTCGGAGCAACGTCCGGGCGATCCCGTCAGCCGCTGTGCCACTTCCCTGCGGCGGCAGATACCCTTGAACCATGACCTCTGCAAACTCCCAGTCCATGAAGCCGGCCACCGTTGCCAAGAAACTTGGCCTCTACCTGCCCGCAACACCCCAGGAGTTCCAGGATTCGGAAATCACCCGCGCCGATTTCGCCGAGCTCCAGGCCAACGCACCGGAGTGGCTCGCCGAGCTCCGCCGGACAGGCCCGCACCCGCGCCCCGTGGTTGCCCAGAAGCTGAACATCTCCATCAGCGGTCTCGCCCGGGGCGGCATCACCGAGCCCCTGACGACAGCTGAAATCACCGAACTGCTGGAAGCCCCGCCCCAGTGGCTCGTTGTCGAGCGCGCCACCCACGCAGCCGTACGTTCCGAGGCGAAGCGCATCAAGGACGAAGCTGCCAAAAAGGAAGCTACCCAGGAAGCCAAGGCAAACGCCTCAGCCAAGCGGGACGCACCCAAGACATCCAAGCGGGACCACGCTTAAGCTCCACCCGATTTCAACAGGAAGGCAGATCAGCCCAGCCGGGGTGAACTGCCTTCTTGCGTTTGTGCCCAAATCAGGCCCTCGCCTCCAACGTTTCCTCGGCGCATACTGAATTTAGAGCGGTGCGCATTCGCTTGGAGGTGGTCCGATGCCCGCCACAACTGGGGTCCAGCTGACGGTCTGGCAGATCGGACTGTGGGCAATTTTGCTCATGTGCGCTGTTGCCTTGACGGTCCATGCCGTCCGTAAGGGCGTCGCACAAGGAGCTCCCGACGGCGGACACGTCACCTTGGCCGGGCCGCCCGCACACCGCGACCGTGACCTTGTCAAAGAGCCCGACGCCGTCTTCTGGAACGTCTTCGCCGGGCTGGTGGTGGTTGTCCCGGCCGTCGTCATCCCTGCGTTGGCCTCGCCCGCCGTCGGGCTCTTGATGCTCATCCTGGGCGTTGGTGCCGCGCTTGCGGCATTCTCCGTCGGCCGGAAACTGGAGCAGAAGCGCCAAAGCAGGCCGGAAAACCGGCCAGGGTATGCCGATGCCGCTGCCCGTCACGACGCCCTTTTGGCTCGCTGGCAAAGGTATGAACTCGACCCCGCCAAAGGCATCGACTTCCCAGGCATGAGCGACGTCAACATTCCCCAAACCGCCGCGTTGGTTCGCGCGCTCCAAGAAGCCCAGCGCTGCCGCATCGCCGCCGGGACGGACTATGCCGGCGCCGTCGAGCAGTTGGACGTTGCGATGGCCGAAGCCGAAGCAGCGGCGGGTGTTTCTGCACCCTAAAGGCCTCGTTGAAGGCTTAGGGAATAGCCCCGATGTGCACCAAGAGCTCGTGCTCCGCCCCGTCCAGGTAGCGGCGCAACTCGGCTGCGGCCTCTTCGCGCTGACCGTTGCGGATCTGGGCAACCAAGGCAGCATTGCGTTCCACATAGTGGCCGTGGAAGTCGGGGGTGGTGGCCATGGCGTGGAAGACCAAGCGCATCTCGGCCAGCACCTTCTCCATCAGGGCCTCCAGGGACGCGCTTCCCGACAACGACACCAAGGCCTTGTGCAGTTCTTGGTTGGCGTCTGCCATGCCGGCAACCGATCCTTCCACGAGGGCTGCCCGGGCCTTGTCGATGATGACGTCCATGGCATTGAGGGCTTCGGCAGGGACGTCTCCCCATAGAACGGCCGCCGGTTCGATAAGGCGGCGCACCCGGTAGATTTCCCGGACGTCATCGGCTCCGGGGGCGGCCACGAACACCCCACGGTTAGGGATGCGCTGGACCACGGATTCACCGGCAAGCACGGTGAAGGCCTCCCGCAGGGTGTTCCGGGAAACGCCGAGTGCCTCGGACAGTGCCTGCTCGGAAAGCTTCGTGCCGGGCGGCAACAGGCCGTCGGAGATGCGCTGCCGAAGCTGGGCGGCAACCCACGCTCCAGTGTGGGCGTGGGTGGCGTGGCCGGCGTCGGCGATTCCTTGCAGCGCAGCGTTCATGGGCATGCCTCCAAATCTACCGAATGGCGATGCCCGACGGATTTTGCTGGATCACACCGTCCAAGCCTCGGACGCGGCCCGGAAATCCGCGCAAAAAACGGTGCCCCCTCGGGTGATCCAGCAGAATGTGCCGCCGCACCCCGACGCGAACGCCTCAGCCGATGCTCGCGAGCACCTCTCCGCGCCCGACGGCGGCGCCCGGCTCTTGCGGACCCCGCGCCACGGTGCCGGAACGGTGGGCCGGGACGGTGGTTTCCATCTTCATGGCCTCCAACACGGCCACGGGTTGACCTGCTTCAATGGCCGCACCGTCCTCAACCAGCCACTTCACCAGCGAGCCGGACATCGGCGATGCCAGTCCGGCATCGTCGGCCACATCCGGAGCCGGAGCCGTAGCAACTGGACCGCCGCCGCCGTTCATGAGCGCATCAAATAGGCGGACGGGGAGGCCAAGCTGCACCGCCTTGCCGTCCAGTTCCACTGTGAACGTGCTGCGTTCGGAACCAGGTGCCCCGCGTGCGATCTCGGGAGACGCAGCCAGCTCTTCGGCGAACTCCGTCTCGATCCACGTGGTGTAGACGCCGAGCTTGTCTTCCGAGGTGAAGGCTTCGTGGCGGACCACTGCCCGGTGGAAGGGCAGCACGGTGGGCAGTCCCTTGATCTGCATCTCGTCCAGGGCAGCCCGGGCGCGGCGCAAGGCCTGCTGCCGATCTTCGCCGCGGACAATCAGTTTGGCCAAGAGGGAATCGTATTCTTCAGGAACCACCGAGCCGGATCGAACGCCGGAGTCCACGCGGATGCCTGGTCCTGTGGGCGCTTCGAACACGTCCACGGTGCCGGGGCCAGGCAGGAAGCCTCGTGCAGGATCCTCGGCGTTGAGCCGGAATTCGAAGGCGTGGCCTGCCGGCTCGGGGTCCTCGGTGAGGGAGAGCACACCGCCTGCGGCGATCCGGAACTGCTCGCGGACCAGATCCACGCCGGACGTTTCCTCGGTGACAGGATGTTCAACCTGAAGGCGCGTATTGACTTCCAGGAAGGAGATGGTGCCGTCCACGGCCACGAGGTATTCGACGGTTCCTGCGCCGTAGTATCCGGCCTCGCGGCAAATGGCCTTGGCCGATTCGTGGATGAGGGTTCGCTGTTCAGGGCTCAGGAACGGCGCGGGGGCTTCTTCCACGAGCTTCTGGTTGCGGCGCTGCAGGGAGCAGTCGCGCGTACCGAGCACCACAACATTCCCGTGCATGTCGGCCAGGATCTGGGCCTCGACATGCCTTGGCTGGTCCAGGAAGCGCTCTACGAAGCATTCGTCGCGTCCGAAGGCCACCTTGGATTCACGGACGGCCGATTCAAAAGCGTCCTCGATGTCTTCCAGCCGTCTTGCGATCTTGAGCCCGCGTCCGCCGCCGCCGAAAGCCGCCTTGATGGCCACGGGCATGCCGTATTCCAAGGCAAAAGCAAGAACCTCAGCCGCGTTGGCCACAGGACCGTCGCTGCCGGGAACGAGCGGAGCCCCGGCGCGGACGGCGATCTCGCGGGCGACCACCTTGTTTCCCAGCTCCCGTATGGACTGTGGCGCGGGGCCGATCCACATAAGGCCTGCGTCGATCACTGCCTGCGCGAAGTCAGCGTTCTCCGACAAGAAGCCATATCCGGGATGGACCGCGTCAGCACCGGCGCGGCGGGCGACGTCGATCAGCTTTGCGATATCCAAGTACGTCTCGGCGCCGGTGGAACCGCCCAGCGCGTAGGCCTCGTCGGCAAACCGGACGTGGAGGGCATCGGCGTCGGGGTCGGAGTACACGGCAACGGACTGCAGGCCTTCGTCGGAGCAGGCTCGGACAATCCTTACGGCGATCTCGCCTCGGTTGGCGATCAGGACCTTTTTCATGGCTGGGTTCCTTCGGAGACAGCGCCGGCAACGGCAGGTTCAAGTGGTTCAAGGGTTGCGGGGTCCACGATCGTGAACCCCACGCGGTGGCCGGGCGGCAATTGCGCCGCCGTCGGAAGGTCTTCGGGTACGACGACGGCAATCACCGGATAGCCGCCCGTCACGGGGTGGTCGGCCAGGAAGAGGACGGGATGTCCGTTGGGCGGGACCTGGAGTGCCCCGGCAACAGCCCCTTCGCTGGGGAGCTCGCCGGCGCCGCGGTCGGGGTTTCGTTCGAGCGCACGGTTGCTTCCGGGCCTTAGCCGGACACCGATCCTGTTCGACTGCTCCGTGGTGATCCAGTCCTCCTGCGTGAGCGACTCCAGGGCGCGGGAATCAAACCAGTCGTCCCGAGGGCCCAAGGTGATGCGCAGTTGCGTAAAGACCGTTCCCAGCCGCAGCGTGGATTTCTCGGGAGCGCCAACCATTTGGAACAGCGGCGCTTTCCCCACGGGCAGGCGCATTCCGACAGACAGCGGTGCGGGTCCGATTCCTGACATCGAATCGCTCGAGCGGCTGCCAAGAACCGGCTGCACATCGAGCCCGCCACGTATAGCAAGGTAGCTGCGGGCTCCGAGCGATGGGGCGCCCAGAGTGAGGGTTTCGCCGTCCAACAGAGCGAAGGGTGAGCACATGGCGGCCCGGCGTACAGGAGCGCCCGATGCGTCCCGGATTTCCAGAGGCGCAACGGCTCCGGCGATGGCGAGCACTTGGTCGCCGTCGGCTTGGACAGAAAGTCCGCCCAGCACATTTTCGATCACCGCAGCACCGGGTTCGTTGCCCACCAAGCGGTTGGCTTGGCGCGTCGATTGTTGATCCACGGCGCCCGCGGCTGAAACTCCCAGATCTCCCAGTCCGGGGCGGCCGAGGTCCTGGACGAGCGATTGCAGCCCGGGTGAGTCCACCACCAGCGCGGGTCCGGTGACCCCGGGGGCTGCGGGAGGTGCTGCGGGAGGTGCGGGAGTCAGCTCAACGGCCTCGCGGACCGCCACATACCGGACCCTATCTCCCGGGCGGACAAGCGCCGGCGACTCCCGCTCGAGGTCCCAAAGGACCGCCGTCGTACGCCCGATCAGCTGCCACCCGCCCGGGGACTGCCGCGGGTAGACGGCGGAGAACGTCCCGCCGAGCGCTACTGAACCGGCTGGAACAGCGGTGCGGGGCGAGCTGCGGCGGGGAACGTCGAGGGTGTGGTTCTCGCCGAGCAGATACGCGAATCCCGGGGCGAATCCGCCGAACGCGGCGGTCCAGAGTTGCCCGGCGTGGGCGGCCACGACGCCGTCCGCCCCCAGTCCGGTGAGCATGCCCACCTCGGCGAGGTCCTCGCCGTCGTACACCACCTCAATGGTGACTTGGCGGGGATTTTCTTGCGGCACCTCGTGCAGGTCAACATGCCCGACGGCGGCGCGCGCCGCGAGTGCCTCGGCGTGCGTGCCGAACTTGAGTAGTACGGTCGCTGCCGCGGCGATCGCGTCGAGCTGGCCGGGCAGCGGCTCTGCAAGCAGCCGGGAATGAAACGCCAGCACGGAGGCGAGGTCGGAGAGTTCCACCAGCAGAGCGCGCGGACCTGCCCAGCGTGTTCCTGTGATGCTCAAGCGAAGCTCCGAACGGTGACGCCGGCGGCTTCGAGCCCGCTGCGGACGGCGGCCGCCATGGCTACGGCGCCGGGAGTGTCTCCGTGGACGCAGATGCTTTCGGCGTGGACGTCCAGCACGGAACCGTCGCTGGCCGCGATTTTGCCCTCGGTTGCAAGGCGGACCATGTTCTTGGTGATGGCAGCGTAGTCGTGCAGCACGGCACCCGGTTCGCGGCGGGATACGAGGGTGCCGTCAGGCTTGTAGGCGCGGTCGGCGAACGCCTCGGCTACGGCACGGAGGCCTTTCCCTTCAGCTTTGGCGAGGGCTACCGAGCCCGGCAGAAGAAGGAGTGGAAGACCGGGACTGAAGGCATGGACGGCGTCGACCACTGCCTGTGCGTGGACCTCGTGGTGGACGATCGCGTTGTAGAGGGCGCCGTGCGGCTTGACATATTTGATCTCTGAGCCTGCCGCGCGGGCCAGGGCCTGGAGCGCGCCGAGTTGGTAGAGAACGTCCTCGGCCAGTTCCGTGGCAGCGCAGTCCAGGAAGCGTCGTCCGAAGCCTGCGAGGTCCCGGTAACCTACGTGTGCGCCGATGGTCACTCCGGCGGCAACGGCCTCGCGGCACGTACTGGCGATGGTGCTGGGATCTCCGGCGTGGAATCCGCAGGCCACATTGGCGCTCGACACGTATCGAAAGACGGCGGCGTCGTCGCCCATGGTCCAGTTTCCGAAGGATTCTCCGACGTCGCTGTTGAGGTCGATATAAGGCATTGTGATCCCCGTCTCAGGTTGAATACTCCACTATCATGCCTGAAACGCCAAGATTGTTCAACAATCTTGGCGTTGGGGATCGGGGACGGACTTTCAGACGTGAGGTCTCGACGCTTTCAACGTGCGAAAGAGCCGAGACCTCACGTGTGGATTTGTTCAGCTTCCTAGGCCACCGGTACCGCGGCGACGCGGTTGTTGGCGGTGACAATCCGGGCGGCCGTTGCCTGGCCCATCCGGACTGCGCCGTCCACGTGCTGGTAGCCCTCCGCAGCCAAATCGGAGGAAGACCAGTAGATGGGTCCAACGTTGGCGTGCTGGTCCTTGCCGTAGCGGTGCAGGCCACCCAGATCGTAACTTGCCGCGTAAGCTCCGCGGGTCCATTCCTCGGAACCCCAATCGGATTCGTAGTAGACCTCGGTGTCCAGGGCCTTCTCGCCCAGGAAGCCGGCGATGGATTCAAGGACGGCCTTCTTGCGGTCCTCGGCGCTGAGTTCGAAGACGGCATCTGCCTTTTCGTCCGAGATGAAGCCCACCAGGGTGCCGCGGGTGTCTCCGTAGTTTGTGTTGTCGTAGACCTCCTGGACCAGGGCGCCAGCGCCAAAACCCGTGCCGGACAAGCCATCTTCGCGCCAGAACGGCGTGCTGTAGACGGCGTGGATCTTGATGACCAAGCCGAGGGACTGGTGCTGGTGCATCTGGTGTTGACGGCGCGGCAGCGGCGGGTTGAAGGAAACGCGCGAATAGAGGTTCGGCGGGACCGCCATGATGACGAATCGCGCGTTGACGGTTGCGCGCTCGGACTCAACAGTGACGCGGTGGCCCTCGCCGGCCGGCTCCCAGTTTAAAGTGCGGACCGGGCTGTTAAGTACGACGTCGTCGCCCAGTTCCGCGGCAATCAGCAGGGAGACCTGCTGCATGCCGCCGATAACGCGTTTGTCCAGGATGAAGTCTTCGTCGGTGAGGTTGGAGAAGGAACCTGCCGAAGCCGCCATCAGCACAGCCTGCAGCGCCGAGAAAGCGTGGGCCGGCTTGGTGAGCATTCCGCCGGCGATGAAGAGGCCGATGTTGTTGCAGGCTTCCTCGTCCGTCGAGTTCTGGCGCAGCCAGTGGTGGAAGGAGATGGTGTCCAGCTCGCGCGCCTTGGGGTGCGCCCAGGGCTCCTCGGCGCCAATCTCTGCGGCGAGGCCGTCCAAGATGGCGGTGAGCTTGTCCATTTCGGCCGCAGTGGTCTCGCTGACCGGGAAGGAAGCCCCGGTGTAGCGGGTGCGGCTGCCATCCGGTGCCAAGTACACGGATTCGCCATCACGGTAGCGGGAGTACATCTTCAGGCCGAGTTCGTCCAAGAGACCCATGAGGACGGTCTGGTCCGGGGACACCCATTGTCCACCGATTTCCAGCACGGCCCCGTCAATGGTGTCGGTCCACGTGCGGCCGCCGACGCGGTCACGGGCTTCAAGCACCGCAACACTGAGTCCGGCCTTCTTCAATTCGCGTGCGGCCGTCAACCCCGACGGACCGGCGCCGACAATTACGACGTCGCGATCAAGATTCAACATGATGTCCTTTCTGTGGCCGTCCCCGTTGGCTGACCAATAAATGAATGACGTTCATTTATCTCAACTGTAGCTGGATTGACCACGGCTGTGAAGACCCCAGTGGAATAATGCTGGTGACAAGCCTCCAGAAAGGTCAGCGATGCCCGCACCCACCCCCGCTCCCGGCGAGACCAAAGCGCGCCGCAGGGCGGGCCGGCCGATGGCGTCGGTCCTTAACCAGGACGGAATTACCGCTGCGGCGCTTGAACTGGTCAGTAAGAAGGGCTACGACGGCCTCACCATGGCCGCACTCGCCCGCTCCCTTGGTGTGGCGCCGTCGGCCCTCTACAACCACGTGTCCTCCAAAGACGAGGTCCTCAAGCTGGTGGAAGAGGATCTGATGTCCAAAGTGGACTTCGGCGGTTTCAGCACGCTGCCCTGGGAAGATGCCGTACGGCAATGGGCCTATTCCTACCGCGGTATTTTCGCAAGGCACACCCCGCTCATCTCGGTGATCGCGGTTCTTCCGGTGACAGACGCCCCACAGACCCTCGCCATGTACGAAGCCGTGACCGAGGGATTCCTACAGGCGGGCTTCCCGGAAAAGCAGATCATCCCGTGCATCGTGGCACTTGAGGCCTACATTTTTGGAGCTGCTTTCGACGCGAACGCTCCGGCGGACATTTTCGATTCCGGCCGGCTGGCGGACTCCACTCCGCACTTCACGTCGGCTGTCCGCAGCTTGGGCCCCGAGCGGAACAACTACCCTTCAGACCTCGCGTTCAGCATGGGCTTGGATGCGCTGATCGCCGGGCTCGGGGCGCTGCGGGTGTAGCAGTCCGTCAGGTTAAACAAAGGAACCCCGATCCAAAGACCGGGGTTCCTTAAATTGCGTGCGCGAGGGGGGATTTGAACCCCCACACCCTTTCGGATACTGGCACCTGAAGCCAGCGCGTCTGCCGTTCCGCCACTCGCGCGCAACTTCTTCCGCCCGGGCCGTACCAGGTTTCCCCGGCCTCACCCCTGCGAAAGCAGCGAGATCAAGCATAACGGACAATCACTTGAAAACACCAATCGACCAACGATGGGGCCGTAAAAACCCCGCAAATCCGCGGACTGTCAGGTCCTCACAGGATGCGGAAATCACGCAGGAAGCGAACCGGGACAGGGCGTGCAAGCGAACTTTTCCGGCCTTCCGGGCGTTGTGGAATAAGGCCATTCACAGTCTTGCCCAGTAGTATCGGGATTGAGGACAGTGTCTCTGCGTGCGCTCCGGCAACTGCAGCGATTCGTCCTGACTACTCATACTGCAGGGCAACGAAACGGAAGGAGAAGGACCATGGGTTTGCTTGACAGGGTTGAACGCGGCATCGAAAAGGCCGTCCGCGGCGTCTTCTCCACCGGATCGCGTGCGCGTGTGGAGCCGGTGGAGATCGCCAGCAAACTGCGCCGCGAACTGGACAACAAGTCCATCACGATCGCAGCTGGCCGTACCTTGGCACCCAACGTCTTCGAAGTCCTCTTGAGCAATGAAGACTTCGGTCGCGCCCAAGAGTGGGGAACTCCCCTGGCCGAAGAACTGTGCGACGTCGTGATTCAGCACGTGCGCAGCCAGGGTTACATCCTCCAGGGGCCGGTACGGATTTCCTTCGTTCACGACGAAGCCCAGCGCGAGGGCCACCTCGAAATCACCTCCAGGACTGAGAAATCCAACGGGTCCGCCGCGCCTGCTGCTCCGCGGCCCAATGTCCCCGCAGCGCCGAGCCGCGAACCCACAAGACCCCAGCCCGTCCTGGACATTGGCGGACAACGCTATTCCCTCAACGCACCGTCCGTCGTGCTGGGCAGGTCCTCCGAGGCCGACATCCTGGTCGACGATACCGGTGTCTCGCGCAGGCACTTGGAAATCCAGACAGCGGCCGGAGTGGTACGCGCTGTCGACCTAGGTTCCACCAACGGAAGCTACGTCAACGGCCACAAGGTGGACGGCAGCGTGGAACTTACTGACGGATCCACCATCACCATGGGACGGACCAAAATCATCTTCAGACTTCTTTCCCTGCCCGCTGGTGGGCGCCCGTGAGCGACATCAGCGAACTGACTATCACCGCACTCCGTTTCGGCTTCCTGCTGCTCCTGTGGGTGCTGATCTTCAGCATCGTCTCGACCATGCGCCGAGATCTCGTGATCGGCCGCAAAGCAGCGATGGGAACGCCGACGGCGCGCGAGGTTCGAAAGCATCCCGAGCTCGCTCCTGCGCCGCCCCAGCCTGTGAAGCAGCATGCGCGTCAGCTCGTCGTGGTCGAGGGTCCGCTCAAAGGGACCACCGTTCCATTGGCCGCAAGCCCCATCCTGCTGGGCCGGGCACAAGAGGCCACGCTGGTCCTTGAGGATGACTACGCCTCGGGTCGGCATGCGCGCCTTTTCCCCCAAGGCAGCCGATGGTTCATCGAAGATCTCGGCTCCACGAACGGCACCTACCTCGCCGACCAACAATTGACCCGCGCCCTGCCCGTGGAGCTTGGCGTCCCCGTGAGGATCGGCAAGACGGTTATCGAATTGAGGGCGTAGCCCATGGCTTCCCCCCAGACTTCCGAGGGCAAGGCCCTGCCTCCGGAACCGTCCATGATCATGCGCTACGCGGCGCGCTCCGACGTCGGGCGTGTCCGCTCGAAGAACGACGACTCGGCCTATGTCGGCCGCCATCTTGCCGTCGTTGCGGACGGCATGGGCGGGCATGCGGGCGGCGACGTCGCCTCGGCATCCACAGTGCTGGACATGATCCACCTTGATCACGACTCCTATCCGGACGGCGCAGAAACGGTGTTGGCGGACGAAATCCAGACCGCCAATTCCCTACTCTCCGAGCTTGTCCATGTAGACCCGAAGCTCGCAGGCATGGGCACCACCGTCACAGCCCTTCTCCTCGAAGGCAGGCGGCTGCACTTCGCGCACATCGGCGATTCCCGCGCCTACCGCTTGCGCAATGGCAAATTCGAGCAAATCAGCGTGGACCACACTTTCGTCCAAAGACTGATCGACGAAGGCCGGTTGCGCCCGGAGGAAGCTGAAACCCACCCGCACAAGAACGTTCTCATGCGCGTTCTGGGCGACGTGGACGCGAGCCCCGAACTTGACCTGGACGTGCTCGACGTCGAACCGGGCGAACGCTGGCTCCTCTGCTCCGACGGCCTGAACTATGTCCAAGGGGCAGTGGTGGAGCAGGTGGTTCGGGAAACCAAGGACCTCGCCGATTGCGCCGAGCTCCTCATTGAGCTCACCCTGGCCAATGGGGCTCCGGACAACGTCACTGTGGTGCTCCTGGAAATCGTGGAAGGGGCGGGCGACGGCCTCAGCACTGCCGCCGTCGAGGTCGTCACTCCCGGAACAGTCACCCCAGGAACAGTCGCCGCACCCAACCCAGCCGCGCCAATTGCAGACGCGCCGAAGGCCGGTCAGAGCAAGGAGACCACGCGCGACGGCGACTCGAAAGCGCCAGCCAAAGGCCCTTCAGCCACTAAACCTGCTCCCAGCCAGGCCTCGCCGACGGTCGTGCCGGCGGCCAAGCCGAGGGAAGCAACCCTCGACGCCGGAGCTTCCGCCGCCGCGGGTCCCGCCAAACCCGCCGGGGCAACTGAACCTCCTACGGCGACAGACCCCCACTTGGGCGAGCACCTGTCGGCGGAGATCCTCCGCGAAGAACTCTCAAGCCGGCCGCACGAGTTGGTGGGCGCTGCCGCTACGGCAGCCGAAACCGGTTCGATCCCTACTGTGGCTGGACGCAGCGTTGCGCGCCGCGCTGCCACGGTACTGACGCACAAGGCCGAACAGGACCGCCCGGAGGTACAACCGCTTGTCGCCCGGAGGCGGCGCTGGTTTACGCCTGTTGTCGCGGCTCTCTTGGCGATTTTTGTGGTCGCGGGGCTGTGGCTCGGATATGCATGGACCCAGACGCGGTATTACGTCGGTGAATTCGACCACCGCGTGGCGATCTTCAATGGCATTTCGCAAAGCCTTGGCCCGTTCCAGCTCTCAAAAGTGGAGGCCGTTACCGAGATCCGCGTGGACTCATTGCCGGAATACTCGCGGCAGAGCATCCGCCAGACCGTTCCGGCACGCGACCTCGCTGATGCCCAGCAGATTGTGAAAAACCTGCAAGATACGGGCACCACCGGTCTGCCAGCCAATTGCCCCACAGGCACGCCCAGGCCGACGGCGAGCCCCACGGCCACGGCAAGTCCCGCGCCGGCGAGCCCAAGCCCTTCGAATGAGCCGACATCGTCACCCACGTCCACGCCGGTTCCTTCTTGCGCGGTGTCCCCATGATTCAGGCCCTAACCATACCCAGGCCGCGCCGGAATGTGGAGTTCGTCCTCCTGATCGTTTCCCTAGCCGTGGGAATCGGTGCAAGCGCGATGGTCGGACTCAACAGCGCGGCCGCTTTCGACAGCGATTTCTGGTTCCAGTCGAGTCTTCTGGTAGTGGCCGCATTCGCTTTCCATATGGTCCTGAGGTTCCGCGCGAAATATGCCGATCCGATTATGCTTCCGATCGTGGTTGCGCTCAACGGCTTGGGGCTCGCCCTCATCCATCGCATGGACCAGCCCGGAGAAGACACCGGCAACAACCAGCTTCGCTGGACCCTCCTGGCCATGGCCGTGTCAATCGCCGTGATCTGGCTCCTCAAGGACCACCGGCTCCTTCGTCGTTTCACCTTTATCGCACTGGCGGCCAGCGCGATTCTCCTGGTGTTGCCCCTCGTTCCCGGCATTTCCGCCGGCGAAGTGCTGGGCGCCAGCGTCTGGATCCGGCTGGGTCCCATGACTTTCCAGCCGGGCGAGATCGCCAAGATCACCCTAGCCATATTCTTCGCGGGCTATCTTTCCTCCAATCGGGATCTCATCCTGCTGGCCGGCCGCAAGATCGGCCCAATGCAATTGCCCCGTTTCAAGGACCTTGGCCCGATGATCACGGCGTGGCTCGTGAGCATCGGCATTCTGGTCTTCCAGCGGGACCTCGGCACCTCAGTCCTCTTCTTCGGCTTGTTCATCGTCATGATCTACGTGGCAACAAGCCGCATCAGCTGGGTGGTCATCGGCCTCGTACTGATCCTGGGTGGCGGATTCCTGGCATCGAAGTTCTTCGCACACGTCGCATTCCGCTTGGACAGCTGGTGGAACGCGTTCACTCCGGAAGTCTTCGACCGGTCCCCCGGCGGTAGCGGACAGATCGTCCAAGGCCTCTTCGGCATGGCCGACGGCGGCCTTGTAGGCACGGGGCTCGGACAAGGCAGGCCGGATCTGGTGCCCTTCGCCAACAGCGACATGATCATCGCGCTCATCGGTGAGGAACTGGGGCTGATCGGTCTCTTCGCCGTGGTGTTGCTCTATATGCTCCTCTTCACCCGTGGTTTCCGCGCAGCCCTCGGCGCGCGGGACGCGTTCGGCAAGCTCCTCGCTTGCGGCCTGTCCTTTGCCATCGCGACTCAGTGCTTCGTGGTGATCGGCGGCGTCACGCGGCTGATCCCGCTCACGGGGCTCACCACGCCCTTCCTTGCGGCAGGCGGTTCCTCCTTGCTTGCCAACTGGATCATTGTGGGCCTGCTGCTCATGATTTCCCACACCGCGCGCGGCCCGGTGGACACAACGCCCATTACCCATGCCCCCACAGAGGCGGTGAAGACCCCATGAACCATTCCATACGCAACTCGTGGATGGCAGCCGTTGCCATGTTCGCCCTCCTCTTCGGCGCCATCAGCTATGTCCAGGTCATCGGCGCCGGCGACCTCAATGACAATCCATGGAACCAGCGCGCCGTCCTGGCGAACTACTGCAACGACCGCGGCGCCATCATCGTGGGCGGCAAGCCCATCGCCGAATCCGTTGCCGGGGACGAAACCTGCAAGTACCAGCGCAGTTACGCGCAGCCGGAGCTTTACGCTGGCATCACGGGATACTTCTCCAGGACCTATGGATCCACCGGACTTGAGCAGCAGCTCCGCGATGAGCTGGCTGGCAGCTCCGATCAACTTTTCCTGGACCGCGTCAGCCAGATTTTCCTCGGCAGCCAGCCGAAGGGTGCCTCGGTGGAATTGACCATCGATCCCGCGATCCAGAAGCTCGCCTACGACCTCATTCCCGACGGCCAGCGTGGTTCGATCGTGGTCACCAATCCGAAGACGGGCGCCATCATTGCCATGGTCTCCAAGCCGTCCTACGATCCCAACCTGATCGCCACGCATGATTCTGCGAAGGAAAAGGCAAGCTACGAGCAACTCAACCAGGTTCCCGGGATCAACCTGAACCAATCCGTGAGTGGGCCCACGGGTGCGCTGCTGGCGCCCGGTTCAGTGTTCAAGCTCGTCGATACAGCGGCCGCCTTGAACTCCGGAAAGTACAACAAGGACAGCGTGCTGCCGAACCCTGACAACTTGCCGTTGCCGGGCTCCAATGCATCGCTGCCCAACTATGCCGGCGGCAACTGCTCAACCCGCAACACGGCCGATTTCGCCTTCGCCTTGGAGCAGTCCTGCAACACTCCGTTCGCCAGCATCGCTCTCGACTTGGGGCAGAAGGCCATCGCGGACCAGGCAAACAAGTTTGGCTTCGGGCAGGATTTCGGGGACCTCCTCAAGCTCCAGTCCGCTGTCAGCATCTTCCCCAAGGACCTGGACCAGGCGCAACTCGCCCAGTCCGCCGTCGGGCAGCGTGACGTCAGGGCCACTCCGCTGCAGATCGCGCTGATGACCGCGGCAATTGCCAATCATGGAGTCCAGATGAAGCCCAGCCTCATTAAGACGGTGCGCGCCCCCGACCTCCGCGTCATCAGTGAACCCAAAGCCGAGACCTTGCGCACCTCCACCACGCCCGAGATCGCCAGCCAGATCACATCGTGGATGACCGACGTCGTATCCAAGGGCATCGCAAGTGGCGCTGCGGTTCCCGGAGTCCAGGTGGCCGGCAAGACCGGCACCGCGCAGTTGGGCGACACGGGCCTGAACAACTCATGGTTTACCGGGTTCGCCCCGGCCAATGACCCGCAAGTGGCCGTCACCATTGTCATGCAAGGTGTTGACGTGTCTACCGGCGCAAAGCTAACCAGTCCGAACGCGAAGAAGATTTTTGAGGCGGTGTTGAATAAGTGAGACCTACGTCAGGAATCACCCTCGGCGGCAGGTTCCAGCTGACCAGTCGCATTGCGATTGGCGGCATGGGAGAGGTCTGGAGGGCCAAGGACCAGATCCTTGGCCGAATCGTCGCGATTAAGGTACTCAAAGAGGAATATACGGGTGACCCCGGGTTCCTCCAGCGTTTCCGCGCGGAGGCCCGCCACACCGCATTGCTTAACCACGTGGGGATCGCCAACGTCTTCGACTATGGCGAAGAAGACGGATCCGCCTACCTGGTAATGGAGCTCGTGCCGGGACAGCCGTTGAGCAGCATCCTGGAACGCGAGCAGGTCCTCTCGCCGGACCGCACGTTGTCCATCATTTCCCAGACCGCCCGTGCGCTGGCCCCTGCGCACGCACAAGGCCTGGTACACCGCGATATCAAGCCGGGCAATCTCCTGATCACGCCGGACTTCCGCGTCAAGGTAACCGACTTCGGCATTGCACGCCTCGCCGACCAAGTCCCCCTCACGCAGACCGGCCAAGTCATGGGAACTGCCCAGTACCTGGCCCCGGAACAAGCCACCGGACAGACGGCAACGGGGTCCTCGGACATATATTCCCTCGGGGTTATTGGCTACGAAGCCCTCACAGGGCATCGTCCGTTCTCCGGTGAATCTCAGATCGCCATTGCGCTGGCCCAGGTCAACGACGCTCCGCCGCCCCTGCCTGAGAGCCTCCCTACTCCGGTACGCGCCCTAATGATGTCGATGCTCGCCAAGGATCCGAAGAACCGTCCCGCAGACGCGATCAAGCTGGCCGAGGCCGCAGAGGCTATCCGCGCAGGCGACATTTCCGCTGCGCACGCCGCCGTGCCTGGAATGTTGCTGTTCGAATCCGCCACAGGCCTCATCACCGCGCCGACTGACCTGGCCACCGCCCCCACGGGCATTGTCGCCTCGCCGTACGGTAAGGAAACGCGTTCGACGTCGACGTCGGCCCTTCCGGTGATCGGCGCCGCAGCAGCGGGGGCCGCCGCCGCAGGGGCTGCGGCCGAGGGTGGCAATGCCCTCTCCCGCGCCAATGCCCTGGCCGCCGAACGCAGCTTGGAGGAAGCTGACGAGCACGACCACTACCTCGCGGAAGAAGAAACATACGAGGAGGGGCCCCAGCGCAAGAAGCGCAGCCCGTGGACCTGGCCCCTCGTCGCGCTGATCGTGCTCCTGCTCTTCGCCCTGGTTGGTGTGATCCTGTCCCAGTCGGGGCTGTTCTCGCCAAAGAATCCGGCCCCGGCCACCTCGAACTCTCCGGTCCAAATCTCAAGCGCGCCGCCAAGCTCGGCGAGTCCGAGCGCCACGGAGACGTCGGCCGCCCCGACGCCCACCACACCCACTGCGGAGACTGTCAACCTGATCCCGGAAGCATACAAGGGCCAACCGTATGACAAGGTCCGTGCAGATCTGAGCGCGCTCGGCATGGGCGTCAACGGAGTCCAGGTCTTCGATCCCTCGACGCCGGGCACGGTCATCGACATCAACCCGTCCGGCCCCCAGCCCAAGGGGACCACCATCACCGTCAATTACTCCAAGGGTCCTCAGATGGTTTCGGTTCCGACCATTGGCAAGGGCGCCACCGAGGCACAAGTGCAGGCTGCCATCGAAGGTGCCGGCCTGCGCTGGGTCGCAGGTACCCCTGTTGATGGAGCAATCGGCCAGGCGCCTGGCACGTTTGTCAGCTCCGATCCCGCCGGCGGACAGAAAGTGCCTTCCGGATCCGTAGTTACCTACCACCTGTCCAAGTCGACCGCATCTTCGTCTCCTTCTCCTAAGACCACCCCGTAGGACACCATGACGACCGGACGCTCCACGCCTGCCCACAGAGAGGACAGCACTCCAATGACAAACCAGCGCGTCCTCAACGGGCGGTACGAACTCGGTGAATTGCTCGGCCGTGGCGGTATGGCGGATGTCTACAAGGGCACCGACACCCTGCTCGGCCGAACCGTGGCGGTGAAGCTGCTCCGCGCCGATCTTGCCCGCGATCCGCAGTTCCATGCTCGCTTCAAACGCGAGGCCCAGGCAGTGGCGGCCCTGAACCACTCCTCAATCGTGGCCATCTTCGACACCGGCGAGTACACGGTGTCCGGTGGTCCGGGCGAGGACGTCCGGGTCCCCTACATCGTCATGGAATACGTGTCCGGCCGGACTATCCGCGACCTGATCCGTGCCAAGGAACTGGATATCGATCAAGCCATCGAGTTCATCCTTGGCGTCTTGTCCGCTCTGGAATACAGCCACAAAGCCGGAATCGTCCACCGCGACATCAAGCCGGCCAACGTCATGGTGTCCGGGGATTCCAACGACGTCAAGGTCATGGACTTCGGCATCGCCCGGGCCATGGCTGACTCCGCGGCTACCATGACCCAGACCCAGGCCGTGGTTGGAACAGCCCAGTACCTTTCGCCCGAGCAAGCCCGCGGCGAGACCGTGGACGCCCGTAGTGATCTGTACTCTGCGGCGTGCCTGCTGTTTGAGATGCTCACGTCCCGGCCCCCGTTCACCGGCGACAGTCCTGTCTCGGTGGCCTACCAGCACGTCCGAGAAATCCCCGAGCCCGCCAGCAGGTTCAATCCGGCAGTGTCGGAGGCATTGGACAGCGTCCTGGCCAAGGGCTTGCAGAAGGACCGTGCCGACCGTTTCCAGGATGCGGCTGCCTTCCGACGTGCCTTGCGTGCCGCCAAAAACGGCGTGGCAGTCCCTGCGTTTTCCCCGGGGCCCACGGACTCCCAGGAAGTAGTACCGTCGACGCAGCACCTTCCCGAAGGTGGCTTGGCGCGCGGCCTGACGGGCGCCGATTTCCTGGACAGCACCCTGAACGGGAGGCTGGGCAATGCCCAGGACGCCGGCGACCAGGACACCCTGTTGGCCCAGCATGCCGGCGAACAGGGGTCCGAGCCAGATCACGACGGCGCCATGCCGCTTGGTTTCACCCCTGAACGCGAGCGTTCCCCCCGGCAGAAGTCCCGCCGTCGTGCGTGGGCCGCAGTTGTGGTCATCTTTACACTGCTTGTCCTGGCTGGCGGTGGATTCTGGTTGTACAGCACCGTGAACCAGAGGCCGGCGCCGCCGGCGCTGGTCGCGGTACCTCAAGTGGCCGGCATGAGCGAGGCCATGGCATTGCAAGCGCTCTATGGCGCCAATCTCAGCCCGGAGTCGCGCAAGGTCCCGCATGACACCATCGCCAAGGGCACAGTGATCAACACGGACCCGAGCGTGGGGTCTCAAGTGGCGCCGAACTCACACGTCATACTGAACGTTTCAGACGGTCCGGTCTCCGTAACCGTCCCGGCGGGCCTGAGCGGCCTCACCGAAGCCGCGGCGCGTGACCTCCTGCGCCAAGCCGGCCTCGTGGGCGGGTCCAGCACCTTGTCCAATAGTCCTACGGTTCCCGCAGGCTCCGTCATCAGCACCAAACCGGCTTCAGGGGCGGTTGTGGGCGCGGGAAGCACTGTTGATTTGGTGGTGTCTACCGGCAAGGTGTCCGTGCCCCAACTCGTTGGTTTGAATGTGGCGGATGCCGAGGCCTTGCTCAAGGAGAACGGCCTGACGATCTCCGTCACCGAGCAGGAGAACTCGCAAGTAACGCCTGGAAAGGTCACGAGCCAGGGGGATGCTTTCAAGTCCCTTGTGGACCAAGGCAAATCCATTAGTGTGATCGTTGCGAAGGCTCCCGCCCCGCCCCCTAGCCCCAGCCCGACACCCTCCCCCAGTGATACCCGGAGCCGCGGAACGGGGTTGGGCGGCTTGGGCGACGTGGGCGGCTTGGGCGGTTAGCGCTGGATCAGGGGACTGAGGGTGGCCGCACGAGCGGCCGCACCGGGCATCCCGAGCGATTCGAGCCAGTTGCCGAGCATGAGGTAGCCACCTTCGGTGAGCACCGATTCCGGGTGGAACTGCACACCACACAGCGGTGCCGTGCGGTGCTGCAGACCCATGACAACCCCGCTGGCGGTTTCAGCGGTGATTTCCAGAACGTCCGGGATGCTCTCCCGCACAGCTGCCAGGGAGTGGTAGCGCGTGGCCGTCACCGGCGATGGCAGCCCGGCGAAAACGCTCTTGCCCCCGTGATGCACCGGTGAGGTCTTGCCGTGCATTAGCTCCGGTGCATGTGTGACGATTCCGCCGTACGCCTCCGCCAGCGCTTGGTGGCCAAGGCAGACGCCGAACATCGGCTTGTTGTTGTCGCCGCACCACTTGATCAACTCGATGCAGACGCCGGCCTCGGCAGGGGTGCCGGGACCGGGGGAGATCAGCACGCCGTCCCGTGCGTCGGCAAGCTCGATCGCCTCGGCGAGGGTGACGTCATCATTGCGGACCACTGTGGTTTCCGCGCCGAGTTCCTGCAAGTAGCCGACGAGGGTGTAGACGAAGCTGTCGTAGTTGTCTACGACGAGGATTTTTGTTGTGCTCATGGCTGCTGTGCTGAACCAATCGTTGAGTCGGTGAAGGTAGTGAAGTGTGACATCCAGGGGAAGAGGAACTGGACCATCAGGACAAGCGCGCATGCAGCGAGGGCCATTGATGTCAGGATACGAACCCAAAGGGGTCCCGGAAGGTGGCGGAAAATCCATCCGTACATGGCTTAGCCCTTTCCGCGCGTCTGCGCGACTTGCTTGGCAATATCCAGGGGTGGGCCGGCGGATGCGGGTTGCCAACTTTCCAGGACGGAGTACGCGATGATTCGTTCTTCCGCACCGAAGCGCGGATTGCAGCTGGTCATGGTCAAGTAGCTTTCGGTAGGCGTCGCACCAGGCTTTGTGGGGACCGGGAGGAGGACGTCCGTCCGCGAGGGCAGCACGATCTGGTTGTTGCGGAAAACGTATGTGTAGTAGCCGTCTTTGGTTTGCACATAGATTTTGTCGCCTGGTACCAGGAGATGGATGTTGTCCAGGACAGCGCCATGGGTCTGGCGGTGACCGGCGACTGCGAAGTTGCCGGGCGCCCCGGGCATGCTGGTGGTCCCGTAGTGGCCCAGGCCCAGGGTGTCCAGGATGTCGGAGCCGGTTCCCTCGATGATGGGCCGCGAATAATCAGGGCCGAATCGGGGAATGTACATGATGCCGATCATTCCGCCGTGCTCGGGTTCCTGCGCAACGACGGGTTTCCCGTAGTTCGGCGCTTTGGCAGGGTCAGCGGGGGCAACCGGTGCCACCGGTCCCGCAAAGTCCTTGGCGAATCCCTGGATGGCCTGGCTTTGCTTCGCGTCGGCTTCGACGTTGGTCCACCACAGCTCCCACGCCACGAAGAGCAACAGGATGACTCCTGCGGTGAGGAGGAGTTCGCCGATGATCTGGACCACCTTGCGCACAACGTCACCGGTGCTCGGCCGTCCCTTGCGTTTTCTCGAGCTGGGCCGCCGGGAACCTTCGACGCCGCTCCCTGTGCCGTCGTCGGCCACGGCAGCGGCCTGCTGCGTCTGCTGCTGCGCCACTGGATCTCCTCTTCACAGGCACGGACGCCCGACGACGAGCGGCCTCCGAAATCCGGCTAGACTTGACTGCTAGTACGAACCCGGAATTGCCGCGTGCACGTTGACCGCTGGAATCTTCCTTCCTGCAGGATATCAAGCTGGCGCGTGGCCATTCATTCACCCGGCCCAGGAGGATCCGTGCCCGAGTCCAAGCCCCGCAAGAGGGCCGCCCGCCCCGCCGAGGCGGCTACCACGCAGCAGTACAAGCCGAACCCCGTCTGGTACAAGCCAGTCATGTTCGGCCTCATGATCATTGGCTTGCTGTGGATCATCACTTTCTACATCACCGGTGGCCAACTTCCCGTGCCGGCGTGGGAGTCCTGGAACATCGTGGCAGGCTTCGGCATCGCGATTGTCGGCTTCCTCATGACCACGCGTTGGCGCTCTTAAGCGGCGACCTCACATTTCAGCCGCCTGCACCGTCTACTAGACATGACCACCAGGCACACCACCATTGATTCCGCACTGGGCCAGCTCACGCTGACTGCCCGTGGCGGGCTGTTGACGGGCATATTCTTCGAGGGTCACTGGCATATGCCGCCTCCGGAATTCTTCGGTCAAGCCGCCCCGGCCAACGACCCCCTGTTCCAGCAAACCGCCGCTGAGCTAGGCGAATACCTGGCCGGCGAACGGACGGTGTTCGACGTCCCATCTAGGGCTTCCGGGAATCCCTTCCAGGAGCGGGTCTGGGCCAGGCTCGAACAAATTCCGTATGGGGAAACCGTTAGCTACGGGGAACTGGCCACCGAACTTGGTGATCGCAACCTTTCCCAGGCAGTCGGTTCGGCGGTTGGCCGCAATCCGCTCAGCATCGTCATTCCGTGCCATCGGGTAGTAGGGCACGACGGGAGGCTCACCGGATACGCCGGCGGACTCGACAACAAACGGTTCCTCCTGGAACTCGAGGAACCAGCGGCGGCGAAGGAAAGCAAGCTCTTCTGATGGAGCCCAAGAAGCCGTTCGAGCTGATCGTCCGGGAGCACGGACCCACGGTGCTCCGTGTATGCCGTGCGGTTCTTGGCCCCCACGACGCGGAAGACGGCTGGTCCGAGACGTTCCTCTCCGCCTTGAGGGCCTATCCTGAGCTTCCTGCAGGCGCCAACGTCCAGGCCTGGCTCGTCACCATCGCGCACCGCAAGTCCATCGACATCGTCCGAACGCGGAATCGCCAGCCAGTTCCCGTAGACGTGCTGCCTGTGAGCCATTCCGGGCTGGGCATCCCCGGCGACGGCCATGCGGAAGTGCTCGACGCCGTCGGGCAGCTTCCACCGAAACAGCGCCAAGCGGTGGCCTACCACTACCTCGCCGGGCTTCCTTACAAGGACGTCGCCGTGCTTCTCGGCGGAACCCCCGACGCCGCACGTCGAGCGGGGGCCGACGGCGTCAAGGCGCTTCGCACCATCCTCGTCGATGGCTCCGTGAGCTACGTGAAAGAAGAGACCCCATGACCATCGACCACAACGAACCGGACGTCTCCGAGCTCCTCGCACCCTTCGATTCCGTGGAACCAGCCGTCCTCCAGCGACTCCACGACCGTCTCGCGGCGGCGGCCGCGGAACAACACACCCTCGATATCGCCTACCGCACCGTGGATTCCCCGATCGGCAAACTGCTGCTGGCGGCAACGGAGCGTGGCATGGTGCGCGTTGCCTTTGAAGTGGAAGACCACGACGCCGTGTTGCAACTACTTGCTGAAAAACTCAGTCCGCGAATCCTCTTCTCAGCTGGCCGCCTGGATCCGGCTGCCCGCGAACTGGATGAATACTTCGCCGGGATGCGCCACAATTTTGACCTCCCCCTGGATTTCAGCCTTTCGCGTGGATTCCGGCTCAGCGTTCTGGAGCATTTGCCGCACATCGCCTACGGGCACACGGAAAGCTACGCTCAGGTGGCCCTGGCGGCCGGAAGCCCGCGCGCCGTGCGCGCCGTCGGTACTGCCTGCGCCACCAACCCGCTGCCGGTGATCGTTCCTTGCCACCGGGTGGTGAAATCCGATGGATCGTTTGGCAACTACCTCGGCGGCACGGAGGCCAAGCGCACCTTGTTGGCCCTTGAGGCAGCATGAGCTCCGGGTGGACGGAACCGCTGTTTCCGCTTGAGTTGCCGGACGCGCCCGACGCCGGTCCGCGGGAGATCGCGCCGGGCGCCGTGCACGTTCCGGGCTGGTTGAGCCTTGAACAGCAGAGGTGGATCACGGCCCGTTTCGGTGAATGGAGACAGGGTCCCGTCCCCTTGCGTGCCGCCGTTCTTCCCGGCGGGCACCCGATGTCCGTCCGGACGGTTTGCCTGGGCTGGCACTGGCAACCCTACAAGTACACACGCGAGGCCTTCGACGTCAACGGACGGCGGGTCCTGGACTTTCCCGACTGGATGGTTCGGCTTGGCCGCAAAGCACTATTCGAGGCATACGGTGATGCCGCCGAAGCCGCCGGCTATACGCCGGACACCGCGCTGGTGAATTTCTACGACGACGCCGCCAAGATGGGAATGCACCAGGACAAGGACGAGAAGTCCCGGGCCCCTGTTGTGTCACTCAGTATCGGTGACAGTTGCGTCTTCCGATTCGGGAACGCTGAGACCCGGACCAAGCCGTACAACGACGTCGAACTGTCCTCCGGCGATATGTTCGTGTTCGGCGGTGCTTCGCGTTTTGCGTACCACGGCATCACCAAGGTGCTCCCCGGAACGGCCCCCGAGGGCTGCGGACTGCCCAGCGGGCGGATCAATATCACCATGCGCGTCACGGGGATGTCGTAGGGCTGGGGCACAATGTCAACAACAACTTCTACCAGCTTCCTGCGGAGGAACACCCATGACCCCGCCCGAGAACGGCACCATCATTGGCGATGACGGCCTCGCCCGGCCGCCGTGGGCATCCGCTGACCCGCTCATGCGCGAGTACTACGACCACGAGTGGGGCATGCCCGTGCGGGACGAGCAGGGCATGTACGAGCGCATCAGCCTTGAGGGTTTCCAAGCGGGTCTCTCTTGGGCCACTATCTTGCGCAAGCGCGAAGCGTTCAGATCCGCTTTCTTGAACTTCCACCCGGAAAGCGTGGCTGCCTTCACCGAGGCGGATGTCGAACGGCTGATGCAGGATCCAGGGATCGTGCGCAACCGCCTCAAGATACGCGCGGCCATCACCAACGCCAAAGCCACCATCGCCCTACGCAGCGAAGGCGGACTGGTGGACTTCGTGTGGTCCTTCCAACCCGAGGCGACGCCCGAACCGCGTACCTTTGCCGATGTCGCCACCCAGTCGCCGGAATCGATCGCTTTGTCCAAGGCCCTGCGTAAGAAGGGCTTCGCCTTCGTCGGGCCAACCACAATGTACGCGTTGATGGAGGCGATCGGCATCATCGATACCCATCTCGTGGACAGTCATCGTCGTGGCAGTTCTGGAGTTTGGCCCTGATACCCCCATATTCTTTCCACAGAAGTGCGTAACTTTATCCACAGCTGTGGACAATTCATGTGGACATCCACGTACATGGCGCGAAAAACCGCGAGATTCAGGTGAATCCCGGGCCTGCACGCTTTCCACATGAGGTTTTACCCAATGTGAACAACGCTGTGGATAGTGTTCCCGGGTTCATCGAGAGTTCACCGCGGATGCATTGAGAACTTCATTCAGCCCTCTGAACCCTGACCACTTGAGGGGCTTCCCGGCTCTTCGATGTGGCTTCAGTAACGATGTGTGAAAGAATCTGCGTATGAATGCAGATAAGAGTACCTGCTCGCTGGGTGTCGATAGCCAGTACGTTGAGTTGGCCGTAGAAGTGTTCGCGATGCTGGCTGATGCCACGAGGGTACGGATCATCCTGGCCCTCCGCGACGGCGAAATGGCCGTCGGCGCGCTGGCGGACCTGGTGGGGAAGTCCCCGGCAGCAGTATCGCAGCACCTTGCCAAAATGCGCCTGGCGAGGATGGTTTCCACGCGGCAGGACGGAACCAGGGTCATGTACCGGCTGGAGAACGAGCACGCCAGACAACTTGTGGCAGATGCCATCTTCCAAGCAGAACACGCCCTCGGCGGCACCCCTGCACACCACCGCACAGAACAGGCAACGGCATGAGCAGTCACCAGCAAGTTGATCATCACGACGACCACGTGCACGACCATGACCATGAGCACGCCGGGCACGACCATGATCATGACCACGAGCACGAGCACCATGGGGGTCTGAAGGGCTGGCTCTACGAGCTTTTTGTTCCACACACCCACGATGCCGCCGATTCCATCGACGATGCCCTTGAGTCCAGCACACAGGGCGTTCGGGCTCTTAAGATCAGCCTCTTCATACTCCTTGCCACTACCGTCCTGCAGTTTCTGGTGGTCCTTATCAGCGGCTCCGTCGCTTTGCTGGCCGACACCATCCACAACTTCTCGGATGCGCTCACCGCTGTGCCCCTGTGGATCGCGTTCATCCTGGGACGTCGGGCGGCAACTCGCCGCTACAACTATGGATATGGGCGGGCGGAGGATCTTGCGGGACTGTTCATCGTTGTCGTGGTTGCGCTTTCTGCTGTGGTCGCCGCCTGGCAGTCCATTGACCGCTTGTTCCACCCGCAACCCCTGCACAACCTGTGGTGGGTTCTCGCGGCCGGACTCATAGGCTTTGCGGGCAACGAAATTGTGGCCGTCTACCGCATCAGGGTCGGCCGGCAGATCGGGTCCGCTGCACTGGTCGCCGACGGCGTGCACGCCCGCATCGACGGATTCACCTCCCTCGCCGTGGTACTTGGCGCCGGCGGCGTGCTGCTCGGATTCCCTTTGGCCGACCCCATCGTCGGCCTGCTGATTTCGGCGACCATCATCGTGCTGCTCTGGGGCACTGTGCGAAGCGTCGGACGGCGCCTGATGGACGGAATAGAACCCGAACTCCTCGACAACGCCCAAGCGGCGTTGGAAAGGACCCCGGGTGTTCTATCCGTGCCGAAGCTGCAGCTTCGCTGGGTTGGCCATCGCCTTCAGGGAGCGGCCACCATCGTCGTCGCCAACGCAGCACTCTCAGCCGTGGAAGAGACAGTCGATGACGCCCGGCACCAGCTTGAGCGCGCGCTCCCAAAGCTCGACGACGTGGTGATACAGCCTGTGACGGGGCCTGCCAGCTGACCGGCCGGGTTCCATTCCCAACAGATGCCTAGCTGATCGGGCTATGATGACGCACTGAACACTGACCCGCTGAGAGGGACCCGCCCGGCCCGCCCGAAATCCACGAAAGAAGATGCCAATGAGCCAGCAAGCGATTCTGGCGAAGCCTCGCCGGAACGTAGAAATGGTGCTGCTGGTACTCGCCCTTGGCGTCGGCATCGGAGCCATCGCAATGACGAGCGTGGACAAGAAGGAAGCCCTCGACTTTGGCTTCTGGCTCCAAGCCGGAACGTTGACGGCGCTGGCCGGGGTCTTCCACGTTGTCTTGCGGTTCAGGGCACGGTATGCGGATCCGGTGATCCTCCCGATCGTCGTGGCTTTGAACGGCTTGGGCATCGCCATGATCCGACGCTTGGACGCGTCAACCGGCAGCACTGCCGGGACCAATCAACTCAACTGGACGATCGTCTCGGTCCTGGTCGCAGCCGCCGCGCTGTGGCTGCTGAAGGATCACCGGTTACTGCGCCGGTACACCTTCATTGCACTTGCCGTCAGCGCCGCCCTTCTCATCCTTCCTCTCGTCCCGGGCATTTCCGCCGGCGATATCAACGGCGCGAATGTCTGGATACGCGTCGGGTCCCTGCAGTTCCAGCCCGGGGAGATCGTGAAGATCACGCTCGCCGTCTTCTTCGCAGGATATTTGTCCTCCAACCGGGACTTGATCTTGTTGGCGGGCAGGAAATTCGGGCGCCTGCAGTTTCCCAGAATCAAAGACACAGGGCCGATGGTCACCGCTTGGGCCGCGAGCGTAGGCGTACTGGTCTTCCAGCACGACCTGGGCATGTCCATATTGCTCTTCGGGCTGTTCATGGTGATGATCTACGTTGCCACGAGCCGGGCCAGCTGGCTGGTTCTCGGCCTGGTGCTCATGGCTGTGGGCGGATACGCCGCGGCGAAGATCTTCTCCCACGTCGGCTTGCGAATCGACGCCTGGATCAATGCCTTCGACGCCCAGGTGTACACCCGCTTTCCCGGAGGTAGCGCCCAGATTGTCCAAGGCCTCTTCGGAATGGCCGACGGCGGCCTGATCGGAAAAGGCCTTGGGCTCGGAAGCCCTGACCTTGTGCCCTTCGCCAACAGTGACATGATCATCGCCTCCCTCGGGGAAGAACTAGGCCTGATAGGGCTGTTCGCCATCGTGCTGCTCTATTTGCTGCTTTTCACCAGGGGATTCCGGGCCGCGTTGGGCATCCGGGATGCGTTCGGGAAACTCCTCGCCTGCGGGCTCTCCTTCACCATGGCGATTCAGTGTTTCATCATCATCGGCGGCGTCACCCGCCTTATTCCCCTGACCGGGCTGACGACGCCGTTCCTTTCCGCCGGCGGGTCCTCCCTCCTTGCCAACTGGATCATCGTCGCCCTGCTGCTCCGAATCAGCGACGCAGCCCGCAGGCCCCAAGCGATCGCTTCCCAGGACGAACACGTCTCGGCCTGACGCCCGTCTGCGTCATCCGATTATCGTGTGCCACGCACCCAGGAAAGCATCTCCCGGAAGTCCCTTGCCGGGCTGGCGACACGTTTCCGGCACTCGTGACACATAGATAATGTCTGGCACGCGCAGGGATCCAAGGACCCCTGCAAGGCGTGCGGCTGGATCTGAGACCCCGGCCGCACGCCGCCCTACAACATCAGATGCCACGGGACTCGGGTCTGGAGTCCGTGGCCCACAGCAGTTGAGGCAGGTTCCATCATCACCGTGATTCCCTCACACATATGCCCGGTGATGGTGCATCCCCTGGAAATCAAGGTCCAGAGTGAGGGGCGTCCCCTGCCCTCTATGTGGACACCGAAAGTCCTTCCTGAATTGCAGCAATGATGGGCGGGCAAGAGCTCCGCCGAGAAAATCTCTGGAGGGTCTTGGCCGCAGCAGTCCCTTCGTCATTTCTTTCCCAGCTGGGGTTTTACGCAATGTTGCCCCTTCTCCCAGCCCTGCTGGCCGGTCAATGGCACGTTACTTCCGGATGGGAGACAGGTGTTGCGCTCTTTGTTCTGTCTGTCAGCATGCGCGCCGCTGCGGTGCTGTTGAGCAGGATGATGCGGACATGGCCCTTGCGACTGTCCGTCTGCGGAGGGCTCAGCATTGCAGCACTGTCCTTCGGATCTCTGGGTCTTGCGAACCAGGTGGCCAACGTCGTTGTTCTCCTTGGTGTCGCGGGCGTAGGGATCAGTGTCAGCGGAATGGCACTTCGAGTCTTCGCCACAGAATCACTCCAGTCCTCTGATCGGAGAACGACCGTCTTCTCCGCAATCCAAGTAGGCGCAAATCTGGCTGCAGCAGCTGGCCCGATTCTGGGTGCGCTGCTCCTAAGCAGCTCAGCGACTGCTCTTCTTTGTTGGGTTGCGTCCGCATACGTTGCTGCTGCCATCGTTTCTGCGATTTTCGTTCCCCCAACACGACCGCGCACCTCTACGGAACGGCCACCGCTCACAAAGGAAACGTTCACCGCGCTTGTCCTGGATCGGAAAGTCCGGGCGGCCGCGATCACCTCCGCGACTGGTTGTTTCCTCTACGCGCAGCTCTTCTCTTCGATCTCGATCCATCTCCTCTCCATTGCCGAGTCCGGCCCACTAAGATCGTCGGTTTTTGTCGTAAACGCCTTGTTGGTGGTGGCCATCCAGGCCCCCATCAGCATGCTCATGAACAGAAGAATGCGCGGTGGAACGGCCCCCTTTGCATTCATGCGCGGAGGAGTTTCTATCTTCGCCGGCGCGTACCTCGTCATGGCCCTGTTAGGGGGCACACTTCCGGGAGTCCTGCTTGCGGTGGTTGTTTTCTCAATTGCGGAAGCCTTCTTTACACCCATGTTGAACACTGCTTTCGCAGGCATCGGCGCTCACCGCTCGCAACTCGAGCTCTTCAACATGCGACAAATTTCCACGAGCATCGGCGAATCCGCCGGCAGCCTCGTTGGCGGCGCGGTGTTCGCCTTGTCCCAAGCTGCTGGTTGGAACACGGCCTATTGGGGTGCACTCGCCGTGCTTGCTATTTCAGTGGTCAGCACCGTCCGCAAGTGATAGATGACAAGCAACTCGGGAACTGCAATCGTCGAAGTTACACACTTAACAACAGGCAGCTACCCACAAGTTATCCACAGTTGGGGAAAAGTATTGTCTTCACCGTGGAAAACTCCCGGAACGGCGCACTTCCAAGGCTACCGGGAATCTGCGAACTACAACCGTGTGAGTTATTAACAATGTTGATAACCCTGTTGATACCGCGCCCCGGCCACTGCCAACAGTGAGGTTGTCCACACACCCCTGAATTACGGGCTTCTTATCCACATAACCACAGGCACGCTGGCAAAAGTTATCCACAGCTGTGGACGTTAATCCGCAGAGGAATCCGTCACCCGCGTCATCTCAGCCCACACAGCCAATCCACAACGGAACTACATCCTTGTAAGTTACACACAATGTGGATAACACCTGTGGAAAACACGTTCAGGGTCTTGACGGTGTTCGTGCACAGTCCTAGGCTTGGTTTATTCAATGAACCAGTTGATAAACGACTTATTTGAATAACACTTCAAGAAGCAGCTAGTTGAAGAAGCAAAGTGCTTGTGTGCTGCGGAAAGCCGTCCGCGACGCTCGAGCCTGAGCCTGGCAGGGGAGACACATGCCGGAGACTGTTGGAGCAGCAGTGCGGGATCCTGAAGACCAGCTCAATAAGGCCTTCATGGCACTCGCCGATCCTGTCCGCCGCAGGATACTGGCGCGATTGGCCTTGGGCGACGCCACCGTCACTGAGATCGCCCAGCCATTCACCGTCACCCTCCAAGCCATTTCAAAGCATCTACAGGTGCTGGAAGGCGCCGGGCTCATCACTAGGAGCAGGGAAGCGCAGCGCCGGCCCTGTCACCTGAACACCACGGCGCTGGGTCCCTTGGCCGAGTGGATCGAGAGCTACCGTCTTCAGGCCGAAGAGCGTTTCACCCGGCTGGACGAGCTATTGGCCGGTGAAACCCGGTTAGCCGGAGAGACTACTGCTGACTTGGCCGAAGGGGACTATCCGGAAAAGGAGAAGGAACAATGAGCACCAACACAACAACCATTGACGTCACGGCCGGCACGCCGTTCATCGACACCAGCCGCGACTTCGACGCCGCTCCGGATCGCGTGTTCCGGGCCTTCACAGATCCCGAACTTGTGGTGAAATGGCTGGGCCCGCGGCGCCTGGAAATGCGTCTAGAGTCCTACGACGCGCGGACCGGCGGCAGCTACCGCTACGTACATTCGGACCGCGAAGGCAACGAATTCGGCTTCCGAGGGGTCTTCCACGAAGTTCAAGAACCCTTGAGGATCATTCAGACCTTCGAATTCGACGGCGCCCCTGGTCAGGTCACCCTGGACACCACGAGGTTTGAGGATCTCGGGGGCCGCACGCGCGTCGTGCAGCGCTCGGTGTTCCCCTCGGTCGAGGCCAGGGACATGGCGGTAGCCAGCGGCATGGATGCGGGCATCAAGGAATCGATGGATCGCTTGGAGGAACTCCTCGGGTAAAGCGCGAGGAAGGGCTAGCCTGCCGTGGCCCTAAGGACGGTGGCCAGGACCAGAATCCCGGCCACCACTGCCATGCCGGCTGTCTGGAGCAGTGCCTGGCGCGGTCCACGCGGAGCAAAGGCGATGACGGCCGCGGAGAGCGCACCTGTAATGAGCCCGCCCAAGTGGGCCTGCCAGGCGATACCGGGGACCAAGAAGCCAATGGCTCCGTTGATGGCAATGAGGATCCACAGCTGCCTTGTGTCTCCGCCGCGCCGGCTTTGGACCACCAGGAGTGCGCCAAACAGGCCGAAGATCGCGCCGGAAGCGCCTTCCACTCCGGTTGGAGGCAACATGGGTGTTAGGAGCAGGAAACCCACAGAGCCGCCGACTGCGGACAGTAGATAAACGGCCAGGAAGCGAATGCGCCCCAGAACGGGCTCAAGGACCTGGCCAAAGATCCAGAGCATGTACATGTTGAGCACGATGTGCAGGACAAAACCCTGCGAATGGACAAAGGCAGACGTCAGCATCCGCCAGGGTTCGAAGGCCCCAAACTGCGGGGTGGCGTAGACCGACGCGAAGGCAAGTTGATCCTCCACCACATTGCCGGGAATCAACCATTGCAGGACGTACACCAGGGCGCACAGCCCAATAATCACGTACGTCGCCAGGGGCCGGCCTGTCGAAATGGCGCCGCCATAGGCGGAGCGCGCGGCCGGCGTCGAACGCTTCATTTCATTGACGCAGTCAATGCATTGGAACCCGACGGCGGCCGCCCGCTGGCATTCGGGGCATGCAGGACGCCCGCAACGCTGGCACCGCACGTAAGAGGGCCTGTCCGGGTGCCTGGGGCACACCGGAATGTCTGCGGACGGCTCTGCCGCCGGGATTCCGTAACTCATATGTTGCTAGGCTCCGGGGGTCAGAGCTGGACGATGTCAATGCTGTTGATGACGACGTCTTCAACGGGGCGGTCGCCCATGCCGGTGCGGACGGCCTCGATGGCGTCGACAACCTTCTTGGACTCTTCGTCGGCAACCTCGCCGAAGATGGAGTGCTTGCCGTAGAGCCAATCAGTGTTAACCGTGGTGATGAAGAACTGGGAACCGTTGGTGCCCTTGCCCATCTGGATGCCTGCGTTGGCCATGGCCAGCTTGTAGGGGGCGTTGAAGCTCAGCTCCGGGTGGATCTCGTCGTCGAACTTGTAGCCCGGTCCGCCGATGCCGCGGCCGAGGGGATCGCCGCCCTGGATCATGAAGTCTTTGATGATGCGGTGGAAAACGGTGCCGTTGTAAAGCGGGGTACCGGTCTTGTCTTCGCCGGTCTCAGGGTGCGTCCAGGACTTCTCGCCGGTGGCCAGGCCAACGAAGTTGGCGACCGTCTTTGGCGCGTGGTTGCCGAAGAGGTCAACCACGATGTCGCCGAGGCTCGTGTGGAAAGTTGCTTTTGCGGTTGCGATGGTCATAGCGCCATTCTTCCATGCAGGGTCAACGGCGAGGCGGCCAGGAGGCCGGTTCCGCGCTCGGTGAAATCTTCCATGAATCCGCTGGATCAATAGCCGGTGCCGGTCAAGCCACGTAGGCTAACAACAAACGAGCATGATAATCGGGAGGTAGTTGTGAAGAAATCGGACCGGATTGCCCGCGAACTTGAACACACCGTTGTGAATGGTGTCGAGAATGCCAAGGACTGGGCGACGCCGCGCGTCGAAGCAGCAGTGAATTGGGCGGTTCCCCGTATCCAGCACGGTATCGACACCGCTTCGCCCAAGCTCCAGGAAGGCCTGAAATCGGCCGCGCACAACCTCGCCGACGGCGTTGCTACCGTCACGCCGAAGCTCCAGGAAGGCCTGGCGAACCTCGCACCGCGGATCCATGACGCCGTCGAGGACGCCTCGCCCAAGATCCAGGACGCACTCAATAAGGCCACACCGGCTCTTAGCCACGCCCGGGACAAGGTTGTTGAGGAGTACCTGCCCAAGCTCTCCGAGCAGCTCGGTCAAGCCTCCGAAGTTGTCCACCACGCTCTTGAGAACGCACCCGCGCAGGTGGATGCCGTCGCCCAGAAGCTGGTGGACTCGGGAGTGGTGCACAATCTCCAGGAGCAAGCACAGGCCACCAAGGCCCAGCTGAAAACCGCAGCCGAGGAAGCCTCAAAGGCGGTCTCGAACGAACTCGCCAAGACCAAGAAGCCCAAGAAGCGCGGACTCTTGATCTTCACGGTTCTGGCAGCAGCGGCGGCAGCCGGAGTTGCCGCATGGAAGGCCAGCCGCCCCGTGGAAGACCCGTGGAAGACTCCGGTCCCAGTGACTCCTTCACCGGTTCCGGCCGCGGCGGCAGCAGAAAAGGTTGCCGAGAAGGCCAACGAAGCCGCCACCAAAGTAGCTGAGAAAACCGAAACCGCAACCGAAAAGGCAAAGGACGCCGTCGAGGACGCCAAGGATGCCGCTGCAAAGGTGGCAACCGACGCCAAGACCGCGGTGAAGAACATCGCCGCCAGCCTGCACAAGGACGAGGCAGGCAAGGACGAGGCCGGCAAGCACGAGGCAGCCATGGACGAAGCAGGAAAGCACGAGGCCTAGTCGAAAGCCATACTCGCTTCACGTTGAAGGGATTCCGGTTCGCCGGGGTCCCTTCAACTGTTTGGCCACATGTCACCGAAGGCTTCCTCAGCGGACACCGGCCTGATGCTAGATTTATGGGGATGCTAGCCGATAGATCTTCCGCAGATGCAGCCAGTAACGCAGCCGTCGCACCCGTGAAGCCGACCGTTTCAATCGTCATTCCGGCGTACAACGAAGAGAGCGTCATCCGGCAATGCCTTATCGCGGCCGTTTACCAGTCAGTGCCTGCAGACGAGATCATCGTCGTGGACAACATGTCCAAGGACCGCACAGCCCAGATCGTCCAGCAGATGCAGCAGGAGTACCCGGAGAGCCCTATCATCCTGTTGAGCCAGGACAAGACCCAAGGCCTCATCCCTACCCGTAATTTCGGCCTCAACAGCGCTACATCGGAGATCCTTGGCCGGATCGATGCCGACTCCGTCCTGGAACCAGACTGGGTTGAACAAGTCCAGAAGGCCTTCACGGATCCTTCTGCCCAAGCAGCTACGGGTCCCGTGGTTTACTACGACATGCCCATGCGTCGATTCGGGCTCAAAGCCGACGACAAAATGCGCCAGCTCATGCTTCGGCTTGCGAAGCACCAGTACCACTTCCTTTTTGGCTCCAACATGGCGCTTCGCCGCTCCGCGTGGGAAACCATCCGTGACGAGACCTGCCTGGACGAGAAGGACGAGATGCATGAGGACATCGATCTTTCCCTGCACCTTGCCGACCACGATCTCAGGGTGCAGTACTGGCCGCAGATGGTCTCCGGCATGTCTGCCCGCAGGCTTGAGGACTCACCGCGCGACTATCGCTATTACGTGACCCGCTTCGACCGCACTTACAAGGCCCACAACGTCAAGAAAATGGCGCTGAAGGCCCCGATGGTGGTGTTCTTCTCGGTCTATTTCCCGGCGAAACTGCTCCGGGCCATTCACGCAGCCAACACGAGCCAGGGCGCGCGCCGCGGCGGCATGTAGCAGCACGGACGGTAACCTTCCGCGTCAGTCGGTACCCAGCTCGGCGATCTTGTCTTCAGGGCCGGCTTTACCGCGCCGCTGACCGATTACGACGACGGCGAGTCCGGCCAGGATCAAGGCTAGCCCCGCATAGGTCCCGGACGGCAGAGACTCGCGCAGGAATACCGCGGCCAGAAGGGCTGCGCCAGGAATCTCCAGCAGGATGATCATGGAGACCAACAGCGGGCTCATCGTGGCCAGAAGGTGATTGAAGGCGGTGTGGCCCACTAGTTGCGCGCACACAGTGATCGCCACAATCCCCAGCCAGCCGCCGGCGTCGAACCCTACAAGCGGCTGGCCGCTCACGAGGGCCAATACCGCAACAATGGCCGCGCAAATCCCGTAGCAAAGGGTGGTGTAGGTCCCGATTCCCATGCTCTGGCGCGCCTTGCCTCCGGCCAACGTGTAGAGCCCGGCCAGTGCGCCTCCGGCGAGGGCCAGGACGTCACCAAGGAAGGCTTTCGGTGAGGTTCCCATATCGAAGCCCGTGATTGCCGCGACACCGCCCAGTGCGATGCCCAGACCCACCAGGACCGGCCAGCGGTGCCGGGTGCCGCGAAGGAGCTGGAAGACAGCGATCCATGCCGACTGCAGGCACACCAAAGCGGTGGCGGCAGCGACAGACGTCAACTGAAGCGCGGTGATGAAGCACGCGAAATGGAAGGCCAGCGCGGCTGCCGCGACGGCGGACCAGGTGAACTCGTGACGCGTAATCTTCCGGAACTGCCGTGGTTCGCGGATCAGGACCGGGGAAGCCATGACGACGGCGGCGATTGCGTTCCGCCAGAAGGCGATAGCCAGTGCCGTGACAGACGTGGCGCCGAGCGTTCCAGCGATGAGGGGTCCGGATGATGCGACACCGAGTACGCCCAAAGCGGCAACAATGAAGTTCACAGTTCAACCTTAGTGAAGTGATTAACGCAAAGAGTCCCGGTCATTTCTGACCGGGACTCTTTCTTATGGTGGAGGCACGGGGACTCGAACCCCGAACCCCCTGCTTGCAAAGCAGGTGCGCTACCAATTGCGCCATGCCCCCATAAGAAGCAACCCATCCATACTACCCTAGATCCTTCGATGGTTTTCACCATGTCCGGACCGGGCGTCCTCGCTAGTCAACCGTGTCGGTTGCCTTGCTCCAGACCGTTTTCCGGGCCTCGGATTCCTGCACCTTTTTGTAGAGCAGGACGCCTGCGACCGCAGCTGCAACTATGAGCAACTTCTTCACATGCACCCCGTTCCGATTCAGTTTCCTGAATCTTTAGCAAAACCTGTGCAGGTTCCGTGGGCGTACCAGGACTTGAACCTGGGACCTCTTCGTTATCAGCGAAGCGCTCTAACCGCCTGAGCTATACGCCCCGATACCTCTTCGGGCCGAGACATGACTTTACAGCACATCCCGGCCCGATCTCAAATCGAGGTATTTCCACCACTGTTTTCCAGCAGTTTCCCTCTTTTTGCGACCGTTTGGGCTAGTCGTCGGTGAGGGTCACTCCAATGCCACCCACGAGTGTTGCCGAAATGTTATACAGCACGGCACTGAGCATGGAGAGGGCGGTCAGCAGGACCACGTTCACCACGGCAATGATGGTGGCGAATGAGGCAACCTGTCCGAGCGACGCGACCTTCTTGAGTTCAAAGCCGCCGCTTTCCGAACCTGCCAGCGTGCCCAGAAGGCTGTCCACCTGGTTGAAAATGCCAGTGAGGTCCAGAACGGTCCAGAGAACGATCGCGGCAATCACGGTCACAATGCCCAGGGCAACGGACAGCAGGAATGCCATCTTCAGCACCGACCACGGATCAACTTTGCTGACCAGCAGGCGGGCGCGGCGAACCTTTGCCTTCGGTGCCGGCTTCACAAGCCCCGGATTCCCTGCGGCCGGACGCTGCTGGGCCTGCGCGGGCCGCTGGCCGGGCGCAGGACGCTGGCCGGGAACGGCGGGACGCTGCCCTGCCGGGCGCTGCTGACCCTGTGCAGGCCGCTGGCCGGGAACGGCCGGGCGTTGGCCCGGTACCCGTTCCGCGCCAGTTCCTGCCGGGCTCGAAGCAGCCGCCGCCGGGCGCTGCTGGGGACGGGCCGGTGCGTCTACCCGCGGAGCAGCCGACGGCTGCCGGAATCCTCCAGGGACACCCGTACTCGGCTTGGGATATGAGTCCGAATTGCTCACTCGTTACCTCCGGTGTTGTCTTCGTTCAGCTCGACGCCGGACCCATTACCGGATCCTGCGGCCGATCCCGATTCGGCCGTTGCGGTCGCCCCATCGGCGCCGTCGTTTGCAGCCAACGTTACGTCATCGGCCAGCCCGGACTGTCCTCCAAGAGGATTTTCGACACTATTGGCGGCTAAGTCGTTGTCAGCGCCCTCGCCCTGTTCGTCATCGGTTTCCTCGCCATCAAGGCCGCGTTCGCTGTTGCGGGCCACCTCGATGATGCGATCGTTCTTGTCAGGCTTCGCGAAGATGACGCCCATGGTGTCACGGCCCTTGGCAGGAACACCGGCCACAGCAGAGCGGACAATCTTGCCGCCCTCCATGACCACCAGGACTTCGTCTTCTTCGTTGACGATCAAGGCACCGACAAGGTCGCCGCGCTCTTCCTGAAGCTTGGCCACCTTGATGCCCAGGCCGCCACGGCCCTGGAGCCGGTACTCCTCGACCGCAGTGCGCTTCGCGTAGCCGCCTTCGGTCACCACGAACACGAACGAGCCGTCCTGGACGACGTCGGCCGCGAGGAGTTCGTCGTCTTCGCGGAACTTCATGCCTGTCACACCGGAGGTCGCGCGCCCCATGGGGCGCAGTGCCTCGTCGGTAGCCGTGAAGCGGATGGACTGACCCTTGCGGGAAACCAGGAGGAGATCGTCGGTCTCGGACACGAGCTGCGCCGAGACGAGCTCGTCCTCATCCCGGAGGTTGATAGCGATGACGCCGGCGGTGCGATTGGTGTCGTAGTCTTCCAGGCGCGTCTTCTTCACGAGGCCGTTCTTGGTGGCGAGCACCAGGTACGGGGCTTGCTCGTAGTCGCGCAGGTCAAGAACCTGGGCGATGTGCTCGTCCGGCTGGAAGGCCAACAGGTTTGCCACATGCTGACCCTTTGCGTCGCGGCCGGCCTCGGTAAGTTCGTACGCCTTGGCCCGGTACACGCGACCCAGGTTGGTGAAGAACAGCAACCAGTGGTGCGTGGTTGTGACGAAGAAGTGCTCCACAACGTCGTCGCCGCGAAGCTGGGCACCTTTGACGCCCTTGCCGCCGCGCTGCTGCGAACGATAGTTGTCGCTCCGGGTGCGCTTGACGTATCCGCCGCGGGTGATGGTGACCACCACTTCTTCCTCGGGAATGAGGTCTTCCATGGACATGTCTCCGTCGAACCCCATGAGGATATGGGTCCGGCGATCATCACCGTGCTTGGCCACGATCTCGGCCAGTTCCTGGCTGATGATGTCGCGTTGGCGCTGCTCGGAGGCCAGGATCGAGTTGAACTCCGTGATCATGGCCTCAAGCTCGGAGTGCCTGTCTTGGATCTTCTGCCGTTCCAACGCGGCGAGGCGGCGGAGCTGCATGTCGAGGATGGCGCGGGCCTGAAGCTCGTCGATCTCCAGCAGCCCCATCAAGCCATCGCGGGCAGCCTCGGTGGTGTTGGACGCTCGGATGAGCGCGATAACCTCATCCAGCATGTCCAGCGCCTTGAGAAGAGCGCGCAGGATGTGCGCCTCTTCCTCGGCCTTGCGCAGCCGGTAGCGAGTCCGCCGGACAATGACATTCATCTGGTGGATCACCCAGTGCCGGATGAAGGCGTCCAGGCTCAGCGTGCGGGGTACGCCGTCGACGATCGCCAGCATGTTGGCGCCGAAATTGTCCTGCAGCTGGGTGTGCTTGTAGAGGTTGTTGAGCACAACCTTGGCAACGGCGTCGCGCTTGAGAACAATCACCAGTCGCTGTCCGGTGCGGCCGGACGTCTCGTCGCGCAGGTCCGCGATGCCCTGGATCTTGCCGTCTTTGACAAGTTCGGCGATCTTGATGGCCAGGTTGTCCGGGTTTGCCTGATATGGCAGTTCCGTGACCACCAGGCATGTGCGGCCCTGGAGTTCCTCCACGTTCACCACTGCGCGCATGGTGATGGAGCCGCGGCCCGTCCGGTATGCGTCCTCGATGCCCTTGTGGCCGAGGATGGTTGCACCGGTCGGGAAGTCCGGACCCTTGATGCGCACGAGCAACGCCTCAAGGAGCTCTTCACGGCTGGCCGTTGGGTTGGCCAGATACCACTGCACACCCTCGGCGACTTCGCGGAGGTTGTGGGGCGGGATGTTGGTGGCCATGCCCACGGCGATGCCGGAGGAGCCGTTGACCAGCAGGTTCGGGAAACGCGCCGGCAGGATGGTGGGTTCCTGGTTCTTGCCGTCGTAGTTGTCCTGGAAGTCGACGGTTTCCTCGTCGATGTCACGGACCATTTCCATGGCCAGCTGGGCCATCTTGGTTTCCGTGTATCGCGGAGCTGCGGCACCGTCATTGCCGGGGGAACCGAAGTTGCCCTGGCCCAGCGCCAGCGGATAGCGCATGGTCCAGTCCTGGATGAGGCGGACCAGGGCATCGTAGATCGCGGTGTCACCGTGCGGGTGGTACTGGCCCATGACCTCGCCCACTACGCGGGCGCACTTGTTGAAGGAGCGGTCCGGACGGTAGCCGCCGTCGAACATCGCGTAAAGCACTCGGCGGTGGACCGGCTTCAAGCCGTCGCGGACGTCCGGAAGCGCACGGCCAACGATAACGGCCATGGCATAGTCCAAGTAGGAACGCTGCATTTCCGTCTGCAGGTCTACCTGGTCTATACGGTCGGTCAGCACATCGCCCTCAAGTACGGGTTCCGGAATGCTGGCCGACTCAGCGGGAACCTCGGGTGTTTCTTCACTCATAATCTATGATTTCCGTTTCAGGTATATGTCAGTTCTGGAATATTCCTAGGGCCTTGAAGTCTCTAGATATCCAGAAACCTGACATCCTTGGCGTTCTGCTGAATGAAATTCCGGCGCGATTCCACGTCCTCACCCATCAGCACGGAGAAGGTCTGGTCCGCTGCCAGGGCATCGTCCATGGTGACTTGCAGGAGCGTGCGGTGGTCCGGATCCATGGTGGTATCCCAGAGCTCGGTGTAGTCCATTTCACCGAGGCCCTTGTAACGCTGGATGCCGTTGTCCTTCGGGATTCGGCGACCAGCGGCCTGCCCGGAGACCAGCTTGGCGTCACGTTCGCGGTCGCTATAGACATAGTCGTGAGGGGCGTTCGACCACTTGATGCGGTACAACGGCGGCTGGGCGAGGTAGACGTAGCCGTTCTCAATCAGCGGCCGCATGTAGCGGAAGAGCAAGGTCATGAGCAGCGTAGTGATGTGCTGGCCGTCCACGTCTGCATCGGCCATGAGGACGATCTTGTGATACCGCAGCTTGGAGATGTCGAAGTCCTCGCCGATACCCGTGCCGAAGGCCGTGATCATGGACTGGACTTCATTGTTGCCGAGGGCCTTGTCCAGGCGTGCGCGTTCCACGTTCAGGATCTTCCCACGCAGTGGCAGGATGGCCTGGGTTTCGGGGTTGCGTCCACGCTTGGCCGAACCGCCGGCGGAGTCACCCTCCACGAGGTAGACCTCGCAGCGCGCGGGGTCCTTGGAGGAGCAGTCGGACAGTTTGCCCGGCATGCCGAAGGATTCCAGCGGGCTCTTCCGACGTGCGTTGTCGCGGGCCTTGCGGGCAGCCATGCGCGCTTGGGCGGCCTGGACAGCCTTGCGGATGACGTCGCGGGCCGGGCCGGGGTTTCGTTCCAACCAGTCGCCAAGCTGGTCGGTGACCACGCGTTGGACGAAGCCCTTGACCTCGGAGTTGCCCAGCTTGGTCTTTGTCTGACCTTCGAACTGGGGCTCGGACAGCTTCACCGAGATGACTGCTGTGAGACCCTCACGGATGTCGTCGCCAGTGAGGTTGTCTTCCTTTTCCTTGATGATGGTCTTCTCGCGCGCGTAGCGGTTGATGAGCGAGGTCATCGCGGCGCGGAAACCTTCTTCGTGGGTGCCGCCCTCGTGTGTGTTGATGGTGTTCGCGTAGGTGTGGACGCTCTCGGAATAGGCCGTGGTCCACTGCATCGCGACTTCGACGGCGATGTGCCGCTCAGTGTCTTCGGTTTCGAAGGCGATAACGTCCTCGTGGACGATGTCGACTTTCTTGCTCGAGTTCAGGTGCTTCACGTAGTCGAGCAGACCGTCGTTGTACTGGTAAACGACCGTCCGGTGTTCTGCTGCCACTTCGCCGTCAGTAGCAACTGCGTCAAGATCCAGGTCATCGTCGCCTGCCACTGCCACAGGACGCTCATCCGTGAGGGTGATGCGCAGGCCCTTGTTGAGGAAGGCCATCTGCTGGAAGCGCGCACGGAGAGTCTCGAAATCGAAATCGGTGCTCTCGAAGATGGTGCCGTCCGGGTAGAACGTCTGGGACGTTCCGGTCTCGTCGGTTGCTTCGCCCTGGACGAGACCGCCCTGTGGCTTGCCGCCATCGGCGAAAGTCATCCGCCAAACGTGGCCCTGGCGACGCACCTCGGTGTCTACCCTGCGCGAAAGCGCGTTGACAACGGAAATACCGACGCCGTGGAGGCCACCGGACACGGCATAGCCACTGCCGCCGAACTTACCGCCCGCGTGCAGGATGGTCATGACAACCTCAACGGTCGGCTTCTTCTCCGTGGGGTGCATATCCACCGGGATGCCACGGCCGTCGTCCACGACCTTCACGCCGCCGTCGGCCTGGAGGGTCACTTCAATGTGGCTGCAGTACCCGGCAAGGGCCTCGTCCACCGAGTTGTCCACCACTTCGTACACCAAGTGATGGAGGCCGCGCGGGCCTGTGGATCCGATATACATACCGGGGCGCTTGCGCACCGCTTCGAGACCTTCCAGCACGGTAATGTCGCTTGCACCGTACTCCCTGGACCCCGAGGGCGTGTCAGGCTTATGGGCGTTCTCCTTCGCGGGCTCTACTGCCAAGGTCTCTGCATTGTCGTTAGCCACAGGCGCTTTCGACTCCTCCGTGTTCGATGGTCGCTAGCCGTCACCGCACCAAGGAAGCACGTCCGTCAGGACACACCACAGGGATACGGCAGCCGCCAACAGGGACGTCACTGCTAACGCCGGTTACTTCGTGACTGGCGGATCCGCTTTTACATTGCTGTTCAGCGAAACCAATCAACGTTCACCGGCGCCCAGTTGTCTATGCCGATTCTATCGTGACCTAGCGTCGTTCCTTGCAAAACCCGGCCCTAATGCTGATGAATGTACCTGTGGGAGGCCGCTGGCCCCATCTTCAAGCCATCAAAAGAGCACCCTCTAGGGAGCTATACGGTCCGGGGAGGTTTCTCGCCCCTGTGCGCCGTTCAAGGAAACCGGCTGACGCGGGTGCCCGGGAGGTTACCCGTAGGTATCCCGCGGGCCTCGTCCATTGACGCTCCGGCCGCCCTTTCGCCAGTTCGGTGCGGTTGGCGCGAGCACCTGAATGGACGTCACCACACCGTCGCCGAGCTCCCTCCGGAACATCTCCAGAAGGCTGGTACTCAGGAGCCGGAGTTGCGTCGCCCAGGCCGTGGAATCACAGCGGACGTGAAGCGTGGTGTCGGTGAAGCTCTCCGGGGTGCAATGCGCCGAAATTTCCGGACCTACCAGGGCGTCCCATTCCGCCATCACGGAACCGACAGCCACGGGGGACGTCCAACCCCGTTCAGCGACCAGCCTCCCCACGACCTTCCCCAAACCAAGGGGGTCCCGGCCACTGCCGTGGAATTGGCTGAATCCGCGGGTATCCCGGACGCCTTTCCGTTTCGGAGCGGCACCGGTGCGCGGTGCAGCACGCCGGATTTCGCCCCGCGCGGCGGCCGCTTCGCGCATCCGGTTCAGGGCCGATTGGGCAGCGTCAATCTCGTCGGGGTCCCTGCCCGGCTGGCGCCCGCCGGGGCTATCCTTCTCCATCAATGCCTCCGGGCACTACCTTCACGCGCCGCCCGGCCAGTTCCTCGGGAATGTCGGCGTCGACGGCGGCCGTCACCAACACCTGTTCCGCGCCGGCCACTATTGCAGCCAGTTTACGCCTGCGCTGCACGTCCAGTTCGGCGAACACATCGTCCAGAATGAGGATCGGGGCGGAACCGCCCGTGCGCGTGTCATCGAGCATGACGTAGTAGGAGGCGAGGCGCAGGGAAAGGCACATCGACCATGTTTCTCCATGGGAGGCATAGCCCTTGGCCGGAGCTGGCCCAAGAACCAATTCGAGTTCGTCGCGGTGCGGTCCAACCAAGGAGATTCCGCGTTCCAACTCCTTGCGGCGCGATGCGGCGAAGGCCTGGACATAGCGCTCGGTGAGCTGTTCCACGGAAAGCGAGCGAAGGTCCTCAACCCCATCCGAACCTTCGTCAAAGCGCTCGGCGGGACCGCCGTCGTCGTCCAACACCCCCTGGATGGTGGAGCGGTAAACCGCGCCGGCTTCCTTGGTGCCATCCGTCAGTTGCGCGTAAGCGCTCCTGAGGTGGGGACGGAGCCGCTCCACGAGTTCCAGACGAGCGTGCAGGAGTTCCGCGCCGGCCCGGGCCATGTGCTGGTCCCAGACATCGAGGGTTGCTTCGTGGGCCGAGGTGAACTTTCCGGCACGGGCCGATTTCAGGAGGGCGTTGCGCTGTTTGAGCACGCGGTCGTAGTCGCTGCGGGTCGCCGCGTGCACTGGCATGAGGCTGACCAGCAGTTCGTCGAGGAAGCGTCGGCGGTTGGACGGATCACCCTTGACCAAGGCAAGGTCCTCAGGGGCGAACAGCACCGTGTGACAAATGCCCAGGATGTCGCGGGCGCGCACCGGATTCCCACGATTGATCCGGCCACGATTGGCCCGTCCGGCGTTGATTTCGAGTTCGACCACCGTCGACTGTTCGCCGCTGACAAGTTTCGCACGGATCAAAGCCCGTTCGGTGCCGAACCGCAAAAGGGGCGCATCCGTGCTGACCCGATGCGAGCTCAGTGTGGCCAGGTATCCAATGGCTTCCATGAGGTTCGTCTTGCCGATCCCATTGGACCCCACCAGGACAGTGACGCCGGGGCCGAGCTTGAGGTCAACTTGCGCGTAACTGCGGAAATCAGTGAGGGAAAGATGTTCGAGGTACACGCGTACGGCTGGTTGCCCGGGGCCTAATTGGCCGGACGGGTGGCGTGTCCGCCGAACTGATTGCGCAGCGCCGAAACCATCTTCATGGCCGGTGAGCTGTCCTCCCGGGAGGAGAAGCGGGCAAAAAGCGCAGCGGTAATGGCCGGGGCCGGAACCGCGTTGGCGATGGCCTCTTCGACAGTCCAGCGTCCCTCGCCTGAATCCTCGACGTAGTCGCCGATGGAGGCCAGGCCCGGGTCTTCATCCAAAGCCTTGACCATGAGGTCCAACAGCCACGAACGGACAACCGTGCCCTTTTGCCAGGCGCGGAAGGTGCCGGGAAGATCTTTGATGATGTCCTTGGCCGCCAGCAATTCGTAGCCTTCGGCGTAGGCCTGCATCAGACCGTATTCAACGCCGTTGTGCACCATCTTGGCGTAGTGGCCGGCGCCCACGCCGCCCACGTGGACGAAGCTGTCGGCACGTTCGCCTTCAGGGCGGAGCGCATCGAATACCGGCATAGCGAGTTCGATGTCTTCATCTGCACCACCTGCCATGAGTCCGTAGCCGTTTTGCAGGCCCCAGACCCCGCCGGAAACCCCGCAATCGGCAAACCGGATGTCCTTGGAGGCCAGGAAAGCCGCATGCTTCTGGTCTTCGGTAAAGCGTGAGTTGCCGCCGTCGATCACCATGTCTCCGGGAGAGAGCTTCTCGCCAAGTTCGCTGATCACGGCATCGGTGATGTCGCCGGAAGGAACCATAACCCAGACCAGCCGCGGCGCCGGAAGCGCGGCGACGAGTTCATCGATGGAAGCGACGTCGGCGATGTCGGGATTGCGGTCAAAGCCAGTGACTTCGATCCCGCCTTTCCGCATGCGTTCGCGCATGTTGAAACCCATTTTTCCAAGGCCGATCAGTCCGATGTGCACGGTGTGAACTCTTTTCTGCGTTGGTGATTGTGGTATCCCGACTGGCTCGCAGTTGTTGTCGTTTTGGGCGCCCAGAACGACAACAACTGCGCGCTAGTTGGGCAGGCGGACGGGCATCACGAGGTAGCGGTAGTCGCCCTTGTCATCGCCGTCGGCGTCAACTTGAGCAGTGATCATGGCCGGCTTGGGCGCCGTGGTGAAGGAGAAACGCACGAACTTGGTTTCTATGACACCCAGGCCTTCCACCAGATAGTGCGGGTTGAAGGCTACCGTTATGTCTTCGCCGCTGAGCTGGGCTTCCAGTTCCTCGGATGCCTGGGCGTCTTCGCCAGTGCCGGCGTCGAGGCTCAACTGGCCTTGGGTGAACGCCAGACGGACCGGGGTGTTTCGTTCGGCGACCAAGGAAACGCGGCGAACAGCTTCGACAAGCTCCTGGGTCTGGACAGTTGCGTGGATCGGCGTGGAATCCGGGAACAACGAGCGGATCTTGGGGTAGTCGCCGTCCACGAGCAAGGATGTGGTGGTGCGCCCGCCGCTTTCGAAGCCAATCAAGCGGCTGTCGTCTTCCGCAAGGGCGAGGTGGATGTCACCGCTGCCACCGAGGGTCTTCGCCACTTCATTTAGGGTCTTGGACTTCACCAAGGCACTGGTGGAAATTCCCGGAGTCACGGGCTTCCACGGTACCTCCCGCATGGCCAGGCGGTAACGGTCCGTGGCGAGGAGGGTGATCATGTCATCCTCGATCTCCATCCGGACACCGGTGAGGATCGGCAAGGTGTCGTCTCTGCTGGCCGCGATGATGACCTGGGAGACGGCCTGGGCGAAGGCGTCGCCGGGCAAGGTTCCGCTGATGGCGGGAAGTGCGGGAAGCGGCGGGTATTCGGATTCCGGCATCGTGGCGAGATGGAAGCTGCTTCGACGGCACGTGAGGGTGACCCTGCTGCCATCGGTCTCGATTTCGACGGGCGCCGATGGAAGGCTGCGGCAGATGTCGGCCAAGAGGCGCCCGGAAACCAGGATTGTTCCCTCGGTGGTGATGTCGGCGGGAATCTCAAGGCGGGCAGAGGTCTCGTAGTCAAAGCTTGAGAGGCTCACTGTTCCGGCTTCTGCCTTGAGCAGGAGACCTGAAAGTACCGGAACGGGCGGCCGCGGAGACAACGACCGGGCTGTCCACGTGACGGCTTCTGCCAGGACATCCCGCTCGACTCTGAACTTCACGGAAGGGTGCCGCCTTTCATTGCTGCTGCCAGTGTTCCACCGGAAACTCCCCAGGAGCCCCGAAAACCAGCGCCCGGAACCCGAAAACTGCACGGTCCGCAGTAAGCGAACTACAAAGCAGCGCCAAGGATGGACGCGATGCAGACAGCTTAGCCGGAAGTTCGGGCATTAACCCATCCCAGGCCTGCTGGCTTGTGGTTCAGGCAGCCACGGGCTGCGTCGGTGAGTGGGCGGAAGGAGATTGTTATTTGAGGGAATTCATTTTTTTGGGATTAGTAGTGTTAATAACCCCTGTGGAAACTGTGGATAACTGCTTCTGGACCCGCAGTTCCGCGGTTAAGGCCTGTTCACGATGTGTGGGTGACTGGGTTTTAAACAGGGTGTGGACGTGGATAACCCCCAGGCCCGTTTTTGACGATCCACAGATGCCTTAAGGGTTTTAAGCCCATTAACCGCGCTTGTCCCCTTAAGTATCCACAGGCTTATCCACATGTGCCTGTTAATAAGGTATGTAGTGGTGGCTTACGAATCGCGCTGTTGCTGTTTGATGCGGTTGGTCAGCTCTGTCACCTGGTTGTAGATCACACGACGCTCGGCCATGAGTTCGCGGATCTTGCGGTCGGCGTGGATCACCGTGGTGTGGTCGCGGCCGCCAAGCTCCTGACCGATCTTGGGCAGGGACATATCCGTGAGCTCACGGCACAGGTACATGGCGATCTGCCGCGCGGTAACCAAGGTGCGCGTACGGGACTTGCTGCAAAGCTCTTCCATGCTGAGCTTGAAGTACTCGGCCGTCTGCTTCAGGATCTGGTCAGCCGTGATCTCCTGGGCTCCGTCGTCGGTGATCAAGTCCTTCAGGACCATCTCGGCGAGGGCTACATCCACGGCCTGACGGTTGAGGCTGGCGAACGCAGTGACGCGGATCAGCGCGCCTTCGAGCTCGCGGATGTTGCTGGAGATCTTGGAAGCGATGTATTCCAGGGCGTCGTCGGGGGCGGACAAACCCTCGCTCTGCGCCTTTTTGCGGAGGATGGCGATGCGGGTTTCGAGTTCCGGAGGCTGGATATCAGTCAGCAGGCCCCACTCGAAACGGGACTTCATGCGGTCTTCGAAGCCCGCCAGCTGCTTGGGCGGAAGGTCCGAGGTGATGACCACTTGCTTGTTGTTGTTGTGCAAGGCGTTGAAGGTGTGGAAGAACTCTTCAAGCGTCCGGTCCTTCCCTGCAAGGAACTGGATGTCGTCAATCAGAAGCACATCGACGTTGCGGTAGGTGGTCTTGAAGCTGGCACCTTCGTCGTCTCGGATGGAGTTGATGAAGTCGTTGGTGAACTCCTCGGAATTCACGTAGCGCACACGGATGCCGCTGTAGAGCCGGCGGGCATAGTGGCCGATCGCGTGCAGCAGGTGCGTCTTTCCCAGCCCGGAATCACCGTAGATGAACAGTGGGTTGTAGGCCTTGGCGGGTGCTTCTGCGACCGCGACGGCCGCAGCGTGGGCAAAGCGGTTGGACGAACCGATCACGAAGGTGTCAAAGACGTACTTCGGGTTCAGGCGGCCAAATTCGTGCGAAGTACTCGGCGGGGTGGGCTGCGGCTTCAGTTCCACGGCCAAGTCGTTCGCGGAAGAGAGTTCGACGGCGGGGGCCGGCTCTTGGTGGATGGGCACCAAGTCTGTGTCGACGTCGATTGCGCACCGGATGTCATCGGAAAAGACATTGCGGAGCGCGTCGTCGAGGGCGTCCTTGACTTGCGTCTGGAGAACCTCGCGGGTCAGCTCATTGGGCACGGCCACCAAGAGGGTGGAGCCGATCAGGCCTTGCGCCTGGGCGAGGATGACGAAACCACGTTGCCGGGGCGTGACGCGATCGTCTTGTTCCAGAAGGCTCAGCACCCGCCGCCAGGAACTTCCGACCGTGTTGGCGTGGTTGGCGTCGTCTACCGTCATCAATTGGTTCCCTCGAGTGCTTGCTTGCCTGGATTGCGGCAGCCGAAAGGTCCAAACCATGAGTGGATTTCGAACCGAATCCACAGGGTTATACACAGTCCGTGGATAATCGGCTACTGAGCCACTCTAGGGGATGGAAACCCCAGAAGATAGCTGGGAAGATGCTTGTGGATAATTACACGGTTGTGGTTCTGAAACGGGTCCTGTGAGCCACTTCATCCACAGGCTGTTGGGTCTACTTAGCCACAGTTGGGGATAACGGGCCACGCGGCTCCCGGTTTGACCTGGGGGGTCTTTTTGCCCTAACGTTGTGAAGTCCTATGTGTCCGCTTTTCGACCACCCGCACCTCCGGTAAATCCGGCGTTGGGCGGCGGCGGATACACAAATAAACTTAGCGTCGGCCAGTTCTTCCCCTTTTGATCGGGTGGGCGCACCTTTGATCCACTGGAGTAACTAACGTGAGCAAGCGGACTTTTCAGCCGAATAACCGCCGTCGGGCCAAGAAGCATGGCTTCCGCCTTCGTATGCGCACCCGTGCCGGCCGCGCCATCTTGGCCGCCCGTCGTGGCAAGGGCCGCGTCGAACTGTCGGCCTAAATAACTGACTCGTCGGTCAGTCTCCCAAGCGAGTCAATAGGTGCTAGCCACCCGTAACCGTCTACGGACTTCAACCGACTTTTCAACAACTGTACGTTCCGGCGTCCGCAATGGACGCCGGAACTTAGTGTTATATACGGCACCTATTGGCGCCGGAGAACCGAGCCGCATCGGCTTCATCGTTTCCAAAGCTGTCGGGAACGCTGTGACCAGGAACCTCGTTAAGAGGAGACTGAGAGAAGCAGGTGCTTTGTCCTTGAATAGGCATGGCACGGGTCTTGCTGTTGTTGTCCGGGCGCTGCCCGCGGCTGCGACGGCGAGCTGGGACCAGCTGCTGACGGATTACAATGCCGCCTTGGCGGCAACCACGAAACGGCTCGGCGGATCCTCTCCGCGAGTTGTTTCGCCCACCCAGGGCACCACAACGGAAGGGACACCGCGTGCATGAGCTGAGCTCCGCCGTCGTCCGCTTCTTTAGAGTCTCTCCGAGGATCCTTGGAACATTTCTGTGGGAGCTGCCGCGCAACGTCCTCATCATCTTGCTGAAGACGTATCGCCGGATCATTTCTCCCTTATACGGCCAGGTGTGCCGATTCTTCCCATCCTGCTCGGCTTATGCCCTCGAAGCGGTGACGGTACATGGTGCCGTCAAGGGGAGTTGGCTCGCAGCGCGACGCCTTGCGCGTTGCCACCCCTGGAACGCCGGCGGCGTGGACCACGTCCCCGCTGGACATCGTCACTGGCCCGAAGGCCAGACGCCCACAATTGTTGTACTGAACAACCCGGACCAGTTCCTGGCTGTGCGGTCTGATGAAGACGGTCGCCGCACAGCGGCCTGAGGAAATAGGGAAAACGTATGGACATCTTTGGAACAATTCTGGCCCCGTTCAAGTGGCTTGTGTCCGCGATCATGCTGGGGTTCCACGACGGGCTGAGTTTCATTGGCCTGCCGCCGGAGAACGGCTGGACCTGGACGCTGTCCATCATCGGCTTGGTGCTGGTGATCCGCGCCGCCCTGATCCCTGTCTTCGTCAAGCAAATCAAGGCACAGCGAGGCATGCAGCTGCTCCAGCCTGATCTGAAGAAGATGCAGGCGAAGTACAAGGGCAAGACGGACCAGCTCTCCCGCCAGGCAATGGCGCAGGAACAGATGGCGCTGTACAAGAAGCACGGAACCAACCCGTTCTCCGCCTGTTTGCCCATGCTGATCCAGATGCCGTTCTTCTTCGCGCTGTTCCAAGTGCTTTCCGGTATCACCCAGGCCCGCCAGAGCGGCATCGGCATCGGCGCCCTGAGCCACGACCAGGTGGTGCAGTTCGACGAATCCAGCATCTTCGGCGCACCGCTCTCGGCTTCCTTGCTTCACGGCGGCGGTCTCCCCGGTGCCGACCAGACGATTGTGTGGGTCCTGTCCATCGTGATGATCCTCGCCATGACGGCGTCGCAGTTCATCACGCAGAAGCAGATCATGGCCAAAAACATGTCCGAAGAGGCCATGGCCAGCCCATTCATGCGCCAGCAGAAGATGATGCTCTACATCCTGCCGCTCGTCTTCGGTGTGGGTGGCATCAACTTCCCGATTGGTGTGCTCATCTATTGGACCACCACCAACCTGTGGACCATGGGCCAGCAGTTCTTTGTCATCCGCCGCATGCCGACGCCGGGATCCCCCGCAGCGAAGGCACTTGCTGAGCGTCGTGCTGCCAAGGGCTTGCCGTCCCACCCCCTCCTGGGCGGTAAGAAGGACGCCGACGTTGCTGCCGAAGTGGCCGCCGTCGAACTCAGGGCACAGCGCATCCAGCCACAACGTAAGAACAGGAAGAAGAAGTAATGTCTGTTGAAAGCACCGAAGAGGCAACGGCCGCTGGGGCCACCGAGGAACTGGGAGAGGCGACGGTAGAAACTGACGCTGAGGACGAGTCCACCGGAAAGAGCTCTTCCGTGAGCCGTCTTGAGGAAGAGGGCGACGTCGCCGCAGACTACCTCGAGGAACTCCTGGACATTGCCGACATCGACGGCGACATCGACATCGAGATCCGCAATGGCCGTACCTACATCTCCATCGCAGCTGAAGACGATTCCGCGGGTCTTGAGAGCCTTGTAGGCCGCGACGGTGAAGTGCTCGAGGCCCTTCAGGAGCTTGCGCGCCTCTCTGTACTGTCTGCAACCGAGAACCGCTCGCGCCTCGTGCTCGACATCAACGGCTACCGTAAAGAACGTGCCGGCGATCTGCAGCAGATTGCCGAAGACGCCGTCGCCAAAGTCAAGGAAACTGGCGCTTCAGTGGCCCTTGAACCGATGAGCGCCTACGAACGGAAAATTGTGCACGATGCCGTTGCGGACCTCGGCTTTGTTTCAGAGTCCGAGGGTGAAGGCGCTGGTCGCCATATCGTGGTTTCGGTCGACTAACGGATCATGGTTGAAATTACGGCGGCCGAGCTGCAGGCGGCAGAGAAGATTTTCGGTGACCGTTTGGGGCTCGCCCAACGGTACGTAGAACATTTGGCGACATCGGGAACCGAGCGCGGGCTGATCGGCCCGCGTGAAGTTCCCCGCCTCTGGAGCCGGCATGTCCTCAACTGTGCCGTCATCGAGTCGGCTATATCCCACGGCAGCCATGTTGTGGACGTTGGTTCAGGCGCCGGGCTTCCCGGCTTGTGTTTGGCGATTGCACGTCCCGACCTTGAACTCACACTGATCGAACCCCTGGAACGCCGGGTTATCTGGCTCCAGGAAATTGTGGATGATCTGGGGCTGGGCAACGTCACCGTCATGCGAACGCGGGCTGAGCTCGCGGTGGGAATGGTCAACGCGGACGTTGTCACTGCGAGGGCAGTCTCTGCTTTGTCCAAGCTGGCTGGACTCACCATTCCCTTGCTCAACGGCAAGGGTGAAGTGGTCGCGATCAAGGGCCGCAGCGCGGCCGAAGAGATTGAGCAAGCAGCCAAGGTTATCCGCAAGCTCGGAGGCGTGGAAACATCCGTTGTGATTTGTGGACAGGAACTTTTGGAGGAACCCACCACAGTGGTGAGGATCGTCGTCAACAAACAGCGGAAGATCGCTTAGCTTTCGGCGCTGTGTCCCGCGTGTCCGCAGCTGAGCGGTTAAGCTAGAGAACGGCAGCTAGAGCCGAATGAGAGTGAGAGTGTGACAGTGGGCAGTAGCGAAACCTCCACGCAGCGGATCCCGCCGTTTATTTCCCTGGGGTCCGCGAGGGCAATGGCTGCGCCCTCGGCGTCGTTTGAATCTGCGCTTATACGCACGAATTTGGTTGCAAATGCCGCTGTTTCACGTGAAACATTGATTGTTGGAAGCGACAACGTCATGGACTCTATCGACGACTCCAGCCCGATTGCGCGCCAGCTCGCGAACGAGACCCGACGCCGGGAACGGCTGTTGGGGCGCGAACTTCCCAAGCCGGAGAACACCCGTATTTTCACGGTCTCCAATCAAAAAGGTGGGGTGGGAAAGACCACCACTACGGTCAACATCGCCGCCGCTCTGGCTTCCGCAGGACTCAATGTCCTGGTGATCGACATTGACCCACAGGGCAATGCATCCACCGCTCTTGGCATTGAGCACCACGCCGATGTCGACAGCATCTACGATGTGCTGATCAATGACCTGCCCCTGCGCGACGTGGTGGCTCCTTGCCCCGACATTCCCAATCTCATCTGTGCACCGGCTACGATTCACTTGGCCGGCGCCGAAATTGAGTTGGTCTCCCTTGTTGCACGTGAACAGCGTCTGCGCCGTGCAATCGATGTGTACTCGAAGGAACGCGCGAAGAATGGTGAAGGCCGCTTGGACTTCATCTTCATCGACTGCCCGCCGAGCCTCGGCCTGCTAACCGTCAACGCCTTCTGCGCGGCCAGCGAGGTACTCATTCCCATCCAGTGCGAGTACTACGCCTTGGAGGGCCTTAGCCAGCTCCTCAAGAACATTGAAATGATCCAGAAGCACCTCAATGCGGATCTGGTCGTTTCCACCATTCTGCTGACGATGTATGACGGACGCACGAATCTTGCCGCGCAGGTAGCGTCGGAAGTTCGCCAGCATTTCCCGGAGCAGGTTCTCGGCGCTGTGGTTCCGCGCTCTGTGCGAATCTCAGAGGCCCCGAGCTACCAACAGACGGTGATGACTTACGATCCGTCATCCAGCGGCGCGTTGTCCTACATGGAAGCCGCCACGGAAATCGCCGAGCGCTAGACTTTCTGAATCACTGCAACATCCTTGGCGGGCTCCATTCTTGCCATTCCACCGGAGGGACATACTAATGAGCGAAAAGCGACGAGGCCTGGGTAGGGGTCTTGGGGCTCTCATTCCCAGCTCCGCTTCGGCTGGTGCATCGGGCAATGGCGTTCCGGCATCGCGCCCTGTGGACCTCTTCTTTCCCGAGGCGCGCAAGGCACCAGAGACGGTGGATAGTCCGCAGGTGCTTGAGACGGAGGTAGCGAAGAGCTCTCCCTCACGAGGATCTTCGTCTAAGAGTTCGACGGCGGCAAAGACTCCCGCGGCGAAGTCGCTGTCAGCGGAGATCTCCGTCACGTCAAAACCAGCCGCAGCGGAGGCAGCGAGTTCCGATGCTGCGGGAGACGCCGTTTCCGAAACTCTTCCTGTGGACGCGCCGAAGGTTGAGCTGGTCGAGGTTCCAGGTGCGCGTTTCGCCGAAATTCCCGTCGGTGACATCCACCCCAACCGCAAACAGCCGCGCAGCGTCTTCGATGAGGACGACATGGCGGAGCTGGTTCACTCCGTCAAGGAAATCGGCGTCCTCCAGCCAATTGTTGTACGTACTTCAACCGAAAAGGGTGGAGAACCGTATGAACTGGTCATGGGTGAGCGACGATGGAGGGCAGTTCAGGCCGCCGGCCTCGAAACGATCCCGGCGATCGTCCGTGACACGAATGACGATGACCTGCTTCGCGATGCTCTGCTGGAGAACCTCCACCGTAGTCAACTGAACCCCCTGGAAGAGGCAGCTGCGTACCAGCAGTTGCTTGAGGATTTCGGTACTACCCACGAGCAGTTGGCTGATCGTATTGGACGGTCGCGTCCGCAGGTGTCCAACACCATTCGTCTTCTCAAGCTTCCTCCTTTGGTTCAACGTCGCGTTGCAGCCAGTGTGCTGTCGGCGGGTCATGCCCGCGCATTGCTCGCATTGCCGGACGCCGCTGCCATGGAACGACTCGCACAGAAGATCGTCGCCGAAGGGATGTCTGTTCGCGCTACTGAAGAAGCCGTGGCACTGTACCAGGATCCTACGGTTCCGCCTAAGAACAGCATCCCGCGGCCCAATGCACGCCACGAGCGCCTGGATTACCTTGCTTCGTCTCTCTCGGATCGTTTAGACACCAACGTGAAGATCACGTTGGGTGCACGCAAGGGACGGGTCAGCATCGAATTTGCGAGTGTCGAGGACCTCAACCGCATCATGGATGTGTTGTCGCCCGACGCCGAAGGCTAGTCTGTCTGGTCTCTATGGAATGGGGTTTGCTTCTGAGGAAGCAGGCCTCATTTTCTTTGTCAGGATTGTTGGGGGCAAAGGGCCCAGTATGGTTTTTTGGGGCACTCTGGGGCGTTCGCGTGCTGAGATCTATCGGTGCGTGCGTTACCTCGTTGATGGCGGCCTCGGAGCAGGTCGCGCGCGTTCGTTTCTGCGAGCGGCCCCGTTACGCCTCGGGGCGGTGGCAGGTGTTTCACGTGAAACGGTGGTTGTACTGTGGCGTTGCGATTGGTGGAGGTACTCTTCCATCGGTGCCCTTGGCTTTCGGCGATCAGGGTGTGGGAGCGTGGGATAGACGGTAGGCACGCGCGTCCCATTTCGGGGTCTCCCGGGTGGGTGGCCGCTACTTTCAAACTTGCGGTGAGTTGAGGTGTGGGCGCGTTATTGATGTTCTGGTGTGTCTGCGAGGGTGCTGGTGACGCGATCATTCTCTGCAGGACTATTTACCGCGGCGGATTGCGCGCGGATTCTCGCCGTGCCCAGTGGATGTCCAGGATGCAGGTCGCCGAAGCCAACCTGGGGTTCCATGCCAAAATGGCCACAATCGGTCAGACCGCGCTCTTGCGTTTCACGTGAAACACTTTCGGGGACTCCCCCCGGGTATCGCGGTCGAGGAATCCCAAGTAGCCTTATCCCTTTGGCCGGCGTTCCATGAGTTGTTTGTTGGGGGCAGATTCCGACGACCGCTGAAAAGAATATTCCCCGCATGCCCCGACTGCTCATTGGACTACGAAAGCTGCTGGCGGAGGAAGCCGGTTCCGATGCTTCTCCCCCACCTGAGACCCGTCTGCGTCGTGCCTCTCAACTAGGATGCTATTGGCTGCGGGCGGTTGCTTCACAAGCCGGAGGCATCCCCTGGGAGTCGTCGTTCGGAAGTTGATGGTCCGGATCTATGTTTCACGTGAAGCAGTCACGTTGAAGGTTTACAACACTGACCCATGAAGATTCCCCTGTGCGGAACTGGGAGTTCGCTCGCAGTATAGCGACGGCCGTTATGGGCTGGTCCGCCAAGAGGTGACTGGATGGACGACTTAGCGTTCGATCTAGTTCATGTACTCATCCTCGATGGGATGAGAGCTTCCGCGTTTCTGGAGGCCCTGGACTTTCCATCTTCAAAAAGACTCTGCGCCGGCCCTGATTCTGTTGGCCCTGCCTTTTCTGGACAGCCCACCACCGCAGCGTTGAGTCCGACTGCTTTGTCCACTGTTCCCGTTCCTGACGCCAACACTCCCGGGATCCGACTCCCTTGGATTCCTGGTGGGTTAGAAACTTCCTTTTGAATCATGGGAAGCGAAGGCTTCGGGACTCAAATCCAGAACTATGCCTCGCTACAATTTCCCTTTGCCAGAACTGCGCCGGAGTCGAGAATGGACTCGGCGTCCCCGTCCCCGACCGCCTGTGCCTGGTCGCCTGTGCCTGGCCGCCCCTGTTTGCCAGCCGATGTCGGACACTCGGCGCTCGTTGCTTCTGCTCGTTGCGCTTCTGTGCGCGACCGCCTGCGGACCTCCGCGGCGCGGTCATGTGCGCCTTACCAGATGCGATTGTGGGACGACAACCGTGATGTTTGGAACAGGGGTTCTTGAGGGCTGTGCCGGCAGGCTGAGGGCGCGAGTTGGGCGTCGGTGACCCTGGTCAGCCTCCCGCCGGCTTCATCTGCTCGGAGTGCTCGTTCCGTTCCTCGGGTTCCAGATTCTGGTGGTCCTCCGGCCAAGCACTCCCACCCGACCATGGATTGGCTGCACGTCGAACCCGCTGGGTGTTTGCTGTTCGACGTTGCCTGGCTAGGCCGACTGTAGCCAAATTCTCTTCGCCAGAGCCGAGAGTTGGTGCGCCCTATGGAGCGTCCGACTCCACGGCGCCACCTTGTCCTTGATGCGTTGGTGCTTGTGGTACCTGTCAGGTTCCTTGGGCTCAGACGGGGTCCAGCCAAGGCTCGGTCGTGTTGTCCCAACCTGGCACAACGATGGCGGCTCCTCCAAGGGATTTGGGCTAGGCGTTCTTGGAGCAGCCAAGGTTGGGCACGTGACCCGCGCGTAATGGTCGCGGGTAGTAGTGGGGTGAAGTTGATCGTCTCGAGCGGCGACGGCAAGCATTTGTGTGCTCGCCGCCTTGGTTTTGCGAGATCGAGTCCTTCGCCCAGAGATCGTTCACTCCCCCACACCTGTTTGAGCTCGGCAAGAAGAGCGGCCTGTGGGGCCGGAGAGGTAGGCCGCCCGCAGCGCCCGGCCCAGTCCCTTGCGATCGATCTCGGATGCTTGCGGATTAGGACACTGTCTGTTGTCCCCATGCCTACACCAGTTGGTGGTGCTCCGTTCCGTTGGGCTTCTTGGCCAGGACGGCGCGTTAGCGGCGAGCTGTCAGTGCGCGCTGGGCTTCCATCATTGAGCGCTATGAGGTTCGAGCGGAGATTCCTTCGAAGTCATCCCGGCTCCGGTCCGGGACTTTGCGAGGACCCCATCCGCGGTTTGTTCGAGGCTGCTATTGCCAGTCTTAGGGGCACAGACGTTCTCCCAGTGCGGCAAGAATTGTAAATGAGCATCGGAAGTACAGCAACGGGTTAGATCTAATGTAGCCGTTCGTGTGGCCCAGTGGGCCTGCTGGCTGGCTGTTGAAAAGCATGAGCAGCCCGGTGGATATCGCTGTGGATAACTTTGTTGATAGCTTGTCTGTTGCTTGAATATCGGGGTCTCAGATCTGTCACCTTCCGTTTGGTCCGCGCCTCGAGTTTCGGCCAACTTGAACACCTTGGCGTCATGTTTCACGTGAAACAAGACTGCAGAACCTGAACTCGGCAAAATTGTCCGTTTTGAATCGCTTTTTGCCCAATTTTCGCGCTTCTGAACGCAGCTTCGGCCTAATCGGAGGATTGATCTTGTATTGCACTTGCAGTCGTACACCCGCCCTCGGACGCCGCGGGTTTTGCCCAGGCGGATGGACGGCTATCCACATCCTTCTGCCCGGTGGATATCGCTGTGGATAACTATGTGAATAACTTTAGGTCGATCGGTGGATATCTTCCTCAGATGTGAATGTAGTTGGCACCAGCGCACATCCTCTGTTGGACCATGAGGCGGCGAGTCTGGTCGGCAGCTGGGAGTGAGGAAGTGGCGAGGTTGGTGCTGAAGGACTGCCAGCACCGCGATCCGCCGATGTTTCACGTGAAACGGTGACCACGCTGATGACATTATGCGCCGGGGACTTCCGTATCGAAAACAAGAAGCGAGGACCCTCAGTGCCCGCAGGAGGCGCCGGTGTGTCTGCCAGATGTGGAGTCCATCCGCAACTCTTGTGGCTGCGCAAGCCGCCGCGACGCTCACCCGGCCGAGTGTTCGGTTGCTGACATGGATGCGGTCTGTCGACTCTGGGTAGATCTTCCTCGGGATCATCTCTGTGTTGGCTGAGACCGGTAGGCCCAGAGCGTGCCGGTCGACTCTGATACCGAGCCGTGTTCGAGGGAGTAGATCGCACGGAAGACGGCCCGCCGTGAGAGCCGTGATCCCACAGACTTGGCCAAGTCTCATCCCGTAAGGTTCCGGTCCGGGGTCGTTCATTCCCGGGGGGCGACTCACGGCGACATTGGTTCAGTGAGCTCTGCCAGCCAGCAGCCGGCGTTTGATGCTGCGCACTCTTGGCGGAATCAGAGCTCGACCGTGCACTCATGAGCGACTCATCCCTGGATGGCCCCAAAGCATGGGGCGAGAAGTTTCGGACTGCTTCCTTGGGCCGACACCGAGTGGCCGGTGCCGTCGGTTTGCCCAACGTTACGGTCACTCAGCTGCTCAAGGCGGAACATCGGTTGTCCCGAGCCTCCACATGGATGCCGTTAGATGTGGACGGGGCGTTCGCGCCAGCGTAGGTCCCGGAGACTCCGAATTTCGTGCTGACAATGAGCCTGATTGATCGGCGAGCTACTGCCCCTCAGACCGCGGATGGATCGGGTTCGAGCTTTGTGAGTCTGCGAGGTGTACGGGCTCTGCGTGGCCCCGGTAGCTAGGCCGGGGGATTCCGGTCTGCTGGATCGGGACGGTATCCGGCCCCCGCTATCGCCGGATCGCGGAGGTGATCTGAGTATTGGACGCGTCGAGTGTCTCCCAGCTCAGGAGGGTACGACTGTTCCCGGCCACCCACAGGAAGCCTCGCGAACGATGTGATCGACTCGCGCTCAATGTCAGGGATGTCCAACGGACGCCACTCTGATCGCGCGGACATACACGTACTGTCGGGTGCGGGTGCAAAAGGAACACCGGTGGATGTTAGTGACGGGCGCGGAATCACGTACTCGTTCTCGAGGCGATCGCGGCAGTGCTCGCCTGGGGCGCAGGCCTGTTCTTCTTCCAGCTCTAACGATGGCCATCGCGGTGCCGGCAGAACCGTCAGAAGCCGGCGGCGGTCTACCGCGTTCTGGGGCCAGAGCTCCTTGGAATGCTGCCACTGCTCCTTTGGATTTGTCGAGATGTAGGGCTCATTTGCGCGAAAGGTGCTGGCTTTCAGGACCTAGGGTCAGTGCGAGTCTCATGATTTGGTATCCCCGCCTCCTGCGGTTAACAAACGCCAGGGCACGATGAACATCGGGCCGCGACGGACGGCGGGCCGCTGCGGACACTACGCTGCGGACACTACGCTGCGGACACTACGCTGCGGACACTACGCTGCGGACACTACGCTGCGAGCAAAGAATGGCGATGTTGAATTAGCCACTCTAGTCCATCACTGGTCTCTGAAGACCACGATGCATTCCCATGAAGGTCAATAGGGGTCCGCAGGAACTGGCGATGCCTCCCCAGTAGAGTGCGGACGGATCGAAGCACTCAGATTTGCTTTCGCATTCAAGAAACAGGCTATTTTGTATTCATTTTCATATCCCTCTGAAACCAGGCCTTATTTTGGACCAATTCAGTGGGCTATTGGGGCTCGCTCCTTGGTCAGTGCAAGGCATGCGTTCTACAGTCCGCAGAAGTCGTGGACGCGCGGAATAGGAGCTGGGAGCGCTGGCGGCTGTTCTAAGCCGAAGGGGTGGAGTGGTTTGGAGGCCTGTTTAGCTTCGCCCGTGAATGTTCGAAATACGTGTGTGGCTGGCGGATTTTCGGCTCGGACGGTCACCAGTCTGTCACCCGAGCCTCAGGGTAGTCCTCTACAGGCATTGCGGTTGTGTGGAGTGGGAGCCGCTCAAGGCTGCGAGGGCGTCTCCTTCTTTGGCTTACGTCAACATCCATTCCCGCTGTCCTGTTGCATCAAGCTCACAACGGCACCCCTTTCCGGCAATTGACTGGCTAGGTCAGACGGAAGCTTCGATCATGAGAGGCTACTAGGTGCGTGACGCTGTCTCTGTCCCCGGCGCCGCTCCCGCGCCACACGCATGCGTTGTTTCACGTGAAACAAGTAGGAGAAGGTGGTGCGTAGTTACGGCGGGTACGCATGGACGAGCCTTGGGTAGTTCGTCTACCTAACCTGGCTACGAGATGAATCACCTAGTCTTCGATGCGTTCGCATGATTATGGGCGTAGAGATGGGCGTAGACACAGCCGGGCACAACTGTCCACACCAGCCAGGGATCTGTGCGTCACTCCCCGTTCACCACTGGATACGAGGACAACATCTGGAGCATCGCGCTTGGAGAGCCCGGGAGCAGCGCCGCCCCCTGGCCGGCCCTTGGATCGATGAACTTGGAGAACGGCGACTGCAGCGAACATGGACGTTTCACGTGAAACAGTGCATAAACAGGTTCCGCACCAATTTGTCGTACAAACCTAAGGGCCGAGGTGCGTCTAGATACATCGGCAGCGCCCTGCACTGTTTCATGTGAAACCGGCTCCTCAATCCAAAAGGCCATTTGCACGAAAGCAAGGGGAATCCATCCCTGGACGGACATAAGGATTTGGCTAGAGGCTTCGCAAGAGCCCTGGAAACCAGGGAGACGATCAATTCTGGGCGGCAAACCACAGACGCTACCGCATTACAGCCCATCGCTGCCCTACCCCAGATAGGCGGAACGCCATCTTGCGGCTGGGCACTTCCCGCTCAAAATTCCTAGGTTTAGAAATCGAAATAGGGTTCTCGGCGTGAACTTAGCGATCAACGCGAGTAGTGGACCTCCTTGCCATCGCTCGAACATCAAGCCAATACACCAACAACGGGATCGGCAACGCGATTAAGGGATACCTGGATCGGAGGGCACGAAAAGACTCCGCAACCAGAAGACGCGGGCACGAAAAAACCGGTGGATCCTGCTCATAAGCGGGAACCACCGGCTGAGTCCGGAAGCGCCACCAAAGTGCGGCGCTCGAGCCTTAGGACAGGACGGACTCAAATTCCTTTTCGAAGAACTGCTTCGGCTTGGCACCGATAACCGTGCTCTTCACTTCTCCCCCACTGAAGAGGTACACGGCAGGAATTGACGTGATGCCGTACTCTGCGGCGATGGCCGGGTTGTCGTCGACGTTCAGCTTGACGACGTCAACCTTGTCTCCGTATTCAACCGAGATCTCGTCGAGGATCGGACCCAACTTACGGCACGGGCCGCACCACTCTGCCCAGAAGTCCACGATGACCGGCTTTTCAGCGGCCAGGACGTCGGTGCTGAAACTGGCGTCGGTAACGTCTTTAGCGTTGCTCATAATTTTTTCCCTTCGAATGGATGGCTGCTGTGCCGATTAGGCGTGCAGGTCTGCAAGATAGTGTTCGACGTCCAAGGCCGCGACACACCCGGAACCCGCGGCCGTAATGGCCTGCCGGTAGGTGGGGTCGACGACGTCGCCGGCAGCGAAGACGCCCTTGATGCTCGTCTTGGAACTGCGGCCCTCGACGGCGATGGTGCCTTCTGGGGACAGCTCAAGTGTGCCCTTCACCAGTCCCGTGCGGGGGTCATTACCGATGGCCACGAAAACGCCAGTGACGGAGAGTTCGGACTCGGTACCGTCCACGAGGTTCTTCAGCTTCAAGCCGGTCACCTTGTCACCGCCGATGACGTCCTCCACGGCGGTGTTCCACACGAAGTTGATCTTCTCGTGTGCCTGGGCACGATCGCCCATGATCTTGGAAGCCTTCAGCGTGTCTCGGCGGTGCACCACGGTGACGGACTTGGCGAACTTGGTGAGGAAGAGTGCCTCCTCCATGGCCGAGTCACCGCCACCGATCACTGCAATGTCCTGGTCCTTGAAGAAGAAACCGTCACAGGTTGCACACCAGCTCACGCCGTGGCCGGAGAGACGCTTTTCGTTCGCCAGGCCGAGTTCCCGGTAGGCGGAACCGGTCGACAGAATGACCGCCCGAGCCTTGAAGGTCTCCCCCGTGCCGATGGTCACGGTCTTGATGTCGCCGTCGAGATCTAGTTCGGTGACATCCTCGAACTGGATCTCGGTCCCGAAGCGCGCCGCCTGCTTCTCGAAGTTCTCCATGAGATCGGGTCCCATGACGCCGTCAGGGAATCCTGGGTAGTTTTCGACGTCTGTTGTGTTCATCAGTTCGCCACCGGCAGTCACAGAACCGGCGATGAGCAGCGGGTTCATGTTGGCGCGTGCCGTGTAGACGGCCGCCGTGTATCCGGCAGGCCCGGAGCCTACGATGATGACATCACGTACTTGGGACGCGGTGTTTTCTGCGTTGCTCACTGTTGGGTGAACCTCTTCCTTAGTCGATGCACCGGATTATCGCGGCCGGCCACATGGCACAACCCCATGGCGGCGTCGAATATTCCGGCGTTTCCGGGGACCCTGATATCCACCACCATTCAGGGTACCGTCTGGTGGCGCGGGTCATGGAAGGACGCAGGCTCCGTTACCTGAGTTGACGGCCCTTGCCGTCAACTACTGGACCGTGGATTTACTGGACCTTGATCTCGGCGAGGCGTAGGCCGAAACCGTAGCGGGTCTTGGGCGCGGTCAGCTTAGGCAGCGATTTGATGGAGATGATCACGTACTGGGCTGTTGCGGGGGTACTGAGCGGCATGGTGAGTTCCGGAGAGGTGAAGCTGTTGGTGCCTACCAGCTTGGCGCCGTCCATCGCCGGACGATCGTTGGTGTAAACGCTGATGTTTCCACCGGAAGCACCCAACTGGCTCAGTGTGACGGACTTGACCTGCGCGGGCGCCTTGAGCTTGACCAGCAGGGAAACTCCGTCAGGTGCGAGTCCACCCCAGTCTGCCGTGGCGAACTCCATGTCTGACCAGTAGCTCGCGGCGTTGCCGTCGAAGGCCTTGACCAAGTCTTTGTCATAGCTCGCCGCAAACTCGAAATCGCCCATGCGGGTGACACCATCAATGACTGGCGGTGCCGCAACGGCTGTGGCCGACTCGGTGCTGCTCGGCTGTCCGGATCCTGTTTGAGACGCCGGGGTGGACTGCTTGGCCGCGGGAGTGCCGCCCGGGATGAGACTACCGAGGTTGGTGACCGCAAGTATCAATCCGACGATCAGGACGGCGGCGAGGACGCCACCCACCAGCCACCGGAAGGAACGGGGCTCGCGTACGGGCTCGTCGTCGTAGTATTCGTCCTCGTCAAGCGGATCCGCTTGCTCCCGGGCCGTGGCCGGGAAACTCGACGCGCCCCGGTTGTACCCGCCCGAAGCGCCGCCTGCAGCAGCGCCGGCGGCACCACGGGAGGTGGCGGCGTCGTCGTTGACGAAACCGTAGTCGTCCTCGGACCAGAGCGAGACCTTGGCGTCCTGGGAAGGGCTCGCAGACGCCGGCGCAGGAGGAGTCGACGCTGGAACGGCCTGTGTTGCGGGCCCCTTCTGGATTTGCTGGGGGGCGGTCTGGTTCGGCTGTACGGTCGAAGACGCCTCGGTGGAGGCGGTGGCTGCACGCGTGCGCTGGCCGTCGTCGCTGTTTGGCTTGCCGGTGCCGGAACCCTTCACAGCAGCAGCGGCCGCTGCCCCTGCTCCAGCTGCCGCAGCGGCGATGCGGGAACCAATGCCACCTGGGGCCGAAGCGGGCCGGCTGGCAGGCAAGGGAGGAACCACCGGGCGGCGCTTGTCTTCGGCGGGTGCTGCTGCTGCTTGCGATGCACCGGCCGGATTGGGCTCGTCGTCGTCGTAATTGATGTACTCGGCGTCGTGCTCTTCGTCGTCGTACAGTCCGTCGTAGGTTTCGGGCTCGCGGGACCGGGCTTGGCCGAAGATCTCGCTTCCGAGCGTGTCCGTGAAGAACGGCTCGACGTACGGCGGGTTGGTGGCCACCACGAGGTCCAACAGATCAGGAGCACTGCTGTGGTTCGTGATGAGGTACGTGGTGCTGTCGCTGACGCCGAGATCGAGGATCTGGACGTGCCCGGGCCGTTCACCGGTGGCTACTTCCCGGGCGCTCTTGGCAACTTGATCGGCGTTTCCGGGGCCGGCCACGAGAATACTGACGGGCCTGTTAAGGACCTGGTCGACGCCGTCGAGCACCAGATCTTGGTCGTGCGAAGTCAACACGGTGGCTGTGACTTTGTAGCGGCCGCCAAGCACTGATCCGACATCGATCGGGTGGGACACGGGTTCCTCCTAGACTGTCCGGAAGCTGCGGGTCCTGAATACGGGATCCGGCCAGCCGGGTGACCCGTGGTCTGCAACTACCTGTATTAGTTTCTGATCCTAGCGGATTGGGCCGTTCTGGCCCCCGGTTTGCGCCGATGCGTCACTGTTTGCGCTGAGGTCCACCGCGGAAATAGGGGTTGTTTCCCAGCGGGCCCTGATAGGTGCGGCGGCCAGGTAGCGGAATGCCCGGGCGGCCCGCGCCTCCTTGGGCGGTGCTGGGGAGGTCCTCGTCCGGCAGGTAGGACTTCTCGACATCGGACCAGGCATCCACCTTGCCTTGCCCCTCCGCAATGGCCGCATCGGCAATGCCGTCGGAATCATGGCCCGCATCCCTCCCGTGCTTGGACGGGAGGGTTTCCAAGGCGGGACCGGCGCGGAACGACGCTGCGTCGAATTCGCCCGAGATGCGCGGAATGAGCCCGGTATCGTCGGACACTGTGGCGCGAACCGGCGTCGGGGTTGGCGTTTCGCTGGCGGACGGCTCTGGTGCCACCGGAACGCCCCGTCCGAGGCGGCCAAGCACGGGCAGGAGCAGGTCGCGCAGTTCGCTGACATGGAAGAGGCGCAGCAGGAAGAGGTAAGCAAGCAGCATGACGGGCCCGACGACGATCACCGTCACCAAGGCGGCAGGCCTGCTGCTCCAGGCGAAACCATCGGCATGGTAGCTGCCGAGTAACCACAGGGCCAAAGCGCCGGCGACCGCCGAGCCTAGGGCCGCGTAGCCCATGCGGATGTAGGAGTTGGCAATCCGGGGGCCGTCCACATGGCCGAGGAGGCGCCTCAGGAACCAGACGCTGATGACCACGGAAAGGATGTTGCCGAGGGTGTACAGGACGGCGATCGCGAAGATGATCTGGGCGACCGGCAGGAACTGGATGATGAACGCGCCTACAACGTTCAGTAGCGCCAACATGAGTTGGATGTAGAACGGGGTTCTGGCGTCCTCATTGGCGTAGAACACGCGGGACATCATGAAGTTGGCACTCATGAACGGTGTGCTCAACGCGAGGATCGTGAGCGTCTGTGCCAGCATGACACCGTCCTGGGGCTTCCCGCCGGAGAAGAACATGCCCAGCGGGCCGGCGAGGGCAAAGAGTGCCAGCGCCCCGAAAACGGTGGCGACGGCCATGGTCCGCAGTCCGTGGGAAAGCGCTTCACGCAACTCGGCTTTGTTGCCGGCTTGGGAGGCACGGGTCATGCGGTTGAACAACACGGTAGCGAGCGACAACGCGATGATCGAGTGCGGCAGCAGGTAAAGCTGGCTGGCGACTTCCAGGACCGCGTTACCGGGAAGCGTGGCTGCGGCCGGGTCTTGCGCGTGCTCGAGGCGGAGGCGCTCGGATCCGGGAATGGTGGCGATCCTCATGACATAGAGGAAAGCGAGCTGCCCGACGGCGGCGGTCAGGAGCGTCCAGACGCTCAGCTTTGCTGCCTGGCCCAGGCCCACGCCCCGCCAGCCGAAGCGGGGCCGGAGACCGAGCCGCAAGCGGATCACCGGGATGAGCAGTATGGCCGTCTGGGCGAGCACACCCACGGTGGAGAAACCCGCAATCAGGAAGGTTTGGAAGGGCCCCCAGTTGTCCAGGGTGTGGGGGTTGGTGTTGTTGGCACCGAGGATCCAGATGAACATGCCCAGTCCTGCGATGGCCACCACATTGTTCAGGATCGGCGCCCACATGGCGGGACCGAAGGCGCCGTTGGCGTTGAGTATCTGGGTCAGGAGCGCGTACAAACCGTAGAAGAAGATCTGCGGCAGGCAATAGAAGGCGAAGGTCACCGCGATCGATTTTTGCTGTGGCGAATAGCCCTGGGTGGTGAGGTCGATGACGATCGGTGCGGCTAGCGTGACCAATGCTGTCAGTGTCAGGAGAACCAACACAGCCAGAGTCAGCAGCCGGCTGATGTAGTCCGCGCCCCGGTCCGGTCCCTTGCTGGCTTTGATGATCTGCGGCACCAGCACCGCATTGAAAACGCCACCGGCCACCAGAAGGAAGATCAGGTTGGGCAGGTTGTTGGCATTGATGAAGGTGTCATTGACCGTCGATCCCAGGCCGAGCGCGGCGCCAAGCATCCACGTTTTGGCGAAGCCGAGAAACCGTGAAACGAGCGTGCCGGCGGCCATGACGGCGCTGGAACGGGTTTCTCCGGACTGGACTGACTGGGTTGATTTGGCGGCAGACATTGTCATTATCGTCCCATGAGCCGGGCTGCCTGTTGCGTCAAACCGGCGTTAGGCGGTGTGAAACGCCGCGTTAGAGGTGTTCGGGCAGGACTTCCCGGGCCAGATCCGCGATGCGCCGCTCATTGGGGAAGGACAACTTGCGTGCCAGATCCTGGAGGGGAACCCAAGCTGCGTCTATGGCCTCTTGATCGGGATCGTTCTCGATGGTCAGCTCGCCGCCCGTGGCGCGGAGCAGGAAATGGTGCACGGTTTTGTGTACACGGTGCCCGCTCACGGTGAACCAGTAGTCGATGCTTCCGAGTGGAGCCAGGACGTTGCCTTCGATTCCGGTCTCTTCGGCGATCTCGCGGACTGCGGCTTCCTCGTTGTTTTCCTTGCCTTCCGGATGTCCCTTCGGCAGGCACCACTCAAGCCGGCCACCCCTATTAAGGCGGGCGATGATCGCAACCCTCAGTTCGCCGTCGGACGTGTCCACTACGACGCCGCCGGCAGAGACCTCCTCCACGGTCGGAAGGGCGGCCTGGGCCGTGTGCGGAGCGGGCGCGACGTGAGCACCAATTGCCGACGGCAATGGTGCATTCGTCCTCCTGCCAGGAGCACTCGGGATCGGGTTGGCCATGAAGTCCACTCTAACGACTCTTGCCCGTTGGTGATGACCGGGACATGGACTCACGGTGACGTGCGGATGGCGTTCGGCCGTGATCCCGGTGCTGTAATCGCGCAATCGCGCTGTGTCTCCCTGTAATGACGACGATCGGTGTGATGGCGCCGTGAAATCTGACAAGCTTAAGGAACTATGGCGCAAGTATTGGACAGTTCTTCAGTCAATTTCCAGATGGATCCAGTGGTCCTGGACCTCGGTCAGCGGTTCGTGGACGCTGGATTCGAACTGTCGCTGGTGGGCGGGCCGGTGCGGGACCTCTTCCTGGGACGCGTCTCCCCGGACCTGGATTTCACCACTGACGCCACTCCGGACCAGACGCTTTCCATCATCAAGAGGTGGGCGGACAATTTCTGGGAGATTGGCCGAGCCTTCGGAACGATCGGAATGAAGAAGTCCGGCTTCCAGATTGAGATCACCACGTACCGCGCCGAGGCCTACGATGCGGCCTCCCGCAAGCCGGTGGTGGCCTTCGGCTCGTCGCTGCTGGACGATCTCCTCCGCCGCGACTTCACCATCAATGCCATGGCGCTCAGGCTGCCCTCCCTCGAGCTCGTGGATCCGTTCGGCGGGGTGCGCGATCTCCACGCCTCGGTGCTTGCTACCCCGGGATCCCCCGAATCGTCGTTCTCCGATGATCCGCTGCGCATGATGCGGGCCGCCCGCTTCGCGGCGCAGCTTGGCGTTGCAGTGCACGACGACGTCCGCCTCGCCATGTCCGGAATGGCTGAGCGGATCAAGATCATTTCCGCCGAACGCGTGCGCGAGGAACTCGTCAAGCTCATCAATGGCGCGAATCCGCGGGCGGGAATCGACCTCCTAGTCGACACCGGCCTGGCGGAGTTCGTCCTGCCCGAGGTCTCTGCGTTGCGCCTTGAAGCCGATGAGCACCACCGGCACAAAGACGTCTACCAGCATTCCCTGCAAGTCCTGGAGCAGGCCGCGTCGCTTGAGACCGGTTCGGATGGCCCGGTACCTGGGCCGGACTTTGTATTGCGCTTCGCCGCGTTAATGCACGACGTCGGGAAGCCGGCTACGCGCCGGTTCGAACCGGGCGGCGCGGTGAGCTTCCGCCACCACGACATGGTCGGTTCGAAGCTGACCGCGAAGCGCATGAAAGCCTTGCGCTTCGACAACGACACGATCAAGGCCGTGGCGCGGCTCGTCGAGCTGCACATGCGCTTCTACGGATACGGGGATGCGGGCTGGACCGATTCCGCCGTCCGCCGCTACGTGGCAGATGCAGGACCCCTGCTGGAGCGCCTGCATCGACTGACCCGCTCAGATGTCACTACGCGTAACCAACGCAAGGCAGAGCGGCTCTCCTTTGCCTACGATGACCTTGAGCAACGGATTGACGTCCTGGCCGAACAGGAATCGCTCAATGCCATCCGCCCGGACTTGGATGGAGCGCGCATCATGGCTTTGCTGGGACTCAGGCCCGGGCCCGCGGTTGGACGGGCCTACAAGTTCCTGCTGGAAGAGCGCATGGAAAACGGTCCGTCGTCCCCGGAGGACGCCGAATCCAAGCTTTTGGCGTGGTGGGCAGAGCAGCCCGAGTCCGCCGTCGAACTTTCATCGGAACCATCCGTCGATGCCCATGCCGGCATTGCCGAACCAGAGGAGTCCTAAGTGAACGAAGCAGCCAAGCCCGCCCGGCCACAGCTCTGGATCATGCGCCACGGGGAGACCGAATGGTCCAAGAGTGGCCAGTACACGGGATTGACCGATCTCCCGTTGACGGTGGAAGGCGAGCAGCAGGCCGTGGAAGCGCGCAAGATCCTGGAAGGCATCGACTTCGACCTCGTCCTGACTTCCCCGCTGCGCCGAGCCCGTCGTACCGCGGAGCTGGCCGGTTTCCCCGACGCTGTCCACGAGCCGCTGGCCGTGGAGTGGAATTACGGAGATTACGAAGGGATCAGCTCGGACCTCATCCGCAAGGACAACCCGGACTACCTCATCTGGTTCGATGGCGTCCCCAACGGAGAGACGCTCGACTCCGTGGCGGCCCGTGCCGACAAGATCATCGCCCGCGTCCTGGAGTCCGGGATGGACAACGTCCTGATTGTTGCCCATGGCCATTTCTCCCGCATCCTCACGGCCCGTTGGCTTGAATTGGATGCCAGGGAAGGGCGCCACTTTGTCCTGGGAACAGCCAAAGTTTGTACCTTGGGATGGGACAAGCGGACGCCGGCAATTCTTCGCTGGGGACTGTAAGAGGAATTAATTTATAAATTGTTTGTAATTGGCTGGTCAACAGCACGATTCATGGTGTAACTTTATTTTTGATCCCAGAGCGATCCGCCGGGATTAAGGCGTGCACTACCCAGCAAGTCAGCTGCGGTGGTGCCAAAGCAGAAAAGGAGGTTGGGAAAATGATTACTTTGACTAGCGGATGGAAGATGACCGTTGCTGGCACCCCGGCCTTCGCTGCTCGACGCCGTTTTGCGGCCTAACCTCTCCTGATGCACTTCCGCCCCTGATTATTGGGGCGCTTCAAGGTGCAATCAGGATCCGAGTTGGGCCTGCCATTGAGCGGTATCACGCGATTGACGTGGTGCGCAGTTTCCTCATAGTTCGGAACCAGCTTCTTGTTGGGGACGGCTGCCCCCTGGATACCACGTAACGGAACTCCATGCTCCGGTACTATCCACGGTCATTCTAACAATCCGCTTAATCCGGCCCATCATTGCCGGCATTCACGTGCCTATTTCCTCCCCTGTTTTCTTTCGAATTCAGGGGACTTAATTGTCATGTCCGAATTCGGGCAATTCTCTTCCACAACGAAAGGAGGTGACACCACCATGGCCAAGCGCCTAAAGGACCTGATGGTCTTCAACGGCAAACCTGTCGTCAAAGACAGGACTCTCTTCAACGGACAACTGCTGGATCAGCGCAGGGAAGACGTCTACGTCGTCCTGCACCAAATGGGAATCATCCGCTGAGTGTCCCCACCACTGCAATTCAGGAGGGACTGATGGCACACATCGGACCGTTCGCCTCGGAAGCCCACGCGGCTATGCGTGGGCTTCCGCCTTTTAAGGACTTCATCGGGCGGGCTCGGGGCGGGCAGTTGGGGCGAGCGGGCTCGGGGCGGACTTGGGGTGAGGCTCGGCGGAGCTCGGCTGGGGCGGGGCTCGGGGCGAGCCGGACTCGACGCCGTCCGGCGCGGCTGAAGGTAAGCTCGATTGCATGCAGGAGACCAAGCCGCACATCCAGCAAAAGCCTGCGAGCTTTGTGGTTCCCAGCCGTAGCGACTCCTTGCTGAGGAACTTCACCGAACTAATCGGAGGACCCCTCGGCCGGCGTTCCTCTCCTGGAGCCATCTCCCCCGGATTCTTCACCGTTGAACGCGTCCTGATCATCCTCACGATCGTTGCCGCATTGCTGGCGATCCTGATCAAGGGCTATTGCAGGGTCAACGGTTGGCAGGCACCCCAGCAGTTCTACGCCACGTGCTACTCGGATTTCCCCGAACTCTTCCGCAGCCGAGGCCTCGCCGATGGCGTCTTTCCGTTCTTCGATCAGAAAAGCCTCTTCGAGTATCCCGTGATCGCCGGGCTGATAGCCGGTGCTACTGAATGGTTGGTACCTGGTCATGGTGCCAGCCCGGAACGGATCTTGGGCTACTTCGATGTGAATGCCACCTTGATTGTGGCCCTGTGGATCGTGGCTGTCCTGGCTACCGCGCGCATCAACCGACGCCGGCCCTGGGACGCAACCATGGTGGCCCTGGCCCCTGGGATCGTGCTGGCCGGCTTCATCAACTGGGACATGTGGGCCGTAGCCATGCTCGCAGTGGGGATGTATTTCTTCGCGAAGGAACGTCCCTTCCTGGCCGGCGTGTTCATCGGTCTGGGCACCGCCACCAAGCTTTACCCGGTGCTCATCCTGGGCGCAGTCTTTCTGCTGGCGCTACGCAGCGGCCGGTTTAAGGTCTTCTTTGCCACGAGCGTTTCGGCGGCAGCGGCCTGGCTTGCGGTTAATATCCCGATCGCCGCCGTCAACCCAGCCGGCTGGCGGTACTTTTTCGACTTCACCCAGGACCGTCCGGCCGGATACAGCTCGTTGTGGTTCGCCTACAACCTAGTGGCAGACCGCCTGCACCTTGTCCAACTTGGTCCGGAAGCCACCAACGCCTTGGCATTCAACGTGTTCCTCCTTGCGTGCGTCTTGATTGCGGGATTGGTTTTGACGGCGGCGCGGCGCCCCCGGCTTGCCCAACTGACCTTCCTGATAGTGGCTGCATTCATCTTGAGCAACAAGGTCTATTCGCCCCAGTTTGTGCTGTGGCTCGTGCCGTTGCTGGCTTTGGCTCGGCCACGTTGGCGCGACTTTCTGCTCTGGCAGGCTGCCGAGGCTCTGCATTGGACCGCCACCTGGATGTATTTGGGCCAGACCAGCAGCGGCGGCCCCGTGCAGAACAACATCGACATGCCGTACTACGTCATGGCCGTGATGCTGCATATGGCCGCGACGGCATATTTGATGTTGAGGATTGCGTGGGACATTTGGGAACCAAATCTGGACCCCCTTCGGATCCAAGGCGAGGACGATCCCCATGGAGGGGTGTTCAACGGTGCCAAGGATTGGTTCCGGGTGGACCTCAAGAACCCTGCCGTATCGGTTCTGCCTTGGCGCCACGTTGCCTCGTTCCCTGAACGGCGGCAGCCCAACCAGGACTCAATCACTTCCGCGAAAGGCGAGGCCGAACGCGATGGCTGAGGTCGCCGTCGTCGGCTCCGGACCGAATGGCTTGGCTGCAGCGGTGGTCATGGCGCGCGCTGGCCTGGCTGTCCGGGTCTACGAGGCTGCGGGGACGATCGGGGGCGGGACCCGCACTGCCGAACTGTTGGAACCGGGCCATGTCTACGACGTCTGTTCCGCGGTCCACCCGATGGCGCTGGCTTCGCGATTCTTCCGGGATTTTGAACTCGATCGGCGCGTGGAGCTACGTTTGCCGGAGGTTCAGTACGGCACCCCGCTCGACGGCGGCCGTGCAGCTCTCGCCTACCGCTCGCTGGAGCGGACGGCTTCTGAACTCGGGGCCGACGGAGCCGCTTTTGCCCGCCTGATGGGGCCGTTGGTGGAGCACCTAGGCGGGGTGCTGGACGTAACTCAGAACCAACTGCTGAGAGTACCGGCGAATCCCGTGGCCGCACTGCGATTTGCGTTGGCGACCCTCGAGCAGGGTTCGCCGTGGTGGAACCGGCGTTTCACGGGGGATGCGGCTCCCGCACTCTTGAGCGGTGTCGCGGCCCATGCTGTGGCGCCGTTGCCCTCGTTCGCCGCAGCGGGGGCGGGACTCTTGTTGGGAGCGCTGGCGCATGCCGGTGGCTGGCCCATCCCGGTTGGCGGCTCGGCGGCGATAGCGGACTCGATGGCCCGCGACATCGAGGCCCACGGCGGGGTGATTGAGACCGGCGTGGAGATCGATTCCTTGGAGGAGTTGCGGCCTGCTAAGGCCATTTTGTTGGACGTTGCACCCACGGGCCTGCTGCGCATGGCCGGTTCGGCACTTCCGGGACGCTACCGGCGCGCGCTGGAAACATTCCGCTTCGGGAATGCGGCGTGCAAGGTTGACTTCATCCTGTCCGGCCCGGTTCCGTGGGCCGCGCCGGGGCTTGCTGGCGCCGGGACCGTGCACGTTGGTGGCACACGAGCCGCCATGGCTGAGGCCGAGAACTTGGTAACTGCTGGCCGGCACCCCGGGAAACCGTATGTGCTTGTGGCCCAGCCATCGATCGTGGATCCCGGGCGCGCTCCTGCTGGGCGGCACATTCTCTGGTCCTATTGCCACGTGCCCAAAGGGTCAACCGTGGACATGGCCGAGGCCGTCATGGCAAGGATCGAGGAATTCGCACCAGGCTTCCGGGATGTGGTGGTCGGCTGGAAAACGACGACGGCGGCAAGCTTGGCCGAGTACAACGCGAACTATGTGGGCGGAGACTTCAGCGCGGGACTGATGGACATTCGGGGACTGCTCCAGCGTCCCGTGCTTTCACCGGTGCCGTGGCGGACGCCGCTGCCTGGCGTGTACCTGTGCTCATCGTCCACGCCGCCGGGGCCTGGAGTGACAGGAATGCCCGGTTACCACGCAGCCAAACATGCCTTGAAAGACATATTCGACCTGCGGGTACCCGGGCTGGGCCTAGCTGCATGACGACGCCCCGACGCTCGCTCACATGTGTGGCCCTCCCGGCCGACGCTCGCTCAGGTATGAGCCCAAACGACGGAACGCTGCTGCAGATCATGTGCAGGAGGGTCTGGTTGGAGGCCGTCATATCTGAAGGAGCGTCGGGTTGGAGGCCCCTATATCTGCAGGAGCGTCGGGTTGGAGGCCGACAGACGTGAGCGAGCGTGAGGTTAGTTGGCTGCCGTGAAACGTGCGCGGCGGTGGGCCGGGGTCTCGATCTCGTCCAGCATGGCGACGGCGTAGTCCTGGGTTGAGATGCTGTTGCCCGCAGGGGAATCCTCGGCGGTGGAGTAGTTGCCCGTGCGTTCGCCGGGCTGGATGACGGGTGCCGGTGCCAGCACGGTCCAGTCCAGGCTCTCCGGGGCTTCCTTGACGGCGGCGAAGGCTGCGGCCGCGGTGGTGGCCTCGGCTTTGTAGGCCTCCGGGAAGTCAGGCGAATCGAGGAGGCGGACGCCGTCGATCACAAGGGTACCGGCGCCGCCGACGATCATGAGGCGCGTGCCTTCGGCATTGGTGTAGGCGGTGTCCATCGCTGCAAGCCACTCTCCGTGGTCTCCGCCGGTGCGGCTCGGCCCGGTGGCGAGGATGACGGCGTCGTGCTCTTTGGCGATCTCCGCGAAACTCTGGCCATCAGCTTGATCGGCGGCGAGGGACTTCGCTCCAGGGACCTCCGAGCCCTTGCGGGAGATGGCGGTGACTTCGTGGCCACGGGTGAGTGACTCGTTGACGATCTGGCTTCCGACCATGCCTGTTGCGCCGTACACTGCGATTTTCATGACTCTCCTTGGGTTGCTATCCTTGCAATACGAAAAGAGTATCTATTTGATACTGATAGTTTCAAAGGAACTTAGTTACCTCATGGATACCAATGAACTGCCGGCAAACGTCTTGGACCCTGATTGCCCGTCCCGTGTGATCTTCCAACGCATCGGCGACAAATGGGCCTCGCTGGTTGTCCAGGTCCTCGCAGACGGTCCCATCCGCTTCTCCGAGCTTCGCAAAATGGTCCACGTGGTGACGCCCAAGGTACTGACCCAGACCCTTCGTACCCTCGAACGCGACGGCCTCATCACGCGGACCGTCCACGCCCAGGTGCCGCCACGCGTCGACTACGAACTGACAGAACTCGGAACGTCCTTATTGGAACCACTGACCCTCCTGCGCCTCTGGGCGGAGGACCACGTACCCAGCATCCTTGAGGCCCGCGACGCCTATGACGATGCCAAGGACGAGGCCGTCCTCGGGGGCTGACCCGGACGCTCTTTCCCTAACTGGCTCGCATTAGGTGTCGTTTTGACGGCCTATAACGACAACAACTGCGAGTTAGTTGGGTGCGCCAACGGGTGCACCAGAGCCAAGGCGCCCGTCCCGCATGGTTGCAACTGAGTCGGTGAACGGCAGGAACTCGGTATCGTGCGTCACCATGACCGTTGCCGTGGCGAACTCGTCCGTGACCTGACGCAGCAACCGCACGATCGATTCGCTGCGCTCGTGATCCAGCGCTGCTGTGGGTTCGTCGACGAGCAATATTCTGGGGTGGCCCATGAGCGCTCTCGCAATGTTCACGCGCTGCCGCTGTCCGCCAGAGAGCTGGTGCGGCCGTTTGTTGAGTGAAGCGCCGAGGCCGACGACGTCGAGCAGTTCCGTGGCGCGCGTGCGTGCCGCTTTGGTCGGCTTCCCCCGGAGGTGGTGGCCGATGATCAGCTGCTCGACGGCGGTCAGGGAAGGCAGGAGGTTGGGCTGCTGGAAGATGATGCCCACCTTCTCCCGGCGCAAGGAAGTGAGTTCGGCGTCCTTGAGTTCGGTGGCATCCACGCCGTCGATGACGACGAGCCCTGAGCTTGGCCGGACCAGTGTAGCTGCCACCGCCAGAAGAGAGGATTTTCCGGAGCCGGACGGTCCCACGAGGGAGAAGAATTCGCCTGCGTCCACGCTGAGATCCGCAGCGTCCAGGGCTTTGAGGGTGGAGTCTCCGTCCGGGTACTCCAGGGTGACGTTGACTAGGTTGAGTACGGGATTCATGAATATACCTTTCGCAGAATATATGCTGAAGGGATGGGTTGGCTCTAGTTGCCGCCGAGGGCGATGAGTGGATCCACTGTGGTGATGCTCCGGACGGCAAGGGCAGCGCCCGCCAAGCCCAGGAGGACAATCCCGGCGATGGGCAGGAGCGTGGTTAGCGGAGTCACCAGGAACGGGGCGGCTTGAGCTGCGAAGAATCCACCCAGCACGCCAAGCCCACCACCCAGGCCCGCGCCTGCGAGCAAGACGATTCCCGCCTGGACCAGTGCGTCCCGCACCACGTAGCCGGACGAGGCACCCATCGCCTTGAGCACAGCAATGTCGCGCGTGCGCTGGACCGTCCAGACAGTCAGGAACGCCACGATGACGAGTGCCGAGATGCCGTACAGGAATGCTTGCATCAACATGAGGGAGCCGTTTTCGCTTTTGTAGGAACCGAGGGCCTGGAACGAGCCATTGGGGCCGGCGCTGACCGTGCCGGCCGCCGCATTGGCGGCATCGACGTCCACGGAGGCCCCGGCGTCGTACGTCACGGCGAGAACTGTTCCGATGGTTGCCCCGGAAGGAATATGTGCGAGCTTCTGCCACGTGGAGCGGGCGGTCCAGACGACGCCCGTGTGGGAATACCACTCATCCTGCGTGATCGCGGAGACCGTCAGGCCGGTACCGCCGACCGTGACCCGGCTCCCGGGACTCAGCGAGAGTTCCTTCGCCAACGAGTTCCCGACCACCACTTCGCCGTCCTTGACCGGAACGGGTGAGATACCGGCGTCGGCCCCGAAGACCGCAACGTTGGCTGTGCCGGCAGCATTGTTGGACGAATCGAGGGACTGGAATCGCGTCTGCGTGACGCCAAGGGCCTCGGCAGCGGCAACACCAGCCCGGTTTCGCCATGCCTCAAGCTGTTTGCCGGAGACTTCCGATTCCGTGTAGGACGCCTTGGCCTCGCCGCCGGCGGGCGCGCCGAACACGATTTGCTGCGCCGGGAGGGCCGCGATTGCCGAGGTTGACTGGTTGCCGAGGCCCGCGGTGAGTCCGGAGAGCATGACGAGGAGGAGCGTGATGAGGGCGACGACGCTTCCCATCAGGGCGAAGCGGCCCTTGGCGAAGCGGATGTCGCGCAAGGCGAGAAACATTTGATTCCTTTGTTCGGTGCCGTTGAGGCGATCTTCTGGTCCTGTTTCAACTCTCCGACGGGACCGAGCGCAAGGCATCGGGAAGCTGATGGATCCGTTCGATCGCCTTGGTTGACCCGCGGATCAACCGTTTGGTTGATTGGGCCCGAACACCGGGGAATCGGGGCAAAAGTGTCGGCGGGCGGGGCTACTCTGGAGGGCATGCAGGGAGCCGATTTAACTCAAGCCGCGGCGCGGCCCGGTGTCACGGCACAGCCGAGTGTCACGGCACAGCCCAGTGGCGCTGCCGTGATTTTGCGGGTCCTGCGCGTCAGCCTGCACGTTGGCTTTGCCGTGCTTTTGTTGGTCGCCGTCCTGAGGCTTGTGGCCGCGGGCCTTTCGCCACTGGCTACCGCGGCAGGCCTGGTACTTGCCCTGTTGCTGGCGGCCGTCTACCTCGTGGGGACGTTCCTTGAGAAGAGGCACGCCCTCAATCCCAAGCGCCTCGATCCGAAGCCCTACGCGTGGTGGTGGCTCGCCGTCGTTTGTTTCCTGTGGCTGCTGCTGATGCTCATCAGTCCAGACTTTGCGTGGATGGCCTTCCCGTTGTTCTTCCTGCAACTGCACGTTTTGCCGCGGCGATTGGCCCTGCCGGCAATAGCTGCCAGCACTGCGCTCCTGATCGCAGCCATGTGGTTCCACAATCGCGGCGCCGGTGCGGATGCCTTGCAACTTCCCATGGTCCTTGGTCCGGTTTTGGGTGCCGCGTTCGCGGTGGTCACCGGGCTGGCGTATCGGGCGCTCTACGTCGAGGGGGAGAACCAACGCCTCGCCGCGGAGGAATTGCGCCGCACCCGGGCCGAACTGGCACGCAGCCAGCACGACGCCGGTGTGCTGGCTGAGCGCGAACGGCTCGCCCGCGAAATCCACGACACCCTGGCCCAGGGATTCTCGAGCATCGTCCTGATGGGACGTTCGGCGGAGAAAGCCCTCGACGCTGGTGACGACGCTGCGGCCCGTGATCGCCTTAGGACCGTCCGCGAAACTGCGGCCAGCAACCTGGCGGAGGCGCGCAATTTTGTCCGGGGGCTGCGGCCGCCGGAGCTGGAGGAGTCTGGCCTGGCCGATACCTTGCGGCGTCTCTGCACGAAGACCGAGGCCGAGGCCGCTGCGCGTGGAGCCATGCTGCGCTGCCGCTTCGAGCTTCAGGGCACGCCGGTGCCGTTGCCCAATCCATACCAAACCACTTTGTTGCGCGCCGCACAGTCTTCGCTGGCGAACGTGTGGGCGCACGCGCACGCGAACACCGCCGTCGTTACCCTGTCTTTTCTGGACGCCGAGGTGACCATGGACGTGTTCGACGACGGTGCGGGTTTCGATCCCGTCGCGGCAGCTGCCGCGGAAGCGCGTGGTGACGGAACCGGCGTCGGGCTCAAGAGCCTGCGCGAGCGTCTTGGAGCCCTGGGCGGAACGCTCGGCGTCGAGTCTGCTCCCGGGGAGGGGACCGTGGTGGCTATCCGGCTGCCGCTGGGTGCCAGGGACCGAGCTGAGGAGGCATCCCACTGACCGACAACATCAGGGTGTTGCTGGTGGATGACCATCCCGTGGTCCGGGCGGGGCTCCGGGCTATGCTTGCCGACTTCGAGGGCGTCAGCGTTGTGGCCGAAGCCTCCGACGGCGGCGCCGCGTTGGCAGAACTTTCGAAGCTCCATACCCTCGGCGAGCCCGTGGACGTGGTCCTCATGGATCTGCAAATGGGCTCGGGGATGGACGGCGTCACGGCCACCGGCAAGATCAAGGCCGGTGAGGCCGGGACTCCCCCGCCACCGGTCCTGATCCTGACCACCTACGACAACGACGCCGACATCCTCGCCGCGGTGGAGGCCGGTGCGAGCGGATATATGCTGAAGGACGCACCGCCAGAACAAATCCGGCAAGCCGTAGTGTCTGCAGCGGCGGGCCAGACAGCACTCGCGCCCGAGATTGCGGCGCGCCTCATGGGACGGATCCGAAACCCAGCGGCCGCCCTGAGCACCCGTGAGGTCCAACTTGTGGAGCTCCTCGCCACCGGCATGAGCAACCGTGCGATGGCCAAGCAGCTCTTCATTTCCGAGGCCACGGTGAAGACGCACTTGGTGCACATCTACGCCAAGCTGGGCGTGGACAACCGGACGGCGGCCATCGCGGTGGCAACACAGCGCAGGATCATCCGGGGCCAATAGCTCGCACGGTGATTCGGGCTGGTCGGGCAGGTTTTCGCGCCACAAATGTCGAGAGCCAAGCGTGGAAGGCATAATGTCGCAAGTGGGGAAAACCAAAAATCTTGTCCTAGGGCTTGCAGCCCTGATGATTGCTGGCTCGCTGTCCGCGTGCGATGACGGCCGTTCCGGGGCAGAAGGCGCGGCCAAGCAGCTCGCTTCCTCCTTGGCAGCCCTCGACGTCGGCTCGCTCGCCGTTGACGGCAAGGACGCCGCCGCGGCGAATGAGCAGCTCAAGGCTGTGTTCGCAGCCCTCGACCCAGCCAAACCTTCCGTCGAAAGCGGAGCGGTGAAGCTCGACGGCGACAAAGCCACCTTCCCGCTCAACTACACGTGGAAGATCGGAACCGCAGAGTGGAAGTACACCTCCCAGGCTGCGCTGAAGAAATCGGGCGACAAATGGGCCGTCCAATGGACTTCGGCACTTCTGGAGCCCGACATCAAGGACGGTGAAGTCCTGGACAAGACGGTGACAGCGCCATCAAGGGCCGAGCTCCTTGGTGCCGGGGACGCCAAATTGATCAGCTACCGTCCCGTGGTCTACGTCGGCATCGACAAGACCATGATCGGATCGGCGGATCCTGCTGTTTCGGCGGCGAAGCTCGCCCAACTGGTCGGTGTGGACGAAGCCGCGTACGTGAAACAGGTCCAGGCGTCCGGCCCGCAAGCCTTCGCCAGTGCCATCACCCTCCGTCAGGACGGCCGGACGATCACCGACCAGCAGCTTGCGTCAATTCCGGGTGCCCGTGCCGTCCCTGATTCCCTGCCTTTGGCGCCGACCCGCACCTTCGCCCGCGCTGTGTTGGGTACCGCGGCAGAGGCCAGCGCCGAACAGATCCAAAAGGCCGGGGGTGCCCTCAAACTGGGAGACATCGTCGGGACTGGCGGCCTGGAGGAACAATACGACACCCAACTCCGAGGCCACGATGGAGTTTCCATCAAGGCCCGGCCTCAAGGCATGACCGACGACCAGATCAAGGCCGCGAAGCCCGATCCCCGTCGAGTGCTCTTTGCCGTTGACGCGAAGCCCGGCGAGCCGGTGAAAACCACCCTGGATCCGCGCTTGCAGCAACTCGCGGAGGACACCTTGTCAGGAGTTGGCCCCGCCTCGGCCATCGTGGCGCTCCGCCCGTCCACCGGCGCAGTCCTTGCGGCCGCTTCCGGGCCTGGAAGCAACGGATACAACACGGCAATGCTGGGCCAGTACGCGCCGGGCTCGACGTTCAAGATCGTGGATTCCCTTGCCATGATCCGCAATGGAATGACACCGGATTCCAAGGTTGAGTGCACGCCAACTATTACGGTGGATGGCCGGACCTTCAAGAACGCCGAAGGTTATCCAGCGTCGTCTTTGGGTTCAGTCGCCTTGCGGGACGCTTTTGCGCATTCATGCAACACAGCCTTCATCAATGCCCGAGACAAGGTCAGCCAGGCCCAGCTCGAATCCGCGGCAACCTCCCTTGGGCTGGCCGTCCAGGCGCCGAAGCTGGGGGCCGATGCCTTCCTGGGCTCGGTCCCGGGAAGCGCTGACGGCACCGAACACGCTGCTTCGATGATTGGCCAGGGTAAAGTGCTGCTTTCCCCGCTTGCCGCAGCCATCATGGCCGCCTCGGTCGCCCGCGGCGCGCCGGTGTCGCCGCAACTCGTCCTGAACCCCGGCTCAGGTTCGCCCTCCGCCGGTGCCACGACGACGGCCCCCGGCTCGGCGTCGTCGTCGGCTACTCCCACCGCGTCGGCGGCTTCCGACAAGCCGGTTACTCCGGCAGAGGCTGCCGCCCTGGGCGACATGATGCGTGCAGTGGTGACCTCCGGCCATGCCGGATTCCTAGCCTCAGTGCCTGGCGCACCGGTGGGCGCTAAGACCGGGACGGCGGAATTCGGAAAGGACAACCCGCCCAAGACGCACGCCTGGATCGTTGCGGTCCACGGCGATCTGGCAGTGGCAGTGTTCGTCGAGGACGGCGGCCTCGGGGCTACCACCAGTGGCCCGTTGCTCAAGTCGTTCTTGACGGCGGCAGGCTAGCGCCCGCGCCCGCCTGACGCTCGCTCACTTTTGAGTTGCAAAACGGAATCCCTCGTGCACATGTAGTGCAGGAGGGATTCCGTCTTATGCCCCATGTGTGCAGGAGGATCGGGTATTTTGACGCGATATGTGAGCGAGCGTCGCCGGAAAGGGGCCTATATGTGAGCGAGGATCACTAGGGAACCACAGCCGCTAGGGAACCAGGCCGTCGGCGATGTCCAGCACGTCGTCCAGGATTGCCAGGCCGGCCTTGAGGTCCTCCACGCTGATGTTGCACGGGGGAACCACGTGGATGCGGTTGAAATTGGCGAAGGGGATGAGTCCGCGGGACTTGCAGGCGGCCACGAGTTGGTTCATTTCCGGGCTTGAGGAACCGTAAGCGGCCAAAGGTTCGCGGGTTTCACGGTCGCGAACCAACTCGATGGCCCAGAAGACGCCCTTGCCGCGGACCTCGCCCACCGACTTGTGCCGTGCGGCGAAGCCGGCCAGCGCCGGCCCGATTACCGTCTTGCCTAACAAGGCGGCGTGTTCCACGATGCCTTCGCGTTCCATGGCGTTGATGGTGGCGACGGCTGCCGCGGTAGCCAGGGGGTGGCCGGAGTAGGTCAGCCCGCCGGGGTACGCGCGCTTGCCGAATGTCGCCGCGATCTCCGGGCTGATGGCCACCCCGCCCAGCGGCACGTAGCCGGAGTTCACGCCCTTGGCGAAGGTGAGCAGGTCCGGGACGACGTCGAAGTGCTCGACGGCGAACCACTTGCCGGTGCGGCCGAAGCCGGCCATGACCTCGTCGGCGATGAACACGATGCCATATTTGGTGCAGAGTTCGCGGACGCCCTGCATGTACCCTGCCGGCGGCACATAGATTCCGGCCGTTCCGGGGATCGATTCCAGGATGAGTGCCGCGATGGTGGATGCCCCCTCGAAGGCTATGAGCTGCTCGAGGTGCTCCAGGGCGCGCTGGCTCTCTTCCTCTTCCGTGGTGGAGTGGAAGGCCGTGCGGTAGAGATAGGGCGGGAAGAAGTGGACGGTGCCAGTGGAGCCGGTGTCGTTGGGCCAACGGCGGGGGTCGCCCGTGATGTTGATGGCCAGCTGGGTGCCCCCATGGTAGGAGCGGTACGCGGAGAGGACCTTCTGCTTTCCGGTGTGCAGCCGGGCCATGCGGACGGCGTGCTCATTGGCATCCGCGCCGCCGTTGGTGAAGAAGATCTTGTTGAGTTCGCCAGGGGTCCGTCCGGCGATGAGGCGTGCTGCCTCGGAGCGGGCCTCGTTGACGTAGCTGGGTGCGATGGTGCACAGCTTCGCGGCCTGGGCCGCGATGGCGGCGACGACGGCGGGGTGCTGGTGTCCGATGTTGGTGTTGACCAGCTGGGAAGAGAAGTCGAGGTACTTGTTGCCCTCGCCGTCCCACACGTACGAGCCCTCGGCGGCGGAGATGACCATGGGGTCCAGCAGATCCTGGGCGGACCAGGAGTGGAACACGTGCTTGCGGTCCAGTTCGTACGCCCGCCGGGCCGCGGCAGCAGCGGCGGCGGCGTCGACGGCGGTGCGCGGCTCGGTGCTGTAGGGAAACCGGCCGTTTTCAATCGTGGAAGTCATGAACGGAAATCCTTTCGGGTGGCGAGAATCAGTTGTTCTGGGGGAAGCCGAGGTTGATGCCGCCGTGGCTCGGATCCAGCCAACGGGTGGTGACGGCCTTGCCGCGGGTGAAGAATCCGACGCCCTCCGTGCCGTGCGCGTGGGTATCGCCGAAAAGCGAGTTCTTCCAGCCGCCGAAGGAGTAGTAGGCCATGGGGACGGGTACGGGCACGTTGATGCCCACCATGCCCACTTCCACTTCGTTCTCGAAGCGGCGGGCCGCGCCGCCGTCGTTCGTGAAGATCGCGGTGCCGTTGCCGTAGGGGTTGGCGTTGATCGTGGCGAGGGCTTCGTCATAGCTGTCCACCCGGACCACGGAGAGCACCGGGCCGAAGATTTCGTCGCGATAGATGGACATGTCGGTGGTGACGTTGTCGAACAGGGTGGGGCCGACAAAGAAGCCCTCGCCCTCGGCGTCGGGCAACACCGAGCGGCCGTCGACGACGAGCGTGGCACCTGCCGCTTCACCGGCGTCGACGTAGCCAGCCACCTTGTCCCGGTGCTGGGCCGTGACCAACGGACCCATGTCGCAGCCGCGGAGTCCGTCGCCGGTCCGAAGGCTCCGGGAGCGTTCGGCGATCTTGGCCACCAGGGAATCGGCGATGTCGCCCACGGCCAGCAACGCCGAAATGGCCATGCAACGCTCGCCCGCGGAGCCGAAGCCGGCGTTGATCGCGGCGTCGGCGGCGAGGTCCAAATCGGCGTCGGGCAGCACGATCATGTGGTTCTTCGCGCCGCCCAGGGCCTGGACGCGCTTGCCATTGGCCGTAGCGGTTTCGTAGACGTACTTGGCGATCGGGGTGGAGCCGACGAAGGAGACAGCCTTGACGTCGGGGTGGGTCAGGAGCGTGTCAACGGCCACTTTGTCGCCCTGCAGGACGTTGAAGACGCCATCCGGCAGACCCGCTTCCTTCCAGAGTTCGGCCATCCAGACGGCTGCCGTGGGGACCTTTTCGCTGGGCTTGATGATCACCGTGTTTCCGGCGGCGATGGCGATAGGGAAGAACCACATGGGCACCATGGCGGGGAAGTTAAAGGGGCTGATGATGGCCACCGGACCGAGGGCCTGGCGGATGGAGTGGATGTCCACCTTGGTGGAGGCATTCTCCGTGTAGCTGCCCTTGAGGAGATGCGGAATGCCGCAGGCGAACTCCACGACTTCCTGGCCACGTGTGACTTCGCCCAGGGCGTCGTCCAGGACCTTGCCGTGCTCCGAGGTGATGATCGCGGCGAGTTCTTCCTTGCGGGAGTTCAGCAGCTCTCGGAAAGAAAACAGGATCTGGGTGCGGCGGGCGAGGGAAGTATCGCGCCACGAGGGGAAAGCGGCTTTGGCGGCGGCGACGGCGGCGTTGCCGTCTTCCGTGCTGGCCAAGGCGACCTGCGCCGTGACCTTGCCCGTGGCGGGGTTACTCACGGGGGCGGTGCGTTCCCCGGCCGGGACGTAGCTGCCATTGATCCAGTGCTCGATCGTGTTCAAGGGTTCTCCTGTGTTAGTTCGCAAAGGGGCGTTCGCTTCTGCGTTTGCGTTCAGTTTGTCCGCACCACGGAAGCCCTGTAAGAGGCAATATGTAAAGAAAGGCCGCGCGCTATTTACAATGTGTAAATGCTCCCTTCTCTTCGCTCGATCCTTGACCTCCCCGTGGTGCGCGACGCCAACCCGGAGGTCCTGGGCGGGGAGGACAAGCTGGATGATCCCGTGCGCTGGGTTCACGTCAGCGAGGTCCTGGACTTGACGGGCCTGCTGTCCGGCGGCGAACTAGTGCTGACCACCGGCTTGGAGCTGGACAAAGAACCCGGCCGCGCGGCGTCGTACATCCGTTCGCTGGAACGCGCCGGGGCAGCGGGCCTGGTCGTGGAACTCACCGCACCCCGGGAGCGTACGACGGCGGCACTGCGGTCCGTGGCCCGCTCGGCTTCGATGCCGGTAGTGATCGTCCGGCGTCGCGTGCGTTTCGTGGAAGTCACCGAGATCGTGCACCGGTTGATCGTTGCCGAGCAGCTCGAACGGGTGGAGCGGGCGCGGGACGTCCATGAGGCTTTCACGGTCCTGAGCCTCGAGAGCGCTGGGACGCAGCAAGTGGTGGAGACGGCGGCCGCGATGATCGGCGCGCCGGTGGTGCTGGAGGACTTGCACCACCTGGTCCTGGCCTATTCCGCCCGTCATCTGGCAACCACGGAGTTGTTGGACGACTGGGAGCGGAGATCGCGGACCACTCCTTCGCCGGCGCAGGCCGATGGCTCGGCCAAGCGGACCGGTCCCGAGGGGTGGCTGCAGGTCCCGGTCGGTGTTCAGCGGCAACTGTGGGGACGCTTGGTGGTTCCGGCGCCCCGGAGTGCGGGAGCCGACGATGATATGGCGGTCATGGTCCTTGAACGGGCCGCGCAAACCCTTGCCATCAACCGCCTGGCTGAACGGGACCAGCGCGAGCTTTCCCAACAAGCGCAGGCCGGCCTGCTCAACGCCCTCCGCCAGCCCCGCGGACTCAGCGAGGCAGAGGCTCTCGCACGCGCCGGTTCGCTGGGCTTGAAACGATCGCCCTACTACGTTCCCTTGGTGTTCCGGGCGGCGCTTCCTGCCACGGCCTCGCTTTCCGGCGATCCCTTGGCAGGTCAGCAGGAGGAGCGCGTGCTGTTGGAAATCCTGGCCGGGGTACTGAAATCCATGGCCAGCAGCGGATTGACGGCCAGCATCCAATCCGGTTCGGTGGGGATGATCCTTGCTCTCCCGGCACGGCAGCTCGAAGACCCCATGCTGCAGCGCCTCGCCGACAGACTGCACGCCCACGGCGGCGACTTTGCCCCTCAGTGGACCATCGGCGTCGGGCGCTACCGCTCCTCGTTGCTGGAAGCGGCGGCAGGAATCGACGAGGCCGCGCACGTTGCCGAGACGGCTGCCACCCTCCGCGAGCCAGGCAAACCGTACTACCGCGCCACGGACATCCGGCTCCGCGGGCTGCTGGCCCTGATCCGCAACGATCCCCGGGTGCAGCAGTTCGTGGAATCGGAGCTTGCGCCGGTGTTGCAGGCGGAGGCAGAAGGCAAGGCCGGCTACCTGGAACTGCTTGGGAGGTATCTGGAATCCGGCGGCAACAAGGCAGCCATGGCACGCGGCGGCTACCTGAGCCGGCCAACCCTTTATGCCCGGCTGGCCAAGCTCGAGGACCTGCTGGCAGTGGATCTGGACGACGCGGAGTCGCGGACCTCATTGCATGTGGCCTTCATGCTGCACCGGCTGCGCGGGTAGTAGCGAGGGAGCGCGTCGGGGGGTGTCATTATGGACAAATGGCGAAGCCCTTTACTCTCACCCAGTTGCGGTATTTTGCGGTAGTGGCTGAGCTGGAGAACATGACGGCGGCCGCGGCGCGACTGCTGGTCACCCAGTCGGCGCTTTCAACCGCAATGGGGCAGCTGGAGGTCAGCCTGGGCACCCAGCTCTTCGTACGTCATCGTTCCCGGGGCCTCCGTCTCACCCAGAGCGGCAGGCAGTTCGCGCAAGACATCAAATCTTTTCTGGAGCACGCAGATTCCCTCTACGAATCCGCTCGCGGCCTGTCCACCACCCTTGTCGGCGAACTCAAGGTGGGGGTCTTCACTCCGCTTGCACCTTTCCGGCTCCCGGCGATCCTGCAGACCTTCGAAGCCCGGCATCCAGGCGTCGATGTGTCATTCCTTGAGACAGACCTTGCCACACTTCAGGAGGCGCTGATGGATGGCCGCTGCGACGTCGCGCTTACATATGGGTTGGGGTTGGGCCGCGGTTTCATTTACAAAGTGGTGGAACGAGTTCCGCCGCACGTCCTGGTCCATGAGGGACACCCTGCCGCCATTCGTCCGGAAAGGGAGATTGCCCTTAAGGAGCTCGACGGCGAGCCCTCCGTTGTACTGGATCTCCCCCACACCCGGGAGTACTTCGAGCAGCTCTACGCCATGGCCGGAGTGGTCCAGAACGTCAGGCACCGCTTTGCGGGCTACGAGACCGTCCGCTCCTTTGTGGCTAAGGGGCATGGCTACGCCCTCCTCAATCAGCGACTTCACAGCGATGTCACGTACTCCGGCGGCAAGGTGGTGCCGCTGACGCTGACGGACAATTTCCCGCCAATCGAAGTCATGCTGGTGCGGCCCGAAGGGGTGCAGGCGACCAAGCGGGTTCTTGCCTTTGAAGAGACGTGCCTGAAGTTGTACGGCGCGGAACGAACCTAGGCCGGCGACGTAAACGGCGATTGCCATCGATTAGATCTATGGCAATTTCAAAAACAATCAATTGGACAGATGTGATCTGGGCCACCGAAGGTTGAACAAGTCCGGTAGCCCGCGGAGGCGCTCAAGCTTCAAGAAGGCCGCAAACGCAGCTCACCAAACCGAACCGGACACCAGAATTCCATCCTGATCAAAGGAGATTTGATGGTGATGAATTTCGCCGAAGGTGTCCGCGGGGTTTCCCCCAAGCGGCCCTATCGCAATATGGAAGTAATAACCACCGAAATCATTTCTTATGGCCGAAACAGTGCAGCCGCCGCCGGAAATACTGTCCGCCTAGCGTGGCTGCCATGACCATCAACGAGCTCTCCGAGCAACCCCAGCCAATACAAGACGCGACTTCCGTAGACTCGGCCGACCCGAAGATCGGGCGGGTCCCCAAGATAACCAAAATGCAGGGGCGGGTCCTGGCGGGCGGCAGCGTCGGCCAGTTCATCGAGTTCTACGACTTCACCCTGTACGGCCTCACCGCGGTAATCTTTTCCCAACTCTTCTTCCCAGGCAGCAGCCCCCTCGCTGCGATGTTGGCCACTTTCGCCACCTTCGGCGTCGCCTTTGTGGTGCGTCCGCTTGGCGGACTGTTCTTCGGAGCCCTCGGCGATCGGATCGGCCGGCGCCGCGTCTTGACCGTCACGCTCATAGCGATCGGCGGGGCCACCGCCCTCATGGGTATCCTGCCCGGTTACGGCCAGATCGGTGCCTGGGCGCCCGTGCTTTTGGTCCTTTGCCGCCTTATCCAAGGTTTCTCGGCCGGGGGCGAATCCGTGGGCGCGCCGTCGTTCGTCTTTGAGCACGCGCCCGTCGACAAGCGCGGATTCTGGCTGAACATCACCATTGCCGCAACAGCGCTGCCTTCTGTGGTGGCGGGTTCGATGATCCTGATCCTCAGCCAGTCCATGCCGAACGAGGCCTTCACGGCCTGGGGATGGCGCCTGCCGTTCATCTTGGCCCTCCCCCTAGCCCTCTTTGGCGTCTGGATCCGGAGCCGTACCGAAGAGAGCGCTGCGTTCAAGGACGCCAAAGCCAACCAGAGCAAGGAATTCAGCCCCGTCCGCGAGGCCTTCCGCGAGAACAAACTCCGCATGGTCCAAGTCATCTTCGTCATGGGTTTGACGGCCATGGGGTTCTACTTCCTGTCTGCCTACTTCGTTTCCTACGTCCAGACGACCGGCCACTTGAGCCGCGAACAGTCGCTCTTGATCAACGCCGGCGCCCTTGCCCTCTATGCCGTGCTCTTGCCCATCGGCGGGCGGCTCAGCGACCGCTTTGGCCGCAAGCCGATGCTCATCGCGGGTGCCGCCGCCTTGGCCGTGGTCTCCGTCCCGAGCTTCATGCTGGTCACGAGTGGCGCCCTTCCGCTTGCCCTGCTTGGGCAGGCGCTGTTCGTGGTGGCCCTCTGCATCTACGGCGGCGGCTGCTACACCTTCTTCGTTGAAATCTTCACTACCAGGACCCGATTCACTTCCGCGGCCGTCAGCTACAACGGGGCCTACGCCATCTTCGGCGGCACAGCCCCGTTCATCGGCACTGCCTTGGTAGGGGCAAGCGGTGTACCGCACGCGCCGGGCATCTACATGGCTGCCGCTGCCGCCGTCGTACTCCTGCTGGTGATCTTCACCAAGGTGCCCGAAACCCGCGGACGCATGGGCTGACTCCCTCTTTCTTCTATCTATCAAGGACTTCACATGAGCGCAGCAGCTTTCCTTCAGGACTTCCACCAGGTGGCCGGTATCGGTGCCACAGCAAACAAAGGCGTCGACCGCCAAGCCGCCACCCCTGAAGACGCGCAGACCCGCGCGTGGTTTCAGCAGTGGGTGCACGACGCCGGATGGCAGCTTCAAGTTGACGGCATCGGCAACATGTTCGGGCTGCTGGAGTGGACGCCAGGAGCGCCTTACATCCTGATTGGCTCGCACCTGGACAGCCAGCCCCTGGGCGGCCGCTTCGATGGCGCCTACGGCGTCGTCGCTGCGCTGCATGCGGCCCGGAGCATCGACCTGGAAATGCGTGAAACCGGGAAGGTGCCACGCTTCAACCTTGCCGTGGTGAATTGGTTCAATGAGGAGGGCGGCCGTTTTGCCCCCAGCGTGATGGGCAGCTCCGTTTTCGCGGGACTTTTCGATCGCCAACAGATGCTTTCCGTCACGGATCTGAAGGGCGTTTCGGTCCGGGAAGCCCTCGACGGCATCGGCTACCTTGGCACGGACGCTGGCCCGGAAGCCGCCGGCTATGCAGAAATCCACATCGAGCAGGGCCGCATCCTGGAACGCGAAGGGATCACCATCGGATTGGTCGACAGCAGTTGGTACACGCAGAAGCTGGACATCGAAGTCCTCGGCGAGCAATCGCACACCGGCGCCACGGCAATGGCGGATCGGCACGACGCTCTCGTCGCGGCCTCCAAGATCATCCTGATGGTGCACGATGTCACCAAGGATTTTGCCGAGGAGGAACTTGTTTCCTCAGTGGGTCAGTTGACTCTCGAGCCCAACTCGCCCATCGTCGTCGCGCGCCGGGTGCATTTGGTGGCGGACCTGCGTTCCGGTGATCCGGAGATCGTTCGCTCTGCCCGCTCCAAGCTGCTCGCGGACATTGATGTCCTGGCCCGCGAGCACGATATCAAGGTAAATGTGAAGGACTTCGACATCCGTCCCATCCGGAGATTCCCGGAGAACGGCCTGGAACTTTCCGCGAAAGTAGCAGCAAATCTTGGCCTCTCCTCACGCCGCATCCAGACGATGGCCGGGCACGATTCCGTCGCCCTGAACACCATGGTTCCCTCAGTCATGATGTTCATTCCGAGCGTGGACGGGGTTTCGCACTGCGAACGCGAATTCACCACCGACGAGGACATGGTGGCAGGAGTGGACATGCTCACCGGAGTAGCGCGCGAAATGGTGGGCGGCGCCGTTCCCGCCGCAAACACGGACAGGGGCTGCGCCGCATGACTGAGCTGCATTACCTCGACGCCACGTCCGCACTGACGTTGTTCCGCAGCCGGGAGCTATCCCCGGTGGAGCTGCTGGAATCACTGATATACCGGACCGAGGCCGTCAACGGCAGCATTAATGCCCTGACGGAGACGCTCTTTGAGGAAGCCCGGCTGGAGGCCCGACGGGCCGCAACGGCCTACGCCCGCGGACGTGACCTGACTCCGTTGCTGGGGTTGCCCGTGGCGGCCAAAGAGAAACACGGGCTCAAAGGACGCACCCTCTCGCAGGGGCTCATGGCGAAAAAATCCGATATCGCCCGCCACGATCATCCGGTCATTGAGCGTATCCGCCGCGCCGGAGGCATCGTCCATGCCCGGACCACCACTCCCGAATTCAGTTGCGCGACCATCACCCATAGCCCCCTCTGGGGGGTGACCCGCAACCCGTGGAACCAGCGGTACTCACCGGGCGGGTCATCCGGCGGGGCCGGGGCAGCCCTGGCTGCCGGGCTGACTCCTTTGGCGACGGCCTCCGACATCGCCGGCTCAACCCGGCTGCCGGCGTCGTTCACGGGAACAGTCGGCTTCAAAGCCCCTTACGGCCGGATTCCCGGGTTGGCGCCACTGTCCGCAGACCACTACCGCGGGGACGGCCCCATGGCACGGACCGTGGCCGATACAGCGCTCCTGGCCAACGTTATGGCGGGACGGCACCCCGGCGACCATACTTCCCTGGTGGACGCGCCGGCGTTGTCATGGGGATCCGCCTCCGTGGCCGGAATGAGGATCGCCTTGTGTATCCGGCTCGGGAACTACCCCGTGGCGCCCGACATCGAGGCCAACACCCGGCGGGTTGCCTCCGCATTGCGGGGGGCCGGCGCTGTCGTCGAGGAAATCGAGTTGCCCTGGACTGTTGAGGAGATCAACCGCACCGTGTTCACGCACCTTGGCTACCTTTTGGGCCCCGCCATGGAAGACGAGACTGCGGGCACCGAGGAACAACTAGCCGCGTACACCCGCCGTTTCATGGCCGATGCGCGCCGGGCTGCGGAGCGGAACCGTTTTGTGGACGGAATCCGTGCCGAGACCCTGATCCAGACCCAGTTGGCGGACGCCATGGTCGGTTTCGACGCGCTGCTCTGCCCGGCGTCGGCGGTTCCGGCCTTGGAAGCGGATGGCGACTACCTCGACGGGATCGACGCCGGTGCAAGGCACCTCGAGCATTACTGGCAGGGCCACATGACAGCACCCTTCAACATCGCCAACCGCTGCCCGGTGCTCGCGGTGCCGAGCGGCATGGCGGACTGCGGCATCCCGAGCGGCGTGCAGATTGTTGGCCAGCCCTTTGACGATGCCACGGTTTTCAGGGTGGGTGCGGCGGTGGAGGCCTTGCTTCCTTGGGCTGGACGCCGGCCAGAACTGTGCCTTCGCCCGCCGAATTGCCCTGGCTGAGGGGTGAGATCTCGGCTCTTTGAGTTCGCGAAAGGGCTGAGATCTCACGTCCCGATGACGCTGGCGGCCCTAGACACGCCCTGCCTGCGGGTGCACACTTAATTCAACGCTTGTTGAATTAGTCGCGACGGTGGGAGTGGCCATGGACCAGTTCGAAAGCACCACATGTGTCGTTGTGGGGGGCGGCCCCGCTGGTGTGATGCTCGGACTCCTGCTGGCCCGGGCCGGAGTCGAGGTCACCGTCCTCGAAAAGCATGCCGACTTCCTGCGCGACTTCCGCGGCGACACCGTCCATCCCTCCACCATCCGGCTCTTGGATGAGCTCGGGCTGGGCGAAGGATTCCGGGCCCTGCCACAAAGCAAGCTCGGCAATTTCAAGCTCCCTACGGGTGGCGGAGACGTGACCCTGGCCGCCTTTGATCGCCTCAGGCCACCCTACGATTACGTAGCCATGGTTCCGCAGTGGGACCTCCTGAAGTTCCTGGTGGACGCCGCGCAGCAAGAGCCGCACTTCACGCTCAGGATGAACACTGAAGCCACGGATTTGGTGTACGACGACGGCGGGAAGGTCGCCGGGGTGGCGTACCGTACCCGCGACGCGGCGTCGGGAGCGGAAATCGGCACAGGCGAGCTGCGCGCAACCTTGACGGTTGCCTGCGATGGCCGCAGTTCGGTACTGCGCCAGAAGGCTGGACTTGTCCCCCACGAATTCCCGGTGCCGTTCGACACGTGGTGGTTCAGGCTCTCCCGGCGTGCAGACGAACAGGAGCAGCTGGCCTCCATCATGCCGCGTTTCTCCGGCACGGATGTGCTCCTCAGCCTGACCCGCAAGGACTTCTACCAGATCGCCTACATCGCGGAGAAAGGCAAGGATGCCCAGTTGCGTGCCGAAGGGGTAGAGAGGTTCCGCGCGCGCGTTGCCCGCCTCCGCCCGGACCTGGCGGACCGCGTGGACGAAATCAGGTCCATGGACGATCTCCACATGCTGGACGTGAAGCTCAACCGGATCAAGCAATGGCACAGACCCGGGCTCCTCCTGATCGGCGACGCGGCCCATGCGATGTCTCCTGCTGGAGGCGTGGGCATCAACCTGGCCATCCAGGACGCCGTTGCCGCGGCCCAGCGTATCGCCCGCCCATTGCTTCAGGGCACCTTGGAGGAGGCCGATCTCGTTTCGGTGCAGAAGCGCCGCTGGTTCCCCACCGTGGTGATCCAGAATGTGCAGCTCCTCATCCAGAAAGCGGTCTTCGGCCCCGCACTGTCCGGGCAACTGGCGGGTCCGCCGAGTCCGCTTGTCTTTGTCGCACGCCACTTTCCGTGGTTCGGAAAACTCCCAGCGCTCATGATCGCCTTCGGGCCCCGGCCGGAGCACGCCCCGGACTTCGCGCGCCGGAAGGCCGCAGCGAGCCGGGATGCGGCGTGAGCAGGGGTCGCCGCCCGGGACAAGTGAGCAGCCGCGACGCTGTTCTCCGCGCGGCCCGCGAACAATTCAGCCGCAGGGGATATGACGCCGCAACAGTGCGGGCCATCGCAGCCGAGGCTGGAGTGGACCCGTCCATGATCAACCACCATTTCGGCACCAAAGAACAGTTGTTCATGGCTGCGCTTGAGTCTCCTGTGGACCCCAAGGAACACCTGACGGCTGTCCTTGACGGGCCGCGGGACGGTGTCGGGGAGCGGCTGGTATCCCGCTTCCTGACTGTTTGGGACTCGCCGGCGGGGGCGTCCGGAGTCGCGGTGCTGCGGACGGCCATGCAACACGAATGGAGTGCGGCATTGGTGCGCGAGTTCATCCTCAACCGGGCTATCAAACCGCTGCTGGCTGGCCTTGGTGTCCCCGCTGAAGAGGCTTCGTGGCGCGGAAGCCTGGTGGCATCGCAGCTTTCCGGACTAATCCTGACCCGCTACCTGATCAAACTGGAGCCGATCGCGTCGGCCCCCCACGCCGTCGTCGTCCAAGCGCTAGGGCCAACAATTCAGCGGTACCTGACCGGCGCAGTAAGCGGTGGACCGTCGGACTGGATGAGCCAAGCCGGCGACTAAGGAGTCCCCCGCGGTCCGTGGGAAGATTGAACGTGTGGCCCATATTGACGTTTCAGGCATCGACTACTTCCTCTCCGACGGCACCCAGCTGCTCAACGGAGTGACCTTCAAGGTCCCGGACGGCAGCAAAACCGCCCTGATTGGCCCCAACGGAACGGGCAAGACCACGCTTTTCAAGATCATCGCCGGCGATCTCACACCGGACGAAGGGGTAGTGGGACGCTCCGGGACCATGGGAATCATGCGCCAATTTGTCGGCCAGGTCCGCGATGAGTCCACCGTGCGCGACCTTCTTGTCTCCGCGGCGCCGCCGGCCCTTGCCGCGGCCGCCAAGGCAGTCGAAGACGCCGAGCTCGCCATGATGGAGCACGACGACGAGCCCACCCAAATGCAGTACGCCCAAGCGATCGTGGACTGGGGAGATGCCGGTGGGTACGACGTCGAGACCGTCTGGGACGAGGTCTGCATGGCCGCGCTGGGCATCCCCTTTGACCGTGCCCAGCACCGCCCGGCGTCGAGCCTTTCCGGGGGCGAGCAAAAGCGGTTGGTGCTCGAGGCGCTGTTCTCGGGACCGGATCAGCTGCTGCTCCTCGACGAGCCGGACAACTACCTCGACGTTCCGGGCAAGCGTTGGCTCGAAAGCAAACTCAACGAATCCAAGAAGACGGTTTTCTTCATCAGCCACGACCGCGAGCTGCTCAACAATGCCGCGGGACGCATCGTGACCCTTGAACCGGGTATCAACGGGGCTGGCGCTTGGGTGCACGGCGGCGGTTTCGGGACGTACGTGGACGCGCGTATTGACCGCAACGCGCGCTTCGAGGAGCTGCGCAAGCGCTGGGACGAGGAGCACCTGAAGCTCAAGGAACTCGTCATCATGTACAAGACCAAAGCCGCGTTCCGCTCGGACATGGCCAACAAATACCAGGCCGCGCAGACCCGTCTCGCCAAGTTCCTGGAAGCCGGTCCGCCCGAAGCCTTGCCGCTGGAGCAGAACGTACACATGCGGCTCAAGGGAGGCAGAACGGCCAAGCGCGCCGTGGTGGCTGAAAAGCTTGAACTCACGGGCTTGATGAAGCCATTCTCCACGGAGATCTGGTTCGGGGACCGCGTGGGCGTCCTGGGTTCCAACGGCTCGGGCAAGAGCCACTTCCTGCGGCTTCTGGCCGCCGGCGGCACCGATCCGGAGCGCGAGCACTTGCCGGTTTCCGACGTCGAAATCGCTGAAGTCCCGCACGAGGGCACCGTGAAACTGGGTGCCAGGATCCGCCCCGGATTCTTCGCGCAGACCCATTCCCGCCCCGACCTCTTGGGCCGGACACTCCTCGATATCCTCCACCGCGGCGACGAACACCGCTCCGGGCTGGGCCGCGAAGCTGCTTCCGGCGCGCTCGATTCCTACGGACTGGTGGGCTCGGCTGAGCAGAAGTACGAATCGCTCTCCGGAGGGCAGCAGGCACGCTTCCAGATCCTGTTGCTCCAGCTCTCCGGCGCCACGCTCTTGCTCCTTGACGAGCCTACGGACAACCTTGATTTGCACTCGGGCGAAGCCTTGGAACGCGCGATCGATGCGTTCGAGGGCACCGTCCTGGCTGTCACGCACGACCGCTGGTTCGCGAAGTCCTTCGACCGGTTCCTCGTCTTCGGATCCGATGGCAAGGTCTACGAATCCGCCGAGCCCATCTGGGACGAGTCCCGGGTAGAGCGGGCGCGCTGACGTCCAGTTAGTTGCCGAGCGGCCAGCTCCCAGACCGACAGCTACGCGGACCGACAGCTGTGCCGGACCGACAGATCTCAGCGGCCAAGCACCGAATCTGCGATCTGCTGTGCGGCTTGGTCCGGTGTGATGTGTGTGGTGTCGATGACCTCGGCTTCATCGTGGAGCCAGGTGCGAGCTGCCTCGGCGTATGGCTCCAAGTACGCGAAGCGGAACGTCACCAACGGCACCAACGGTACTGACCGCGGGTCTGTCGCTTCGGCCTCGAACCTGGGTGTGAATGTGGGTGCGAACGCCGGGGTTGCCGGCACTGTCCACAACAACACTAACGGCCAGAACACGGGCATCATCGGCGGCTAGGGCCGCCCCTGGGGTCGGGTGCCGGAAACGGCATCCGGCCCTTTCCCTGTCTCCTGGAGGCACTGCGAAAAAGTCCGCCAGTGAACCGATGTGTGGCGACCTCGAGGTCACTCGGATGGAGGTTCTGTCTCTGTGAGATCGACGCGTTGCTCGGGTTTCGGAGCCGTCGCATGGGCCGAATCAGCGGGTGGATCTCCAGGGCGCTTCAGCCAGGCGTTGGATTCCGAATCGCCGTGCGCGACAATCTCCACAGCTACGGAGTCCCAGCGGTAGGCGATGGTACCGGCGGCCGGACGTTGCGCTGTGATGTAGAACAGTCCGGGCCAAGCGAGGGCTCCGATTGGCGGCCCGTCCGGATCAGGATTCGCCAGGGTCACGCCGGCATCGTGTGCCACATCACGGCCGACATGAAATGGCAGCCCGACAACATCAGGCACCGTCACCCGATCAGCGAACCTCTCTTTCATTCTCCAAATCTAACTCCGAGAGGTATCCGCTGTAACGGGTCCGAACCGTCCGGTGGAGGGATCCTTACCGGACGGGTCTGAGCCTGAGACTGGATGCTGCCGACTGAGGCCTCCAGGCTCCTTATGGGTGCGTTGCGGGCTGTGTGGCGAGGATAGCATTCAGGGATTGGGCCGCGCGGGCCCGCTCCTCCTTGCCTGTGGGGAGAAGTTCGAAGCGGTCCTGGAACGGTGTGGTGATTCCATGGATCTCGAAGACGAGCTTGGGCCGGGAGGCGAACGGGGAATTCAGCTCCTCTAGCCGTATCTCTTTCACAAGATTCCAAGGGATGAGCCCGAAGGAAAACTTCCCCTGAGGCCGGACAAGCTCGATTCCTCGCCTGTCGGCGACGAGGAGGATGCGGCCGCCGCGGCCTCGGGCATGCTTCATGAGCGGGCCGGGACGAAGAAAGAAGTCGGTGTATCCGGCGCCCCAGTAGGTTTCGACGATTACTGCATCGGGCCGTGCGACACGGAGTGCCCCGGCAGCTTTCCGGGCCCTGCTGGCCGGAACGGTCAGGAAGAGGAACATCAGGACGCCCAGAATTGCCAGCGCGAGGAACAGATCCCAGAGAGTTTCGGCGCCCCTCGAGCGGGCACCGATGAAGAACCGGGCGGTGAACAGCACTGCCATAGTCGCCAGGAGGACGAGTCGGAGGGCGGGCGCTCTGGACTTGCTCGGACGCTCAGTCATGTGACGACTCTATGACCTCGGCTCTGAAGCAGCCCCGGACCCGCCGAAGCAGGGACGGGGTTTCGTTCTGCACACGATCTCGCCGAGGGGAGCTTCGACCACGAACCGAGCATGCGGTATTGCAGCTGTGTGACCGCTTAACGCAAGCCGTCACGGCGTCACTGTTCCTGCTTTTGCCAGCTTGGATCGGCTTCTGGTGGAAGGGCATGGGAAACAACTTTGGTGGACACTTCTTGGCACTAGAGTTCGATCCATGATCGTTTGGCTCAACGGCACCCACGGAGCGGGAAAGACGACGACGAGCGCGCTCCTGCAGCAATTGCTCCCCCACGCGCGTGTCCTGGACGCCGAGAAGGTCGGTGAGGTGCTCATGGACATCAAGCCCGGACTTCCTGCAACGGACAACTTCCAGCACTGGGAGCCGTGGCGAAGGCTCGTTGTCGAAACCGCTCGGCGCGTGCTCGAGTTCACCGGAGGCACACTCGTGATGCCGATGACTGTCTTGGTCGAGAGCTACTGGCGGGAGATCAGTGGTGGTCTTTCCGAGTACGGCATACCGATCCAGCATTTCGTGCTCCACGCCGACCAGGCCACGCTCCGCGACCGCATACAGAACGACAAGGACCTCGGCCCCTCGACGTTCCGCTTTGCGTACTTGGAGCCATACGCCGAAGCGGCTCATACCTGGCTGCACCATGAAGCCGAGGTCATCGACACCACACACATCACAGCGGACCAAGCCGCACAGCAGATCGCGGATTCGGTGCTTGTAACGCGCGCATCAGGTTTTACCTTTATCTGAAGTAGTCGGGCGCGCTCCAGGCTGGTTCGATGGCCTTGCGGCTTCCTTGCTGGGTGCAGCTGTCCCGGTGTGGGATTCCTCGGGGTGCACATTGCGGAAGCCAAGAGGCGGCGCCGCCGTCGGCCGCGGCGAAAATCGTCGTCTTTTATTCGGCGGTGATTCTTATTCCGGCGACGGCGCCTGTCCAAGGACCATTCGGGTCGTGTCGAATCAGCAGTGCGGCGACGTATCCCTCCTGCGGCTCGACAACCTGCGACAAAACGCCTGAGCAATCAAGATCGAGCGACAACAGATCCTTCGACCCTGGGCGGAGAGGAACACGTGCGCGGCCGGGATGCCCACACAAGCCACCGTGACGGTATACCGGCCGGCGGTCTGCACTTTTACTGTTTTGCTGAAACCGACCCCGGGTCCGTCGGCGGGGCCGGAGTCGTCAAGGATCACAACCCCTTGGGCCGTTGCAAGGCGATTCTTCAATTCGGCGAAGTTACGCGTTTCGGCTCCCAGTATCTCCGGGCTCTTCGTCGGGGCAGCTGGCGCAGGGTGACTGCTGTGCTCGGCGGAGGCTGTCTGCGTCGGATTGCCGGCATCCTCATAGGTGCAGGCTGCCAGGACAATTGCCAGCAGCATGCCCAGCACCGCCGCCGCTGCACCGCGGACTGGTCCCGTTCCCGTTCCCCCACGACCCGACATGGGCCGAGTGTACGGTCCGTTCGCCAAAAGGCAAGTCACAACCGTCCCTACAGGGTTGTGAGTCCGAATGAGCCGAGGACGGGCAACCCACAACGCGAAAGCCGCCCGTACACAGCCTGCCGGCATATGCCGGCGGACTGCGAAACGGGCGGCTCGTGACTCGCCTTATGGCTTCAAGCGGGGACGTACCAAAGCCGCGATCATTGATCGGTTGACCTTCAACGGCGCCATCCCCGAATTGGGCATGGAGTCCTACACCCGCGACCTGCCGCGGACGAAGTGGATAATCAGAACGATGACGGCAACAACCAGAAGCAGGTGAATGAACCCGGCGCCGACGCTGCCGAGCAAGCCGAGAAGCCAGAGAACGGCGATAATGATGGCTATCCAAAGCAACATGTAAGTCTCCCTTGTTTGTTTGTGTGCCCAGGCCGGCGGCTTAGGCATTCATTAGTAAGTATACTTACTAATGAGGGTAAGTGGGTGGTTCAGTGCGGTTTTTCCATTTGGAACCGCACCGACACTGCAGTGGACGGAGTCGGCGCCCAGATGGAGGACCTCATCACTCGGGGTCGATCGGGCCTGGACTGCAGCAACGAAGCCCGCGGTGGTGGACAGGACACGGGCATCGCCGCATTTGGCGCAGTTGAAGGCAACGGCGAGGGTTTCTCTTCGGTGGTCCATGATGGCGATAGAGTCCACGACCAGGTGTGCGTCGGTGTCGCACGTCGCGCACCAGGGCTGCTTGCCCCGGGGCTGGTGGGCTTCCAGGGGGAGGTAAGTGTTCAAGATGGTGCTCAACGGATCAGGCCAGTCCCGGGCAGCTTGCCAGAATGTAGTCGGCGGCGGCCGGGCCTGTCATGGCCAGCCCGTTGCCCCCGGGGTGGATGCCTTTGGTCTTCATTGCCGCCCAAAAAGCACTCTCGGGCCGCGGCGCGGAGCGGCGCAGCAAACACCAGCTCGTGTACAGGCCGTAAAAGCAGTCCCGTCCGAGAGCCGAGTCGGACCGGTCGTAGACGTGGATGGTGGCTTCTTCAAGGAATTGGTCGAAGTGGATATTAGCCGTACTAGCCATGGTGGGCCCTTTTTCGCGGGTGCGTTGTATAGGCTGCCATTTGGCTATAGCAGCTGAGCCCCAATGCGTGCACGCGGCACTGAAGCGGTCACCCGGTTCTGTGGAACTCTGCGGTTCGGGCGGTCCGTGCGTTGTGCGCAGTCACGGGCTTCTGAAGTGGAGCGCACGGCCCGTGGCCGTGCGCTGAGGTCCGCCTCGTCACACCTGCGTAGAAACTGTCTACGATGTAGACTTTACGCGTAGACTACAAAGTAAGCAAGCTTCTTTCCCCTGCAGAAACCAGCGACGTGATCAGATCAGGATGGAATCCTCGTGCCGCCCACAAATCCTCCGATGAATTCTTCAACTGCCGGCGAGAAGGCCGCCGGGGATAAACCCAGGCTTAGCCGGGACCTCGTCCTGTCCACCGCCCTGGCACTGGTGGACGAGGAAGGCCTCGACGCGCTCACCATGCGCCGCCTGGGGCAGGAACTGGGCCGGGATCCGATGAGTCTCTACCGGTACGCCGCCAACCGTGCTGCGCTCCTGGACGGAGTGACGGAACTTGTCCTGAAGGAGCTTTCCATCTTCCCGGACCGCCCGGATTGGCAGGCACAGCTCCGGCAGATAGCCCATGACCTGCGCCTGTTGGCGCTGCGGCACCCGAACGTCGTGCCATTACTCGTGACCCGCCCGCTGTCCACGCCCCTGGGCCTGCGCCCGCTGGGCACGCTGCGCCCGCTTGAGCAGATTCTCTCGTTGCTGATCGACGCCGGGTTCGCCCCGGCCGACGCGCTGCACGTCTACCGGGCCTACTACGGCTTCCTGTACGGCCACATCCTCAATGAACTGCAGGAATTCATCGTTGATCCAGACGAAAACGAGGCGCTGCTCCGCCTTGGCCTGCACCGCCTGCCCGCAAAGGAATTTCCCCGCCTCCGCGCCCTCGGCCCGGTGCTCGCGGACTACGACGGCGCGGCCGAACTGGACCAGGGCATCAGCATCCTGCTCACCGGACTCGCAGCACCCCTCATCCACGAAAAAACCACTCCCGGCACAGCCGCACGCTGACCGTACCCCCGTTGTATTTCCCTCTCTATCCGGGACGGCGACAGACTTGCACTGGGGACGTACACGCGACCGCAAGGAAAATCCATGACCACCGCCATCTCAGTCGTTGTCTTTGATGTCAACGAAACGCTGTCAGATATGTCGCCTATGGGGGAACGCTTCGGAGAGGTCGGTGCGCCGACTGAGCTGGCCAAGCTCTGGTTCGCCACTCTGTTGCGTGACGGCTTCGCGCTGACGGCCAGCGGAGACAACGGGTCCTTCGCCGCCATCGGGGCCGGCGCACTCCGCGGACTTCTGACAGGCTTGGAGCTTAACCGACCTCTCGATACGGCAGTCGACCATGTCATGGGCGGCATGAACGGCCTCGGGGTACACCCGGATGTCCCGGAGGGGATCAGGGCACTCGCCGCTGCAGGGTTCCGGCTGATCACGCTTAGCAACGGCTCGGCCCGGATCGCCGGGAAGCTGTTCAGCGACGCCGGGATCCGGGATGAGTTTGAGTCGCTGCTCTCGGTCGAAGACGCGCCCGCCTGGAAGCCCGCCCGGGCCTCCTATGAATATGCCGCCGCAGCTTCCGGAGCCGACCCGTCCGGCATGCTGTTGGTGGCCGTGCATCCGTGGGACATCCACGGCGCCGCCCGTGCCGGGCTGCATACGGCATGGCTGAACAGGGCCGGGGGCAGCTACCCGGGCCACTTTGAGGCTCCTGAATTCATCGTCACAGCCCTGACCGAACTTCCTGCGGCCCTGGCAGCAGCGCAATAACCCGCCTGCTGGTTTGAAAGGTTAAACCGCGGACTGGGCGCAAAGGGGGCGGCCGCCCCTTACGCCCGGCTGGGGTCTTAGGCGGTCAGGTCCGGGACAGCGGGTAAGTCCAGTTCCGTTCCGGCATAGTGGTTGAAGTAGTTGGTGTACAGGTTGGCTGCGATGTGGGCGGACGCTTCGGACAGTTCTTCGGCACTCGATCCGGCTTCACGGGCCACCCAAGAGATGGCTTCGAGTTTGTCATCGAAATCCACTTAGCCGGCGCGGATCGCGAGGATCTGCTCATCGTTCAGGCCAGCCCGGCGTGCCGAGAGGGTGTGGGTGGCCTGGCAGTAGTCACATCCGTTCTGGTTTCCCGCGGCCAGGGCTATCGCTTTGCGGGTGCGGGCGTCGAAGCTGCCGTGCGCGCGATGGCGTCGGAGATCCCCTCGTAGGAGGCGATCACGGCAGGTGAGTGGGCCATGCCGGCGTGGATGTTGAGCAGTTAACCCATTTTCCGGACGATCGGTTGGGAGGCTTCCGGGGCGGTAGCAACGGTGTGGGTGGGAATGCGTGGCATGCAGTCCTCACTTATCTAGATTGATTGACGGGACAAAACCTTGGGCCGAGGAAGATGCCGGCCGACGTGCAGGGGCGCTGTCCGGGATCCTCAGCGTGGGTATGTGAGAAGCGCTTTCGACCAGAGATCCTGATGACGCTGTGCGTATTGGGTTGCGGCCCGCCAGTGGTCGCCATGGCCTTCGATGTACATCGAGCCCCACGGTTCATGCCCTGAGTCATGGGAAGACTTTAGGAGGTGATACATCGCGGCGGCGCGTTGAGACATCGCTTCCGGTAGTTGTTGGCGCATACGTCGATCCGCATCGTACCCACCAATGAAGGCCGTCAAATTCTGTGCGGCTTCCTCTGGCGCTTGGTTCGTGTCCGAGAGCGTGAAGGCTTGAGCGGCGTAGGACAGGTCCCATAGTCGTGTGCTGGGTGCGGCGGCGTCCCAATCGATGAAGGTCCAACGATCGCCGATGATGAGATTCCATGGCGCCAGGTCGTTATGGCAGATCAACTCTTCGCCCGGTGATGGGATCGCTACGGTCCACCGCGCGTCGCGCGGGGGAACGAATGACGCGCTCGCGTCGTGGATCGCGCGGACCATCGCTCCGACACGGTGAAGTTCCGTATGCGTGAGTGGATCTGAGTCGAGCGCGAGTCGCCCTGGAATGAACTCGGTGATTTGTCGGCCCTGCTCATCCTGGCCTAGGACTGCTGGCACATCGACGCCAGCTTTCCTCACAGCTGTCATGAATTCGAAGACGCTCGGTGTCGAGTCCATCCACGGCTTGCGGACCATTGATCCAATGCGTACGACAGCATCGCTGACATTGCCGCCTTCGAGTATTTGCTCGGCATCCATTAGTCGATGCTAGCGCCGCCCGTAAGCCGGCCCCTCACCGTGCTGCGGTGACTCCTGACACGGCCCCGCACAATTTCTGTGTGACTTGCGCCGATAAGTGGCGGATCTTTTGCGACGCTCAGGCAGCGTACGCAGCCAGCCCGGTGGGAAGAGCTGAGACGGCATACCGCAACGGCGATGGTTTCTTTCAGCACGAGTTTCCGGTGAATCAGTTCCAGGCAGGGAAAATCCGACTCGGGGGTGGCCTTGGAGGCATCCTCGGGGAGGTCGAATCGGTCGGATGGCATCTCGAGCACACCGGCTATGTTTGCCTACAGACTGACTCGTACACCTCCGGGAACTTGAGAACTCACCGGGCCGCCTGACTGTGTGCCGGGATTTGCCGAGGAGAAGAAGGATGCGTTCTTGGTGTAGCTGCAGATTGGCCGGTCTGTAGGAAGGCAACTCCCGGGCGCGGTCGCTCTTCTGGCACCCGGCCTTGTTACATGAAACAATAGGGGTATGAGTGTGAAGGATCGAGTCAGTGAGTACAGGCGCCGGATGCGGGAGCGGGGTTTCCGGCCGATTCAGGTCTGGGTGCCGGACACCCGCGCCAAGACGTTCGCGGAGGAAGCGAGACGGCAGAGCGCGATCGTGGCCGAATCGGACCGGCACTCGGATGACCAGGACTTCGTCGACGCCGTGTCAGTGTTCTGGGACGACGAGGAGTGATCCGCGGCGAGATCTGGACAGTCGCCGGCGGCGTCTTCGCCTCCAAACCGCGCCCGGCGCTCGTCATCCAAGACGACCGCTTCAGCGATTCGGAGTCCCTGACCGTGCTGCCGATGACATCAACTCTCCGGGACGCCCCCTTGTTGCGGATCCCGGTCACACCCTCTGACCTGTCAGGGCTGGTCCGCGAAAGCCACATCATGATTGATAAGATCACCACTGTTCGGCGGTCCAACGTACAGTCACGTGTGGGGCGTCTGACAGCGGGCCAGCTGGTGGATGTGGAACGCGCGCTGCTGGTCTTCCTTGGGATCGCATAAAACATTGGGGAGGCCCGCCTGCTCGCTCAGCCATTACTTGCCCAGGTGTTGGCCCTGACCCTGCGGAATTGGCCGTGAGATCCATTGTCGGTGTGTGTCCTTTTCTCGCCGGGTCAAGGAATGGGCACATATCAATGGCTGCTTGCCAGCAATTGACAGCTATGGGGGCGTCATGTGCGTGATCATGATGAGGTATCCGATTGCGTGGGTCTTTCGGTCTAATAACTGGTAGGTTGTCGGCATTGGGGGCGCGGTGGGTGCTCCCGCGCGCTGAAACGGACTTCCCTGATGAGTGGTTACTACCCGCAGAACAACAACCTGCCGCAATCGTACGGGCCAATGGTGTCGCTCTCTTCTCCGGAGATGAAGCGCCTACGCTCGCTGCGGACCACGGTCGGGGTCTCGTGCCTGATCCTCACCGCCGGGGCCGGGTTCTACACGGGCCTTGACCTGTCTTTGCTAGATCGCTTCGGCGGCGCCACGGGCATGGTCTTCGCTACGTCCGCTGCGGGCTACGCTGTCGCCGCCGCTTGCTACCTCGGAATCGGCATCTGGGTGCTCCTCACCCGGAAGACGACGTTGAAGGCCCCGCTGATTGCCGCGGCGACGGTCGCCGGGATTGCCGCGGTCCTTCTGCTGCTGGGGCTGGTGACGTCACCTGCCGGGAACCATGCACCGCAATACGGCAGTCTCACGGTGAACTTGCTCATGCTCATGCGGGCCGTCTCGGCGCTGCGTATCCGGCCGCGGCCCGCCGTCGTCCCCGCCGCGCGGTTCTAAGGGGAGCAGATGGTCGCACGGGCCAACCGATCAGACATCGTGCAACTCATCGGGCGGATTCTCACGGCCGCCGCTGTTGCCCTCACGGCAGCGGGCTGCACCCATGTCGCACGCCCAGCCCAACCCGACAGTCCAACCATGGCGGTGTCCGGAGCGTCGACTCCCTATCCGAGCCCGACGTCGGTCGCCGCCTCGTGGGGTGCCCCACTGTCCGGCCTGTTCATCAGCCAGGGCACCCGGACTGTCGGCGTCGCGCGCATAGCGGGAACCGCCACGGGCGCCACCCTCACGTTGGACGGCGTTTCGACGACGCCGAATCCGGCCTTGAAGATCATCCTCAACGAAGGAGCCCTGTCCAAAGACACATCAGGGGACATTGTGGTCCAAGACCCGAAGTTCTTGGACATCGGTGGCCATTTGAAACCCGGGCCCGGTTCCCAGACTTTCGAATTGCCACCGTACCCGCCTTTTACGATCCGAAGCGTTACGATCATGGACTCGCGGACGAACGTTGCCTACGGGACAGCCGACCTGAACCCTGGCCCGGCACTCGGGTAGTCCGGCTGCGGTAGCCCTTACGCTGACAACCAAACCGAGCGGCTGGACTCGCAAGCCCAGCCGGGTGAGTAGCACCGAACGGTTGGACGGCATCATCTCGACCCCGTACGTTGCACCACGTCCTCGTTCCGGCTGAAGGTCTGGTCCAAAGTGGTCTCTGCGACGAGCTGGTAGCCGCAGGTCAGTTGAAACGCGGGCCGAAGGCTATGGCATCCAGATCCTGGGCAGTTACCGTGGCTCCGTGAGGGACAGGATGCTGCCGATTATGTGCGGGACGACAGCGTTCAGTGACGCCCTCGACCACTTCGAGACGGAAGGCTGGCGCCGTGCGAAAACTGATCTACGGCATGAATCTGACCCTGGACGGCTACATCGCTGCGGCTGGTGACGACATCGGCTGGAGCGGACCGAGCGACGAACTGTTCCAGTGGTGGCTCGACCAGGAGCGGGTTAGCAGCCTGTCGCTGTACGGCCGGAAGCTCTGGGAGACCATGAGCTCCTACTGGCCAACCGGCGACCAGCGACCCAACGCCACCGCGGCGGAGATCGAGTTCGCGAGGAACTGGCGGGACACGCCGAAGGTGGTGTTCTCCTCGACGATTGACAAGGTCGACTGGAACACCAGGCTGGTCACCGGCGACGCGATCGCCGAGATCACCCGGCTCAAGGCCGGGGACGGCGGCCCGATGAGCGTCGGCGGCGCAACGCTCGCCGGGGCTGCCATGCGGGCCGGGCTGATCGACGAATACGCGCTAGCCACCCATCCGGTCCTGGTGGGCGGCGGCACTCCGTTCTTCACCTCGCTGGACAGCTGGGTGAACCTGAACCTGGTGGAGACGCTGACGTTTCCCGGCGGCGTGGTCCTGACCAGATACCAGACGCAAACTGCCCGGTGAAGGTGTCCTAAACGCGCTCCGGCTTCCCCTTCGCCTCACCGATGTGTACGATCGTACGCATGGCCGATTACTTCGCTGACGACCCCCGCACCAACCGGGAACGGATGTTCGCCGGGGACCTCTATATCTCCGACGATCCCGAGAGTGCGCGTGAATCACAGCGGGCGGTCTTGCTGCAGACCAAGTACGCTGCGGCCTACGTGGAAGACCCGGATGCTGCACGGCCCATCCTCGCGGAGCTCCTGGGCTCCCTGGGTGAAGACGCCCACATCAAACCACCGATCTTCGTGGACTACGGCACGTTCATCACGGTCGGAGCCCGCACCTTCATCAACTACAACCTGACTGCCCTGGACGTCGCACGAATCACCATCGGCGAAGACTGCCAGATTGGGCCTAATGTCCAGCTCCTGACACCGACCCACCCCGTGGAGCCGCAACCGCGCCGCGACCGACTCGAGGCGGCGCAGCCGATCACGATCGGAGACAATGTGTGGCTCGGGGGCGGCGCAATCGTCCTTCCCGGCGTGAGCATCGGCGACAACTCCGTGATCGGCGCGGGCGCGGTGGTCACCAAGGACATCCCCGCCAACTCGCTCGCAGTCGGCAACCCGGCCCGGGTCATTCGGGAGATCTGAAACCGTGGCCTCCCGCCGCTTCGATCCGGACCGCCGGGACAGGATAATCGCCGCCGCCTTGGATGTGATCGCCGCCCAGGGTGTTGCCGGCGCTTCGCATCGCAAGATTGCCGAGCAAGCCGGAGTGCCCCTGGGGTCCATGACCTATCACTTCGCCAACATGGATGAACTTCTCACCGAGGCGTTCAGGCGCTTCGGGAATTCGATCGCCGACCGCTTTGATCAGGAGTTGGGAGAAGCTACAGACGTCGACGGCGCGCGGCTGGCTGTGGTGGACTTGATCCATCTCGACCTGCTGGACTCACAGCGGGACCTCGTCCTGACGCACGAGCTCTACACGCTCGCCGCCAGGAAGCCGGTATTCCGCCAGATCACCCGGGACTGGATGGCCCGGAACAGGCGTGCCCTCGGACTGCATTTCGACCCGGAAACCTGCAGGATGTTGGATGCACTGATTGAAGGCCTTTTCATCCACGCTGCGCTCGACACCGAACCGCACCACCGGGCCACCACTGTAGAGGCGGTCGCCCGCATCACCACCCCGTATCACCGTCCTGCTCGGACCGCCCATTAGCGCACCCCTAGCACCGAAACCCGAAGTGAAAATCTCTCCGTGGAAGTTGTGACCGTATGACCACCAGCACCAGAACCGCCCCCGACGTCAAAGCCGCGGCAATCGCCACTTTCCTGGTCTTCGGCATGAATGGCTTCGTTTTTGCCAGCTGGGCGGCCCGCATACCTGCCGTCACCCAGACCTTGAATCTCACCTCCGGACAGATGGGCACGTTGTTGCTGTGCACCGCCGTCGGGTCCCTTGTGGCACTGCCATCCGCGGGATGGGTGGTCGGCAGGATCGGTACGGCCAACACAGTCCGCGCCGCCGGGCTGCTAGCCGCCTCTGCCGGAGCGGCCATCGCCTTCTCCTTGATGGCCGGCTCCGTGGCCGCCACCGCGGTGGCGCTGGTTTTCTTCGGTGCGGGGGTAGGCCTGTGGGACGTTTCGCAGAATATCGAAGGGGCCGACGTCGAACACCGGCTCGGGCGCACGGTCATGCCGCAGTTCCACGCCGCCTTTAGCGGGGGTGCCTTTGTGGGGGCACTGATTGGGGCGTGGCTTTCCCAGATGGGGGTTCGACTTCCGGAGCATCTGCTGGTGATTGCCGGCGTCGTGGTGCTTCTCACCTTGACGGCGCCCCGCCACTTCATGCCCCACGAAACCACAGGAACGGCCTCCGACGCCGGCGTGCCGGCCGTCAAGGGTCCCTCGGCGTGGCGGGACTCCCGCACCCTGTTGATCGGTGTGGTGGTACTCGGAGCGACCCTCACGGAAGGCGCCGGAAACGACTGGATCGCCAAGGCTTCGGTGGATGGCCTGAATACGACGGAATCGACAGGCGCTCTTTTGTTTGCGCTCTTCGTGGCCGCGATGACCCTGATGCGTTTCCTCGGAGGCCGGGCGATCGACAGGTTCGGACGAGTTGCGGTGCTTCGGGCGAGCATGGCCGCCGCCGCAATGGGCCTGGCGTTGTTCGTCTTTGCGGACAACCTCTTTTTTGCCGGGGCGGGCGCGGCCCTCTGGGGCATCGGCGCAGCCTTGGCCTTCCCCATGGGCATGTCCGCTGCTGCCGATGATCCGAAACACGCAGCCGCGCGCGTCTCAGTGGTCTCGACAATCGGTTATGTGGCGTTTCTTGCCGGCCCGCCGCTTCTGGGATACCTGGGCGACCACACCGGCATCCACATGGCCCTGCTTGCCATCGGGGCGCCGATCCTGATTGCCCTGTGGCTGGCCGGCGCCGCGAAGCCTCTGGTTAAAGACAACTAACTCGCCGTTGTTGTCGTTTTCACGCGTCAAAACGACAACAACTGCGAGTCAGTTGGGTGGCTGCGGGGTGGGTGGCTACGGCGCCGAGGTTGCAGGCGCCGACGGAACAGCGCTCGGCGATGCACCGTTGGTCGGAGCACCGCTTTGCCGGTTCCGGCCTTGACCACCCTGACCGTTTTGACCGCCGTTCAAGTTCTGGAACTGGCCGCGGCCGGGACGGGCCTGTCCGGCGTCCATGAGCTTGGTGACGCCGACGCCTCCGAAGAAGCCGACGGCAACCAGCAGCACGGCGAGGAGGATCTGCGTCAGGCGTCCCATCTGGAAGCGCTTCTTGGGAACGAACGGCTCCGGAGCTTGGGCGAAGGGTTGCCCGGTGGGTTCCTGTCCGGTGGCCTGCAGGACTGCGGTTGGCTGGCCGGCATAGGGCTGCTGGGAGTAGGGCTGTTGAGGCTCCGGCTGGTTCGAGGGACCGGGCTCCGGTGCTGAATAGGACATTTGTGGATCTCCTGTTTGGGTGTTTCTTCGTTTAGTTGCTGGGCTGGAAATGGTCCGGGCTATTCGTACCGCAGGGCGTCGATCGGCCGTAGCTTCGCCGCCTTGTTGGCCGGATAGATGCCGAAGATCAAGCCGATCGCCGCGGAAACCAGGAACGACAGCCACACGGTCCACCACTGGACTTCGGGCTGGGTTCCCAACACGGGGAAGGCACTCCCGATGTATCCCGCGGCAATGCCCAGCACGCCGCCGATCAGCGAAATGATGAGCGATTCGATCAGGAACTGGCTCACGATGCTCCCCCGCGAGGCCCCGATCGCCTTGCGGATGCCGATTTCGCGCGTGCGTTCGGTGACCGTGACGAGCATGATGTTCATGACGCCGATCCCGCCTACCAGGAGCGAAATTCCGGCCACGGCCCCCAAGAGGATGGTCAGCGTAGCGGTGGTCGTCGTGGCCGTGGTGAGGATCTGCGCTTGGTTCCGCACTTGGTAGTCACGGTTGGCAGACGTGACGTTGTGCCTGGCATCGAGGATCATTTGGACCTCGTTCTGGGCCTGGTTCATCACGTCCGCCGACTTCGCCTGGACGCTGATGGAGGCAAGGGAAGGCGAGTATCCGGTGAACTTGTCCTGGGCGGCACTGTAGGGGATCACCACAATGTCATCCGGATCGTTCAGGCCGGACGAGCCCTTTTGAGCCAGAATCCCGGAGACCACGAAGTTCTGGCCGTTGAGGGCGATCGTCTGCCCCACGGCGGAGGCCACTGAGTTGCCCACCAGATCTTGGGCCACGGTGTTGCCGATGACTGCCACCGCAGTGCCGTTGCTCGCGTCTCCCTCGCTGAAGTACGAGCCCGCTGCGAGCGTGTCGTTCGAAATGCCAAAGTACGACGGCGTGGTCCCCACAAACGTTGCGACCGCATGGGTTGCGTCTTTATAGGTTCCCGTGACGTTCTGGGCGGTGACTACGGGCGCCGTCGCGGCGACGTCGGGGGCCATGACGGGGTCAGTCAGCGAGGCCATGTCCTGGAGGGTCAGGTTGGTGCCGCGGGAGCGCGGACCGGTGACGGTTTGTCCGCCGCCTGCGGCGCGCCCGCCCGCCGTCGTCTGGCGGCTGACCGTGAGTACGTTGGTTCCCAGTTTGCCGATTTGGGCCTTGATGGCGTTGGAGGTTCCGGCGCCCACTGCCAGCAGGATGATGACGGATGCGATGCCGATCAGGATGCCGAGGGTGGTGAGTATGGAGCGCATCTTGTTGGCCATCACCCCCGTCAGGGCGAAGCGTACCGATTCGGCGATCATCATAGTGGCACCGCCGTCGCCAGAGGATGTCCGTGGACGCCGCGGACCCGGTGGTCCTCAATGATGTGGCCGTCCTGGAATCGCACTACCCGGTTAGCCCGTGCCGCTACGTCGGCCTCGTGGGTAATCATCACGATGGTCCTTCCGTTGGCGTGCAAGGACTCGAAGAGGTCCAGGATCTCGTGGGAGGACTTGGTGTCCAAGGCGCCTGTCGGTTCGTCGGCCAGCAGCAGTACCGGATTGGTTACCAGGGCCCTGGCGATGGCAACGCGTTGCTGCTGTCCACCGGAGAGCTGTGAAGGCTTGTGGTCTGCACGTTCCGCCAAGCCCACTGAATCGAGCACCTCCAAGGCCCGCTCCCGCCGTTCCTTCCGGTGTACTTTTGCGTAGGCGAGGGGCATGGAGACGTTGTCCACGGCCCGGGTTCGCGGTATCAGGTTGAAGTTCTGGAAGACGAAGCCGATTTTCCGGTTGCGGATCTGCGCCAGCTGGAATTCGTCCAGGGTCCCGGTGTCGATGCCGTCCAGGTGGTAGGTACCCTGGGTGGCTCCATCGAGGCAACCGATGATGTTCATCATGGTGGACTTTCCGGAGCCCGAGGCGCCGATGATGGCCACGAAGTCGCCGCGGTCGATGGAAATGCTGACGGAGTCCAGCGCGCGGACCTCGGCCTCCCCCTTGCCATAGATCTTGCTTACGGAGTCCAGTTGGATGACAGCGTCGTTCACGGCTGTTTACCCACCGTTTCCGCGGGTACCGCCGGTGCCTCCGGCGCCGCCGGTGCCTCCCGTTCCGCCAAATCCACCGGTACCGCCGAGGCCGCCCGTCCCGGTCCGTCCGGTGGTGGTGCTGGTGTCCAAGGTGGAGGAGATGGCCGGGAGTTCAATCTGATCGCCCGCGCTGAGCCCGGTAAGCACTTGGGTGCGTCCGTTGTCCGTGATCCCGGTGGTGATGGTCACGGCCGTCGAGGTTCCGTTCTTGAGGACGCTGACTGTTTGCCGGGTTCCGGCGGTGGTGATTGCCAGCGAAGGCACCGTCAGCGCGTTCTTGGCTGTCGCTGTCGTCACGGAGATGTTTGCGCTCTGGCCGAGCCGGAGTGCTGCCGGGGGATTCTTGATGGAGATGGTGACCGGGTAGCTGACCACGTTGTTGGTTGTGGTGGCGTTCTGCGCGATCGCCGTGATGGTACCGGTGACGGGTGCAGCGGAGGGGTCGGCCTTGAGGGCCGGGAAGGTGAAGGTCGCGGAGTCGCCAGTCTTCATGGCGGCGATGTCCGATTCGGCGAAGTTGGCGATCACCTGAAGATGCGCGGTGTCGCTGATCGTGATGAGTCCGGAAGAGGATGTGCTCGCCGCGCTCGTGGAGGAGCTGCCCGAGGCGCCGGATGCACCGGATGCGCCGGATGAGCTGGAACCGGATGAGCCGGAGCTGCTACCGGCGTTGCCTCCTACCACTGCGTTGACGGCGGTGATTGTGCCTGAAACCGGGGCGGCGAGGGAGCAGGACGCGAGGTTCTTGGTTGCGGTGTCCACGGCGATCTGGGCAGACGTGGTGTTGGACGTGGCGCCGCCGCCGCTTTGGGCGGAGTTGAGGGCCGTCGCAGCCGAGGCTAGCTGCTCTTTGTCCTTGAGGGCCGAGCTGGCTTGCTGGTTGACTGCCTGGGTCAGGGCTTGATTGTCCTTCGCCAACTGGGCCTGGGCAGCGTTGAGCGCGGTCTGGGCCGGCTGGCTGGAGGGCGAGGCGCTGGCAGCGGTTTGCGCAGACGCGACGGTTGCCGTGTCATTGTTCACGGCCGTCTGCGCCGCGGCCACGGCACTGGCCTGCTGGCTCGCGTCAAGATTGGCCGTCTGTTGGGCGTTGGCCAGGTTTTGGTTTGCCGAAGCTACCTGGTTGCTGGCAGAAGCCTGCTGTTGATTTGCCTGTGCCGCGGCCGAATCCAATTGGGCTTGGGCAACGGCCAGGGCGTTCTGGGCGTTGGTCGGATCAATGGTGACCAGCACCTGCCCCGCCGTGACTTGCTGGCCCGTCACCGCGGAGACCGTGGCGATTGGCCCGGTGCAGTTCTGCGCGTTGATGACGGTGGTGCTTGCGGGCGAGACGTTACCGCTCGCCGTGGACACGGCGGCGAGGTCCGCGGCGCTGACCGCAACCGTGCGGGCTGTGGTGTCGGCGGCTGTTTGCGGCACGCCGTTCAGCACGAAGAAGGCACCGGCGGCAATGCCGACTACGGCCACCCCGATGCCGCTGTTGATGAGTTGAGGCTTTGAGAGCATGCCCGAAGACTATGGTTGCTCGCTTGGAACATGCCGAGTGCTACCTGAAGGTTTACCTTATGTGACGTGCTGGTCCCCCTAGCCAGCCCGCCGTTATTCTGGTGGGATGCGTAGCATGGTGCGAAGGGGCCTTTGGGGCACAAGGAGCATTGCGCGACTCGATCGGGCTGCGGTCCGTGCCGTTTCGCGCTTGCCGGAAGGCCGGCACGACGCCATCCTGAAGAGCCTCTCGGAGGCAGCCACGAAGGGCAAGCTGTGGTTTGCCCTGGCCGGCGTTCTGGGGGCCGTTCCCGGCAAGCCTCGAAATGCGGCAATCCACGGGCTCTTGGCTCTTGGAGTCGCCTCGGCCGTCACCAATCTCGGCTTCAAGTCCCTCCTTCCCCGGGCGCGGCCGCTGCCCGAGCACCTTCCGGCTTTCCGCTTTGTGAACCCACAGCCCACCAGTTCCTCGATGCCCTCAGGCCATTCGGCGTCGGCGGTCGCCTTCACCCTTGGTGTTGCGTTGGTGTATCCCCGACTGGGGGCGGCGCTGGCCCCGGTGGCTGCGGGGGTGGCGTATTCCCGCGTGCATACGGGAGCCCATTGGCCCTCTGACGTCCTGCTCGGCTCGACGATTGGCGCCGGAGCGGCCCTCCTGACACGAAAATGGTGGCCTCTGCGGCCACCAGTTCCGGACACAGAGCGCTCGCCGGCCGAAGCTCCAGCAATCGACGACGGCGAGGGGCTGAGTATCGCGGTCAACGCCCTCGGAGGTTCCTACTCGCCGGACACTGAAACACAGCTTCAAGAAATATTCCCTAAGGCGTATATTCACTTGATTACTGAAGGCGGGGACATCGCGGATGAAATCCGGGCCGCCGCGGAGAAGCCCGGGACGAAGGCCTTGAGCGTGTGGGGCGGGGACGGAACTGTCGGCACCGCCGCGGATGCCGCCGTCGAGCATTCCTTCCCGCTGCTGGTGCTGCCCGGCGGTACGCTCAACCATTTCGCGCGCGACGTCGACGCCCGGTCGCTGGAAGGTGCCCTGGAGGCTGCCATGACGGGAGCCGCGGCGTGGACGGACCTGGGCCACGTGACGGCGGGCCGGGGCGTCGATGGCAAGGATGAGGTCACCGAGCTCATGATGCTGAATACAGCCAGCATTGGCGTGTACCCGAACTTGGTGCGGCGCCGCGAGCGGCTGCAGCCTGCCTTGGGGAAGCCCCTTGCGGGGCTCGTTGCCGGGATGCGCACCTTTGGCGCGGCAACCCCCACCACCCTCCTTATCAACGGGGTGCACCACAAGTTGTGGATCCTTTACTTGGGCCGCGGCCGCTATTACCCGCGGGATTTGGCGCCACTGACGCGGCCCGTGCTGGACGATGGCGTGCTGGACATCCGCATGGTGACGGCCGACGAGCCCTTTGCGCGGCTGCGGCTGCTGTGGGCAGTCCTCACGGGAACTGTGGCCACGTCGAAAGTGACGCATCTGAGTGAGGCCTCAGAGATCAGCATCGAAGCGGTCGGGGAACCGCTCGTGATAGCGGTCGACGGCGAGCCGTTGCCTGGTGTGCGGACCGCAAAGTTCACGGTCCGGCGTCGCGCGCTGCGGGTCTATTCACCGCTTTCCTAGGCCTTTGCCGGGGCTCTCGCAGAGCTGTCCCGGACCCGGAGGCTCCCCCGGACCCGGCCGGCATCATCAATAGGGACTACCCTGGCCAGACCCTGAATCATCCCTGAGACCGGCGAATTCCGCTGCGCAGGTGGCTAGCGTTGTACTTACAGTCAACACATAGCTGCAGCAAGCGGAGGGAACGCTTCCATGATTGAGGCAACAGGCTTGAGGAAGGTCTACGGCGCAAAGACAGCCGTCGACGGAATCAGCTTTACCGTACAACCCGGGAAAGTCACGGGCTTCCTTGGCCCGAACGGCGCCGGCAAGTCCACCACCATGCGCATGATCATGGGTCTCGACCGTCCGACGTCGGGCGACGTCACCGTCAACGGTCGGCACTACTCCCAGCACAAAGCGCCATTGCACCAAGTGGGGGCCTTGCTTGATGCCAAGGCGGTGCACACGAGCCGCAGCGCCTACAACCACTTGCGGGCCATGGCTGCGACGCACGGGATTCCGAACTCCCGCGTTGAGGAAGTCATCGAAATGACGGGCCTCACCGCAGTCGCCAAGAAGAAAGCCGGCGGATTCTCCCTCGGCATGGGCCAACGGCTCGGCATCGCGAACGCGCTCCTGGGTGATCCCCAGACGCTCATCCTCGACGAACCGGTCAACGGACTGGACCCCGAGGGCGTCCAGTGGGTCAGGAACCTTGCACGCTACCTGGCAAGCCAAGGCAAAACGATCTTCATTTCCAGCCACCTCATGTCCGAGATGGCCCAGACCGCTGATCACCTGATCGTGATTGGCCGCGGCAAGATCATCGCCGACACCTCGGTGGATGCGCTGATCGAGAGCCAGTCCCGCAAGCGCACCTTGGTACGTACCTCGGAGACCACGCGCTTGTCCGAGTTGCTGGCCCGCGACGGCGTCCGGGTTGAGCAGAACGAGCGCGAGACCTTGGAAGTGTACGGTGTGGAGCCGCTCCGCATCGGACAGCTCGCTTTGGACAATCGGGTCCTGGTTTACGAGCTCACACCGCTCACCTCCTCCTTGGAAGAGGCCTACTTCCAGCTCACCAAGGACGAGGTGGAGTACCACTCGCACATTACCGGCGGGCCGGGAGCCCCAGGCGGGCCGCTGGACGCCAGTCCCGCCGGCGTCGGAGCCACTTCCGCTGCCACCATGGAAGGGATCCAGTCATGAGCACCACGACCATCAGCAAGAAGCATGCGATCCCGTCAGCCGGGACCGGCGGCGTCAATTTCCTCCGGGTGCTTAACTCAGAATCCATCAAGTTCCGGACCCTCATGAGCACCAAGCTTTTGTTGGTCTTGACCTTCGTGGCGATTGTCGGCATCGGCCTCCTGTCCGCCCTGGTCCGCTGGAACGTCGTCAACCAGTTGGTCACGGTTGGCCGCCAGGGCCACACGATGACGGCGAAGCAGGCCATTCAGTCATTCCCTCCGGGGCAGGGTTTCGATCTCTACAACCTTCCGAACGCAGGCCTGAATATCGGCATCCTGATCATGGGATCCCTGGCCGTACTTTTCATTGCTTCCGAGTACGCCACGGGCATGATCCGCTCAACAATGAACGCGGCCCCGGGCCGGCTCTCCACTTTCGGTGCCAAGGCCGTCGTCTTGATTGTTGTTTCCTATGTCCTGTCGATCGTGGCCGGCGTCGTGACTTTCCTGTTGGCGTCTCCCATGTTCGCCAACTTCGGGGTTGACCTTGGCTGGAGCACGGATGGAGTCCTGTACAGCGTCCTCACCGGAGGGCTGTACGTCTCCGGAGTTGCCCTGATCGGGCTCTCGCTCGGAACTCTGCTCAAGAACCCGGCCGGTGGCATTACCGTCCTGGTGGCCATCATGTTCGTGCTTCCGTTCGCCGGCCAGTTCCTCACGTTCGCGCCGGGCGATTTTTGGAAGTACGTTCCCCAGTACCTGCCGAGTGAAGCAGGTGGCCGGTTCTTGTCGATCGGCCACGCGGACGGCATCCTGGACCCGTGGGCGGGCGGACTCGTGTTCCTCGGCTACGTCATCCTGTTCATGGTTCCGGCCCTCATAGCGCTCAAGAGGCGCGACGTCTGATCTGGAACCGCTTGAACCGAAATCCAGGAACAGTCACTCCAGGCAATGCCACACTAGGCTCAAGCCATGAGTGAACAGTTGCCAGCACAGGACGCGTCGGCCCACGTGGCCGATGCGTCCTTTGCTGAAATCACCCTGCGCCGCCGCGGCAGGATCCGCCGCTACCTTTTCGAACACCCACGTGTCATGGACGCGGTGGTGGTGCTTTGCTATTCGCTCTTGGCACTGCCCACCTTCATTGGTTCCATCGTGGACGGCAAGTGGTTGGCCGCCGCGCTGCTCATTGCCATTGCGGCCATCTTGTTCCTGCGGCGCCGCTACCCCCTCAGTGTCACCGCGGCCGTGGCGGTCCTCGAAGTGGCCGTGACGCTACTGAACCCTTGGGGATCCAACGTCTCCGCAGGGCTGTGGTTTGCGCTCTACGCGGTGGCAGTGGCGCGGACCCGGACCTTCACGTTGGCGGTGTTTGGCGCGGCGAGCCTGCCGCTGACCTTGGTGTACCTGTTTATGTGGATCAGCCCGGCTACGCCGTCCAACGCCGAGGCCCTTCCGGAGAACTTCCACCTCATCAGCAACATCACCGCCGCGGTCAGCATTGTGTTGTCGAATTTGATCGCCACCGGCATCGGTATTTCGGTGCGGCAGCGGCGTGAGCACGAGAACGAAATCAGGGCCTGGGCGGCGCGCACGGCCCGCTTGGGTTCGGTCACCGAACGCAACCGGATCGCCCGCGAGATGCACGACGTCGTGGCCCACTCCCTGACGGTCATGATCAGTCTCTCGGACGGTGCCGCCGTCGTGGTCAAGAAGGATCCGGAGCGCGCAGGTGAGGTGCTCGGTGAGCTCTCGCGCACCGGCAGGACGGCGTTGGCCGACATGCGCCGAGTCCTTGGCGTGCTACGGGACGACTCCGGCGGCCCGGCGCCTTTGGCGCCCCTGGTCAGTGGCCACAACCTGAGCAAGCTGCTCGATGGATTCCGGACAGCAGGGCTGCCGTTGCACTATTCGCATACGGGCCCTGCCCTTCCCGAAGACCCGGCCTTCCAGCTCACCGTCTACCGGATCGTGCAGGAATCCCTCACTAACGTGCTCCGGTATGGCCGCTCGTTGAGCCAGGTGGATGTGCAGATCGTGCGGGACGGTGACTCGGTCACCATTGAAGTGCGCGACGACGGCCGGGGCGCCCGGGACCCGGGGACCGAAGAGGTTGCCTTGGGAACAGGCCAGGGCATCGCGGGGATGCGTGAACGTGCGGGAATTTATGCTGGCACCGTAGATGCCGGTCCTGGCATGAACGGCGGGTGGAGGGTCCATGCGGAGCTGAATTGGAATGGAGACAAGGGGAAATCATGACTGACAACGCTCCCATCAAGGTTCTGCTGGTGGACGACCAGCCCCTGCTGCGCATGGGATTTCGGCTCATCCTGGAAGGCGAAGAGGACCTCGAGGTGGTCGGCGAAGCCTCCGACGGCGCCGAAGCGGTGAGAAAAGTGGAGGAACTGGAGCCGGACGTGGTCCTCATGGACGTCCGGATGCCTGCCATGGATGGAATCGAAGCCACACGGCGGATCACGGCCTCGGCGTCCAACGCGAGGATTATCATCCTGACTACCTTCGACCTCGATGAATATGCCTTCTCCGGGCTGCAGGCCGGAGCATCCGCTTTCCTGCTCAAAGATGTTGCGCCCGCCGAGTTGGTCCAGGGCGTCCGGCTCGTAGCCAGCGGCGACGCCGTAGTGGCTCCGAGGGTCACCCAGCGGCTGCTGGAGACCTACGTCCGCGGGGGCCGGGTGCCCGGGCAGGCGCCGGCCCAGCCCCGCGATCCCCTGCTCGAAGAACTCACGCCACGCGAAACTGAAATGCTGGAGGCCATCGCGGGAGGGCTATCCAACGCGGAAATCGCCCACAAGTTCTTCCTGTCCGAGGCCACGGTCAAGACCCACGTTCGCCGGATCCTCACCAAGCTGCACCTGCGGGACCGGGTCCAAGTGGTGGTCTACGCGTACGAAACAGGACTCGTGATCCCGAGTAACCCGGACTACTAGGACTGTTTGGACTGTCGGCGCCGCCTCGCGACGCGGGGATACCCTGACGACCCGGAGATACCCTGAGGACGCGGTGATTCCCTGACGACGCGGAGGGGATACCGCATCGTCAGGGAAATACCGCATCGCTGATCCGGGACGGCGTCGCCGGGGACACAGCTAGACTCGGAGCCATGCCTTCGAACTCCGCTGCTGACCACATCCAGGACCTTGGCGCGTATGTGAGCGCATCGCCGTCGAGCTTCCATGCTGTCTACGAGGCCGCGCGCCGGCTCGACGACGCCGGTTTCACGGCCCTCGATGAACTTCAGCGATGGGAAGGCGGCGCTGGCCGTTTCTACGTCATCCGGGATGGGGCCCTCATCGCCTGGGTGACACTGGAAGGCGCGGCTCCCACCACGGCATTCAACATCCTCGGGGCCCACACGGATTCTCCCTCCTTCAAGCTCAAGCCCAAGCCAACAACAGGCAAGTTCGGCTGGCTCCAGGCTGGCGTTGAGGTCTACGGCGGCCCTCTGTTGAACTCTTGGCTGGACCGTGAACTCCGGCTGGCCGGGAGGCTCGTCATGCTGGACGGTACCCAGCACCTCACGGCAACTGGACCGCTCCTGCGCTTTCCGCAGTTGGCCATCCACCTGGACCGGACCGTCAATGACGGCCTCACGCTGGATAAGCAGCAGCACATGAATCCGGTGTTCGGGCTCGGCGATCCCAACTCCGCGGACGTCTTGGCAATCCTGGCTGATTCCGTGGCCGGGGCTTCGGTGGATCCCGCCCAGATCGGCGGCTACGACATCGTCGTCGCGGACACGCAGGCGCCGGAGGTGTTTGGAGCCCAGGGTGAATTCTTCGCTTCGGGACGGCTCGACAATCTGTCTTCGACCCATGCCGGACTTGCAGCACTCATCGCGCACGCAGCCGCGGGTGCGCCCGCCGGCGGCCCCATCGCCGTCCTGGCGGCCTTCGACCACGAAGAAATCGGCTCCGCCTCGCGCTCCGGTGCCTGCGGACCGATCCTCGAAGACATCCTCACCCGGATCTCCGACGGCCTCGGCGCCACGGTGAGCGAACAGCGCCAGGCGTTGTCGGCGTCGTTCTGTGTTTCCGCGGACGCTGGCCACGCCGTCCACCCCAACTACTCCGAGCGGCACGATCCCGCCAACCGGCCCATCCTCAACGGCGGACCGCTCCTCAAGATCAACGCCAACCAGCGCTACGCGACGGACGCCGCCGGCGCGGCCTTCTGGGCCCGGCTCTGCGGCGAGGCGGGCGTCCCGTACCAGGAGTTCGTCTCCAACAACGACGTCCCGTGTGGCTCTACTATCGGCCCGCTGACGGCTACCCGCCTGGGGATCCGGACGGTCGACGTCGGCGTGCCCCTTTTGTCGATGCACTCGGCACGCGAACTGTGCGGTGTTGAGGACCCGCGTCATCTGGCCGCAGTGGCGGAGTTGTTCTTCCGCACCGCGATCTAGCATTCAGGCGGCGAGGCTCAGGATGCGAGGCTCACCACGAGGTTGATGGTGGTGGCCAGGATCCCGACGCCGAAAACATAGGCGAGCAAGCTGTGCCGTAAGGCGGCGGATCGCATCTGCCTGGTGGTGATCGATGTGTCCGAGACCTGGTAGGTCATCCCGAGGCTGAACGCCATGTAGGCGAAATCCGTGTATTGCGGCGGTTCCTTTTGGTTGAATTCGATGCCGCGGGGCGGATCGGACGTGTAGTACACCTCCGCGTAGCGCAAGGTGAAGAGGGTGTGCACCAGGAGCCACGACGCTACTGCGCCGCCGAGGGCAAGCAGGGCGAGCATGAATTTGTCGAATCCATGCGCGTCCTTGGCGCCGATCATCACCAGCACGACGGCGGCGAGCGAACCGATGGCTGCACACAGGATGAGGAGGTCGGAAGTGGTCCGCCGGGGGTCTTCTTCAGTGGCGTGGCTTGCGGTTTGATCGGCTTTCATCGGGGTGATGACTGTCCACACGAAAACGTTGTAGACCGCCGCGGCCACTGCCCAGCCAGCGGCGGGCGCGTAGATCCATTGACCCCATATTCCCGTCGCAACCGCGCCAGCGATGCCAGTGACGATCATCAGCAGAAATCGCAATTGGGACCGCTTCGCCCGGGTGGACTTTGGCCCTTGGTTCTTTGCTGCGGCAGCATTCATAGTCAGATCATGTCACGGGTGCTAGCGGGCGTGCTGTCAATTTCCCGGACGCGGCGCGAACATAATAATTGCGACGCCCATGAGGCAAATCACGGCTCCGATAATGTCCCAGCGGTCCGGCCGGAAGCCGTCCAGGAGCATTCCCCAGGCCAAGGATCCGGCGATGAACACGCCGCCGTAAGCGGCAAGGACTCTCCCGAAGTGCGCGTCCGGTTGGAACGCCGCGACGAAACCGTAGATGCCCAAGGCCACGATCCCAAGGCCTGCCCACCACCAGGGCTTGGCCTCCCTGACCGATTGCCACACGAGCCAAGCCCCGCCGATCTCGGCCAAGGCCGCGAGGACAAAGAGGGCGGTGGATTTGAGGATCGTCATGGATTCAGTCTGCCCGAGCCTTGCCGCCCCTGGCCGGCGGCTGATCCGCGCTTCTTGAGTTATCCACATACGCGAAGCCGTCCGTTCCACTCCGCCGACACGCCGAATAGGCTTAGACACGGGAAATGGACTAAGATATTGAAGTCTGTGCTGCGCCCTGCTTCCGCTTCTGGAACGGGTCGTGCGCACGGTTCATCGCAAATGAACCTCCTGTTACGGAAATGCCGTAACCGCTTAGCCCAAAGGAGGTGGGTTCACATATGCGTCCTTACGAATTGATGGTAATCATCGACCCCGAGGTCGAAGAGCGTACGGTAGAGCCGACGCTTCAGAAGTTCCTCAGTGTCATCACCACCGATGGTGGAACCATCGAAAAGGTTGACATCTGGGGCCGTCGTCGCCTCGCTTACGACATCAAGAAGAAGTCCGAAGGTATCTACGCCGTGGTGAACTTCACCGCCAAGCCGGAAACCGCCAAGGAACTTGACCGCCAGCTGAGTCTCAACGAGACCATCATGCGCACCAAGATCACCCGCCCCGAAGAGCAGAAGGTCGTTGCTGAGTAATTTCAGCTCCCGGCTTTCATTCTTTACCCCGCAGGAACGAACAAGGAGGCAGTAGATGGCAGGCGAAACCACTATTACGGTCATCGGTAATCTCACCAATGACCCCGAACTGCGGTTCACACCGTCAGGCTCGGCGGTAGCGAACTTCACCATCGCTTCTACTCCCCGGACCTTCGATCGCCAGTCCAATGAGTGGAAGGACGGGGAAACCCTGTTCCTCCGCGCATCGGTATGGCGTGAAGCAGCTGAAAACGTCGCCGAATCCCTGACCAAGGGCATGCGCGTGATCGTTTCCGGCCGCCTGAAGAGCCGTTCCTACGAAACCAAGGAAGGCGAGAAGCGCACCGTTATCGAGCTCGAAGTCGATGAAATCGGCCCGAGCCTGCGTTACGCCAACGCCAAGGTCAACCGCACCCAGCGCTCCGGCGGTCAGGGTGGCCAGGGCGGCTTTGGTGGCGGCAACAACAGCGGCGGCTTCGGGGGTGGCGGCGCTGGTGCAAGCCAGGGCGGCAACTCCGGCGGAACATGGGGCGGCGGCCAATCCGCACCGCAGGAAGACCCCTGGGCTACCCCGGGTGTCAGCAACGCGGGTGGATGGGGCAACGGCCCGGATTCCGAACCTCCCTTCTAAACATTCAAAAGTTCGACGCCGGAACCTGCCGGAAGTGCCGCGAGGCACCCGGGTGGCAACGGCCGTCGAGCACCACCATCCCGTGGATCCATTCCACGGGCTCCATAGAAAAGGAGCTCCACGATGGCTAAGGCTGAACTCCGTAAGCCCAAACCAAAGTCCAACCCCTTGAAGGCCGCTGACATCACTGTCATCGACTACAAGGACGTAGCATTGCTGCGCAAGTTCATCTCCGACCGCGGAAAGATCCGCGCCCGTCGCGTCACTGGCGTCACGGTGCAGGAACAGCGCAAAATCGCCCAGGCAATCAAGAACGCCCGCGAAGTTGCTCTGCTGCCTTACTCCGGCGCTGGCCGCGGCTAAGGAAGGGATTAACTAACATGGCAAAGCTCATTCTGACCCACGAAGTAACCGGTGTCGGTGCTGCTGGCGATGTTGTCGAGGTCAAGGATGGTTACGCACGTAACTACCTGCTGCCCCGCGGCTTCGCTCTGACCTGGACCAAGGGTGGCGAGAAGCAGGTTGAGTCCATCAAGGCTGCCCGCGCTGCTCGTGCCCATGCTTCGGTTGAAGCTGCACAGGCCCAGGCTTCTGCGCTTTCTTCCAAGAAGGTCAAGCTCGTAGTGAAGGCCGGCGAGACCGGTCGTCTCTTCGGCACCGTCAAGCCGGCAGATGTCGCTGCTGCAGTTGAGGCCGCTGGCCTCGGCTCCATCGACAAGCGCAACGTTGAACTGCCGAACCACATCAAGTCTGTTGGTTCGTACCAGGCCAACGTCCGCCTGCACGAGGACGTTTCCGCTGTGATCGACCTTGAGGTCGTTGCAAGCAAGTAATGCAGGGTTCACTGGAAGCTGTGGGGCCACACCGACGAGGGTCCCGGCCTGAGCTTGCGAAGGCTGGGAGTCGGTGGGGACTTGCGAAGCTTCGAGCGGGCATCACGCAGCGGTAATTCCTGACGTAGCTCGAAGGACCCCCGTTTCCGGTTTCCGGAGGCGGGGGTCTTTTGCGTTGCGCGCGCACCGCCGGTGGTAGCTCGCAGTCGTCGTCGCCGCCGATAACCGCGCTCCTGGATGCCTCATGGCTGGTCAACGGCCCGCAGTGGATCGGTGTGCTGCTCGAATCTGCCGAGCAAGTCCTGGGGAGCGGCCGGGCGCCAGAAGAGTACGTCGCCCCGCAGGGCACTGTGTGGGCCGGGCGGGCCGCATCCACGTCAAGGAGGCGGATGGCGACGTCTGGGTAGGCGGCAGTGTCGTTACCTGCATCCAGGGAACCGTGGGGGTGTAGCGAGGGAATAAAAGGGGTAGGGGCACAGTTTGGGAGTATAGATGCAAACGCATGTACTCTGGTTTGAGCCATCGAACCGCCGAGCAACAGGAGATCGCCATGGAAACCCGCCGCATAACCGTCCTTTCCGCCGGACTTGGTGTCCCGTCGTCGAGCCGGCTCCTTGCAGACCAGCTCGCCGCGTCCGCCAAGCGCCAGTTGGGCGACGCCGGGTACGAGGTGCGGGTGGATGTCATTGAACTCCGGGACCTGGCCGTGGATATCGCCAACAACTTCGTGACGGGCTATGCCGCGCCGCGCCTGGCAGAGGTGATCGCCGGCGTCGAGGACTCCGATGGCATCATCGCAGTGACGCCCATCTTCAGCGCCTCCTACAGTGGGCTGTTCAAGTCCTTCATTGACGTCCTGGACCCGAAATCCCTCGACGGCAAGGCAGTCCTTCTCGGCGCCACGGGCGGCACCGACCGGCACCAAATGGTCCTCGATTACGCCATGCGTCCGCTCTTCACCTACCTTCGCACCAGGATGACCCAGACATCCGTTTTCGCCGGCCCCCAGGATTGGGGAAACAGCGACGACGGCGCGTCCCCGCTATCAGTCCGCGTGGACCGGGCGGCGGGCGAGCTTACCCAGCTCCTGAATGGGGAACAGCCGCACCGCAAGGCGGAGGCGATGGAATCCTTGCCTTTCGAACAGCTCCTCGCGGGGATCACGGCCGGACGCTAGGCGCGGCTGGGCTACCCGCAACAGGAATCAGTCGTCCAGCAGCTCGATGAACTCGCGGGCCTGCTTCATGCTGATGTCGGAATGCTTGGTCAGGGCCAACGCTGCGGCTTCGACGTCGCCGCTCCGGGCCAGGGTGCGGATCCGTCCGTAGATCTCATCATTGAGCATGTTGCTGCTCACCTCACGCGTGACGTCCCCCTTGCTGGCGATCGCCCGGTAGCGGTACGGGAAGCGCTCCGGCTCGTCGTCGTCGGGCATGAGGTCCTGCGGAGCGGGTTCGGGCTTGCGGAAGGGCTGCGGGTGCGCTGCAAGGGCGCCGACGGCGTCCCGTGAGGCGCGCAGGCCTTCTCCAGTGGCGCTGAGGTACAGCTTGATGGCCGCCATGGCCTGGCCTTGGGCGATCAGGGAATATAGCTGCCGGTGTTGATCCTCGCTGAGCTTTGCGGCGGCCTCGCGGGCCAGCTCCACAGGGTCCTCGGCCGTCTTGCCTGCGGCCGCATTGCCGCGACGTTCTGCTGCGCTGCGGGAGAGCGCGCGGCTGATCAGGAGCACGCCGACTGCGACGGCCACTAGGATCACGACCGGAACGAGTAGGGATTCCATGCGCTAAAGCCGATCTATGTAGTTCTTGGCGGTCAACAAGTCCGAGTGCGTTTCGTGGCGGAGAAGCTTGATGGCCTGGATCTTCTGTCCACTGCGGACCATGCCCTGCAACTGCAGCGCAAACTGTGGATTCAACTGCCCGTTGGGCAGGATGGGGCCGTTGTAGCCCGCCTGGCCGACCCCAGGGCTGGCCCCGACTTGCGCCTTCAGCGCCGCGCGCGACTGGCTGTCCTGCTGGGACTGTTGCTGTGCGTTCTGGCTTGGCCTTGTGGACGCATCGATGCGTGCCCTCGCCGCCGTTGCCGCTTGCACCTGGGCGGCCTGGTGGGCTGCCGAACGGGCAGCCAACTCCCGCTGATAGCGTTCGGCGTCGGACAACCCAGTGTCGCGGGGCTTGAATGCCGCCGTCAGGGCCCAGATCACCGCCACAAGGATGACAACGGGCATTGCGACCAGCAGTACATCCCCAACGGTGAAACCCATACTTAGAGCTTATGTCAGAACGCAGTTATCCACAGCACATTCCTGTTTCGGCATAGCTTCTGAGAGCCTGCTGTCAAATTCGGAAGGTGATTGTGGGGAGCATCACATTTTTGGCATATTTATCCCTCTTGGGGCCGTTGAGTGGGCTCGGGAGTGTGGATTGGGCGAATTGGCCTGTGGATGAGCGGTGGACCAAAATACTTTTGATCCACATGGCATGGAGAACGTTTCCCCAGTTCAAGGGCCATTTTCCGGAAAAAGAATTTCTCTTTCCACAGGGTACTGCACAGACTGTGCACAAGTAGGGGCATGTTTTCAACACTTTATCCACAAGCCCGGCTTGGTGCCTCGGAAAAGCAGGGCTAACGTGGCTGAGTACCTGCTTTAGGTACTTGGAAAACCCCTATTTCTCGTGTGCGGCGCCATGGCGCCGTCGGTAACCAGCGTGCCCGCGGCCGGTCTGTGGAAAAGCTGTGGAAATCGGGGAATCCAAAATTGTCAGTGCCCTACGGAACAGTTTGGACCAGCCGGCAGAAATCGGGCGGTCGGAACAACCCACACCGGGGCATTGGCCTACCGCACCGCCGGGAACAGTTATCTGCCGCGGTACACAATGGAGGACGGCTTGTCAGTTACGCACTTGGATTCGATCGAGGGCGGCCGGACATCGGACGCCAGCCGCAAACCTCCCCAGGACATCCCCGCTGAGCAGTCAGTTCTTGGCGGCATGATGCTCTCCAAAGACGCTATCGCCGACGTCGTGGAACTTGTCCGCGGCCATGACTTCTACCGCCCGGCCCACGAGACCATCTATGAGTCCATCATCGACCTCTACGGCCGCGGCGAACCCGCAGACGCTGTCACGGTGTCGGATGAGCTGACCAAGCGCGGTGAGATCAACCGGATCGGTGGCCCCGCCTACCTGCACGAGCTCATCCAGACCGTGCCCACGGCGGCAAACGCCGGTTACTACGCCGAAATCGTGGCTGAACGGGCCGTCTTGCGCCGCCTCGTCAACGCCGGCACCAAGATCGTCCAGATGGGCTACGGCCAGGACGGCGAGGTGGAAGACCTCGTCAACCAGGCCCAGGCCGAGATCTATGCCGTGGCCGAACGCCGCACCGCGGAAGACTACGTGGCGCTCAAGGACGTCATGGAATCCACCGTTGACGAGATCGAGGCATCCGGCCACCGCGGGGAAGGCATGACGGGCGTCCCCACCGGGTTCTACGAACTTGATGAGCTCACCCATGGTCTGCACCCGGGCCAGATGATCGTCATCGCCGCGCGCCCGGCCGTCGGTAAGTCAACGTTCGCGCTGGACTTCGCCCGTTCCGCTGCCATCAAGCACAACCTCGCCACCGTCATGTTCTCCCTGGAAATGGGACGGAATGAAATCGCCATGCGACTGCTGTCCGCGGAGGCCACCATTGGCCTTCAGGACCTCCGCAAGGGCACCATCAAGGACGAACAGTGGTCCAAGATCGCCACCACCATGGGCCGCATGAACGACGCACCCCTTTTCATTGACGACAGCCCCAATATGTCCCTCATGGAAATCAGGGCGAAGTGCCGCCGCCTGAAGCAGCAGCATGACCTCAAACTGGTGATCCTCGACTACCTCCAGCTCATGAGCTCCGGCAAGAAGGTGGAGTCACGCCAGCAGGAAGTCTCAGAATTCTCGCGAGCCCTCAAGCTGCTGGCCAAGGAGCTCCAGGTTCCGGTCATTGCGCTCTCCCAGTTGAACCGTGGGTCTGAACAGCGCCAGGACAAACGGCCCATGGTCTCGGACCTTCGTGAATCAGGCTCCATTGAGCAGGACGCCGACATGGTCATCCTGCTTCACCGCGAAGACGTCTACGACAAAGAATCCCCCCGCGCCGGAGAGGCCGACATCCTCATCGCCAAGCACCGTAACGGCCCCACCAAGGACATTGTGGTTGCCTTCCAGGGCCATTACTCGCGCTTCGCGAACATGGCGGGCGAGACCGGCGGCGGGTTCTAATTCCGGCCGACGTCGCGAGCTCCGACCGGCAGTCCGGTCCTGCGGGACCTACCCGCCATTCAGCAGGTGGTCCGGCATCCGGTTTCCCGGCGCCCCTCCGCGGATCTCCAGCAGCTCGCGGGCGTGGGCATGAAGTCGCCGGTCCTCGTCCGTCTCCGGTACCCACTGTGGGATCGGAACGGACGTGCCGGTCTCATCCCGGGCAACCATGACTGTGAGGCAGTACGTGGTCAGATTCATCTCGCGGCTCTTCGGGTTCCCTGAACGCACGTGCACCGCAATGTGCATGCCTTTGCGGCCTGTGTAGACGAGACGGGCTTCGACCTCCACCACGTCGCCGATCATGAGCGGGCGGTAGAAGCGCACGCCGCCGGAGAACACGGCTACCGTGTCCTTGCCGCAATAGCGGGAAGCGCAGACGTACGCGGCCTCGTCGATCCACTTCATGACGATGCCGCCGTGGACCTTCCCTCCCCAGTTCACATCGGTGGGGGCCGCCATGAAACGCAGAACAACCCGCTCGGACGTACCGGCGTCGGTATATTCCTGTGCGTTCATGGCTTCGACAATCTGTTCCCGCACGGCGATCCTGGCGAGGGCGCTGTTTCGCTGCTCAATCTCCCCCGGCGTCGACGGCTCGAACTGGGGGACCGGGACCGGCCTGCCGTCGGGGCCGACGGCGACGAAGATCACCAAGCACTGGCTGCGCATCGTTGCAGGACCGCCCTTGGGATCGCCGGAGGAAACGATGGTCCGGATGTGCATTGAAGAGCGTCCCGTGTAGACGATGGTGGCTTCCACCTCCACCATGTCTCCGCTGTTCACGGGATCGGCGAAATGGATGTTTCCCACGTACGCCGTGACGCAGTAGGACTTCGCCCAACCAACGGCGGCCGCGTAGGCGGCTTTGTCCACCCACTCAAGAACCGTTCCGGCGTCGACGGACCCGCTGTGTCCGACGTCGGTGGGGGAAGCAAGGAATCGCAGCGTGACGGAGTGGGAGGGGAGCTCGCTCATGACGTGAGTGTATCGACGGCGCGGATGCCGATGCGCAGTATGACGGACTGGCGGCGCCCAAACGGACTGGCGACGCGCAATCTGGCTGGCGACGCCCGAATTCCGGTGTCGCCAGCCCGTTAAAGTGTCGCCAGCGCGGAAGCGCTTGGTGCCGAATTCAGCCCTTAGGCGAGGATCCCCAGCTTGGAACCCTTCCTGCCGAACGCTGCGGCGTCGACGGAGATCCGCCCGGCGCCGGTCAGGGCCACGGCCGCCGCTCCGGCGGCGAGTGCCAGCACCAATTCGTAGCCGCCCTTGTCCGCAAACAGGCCGGCCGGGGCGTGGACCAGGAACAAGGCGCCGAGCATGTCCAGCGCAAGGAGGGCGGCGAAGACGCGGGTCAGCACGCCCGCGATAAGAGCGATGCCGCCGACCAGCTCGATGGTTGCAACGATCGGGGCCACAACGTCGGCGGCCGGAACGCCCATCTTGCCGAAAGCGGCTTGGGTCCCGGCGATGGTGAACTCATTGAATTTCTGCCAGCCATGCGCGGCGAAGATGAAGCCGACGATGACGCGCAGGACGGTAAGGGCTGTGTTGGTCAGGGTGGACTGGTTCATGTGATTGCACCGGTTTCGGGTAGCGGTTGACTGTCGCGAAGCTCCCATGGCCGGAGTCGGTTTGTTGAAGCTTCAACTCAAGCCTTTCGAACTTTGCTTGAGGTGTCAACAAATGTGACGCGGCCGAACCGCCTCCGGAACTATGAGGTTCACTTCGCCAGCCACGGGAAAACCATCCCTCGACCCCGGACGACGCTCCACCCTTGTGACCTCCGAGGCCCCGCTAGGCTGGGAAAGTGCCCCGAACAGTGACCCGTCCCACCGCGCCCTCCAACGCCCGCGAGATCCTGCGCCTGGCCGTCCCCGCCCTTGGTGCGCTCATTGCCGAACCCCTCTTCCTGCTGGCCGACTCTGCAATTGTCGGGCACCTCGGCGTCCCGCAACTCGCCGGCGTAGGCCTGGCTTCCGCGCTGCTGCACACCGCCGTCGGACTTATGGTCTTTTTGGCATATTCGACAACTCCGGCCGTGGCGCGGGCCATCGGGGACGGAAAGCTCACCAAAGCCCTCGCCGCAGGGCGCGACGGCGTCTGGCTGGCCCTGCTGCTGGGCACGGTCCTGGCGGTGGCGGGCTTCCTCGCGGCTGAACCGCTGGTCGGGCTACTCGGGGCCAACGGCGAGGTCCGGGCATACGCCGTGGACTATTTGCGCTGGTCCATGCCGGGACTCGTGGCCATGCTCCTGATCTTCGCCGGCACTGGTGTTTTGCGCGGACTGCAGGACACCCGCACCCCCTTGGTGGTCGCGACGGCGGGCTTCGCCCTTAACATCGCCCTCAACGTGGTCCTGGTCTACGGGTTACATTGGTCCGTCGCGGGGTCCGCCATCGGCACCAGCATCGCACAGTGGGCCATGGCTGCCGTCTATCTGGTGATGGTGGGCCGAAATGCCCGTCGCCATGGCGTTTCGCTCCGTCCCGACTGGCAGGGCATCCGCACGATGACCACCGTCGGTTCTTGGCTTATGCTCCGCACCCTCAGCCTGCGCTTAGCAATCCTGGCCACGATCCTGGTGGTCACTTCCCAGGGGTCGGTGAACCTCGCCGCGCACCAACTCGCGATGACCATCTTTTCCTTTCTTGCCTTCGCCCTGGACGCCTTGGCGATTGCCGCGCAGGCCCTCATCGGGAAGGAACTCGGAGCTTCCCATCCGGCTCGGGCTCGCGAACTCACGCGCACCATGATCCGCTGGGGCGTGGGCTTCGGTGTGGTGACCGGCGCGCTCCTCGCGGTGGCGGCTCCCTGGGCGGGTTTCCTCTTCACTCCCGACGCCGGCGTTCAGTCCGCGCTCACCGCGGCACTGTGGGTGCTCGCCGTCGGGCAGCCTCTCGCCGGGTACGTCTTCGTCCTGGACGGCGTCCTGATCGGCGCAGGCGACGCCCGCTACCTGGCGATTGCCGGCGTCGTGAACCTTGCGGTTTATCTGCCCCTTCTGGCCGCAGTCCACCTGACAAGGCCCGACGGCGCGGCGGGGCTCGTGTGGCTGTGGGCAGCGTTTGCGCTGGGCTACATGCTGGCCCGCGGAGTCACGTTGGGGCTGCGGGCCCGCACGGACAAGTGGATGGTCCTCGGTTCGCACTAAACTGGACGGGTGACTCTCCCCGCCTCTTCAGCGACTTCATCCACGCCCACAGCAGCCGGGCTCTGGAAGCCCGTCCTTCTCCGTGCCGGTGTTGCGCTGGTGTTCGGAGCCGTGACCGTCTTCTGGGGCTCGCCGTCCGTGCAAGTTCTGGCCTGGGCTGCCGGACTCTATCTCCTGGCAACGGCGGGCGCCGGGTTCCTTGCCGCCAGCCTTCCTGCTGCCGTAGCGGTCGTTGTTGCACTGGGCGGGGTTGGCGCCCTGATCACGCAATCCGATACCGGGGCGGCGGTTTCCGCGCTCGTGGGACTGCTGGTGCTTGGGTTGTCTGAACTGGTCCAAGGATTCCGTCAGCGCGGACGGCACGTACTCGCCCGCGACTGGATGATTTCCGGGGTGGTAGGAATCGGGACCGCCGTGGCGTTGCCGTTCTTCATCAGCCTTGGCGCACACGCACTGCTCGGGGTTGCCGGTGGTGGCGCCATCATCTCGGGTGTCTTGTGGGTGCTTTCCGGTCTGAGCCTGCGGCACGATGGGCGAACCCCCTCCGCCGAGGCCGTAAACTAGTAATCGTACGTTCTACTCTGCGTAGAACTCTCACGGCGCGCACGGCGCCGGCACCCACGCCACATTGGAGGAATGACCTTGGCTGACCAGAAACCAGGAGAGCCGCGCAAGGCGCGGACCTCGGTTAAGGGACCGCTGATGTTCTCCGCGTTCTGGGGCGTCGTGATCTTCTTCGCCGTGCTGATTTTCGCCTCCGGTGGCAGTGCCCGCACTCCGCGCTTTGACCTCGCCTTTACCGGCGCCGGCATCGCATTCATCGTGAGCCTCGTTATCGCAGCCATGCTTTCCATGAGCCACAAGGAAAACGCCGAGCATCTCGGCAAAGGCTCGGGCGTTAATCTGAGTTCCAGGAAGCCGGGCCACGGCCACGCTTCTGCGCCCTCCAAGTCGGGCAGCGAGACGGAAAACCCCGACGCCGACCAGCGCTAGGTTACTGTCAGGTTCGCGTCACGCCACGCAACTTTTAGCCGCCCGGCCACCATGGCAACCCCGGAAACACGCGGCAGACCGCCGTCGTCCGCTCCGAAAAGTTGCCCGACGTGACGCCGTTGGCTCACTCTGTACCTGACGCTTTTCGGGCTCGATAGGCAGCCACGTGCGTGCGGTTGGCGCAATTTCCGGTGTCGCAATAGAGCTTGGAGCGGTTGCGGCTCAAATCCAACACGACCGCGTCGCAATCGTCCGCGCCGCACACCCGTAAGCGGTCCATTTCCTTGCTGCGGATTACGTCCACGAGTGCCATGGCAGCCTCCGTCCCCATGCGTTCAGCGAGGGGCGCTTCTGGAGTGGTGGCGTGTAGGTGCCAATCCCAATGGTCGTGTTTGACCAGCTGGGGGAGCGCGCGTGCGTCGGTAAGGAGCCGGTTGACGGTCTTTGCGGCCGCATCCTCATCGGAGGTCCACAGGGAAGCGAGCTGGCTCCGCAGGCGCTTCACGCTGAGTAGCTCGGCCTCGGTCCCGGCTCTTGTCCCGGTGAATTCTTCCGCGTCCAGGAAGGCGTTAAGCTCGGCGACGCTCGTGAGGGATTCGGTGCCGTTGGCGGACGTATTGATCAAATTGACCACGCTGCGCAGCGCCACTTCAGTGTCAGGTGCAAAAAGCACTTTGACTCCTTACATCTCTCGGGAGTATTGTCAGCAGCGTAACCCATTTTACTCCTGACAGGAGGCTGCCGTGTCAGCTGCAACAACCCGGGCTGCTGCTGGAGGTTTCATGGCATCGGGCCTGGGACTCGCGCTCTTCTCCTCAGCGGTCTTCGGCCTGTCCGGCTCATTTGCCAAGTCCCTGCTGGAAACCGGGTGGACCCCCGGTGCTGCTGTTGCCATCCGGCTGAGCGGTGCCGCGCTCATCTTGGTGATCCCCGCCGTCGTCGCCCTCCGGGGCCGTTGGCACCAACTCAAGGACAACTGGCTCACCATTCTCTTGTTCGGTGTGATTGGCGTTGCGGGATGCCAGCTTTTCTATTTCAATGCAGTGTCCAGGCTGTCCGTCGGGGTCGCGCTGCTGCTCGAGTACCTCGCCCCCACCATGATCGTGCTGTGGCTGTGGGCAGCGAGCCGACGTCGTCCCCGCGCGCTCACCGCTGCCGGAACGCTGCTTTCCCTTGGTGGACTCGTCCTGGTGCTTGACCTGACCGGCTCCGTGAAGGTGGACTTCGCCGGCGTCCTGTGGGGCATGGCCGCGGCCGTCTGCCTGGTCATTTACTTTTTCATCACAGCCAAGCAGAACGACACGCTTCCGCCGATCGTCCTGGCCTCCGGCGGTCTCATGGCAGGCTCCATCCTGATTTGGATTGCCGGTGGGACCGGAATGCTATCCATGACTTTCGCCACCGCGGACACCCAACTCGGGCCGTGGACCACGCCGTGGTGGGTTTCCGTGGCCGGCCTGATCATCCTGTCCACCGTGCTGTCCTACGTCACCGGTATCATGGCGGCCCGCAGTCTCGGATCCAAGGTGGCGTCCTTTGTCTCGCTCACTGAAGTTCTGTTCGCCGTGGTGTGGGCGTGGCTGCTGCTTTCCGAACTGCCCGGAACCATCCAGCTCTTGGGTGGTGCGCTCATCGTCTGCGGAGTGGTCCTGGTACGTGTTGACGAGCTGCGGGCTGACCAACGTGATGCCGCGGAGCCCGGCAAGCATGAGGTGGCCCGGGAGCTTGACCACGCCAACGACGTCGAGCCGGTTCCTTCCGAGAGGGTCTTCTAGACCGATCCCCGCGCGGGCTCGCGATTGGTTGTGACCGCGCTGGCGGTTTGTGGGGATCGCTGCAATCGCAGAAGGTCCGGGCGCTGTGAGTCCGGACCTTCGGTGTTCACCATGTTAGTGGGAAGCCTGATCCTGCTCGGACGCCCCGGGTGGAGAGGCGGGCTGGTGAGGCGGGGGCTACTCCGGGGCAGAATGTCATTTCAGGGACCCCGGAAGACCGGGCCGGGGCCTAGCATGTTGGTATGTGCCGCAACATCCACACCCTTCATAATTTCGAGCCACGAGCCACCTCGGCGGAGGTGGAAGCTGCAGCCCTTCAGTACGTGCGCAAAATCAGTGGCAGCACCAAGCCGTCCAAGGTGAACGAGGAGGCCTTCGCTGAGGCCGTCCACGAGATCGCGCACATCACCCAGCATCTGCTCGATTCCCTCGTGACCCACGCGCCAGCGCGGAGCCGCGACGAGGAGGCCGCCAAAGCCAGGGCCCGGGCTGCCGTTCGTTTCGGAACGGCTTAGGCCCAAACTGATGGGGCAGTTGTTGTCGCTTACCGGCCGGTTGGCGACAACACCTGGCAGTTAGTCGAGTGCGTTGGGGCTATTTTGCGAACGACCGGAGCCGCAGCGAGTTCGTGACCACTAGGACCGAGCTTGCTGCCATGGCCGCGCCGGCGATCATCGGGTTAAGCAAACCGAGGGCCGCCACCGGGATGCCTATGGCGTTGTAGAAGAACGCCCAGAACAGGTTCGTCTTGATGGTGGTGAGGGTCTTCCGGGATAGCTCGATGGCTTGAACGAGTTGGCCGAGATCGCTCCCCATCACGGTCAGGTCCGAAGCCTCGATTGCAACATCCGTGCCCGAACCCATGGCAATCCCGAGGTCGGCTTGCGCGAGGGCCGCCGCATCGTTGACTCCGTCCCCGGCCATGGCCACGGTGGATCCCTGGGCTTGTAGTTTCCTTACCGCGTACACTTTGCCTTCCGGCAGGATGCCCGCGAACACATCTTCCGTGGCGATCCCGACGGCGGCAGCCACTTGGGTAGCGACCGCGGCATTGTCTCCAGTCAGCAGCATGGGCCGGATTCCAAGTTCCTTGAGCCTTGCTATCGCTGCGGCCGAACCGGGTTTGACGGTGTCCCTGAGCGTGACGATTCCAGCAGGCTCCCCATCCACGGCAACCCAGATAGCGGTGGCGCCACCGGCTTCCTCAGCGGCCAGGGCCTGGCGCTGCGTATCGTCGGGGAAGATCCCGTTTTGTTCCAGCCAGCCGGTCCTGCCGGCGACAACAATGCGCTCAGCTCCGCTTCCGTTCGCCGGAACTGTCCCGCGAACTCCCCCGCCCGGGGCGGAACTGAAGTCTTTCACGCTGGGGAGCCTGCCGGCGTCGGGCACCGCAGACTTGGCTGCAGCGGCGATGGCCTGGGCAATAGGGTGCTCCGAAGCTGCCTCAACAGCACCCGCGATAGACAGAACGTCGGCAGGGGAGTGGCCATTCAGGGCCACTGTGTGTCCGACGGCCAGTTTGCCGCTAGTAACGGTACCGGTTTTGTCCAGCAGAATGGCGTCCACGGTGCGGGTATCTTCAAGAACCTGCGGGCCTTTGATGAGGATGCCGAGTTGTGCACCGCGACCGGTTCCGGTCAACAGGCCCACTGGTGTCGCGAGCCCGAGCGCACACGGGCAGGCAATCACGAGCACCGCGACGGCAGCCGTGAACGAGGCATTGAGGTCTCCGTTCAGGACGAGCCACAAGACGAAAGTCACGACGGCGATGACGAGCACCACCGGAACGAATACGGCGCTAATGCGATCGGCGAGCCGTGCAATGGGGGCCTTGCCCGTCTGTGCTTGGCTGACCAGACGCCCCATCTGCGCCAGCGTTGTCTCGGACCCGACCCTCGTAGCGCGGACCAGAAGGCGTCCCGAAGTGTTGATGGTGGCACCAGTAACCTGACTGCCCGGGCCGACTTCCACCGGCACGGATTCGCCCGTGATCAGCGAAGCGTCGACGGCGGATGCACCGCCCGTCACCACGCCGTCGGTGGCGATCTTCTCGCCCGGACGGACCACGAAGACGTCCCCGGCCACGAGTTGCTCGGCCGGGATCTTGTGCTCGACGCCGTCTCGCAGCACCGTTGCGTCCTTGGCGCCCAGATTCAGGAGGGCTTTAAGGGCATCGCCGGCCTTAGCTTTGGCGTTGGCCTCAAGGTAGCGGCCAAGGAGCAGGAATGTAGTGACGACGGCGGCAACTTCGAAGTACAGCCCACCGCCCGTCCCCGCGGATTCCATGCCGGGGTGTTCCGTCATCATCGGGTTGGCGAAAAGCTGCCAGGCCGAAAAGAGGTACGCGGCCAGGACGCCGATGGAGACAAGCGTGTCCATGGTGGAGGCGAAGTGGCGGGCGTTGATGGCAGCGGCGCGGTGGAAGGGCCACGCAGCCCAGGTCACCACCGGAAGTGCCAGAACGGCGGCAACCCATCCCCATTGCGGGAACTGCAATGCCGGAATCATCGAGATGGCGAAGACCGGGACCGTCAGTGTGGCGGCGGCGATCAGTCTTGGCTTCAGCTGGCGGCCCGCAGGACCGTGATGCATATGGTCTTCGTGGGCGCGCAAGTCGTGCTCGCCTTGCGCTTGCGCTTTGTGGTCGCCAGCCGCGCCGGCACCGGCGCCATGCTCTGCATGCTCGCTCGTGCCGCCCCACCGGCCCCCTAACCTCGCAAGCTCGGCCAGGGGACCCTGCCGGCGTGGGCCCAGCTTAGACGCATGCTGCGGCATACCACCGGCACCGTCGCTGTGATCCTGCTCAGACTGGCCCGCTGTACCAAGGTGCCCGGCGTCGGTCTCGAGCGGGCCGAGCATGGCGGGTTCGTGGTGTTCCGCGTGTTCAGGCTGGGCGTGGGCGTACGGAGGCGTTGCCCTCGATTCGCGGATCCAGGCTTTGTAGCCCGTGGCGTTGACGGTGTCCACGATTTGTTGGTCCGTAACGTTTGCCGGAACTGTTACCTGGGCTGATTCGAGGGGGAGGTTCACGGAGGCTTCCACACCGTCGAGCTTGCCCAGTTTCCGCTCCACGCGGGACACGCAGGATGCGCACGTCATGCCCTCTATATCGAGTTCGATGACGCGTGTACCTGGCTGGTGCAAGATCTCCTGGTTGCTCACGCTGGCCCCTAGGCCTCGTTGGCGACTACCAGGTAGCCGGCTTCGGCTACGGCCTCGCCGATTTCAGACGGCGACAACTCCTGGGTGGAGGTGATGGTGACCGTGGAGATTCCGCCGGCATTCAGATCGATTTCGACACTCTCCACGCCGGCCAAGGACTCGATTTCCTCGCTAACGGCTGAAACGCAGTGCCCGCAGGTCATGCCGGAAACGCTGACGTTCGTTTGGATGGTGGCTGTGTGACCCATGGCGTGCTCCTTGGTGGTGAATTGGATTGTGTGGTGAGTGCTTGCGGGATTACCGCAGCAGGCGCCCGATGGCATCGGCGGCCTCCTTGACCTTGATGTCGATTTGCTCTGCGCGAACCATGGGATCGGATTCGGATGCGGCTCCGACTACGCAGTGCCCAATATGTTCCTCCACGAGCCCGAGGCTCACGGCGTGCAGGGCTTTAGTGGCGGCCGAGACCTGCGTGAGGATGTCGATGCAGTATTTGTCCTCTTCGACCATGCGCGCGATACCGCGTACTTGGCCCTCGATCCGCTTGAGGCGCCGAAGGTAGGCGTCTTTGTTGGGGGAGTAGCCGTGTTGGGAATGCGCCCCGTCCTCGATCTCGATGCCGGGCTGCGCAATGTTCAAGTCAACCGGGTTCAAGTCAACCGGGTTCAACTCGGCGGACTTCAACTCTGCGGACTTCAAATCTGTGGACTTCAAATCTGTGGGGTTCACATCGACCGTGCTCATGTTGCAAAGGTATACCCCAGGGGGGTATAAATCAAGTACCCCCGAGGGGTATGCGCCAGGTCATGAAAGGAGGTCGCTTTACAAATTCTCGTTTTGCAATGCAAACCTTTTGACGCTTGTGCTTCCGCTCACATAAGTATGTTTGTAAAGTTTCCTTCCATACCCGACGCGGGGGAACCGCCGGGCAACCAACCCTTTTCTCATGGAGGATCCATTGAAAATCGCAAGCTCTGCGGCTGCCTTTGCCCTCGCCGCCCTCGCCCTGACGGCCTGCGCCCCGCCCACGTCGAACAACGCCGCATCATCCTCGGACGACAAGTCCGGCACCATCCGCGTGTGGCTCTTCTCGGAAGTCAACCAGGATCCCAAGTCCGCTGTAGTCAAAGCAGCCGTATCCGATTTCGAAGCCAGCCACAGTGGCGCCAAGGTTGATGTCCAATACATCCCGGTCGACAGCCGGGCGGAGCGATTCAAGGCCGCGTTCAACGATCCCTCCAGCGCTCCCGACGTCGCCGAATTCGGCAACACGGACCTCGCCAACTATGTGGCATCGGGCGGATTGTCCGATATGACCGCCGACATCAAGGGCTGGGACGAGTCCAAGGATCTTGACGGCAAGATCCTGGCCACCACCGACATTGGCGGCAAGAACTACGGCGTGCCCTGGTTCGTGGGTGTCCGCGCCCTCTACTACCGCACCGACCTCCTGAAGGCGGCAGGCCTCGAGGTTCCCAAGACCCTCGCCGACGTCGAAACCGTGGCCCGCGCCGTCCGTGCGGCGAACCCGGACACGCTCGGCATTTCCGTCGGTGGAGCTGCCCAGTTCTCCGCCATGCCCTACCTCTGGGCAAACGGCGGCAGTATTGCCACGAAGAAGGGCGATACCTTTGTCTCCGGGTTGGACTCGACGGAATCCAAGGACGGCATCTCTGCCTACGCCCGGCTCCTCAAGGACGATATCTGCCCGCCGCAGACTTGCGCCGAATTCGGCGGAAACGCCAGCGTCCAGCAGTTCATCGCTGGAAAATCAGCCATGACGATCGGTGGCGACTTCAACTACAAGGCAGTGGCTGCCAGTGCCGTCAAGGACAAATTCGCCGTAGTTCCGGTCCCCGGAAAGACCGCTGGATCGATCGCCCCGGCCTTCGCGGGCGGCAACAACCTCGGCGTCTTCAACAGCAGCAAGCACCACACCTTGGCCGCCGACTTTGTGAAGCTTTTGGCCAGCAAGAAGTACCAGCAAAAGATGTTCGATTCCATGGGCAACCTGCCCACCTTCAGCGATGTGCAAAAGACCGTGGCGGACTCCAACCCGCAAGTTGCGCCTTTCATCAAGACCCTCGCCGCCGGCACCAACTTTGTCCCAGTGACGGAAACCTGGTCCACGATCGACGCCCAAGGCATCTTCACAGGCATGTACCAGAAGATCGTTACCGGCAAGGCGGACGTCAACACGGCCAGTGCCGATGCTGCCAAGGCCATGAACAAGGTCTTCGGATCCAAATGATGCGTCTCCTGTCTCGAGCCGGATCCGCACCGGGAGGTAGTGCATGACGGCGCTCGCATCGGCGAAAGCGAAGACCAGCGGAACGCGGAACCGCAAGCCGACGACGGCGGGCAGTTCCCGCCGTCGTTCGCTACGCAAGCGCGGCCTGGAACCGTGGCTCTACCTGGCTCCGGCGTTCATCGTCCTGATCGCGCTGCTGGGATACCCGATTTTCCAGCTGATCAACGTTTCGTTGTACGACTACCGCCAAGCCCAAGTCAGTGGCAAGGCACCACTTCAGTTCACGGGCCTGGAGAACTACCAGAAGCTCGTCGCCGATCCTGAGTTCTGGTCTGTTTTGGGCAACACCGTGCTGTTCGCGGGCGCTTGCGTTGTCCTGACTCTGCTGGTGGGAACATCCTTGGCGGTATTGGCTACGCGGCTGCGGCCCTGGGTCCGGACTGCGCTATTCGTGGTCTCGCTCGGCGCTTGGGCCACCCCGGCCGTCACCGGCAGCGCCGTGTGGCTTTTCCTCTTCGACCCCACCCTGGGGCTCGTCAACAAGGTGCTCGTCTCCGTGGGCTTGACGCAGTTCAACGGCTACTCCTGGACCTACGACAAGTGGTCGGCCTTTGGGCTGGTAGCCAGCGAAGTGGTGTGGTGCTCGTTCCCGTTCGTGCTCGTGACGGTCTACGCCGGCATCCAGGCGATCTCCACCGAAGTGATTGAGGCGGCCCGGCTGGACGGTGCTTCCATGCCCCGGATCGCGCGCAGCATCATGCTTCCCATGCTGCGGCCAATCGTGATCGTGGTGACCATCCAGTCGATTATCTGGAACTTCAAGATCTTTTCGCAGATCTACATCATGACCAACGGCGGCGGCATCGCCGGACAGAACCTCGTGCTGAACGTTTACGGCTACCAGCAGGCATTCGCGGCCAGCCTTTACGGCCTCGGTTCGGCCCTCGGTGTCATCATGACCGCCCTGCTGATGATCATCACCCTGGTGTACCTCCGCATCCTCAAGAGAACGGGAGAAGCCCTGTGACCGCCGTCGAAGTTTCACTCCGAAAGAACCGGCCTGCGGAAGCTCCGCAAAAGTTCCGCAACGGCGGACGACGCCGTTGGGGCGCCGACGCTGCGGCCCTCGCCATCGCGCTCCTCGTCGCGTTCCCCCTGTTCTGGATGGTCCTTTCGGCCCTCAAGCCGAAGACAGCACTCGACGCCGGCGACGCGGCACCGTTCACCATGGAACCGTCGTTCGATTCCTTCATGCGGGTGCTTTCCGTGAACAATTTCGGCAGGTACTTCCTCAACAGCGTGATTGTGGCGGTTGTGGTCGTCATCATTTCGACAGTGCTGGCTTTCCTGGCGTCCGTGGCGCTGACCCGTTACGAATTCAAAATGCGCACCAAGCTGCTGATCGTGGTCCTGGTGTCCCAGATGGTGCCAGTGGAAGCGCTGACGATTCCGCTGTTCTTCCTGCTCCGCAACGCGGGCGAGGCGATACCGCTGGTGGGTTTGAACCAGCTCGGCTCCCTGGTGTTGGTGCACGTCGGGTTCAGCATTCCGTTCGCGATCTGGATGCTTCGTGGCTTTGTGGCAGCCGTGCCGGTGGATCTCGAGGAAGCAGCGCGTCTGGACGGGGCAAGTGGCTTCCGATTTGTTCGCTCGGTGCTCTTCCCGCTGGTGGCACCGGGCGTGGTGGCGTGCTCGGTGTTCTCCTTCATCTCAACGTGGAATGACTTCCTGTTCGCGAAGACGTTCATCATTTCCGCCCAGGAGAACCAGACGCTGCCCATGGCATTGTTGACCTTCTTCAAGCCCGACCAGAACGATTGGGGTGCCATCATGGCCGGTTCCGTGATCATGACCATTCCGGTGCTGATCTTCTTCATCGCCGTGCAGCGAAAGCTCGTGTCCGGCCTGGCCGGGGCGGTGAAAGGATGAGCGCTGCAGATCTGCTGGTTCCCGTTCCGTGCTCGGTTGAGTCCGGCGACGGTTTCCTGGAACTGGACTCAGCCGCCACCTTGGCCACCGATCCGGAGCTCTACGGCGCGCGTCGCTGGCTGGCCCGGACCCTCGGCGCGGCCACGGGCTGGGACCTGTTTCCGGCCGCCGTGGCTCATGCGAGCATCAGCCTTCGGCTTGACCCGGAGCTCGACGCTGAGGCCTATCGCCTGGAGGTGGGCGCCGCCGTCGTGATTCACTCGGGTGGCCCGGCAGGAGCCTTCTATGCCGCGCAGACGCTCCTGCAGTTGCTGGGACCCGCAGCCTTGCGACAAGCGCCCGTTGCGGAAGTTGGAGGCGCATGGCAGGTTCCAAAGGTGTCCATCCAGGATCAGCCCCGCTTCGGTTACCGAGGCGTGATGCTGGACGTGGCCCGGCATTTCATGCCCAAGGACAATCTGCTGCGGTTCATCGAGGTGATGGCCATGCACAAGCTCAATGTCCTGCACCTGCACCTCACGGACGACCAAGGCTGGCGGATCCAGATCAACCGCTACCCGAAGCTCACCGAGACCGGAGCGTGGCGGCGGGAGTCCTCGCTGGGCTCGTGGCGGGCCGGGATTTTCGACGGTCTTCCGCATGGTGGCTTCTACAGCCAGGACGATCTCCGCGAAGTGGTCGCGTTCGCGGCGGAAAGGCACATCAGCGTCATTCCGGAGATCGATGTTCCGGGACACAGCCAGGCTGCCATCGCCGCCTACCCGGAACTGGGCGCGGGTGCGGATGCAGAGGTTTGGACCCGCTGGGGAATCAACGAGACCGTGCTGGAAGTCTCGGACACTTCGCTGGAGTTCTACCGCAATGTGCTCGACGAAGTGGTGGAGATTTTCCCCTCCCGCTGGATCAGCTTGGGCGGGGACGAAGTTCCGCCGACCCAGTGGCAATCCAGTGCACAGGCGCAAGCCAAAGCCGCCGAACTCGGCTTGCCGGACGTTTCCGGGCTGCACAGTTGGTTTGTCGGGCAGCTGGCAAAGCACCTTGCCGGGCATGGGCGCGTGACGTCCGTCTGGGACGAAATAGGTGACGGCGAACTCCCTGACGGCGCGCTGGTTGCCTCCTGGCGTGGCTATGAAGGGGGCATCAAGGCGCTTGAGAGTGGCTACGACGTGGTCATGTGCCCAGAGCACAAGCTGTACCTCGACCACCGTCAGGCCGACGGCGACGACGAGCCCGTGCCGGTAGGGTTCGTCATTACGCTGAAGGACGTCTATGAATTCGAACCGCTGCCAGCCGGTGCGCATGACGCGTATTCCGGCAGGCTCCTCGGGGCGCAGGCCAACATCTGGACCGAACACCTGGATTCGCCGCGGCGGGTCCACTTCGCAGCGTTTCCGCGGCTGAGTGCCGTCGCGGAGGTGCTCTGGTCCCGGCCCGAGGACCGGGACTACGATGGTTTCCTGACCAGGCTCGGAGGGGCCCATCTGGAACGGCTGGAAGCCATGGGAGTGGAATTCCGGCCGCTGTCAGGGCCCAAACCCTGGCAGTTGAGGCCCGGCGTGGTTGGCTGGAAACGCGATTACGACGCCGAGCAGCGCAGCGCCGCTGGATAGGACACACGTGGGTACAGAAGGCACGGAGGCCCGGAACTCCTCGGCCTCGTTGCGGAAGGCGCTTGCTTTGCTGGCGGTGGTGGCGGAGCATCCGGTGAGCGCCGACGGACTTGCCCTGGTGGAGCTGACCAAGCTCTCCGGGATCAATAAGAGCACAGTGCTGCGCTTGGCCGCGCCCCTGATGGAGGAAAACCTGCTGGAACGCGACGCGGAAAGCGGCCGCTTCCGATTGGGTCACGGTTGCCTCCGCCTGGGGCAGGCCTATTTGGATCGGTTGGATTTGCGCAGCGTCGCCAACGCCGAACTCCGGGTGCTGATGCGCGCCACAGAAAGCACCTGCCACCTTGTGGTCCTGTCCGGTCACGACGTGGTCTACCTCGACAAGGTGGAGGATGAGGCAACGGTTCGCATGGCATCGAGGGTCGGCGCGACCATGCCGGCCTACTGTACCGCGGTAGGCAAAGCCATGCTGGCGTTCAGTCCTGAGGAAGTGGTGGCGTCGATCCTGGCCAGCGAGCTGGTGCCGATCACCGACAGAACCATTACGGATCCCGAGCAGCTGCGGGCGGAATTCGCCGCAATCCGTCGCCGGGGCTATGCAATTGATGACCGCGAGAACGAGCCCGAGGTCCGGTGCGTCGCGGCACCGATCTTCGGCCACGACGACCACGTGGTTGCCGCCCTCAGCGTCTCCTCGTTGTCGTCCCGGATGACCGCCAAACGCGTCCGTGAAGTAGGTCCCATGGCCGCCGAAACCAGCCTCCGCATCTCGGCCAAGCTGGGATCGCGACGGGCCAACGCCAAACTCGCGAAGCTGGCCTAGGGGTGCGGATGGAAAAGCCAATGAACGACGCCGGTGCCGGGGTTGGGGCGGGCGGCGCAGCTGACGCCGGGGGTGCGGCCGACGCCACGGCCGGTGCCGGGCCGGGCGGCGCGGCGTCCGCCTACTTCCGCAGCAAGCTGCGGTTCGAGATTGACATCATGGACGTCGCGGACGCGGCTCCCGGCAGCTTTGTGCTGGTTGATACGCGCCGTCAGTCTTCGTGGGACCACGGGCACATCCCCGGAGCCGTTCACCTGCCGACCGCAGAGATCCCAATGCGAGCAGCCGCGCTGATCCCGGCACGGAGTTCAGTAGTGGTTTATTCGTGGGGCCCGGGCTGCAACGGGAGTACCTTCGCGGCCCTGGCCTTCGCCGAGCTCGGGTACCCGGTACGCGAAATGATCGGCGGCATTGAGTATTGGGCCCGGAATGGCCTTCCGGTGGAAACGGTTTACGGGATTGTTGTTGCCACGGCGGACGGACTAGTGACGGCGCGCCAGCCGGAGCTGTAGCGACGCTCTAACGGACTGGCGACACGGAAATGGACCAGCGACCCCGGAATTCCGGTGTCCCTGGTCCATTTGCCTGTCGTAAACCGAAGTTAGCCCGTTACCGCCAGCGCGTCGATTTCCACGAGCATGACTTCGTGCGGGAGGTCGACGAACACCGTAGTGCGGCTCGGAAGTTGGCCGCTGGGGACGTTTTCGGTGATGAACTCGCCGTAGACATCGTTCATGGCTGGGAAGTCGTCGCGCGTGGTGAGGTAGACGCGGAACATGATGACGTCCTCCACCGAGGAGCCGCCGGCCTCGAGGATCGCCTTGACGTTTTCCAAGGTGCGGCGGGTCTGCACGCGGACGTCACCCTCGCCGATGTACTGGTTGGTGGCCGGATCCATCGGGCCCTGCCCGGATACCTGGAACATGCCGCCCTTCTGGATGCCCTGGGAAAATACATGCGCCGGGGCCGGAGCATTTTCGGTCAGTACTACAGTCTTTTCACTCATGCTGAGTTCCTTTCATGGCTGATCCAGCCGAGGTCGCGGGAGATGGCCTCGGTGCTGGCTTTGAGGTCGGGCAGCAGCTCAAGCAATCCTTCATAGCTGAGCATCACCACCGGTACCGAACAAGAGGCTGCGGCCACGACGGCGCCAGTTGCGTCGCGAATGGGGGTCGCGATGCAGTGCACGAAGGCTTCGTGCTCGGCGTTGTCGTGGGCCCAGCCCTGGATCCTGACCTGCTCCAGTTCGGCCAGCAGGGCCTTCGGTGAGGTCAGGGTGGTGTCGGTAATTCTTGTGTAGTCCAGATCCGCGGCGATTCGTTCCTGCCGGCTGCGTGGCATGTCGGCAAGAAGGACTTTTGCGACGGCGGCCGAATGCAAGGACGCTGTCAGGCCGATCCGGGAGTACATCCGCACGGGATGGTGGGATTCGAACTTGTCGATGTACACCACGTCGTTTCCTTCGAACGCGGCAAGGTGCACGGTGTGCCCGGTCTTTCCGTTCAGCTCGGCCAGGTAGGGGTGCGCCACTTTGCGGATGTCCCGCTGCTCCAAGGCGAGCGAGGACAGCTCAAACAGCTTGGAGCCGAGCATGAATCGTTGGTCCTCATCGCGGACCACGAAGCGCTTTTCCTCCATGGCATGCAGGAGGCGCATCACCGTGGTTTTGTGGACGGACGCCTTGGAGGCGAGCTCGTCGAGGGTGGCCGGTTTGGCCGCGAGTTCCGCAAGCAGGTCAAGGGCCCGAATCAGGCTCTGGCTCATGGCGCTGTGCTCCGATCTTGAACGCTCCGGTTACGGCTGCTGAAGTGCCCCCTGGCAACGTGGATCGCAGCCCATTCGGCGTCGGTGGAATCGAGGATGGCCGAAAGCAGGGCGGAGTCGGGAAGGGGGCCGCGATCGCCGTGCACGGTGAGGGTGCAGGCTGCAGCGACGTGGCCGCGGCGGAGGCTCGCCTTCTGCTCGAGTCCGAACAACATGCCGCTCAGGTAGCCGGCAGCAAAAGAATCACCGGCGCCCACCGGCTCGAGCACGTCCACGGACAAGGCGGTCACTTCCGAGCGAGAGCCGTCCCGTTCCAGGGCGATGGCGCTGATGGCTTCGTTCTTGATAACGACGACGGCGGGATCGGGCATGAGGTGCCGAAGTTCAGTTTCGTCCGTGGTGCCGAAGGCGTGCTCGGCCTCGTCCTTGCCCACCAGCACGATGTCGGCAAGATTGGCCAGTCGGCGCAGCACCGAGTGGTCCCGCCCGGCCCAGAGTGCGGCACGCCAATTGACGTCGAAACTGATGACGCGGCCGTGCCTCGGTGCGGCGAGGATGGCTTCCATCAGCTCGAGGCACTCCGCCGAGAGCGCGGCCGTGATGCCGCTTAGATGGATGAGCGCGGCCGCGTTCAACAAGCGCTCGACGGCGGGATTCACCAGGGTGCCCGGGCCCATGGCCGAAGCGGCGGAACCTTGCCGGTAGTACAAAACTGAACTGCCGCCGTCGGGAGCTGATTCCTGGGCGGGGACCTTGACGTACAGGCCGGTGGGCCGCCCCGGGTCAACTTCGACGCCGGCGACGCCTACGCCGTGGCTGCTGAGCTCGTCCAGGATCCGCGTACCGAATCCGTCCTGGCCAACCCTGCCCACCCAGTGCGAGTCGAGGCCCATGGCAGCCAGGCCCATGGCAACGTTCGATTCGGCGCCGCCGATGCCGCAGTGCAGCTCGGTGGCTTGGTGCAGTGGGACGGCCTTCACCGGGGTGAGCATGGCCATCGTTTCGCCCACACATACAGCTGAAAGCATGAAACTCCCGCACTCCCTCTGCCGCTTCCAGCGGCACTCGACACCCCCAATGAAGAAGGGATTTCCGTGGCCGGATCGGGGCTGCCGGGACTTGCCGCGGCCTTGACTCCTCATCCTGCACCATGTTAGACATATCATCAACAGCTTTGCAACCCGCGTTGCAAAATACGCAACGCGATGGAGCTTGCGAAAAATGCGCACCGTGAAGGGATCTAACTGGTGAACACTTCCACGTCCGGAGCAGGGATAGAGGCCGGAGCCGGGACAGAGTCCGGGGCAATTGCAAGCGACGCCGTGGCCCGTTTGGCAGATGTCCGGCTCGATTGGCGGCACAAAGCAGTGCCCGCGACGGCCAACGGCACCAGCCACCGCGAGTTCCTCTCGGCAGGCCCCACCCTTGCGGACCTCCAGACGCCGTTGCTCACCCTCGACGCCGGCGCGCTTCGCGGCAATGCCGATCGCTTGGCCTCATGGTGTGCTGAGCACGGCGTGCTGCTGGCTCCGCACGGCAAGACCACCATGTCGCCGCAGTTGTGGGCCGAACAGCTCAACCGCGGCGCCTGGGGGATCACCGTGGCGAACTTCGCGCAGCTCCGCGTTGCCCGCGAATTCGGCGTGCGGCGGCTGCAGTTGGCCAATAGCCTCACCGATCCGCATGCCATCGAATGGGTTGCCGCGACCTCCAGCCCGGATCAGCCGATCCTGTCCTGGGTGGATTCCACCGTCACCGTGGATGTCATCGACCGCACCCTGGAAGCCGCCGGAAGCCACGCCGTCCTGGATGTCCTGGTTGAGCTTGGCGGAATCGGCGGACGCACGGGTGCGCGGGGCGTGGACGCGGCGCTCGACGTCGCCCGGTCCGTGGCCGCTTCACCTCACCTGCGGCTGGTCGGCGTCAGCGGCTACGAAGGATCGCTGGCCCACTCGGCCGACGCCGGCAGTCTCGCCGCCGTCCGCGGCTACTTGGGCCAGATGCGGGAGCTCCACGAGCGGCTGCTCAGCGAGAGTCTCTACGGGTCCGACGCCGTCATCCTCACCGCGGGTGGGAGCGCCTACTTCGACGACGTCGTCGACGTCCTGTCGCCGCGCGTCACGGCCGGCTCCGAGGCTGGCCCGCGCGTGGAACTCATGATCCGCAGCGGCGCGTACATCATCCACGATGACGGCTTCTACCGCGGCATCTCGCCGTTTTCCCGCGACGGCGGACAGCCGTTCAAGGCCGGGATGCACGGCTGGGCGCGCGTCGTGTCCCAGCCCGAGCCCGGCCTGGCCATCCTCGACGCCGGCAAACGCGACTTACCCGTGGACGAAGGCCTGCCCCGTCCGCAGCTGATCGGACCCGCTCTCGGCGGGCCGATGCAGCCGCTCGACGGTGCCGAGATCACCGCCGTGAACGATCAGCACTGCTTCATGACGTTCGACGCCGGCAGCACCACTGTGCGGCCCGGCGACGTGGTGCGCCTGGGCCTTTCGCATCCGTGCACCGCCTTCGACAAGTGGACGCTCATCCCGGTGCTGGCGGACACGGACGGCGACCAAACCGTCGTCGACCTCATCCACACCTTCTTCTAGGACACGCGCCATGAAGACACTCATCAGCAACGCCGTCCTGGTGGACGGAACCGGAGCGGACCGTCGCCCGGCGGACGTCCTGCTGGACGGCGAGGTGATCGCCGTCGTCGCCGACGCCGGATCCCTCACCGCCAGCGGAACAGGCGCCGAGCGCATCATCGATGCCACGGGACTCGTCCTGAGCCCCGGCTTCATCGACATGCATGCCCATTCGGATCTCCAGCTATTGGTCAACAAGGACCACCACGCCAAGCTCAGCCAAGGCGTCACCACTGAACTGCTGGGCCAGGACGGGCTGTCCTACGCCCCGGTAGACGACGCCACCCTCGCTGGAGTCCGCGAGAAGATCGCCGGCTGGAACGACAATCCGCAGGATTTCGACTGGAACTGGCGAACGGTGGGCGAGTACCTTGACCGCCTCGATCGCGCAGACAACAAAGGCCGGATCGCCACGAACGCCGCCTACCTCGTGCCGCAAGGAACCGTCCGGGCCCTAGTGATGGGCTTCGCCGAAGGGGACCCGACGCCGGAGCAGCAGGAGCGGATGCAGGACGTGGTCCGCACCGCCATGGAGGAAGGCGCCGTGGGGATGTCCTCCGGACTGACCTACACGCCCGGCATGTACGCCCGCACCGAGGAATTGGCAGGACTTTGCCGCACCGTGGGGGAGCTGGGCGGGTTCTACGCCCCGCACCACCGCTCTTACGGCAAGGGCGCGCTCGGAGCCTACGCCGAGATGATTGAGCTGAGCCGGACTACTGGCTGCGCCCTGCACCTGTCCCACGCCACCATGAACTTCGCCGAAAACAAGGGCCGGGCGGGCGAACTGCTGGAGCTGATCGACTCAGCCCTCGACGCCGGCACCGACATCACGCTCGACACCTACCCCTACTTGCCCGGCGCCACCACCCTTTCGGCCATCCTGCCCAGCTGGGCATCCTCTGGCGGCACCGAAGCCACGCTGGCCCGGCTGGCCGACCCGGAAACCAGGGCGAAGATCCGCGAGAGCGTGGAGATCTACGGCTCCGACGGCTGCCACGGAGTGGTTGCGGAGTGGCACACGCTCGAGATCAGCGGCGTCCAGAATCCCGCGCTCGCCGGCCATGTGGGCAAAACGATCGCTGCGATCGCCGCCGAAACGGAACAAGAGCCCTTCAACGTGTTCGTGCAGATCCTCGAAGAGGACCGCCTAGGCACCGGCATCCTGCAGCACGTTGGCCACGAAGAAAACGTGCAGGCCATCATGGTCCACCGCGCCCACACCGGCGGCAGCGACGGCCTCTTGGTCGGGGCGAAGCCGCACCCCCGCGCCTGGGGAACTTTTCCCCGCTACCTGGGCCACTACAGCCGCGACTTGGGCTTGCTGACTCTGGAAGACATGGTCCACCACTTGAGCGGACGCCCGGCCGGGCGGCTCAAGCTCGGCTGCCGCGGCCTGGTCCGCGAAGGCTACGCGGCCGACGTCGTGCTCTTCGATCCGGAGACCATCCGTGACGAAGCCACTTTTGAAAATCCCCGCCAAGCCGCCACCGGCATCCAATACGTGTTCGTCAACGGGACGGTAGCGATCGACGGCGGGAAGCCCACCGGCGCCCGCGCCGGCCGCGCCCTGCGCCGCAGCCCCGACGGACGCACCCGAATAGCTCCAGAAGAAGGTATCGAATCGCATGACTCCTGAAGAATTCGTCCAGCAGCTTGAGGCCGACCGCACCCTCGCCGTCGTCCGGGCGCCATTTATCCCCGACGCTGCCGAGCTCTGCCGCGCCCTGGCTGACGGCGGCATCCGCAGCGTCGAACTGACGTTCACGACGCCGGACGTGCTAAGCCATGTGCGACGGGCGGCGGAGACTGCCGCCCAGCACGGCGCCGCCGTCGGGATCGGAACCGTCATGACGGCCGAGCAGGCTAAGGCAGCCATCGACGCCGGCGCCCAGTTCCTGGTAACCCCGGGCCTCCGTCCGGAGGTGGCCGCCGTGGCTGTGGCGGCCGGTATTCCCTTCAGCTTGGGCGCCATGACACCCACGGAAGTTGCGCAGGCCCTCGATCTCGGTTCCGCCGCGGTCAAGATCTTCCCGGCCAGGCAGCTCGGCCCGGCCTACTTGAAGGATCTCCAGGGACCTTACCCCGGCATTCGGCTGCTTCCGTCCGGCGGGATCGATGCGTCGAACGCCAAGAGCTATCTCGACGCCGGTGCAGCAGCGGTCTGCTGCGGAACCAGCGTTGTCCCTCCTGCCGCCGTGGCCTCGGGTGAGTGGGCAGACATCTCCGCCAGGGCCCTCGCCTTCACCGCCACCCTCACGTAGGAATCCCCAGAAAGTAACCTCCATGAATGAATTCCTGAACTGGCTGCGGCACGATACAGCCGGCCTGCTTCTCCTGGCAGGGTTGGGCATTGCCCTCCTGCTGTTTCTGATCATCAAAGTCAAGGTCGAACCGTTCATCGCCCTGGTGGGTACCAGCGTGCTCGTGGCGCTGGTGGGCGGAGTGAGCATCGATGCCCTTGTCGGCTCGCCCATCAAGAGCGGGGATGCCCTCATTGAGAAGGGCTTCGCCGGGATCCTCGGACACATCACCCTGATCATCGGCCTGGGTACCGTGCTCGGCGCCATCCTGGAACGTTCCGGTGGCGCGGAGGTCCTCCTGGGGAAGCTCGTGAAGCTCTTCGGTGAAAAGGGCACCCCCGTGGCGATGGGTGTCACCGGCTTCGTCCTGGGTATCCCGGTCTTCTTCGACATCGGCATCTTCGTGCTCGCGCCCCTCGTGTACGTCGCGGCGGTGCGAGGCGGGAAGTCCCTCATCTTGTACGCCCTGCCGCTCCTCGCCGGCCTCTCCGTAACTCACGCTTTCCTGCCGCCGCACCCGGGTCCGGTAGCCGCCGCCGGGCTGTTCCACGTTGAACTTGGCTGGATCATCATCATGGGCTTGGCCTGCGGCATCCCGGCTTGGTTCGCCTCCGGCATCCTCTGGGGCCGGTGGATCGGCAAGCGCGTGCAGATCGCCGTTCCGGAGGACCGCGTGATCCCGGAGGCCGAAGAAGCCGTGGGCCACGAGCCGCCCATGAGCCTTGTTGCCCTCGCGATTGGCCTGCCGATGGTCCTGATCCTCGGTGCCACCTTCGGCAACGTCTTCCTGCCCGCCGGCGGATTCCGCGACACCTTGGTGTTCTTTGGCAACCCGGCCATCGCGCTGACCGTTGCCGTGGGACTGTCCATGTGGTTGTTGGGCATCCGCCGGGGCATGAGTGCCAAGGAGCTCTCCGAACTCAGCTCTGCTTCACTGAAGCCGGTGGGCATGATCTTGCTTGTTGTTGGAGCGGGTGCATTCTTCGGCGCGGTCCTCTCAGCAACCGGAGTAGGCAACGCGGTAGCTGACACTTTGTCCAAGGCGGGGCTCCCGGTCATCGTGTCCGCCTACGTGATCGCCTGCGGCATGCGCATTGCCCAGGGCTCAGCCACTGTGGCGATCGTCACCACCGGCGGGATCCTGGCCCCCGCGCTCACCGCCGGACACTATTCGCAGCCCCAATTGGCGCTGATCGTCATGGCGATCTCTTCCGGCTCAATCATCGCCAGCCACGTGAACGACGGCGGCTTTTGGATCATCTCGAAGTACTTCAACATGTCCGTCAAGGACACCTTGAAGACCTGGACCGTGCTGGAAACCGTGCTCTCCGTGGTGGGCTTCGGCATGGCGGCCTTGCTTTACCAGTTCGTCTAAGCCGAAGTTACGTCCGTCGTGACGTGCGAGATCCCCGCCGTGGCGGGGATCTCGCTGTTTTCGGGTCGGGTTGTTCTG
>NZ_JAPFFT010000049.1 GCF_026241105.1 Arthrobacter rhizophilus | reverse complement strand
CTACATCTTCCGACCGAAAGAAGGCCTCCTGCCCGGAAACTCAACGAATCCAGACAAGAGGCCGACGTAACTTCGGTTTAGGCCGCGTTGGCTCGGGCCGCGCTTGTTCAGGCCGAGCGCAGCACTTCCGCGGCCGTGCTGCGGACCGCCTCACTCACGGCGTCCAGTATCCGTGACGGTGTCCGCCACCGTTGCCAGTGCAAGGGAACGTCCAACGGCCGCTCGGGAGCGAGTTCCACCAGGTGCCCATTCTCTATGTCCTGTTTGCACTGCGCCTCTGGCAAGAGTCCCCATCCGAGACCCAAACGAATGGCATCAGCGAACTCCTGGGTGGACGGAACGTAGTGACGCGGCCCGGCCGGTTCCATCCCACGTGCCGCGCCGCCTATGAGTTCCAGGAAGCGCTGCTGGTACTGATCCTTGCGATCAAAGTCCACGGCCGGAGCTTCGCGGAGGGAGGCGACGTCCACGCCGTCGGGAAGCCAACGTGCCCTGAATTCCGGAGTGGTGACGGCGCGGTATCGCATGCTTCCCAGGGGCTCCACACGGCAGCCCTGTACCGGCTCGGGGGTCGCCGTCACGGCAGCCATCACTGTTCCGGCGCGCAGCATCGACGTGGAATATTGCTCATCGTCCCGGTGGAGGTCGAAGACGGCGTTCAACTCCGCGGGGACCCTGGCGAGGGCCTTGAGGAACCAAACAGCCAGGGAGTCCGCGTTGACCACGATAGGCACCGAGACCATAGGCGACTCGCCTGGCAGACCCAGCTCAAGTTCGGCGTCGGCCTCCAGCTGGGCGAGCTGCCGCGCGAGCCTGAGAACCACCTGTCCTGACTCCGTCGCCTGGACCGGATTGCTGCGCTGCAGCAATACCCTGCCGGATGCTTGTTCCAGCGCCTTGAGGCGTTGGGAGACCGCCGACGGCGTGACGTTCAGTAGCCGGGCAGCGGCGTCGAGTGTGCCTTCGGTGAGCACTGCGGCGAAAGTGTGCAGCTGTTCGGAAGAGAATCTAGCCATAAGATGATCTTACGGTGCCTAAGAATGTTTAGCTGGACTAATGCTGGCGGCGAAACCTAACCTCGAAGGATGAACTCGCCTGACATCCTCCATGCTGCCGGGCTTGGTCTCGGTACCGGCCTGGCCCTCATCGTTGCCATCGGTGCGCAAAACGCCTTCGTCCTCCGGCAAGGAATCCGTGGCGAGCACGTCGGACCAATCGTCGCGGTGTGCGCCATCTCGGACGCCGTGCTCATCGCGGCGGGGGTGCTCGGCACAGGTGCCCTCATCGCAGCGGCGCCGGCCGCCGTCGTCGTACTCCGCTATGTTGGTGCCGCATTCCTGGTGACGTACGGGGTGATGGCGGCGAGGCGGATACTCAAGCCGCAAGCGCTCTTGTCTGCGGACCCGGGGTCCCCGGACGCCGGACGCGGTGGACTGGCGCCCGCGTTGGCCACTGTCCTGGCACTCACCTGGCTCAACCCCCACGTCTATCTGGATACCGTGCTGCTCCTGGGATCTGTGGCGAACGCACAGGCGGATGGGCTCCAGTGGTGGTTCGGCGCCGGAGCGATGCTGGGCAGCATCCTGTGGTTCTGTTCGCTCGGATTCGGCGCGAAATTGCTCCGCGGCTTCTTTGCGCGCCCGGCATCCTGGCGAATCCTCGACGGCGGGATTGCCGTCACTATGGTGGGGCTCGGCGTCGGGCTGGCTTTGGGCAGCTAACCCGCCGGCTGCCACGACACCCCGGCAATTCTCACAACAAGCATCCAGTCAACTCCCAGAAACTGGGAGCATCATGAATGCTATGAAAAAGAACGGCCCCGAAGCCAAGCTCCTCGTCGTCGACGACGAACCCAACATCCGCGAGCTGCTGTCCACCTCGCTGCGTTTTGCCGGTTTTGAGGTCGTTGCGGCGTCGAACGGGCGCGAAGCCCTCGCTGCCGCCGATCTCCACTCTCCGGACCTCGCGGTACTGGACGTCATGCTCCCCGACATGGACGGGTTCACCGTCACCCGCCGCCTTCGTGCCGCGGGAAAGCACTTCCCTGTCCTGTTTCTGACCGCCAAGGATGATACCGAAGACAAGGTCATGGGCCTGACCGTAGGCGGCGACGACTACGTCACCAAGCCATTCAGCCTGGATGAAGTTGTGGCGCGGATCCGCGCTGTACTGCGCCGCACGCAGCCTATGGAAGACGACGACGCCGTCATCCGCGTGGACGACCTGGAGCTCGACGACGACGCCCACGAGGTCCGCCGCGGCGGCACCATCATCGAGCTGTCGCCCACCGAGTTCAAGCTGCTCCGCTACCTCATGCTGAACCCCAACCGAGTGCTGTCCAAGGCGCAAATCCTGGACCATGTCTGGGAATACGACTTCAACGGAGACGCCTCGATCGTGGAATCCTACATTTCCTACCTCCGACGCAAAGTGGACATTGACCCGGACGCAGCTGCGCTGATCCAGACAAAGCGTGGCGTGGGCTACGTACTGCGGACGGCCGAGAAACGCTGACTTTGTTTAACCGTTGGAAGTCGGCCTCCCTCAGGTCGCAGCTGGTTGCCATCATCATGGGACTGCTGCTCCTTGCCCTGGCCGCCACCGGCGCCGGGACGCTGACGCTTGTCAAGAGCTACCTCCAAGGGCAGGTGGACGACAAGCTCAAGACCGCCGTCCAGATCGCCCAGCAGCAGCAATCTTTTGCCAACCTGTCCGAGCCTAACCCGGCCGTGCCCACGGACTATTCCCTGACGCTCTACGTCCAGGGCCAGCCGCCCTATCCGTTCGGCGGCAGCAAGACCGATCGGCCGGGCATCGCCAACATCAGCCCGGTTGAAGCCAAGGACCGGAACTACGCGCCCTTCCAAGTGGGTGGCACCGCCGGCGGCAATTGGCGTGTAGTAGCAGTCAACGTCGTGGACAACCGGACCGGGCAAAACGCAGTGGTGATCGTCGGGCTGCCCCTGTCTCCCGTGGACAAGGTCATGGAACACGCCACCCTCGTGGTAGTCGGCGTCGGGCTCCTGACCTTGGTGCTCGCGTTCTTCATCGCCACCTGGACCGTTGCACGCTCCTTCCGCCCCCTCGCGCGCGTTGAAAAGACGGCGGCCGCTATCGCCGCTGGTGATCTCTCGCGCCGCGTGGAAGTCGAGAATCCGGTCACTGAGGTCGGCCGCCTAGGCGGCTCCCTCAACGCCATGCTCGCCCACATCGAATCGTCCTTTGCCGCGCGGGCGGCTTCCGAAGCCCGAATGCGGCGATTCGCAGCCGACGCCTCCCACGAGCTGCGCACTCCCCTGGTCACCATCCGCGGGTTCTCCGAGCTCTATCGCCACGGAGCCCTTGCGACGCCGGAAGACGTGGGCACCGCCATGGGCAGGATCGAAAGCGAAGCAAAGCGCATGGGATCCATGGTGGAAGACCTGCTCCTGCTTGCCCGCCTGGACGAACAAAGGCCCCTGCAGCTCAAACCGGTGGACCTGCAGCTGCTGGCGAACGACGCCGCCGTGGACTCCCTCGCGACATCCGGCGAGCGGAAGATTTCACTGACAGGGCTCGACGGCGGGGCGGCCGCCCCTGCGCCGGTCCAGGGCGACGAGGCCAAGCTTCGGCAGGTCCTGGGAAACCTGGTGGGGAACGCCCTGCGCTATACGCCCGAAGGAACGCCGATTGAGCTCGCCGTCGGGGTTCGGAACACTCCGTCGGGGATGTTCTCTGTTCTCGAGGTGCGGGATCACGGCAGCGGCATTCCGGCCGAGGAGCTGCCCAGGATCTTCGAACGCTTCTACCGCGCGGATACCTCGCGCACGCGGGAGACCGGCGGCAGCGGCCTGGGGCTTGCCATTGTGGCCGCTATCGTGGGCTCCCACGGCGGCACGGTAAGGGTCGAAGAGACCGACGGCGGCGGGGCCACTTTGGTTGTCAGCCTCCCTTTCCAGGACGATGTGTCCGAGGTGCCTGAAGACGCGAGCGTTGCTGAGGCGGAAATCTCCGACTAGCGCCGGCCGGGTTGGCGGAGCATTCAGGGCTGGGGCGGCAAGTTGTCCACATAGGCGGGTTCGGCTCTGGCAGGGCCGTTCGGCGGCTTTTAGGCTCGATTCGTGGACCACAAGCCAGCCGCATCTGCGGACACCTTTAGTTGAAAGGCAACGCCCCATGAGCGTCATTTCCGTCGATACCGAACTGCTCCAGCTCAAATCCGCCAACGTCAAGGCCACCGTAGATCGCATCAGCGCCGACGTCCAGGCGATGAAATTCGGCCTGGACGAACTTCAGGCCACGTGGAAGGGATCTGCGGCCAACAATTTCCAGGCCCTCGTCTCCGAGTGGACGTTGACCCAGAACAAAGTCGAGGCCTCGCTGGCATCCATCAATCTGGCGCTGTCCTCCGCCGCGGCAACTTATCTGGAGGCCGAGCAAGGCAACACCCAGCGGTTCAGCTACTAGGCGCCCTGGCGTTGTCCGGTGGGGCGGTGCTTGCGCTTCCCCACCGGATTCCGGACTGACAACCAATTCTCTGCCGCGGTGCTTCTCCGTCGCTACTTCTCGGGGGTCGACTGGTGGAAACGCAAGCGCCACCGGCCGTCGCCGAGCACCCAGATCGAACTCCGCAGTGCCGGGCCGGTTCGTCCATAGCTCCGGTAGCTGAGCAGAATGGTGTTGCTTGAAATACGGTCCGCGGAAATGACCTCTACCTCGGCGGTTTCGCCTGGGTTGTCCTCCAACGCCATCATGAGTTCGTCGCGGGACCAAATACGACCCGAGCTGCCAATCTCGGTGAAATCCGGGTGAAGCAGCATCCCCGTACGCCCAAGATCTCCTCTGACGTCAGGCCTCAGGAGCTCCCTCTCAAGAAGAACAACAGTGTCTTCGTCCGGGCGCCCGCCACTCTGGCTAAGGGGTGCAACCTCTTCAAACCCTGCGAACAGAGTGGGCTCGATGAATGTCTCTGGCTCTGCGAACGCGTCCGGCCCGGCGCCCCTCACCGACTCATGGGAAAGATCCTGATCGCCGAACAGTGTGAGGTCTTCGTCCTGGGCGTCAGCGCCGTCGAAAAGCGACGGTGGTTCCACAGTTACGGCGCGGCCTGAAGGCCCCGTTGGGCGAGGAGAGCGATTGAGGGGCTCGGATCGTCCGGGTTCATCGGCTCCCGGGTAACCCGGGCCGCTGGGAGCGGCTGTACCTTGCTGGTATGCAGTGGCGACGGCACGGGCGCGATCGTCGGCGGCCTCGTTGAGGTCGTGACCTGCATGGCCCTTGACCCACTCAAACGTGTATTTCCGGCCGACAATGGCCTGGTCGATATCCTTGAGCAGATCGACATTCAAGACAGGCTTTCCGTCTGCCTTGCGCCACCCCTTGCGCTTCCAGCCTGGCATCCACTTGGTGATGCAGTTGATGACATATTGGCTGTCGCAGAGGATCTTCAGCTCTTCCTGGGGAACATGTGCCGTGGACCGGAAGAGGTCCAGCACGGCCATGAGCTCGCCCTGGTTGTTGGTTCCGTGCGGCCACCCGCCGGCCCGCCAACAAGAGTCGTTCACGTACCAGGCCCAACCAGCAGGCCCGGGATTGCCGAGGGCAGAACCATCGGCGGCAGCAATAATCGTCATGGTTTCCATCCTGCCAGACCACCCTGACACTCCCCGACCTCCAGACCCCCGAACGACGCTCCTTCACTTTTGGGCCCAAAAATTCAAACCCTCCTTCAGCTCTTGCGCCCAATTCCCAAATCCTCCTGCAGTAGAAGTGAGCGAGCGTCGAAAGGACACCCGACGTAAGTGAACGAGCGTCGGTTAAACGGCGACGGCGGCCCCCACCTGAGGTGGGAACCGCCGTCGTGCGTGTGGCTTGTGAGCTAGCGCGGGGGCTTAGAAGCCGCCCATGCCGCCCATGTCGTCGCCGCCACCCATGGCCGGAGCGTGCTTCTCCGGCTTGTCGGCAACGACGGCCTCGGTGGTCAGGAACAGACCAGCGATGGAGGCAGCGTTCTGGAGTGCCGAGCGCGTGACCTTTACGGGGTCGTTGACGCCGGCAGCCAGCAGGTCTTCGTAAACGCCGGTTGCAGCGTTCAGGCCGTGGCCCGACGGCAGGCCGCGGACCTTGTCGATGACAACGCCCGGCTCGAGGCCAGCGTTGTAAGCGATCTGCTTGAGCGGAGCGTCGATGGCAACGCGGACGATGTTGGCGCCGGTTGCTTCGTCGCCTTCGAGCTGCAGGTTGGCGAATGCCTTGGCACCGGCCTGGATGAGGGCAACGCCACCACCGGCGACGATACCTTCTTCAACGGCAGCCTTCGCGTTGCGGACAGCGTCCTCAATGCGGTGCTTGCGTTCCTTGAGCTCAACTTCGGTTGCGGCACCGGCCTTGATGACTGCAACGCCGCCGGCCAGCTTGGCCAGGCGTTCCTGCAGCTTCTCGCGGTCGTAGTCGGAGTCGGAGTTCTCGATCTCGGCACGGATCTGTGCAACACGACCGGCGATGGCGTCGGCGTCGCCGGCACCTTCGACGATGGTGGTCTCGTCCTTGGTGACAACGACCTTGCGGGCGTTGCCGAGCAGTTCGAGGGTTGCGTTCTCGAGGCTCAGACCGACCTCGGAGGAGATGACCTGGCCACCGGTGAGGATGGCGATGTCGGCGAGCTGAGCCTTGCGGCGGTCACCGAAGCCCGGAGCCTTGACGGCAACGGACTTGAAGGTGCCGCGGATCTTGTTGACGATCAGGGTGGCCAGGGCCTCGCCCTCGATGTCTTCGGCGATGATCAGCAGCGGCTTGTTGGACTGCATGACCTTCTCCAGGACCGCAACGAGTTCCTTCACGTTGGAGATCTTGGAGTTGACGATCAGGATGTACGGGTCTTCGAGGACCGTTTCCTGGCGCTCTGCGTCGGTGACGAAGTAAGCGGAGATGTAACCCTTGTCGAAGCGCATGCCTTCGGTGAGCTCAAGCTCCAGGCCGAAGGTGTTGGACTCCTCGACCGTGATGACGCCTTCCTTGCCAACCTTGTCCAGGGCTTCAGCAATGAGGTTACCGATTTCGGAGTCGCCAGCAGAGATGGAAGCCGTGGCTGCGATCTCTTCCTTGGTTTCGATTTCCTTGGCGGAAGCAAGCAGCTCGCGGATGACGGCTTCAACAGCCTTCTCGATGCCGCGCTTGAGGGACAGCGGGTCGGCGCCGGCAGCTACGTTGCGCAGGCCTTCCTTGACCAGTGCCTGGGCCAGAACGGTGGCGGTGGTGGTGCCGTCGCCAGCGACGTCATCCGTCTTCTTGGCAACTTCCTTGACCAGCTCGGCGCCGATCTTCTCGAACGGGTCGTCCAGTTCGATCTCCTTGGCGATGGAAACACCATCGTTGGTGATCGTGGGGGCGCCCCACTTCTTTTCGAGGACGACGTTGCGTCCACGCGGGCCGAGGGTGACCTTGACGGCGTCGGCGAGGATGTTAAGACCCCGCTCGAGACCGCGGCGTGCCTCTTCATCAAATGCAATGATCTTGGCCATAACGGCGGTAGTCCTTTCGGGACAGTCGTTAAGAAGGTGCCTTCACTGCGGTGCCCGCGACGGACGATCCTTCACATTCGGCCTCTGTACGCCGCGTGGTCCGGATCTCACCCCAGCAAGGTGTTCTTTGTTCTCCCAAGCACCCCCACCACTTCCAAGCGGCCGGAGCCACACGAAGAATTAGCAGTCAATGCTTGAGAGTGCTAATCAATAATTAGCACTCACCCGAGGAGAGTGCAAGCAGAAGTGTCGGAAAATAGTCGCCACGCCGGGCGAATTCGCTATCGGCACAGCCAATCACGGCGTCCGTGAGGCGGTCTCTTTGCCGCTGACGCGCGCCGTGTTGTCAGCGCCATACGTGAAGACCATGTAGTTGGACGAGGTAACGTCCCCGTTGGCGTCGAATCCGATGGTGCCGGACTCGCCGTCGTAATCAGGGAGCTTCGCTCCCTTCAGCACCTCGAGGCAATCCTTGTATGACGCACAGGATGTGCGCTCTTTCGAGGCCGCATCACCCGACGTCGGACGCACCCCGCCGGATACGGTGGTGAGCCAAGCGGCGATCGAGGCCCCGGCGTCGTCGTTCGCTGCAGCGGCGGCAATCGCCGCGAGAGTGACGGCGTCGTACGTTTCGGCTGCATACGTTGTGTCCTTGAGATTGGGGGCGATCCCCGTCAGCCCGGCTTGGAACTCCACACTCGGGAAGACCCCGGGGAGAATGCCACGCGCGCCGTCAAGCCCACCGGCACCGAGCGTGGTTCCGTATTGGCGGATAGCGCCATCGCTCAAGAGCAGCTTCTTGCCTTTCAGCCCCGCGTTCAGAAGCTCGGCCAGGGCGCCCTGGGCACCGTCACGGGCAACCACGACGACGGCGTCCGGCGTGCCGGACTTGATGCTCGCCGCAGCCGGAGCTGCTTTGCCGGCCGCGAATTCCACGTTGGATACGGCATCCATTCCGAGGCCGCGGGCAGCGTCCATGACTGCTCCGGAGACACGCGTACCGTAGTCCCCGGCTTCGTGCAGGACGGAAAGCCTCTTGGCGCCGGCGTCGTGCGCCAGCTTCGCCAGAACACTTCCTTGCGCGGTATCGGCGGCCGAGGTGCGGAAGTAGAAGCCGCCGCTCTTGTAGCTACTGAGTCCGGAGGCGGTGTTGGAAGGCGAGATGAGCGGAACCCGGGCGGGTGAGAGAACGTCGATAGCGGCGACAGCATGGCTGGAATCCGTTGGCCCCACGACCACGTCGGCGTGAGCTCCAAGCAATGCCTTGGCTTGCGCCGCAGTGTCAGCGGTGAAGGCCGCAGCGCTGCTGCCGTCACTGGCGGCCGACGCCGGAAGCAACTCAACAGGGTGGCCTTTGTATCCGCCGGCGTCGTTGATCTGCTTGACGGCCAGCTTGGCCGCCGCCAGCTCTGAATCGTTGAGGAACGCGGAACCACCGCTGTTGTCCAGAATCACCCCAACGCGCAGGACGCCGTCGCCGCTCGGCGTAACAGCATCAAGCCTGGCGTTGCCTACGGTGGCGGAGCATCCGGCCAGTGCTAGTGCCAAAGCAGCACCGCCTGCCAGAAGAGAAACTACCCGGGACCGGCGCCCTCCAAAGGGCCGGGACAGCCTTGTTGCCGCAACACCCACTAGATAAGACGCACGCTTTCTGCTTGCGGGCCCTTTTGGCCCTCGCCCAGTTCGAACTCGACCCGTTGTCCTTCTTCGAGGGCACGGAAGCCATCCATCTGGATAGCGGACCAATGCACAAAGATGTCGTCACCGGACTCATCCACGGTGATGAATCCGTAGCCCTTTTCGGCATTGAACCATTTGACGGTTCCCAAAGCCATGATCCCCACACTTTCAACTAGCGGTGGCCGGCTTCCGGGATCTCCGGGCCAGCTCACAACTACTGTAACCACAGTCACGTTGCAGTACCGCAACCTTGGGTGTGGGTGGCAGCAATGTTATTGAGGCGTAACCGAGTTCTACTTGTATCCCGGCCCCAGAATGACAACCACTGGCTGCGGGAATTCGGCACTGTCCACGAGGTTTGCGATGCCCAGCAGCTTGCCGAGGGCTTCAGCGTTGCCTTTCTGGGCCGGGCCCTTGTAAAAGACCGACGATGTCTGCTGGGGCATGCCGCCCCAGTTCGCGACCGTGGACAGCGGCCAGCCCCCGCCTTGCACGACGCCGGCCACCCGGGCAGCCAGGCCACCGGTGGCGGTGCCGTTGTAGACCGCGACTGTCGCGGTTTTGTCCAGCGGCGCCGTGGTAGGCGTCGGCGCGCTGGAAGAGGTGTCACCCGGCTGGCTGGATGGCTGCACCGGGCTGCTCGCAGAAGTGCTTACCGACGGTGCCGGGGCGGAGGCCGCGGCGCTTTGCTTGGAGGCGTTCGCGGTAACGGCCGCTTGCGGCGTCGTCGAGGACGTAAACCCAAGCTTCGGAAGGATGAGGAACGCAACGAGCCCTACAGCCAGCGCAATGCCACCCAGAAGGAGCACAGGCCATAGTGCGGGGCGGGAAGCGGTGGCGACGAGCCGGTGGACACCCTGCCGCGATGAGCTCTGCGGGACGCGGTCGAATTCATCCCGGGCAAATTTGGTCATGGTGAAGCCTTGTCCTTGCTGCTTGCTTGCTGGGGGATCAGCGTGTGCTTTACGCGTCAGAACCAAGGCGGCGCGCCGTGCGGGCCCTCTGACGTGACATACGTAGTCTACGCAATCTCTTGACGAGCATAGGATCGTGCGTCAATGCTTCCTCGGTGTCGATGAGAGCATTGAGGAGCTGGTAGTAATGGGTGGCCGAAAGATCGAAGAGCTCCCTAACGGCCTGTTCCTTGGCCCCGGCGTACTTCCACCATTGCCGCTCCAAGGCGAGCATCTGCTGTTCGCGCTCGCCCAGCGGCGAGTCGCTGCGGATTCCTGCGGACAGGTCTTCGAGCACCAATCCAGTTGCTTCGGACGCCATGGATTCCCGTGCGGGTTCTGCCACGACACACTCCTTCGACGCATTGACTGAAAATGTCCCACCCCCATGGTACCGGGCGAATAACATCGTTGTCATTCGCCCCGCCGCCTCCAGTGGAGCCGCTTTCCCCCAGAGACCGCTTACAGGGACAATGGCTGGATGGCAGGCGAAGAACCGTTGTTTGAGCTTGAATCCGAAGATCACTCCGCCGAATTCGAGGCACTCCCGGAAAAAGCCTGGGAGGACCTGATGGCTCCGGACTGGGCCGAGGCGCTTTCCGGCGTCGAGGACGAGTTGCGCTCAGTGCTGGCCTTCGTGGCGGGCGAGGCCGCCCGCGGAACCCAGGTGCTGCCTGCGGCGTCGAACATCCTTCGTGCTTTCCGGCAGCCGCTTGCCGACGTCAAAGTGCTGCTCCTGGGCCAGGACCCCTACCCGACGCCGGGACACGCCGTCGGGCTCTCTTTCGCGGTTTCCGGGCAAACCCGGCCCATTCCCCGCAGCCTTTCAAACATCTACCGGGAGATGGAGTCAGATCTCGGCCTGCCGCCGCGGGTGCACGGCGATCTCTCGGCTTGGACAGGCCAAGGGGTTCTCCTGTTGAACAGGGTCCTGAGCGTCGCCGCGGGTGCGGCCGGCTCGCACCGGGGCAAAGGCTGGGAGGTCATTACGACGGCGGCAGTCACCGCCGTCGCCGCGCGCCGCACAGTTGCCGGGCAGCAGAGTCCGCTCGTCGCGATCCTGTGGGGCAAGGACGCCGAGAGGGTTCAGGCCCTGCTCGGCGGCGCCCCCGCGATCACTTCCGCGCACCCCAGCCCGCTGTCGGCGTCGCGGGGTTTCTTCGGCTCACGCCCGTTCAGCCGGGCCAACGCCCTTCTCCGTTCGCAGGGCGCAGACCCCGTCATCTGGGAACTTCCACCGTTGCCCTAGCTTAGGCTTGCCTACATGACATCTTTGCCCGCGACGTCGTCTGCGTCCCGCAATACCCGCCCCCAGGTGAACCTGACAGTGCTGCGCACGGAGCAGCTTTCGCCCCACATGGTGCGCATCATTGCAGGTGGACCGGGATTTGCCGGTTACGCGAACAACGACTTCGTGGACCGGTATGTGAAGATCGTGTTCCCGCAGCCCGGCGTCGACTACGAGCTGCCGCTGGATCTCTGGGCCATCCGCGAGACCATGCCGCGCGACCAATGGCCGTACACCCGCACCTACACCATCCGCTGGGTGGACGAAGCCGCCCAGGAACTTGCAATCGACTTTGTGGTCCACGGCGACGAGGGCCTTGCGGGCCCATGGGCCCTGGCTGCCCAGCCCGGCGACGCGCTGGTCTTCACGGGGCCGGGCGGCGCCTACAACCCGGCGCCCGACGCCGACTGGTACCTTTTCGCGGGCGACGACGCCGCGCTCCCGGCGATTGCCGCGTCGATCGAATCCCTGCCGGCTGGCGCCAGGGGCCTTGCTTTCCTTGAGGTCGATAGCGACGCCGACATCCTTGATATCGCCGCGCCCGATGGCGTGGAGCTGCGCTGGCTGTTTCGCTCCGGAGTCCCGGCAGGATCGAGCTCGATCCTGCTCGATGCCTTGGGCGAGGCAGAGTGGTTGCCCGGCCGGGTGGATGTGTTTGCGCATGGTGAACGCGGCTACATGAAGGGCCTCCGGGATATCTTCTTCAAGCAGCGCGGGCTGGAGCGCTCCCAAGTATCGCTCTCCGGATACTGGGCCCAGGGTCGCGTTGAGGACGATTTCCAGGCGGAAAAGAAACTCCCGATCGGGCAGATCTAGAGCCCCCGCGTTTTGGGGGCTCTAGCGGCCTCCGCGGCTTAGCGCCTGCGCACGCGGCGACGCTCGTTGCTGGCCAGTCCCTTGGTCAACGGGCGGGCAAGATTGTCTCCCAGCACAATTCCCGCTGCCACACCCAGCACGATTGCGCCCGCGTTGAGCATGCCCCCCGAGCCCAGCAAGACGTCCGCTTCCTGAACCGTCAAAACATACATGGACCGGAATATCTTCAGTCCGGGCAACAGGATGAGGGCCGCAGGGACGGCCACCACCAATTGCGGTGCACCGAGTTTGAGCGCCACCATGCGCGCCAACAAGCCGATGATCACGGCGGAAATCGCAGGCGAGAGCCGGTCTCCGATGCCGAGGTTGGAGGCCCCCCACAAGACGAAGTAACCCACCAAACCTACTGCCGCCGTCGGGAGCAGTAGTTTAAGCAGGGTCTGTTCGGTGATGCCGATGGCAATCACAGCCACGGCGATCAGGATCGCCTGGCCCCACAATGGATACGCCTCGGGGAATGTTTGGGTGACGTCGATCGCGACGCTGCCCGTGAGATCGCCAACAACCACCGCGACGGCGATCCCGGCGACGATCGCGCCGAAGGTCAGGATGGTGGACAGGAAACGTCCGGCCGCCGTGACCGGGAATCCGTTGATAGCGTCTTGCACCGAAGAGACGAGCCTTCCCGTTGGCAACAGCAACAGGATGCCGCCCGCCACGACTATGGATGGCGGGATGTCTGCCCCTGCCCAGCGCAGCATGAACGCGATAAACGTGACCAGGAAGGAGCACGCAGCCGTCACGAAGAAGTCCGGCGTACGCCACTTGCCCAATTGCCGGGCCACGAGGTTGATGAGCATGTTGGAAACGAAGGCCAGGGTGGAGGCTCCGAGTCCCCCTCCCAGTACGCCGACGAAAGCAGCGGAGAAGACGCCGAACGCCATAGTGACGATCCACCGCGGATAGGGCTTGCTGCTCCGGATGATGTCATCCAGCCGGCGGACGGCTTCTGCCCTGCCCACGCCGCCAGCCACGATGTCCGTGACGAGCTGGTGCACTTGGGCCAACCCCGCATAGTTGTTGGTCCAAGAGCGGACTACCCGGAGCAGGGTGAGCGGAGTCTGGTCCTTGGGCGCATAGTTGATCTGGACCGACTGGTTGGTGATGTCCACTTCGATGTTCTTCAAACCGAGTGAAGCCGTGACCGCGATGATGCTGGTCTCGACTTCCAGGGCACCGGCTCCGTAACGAAACATGGATTCGGCCATGTGCAGCGCGAAATCGATGGTCTTGCGGGCCGAAGCATCTACACCGCTCACTTGGATGGTGGGGTTGGCGTAGGGGCTGCCCGCGAGGCGGTCCACGATGCTCATGGGGGCGGTGGGAGGATTCTCGCCCTGGACGAGCTTGCGAAGCATGCGTTTGGCGTTGACATTCTGGCGCACCTGCGATGGCTTCAGGGGCTGCGTCTTGGGCAAGCCGTCCGTGTTGGGCCTGTTTTCGGGGCGGTCAGTCACGCGGGTATTCCTCCAAAGGGCGGGGCTCCTCCAAATATTGGGTGTTCCACAGACGATTGACGGGTCAGCGCTGCGATTCTAGTAGAACTGCTGGCCCGTCCGGCGGGTGTAGATCTGCCGGGCGATGCGTTCTCCGGCAGCGGTCCACAGCTTGTATTTCAGCGGGCTGATGACTTGGTCATAGCAGCCTACGAAGTCGGTGACGGTCTTGCTGAAACTGGTCTTGAACAGGCCGAGTCCGTGGAACGGGTGCGAGGTGTCCTTGAGCCGGTCCGCGGGCGGAGTGCCACAGAAATCGTACTCGGTGCAGCCCAGTTCCTTGACCTGGTTGATGGCCGTCCACTGGACCAAATGCGAATCACCGTACTGTGCGCGCTTCTGCAGCGAACCGCCATCCTTGTACGTGCCTTTCCGGCCGTAGTTGATGACGAAGGCCCCAACGGAGGGGACACCGTTTTCGAAGACGAACAGGAGCCGGCCTTGGCCACGGTCGATGAAATTGGTCCAGAACTGGCGGTAGTACCCGAATTCGCGGACCCGTACCTGGGACTTCGCCTCGACGGTGTTGGTCATCAGCGCATACATGGAACGGAAGTTCTCTTCCGTGGGCTCCATGGTCTGGACTTCGACGCCTTCACGGATAGCCCGGCGGACCGCGTTGCGTCCGCGGGAATGGAGGTTACGCAGTAGCTGGTTCTCCTCCGGGGAAATATCCAGCAGGGCTGTGGAGTCGTTCGGCTGCAGGTTGGGGGTCTTGACCACACCCGTGGCCTCGATCGTGGCGCGGGCGTGGTCGCTGAGGACAATGTCCGGCTCGATTTTGACGGCGAACACTCCGAGCTTGCCCCGCTTTGCGAATTCCTGGTTGGCCTTGACGATCCCCGGAATGTCCTCGACCCCGGCGACGTCCGGGCCCTTGATGAGGTACCAGAGCTTGCCGAGCAACGGAAACGACTTCTCCAGGACCAGGTTGTAGCTGCTGTAGTCCTGGGTTTCGTAAACGAGGTGCAGGGGCTTCCAGCCGAAGTGTTGTTTCACGTCAGCGAATGCCTCGGATTGGAGGAGGTTGCCGCCGTTGGGATTGGCCGTGACGTGTTTGTCCCAGTGTTCGATTTCCTCGGCGGTGGCAAAGCGTGCGGTAAATTCTCGCAAGGGGGCCGTGTCCAATCAGTTGCGTACTTGAGGCAGCAAGCACCGGTGTGCGGCGCAGGCGTTCAGGCTCAAGTCTATCGGCCCCCAGGACGAGCTACAGCCTGATCTGTTCCATGGCCTCCAAGTGGATGGACTTCGGTTTCTCCCCAAGCTCCCGCTGGCCCTTGGCGAGGCGATCGGCGTTGACTAGAACGTCGAGCGACAGCCCGGTAACGTCCTCGATCTCCTTGATGGGCACCTGGAATGTGCGGAATGGTCCCAGCGGCGGCGGTTCTTCGGCGAGAAGGCGTTCCTTGGTGACCTTCTCCATCTCCACCACGTCCAGCAGCGGGGTCTGATCCACCACGAAGCCGGCGGCACCGAGTTCGGCGTCGTTGGTCCACGCAGCAATCTTCCAGAATTTCCGCGGCACGTGCACACCGCGGTACGGAGGGTCGTCATCCCGGAAGACCGGTCCCGTAAAGACGCTCATCCTGGCGCCGAAGGCGCCGGCATGGCCAAGAACGTGGTCCTCAAGACCGGACCACAATTGCTTGCCTTGGTTGAATTTGTCGATCTGGGGTGCCGCGTTAGTGAACACGAACGTTTCCTGGTTGGCGGTCTTGGCCGTAGCAGGGTCCCCCCACACGGGGTCCAACCGGCGCACAAGATGTCCACGATCGAAGGCATTGTTCGCATAGACGTCCGGACCGGCCTGCTGCTCTTCGGGGACCCTGGAATCGAAATGCCAGGTTCCTTCGCGTGCCAAGGGGTCCAATTGGCTGCCCTCGATGTTCACCGCCACAATTGCGGCCAACCTGCGATCAGGACGGAACCGCACCGAAAAGTGGGTGTAATCAAGAAGAATCGTCGTTTCCGACGGACTGGGCAGCTCAAGGCCTGCCCGCAAAAATTCACTGCTGTATCCCCCGCTCATGGATACATGATGGCACTGGGGTACGACACTGAACAGACATTAGCTGAACTCGACAAGCCCGATCGTTTATAGGTGACGGAAGACCGTCAGCACTCCACGACGTTGACGGCGAGGCCTCCCATGGCGGTTTCCTTGTATTTGGAGGACATGTCCTTGCCGGTTTCGCGCATGGTCACGATGACCTCGTCCAGGGAGACCCGGTGCGTACCGTCACCCCAGAGCGCCATCTTCGCGGCGTTGATGGCCTTCGCCGCGGCGATCGCGTTGCGTTCGATGCACGGGATCTGCACAAGTCCGCCGATCGGATCGCACGTCAGGCCCAGGTTGTGTTCCATCGCGATCTCGGCCGCGTTCTCCACCTGCCCCGGGGAGCCGCCCATGACTTCGGCCAATCCGGCGGCGGCCATGGAGGAGGCAGAGCCGACCTCGCCCTGGCAGCCCACTTCGGCACCGGAGATCGAGGCCTGCTCCTTGTAGAGCACCCCGACGGCGCCCGCGGCGAGCAGGAACTTCACGATCGTCTCGTCGCGGTCCTGCTGCGTGGCTTTGTCCATGCCGGGGGCGAAGTGCAAGGCGTAATACAGCACGGCGGGGATGATCCCCGCGGCTCCGTTCGTCGGGGCGGTGACCACGCGCCCGCCGGAGGCGTTCTCCTCGTTCACGGCCAGGGCGATCAGGTTCACCCATTCCTGCCAGTACTTCGGGTCCCGGTAGTCGGGGTCCTGGCCTTTGGTTTCCTTCAGGAGCCGCTCGTGCCAGTCCGGGGCCCGACGGCGGACCTTCAGCCCGCCGGGCAGCACGCCTTCGCGCTTCAGGGACGTTTCGACGCATTCCTCCATGACGGAGTAGATGTGCAGCAGGCCTTCGCGGATTTCCTCTTCGGTCCGGGAGGCGCGTTCGTTGATGAACATGATGTCCGAAATGCCCAGTCCCTTGGAGGAACAGCGGCCCATGAGCTCCGCGGCGGTCCGGAAGGGCAGCGGGAGTTCCTTCTTGGACTCCTCCAGTTCCTTCTGCGCGGCGTCTTCCTCGCCCTCGCGGACGATGAAGCCACCGCCCACGGAAAAGAACGTGGCCTCGTGCAGCACATTGCCGTCGGCGTCGGAGACGGAGAACTTCATCCCGTTCGTGTGCCGGGGCAGGATCGTGAGGGGGTGCAGGATCATGTCCGCCTCCCCATACGGCAGGGCCACCCCGGATTCGGGATCTACGGCGCCACCCAGGTTCAATGTGCCGGTTTCGGCGATCGAAGCGAGCCGTTCCTCCACCTCCTCGGGGAGGATCTCCTCGGGGTGATAGCCCTCCATGCCCAAAAGCACCGCCGTCATGGTCCCGTGGCCCCTGCCCGTGGCCGCCAACGAACCGTACAGATCAACCCGGAGCGACACCACACGCTCAAGCGCACCGGAATCCTTGAGTTCGCCCGCGAACACGGCCGCGGCACGCATCGGCCCCACGGTATGCGAACTCGAAGGACCAATCCCGATAGAGAAAAGATCGAAGACGCCAACAGCCATGTCGGTTCCTAACTAGATATGTGGTGGTTGGGTGAGCTGGCTCCGGAACCAACCCGGAACCGGAGCCAGCCGCGGAGAACCTCAGCTGAGGTTCGCGACGCCCGGGTAGAGCGGGTGCGCGGCGGCGAGGGCTTCCACGCGGTGACGCAGGCCGGAGAGGTCCGCGTCGGCGTCGGCGATCAGTGCCTCGGCGATGATGTCCGCAACCTCGCGGAACGCTGCCTCGCCGAATCCGCGCGTTGCCAGTGCCGGGGTGCCGATCCGCAGACCGGAGGTCACCATCGGCGGGCGCGGGTCGAACGGAACCGCGTTGCGGTTGACGGTGATGTCGATCTCGGCGAGGCGGTCCTCGGCCTGCTGGCCGTCGAGTTCGCAGTTGCGCAGGTCCACGAGCACCAGGTGCACGTCCGTGCCACCGGAAATCACGGAGATCCCCTTGGCGGTGACGTCGGGCTGGATGAGGCGCTCGGCCAGGATCCGGGCACCGGCCAGAACGCGCTCCTGGCGTTCCTTGAACTCTTCCGAGCCGGCGATCTTGAAGGCCACGGCCTTACCGGCGATCACGTGCTCCAACGGACCACCCTGCTGGCCCGGGAAGACAGCCGAGTTGATCTTCTTGGCGATGTCGGCGTCGTTGGTCAGGATGATGCCGCCGCGCGGACCGGCGAGGGTCTTGTGCGTCGTCGAGGTCGTGACGTGAGCGTGCGGGACCGGGGACGGGTGCAGGCCGGCGGCCACCAGGCCGGCGAAGTGCGCCATGTCCACCATCAAATACGCGCCCACCAGGTCCGCGATCCGGCGGAACTCGGCGAAGTCCAACTGGCGCGCATACGCGGACCAGCCGGCCACGATCAGCGCCGGCTTGTGCTCCAGGGCCAGGCGCTCCACCTCGGCCATGTCGATCCGGTGGTCCTCTTCGCGGACCTGGTACGGCACGACGTTGTACAGGCGGCCGGAGAAGTTGATCCGCATGCCGTGGGTCAAGTGCCCGCCATGGGCCAGGTTCAGGCCCATGATGGTGTCGCCCGGCTTAATGAGGGCGTGCATTACCGAAGCGTTTGCCTGGGCACCGGAGTGCGGCTGCACGTTCGCGTACCCGGCACCGAAGAGGGCCTTCACCCGGTCGATGGCCAACTGCTCGATGACGTCCACGTGCTCGCAGCCACCGTAGTAACGCTTGCCCGGGTAGCCCTCGGCATACTTGTTGGTCAGAACCGAGCCCTGCGCCTGCATGACGGCCACGGCGGTGTGGTTCTCCGAGGCGATCATTTCCAGGCCCGAACGCTGACGGTTCAGCTCGTCGTCGATCTTCGCAGCGATCTCCGGATCCAGCTCGGACAAGAGCGTGTCCAGGCTGGGCGAAACAACCTGCTCGAACACAGCGGTTCCGTTCGCGGCGCTCACAGCTCGCCACCGTTCTTGGAAGCGTACTCCTCCGCGGAAAGCAGCGGACCGTCGGACTCGGCGGCCACCTTGAAAAGCCAGCCCGCACCATACGGATCGTTGTTGATCAGCGCAGGATCGTCGACGACGGCGGCGTTCACTTCGGTGACCTCGCCCGTCACCGGGGAGTACAGGTCCGATACGGACTTGGTGGACTCAACCTCGCCGCAGGTCTCCCCCGCAGTCACAGCGGAGCCGACCTCGGGCAAGTCAACGTACACAATATCGCCGAGGGCATCGGTGGCCACGGCGGAGATACCGACAGAAACAAGGTTCCCGGCTTCGCGGGCAACCCACTCGTGCTCGTCGGAGTACTGCAGTTCAGGTGCAACTTTTGCCATGTTTTTTCCTTTGCGTTGGTCTAAAAACAGTTGTGGTCAGGTTACGCGGCGGGGGCCGCCATCCTCTGCGTGCTGCTCCTTCGTCGCTTTGACGCACGCTGCCGGATGCCGCTCCCCCACCGCTAGAGGCATGTTCAGTTTTCGAGGCCAACAGTTCCGGAAAAGAACGCTGGCCCTTTCGGTTTTAGTTGTGGACCCGTGGTTCCCGTTGGCCGATTCAGTTCTCGTGGGCCAACCTGCGGCAGGTGGCTCATCATCTAGCACCTTTGGCTTTCGAAAGCGAGCCAAAGGTGCGGACTGAGCTGTACCCGAAGCGAGCTGACCGGAAGGTGAGATACAGGCCCCTTCGGGGACCGGCATCCGGCAGCATGCTCCCCACCGTCTCCCTAACCTCGCAAGCTCGGCCAGGGAACCCGAACGGTGTGGGCCCCTTCGGGAGCGGCACGTCCGCCCAGCGGGCGTCTTTCGCGACCGAGCCCGCAGAGGATGTCGGTCCCGACGGGCTAAACGCAACCACAGTCACGCACCCCCCGGAACCGCGAGCCAACCGAGACTTACTTGGCTCGCTTGTAGAACGGTAATCCGACAACCTCGAAGGGCTCTGCTTTGCCGCGCAGGTCTACGTCCAGCGCCGTGCCGGGTTCTGCGTGTTCGACGTCGACATAGGCCAGCGCCAC
>NZ_JAPFFT010000048.1 GCF_026241105.1 Arthrobacter rhizophilus | reverse complement strand
CCCCGCCCCTGGTGTTCCTCCCCCCCAACTCCCCGCCCCCGCCCCCCCCCCGCCGCCCCCCCCCACGACTCGCTTAGGACGCGAAAACTGGCGGTTTGGGCGCCGGTAGACCGGTCTCTTCGAGGCAACGCTCGCGCAGCACTTCGATGGAGTCACCCATGTCGAACAACTGCGGCTCGCCGCGTTCTTCCCTCATGGTTGTTCGGAGTTTCTCGGTCTCGATTGTGTTGACGGTGCCGTCGTCAGAGAGGACGACTCCATAGAGGCGAGCTCCGTCCACGCTTACAAGTCCCCGCACAACCTCGATGGCGACCAGTTCAGGGTCGCGGTCGAAGGGATCGCCCCATCCTGCTCCGCCCCAAGTGACGAAGTGCAACTGGTCTCCTGGCACGATCGCGACATGGTCGCACTTGCTGGGGAGCACCTCCGTCGACCCGTCGGCCCTGTTGATCCATTTGCGGCTTCGAGCGCCCGGCTTGCCGCCATTGACGCCCCATGGCGAAGTGAACCATCGGTCGTCGTGAATCGAGACTTCGCCCGGCTCGTCGAACCGATAGACAATCTCAATCCCGTTGCCGCCTCGGTGAAAACCTGCACCGCCGGAGTCAACGACACTCTCGAACTTCTGAACTGACAAAGGGAAGTGGGATTCGAGATACTCATTTGGAACATTGCTGAAGCTGGGCCACATCGAGTGGCCGTCCGGCCCGTCTCCTGCCGGTCGTCCAGGGATGCCGCCAAAACCGATCTGGTAGAGCTGGAACCACTCGCCTTTGCGATCTCCACCTGAATATCGGCCGGAATACATGAGGTGCGGCGAGGAAGAAAAACCGGCCGCGCAAAGGAATTCCGGCTGTCGCTGACCGAGGAGAGCAGACAAAACATCCAACGTTCGACCCATCGCGTGCGTCCGGCATGACAGCGCAGCCGGATATTCCGGTTTCAGCAACGATTTGTCCGGAATCCTCACCTCAATAAGGGGATAGAATCCGTCATTCCAAAGGATTTGTGGATCAAACACCGCGATCATGTAAGTGCCAAGAAGCATCTTGAAGAAGTTCTCGTTGAGATAGAAGTTGATCGAGCCGGCGGATTGTGGATCCGTGCCGGTGAAGTCAGCGATAAGCTTTCCGTCCTGCCGCCAAAGTGCGCACTCGATCTTGTAAGGGCCGAACCCGACTCCGTCGTCGCAGATGTAGTCGGTGAAAGTCAGCCGTTCATCCGCCGGGATGGTAGTCTCGATCAGCTGTTTGATGGCGCGATAGTTTCGATCCAACAACGCATCAAGAGTCGAAAGGTACGTCTGGGTGCCGAAGCGGGCACACAGTTCCTGAACACGCCGACCCGCATTGCGGCATGCCGCAATGAGCGCATCAAGGTCAGTCTGATTCCACTGCTTCATCCTGACACCGCTGAGCATCATGGCGAGTACATCTTTGTTCAGGAGCCCTTGGCTGTACAGCTTGACCGGCGGTATAAGGACGCCCTCTTCGAAGATTGTTGTGGCGTCCGTCGGCAAGGAGCCCGGAACTTTGCCTCCCACGTCGGTCATGTGACCTAGTTGGGCCGCCCACCCCACGAGCCTTCCTTCGACAAAGATCGGATGGACTACAAGCCAGTCGTTCGCGTGGCTGATCGCTCCGTCACAGGCGTAGGGATCGGAAGTGATCAGCACGTCTCCTTCTTCGACGGTGCCGTCGTATCCCGCGAGGAGGTTCGGTATGGAGAGGCCGAACTGACCGACAACCATGAGGCCTGCAGGGTCAGCGATCATCGGATACTCGTCGTGCTGCTCGCGGATGCCGGGGGACATGGCGCTGCGAAACACCACGGCGTCCATCTCTTCGCGGGCATTTCTTAGCGCATTCTCAATGACGTCCAGCGTCACGGGATCGACGGCGATCTTGTCGAGGGGTGCATTGTTTGGTGCAATTATCGTTGCCATGTCTTTTTTCAGCTCTCGCTCGTGGGGCGGATGAGGAGGTTGCCACTCGGGTCAGTTGTTGCAGAATGACCAGGCAGAACCAAAGTGGTGGAGTCCATTTCGGTGATCACAGCAGGTCCGTTTACTACGTTGCCGGCGAGTAGGGCCGTGCGGTCGTAGTGTCCTGCTTCAACGAAGGCGCCGTCGACCCAGATCTTGACCGTATCGACGAGCGCATGCAGTGATTCCGAGCCGCCATAAGGAATTTTGGCTACGGCAAGGTGCGTCGGGTTGGCCGACGCCACGGCCCGGATGTTGACGATCTCGTGCTCCGCGTCGGTTGCGAACAGGAAAAGGCGCTGGTGCTCTTCATTGAAGCGTCGGCCGAGCTCTGGAAGTCCGCCGATATCCTCTAGCCGTGAGGAACCGAATTCAATGGGAACTTCGAATCCCTGGCCGCTGTATCGCACATCGATTTCGAAGGTCACCTGTTGTTGATCCCGCGGAATTTCCTCGGCGTCCAAACTGGCCTGTGCTTCACTGGCTAGTTCGTCGAGTAGGACCTGAACTTCTGAATCGCTCGTGTGGGCAAAACGACGCATGAAGGTGCGAGCGGACTCGCTCCTTAGATCGGTCGCGACATCTCCGTATGCGCACAGCACGCCCGGCGAAGGCGGAACAATGAGTGGCCAGGAGCCCATGAGACGGGCGAGAGCGTTGCCATGGAGGGGCCCTGCGCCGCCAAAAGCGACGAGTGCAAAGTCGCGTGGGTCATAGCCCTGCTGGACTGATACGAGGCGCAACGCTCCGAACATGGCCTCGTTGACGATGTCGATGATGCCGGCCGCTGCAGTTTCCTCGTCCGGGAGACCAATGGCGGCGGCGATTTGTTTCACCGACCGCCGGGCGGCTTCCACGTCCAACGACATCTGGCCGCCAAGCAACGACGGCGGAAGGTACCCAAGGACGACGTTCGCATCCGTCACAGTGGGGAGTTCGCCGCCCTTGCCATAGCAGGCGGGACCTGGCTCGGCTCCAGCCGAGTGTGGACCCACGCGAAGGGCGCCGGTAAGTTGCGGTACGTGAGCAATGGATCCGCCACCTGCCCCGACGGTCCGAATATCGACCGAGGACGCGCGCACGGTCAAGTCACCTACCAATGTGTCCCGGCCGATGCGCGGTACACCATTCTCGACGAGGGCTACGTCAGTGGATGTGCCGCCCATATCGAACGTCAGAAGATTTTCAAAGCCAGACTGTTTGGCCATGGCCACGGCCCCGGCCACTCCACCTGCCGGTCCCGACATCAAAAGGGTCACAGGCGCCTCCTCTGCTTGAGTCACCGATTCAAGCCCTCCATCGGAACGAACGATATGAAGGTTCGCATCGATACCTTTGTCCGAGAGGCTCCGCTCCAGGTTGTAGAGGTAGCGTCCGACTTCAGGACGTACGTAACTGTTCGCAACCGTTGTATTGGTCCGCTCGTATTCGCGAATTTCAGGCAGGATCTGCGAGGACAACGAGATCGGAACATTGGGCATAAGCTCTTCGGCGATCCGAAGAATTCTCTTCTCGTGCTCGTCGTTCGCGAACGAATTGATGAGGGCGATAGTCAGGGCTTCAATGCCGCTGTCGCGCAAGCGTTCCAGCTTGACCCGGATATCTGATTCGTCCAGCTCTCGCTCAACCGAGCCGTGAGTATCAATGCGCTCGAGGGCCTCGACCGTGTCTTCAAGCAAAGCCAGGGGAAGGGGCTTCGGCCACATGATCCAGCTTCCCAGTCCGCCAGGAATGTGTGAACGCCCCACCTGAAGGATTTGCCGGAAGCCCTCGGTGGTCACCAGACCAACTCGTGCCCCGCGTCCCTCGAGAATCGCATTCGTCGCGACCGTCGTGCCGTGCATAATCCGCTCGACTTCATCGGGAGCGATACCCGCCTTCGCACACACTTGCTCAATTCCGTTGAGCACACCAATTGACTGATCCTTCGGCGTTGAAGGTGTTTTCGCGCGATGCGATTCGCCTGACTCATCATGAACCAGCAATACATCTGTGAAGGTGCCTCCAACATCGACACCGAGCCTATAAGCCATCTTTCGTATCCATCCTCTTGGACTCGTGCTGCCACGAGACGCTGCTGCCATCAACTGAGGCTCTGCATTCCTAGCATTCGAAAGCAGGAACATTTCCTGGCAATCGAAATCGTTCGAGCCAAAATCACGTTAGATCCGGACACCCTCTTGGAGGAAACACGAGGATTTCGCCTTCCACAACGACAGGCGGTGAATCCAAGCCGAGCGGCTCACAGTTGAGTGCCCCCCGATCCACGCGGACTCCACAAGCCTTGATTCATCACTGATTTGTTCCTGATTTCGACCTGCAGCTGGCATGAAACTTCATGGCGTGCGGACTGCCCCGTTCTGAAAGTCGGGGATCGGGGCCAAGCGGGCGTGTCACTCCGTCACTGTTAACGCTGCATCGAGGGGGCAGCTTTGTCGAGGACTCTGGCGCCTCAGAATAGAACTCAAGTATCGAACGGGCGTCCGTCTCAGTTGCGCTGAATTGAATTTCAAGCAGACGGATCCCGCTGGCCGCCCGATGAGCACTTCGGAGCAGGTATGCATGGTAAGGACCCGACTGAAAACCGCTCGCGTCGGTCCGTCGTTGTCAAGCTTGTTTCTTGGGATAGTTGATTTCCTCGTGGCTGAGCAGCCTCGGGCGGGGGCGCTTCTCTGGGTTTTCGTCAAGCGACCCTAGCTACCGGACGCTGGCGCAAGCCGTCTTTGCCTCCCTCGACGGCCTCGTCCTTCAGAGCTGACCGTCGCGGACCCGACGCTGTGCGCGGAGCCATCCTGTGCGTCGGTCCATTATTGGAACCAATGTATCCGTGGGCGGTTGGGCTCACCACCCAGTTTTAGGAAGACCCGAACATCCCTGACTAGACCACAACAGGTGTTGAACATGTGCCAGATGGCAATGAGTATGGAGTGCTCCACTGCGACGAATGCTTTCATTGGGCCTCGCCGAGACTTGATCCGCCTGTATTTCGCTCCGAGATATGGTGCTTGAGATAGGTCCGCCGTCAGGGGCGGCGGTGCCCAGAGCCCGTTTCAGGTACCGGTTCCCGGGCCCAGTGTTGCGCCGACTTGACCCGTCCGGCGGGTTCGTTGGCTTGCGGTGCGGTGCCGGCCAAGACGCTAGATGTTCGGTGGTGGGGAAACCGGACAGATCCGCCCCGGTTTCGGCGATGACGAGTTCGGCAGCTCGGCAGATCTGCGGCTGATGCCCGGGATTCTCGCCCGCGGTTCCCGGGTGGCCTTAAAAGGCTGCATGAGTTGATCGATGCGCCCGTCGAGGGTTCCGATGGCCTTGCTGTGGGCATCGATCCGGCTCAACAACAGTGCGGCCATGAAGGCTTGGTGGCCCCCGTGGGACCGCGCCGAGATAGGCCTTGACGCTAGTCTCTGGCCGGTGAGTAGCCCGGGAGCTGGAGCTAGGCGTCCAACCAGCGCTCAAACCCATAGCCCGGGCTCATTGTGCGAGATATCCGCCGTCTACCGCTAGCCCGTGGCCGGTCACGAGCGACGCTCGATCAGAACACAGCCAGAGGGCAGCCTCGGCCACCTCCTCAGCCTGACCCAGCCGTCCGATGGGCATCGCGGCGATCAAGGATTCCAGCAGTTCCGGAGCGTTAGCCATGAAAGCGCGTGGCTGCTGCGTGTCGATCACTCCTGGCAGCAGGGCATTCACTCGAACTCCTGCGGCGGCGTTCTCAAGCGCCACCGCTTTGGTGAGGCCAAGAATTGCGTGCTTGGTGGCAGCGTAGACTGCCATCCCGGGCGACCCAACTGCTCCCGCACATGAAGAGGCGTTTACGATCGCCCCGCCGCCTGTTCGCAGCATCGCCGGGACCTGTGCTTGGATACAGTTCCAAGTGCCGCGCAGGTTTACCGCGACGGTCCGCTCGAACCACTCGTCGGGATAGTCGACAATGGGGTGCAGTGGACCCGTGATTCCAGCGTTGTTGAAGGCCGCATCCAACGTGCCCCATTCGGTGATTGCCCGGTCGACGAAACCCTGCACGTCAGTTTTGAGACTGATGTCACCAACCATGGCCACCGCGTCGCCACCGAGTTCCCGTACGTTGGCTACCGTCCGCCCCACAGCATCGTCAGCAATATCGCAGAGCAACAACCGGGCACCTTCTCGGGCAAAGACCATCGCAGCTGCCCGACCGATGCCGCCACCGGCACCGGTAATCATTGCAACACGACCGCTCATCATACCCATATCAAACTCCTTTTTCCTGCCTTGAATTCTTGGCGGTCCCTGAGAGGAACTGGCTTCACACGGACGCCCCTTCAAGCTGGAGGGCACCTTTCAGTCAGTGCCAACCACTGTCTGTCGTCTGCAACTCTTGGTAACCAAATAGCTCTGCTAAGGCATGGCGTGTCCTCCGCACGGGCTGAGAACGGCTCCCGTGTAGTAGGAGCCGCCCTCTGAAGCGAGGAGTACGGCAGTAGGTACTATCTCGTCGATTGTTCCGATTCGCTTCAATGGGATGTCCTGGCGGATACCGTTGCGTACGTCAGCGGGAAGAAGACGGAGCAGCGGTGTGTCGGTCGGTCCGGGCGCAATGGCATTCACGAGAACGTTGTATTCGGCGACTTCACGGGCGACCGATTTAACAAACCCGTGAACGCCCGATTTTGCAGCGCAATAGTGCGAAAGCCCCGACGCGCCGATCAGACCCAGCTGAGAGCTGACGATAATTACACGCCCATCGCGGCGTTCCATCATATGCGGGAGGAATGCCCTCGTGATGAGGAATGGCCCGGTCAGATTGACGGCTATCATTTGGGACCATTCCTCGTCAGTGAGGTCCACCGTCAATGATGCGCTACCAATCCCGGCCGCATGCACAACGACGTCTACGCTCGTCAACGCGGCAAAGACGTCGTCTCTGAGTTTTGTCACGCTGCTCGGGTCGGCGACATCCACGAAAAACGAGGCAGCGCACCCGCCCTCGTCAGTGATTTCCTGTGCGACAGCCTCTGCTTGCGTCAGCTCCCGATCGCTGACGATTACTTTCGCGCCGAGGCGGCCAAAGGCCAGGGCGATGCCCCGGCCAATGCCGCTTCCCCCGCCAACGACCAAGGTTCGCCGTCCCTGGATTCCACTCATCGGGAAAACAGGAAGCTCAGGGGCGTCTTTAGAGGTTTCTTCGGTGTCGATGCCAAGGCTGTATGTCATGTGCAGTAACCCATTCGTCCTAAAGAGGCCCCATTTGGCAGCTTCAATTTCGCAAGGTAAAGCGACTCGCAAGCTCCGGTTATGTTCAGAGCAGGATCGGCTCCTGACGCAAACTTTATGGACGGAGCCTTCTCCGGCGGAAACATCAAAACGTCATGATCTACAACACTCAGATGTCACTGCGACGCCGGCGTCTGTGGTGGCGACCTAAGGGCTGATTGTCGCCTGGCACGTGCACGGAAGTTCTGGCGGGCGGTTGACCCACGCCCGACTTTGGCAAGCTCCAACGGTTCATCGCGGCTAATCTCGTCGAGACCCCTACTTTGTATGCGCCGGGCAATGCTAGTTGGTTCAGCCCATCACACGGCGGCCCGTTCTGACGGCGTCTTCAACCAGACCGCCACGAGGCGACTTCAGCCGCCCCGACAAGCGTGGTGCCCGAGATCCTAGCGTCCGGCAGCTTCGTTGACTTGGGACCAGTCGGCAGTCCGAGGCGCGGAGCGGACGGGTTCGACCTGCCACGAGCATCTCATCATTCAGTTGATGCATGGAACCCCAAGATGTGACCCCGGCGACTTACAAGGGTTGACTCCATCGGCGTCCTTGGAGGCGGCATCTAGGTACCACTGGGCAGTTCGAAACCCAGTGATACAGCCCCTTCAAGGGCGCGAGCTTGCCATTTTCGTTCCTTGAAGATCCTGATCAAGATGGATTGGGCTAGGTCTCCCTATCATCAGCGGCTACCACTACCTGAGGTGACCTCAACCTTGAGAACTGACCTCGTCCTTGCATTTCCTGGACTTGTTGGCAGTTAGTTGGGTTCAAGTGGGTCAAGGACCTCGACTGCATATTGGACTACAGCCAGGGCACGGGCAGTTAGCACCGTTTCCTTTGGCCATACCGCAACGACAGAGGTCTGGCCGGCTCGCGGACGAAGGTGCCTGGTCACCAGCCCCTTACCCTCGCTTGAAACGGGGATCTGGTTGGGTCGGGACATCAGAAGGCTGTAGCCGAGCCCCCGACCGACCATCGCCCGGACAAGATCGATCTGCGGGACCACTGCACCCATGTTTGGCTTGAGCCCGCGCTGAGCGAACATCAACTGTGTATATTCCGTGCTTGGGGCCGTGTTGAGCATAATGAGTGGCTTGATCGCCAGATCCGCGAGATCCACGTCGTCGCCCTCACCAAGTGAATCGTTCGCGCCCAGAACGGCCATGACTTCAGTTTTGTAGATGACCCTGTGCTCGACGTCCGTTGGCAAGCCAATGTCATAGACGATGGCTGTGTCCAGGGTTCCATGTTCAAGTGCCGGCAGCAGATCAGAGTGGTCCCCTACGGTGATGCTGATTTCGACTTCGGGGTGCAGACTTGCCATGCCTTCGAGCACGGCAGGGAGGACGTTGCTTGCCAAGCCGGTGTAGCAGCCCAATGACACCGGCCCCTTCAGCTCACCACGCAGCTCACCCAATCCGTCGGCCAGTGCACTGGCCTCTTTGAGCAGTTCCCCGGCCCGCTTTGCGAAGTGGCGCCCAGTCGGCGTCAGATGCATGCCCCGGGCCTTCCTGCGAATGCACAGTTGTTCACCCAACGCCGCCTCAAGTTCGCTGATGGCGTGGGACAGCGCGGATTCGGAGATGTGGAGCTGTTGTGCGGCAGATCCCAGGGTGGAGTGCTCCGGCAGCGCGGCGAAGAGCTCTAGCTGGCGGAAGGTGAATTTAGGCATTGTAATCGCTTCTCCTAGAAAATCGAAATACTTCCGCTATTATCCACAGTTTACTAGAGGAATATTGCCTGTGACACTGATTGCACAACGACGTGCCAGTAGGAGCAAGACAACAATGACGACACAAGACGCCCAGTGCCCTTTTCACGGGAACTCTGAGACTCGAGGCGATGACGCGGACTCGGCGCGCGCCAGCCAGCACCAGGTTCACACCATCCCTTCACAAGAGGCTGCCGACTACCCCGTGGCTGACTGGGTTGACGTGGCTGCACTTGCATCGGATCCTTACCCGATCTATGCCAGACTTCGGGCAGAGTCTCCGGTCGCCTGGGTTCCTCAGCTAAACAAGTTCCTTGTGACGAACTACGCCGGCTGCCACGCCGTGGAACAGGATCAGGAAATCTTCAGTGCCAACGTGTCCGGGGCAACCATGACCCGGGCCATTGGCGCCCAACCGATGCTGCGCAAGGACGACCCGGAGCATTCAGCTGACCGGGCACCTGTGAATCCTGTTCTTCGGCCGAAGTCCATCAAGGAAGTCTGGGGACCGGTTTTTGAAGGCAACGCCGAGACTTACCTTGAGAAAGTCGCCGAGATCGGACCCCACGAAGCCGACCTGAACCGGGATTACGCCGCGCCCGTGGCCTCACAGAATCTTATTGACCTGCTGGGGCTGAAGGACGTTTCAGTGGAGCAGGTACGCCGTTGGTCACACGCCTTCATCGCCGGCATGGGAAACGTCCTGGACGATCCGGCGATCTGGGAACGGTGCGACGCCTCGACCGAAGAAGCCGACCGCTTGCTCGAGGAGCTGATCCCCTACTACCGACAGAACCCTGATGCCTCGATGGTGTCCGCATGGGCAAACAGCGGGCTGCCGGCCTCCAATGTCGCAGCCAACGTTAAACTGACCATCTCTGGCGGCATGAACGAGCCGCAGCACATGGTCACGAACATGGTCTGGGCCCTCAGCAACCACCCCGAACAGAGCGCGTTGGTCTTCACCGACCCTTTGCTGTGGGCTGCAGCTTTCGACGAAGCCGTGAGGTGGCAGTCACCCATCGGCATGTACCCGCGCGAAACAACCCGGGAAACCATACTCGAAGGGGTCCGTATCCCCGCCGGCGCCGGGATAGGCGTCGTCGTCGCATCCGCCAACCACGACGAAGCCCACTTCGGAGATAGTGCAGCGGACTTCGACATCAACCGGCCGAAGCGGCCTCACCTCGCGTTCGGCAGCGGCGTCCACCTCTGCGCCGGGCACTGGGCCGCAAAGACCTCAATCGGCCAGATCGCCGTGCCCATGGCCTATAAGCGCTTTCCGGGGCTGCGCGTCGACAAGCAACGAAATGAAAGCTGGGACGGCTGGGTCTTCCGCGGCCTGACCAGCCTGCCCGTCACCTGGAACTGAAGCACTACCGAATACCAAGGAGCAATGATGCCCACCATCACCTATACCCAGCCGAACGGTACTCAACAGACCCTCGAGGTAGCAGAGGGGACCACACTGATGCGCGCCGCCGTGAGCAACGGCGTCGACGGTATTGTCGGCGAATGCGGCGGACAGGCCATGTGCGCCACATGCCATGTCTACGTCAGGCCCGAATATGCGCAGGCGCTGCCCGAGATCAGCGACGACGAAGACGAGATGCTCGACTGCGCAGCCGCCGAGCGAACGGACCGCTCACGCCTTGCGTGCCAGATCAAGATCGACGCAGAACTGACAGAGATTGTCGTCGATATCCCGGCCGGCCAACTCTAGAAGCGAGGACAAGGACATGAACGTTGTCATCATTGGAGGAGGACAGGCCGGCCTGCAGATCGCCGATTCGCTGCGGACCGAGGGGTTCGAGGGCAAAATCGAGGTCATCGCAGAGGAATCCGGACTGCCCTACCAGCGTCCACCGCTGTCAAAGGACTACCTTGCCCCGGGCAAAGAGCCGGCTCCCTTGCCCCTCCGCGGCGCATCCTTTTTCGTGGACAAGAACATCACACTCCACGAAGGCGTCCAGGCACTCGCCATCGACAGGGCACAACGAAAGGTGAAGCTCACCGAAGGTTCACTCGAATACGACCACCTTGTCTTCGCGACCGGCGCCCGAAACCGGACGCTGACCTGCACAGGCGCCTCCCTGCCCGGGATCCACGGACTAAAGACCCTGGCAGACGCAGAAGCGCTGCACGCGGCATTGCCCACGGCCCGCAACATCGTCATAGTCGGCGCGGGATTCATCGGACTGGAATTCGCCGCTGCCGCCCGCGCACACGGATGCAACGTGACCGTGCTGGAATTCGCCCCGCTTCCGATGGGACGTGCACTTACCTCGGTCATGGGCGAGTGGTTCGCAGCCGCCCACCGCTCACAAGGTGTCGATCTGCGCCTTGGCGAAGGCATAGGCCGCTTCGAACCCGGTGCCGACGGCCGGGTCGGGGCCGCGGTGTCAACCACGGGGGCTTCGTATCCGGCTGATCTGGTCCTCGTCGGCATCGGTGTGCAGTCCAACGACACCTTGGCCTCGGAAGCCGGCCTCGAAATCAGCAACGGCATTGTTGTCGATGAAACTCTGCGTACAGCGGACCCCGCTGTTCTGGCGATCGGCGACTGCGCCAGTTTCCCCAGCGCACACGCCCATGCTCGTCTGCGCCTGGAGTCGGTCCAGAACGCCACCGATCAGGCGCGCCATGCAGCCCGCACCATCCTCGGGGCTGAAAGCCCCTACACTGAGCTCCCGTGGTTCTGGTCCACTCAAGGACCTTATCGCCTGCAGATGGCAGGTCTCGCGCGACCGGATGACGACACGCTGGTCCTTGGTGATCGGGCAGGAGCAAAATTCTCCGTTCTCTGCTTCAGGGAAGGCGTACTCGCGGCGGTGGAATCGGTCAACATGGCGGCGGATCATATGGCCGCCCGCAAACTGCTCGCCGCCGGCACGGCCATCACCCGCGTTCAGGCAGAAACCGAGGGGTTCACCCTGAAGGCTGCCGTCAACACCCCGGCCACTCCGGTCTCCGCATGACAAGGTCTTTCGTCTCCGCTCAACGATCCGCACCATAGTTCGATACACCAGGGCTCCCCCCCCCGGGGTTCACCTTCCACACCAGGTGGGGAGCCATGAGTCTGTCTCCCCACCGTTCGAAGGCGAACGAACGTCGCGTCGCCTTCCCCGCCGTCATCGGGACCACCGTTGAATGGGCGGCAGGCTGCCTATGCGTCTTCGGTCGACGGCCTCACCCGGGACGTGAACAACAACCTATGGATCGCGGGCGACGACGAGGAATGCGTGAGCATCGAATCCCCGCACGCGAACCGGGTGTTCATGCACTGTGACGTCGCCGCGGAAGAAGAAACGGCAACGGTTACTGGCGCTTGGTTGAAGCCAGAGTATGCATCCGTCGGAAGCGGGCATGTCGATGCGCCCTGAGGCGAGAGGCGCTCCGTTCTTGTGAATCCACTGAGTCAGCCAGAGAGACGTCGGACCAGTCCAGGATGGGACATGAGCCTAGAGGTTCGCCTTCAGGTCAGTTTTGATCTGGGTGATGCATAGTGGCTTCACGAAATTCCCTTCCATCGGCAGCTGAGGCTCAAGCATCGCGATCCTCGATTTCCGGGATTGATGCGCTTGAGTTGCGTTTGGTCGGCGGATTTTCAAGGCATGGTTCTCTTGTCGGCGTAACGATGGACCGGACGCTGTCTCCGAAGACATCGTCCGGATCGAGGCGGCGCAGTTCTTCGGCGAGGCAGTCCCGCAGGCTGCGGCGCGGCAGTGAAATCCGCTGGGAGGGTTGGCCGGGCTGGGTCAGTTCCGCGATGGTGAGGCCGGGACGGACCAGTTGGACGTCGCCGGTGGCGCGGCTCAGCCGTACCCGGCGGATGCCGGTTCCGGCCGGGTCGGCGACGATCTGGACGGGGGCGTCGAGGAACAGGGTGAGCCAGGCGGCCAGCAGCAGGGTGCTGGGTGAGTCCGAAGCGCCTTCGACGGCGATGGCCGTGACGGGTGATTCGTCCACCTGGTCCAGGGCTGCGGCGAGCTGGAGGCGCCAGTTGGTCAGGCGTGTCCAGGCGAGGTCGGTGTCGCCTGCCCGGTACGTTTTCCGGATCCGGGCCAGCGCTGCCGAGGGGTCCGCCTCGTTGGCGGAGTCCGTGATGCGGCGGTGCGCGATGCGCCCGATGGAGGTCTCGCAGGCGTTCTCGGGGGCGCCGTGCGGCCACCAGGCCACGATCGGCGCGTCGGGCAGGAGCAGTGCCGCGACCAGGGACTCGCTTTCCTTGGCGAGCTCGCCGAAGCCGCGCAGCACAATGACCTCGGATGCTCCGGCGTCCCCGCCCACCCGGATCTGGGCGTCGAGGCGGTTGGGCGCTTCACTGCCGGCGTCGGCGAGGACGATGATCCGGCAGGGGTGTTCGCGGCTGGCCTCGTTGGCTGCCTCGATGGCTTCTTCCTCGAGACCGGACTTGGTGACCACCACGAGGGTCAGGACACGTCCAAGGGCGATCACCCCTCCCTGCTCGCGCAGGGAGGTGATCTTCTTGGAGATCTTGGAGGTGGTGGTGTCGGGAAGATCTACGATCATGGCCTTCTCCAGGTTCGTCCGTCACGGGCAAGCAGCTCGTCGGCCGAGGCCGGCCCCCAGCTGCCGGGAGCATAAGGTTCGGGTTGTTCGTCGAGTCCGGCCCAGTATTCCTCGAAGGGGTCCAGGATCTTCCAGGATTCCTCGACTTCCTGGTGGCGGGGGAAGAGCGGTGGCTCGCCCAGCAGCACGTCCAGGATGAGGCGTTCGTAGGCCTCGGGGCTGGACTCGGTGAACGAGTGTCCGTAGCCGAAGTCCATGGTGACGTCGCGGACTTCCATCTGCGTGCCGGGAACCTTGGAGCCGAAGCGGATGGTGGCGCCCTCGTCGGGCTGCACGCGGATGACCACCGCGTTCTGGCCGAAGTCGTCCTCGCCGTGGCCGCGGAAGAGCAGGTTCGGCGCCCGCTTGAACACCACCGCGATTTCCGTGACGCGCCGGCCTAGCCGTTTGCCTGCCCTCAGGTAGAACGGCGCCCCGGCCCAGCGCCGGGTGTGGATGTCCAGGCGGATGGCCGCATAGGTCTCCGTCTTGGAATCGGCCGGGATGCCTTCTTCCTCCAGGTAGCCCTGCACCAGCTCCCCGCCCTGCCACCCGCCGGCAAACTGGCCGCGGGCCGAGTGGGTGGACAGGTCATCGGGCAGCCTGACCGCGGCCAGGACCTTTTCCTTCTCGGCACGCAGGTCATCGGCGTTGAAGGAGATGGGCTCCTCCATGGCCGTCAGGGCCAGGAGCTGCAGGAGGTGGTTCTGGATGACGTCGCGGGCCGCGCCGACGCCGTCGTAATATCCTGCCCGGCCGCCGGTGCCGATGTCCTCGGCCATGGTGATCTGGACGTGGTCGACGTAGTTGGCGTTCCACAAAGGCTCGAACAACTGGTTGGCGAAACGCAGGGCCAGGATGTTCTGGACCGTTTCCTTGCCGAGGTAGTGGTCGATCCGGAAGACGGCGTCCGGCGGGAAGACGGACTCCACGATGTCGTTGAGCTTGCGCGCTGACTCCAGGTCGTGGCCGAAGGGCTTCTCGATGACCACACGGCGCCACTGGCCGTCGCCGGCCTGCGCCAGTCCGTGTTTGGAGAGCTGTTGGCAGACCTGTTCGAAGGCCTTGGGCGGAATGGACAGGTAGAAGCCGTGATTGCCGCGGGTGCCGCGGGTCTCGTCCAGTTCATCGAGCGTGGCGCTGAGGCGCTTGAATGCCTGGTCGTCGTCGAACTCTCCCTGGACGAAGCGGATGCCCTCGGAGAGCTGGTTCCAGACGGCGTCGTCGAACGGGGTGCGGGAGTGCGCCTTGACGTTCTCCTTGACCTCGTCCGCGAAGTCCTCGTTGCTCCAGTCCCGCCGGCCGAAGCCGACGAGCGCGAAGCTCGGCGGCAACAGCCCGCGGTTGGCGAGGTCATAGACCGCCGGCATGAGTTTCTTGCGGGCAAGGTCACCGGTGACTCCGAAGAACACCAGTGACGATGGCCCTGCGATGCGGTTCAGGCGCCGGTCCCGCGGATCCCGAAGGGGATTACGTCTCCGGCCCATGTGGGACACGAAATTCCTTTCCAACACGACAGTTCCTGTTCATTTGTTGAGGCGGCAAGGGTTTCTGTCTATCGAGGTGCCTCTGCGCGATCGACCACGCGGACGAGTGGGGACGAGCCCACTAAGGTCACGCGAGCGACTGCTCACGTGATTCCCCAAACGGGACAGATTCACTGAGCTCGAGGGTGTATCGGCCAGGATGATGGCGAGTGACCAGAATCCCGAAAAGGCCTTTGACCGTGGCCACCTGCCGAAGCAAAGCCTCTGCGTCGTCGAGCCACTCATGGAGAAGGGCAGGCTCAGAAATGAGGACTTCCACCTGCTCAACTTGTTGTCCAGACATGCCGGACACCTTTCTGCTTGTGATTTGATTTGCTAACCGGCCACATCCTGAGTTCGAAGAATTTGATTCTCAGATCAGGTAGAACGTGACGGTATCTCCGCGTAGAAAGAGCCGACGGCAGGCTGTGCCGTCTTCAATCACCCATAGCAGGCGGCCGCAGCCACCGGCCTCGTCGACGAATGCGGCGTATCGGAAGCAGCCGGCGGACCAGACTTCAACCCAGTCCACGTGCCGAAGCGATTCCCATTGTTGAACGGCCTGCCCAGCGGGTGGTTCGGCTCTTCGCCTGAACGAACTCAAGGCTCGCTGGCCCATTTCTAACTCCTTCGGGTGACTTCCTGCGCCCCATCCCAGACCCTGGCTTCCTTGAGTTCAGAGACCAGGGTCTCTGAACTCAAAAGAGGAAGCAGGGGAGTGAACGTGCATGCGGCGGCCTGCACCTTTCCGGTGCAGGCCGCCGCAGTCTCTGGGAACGGGCAGGTTAGATGATTGCGGCCCTGAGTTCCTTGGCGGCAAGAGCGGGATCCGGTGCGCCGTAGATGGCGCCACCGGCGACGGCCACGTCTGCGCCGGCGTGCTGGACGGCGCCGATTGTGCTGATGTTGACTCCGCCGGCTACGGAGAATGGAACGCGAGCTTCTTCGCCGGCGTTGAGCAGACCGTTTAGGTCGTAACCGGGTTGGGCCTGCTCGTCCAGGCCCGCGTGGAACTCGACAAACTTGGCCCCGAGGGCGTGTACTTCTTTGGCGCGGGTGACCTTATCCGGGACGCCAATGAGGTCCACCACGATGCCCTTGTTGTGGGCCTGTGCTGCCTTAACCGCGCCGGCGATCGTGGAGTCGTCTGCGCTGCCGAGGACAGAGACCAAGTCGGCGCCAGCTGAGAAGGCGATTTCAGCCTCGAGCAATCCGGCGTCCATAGTCTTCATGTCCGCGAAGATGATCTTGTCCGGGTGGGCTGCCTTGACGGCCGTAACGGCGGCGAGGCCGGCGGACTTAATCAGGGGTGTGCCTAGTTCGATGATGTCCACGTATTCGGCGACTTTGCCCGCCAATTCGAGGGCCTCTTCGACCGTGAGGAGGTCCATTGCAACCTGAAGTTTCATGGTGCTTCTTTCTGTAGTGAATTGAGGTGGTTGGTTGAGTAGGTAGGGAAGGGCTTCGGCTATTCGAGGTTTGCGTGCCGTAGCCACAGTTGTTCGGCCGGCTCGTTTGTGGTGTCCCACAGGCTCTGGAAGACAGCTTCCGTAGCGAGGAAGAGGACCTGTTCAAAGAGGCTCCCCGAGTACTGGCGCGAAAGGCTGGATGCATGGTCGGTCTTTTGCCTGGCGGGAATAATGACGAGGGCGTCGGCAAGTGTGGCCAACCGGGACTGGGAATTGGTGGTGACGGTCGCGATCCGTGCGCCGGCGTTTGCCGCCGTTTCTGCAGCTTTAACCACTCCTGAGGTTGTTCCCGATCCCGACGCCACCAGAAGAAGGTCCCCGGAACGGATGGCAGGCGTTGTTGTGTCGCCGGCGATGTGAACTGTCAGGCCAAGATGCATCAGTCGCATGGCTGTCATGCGCAGAACCAGACCACTGCGGCCGGCACCAGCGACAAACACCCTGTTGGCGACGCGAAGGTGATCGGCCAGGACCGCTAACTGCTCTCCGTCAATCTTGGCAGTCGTTTCAAATATCTCGTTCTGGACTAGGGACAGATTCAGCGACACCGCCGTGTCGTCCATGGCGAGAGACGCAGCTTCTGAAGTTGTGTTCACAGATGACTCGTTCAGTTCTAGTTTTCCGATGGATGGTCGCAGACACGCCGCACGGCGGCTTGTGTACCTGACCTTGAACGTTAGGCGGATGCAATAGCTCGAGAGAAACAACGAACTGAGAGAGACCAACAACTGAACGAGGTAGAACGCAAAAGGCGAAGTGCGCCGACTGAACCATTGATCTTCAGTTCCGCACATTGTCAGGGCTGCGCTAGATCCTTCCTCGGAGCTCCTATTGGCGCTGCTTTGTCGCGGAGTTCCGACCGTGGTTCCGCCGCAACATCCGTGGCCGAACCGCTGTTTGTCTCCACAATCCCTGCGGCGGTTTTGAGAGACATGCAAAACTACGTGCTGCAGGAATTCGATGCATTTTGTCCTGATTGCTCTTGATATTCGGCCAGTTCTGATTGCTGCACTCCACCGCACGTGCCGCGGATCGATCGCACGGCCAGTCTGTGTCCGTGGTGGGGGATCCAGTCCCCGCTGACGGTCAATAGGGAGCGGCACCCGGATTTCTGGAGGGTTCACAGCAGCATGTTCCGGCTCAGCCGGGGCCTCGGTTGACGGCTGCCTGACGGGATGGCCGAGCAAGCGAGGGCCCGCGGAAATTTCACTCCGAGCCGACCTCGTTGTCGCCGTAAACCTCGGAGAGGAGCGTTCTACGTCTTTGAATTGTTGGTCGTCCGCAGTTCGTTGTTTCTCTCGAGCTATTGCATCGGCCTAACGTTCAAGTTCAGGTACACGAACCGCCACACGTGTGGCCGAAAGTAGCGTAGGGGCCGATGGACGGTGGAGACATGACACGAACAATGTACGAAAAAATAATCTCGCGCAACCTTATTGTGGGTACCGACGAGACCCCAGATCGTTTGTATGTCGACCTTCATCTCGTGCACGATTTGAGCCCACAGGCTTTTAGTGCCCTCAGGTCGAAGGGGCGGACCGTACGCCGGCCAGACCTTACTCTCGCTACGGCTGACCATGGAGTCAGCACGCAGCGTCGCGGGCTTCTCGGGCCGACGGTATCGACCGAGGAGCAACCCCAAATCCGGGCGCTACGTGAGAATTGCGAAGAGTTCGGTGTGCCTCTATTCGGGCTGGGCTCGAAAAGTCAGGGTATTGTCCATGTCATTTCGCCCGAGCTTGGTTTGACGTTGCCAGGTATGGTGGTGGCCTGTGGCGACAGCCATACCCCCTCGCACGGTGCCCTTGGCGCTTTGGGTCTCGGTATTGGGACCAGCGACATCGAACATGTCCTAGCTACTCAGTGTGTCGTTCTTCCGAACCTTAAGACGATGCGTGTGAGATTGATCGGACGTTTGGCGGAAGGCATTTCAGCTAAAGATCTTGCGCTCGGGCTGGTCGCCTACTTCCGCGCATCCGACGCCCGAGGCCACGTCATTGAGTTTCAAGGGGAAGCTCTCAAGCAACTATCGGTTGAGGGTCGGTTGACGTTGTGCAATTTGTCAGCCGAGATGGGAGCCAGGGCCGCACTCATTGCTCCAGACGATGTGACAATCGACTACGTGGTCGGGCGCCGCTTCGCGCCGAAAGGGCTAGCGCTCGAGCAGGCGCTCGATTACTGGCTAACCCTTGCCAGTGACACGGACGCCTCCTTTGATACGGAAGTTGAGTTCGACGTAAGCTCCCTGTCGCCCACTGTCACCTGGGGTACTACGCCTGCCATGAGCGTTTCAGTGAACGGTGTCGTCCCTCGCCCAGATGAGACAACCGCGCCTGCGGACACGATTAGGGCGTTGAAGTACATGGGTCTTGAGGGTGGTGAAGCGATGTCCGATCTTGAGGTGGACGTTGTGTTCATCGGCTCATGCGCGAACGGTCGGCTTGAGGACCTTCGCGCAGCCGCGGCAGTGTTGAAGGGACGCAGGATCGCATCCAGGGTTCGGGGCTTGGTAGTCCCGGGTTCCCAATTGGTCAAGCTGGCCGCCGAGCAGGAGGGACTTGACGAGATCTTTATCGAGTCGGGGTTCGAATGGCGCGAGCCTGGATGTTCGATGTGTTTGGGGATGAACGATGATGTATTGAACTCTGGGGAGCGATGCGCGGCCACGAGCAATCGGAACTTCGAGGGTCGACAAGGTCCTGGCGGACGTACTCATCTGGTGTCTCCGGCAGTAGCTGCGGCGACGGCAATTGTCGGCCATTTTACTGACCCTAAGATGCTGCCATGAAGCGCCCCCAGATCGAAGGCCGGATGGTTCCACTCGACCGGGATGCCGTCGACACCGACACGATCATGCCTCAAGAATTCTTGACGAGAACTGAGCGCGAAGGTTTCGGGGAGGCGGTTTTCCACCATTGGCGAACCAGCGGACAAATAGATCTCGATGACCCCGTTCGATTGGGTGCGCGGATCCTGGTCGCCAGCCGAAACTTTGGAACTGGATCCTCGCGCGAGCATGCTGTCTGGGGGCTCAAACAGTGGGGGTTCGAAGCAGTGATAGCCGTGGAGTTCGGCGACATTTTTGCCCGAAACTGCCTACTAAACGGAATTGCTGCGGTGACAATCAGTGAGGAAGAATGTCGCTGGCTGCGTTACCTCACCGAATCGGACCCGGGAGCCACCATGATCATCGACCTGGAGGCTCAACGAATAGCCGCCGGCGCGCGGACCATCGAATTCTCTTTGCCTCCGATAGCTCGCCTAATGCTCATCAACGGCTTAGACGAAATTGGCCTCACCGAAGGATTGGAGTCCGCGATCCTCAGGCACGAAGCCGACCGACCGGACTGGATGCCAAGAATGCTAAGTCCACAATCGCGGGAGAGCGTGTAGCGCTGACGTCCGTCCCCTGCAGGACGCGCCACACGCTTGCCGCCAGAGCGGAGCTAGTTTGATAGGCACGAACCTCTCTGATATGTAGGTCTGGTTGTCAATAGCCATAGGTGAGCGGCTCCTGGGTTGTGGTTCCGGGGCCGCTCATCTTG
>NZ_JAPFFT010000047.1 GCF_026241105.1 Arthrobacter rhizophilus | reverse complement strand
ACTGGTTACACCGGTGAAGACGGCTTCGAAATCTTCGTGGACAACGATGCCGCTTCCGCCCTGTGGCAGTCCATCGCAGCCGCTGCCGAGGACGGCGAGCTGATCCCCGCCGGACTGGCCTCGCGCGACTCCCTCCGCCTCGAAGCCGGCATGCCGCTCTACGGCAACGAGCTCTCCCGTGAAGGCAACCCCTTCGCGGCAGGCTTGGGCCCGGTAGTTTCGCTGGCCAAGGAAAGCGACTTCGTGGGCCGTGCTGCCCTGGAGGCTCTGAAGGCCGAAGGCGCCGGTTCCACCAGCGGCCGCAAGCTGGTTGGCCTCAAGGGCCTGGGCCGCCGCGCCGGCCGCAGCCACTACCCGGTCCTCAAGGACGGCGTGGTTGTCGGCGAAGTCACCTCCGGCCAGCCCAGCCCCACCCTCGGCTACCCGGTGGCGCTGGCCTATGTCGACGTCGAACACGCAGAACCCGGCACGGCGCTGGACGTAGACCTGCGCGGCAAAGCAGAACCCTTCGAGGTCGTCGCCCTACCGTTCTACAAGCGCGCCAAGTAGTCCACCTGGAAATCCCCAACCGAACAACAAGTCTTGTGAACTAGAAGAGAGAAGGAAATGAGATGAGCAAAGTAGCTGCCGAGTTGAAGTATTCGGCTGAACACGAGTGGGTTGCCTCGGATGGGGCTGGGCCTGAGGGGATTGGGATTTCCGCGGTTGCTGCGGATGCCCTCGGCGATATTGTGTACGTTGACTTGCCCGAGGTCGGTTCGGCTGTGACTGCGGGGGAGACCTGCGGCGAGGTTGAGTCCACCAAGTCCGTATCGGACCTGTACTCCCCGGTGACGGGCGAAGTCACGGAAGTGAACTCCGCCGTCGTCGACGATCCTGCGCTGATCAACAACGATCCGTATGGTGCGGGCTGGCTTTTCAAGGTGGCCGTGATCGAACATGGCCCGCTTATGTCCGCTGAAGAGTACGCAACCGCCAACGGTGGCGAGCTGTGAGCGCCGCAACCGGGGCCGCAGGCACCGAGAACGCTGTGTTCGAGCAGGTAATTTCGCCCAGCCTGGACACGCTCTTGTCCGAGCTGGATCCGGAGATCGCTGCGAAGATCGACGACGAGCTGAACCGTCAGCGTTCAGGCCTGGAAATGATCGCGTCCGAGAACCACACCGCCGTGGCCGTCATGCAGGCGCAGGGCTCGGTTCTGACCAACAAATATGCCGAGGGCTACCCGGGCAAGCGTTACTACGGTGGCTGCGAGCACGTGGACGTCATCGAGCAGCTCGCGATCGACCGGGTGAAGGCCCTCTTCGGTGCCGGGTACGCGAACGTGCAGCCGCACTCCGGTGCCCAGGCAAACGCTTCGGTGATGCACGCCCTCATTAAGCCGGGTGACACGATCATGGGCCTGAACCTGGCGCACGGCGGGCACTTGACCCACGGCATGCGGATCAACTTCTCCGGCCGCCTGTACAACGTCGTGCCGTACCAGGTCCGCGAAGAGGACCACCGGATCGACATGGCCGAGGTGGAGCGCCTGGCCCTGGAGCACAAGCCGGCGCTGATCGTGGCCGGCTGGTCCGCGTATGCGCGCCAGTTGGACTTCGCCGAGTTCCGCCGGATCGCGGACCTGGTGGGCGCGTATTTGATGGTGGACATGGCGCACTTCGCCGGCCTGGTGGCCGCCGGCCTGCACCCGTCCCCGGTCCCGCACGCTCACGTCACGACGTCCACGACGCACAAGACCCTCGCCGGTCCGCGCGGCGGCATCATCCTGACCAACGACGCCGACATCGCCAAGAAGATCAACTCGGCTGTCTTCCCGGGCCAGCAGGGTGGTCCGTTGGAGCACGTGATCGCCGGTAAGGCCGTGGCCTTCAAGATCGCCGGCTCGGAAGAGTTCAAGGAACGCCAGGAGCGCGTTCTGGCCGGTGCCCGGATCCTGGCCGAGCGCCTCATCCAGCCCGACGTCACTGCCAAGGGGATCTCCGTGATTTCCGGTGGCACGGACGTGCATTTGGTGCTCGTGGATCTGCGCAACTGCGAACTCGACGGCCAGCAGGCCGAGGACCGCCTCGCCGAGATCGACATCACCGTCAACCGCAACGCGGTTCCGTTCGACCCGCGCCCGCCGATGGTGACCTCCGGTCTGCGGATCGGCACCCCGGCACTGGCAACGCGCGGATTCGGCGAGGCAGCGTTCCGCGAGGTTGCGGACATCATCGCCGAGGCACTGATCGCCGACGCCGACGCGGACCTCTCCGGCCTGCGTCACCGCGTGGAGGCCCTCGCCGCCGCGCACCCGCTCTACCCGGGCGTGGCGAACCTCAGCTGAGGTTCTCCATTGGCCCGTTGGGTCCGGCAAGCCTGTCGGATCCAACGGCCCGCCGGGGCCGCGCCGCTCACCTTCCCACCGCCCCCGACCACATATCTAGTTAGGAAACCGCCATGGGCGGCCTCGCCGTCAACATCGTCGAATGCGGACGCCCGAGGTTTTCCATCCAACGGAAGCTGATCGGTCTACGTTGAGCCGCCCGGCGTAAGCTCGTAACGGATGTCAGTGCCGCCGTCGAGCAGTATTAGTTGAGCAGCACAACCCTCAAAAAGAAGCAAACAGAGGCAGGCAATCCGTTGAACGCCCTGGCAGAGATGTTCAGGATCGGTCCCGGCAACAAGGACCACCACCCTGCTGTGCGCTGCGCGGTGGGCGTCTTCCTGCCATTGATCACCCTCGTGTTGTTCGGACGGCTGGACCTTGTAGTCTTCGCCAGCTTTGCCGCATTCACGAATATCTATGGCCGCAACGAGCCGCACAGCCACCGGTTTCGAAGCCAGCTCCGAGCAGGTTCGCTGCTGCTGGCCATCATCCTTCTGGCTACCCTGACCGCCCGGGTTGGACAGGGCACGGACGCGTACGTGTGGATCCTCACGCTCGGCACCACGTTGGTTGCAGCATTTTGTTCCGTAGTGACAGCACTGTGGCGGCTCCGCCCGGCAGGTTCCCTGTTCCATATTTTCGCTTTCGCCGCGATCGCCTCCGTTCCGCAGCAGCCGCCGCTCTGGGAAGGGATGCTCGCCGCCGTGTTGACTGCGGTGTTGGCATTGCTGATCGGAATGTCGGCGCAGCTGGTCCCGAGCCACCGGACGCCTTGGAAGCGGCCGCTGGCGGAACGGCTGTTGCCGCAGGAAATCCGGGCAGCGTGGTTGGAAGGCTTGGGCTACTTCGTCGCCGCCGGGTTGGCCGGAACACTTGCCACCTTGGCTGGTCAATGGCTCGGGTTCGGACATGGCTATTGGGCCATGGTGGCAGCGGTGGTTCCTTTGGTGGGCCGCAGCACCCGGCACCGGGTGCAGCGGGGCATCCAGAGAATCGTCGGTACCGTGTTGGGTCTGCTGGTGTTGGCTGGCATCCTCTGGCTAGGTCCGGCGCCGTGGCAAATGGTGTTGGTCATTGCCGTGTGCCAGTTCGGAGCCGAGCTCTTCATTGCCCGCCAGTATCTCGTGGCACAGATCTTCGTCACGCCGCTGGCGCTCATTTCCACTCTGCTAGTGGCCAACGTCCCGCCTAGGCTCTTGCTGCGGGACCGCATCGTGGAGACGGTGATCGGGGCCGTCGTCGGAGTCGTGGTGGTATTGGCGCCGACGGCGTGGTCCCGGCTCCGGGCCGAGCGCGCTGAAGAAATTCCATTCGAAAACGAAGCCGGTTTCAGCTAGGCGTTTCCGATTGGGCCGCCGTGTGGGACCTTGTGTAAGGGGACTTATCATTTCCACATGCCCCCATCAGCACATTCACCTGGAGAACGCGCCATGCTCCCTGCAGATTCCACCCCGACCACCATTGACCAAATCCAGAACCTGATCCTGGAGAGTACCGATTTCGAGGACTTCCTCAATGAATTGGCACGGTTTTCTGCCCACCAGATGGCGGGCGACGGCGATGATGCGCTTTGCGGGATCACGCTGTTGCGCCAGCGCAAGGCCGTCACGGTTGGGTGGAGCAGTGATGTGGCCCGCGAAGTGGACGAGATCCAGTATTCCTTGGCCCAAGGGCCATGCCTGACAGCCGCCGAAGAGGAACGGGAAGTCCACGTCCCGGATCTTCTTGAAGAGGATCGCTGGGGCCCTGACTATGCGACTGCTGTTGCGTCCTACGGACTGAGGTCGGTGCTGTCGTTGCCTTTCAACCTCGAGGGAGAGGCGAAGGCCGCGCTCAACCTGTACTCCGAAGCCCCGTACAAGTTCGACGAAAGGGCCACCGAGCGCGCCCGGGGGTACACCCGCGAGGTATCGCAGGCCTTGCGTCTTGCCGTCAGGTTCGCACTCCACGCGGACAGCGCCAAGAATCTCCGGGCGGCGATGGAGTCCCGCACGATCATCGACATCGCGGTGGGAGTTGTCATGGCACAGAGCCGCTGCAGCCAAGAGGACGCTGTCCGGATCCTGACAGACGCCTCAAGCAATCGCAACGTGAAAATGCGCGATATCGCCAAGTCCTTGGTGGATTCTGTCGACGCGGCGGGCACCCTGACTCATTTCGAGGAACCGGACCGCCGCCAGGGACGCAACCGGGCGGGATGAGTCCGGACTTATTCGGTGGGGCAACGCGGGTTGTGCAACAGGGTGCCACAGGCTACGCTTCTTGAGGTTGAGCAGCCGGCCATAGACACCCTTTTTTGGAGTACCTATGGACCGCAGATTGCACGCCCTCGTAAAGTTCGATGTTTCTTCGGACGCAGTTGAGATAGACGTGCGGGGGAGCCTCAACGAGGATTCCCGCCCCGCCCTCGTTCACATCGTCCGCCGGATCCGGCGAATGGGCATCACTTCCCACATCAGAGTGGGCTTTTCCCGCGCCGCGCTTGTGGAATCGCAGGCCTTGGCGGGACTCCGTAACGACCTCAACTCGATCGACGGTGGGGCCACGGAAGTGGGACTTGCCACTGGATCCGGAGTTTCACTGGAATTCATGTATCGGCCTGCCGGCCTTCCCGTTGAGGCCGAGCCGGGGTCGAAATTTGTCGAGATCACCGGCGAGTTCGCCGCCTCGATCGATGCCGGGGGTTTCCAGCCACTGGACAAGTACTCCGACGACGAACTTCTCGCCGCCAGCGATTTCGCTTTTGGGATGCTGGACCAGCCCGCCACCCATGCAGGCCCGGAGTTGCTGGCGCATTACGACGCGATTGGCATGGAAATCTCGCGGCGGAACACCCAGGATGCCAAGGCGGATCCCGTTGAGAAGACCCTTACGGAAAGCGCGCCCGCCTCTCCGGCCGAGCCTGTGTAAGCTGGAGCGTGGAACCATTCAATGGAATCCATAGGAAGGTGGGAAGCGCCCCGTGGCCAACTCCGCGTCCGGCGATTCCGTGGTGGATCGCATCGTCCGGATCATTGAAGCTTTCCCGGAAGGCTCCACGTCCCTGCAGCTTTCCGAACTCGCGGACACTGCCGGCTTGCCGCTCACAACCGCCCATCGCTTGGTCCGGCAACTCGCCGATCATGGGCTCCTGGAGCTGGCCTCTGGCGGAAATGTCCGCCTGGGCCTGCGGTTGTGGGAACTCGTCAACCGCAATTCACCCACCCTCGCCCTCCGGCAAACCGCCTTGCCATTCATGGAGGACATCCAGCAGGTCTTGAACCAGAACGTGAACCTCGCCGTGCTGGACGGCTGGGAGGCGTTGTTCGTTGAGCGGCTGTCCCGCCGGGGATCCGTGGCAAACCGCGCCCGTGTGGCAGGCCGCATGCCCGTTCATATTTCCTCGGCCGGGCTCGCGCTGATGGCGAACCAGCCACGCGAGCAACAGGCTGAGTACCTCAAGCAGTTCAGCGATCCTGCCGGAAAGGTGACGGCCGACGTCGTCCGTCACCTTTTGGCCGAAACCGCCCAGCAAGGGTACGCGCAGCTCGCCGGTGTGGTGGATCCGGACACGTGGGGCATCGCGGTGCCGGTCGTGGACGGTAAGCGGCGCGCTGTGGCTGCGCTCGGCGTCGTGGTTCCGCTTGCTGAGATGCGCCTTCAGGCGCTGGTCCCGGCGCTGCAGACCGCGGCTCGCGGCATCGGGCGGCAGCTCGGGCAGCAGCGGAAGGCTTAGCGAATTTCCGTTGAACGGAATTTGCCTAACATCGACCATGCGGTGGGGGTCACACTGATCAGCAGAACCCACCGCAGCCCTCCAGCAGCGGTTCCGCAATGAAGCGAGGAACACGCATGGCACGCAAGATCATCACCACCCAAGTAGCCATCATGGGCGCGGGCCCGGCCGGCCTCATGCTCTCCCACCTGCTGGCCAAGTCGGGGATCGAATCCACTGTCATAGAGGTCCGCAGCCACCAGCAGATCGCCGAAACAGTCCGCGCGGGCATCCTGGAACACGGCTCCGTGAACCTGCTTGTGGAAAGCGGCGCTTCCGACCGCGTATTGCGCGACGGCGACAGGCACGACGGTATCGAACTGCGGTTCAACGGGGAAAGCCACCGCATCGACTTCAAGGAACTCGTGGGGGAATCGGTCTGGCTATACCCGCAGACCGACGTGTTTCTCGACCTCGCCGCACGGCGAAAGAACGACGGCGGTGACGTCCAGTACAGCGTCACGGACACCACCATCCACGACCTCGAAGGCAAGCCGAAAGTCTGGTTCACCGACTCCGAGGGCCAGGAATTCGAGATCCGGGCGGACTTCCTGGTGGGTGCCGACGGATCCCGCAGCCACTGCCGCTTCCAGATCCCGGAAGCGAACCGTAAGTGGTACTTCCACGAATACCCGTTCGCCTGGTTCGGCATCCTGGCCCAGGCTCCGCGCAGCTCGGATGAACTGATCTACGCCAACTCCGAGAACGGCTTCGCACTGATCAGCCAGCGCACCGAGAATGTGCAGCGCATGTACTTCCAGTGCGACCCCAAGGAAAACGTGGCCGACTGGGACGACGAGCGCATCTGGTCCGAATTCCGCAAGCGCGTCAACGGAAACGGCTTTGAGCTCAAGGAGGGGCCGGTCCTCGAAAAGATGGTCCTGCCGTTCCGCAGCTTCGTCCACACCCCAATGCGCCACGGGAACCTGTTCCTCGCCGGCGACGCCGCCCACACCGTCCCGCCGACTGGTGCCAAGGGGCTGAACCTGGCTCTCCACGACGTCAAGGTGCTCTTCGAAGGCCTCGAGTCCTTCTACTCAAAGGGTTCCAACGCGCTTCTCGAGTCATATAGCGACCGTGCCTTGGAACGCGTCTGGAAGGCCCAGCACTTCTCCTACTGGATGACGTCCATGCTTCACACTGTTCCAGGTTCGGACGACTTCGGGAGGGCGCGCCAGCTCGGCGAGCTCCACTCCGTGGTCTCCTCCCCGCACGCGCGGGCGTACTTGGCGGAGTCGTACACGGGCTGGCCGGGGGCGAAGTAGCCCCGCCGATCGACGCGCGGACTGAACGCTTGTCGACACTCCGAATGCCTGGCGCGACCCTGAATGCCTGGCGCGACTCCGAATGCCTGGCGCGACGGAAATTCGAGTGTCGTCAGGCCTTTTCCGCGTCAGCCAGCAATTTGCGCGTCGCCCGGTACCAGATGCCCCAGCTGGCTTCCCAGACCTCGCCGGGTTCCAGCCAGCGCAGTCCTTCGCCGCTGTTGAAGGCATCGGCGGGTGCCGTCATGGGTTCGACGGCGACGGCGGTCACCATGCCGCCGTGGGTGGCGAACTCCGTAGTGGTGAAGGCCTGGACATAGCCGAAGGAGGCATCCATGAACAGCTGCACTTGGCTGCCATCGGGCGCCTCCAGATAGTGCAGGGAGCTTCCATCGTCGTCGCGGCGGACATCGCCCCAGGCGTCGTCGAGGTCCACGGTGCCAACTACCTGGCCTGTGCGGAAATCGTTCCGGGTTCCGCTGACGTCCGTGGTGACTCCGCTCGGGTTCAGGCGTTCGTCCACCTCGATGTGGGTATCGGCGTTGATGTAGAGCGTGAGCTCCTCCGTCGGTACGCTGCCCAGGCGGAGGAACGGATGCGCGCCCAGCGCGACCGGCGCGGATCGGTGGCCCGTGTTTTCCAGGCGATGCGTGACAAGCAGCCCGTCCTCCACGAGCTGATAGCGGACCGACGTCGCCAGCTCAAAGGGGTATCCCGGCTGCGGTGAGAGCCCGGCGTCGAGCGTGACGCTGTCCGCGGTGAGCGCACTAAGTCCGTACGGGGTGCGGGTCAGCAGCCCGTGCAACGCATTGCCGTTTTCTGGCTCCGTGATGTCGAGTTGCTGGGCAACGCCGTCGTAGCTCCACGTGCCCCCGGCCACCCGGTTCGGCCACGGGACCAGGACCCAGCCGGCGCACCACGGCGGTTGGGCATCGGCAGGGTAGTCCTGAACGAGGGCCACACCGTCGACGTCGAGCTCCCGCAAGCTCGCGGCGACTTCCGTCACTACTACGCGCTGGCTGCGGCCGCCGATGCTCGCCGTGAGTTCAAAGTGCTCGCCCATTGGTGATGGTGCGCGGTGACGCGGCGCCTGATTGGGCGGTGCCTGATTAAGCGAGGGTGCCTGATTAAGCGAGGGTGCCTGATTCAGCATGGTTGGCCTGACTAAGGAGTAGGAGTAGGGAAGACGCCCGCTGGGTCCGCGAGGAATTGCGTGAAGGCCAGTTCGGCGGCTCCGATCATCATCAGATCCGAGCCGAGGGCGGCTCGGTAGATCTTCACCTGGCCTGCCGGTCCGTCCATGGCCTGGGACCGGAGCAGGTTGTCCAGCGTCCCTGGCGACAGAGCGTGCAGGACACCAAGGAAGCCATCCAGGACGATCGCTTCCGGGTTGAAAGTGTTCACTGCGTTCCGTAGGGCCAGGCCCAAATATTCGAGCTGGCGTGCGACTTCCGTGGCCACGGCTTCGCTGCTGCTTCCACGAAGCGCTTGCTCGAGTTGGCCCGCATCGCCACCACCCAGGCCGGCGATTTCGAAAAGCGGCGACTGGGACACCTCGGTTTCGAGGCAGCCAGTGGCACCACAGTGGCAAGCCTTGCCGGACGAGCGGACAAAAGTGTGTCCGAGTTCCCCGGCGTAGCCCGAAGCTCCGCGAAGCAATTCCCCGTCAGCGATAATTCCGCCGCCGATGCCGCTGGCTCCTCCGTTGAGGTAGACCAGGTTCTTCTGCCCCGCCCCGGCACCGAAGAGGAGCTCACCTTCCGCGCCCAGCGATGCGTCGTTCGCCGCGTGGCAGGGGTAACCGGTGGCTTCGCTGAGCATCGCGGCCACGGGCACATTGCGCCAGCCCAGGTGCGGGGCGTGCCGCACCACGCCGTCGTCGCGGTTGACGAGCCCGGGCACTGCGATGCCCACGCCCTTGACCCGATACGAAGTGTCGAGTTCGGACCGCATCCCGGCGATCACGGCAGACGCAATGTTCACGGCTTCCTTGGCCGTCGGGATTCGCTCGGTGTCGAAACGGATCTTCTTCTGTACCTTCCCACCGAGGCCGACAAGACCGATAGTGACAGCGTCGATCTCCGGGTTGACCGCAAGGGCAGCTATGGATGGCCGAGGATGAACGATGGGGCTGGGTCTACCCACTTGGGATTCACCCGAGGGCGCCGTCTCATACACCACTTCCAGGTTCACGAGTTGGGCTATCAACGTCCCTACCGTGGACCGGTTTAGGCCTGTGCGTTTGGTCAGCTGGGCGCGGCTGAGCACGCCGTTGTGATGGACCAGGGATGTCAGCAGGGCCAGGTTGTTTCGCCGCGACGGATCGGGCTCGCTGGCTGTGGCGGGATTTCGGGTGGGGGAGGGCATCATCGCGACAATATCAGCTCCCAAACACCGTGCGGTCCAGGAAGGTGTTGCGGAACTTTCCGGAAGGATCCAGTCGGTCGGCCAGAGCGATGAAGTCGCCGAAGCGGGGGTATAAGGGCGCGACGGCGGCAGCACCGGCGTTGAACAGCTTGCCCCAGTGCGGCCTGGCGGCGAACGGGGCAAGTTCTTTTTCCAGCAGCGGCAGGATGGCCTCGACCGCCGGCTGGTCCTGGCGCCAGGTGAAGTGCAAACCGATGCCGGCGCGGCCGTAGTTGGGGCTCAGCCAGAGTTGGTCCGCAGCAACCGTGCGGATCTCGCCAATCAGGAGCAGTGGAGTCACCACGTCGGAAAGCCGGCGCATGGTGCGGAGCGCGTCCACGGCGTGCTCCCGGGGGATGAGGTACTCGCTCTGGAGTTCGTCACCCTGGCTCGGAGTGAATTCCATCTTGAAATGGGCCAGCCTGTCGGACCATGGCCCAGGGATGCCGAGCTGCTGGGTGCAGTTGCTTCCGGAGACGCCGGGAAGGGGATGCCGGGCCTCGGTTGCCGGAGTACCGCCGAAGAAATCTGACGTTTCCAGGGCTGGATCGATGCTGCGCCTTTTGAGCCAGGCCTGGCCGACTGTCTCTCCACTCCAGTCGGTGAAGAGGCTGACGCTATAGGCGGAAGAGGTTATTTGGTCGAAGCTATCCAGGACGAGATTCCAGTTGAGGTTTTCGAAGACGCTCTGTGCGACGTCGAAGCTTGGTTGGATGTCCAGGGTCAGCTTGGTGACGATGCCAAATGCGCCGAGCCCCACCACCATGCCGTCAAAGTCGGCGTCGCCGCGGCGCGCGGTGTGGATGCTGCCGTCCGCAGTGACAAGCTCAAGGCCCGCGACGGCAGTGGCCAGGTTGCCGTTGGCGTCCCCGGAGCCGTGCGTGGCAGTGGCGACAGCTCCGGCGACGGATATGTGGGGGAGCGATGCCAGGTTGTGAAGGGCGAATCCTTGACGCTGGAGTTCCGCCGCGAGCGTCCCATACCGCGTACCACCGCTCACCGTGACGGTCATGTTCGCCGCATCCACGCTGATGTCCGGATCAAGTCGGTCCAGCACAACGAGGGTGCCGGCTGTGTCCGCGATGGAGTTGAAAGAATGCCGCGAACCCAGCGCCCGGATCTGCCGGGCGCTTGCCACCAGCTCCTGAAGTTCCTCCACGCTTGCGGGGTGGGCGATCTGCGGTGCCTGGTAGCTGTAGTTTCCTGCCCAGTTGCGTTCCGCCACCAGCTGATCAGTCACGGTTGAATCCTTCGTTCAGGGGCCTCGGTTCAGAAGCCCTCGGCCTTATTTGATGTTTACAACAACATAACAGCGCGTCGGCTGCCGCACCAGAACTTTCGCGCACTTTCGAGTCGACTGTCCCAAAGTTTTGTTGGCGAAGGTGGTTGACATCACACGAATTCGTAATATGTTGGATAGCGAAACAATTGGCCCTAGCGGGCAAAGCCACCCAACTACTCGGAGCACTCAATGACGATTCAGCCCACCCGTGAAGACAAGTTCTCGTTCGGCCTTTGGACCGTGGGATGGGAGGCGCAGGACCAATTCGGCTCGGCCACCCGCCCGCCTCTGGACACCGTGGAAGCCATCAACCGGCTCAGCGATCTTGGTGCCTACGGCATCACTTTCCACGACAACGACCTGTTCCCCTTCGGCTGCTCGGCGGCCGATCGCCAGCGCGAAATCGACCGTCTGCAAGGGGCCCTCAAGGCCACAGGGATGATCGTTCCCATGGTCACCACCAACCTGTTCAGCCACCCCGTCTTCAAGGACGGCGGTTTCACCAGCAACGACCGGGGCGTCCGCCGCTTCGCCCTGCGCAAGGTGCTGGACAACATCGATCTCGCCGCTGAACTCGGCGCCGAAACCTTCGTGATGTGGGGCGGCCGTGAAGGCAGCGAATACGACGCCGCCAAGGACATCCGCGGCGCCCTGGAACGCTACCGCGAGGCCGTGAACCTGCTGGGCGACTACGTCACGGACAAGGGCTACAACATCCGCTTCGCCATCGAACCGAAGCCGAACGAACCCCGCGGCGACATCCTGCTCCCCACCCTGGGCCACGCCCTGGCATTCATCGAAACACTGGAACGCCCGGAGCTCGTGGGCATCAACCCCGAAACCGGCCACGAGCAGATGGCAGGCCTGAACTTCACACACGGCATCGCCCAGGCCCTGTACCAAGGAAAGCTCTTCCACATCGACCTCAACGGCCAGCGCAGCATCAAGTTCGACCAGGACCTGGTGTTCGGCCACGGCGACCTGCAGAACGCGTTCTCCTTGGTGGACCTGCTCGAAAACGGCGGTCCCGACGGTGGCCCGTCCTACCAGGGCCCGCGCCACTTCGACTACAAGCCCAGCCGCACCGAGGACATCGACGGCGTGTGGGACTCTGCAGCCGCAAACATGCAGACCTACCTGCTCCTCAAGGAGCGCGCCAAGGCATTCCGCGCCGACCCCGAGGTGCAGGAAGCCCTCCAGGCATCACGGGTGGCCGAAATCAACGAACCCACCCTGAACCTGGGCGAAGGCTACGAGCAGCTGCGGGCGGACAGGTCCGCCTATGAGGACTTCGACGCCGACGCCTACTTTGGCGGCAAGGGCTTCGGATTCGTCAAGCTTCAGCAGCTCTTCATTGAGCACCTACTCGGAGCGCGTTGATCTCATGACGCTGGTTGCCGGGGTTGATTCCTCTACTCAAAGCTGCAAAGTGGTGGTCCTGGACGCGGAAAGCGGTGCGCTCATCCGTTCGGGCCGGGCGAGCCACCCGGATGGAACAGAAATCCATCCGGACGAGTGGTGGCGGGCGCTTTCCGAAGCGTTCGACGACGCCGGTGGCCTCGCCGATGTCAGCGCACTGTCCGTGGGCGGCCAGCAGCACGGCATGGTGCTGCTGGACCGCGAAGGCAATGTGGTGCGGCCGGCGCTGCTGTGGAACGACACGCGCTCGGCCGGATCCGCCGAGGACCTCACGGCCGAAGTGGGGGCGGAAGACTTCGCACGGCGGACGGGGCTGGTGCCCGTGGCATCCTTCACCATCACCAAGATCCGGTGGATCAGGGACCACGAACCCGAAAGCATGGCCAGGGTGGCCGCCGTCGCACTTCCCCACGACTGGCTCACATGGCGTCTCCGCGGTTACGGCCCGGCGGGCTCCAGCCCGTTGGGGCCGCACTTGGACGAGCTGACCACCGACCGCTCGGACGCCAGCGGTACCGGCTACTGGAGTCCGCTGACCGGACGCTACGATCTGGACCTGTTCAAGCTGGCGTTTGGCCAAGACGCCCGGGAAGCCTCGGGCAGGACAGCGACGGCGGCGCCCGGCGTCGTCGTTCTTCCCCGCGTGCTGGGCCCGGGCGAAACCGCAGGCCGCGTGCACCCGGCGTGTTTCGGTGGCGCAAGCGATGCGTTGGGTGGCGGAATCCTGCTCGGTGTCGGGGCGGGAGACAACGCCGCCGCGGCACTGGGCCTCGGAGCCAAACCCGGCGACGTCGTCGTGTCCGTGGGCACCAGCGGCACCGTGTTCGCCGTTGACTCTTCACCGGGGCATGATGCGAGCGGGACCGTTGCAGGCTTCGCGGATGCCAGTGGGGAGTACCTGCCGATCGCCGTGACGCTGAACGCCGCCCGTGTGCTCAGTTCGGTTGCGGCAGTGCTCGACGTCGACTTCGACGGGCTTTCCCGGCTCGCCTTGGAGGCCGAACCTGGTGCGGGAGGCGTGGTGCTGGTGCCGTACTTCGAAGGGGAACGGACGCCCAACCTGCCTCATGCGAAGGCCAGTTTCCATGGCCTCAGCATCGCCTCCACCACCCGGCCAAACATCGCGCGGGCGGCCATCGAAGGCATGCTGTGCGGGCTCGCTGGAGGGCTCGATGCGTTGCGTACCCAAGGCGGCCGTGCGGAGCGGTTGCTGCTGATCGGCGGTGCCGTGCAGAATCCTGCCGTGCAGCGGATTGCGGCGCAGGTGTTCGACCTTCCCGTCGTGGTTCCAAGCCCCGGCGAATACGTGGCCCGCGGCGCTGCCGTCCAGGCGGCGTGGGCGTTCGCAGGGCACCGACCGGACTGGCCGGTGGCGGTGGATGCCGCGCCCCGGCCGGATTTCCGGGCTTCCATCCCCCAGAACTACAGGAAGGCCAGTGCCTGCATTGATACCGGCAACTGAACCGCTGCTCGCCAGGACACCGCTTCTTGATTCCAAGAACCAGGACCCTGTGCCTGCATCAGGAAGTCCCGTCCGGTGGGGAGTCATTTCCACCGGGCGGATCGCCTCCACCGTCGTCAGTGACCTTGCGCTGCTGCACGACGCCGTTCTGCAGTCCGTCAGTTCCCGGACCCAGGAAAACGCGGAGGCGTTTGCTTCCGAACACGGCTTCCAGAGCGCCTACGGTGACGACGGCGGGCTTCCGGGGTACCAGCGTCTGCTCCAGGACCCCGCGGTGGACGTGGTTTACGTGGCAACGCCGCACGCAAGCCATTACGCTGTGGCGAAGGCGGCCCTCGAAGCCGGGAAGCACGTCCTGTGTGAGAAGCCGCTGACCATCAACGCCAGGGAAGCGGAGGATTTGGTCCGGCTGGCCAAGGATAAAAGCCTGTTTCTGATGGAGGCCGTGTGGACCCGATTCCTGCCCAGCGTGCAACGGGCCGCGGAAATCATCGCATCCGGCGAACTCGGCGAGGTCCGGTGGCTGCAAGCTGACCTCGGATTTCCGGCGCCGCACAATCCAGAATCCCGGTTGTGGAGGCGCGAAGACGGGGGAGGCGCCCTGATGGATGTGGGTGTGTATCCCTTGACCTGGGCGCTGATCAGCCTGGGACGCCCCCAGTCCATCATGGCTACGGCACATCTCACCGATGGCGGAGTGGATTCCGAGACCGCGCTGACGCTGTCCTATTCCTCCGGTGCCCAGGTCCAGGCCATGACCTCGTTGACCGCATCAACACCACAAACGGCGACTGTGTGCGGCACGAAGGGGATGCTGCGTTGCAATGCCCCGCTGTTCAATCCGACCGAGCTGACCATCACCTCCGGCTCCGGAGAACAACGGGTGGAGAAATTCACCCTGGCCGGCCATGGCTACACGTACCAGTTGCGCGAAGTGATTCGCTGCCTGCAACAGGGCCTTCACGAGTGCCCCACGATGCCGCTGGCAGATACATTGGCCACTATGGCCTTGCTGGACGCGGCGCGTGCCCAGGCGGGAATCAAGTACCCCGCGGACTAAGGCGGGGCGGCGCTCGCGATAGGACGTTCACCATTGGCTGAGTATCGCCCCTTGCAAGGAAAAAAGCTCTCAGATCCCACCGCAGAACCATTGGTATTGTCGCCGATCCGGACGGCCGGGGCGCGACTCATGTCAGCTCGACGTCCCTAATCGGCATTCGCTGCCCCAGTTTCTCCCAATTCGTCGTCAACGTGCGCCCATGACTCGAATGACTCCGGGCCTCGGTACCCACATGCTGAGCAAACATCCGACTGGAGCCAACCTTGTTCGCCCTCCCGCACCCTGATGTCGCCATCAACAACGAGGCGATATGAACCGCATTTCGGACACCGGCGAGGTGGCGTCCTTTTGACCTTGACGATAGCTGTTGAGTACATGTGGAAGACATGCGCGGTCGCGTCCAGGAGCATCTCGGCGTCCCATTCCGTCGCGTTTGAGTCATGCTGGAGACTCACAGCAACGTCCCAGGTCTTGTCAGCAATCTCCCCTAGGTAGCGCCGCATTCGACCTGTGGAAAGGCACTGCGAGTACAGGGTCGCCCAGCCCTTGAAGTCGTTGACCTTCGGTTTCACCTCCGGGACGGTGATCCAGCCCGCTTCTTGATGCTCACGTCCGAATGCCAGCAAAGCTTCACGGCATTTGATTGCTACTCCTTGGTAGTCCTCTGCCTCGCAAGCTGAGTCCATCGCTGCAACGGCAGCTTCGTAGCGCCTCCAGGCCCCGCCGACTTCTTCAGCCTTTTCGCCGTCTATCTCAACACGATCACGGTTCATCACGCGAAGCATCAGGCCAACATGGAACGAGAAAGCGACATCGTACTCAGGGAAAGACTCCTGAGAGTACAGATTGGTCGGGCTTGTGATGACCCACCATCGCTCCTTCGGCATGTGCACGTCGTAGATCTCATAATCGGTGCCCATTAGCCGATAGCTGCCTACCTTCTGCACTAGCGTGACTTTGGTGTCGGGATCGTCCGGGTCATCCTCATTCCTGGACTGGCCTTCGACGTAGCGCCGGATGTCTCGTTCCTCGTGCTTAGGGAGTGTCTCGGCCATATGGTCACTATAGGAGACGCCGACCGCTGCAGGTCGTTCAGGGGCCACGCACCCGACGTCTAGACGACGGGTGCGACTTCGCCCCAGGGCCAGCTTAGGCTTCGAGGGTCAGCCGGCGGTCTTCTTCCGGAAGGGGTCTTCCGCCGGACCCCAGAGTGCTCTCGCGGAGGATGAGGCGGGGCTTGAGCGTGAGGATGCGGTGCTCATGGTGGGGATTCCGGATCTCGTCGAGTAGAAGGCTTATTGCTTCCGCGCCCATCGTGTGACCGTCCTGGGCAACCGTAGACATGGAAATGGCGACTTCGGTGGCGAACTGGTTGTTGTCGTAGCCGATCACAGCCACGTCTTCGGGCACGCGCAGGCCTCTTGCCATGAGCTCATGGATAACCCCCGCCGCGATGCGGTCTGAGGGCGAAAGGATTCCGTCCGGCACGCGATCCGCTGGCCGGTCCGTCACTTCGGCAGCGATCTTGCGCCCTTCATCACTCTTGAGGCGACGGGAGGGGATGATCTCGAGGGTGGCGTTGCCGGCCTCCATCACAGCCCGAAGGGCGCCATTGCGCCGTTCCTTGATGGCGTGGAACTCCTCGGGACCACCGGCAAACAGCAGGCGGCGCCGACCGAGTTCAATGAGGTGCCGCGCGGCCATGTAACCGCCGTGCTCCTCGTCCGAGAGGACTGCGCAGCAGTCCTGACGGCCGCCAGCATAGTTGACCAGGACTATCCTGCGTCCGTGCCGGCGGACCCGGTCAACACCTTCCAGGCTTGCGTTCAAAGGCGTGAACAGAATGCCCGCCACCCGTGCCTCATCGAAGATATCCAGGTACGACTCCTGGCGCTTGAAGTCGACGTCGCTGTTTGCTAGGAGGAGGGCGTGGCCCGAGGTGCGCGCCTGGTCTTCGGCGCCCCTGGCAATGTCGACGAAGAGTGAGTTGTCGATGTCTGTGAGGACCAAGCCGACGGTACTGCTGCTGCCCGCCGCGAGCGAACGGGCGGCGCTGTTCGGGACGAAGCCGAGCTGCTCGACTGCCGCGCGGACCTTCTGGAGCGAACGTGCCGAGACCTTTTCCGGCTTGTTCAGCGCGTGCGACACGGTTCCCAGTGATACTCCGGCGAGGCGCGCGACGTCCTGCATGCTGGGGGCCCGGCCCCCGTCTGCGGTCTGACTAGTCACGCGGTTCGTTCCTCAACTCTCTCGATCCGGCCATCTATCCCGTGCCTCGTGACGCTGCGTTGTTCATGGATCACAATGCCTGGCATCCTAAAGCGCTTCATTTTCGGACTTCAAGTAAGGATAGAAGGCCCCGTGGACGCGGTCAAGTCGGTAAACCTTGGCTGAATCAGAATTAAATCGTTTCAAAAGGTATTGACGTGGATCACATCGCACCCCTACTCTGGATCCAGATGAAGCGCTTCAATTACCAAAGTTTCTACTCGATGGAGAGATTCCCGTGATTCGTTGGATCAGCACCCCGGTGCCCGCATTGCCTGGAGGGGCGCGATGAGCTCGGCAGAGAGCCGGTCGCTGGCGGTGGCCGAGGCTGCCGCGCCCGTTCCGCCCCTTGACCGCCGCACCCGGAAGTTCACAGCACGGCGCATCGGTACGGTCCCTTGGTGGTTCGTGGTTCCGGCCCTCGTCTTCTTCCTGTTCGTGGTCCTGTGGCCAAGCGTGCAGGGCGCCGCCTACGCGTTCACCAACTGGGACGGCCTCTCGGCCACCAAGGACTTCGTGGGCCTGGCCCAGTTCGAACGCCTTCTCAAAGACCCCGGGGGCGTCGGCGCCGTCGTCCACACGCTCCTGATCGCCTTCGCGATCACCGTGGTGCAGAACCTCATCGGGCTTCTGCTGGCGTTGGGCGTACACAGCAAGATCAAGAGCCGCAACATCCTGCGCGTGGCCCTCTTCACGCCGGCAGTGATTACGCCGGTGGCCACCGGGTACCTGTGGAAGTACCTCATGACCCCTGACGGGGCGATCAATCAGCTCCTGGGGTTTTTCGGTCTCGGCGCCCTGCAACACGACTGGCTTGGAGATGCCGACGTCGCCCTGTGGTCCATCGTCGCTACGGTGGTCTGGCAATTCGCCGGCTACTCCATGGTGATTTTCCTGGCAGGCCTGCAAGGAGTTCCCGAGGATGTCCTCGAGGCCTCCCGGATCGATGGCGCAGGCCCGTTCCGCCGGTTCTGGTACGTGGTGCGCCCGGAGCTGGCTCCAGCGATCACCATCAACCTGATGCTCTCGATCATCGGCGGACTGAAGCTGTTTGACCAGGTGTGGGTCATGACCTCCGGCGGCCCCGGAACCTCGACAGACACCATGTCCACCCTGATCTACAAGAACGCGTTCCAGTTCGGCGACTTCAGCTACGGCATCGCCATGGCCCTGGTCCTGACCGCCTTCGTCGCGATCCTCTCCACCGCTCAATACAAGCTCCTCGGCAAGCAGGGAGGCACCAAGTGAACCGCTACACCTGGCAGACGTTCATCCTCGAGGCCGTCATGGTCCTGGTCGGCGTCCTCTTCTTCCTCCCCGTCTACATCCTTGTCAACCTGGCCCTGAAGACGCCGGACGACCAGTCCTCGCCCCTGGCGCCGGTCACCAACATCACGTTCCAGAACTTCTCCGATGCGTGGAGCCAGGCCAACCTGGGCCAGGCCCTCCTGACCAGCGCCTTCGTCACCGTGTTCAGCGTGCTGATCATCGTGGCCATCTCGGCGCTGGCCGCTTACCCTCTGGCCCGGGTGACGAAGAGATGGTCGAAGTGGCTGTTCTTCGTCTTCATGCTGGGGCTGCTCCTGCCCTTCCAGCTTGCCCTCATCCCGCTGTACACGACCATCCGGGACCTGGGCCTGCTGGGCAACCCGATCTCCCTCGTCCTGTACTACGCCGGCCTGCAGGTGCCGTTCTCGGTCTTCCTCTACACCGGTTTCATCCGGGCAGTTCCCCTCGACTACGAGGAGGCCGCCGCGATCGATGGCGCAGGTCCACTGCGGAGTTTCTTCTCGGTGATCTTCCCCCTGGTGCGTCCCATCACCGGTACGGTCATCATCCTGAACGTCCTTCACGTCTGGAACGACTTCCTGACCCCCTTGCTGTACCTGAGCGGCAGCAGCCAGCAGACCGTACCGGTCGCACTGTTCTCGTTCGTCAGCCAGTACGTCTCGCAGTGGAACCTGGTCTTCGCCGGCCTGGTCATCACCATCGCCCCGATCCTCATCGCCTACTTCGCGATGCAGAACACCATCATCAAGGGCTTCGCCAGCGGTCTCAAAGGTTAGGCCCGCACATCACTCGCGTGGCGCCGTCGGCTTCCACGCCCCTACTAAGCAGCGCCCTCGCTGCAGTTCAAAGGAGAGCAACACAATGCACAAGAAGAGCCTTCTGGCCCTCTCGGTCGCCGTCGCCGCGGCCCTCGGCCTCACCGCCTGCAGCGGAGGCAGTTCCAACGCCGGTGCCGGGGGAGGGGACGGAAAGACCCTGACCCTCGCGGCCACGACCAACGAAAAGCCCGCCCTCGACGCCGTCGTGGCCAAGTTCAAAGAGCTGAACCCGGGCGTCGACGTGAAGTTCACGACGTCGGCCCTGGACCAGTACCAGACCACCACACGCACCCAGCTCTCCTCGGGAACCGCCCCGGACGTCGTCTTCGTCTGGCCGGGGGACGGCAACCCCATGGCCACCCGCGTGGTCGGCAAGGCCGGTTTCCTCGAAGACCTTTCCAGCCAGTCCTGGGCGAACAGCTTCCCGGCCGGGATCAAGCCGGTCACCCAGTACAACGGCAAGACCTTCAGTGCCTCTGTCACGTTCTCCGGTATTGGCGCGGTCTACAACATGACGGCCATGACCCAGGCGGGCCTGACCCCGCCGACCACCTGGAGCGGTCTGCTGCAGTTCTGCTCCGCCGCGAAGGCCAAGGGTAAGGCAGCCTTCGAGCTGGGCGCGCAGACGAACTGGGTCACCCAGCTCATCCCGTACGCGTTGACCCCCACCCTCGTATACGGCCCGAACCCGAACTTCCCGCAAGACATGACCGACAAGAAGGCCACCTTCAGCGACTCGAAGTGGACCGACGCGCTCAACAAGTACGTCGAGATGCAAAAGGCCGGCTGTTTTCAGGCCAACCCCCTCGGCACTGACTACAACGCCAGCCTTGCCGCCGTCGCGAAGGGCGAAGCCCTCAGCGTGGTCCAGGTGAACTCGGCCGTCGCCGCGATCACTACGCAGGCACCGAAGGGTACCGAGCTGACCATGCTCCCGGTACCTGCCGGCGACAACGCTGCAGATACCCGTATGGCAGGCGCCGCCGGGTCGACCTACGGGGTGAACGCGCACGCCAAGAATAAGGACCTCGCGATCAAGTTCGTCAACTTCCTCGAGAGCCCTGACGGCATGAACCTGTACGCCCAGACCAACAAGGCCCTCCCGGCGGTCCCGAACGATAGCTTCAAGGTTGATCCGGCCCTGAGCACCCTGCAGCAGTACCAGAAGGGCGGCAAGACCGACGCGTTCATGGACCAGAACTGGCCCAACGCCCGTGTCCAGCAGACCCTCTTCCAGGTAGTGCAGGATCTCTTGGCCGGCAAGACGGACGCTAACGGCGCCCTGAAGCAAATGGACAACGCCTACACCTCAGGCTCCTAGGCCTCCTCGGCCCGCACGCGGGCCATAACCCGATCACCTGGCGGGGGGGGGGGGGGGGGGGCGCCCCCGCCCCCCCCCCCCCCCCCCCCGCCCACAACAGCGGGTGGCCCACAGCACCCCCCGCCCCCCCCCCCCGC
>NZ_JAPFFT010000046.1 GCF_026241105.1 Arthrobacter rhizophilus | reverse complement strand
CCCAGCCAACCGGCTCAACCAGCTGCTGCAGGCAGCCTAAACCCGAGCGTTGCTCTGACCAGTTGACTTTGCCGGGCCCAAAACGACACTTACTGCGAGTCAGTTGGGTCGACCCAGCTAGTCCAGTCCGCGGCGCTTGAGGAGGGGCGCCAGAGTGGCATCGCGGCCGCGGAGTGTGCGGAACGATTCCGACGGATCCCGGCTGTTGCCCCGGGAGAGGAGTTCAGCCCGGAATCGGTCGCCGTTCTTGCGCAGGAGTCCACCGTTTTCAGTGAACCAGTCCACCGTTTCCGCATCCAGCACCTCGCTCCAGATATAGGAGTAGTACCCGGCTGCGTAGGAGTCGCCGGCGAAGATGTGTTGGAAGTAACCCGTGCGGTACCGGGGCGGTATGAGGGAGTGTGCCACGCCGGCTGCAGCCAATGCCTTGGCCTCGAAGTCCTGCGCATCCTGCGGAACGACGTCTTCTTCCAACACGTGCCAGGCCAGGTCCAAAAGGGCTGCACCGAGGTACTCCGTGGTGGTGAAGCCTTCGCCCCAGAGCCTGGACTCGTTGAGGCGGTCAATGATGTCCTGGGGGAGCGGTTCGCCGGTGGCGTAGTGCCGGGCATAGTTGCAGACAATCTCGGGCCACATGATCCACATCTCGTTGACCTGTGACGGATACTCCACGAAGTCCCGGGGCACTGACGTTCCGGAAAACCGTGGATACGTAACCTTGGAAAAGAGCCCGTGCAGGGCGTGGCCGAACTCGTGGAAAGTGGTCCGGACTTCGTCCAAGGTCAGAAGGGTGGGTTCTCCGGCTGGCGGTTTGGAGATGTTCAGGTTGTTGATCACCACTGGCTTGGTACCCAGGAGTGCCGACTGTTCTACGAGCGAGTTCATCCACGCGCCGCCGCGCTTTGAGTCCCGCGCGTAGTAGTCGCCCAGGAAGAGGCCCAACTCTGTGCCGTCCTCGTTTCGCACCTCCCAGACGCGGACATCGGGGTGGTATCCCTCAAGGTCCTTCCGCTCGTGGAAAGTAACACCGAAGAGGCTCGTGGCTGCGAAGAACACTCCGTCCACCAGCGCCCGGTCCAATTCGAAATAGGGCCGCAGAAGCTGCTCGTCCACCGCGTAGCGCTCCCGCCGGACCTTCGAGGAGTAGTACGCCCAATCCCATGCTTCCAGCGGGTGCCCGGCGCTCTGCGCCAAGGCACCCGCTTCGGTGTCGGCGTTGCGGATTGCGGCAGGAGCGAGCCGGTTGAGCATCGCCTGCACGGCCCCGAAATCGGGTGCAGTCTGGCGGTCCATGACCAGTTCGGCGTAGTTCCCGAACCCGAGAAGGGCCGCCTTCTCGGCCCTCAAACGCACCATCGCCTTCGCCAGTTCCAAGACGTCCAGGCTGCCACCGTCGCTGCCCCTCGCGATGGACGCCTCGTACAAACGGCGGCGGAGTTCGCGGTTCTCCAAGGAAGCCAAAGCAGGCTGGTTGCTCGGTTGTATGAGGGTCAGGAGGTATTTCCCCTCGTGTCCGGCAGCGCGTGCTGCTTCGGCAGCGCTGGCGATTTCGTCCGCTGGCAGGCCGGCAAGTTCCGTGGGGTCATCCACCAAGAGGGCCGCGGCCTTCATGGCTTCCTTGACGCGTTGCCCGTACTCCGTGCCTAAACGGGACAGCTCCGTATTGAGGCCCTTCAGCTTTTCCTGGTCATCCGGTTCAAGCTGAATGCCGGACTGACGGAATTCCCTGAGGTACTCCTGGACCAGCCGGATGGACTCGTCATCAAGCCCTGAAGTGGTTATGGCTGCGAATCGTTCGTATAGTCCGCGGTTGAGGTAGACGGCGTCCTGATGGGCAGAGAAACGCGGAGACAGCTCGGTTTCGAGTTCGCGGATGGCCTCCGAAGCGTCGGCGGAAACCAATGTGAAGAAGGACGCCGCTGCCCGCTCCAGCAGGCGGCCAGAGCGTTCCATCGCAACCGCCGTGTTTTCGAAGGATACGGGTTCCGGATTGTCCACGATGGATTGGATCTCGGCCAGATGCTCAGCGAGCCCCGCACCCACTGCTTCGGCGTAGTGGCTGTCCCGGATCGATGCGAAGGGCGGCAATCCAAAGGGAAGGGTACTCGGCTCCAAGAGAGGGTTCGTCATCAAGCAACCCTTTCATGCAGGGCCGCGGTCCACAACGATCTTCGCCGGATGTGCAGCTAGCGCGGACGCCGCGCCGCGTGTTCGCGCGCCAGGCGGGCAAAGCCGTCGTCGGGCGTCCCCGGAACAAAGGTTCCGTATTTGCGTTCGACGGCGGTGCGGATCAGGAAATCGGCGATGGCAGGATTCTTTGGCAACAGGGATCCGTGCAGGTAACTGGCAACGACGTTGCCGTGCCGGGCGCCTTCATGGCCGTCTTTGCTGTTGTTGCCGGCGCCCTTGGATACGGTGCCGAGGGGCTCGACGCCGGGGCCCAACGAGGTCTGCCCGCTGTGGTTTTCGTAGCCCAGGATTTCGCCGAACTCAGGTGAGGTGAGCGTGACGTTGCCGATGAGCCGCTCATCGGTGCCGACGGTTTCGACGTCCAGGATGCCGATCCCCGGGATGACCGGGCCGGCCTTCGTCTTGAAGAACTTGCCGAAAAGCTGGTAGAGCCCGCAAATGACCAGCATGGGCGTTCCGTCCTCCGCCATCCCGCGGAGCTGGTCGCCGCGTGCCTGGAGGTCGTCCTTGATGACGATCTGGCCGCTGTCCTGTCCACCGCCGCCGACAATGATGTCAACATCCTCGGGGAAGTCGTCGCCCACGTTGTACTCAAGGAGCTCGGGCGTGTAGCCGTGCCAGAGCAGCCGCTGGCGCAGGACGAGGGAGTTGCCCCAGTCCCCGTAGATGTTCATCGCACGGGGATACAACTGCAGTACCCGTATGGTGCCTTTGCTTGCGTGCTGTGCGGTGTCTTCGGCCGAGGTCATGAGACCACCTCTACTGTGGTGATTTTGGAGAGTTCACGCCGAATGGCCAACATCGCAGTATAAGTGCAGAAAACCCGCTTCGGCTTGCCTGCCGAACCCCGGATGAATTCAGCTAAGGCCGCGGGGATGTCTGTGTTCACGGAGCCGAAACGGACCTCGTCGTACTGAAGCCGCAGGGCCATGTCGTACGCGCGGACGCCGGTGAGGACGTCCACGCCGTCCTCGCGGAGGGACTCGAATTCAACGTCCCACAGCCAGGACATGTCGCGGCCGTCGGCATAGTTGTCATTGATGGCGATCATGGACGCGTAGCCCTTCGCCGGGAAGGACTTCAGGCCGAGCCGGAAGCCGCTGGGATTCTTCACCAGCACCAACTCAAGGGGCTGGCCGTCCACCACGAGGCTTTCCCCGCGGCCGAACGCCGGAGCGACCTCAGAGAGGGCCTTGACCAGCTTCGCGGCGTCGCCTGGCTTGCCGCTTGTCCCGGTGATGCTCCGTGCGAGCACCAGGGCGGCGGCGGCGTTGAAGATGTTGTAGACGCCGCGGAGCTTCATGTGGGTGGTGACCCGTTCGCCGTCGAACTCGAATTCCGCTTCGTCGGCACCGACCCGGCGGAGCACGACGTCGGCTGTTTCGGCGGCGGGAACGTTACCTTGGGCGCCGGTTCCCGGCGTCGCGGTGCGCATGTCGTCGTCGTTCGGGAAGGTGCTGCGAAGCGATTCGTCCAAACCGAAGTAGAGCACTTCGCGACCAGTAATGGTCGCTGAGATCCGGGCGACCCGCGGATCCTCGCGGTTCAGAACGACGGTTCCCGTGGTCCTTTCGGCGATCCTCTGAAGAAGCAACGCGGTCGTGTCGATTTCGCCGAAGCGGTCCAGCTGATCGCGAAGAACGTTCAGGAGGAGGCAATAGCGCGGCGGTACCTTGTTCACGAAGTGCACGGCATGTGCCTCGTCAAGTTCCAACACCGCGACGTCGGCGTCCAGCTTGCCGCGCCAGTCCACCTCACCCAAGAGCGCCGCTGCCACGCCGCGGGTGAAGTTGCTGCCTGTGCGGTTGGTGAAGACCTTCAGACCTTGGCTTTCAAGCAGTTCCACCACCATTTTGGTGGTGGTCGTCTTGCCATTGGTCCCGCTCACCACAGCCACGCCGTGGGGGAGCGAGGACAGCGTCCGTTGCATGAAGCCCGGATCGATCTTCTCGACCACGAGGCCAGGCAGAGCCGAACCCCCGCCGCGAAGCCTGGACACAGCGCGGACCAGCTTGCCGAGTGGAACGGTGAACGAAAACATGCTCTGTAATATATCCCAGTTGGTGCATAAACCATGTGCCGCAGGCCTGCAATCGGGTTGCCAAGGCCAGCCCGGCATCGGTAGCGCATTATGATGGTCGAATGACCAACCCCCCTTCCGAGGCGTCATCACGCGTGGGCTCCGGCCTGCGCATCGGCGTCCTCGCCTTACAAGGCGATTTCCGCGAGCACCTTCACGCCGTCGAAGCAGCCGGTGCCACCGGCGTCGGCATCCGGCGTCCGGTAGAGCTCGACGATATTGACGGCCTCATTATTCCCGGTGGCGAATCCACCACTATCGACAAATTGGCGCGCATCTTTGAACTCGCCGATCCCATTCGCAAGCAGATCGCGTCCGGGCTGCCCGTCTACGGTTCCTGTGCGGGCATGATCCTGCTGGCGGACGACATCGCCGATCCCGCCACGGACCTCGCCGGCAATCCGCAGCAGACTTTCGGTGGATTGGACATCACGGTCCGTCGCAACGCTTTCGGCCGGCAGCGCGAATCCTTTGAAACCGACCTTGACTTCAAGGGGCTTGAATTCAGCGCGGGGGAGTCTGGAGTTGATCCTGTCCACGCAGTGTTCATCCGCGGACCGTGGGTTGAACGCGTGGGTCCCGGCGTCGAAGTCCTCGCCCAAGTGGAACCGGGCAAAGCCGCCCACACGGACGCTTTGCATGGGTTGGCTAGAATTGTTGCAGTGCGCTCAGGTCGGTTGCTGGCCACCTCCTTCCACCCGGAAGTGACTGGGGAGAAGCGCGTGCATGAACTGTTTATTCGAATGATCAGAGGGGAAGTTTAAAGCATGTCAGGCCACTCCAAATGGGCGACGACCAAGCACAAGAAGGCCATCCTCGATAGCCGCCGCGCCAAGTCGTTCGCCAAGCTGATCAAAAACATCGAAGTCGCTGCCCGCATGGGCGGACCGGACCTCGCCGGCAACCCAAGCCTTGAACTGGCTGTCACCAAAGCCAAGAAGACGTCGGTACCCGCGGACAACATCGACCGCGCCATCAAGCGCGGTGCCGGCCTGACCGGCGAAGTAGTCGACTACACGGAAATCATGTACGAAGCCCGCGGCCCGCAGGGATCCGCTCTTCTGATCGAGTGCCTCACGGACAACAAGAACCGTGCTGCCTCGGAGGTCCGGCTCGCCATCTCCCGCAACGGCGGCACTATCGCCGACCCCGGCTCCGTGAGCTACCTCTTCACCCGCAAGGGCGTCGTCAACCTGCCTAAGAACGGGCTCAGCGAAGACGACATCCTGATGGCCGTACTCGACGCCGGCGCCGAGGAAGTCAAGGACAGCGGAGAAAACTGGGAAATCCACTCGGAGCCCACCGATCTCCAGGCAATCCGGGACGCCCTCAAGGAAGCCGGCATCGAATACGAGTCGGACGAAGCCGAGTTTGTGCCGTCCATGCAGGTTCCGCTGGACCTCGACGGCGCCAAGAAGTTCATGAAGCTCGTAGACGCCCTCGAAGATCTCGACGACGTCCAGAACGTTTACACCAACGCGGATATGAGCGAGGAAGTCCAGGCTGCGCTCGAAGCCGAGTAGCGCTCTCTTGCAACTCAGCGTGACATCAAACAGGGAGGCCCGGACTTGACTCTTCGCGTATTGGGAGTCGATCCGGGCCTCACCCGTTGCGGCATCGGAGTGGTCGACGTCGAACGGAACCGGCGCGCCACCATGGTGGCTGTCTGCGTCGTGGGAACCTCCCCGGAGCAGTCATTGGACCAGCGGTTGCTGGTCATCGCTGAGGCCATCGACGAATGGCTTGACCTGTACAAACCCGACGTCCTTGCGGTGGAACGGGTCTTCTCCCAGTTGAACGTCAGCACGGTCATGGGCGTGGCCCAGGCGTCCGGTGTGGTCATTGCCGCTGCTGCGCGGCGCGGCATTCCGGTGGCACTCCATACGCCGTCGGAGGTCAAAGCCGCCGTCACTGGAAGCGGCACCTCCAACAAGGAGGCCGTGACAAAACTCATCACCAAGATCCTGCGCCTGGACGCCCCGCCCCGTCCTGCGGACGCCGCGGATGCGTTGGCCCTCGCCGTCACACACGCGTGGCGGGCGGGCAGCGGCGCCGCGGTTGCCACTACCGGACCAGGGAGCAGCGCGCTGACGCCGGCCCAGAGGGCTTGGGCCGAAGCCGAGGCGAAAGCGCGCCGTGCCCGCTAATTGTCGTTGGCCCTTGCTAGGGTATTCGTAGATATGTTCGGATAGCCCGCGGCGCAGCATGCACGGGGCAGTACTTCAGGAGCCGGGTCTTGATCAGTTTTCTCCGCGGAACCGTGGCACACGTCAGCCTGTCCACGGCCGTCATCGATCTCAACGGTGCTGGAATGAGCGTCTACGCCACGCCCCAGACCCTCAGCCATCTGCATGTCGGCCAGGAAGCAAAGCTGTTTACCTCGTTGATCGTCCGGGAGGACTCCCTGACGCTCTTTGGCTTCTCGAACGACGACGAACGGGAAGTTTTCGATGTCTTGCTCAGTGTGAGCGGGGTGGGGCCGCGCCTGGCCCTCGCAGTGTTGGCCGTGCATGAGCCCGAAGCGATCCGCGTGGCTGCGCATTCCGGTGATGCCAAGTCATTCACCAGGGTTCCCGGCATTGGACCCAAGGTGGCCGGCAGGATCGTCCTGGAACTTGCCGGCAAGCTCGTCCCACATGGCACCGTGCCAGGGGCTGCCCCCGCCGTCGCGGCTGAAGCGGTCTGGAAGCCGCAAGTGGTCGCCGCCATGACGAGTCTCGGCTGGTCTGAGAAGGACGCCGCCGGCAGCATCGACAAGGCAATGGCGGATTCCCCCGAACTTGCGGACGCCGGCAATGTCGCGCACATCCTGCGGGCCACCCTCCGCTGGCTCGGCCAGGATGGTGCCCGCGCGGGAAACCGGGTAGGCAGCCGTGGCTGAGGAGTCCCTCGTTACCGGGGGAGAGGAACCCGAAGAGCGCATCATCGAGGCCGCACTACGCCCGAAGAACCTCCACGACTTCGTCGGCCAGCACCGCGTTCGCAAGCAGCTCTCGCTCGTCCTGGAAGCCTCGAAGATGCGGGGCCGCAGCGCGGACCACGTTCTGCTTTCAGGCCCCCCGGGGTTGGGCAAGACCACGCTCTCCATGATCATCGCCGCCGAGATGAACGCTCCCTTGCGCATCAGCAGCGGTCCAGCCATCCAGCATGCCGGAGACTTGGCGGCCATCCTCTCTTCCCTGTCGGAAGGCGAGGTTCTCTTCCTCGACGAAATCCACCGGATGTCGCGGCCTGCCGAGGAAATGCTGTACATGGCCATGGAAGATTTCCGGGTGGACATCGTGGTGGGCAAGGGGGCCGGGGCAACAGCTATCCCGCTGGAGCTACCGCCCTTCACCCTGGTCGGCGCTACTACCAGGGCCGGACTCCTGCCCGGACCGCTGCGTGACCGTTTCGGATTTACCGGACATCTGGAGTTCTATTCGGTGGCGGAGCTTGAGCTGGTTCTGCGCCGCTCGGCCGGACTCCTTGACCTGAAGGTCAATTCGGCCGGATTCAGCGAGATCGCCGGCCGTTCCCGTGGAACACCGCGTATCGCCAACCGGCTGTTGCGCCGCGTGCGGGACTGGGCGCTGGTCCACGGTATCGAACAGATCGACGCCCGGGCCGCCTCCGCCGCTTTGGACATGTATGAAGTGGACCAGCGTGGGTTGGACCGTTTGGACCGCGCCGTACTGGAAGCGTTGATCACCAAGTTCAACGGGGGTCCGGTGGGGCTGTCCACCCTTGCGATCGCCGTCGGCGAAGAGCCTGAGACGGTCGAGACCGTTGCTGAGCCGTACCTCGTACGTGAGGGGCTACTCGGGAGGACGCCGCGCGGCAGGATTGCCATGGCTTCGGCATGGACGCACCTTGGATATGCCGTGCCGGCCGGTGTGTTCGGGCAGGACCCGCTGGCGTTGTTCGAGGGCAGCGAAAAAGAGGCAGAAAGCATCGACACCGGCCGTTAGCACGATCCATTCAGCTTAAGCCTCTAGACTGGTATGACACTCGGCACGTTCGAGTCCTTGGTTCTGTGCCCGCCCGTCGGAGCATTGTGCGGCCAAGTGGGGGAAAGCTCCACGGCCGTCGGATCCACCGGGCAGACATGGCCGTGAAACCAAAAACGTAAGTAAAGAACGGAACTTCCCTGTGGATCCAATGACAATCCTGCTGTTTGCCATGCTTGGCGTCTTCATCTTCATGATGTTCCGCCGGAACAAGAAGACGCAGCAACAGCAGGCCAAGCTGCAGTCCCAGTTCGCGCCTGGCGTTGACGTCATGACCAGTTTCGGACTGTACGGCCGAATCGTCTCGATGGACGACGCTGAGAACAAAGTTGTCCTTGAACTGTCTCCGGGCAACCTGGCCACGGTGCACCGCCAGGCCGTTACCAAGATTGTTGAGCCCACCGAGGAAGCGGCTGTTGACGTTCCGGATGACGCGTCGTCCCTGACGGTTGCTGACGCCGATGTGCCGGCACCCGCTGAGACCCCGGAGGAAACCCTCAAGCGCCTCAATGGCGAGGGCAAGAAGGACAGCTAGTCCGTACCCGCATCACCAGCGGGAATAGTCCTACGGCAATGAACCGCCGCTGGCCTGCGCTCACAAAAGCGCGCCGGCGGCTGTTCCGTCATCAACAGGAAGATCGAACATGGCACGAACCGGCCAAAAAAACGCAGCCCGCAGGGTGCTGATCTGGCTTGTCGCAATATTCGCTGTACTGACAGCAGTCCTCGCTGGGGGAGTCCTCACCGGTCATGCAAGCTGGGCGCCAAAGCTCGCGCTTGACCTTGAGGGCGGCACGCAGATGATCCTCGCGCCAAAGGTCGAGGGTTCCTCGGGCATCAACGAGGAACAGCTGAACCAGGCTGTGGCGATCATTCGCCAACGCGTTGACAGCTCAGGCGTTGCCGAAGCGGAAATCACCACACAGTCCGGCCGCAACGTAGTTGTCAGCCTCCCAGGCACGCCCAGCTCGGAAACCCGTGCCCTGATCCAGGCCTCCGCGGACATGAACTTCCGTCCCGTTATCACAGCGGGAGACCCTGCGGCCGTTCCAGTGGCGTCGCGGACGCCGGACGCGAGCCTGCCGAAGCCCACGGCTGCGCCGACCAACGCCAGCGACACCAACTGGGTGACAGCGGACGTCTACAAGGCCTTCGAAGCCCTGGACTGTGTCAAGCCCGCCCAGGACAAGCAGCCACGGTCAGATCCCGCCAAGCCGCTGGTGACATGCGAGCCGGCAACGGCCAAGACTCCTGCCGTCAAGTACATCCTTGGCCCGGTCGAGGTGAAGGGCCAGGACATCGTTTCGTCCTCCTTCGATCCCGTCCAGGGCGCACAGGGCTCGGTGACCAATGCCTGGGGCGTGACTATCACGTTCGATGCCAACGCCACCAAGACTTTCAAGGACGTTACCCAGAGGCTCAACCAGTTCTACGTGGCATCGCAGGCACAGGGCGGCAACGACCCCAAGGCCCAGTTCGCGATCGTCCTGGATGACCAAGTCATTTCCGCGCCGCGTGCCCTCGCCGTCATCACCGATGGCAAGCCGCAGATCACCGGTAACTTCACGCAAGCGTCCGCGCAGGCCTTGTCAGACCAGCTTCGCTACGGCGCTTTGCCCATCAGCTTCGATATCCAGTCCGAGGAGCAGATTTCCGCCACCCTCGGCGGCGAGCAGCTGCGTCTTGGCTTGATGGCCGGCGTGATCGGCCTCCTGCTCGTGGTGGTCTATTCGCTCTTCCAGTACCGAGCCTTGGGCTTCGTCACCATCCTCTCCCTCGTGGTGGCCGGCGGACTCACGTACCTTGCCATCGCGATTCTTGGCTGGACTGAAAACTACCGGCTGTCCTTGGCCGGTGTGGCAGGTCTCATCGTGGCCATTGGCCAAACAGCCGACTCCTTCATCGTGTACTTCGAACGCATCCGTGACGAACTTCGTGAGGGCAAGGGCCTCGTGTCCGCCGTCGCGAACGGTTGGAAGCGTGCCAAGCGAACGGTCCTTGCCTCCAAGGCCGTCAACCTGCTCGCAGCCTTGGTGTTGTATTTCGTCGCTGTTGGAAACGTCCGCGGCTTTGCCTTCACCCTCGGCCTCACCGCGCTGGCGGACCTCTTGGTCGTGTTCATGTTCACGCACCCGACCCTGCAGGTGCTGGCCCGGACCAAGTTCTTCGGCGAAGGCCACCGCTTCTCCGGTCTGGACCCTGAGCGCCTTGGCGCCCTGCCGCTGTACCGCGGTGCGGGCAGGCTCCGCACGCCGGCTGAGAAGCCCGCCGTCGTGCGCGCCCGCAACACGGGTGCCGTTGCGGAAGCCGAGCGTCGCATGACCATCGCCGAGCGCCGGCTCGCGGAAAAGCAAGCCCAGCTGGCTGGTTCTTCCAACGGAACCAAGGAGGAGAAGTAATGACCACGAGCTTCGCAAAGTTCGGCAACGAGCTCTACACGGGCAAGCGCTCTTACAACTTCGTATCCAGCAAGAAGATCTGGTTCATCATCGCCGCAGTAGTGGTGGCGATCTCCATCCTTCTGCCAGTGGTCAAGGGCGGCTACAACCTCGGAATCGACTTCCGGGGCGGTTCCGAGTTCACGGTTTCCAACGTGAAGACCACTGATTCTGCCGCTGGTGAAAAGGCAGTCCACGACGTCGTCCCGGGTGCAGTTCCGCGCGTCGCCAACGTCGCAGGCAGCACCATGCGTATCCAGACTGACAAACTCAGCGATGACCAGACCATCAAGATCAAGACGGACCTGGCAAAGGCCTACGGCGTCACGGACAACGAGGTCACCTCAACCTTCATTGGCCCCACGTGGGGCCAGGACGTCACCAAGCAGGCCCTGATTGGCCTCGCGGTGTTTGTGGGCTTGGCCGCTCTCTTGATGGCTTTGTACTTCCGTACCTGGAAGATGTCGGTTTCCGCCCTTGCCGGCATGCTGGTCACGATGTTCACCACGGCAGGCGTCTACTCCTTGAGCGATTTCGAAGTGACGCCGTCGGCCATCATCGGCTTCTTGACGGTTCTCAGCTATTCCCTCTATGACACCGTGGTGGTTTTCGACAAGATCCGTGAAAACACCTCGGACATCGCCACCTCCAGTCGGCGCACGTTCGCCGAAGAGGTGAACCTTGCCGTCAACCAGACTTTGGTGCGCTCCATCAACACCATGATGGTGGCCGTACTTCCTGTCGCCGCGATTCTCTTCATCGGTGCCGGATTGTTGGGAGCGGGAACGCTGCGTGACCTCTCCCTGGCACTGTTTGTCGGCATCCTGATCGGTACCGCTGCCACAATCTTCATCGCCGCACCGCTCTACGCGTGGCTGCGCCAGAGTGAACCGGAGCTCCAGAAGCAGGCCAAGAAGGTGGCGACTCGACGCGCGGCAGCCGCCAGCTCGAGCTCGGAAACCGCCTCCGTCTAAGCCGCGTTCCCTCGAAAGGGCCGGTCACCGCTCAATTGCGGTGACCGGCCCTTTCGGTTCCTGCCGCTGTCATGTGGGTACCGGTTCTTGGACAGGTCACCTGCGGGAATAGACTGGGAGAATTAAGTCAGTCGTGAGAGGTGCTTTTGTGGAGGAACGTACGACGTCGGCGCCACCGGCGGGCGGGGAGGACGGCCTGAGCCCCGTGCCCGGCACCGCTTCTGCAGCTACGGGCAGCACCTCGGGTGGTGTTCCCGTGGACAGTCCAGGCGTGCGTCCGACGTTTCCCGGACGGCGCGAACGGACGCGCTCCAGGCTGGCGAAGCTGACAGGGCGCGGCGCGAGCACCTATTCGCCCATCCTTGAACCGCTCCTGCGGACAGTCAGGGCGAACAACCCCAAGGAAGACCTCGACCTTATCCAGCGGGCCTTCACGGTAGCAGAGCGCAGCCATCAAGGACAGAAGCGCAAGAGCGGTGATCCGTATATCACCCACCCAGTGGCCGTGGCCACGATCCTGGCCGAACTCGGGCTCACCGGCACAACCCTGGCCGCTGCACTCTTGCACGACACAGTGGAGGACACTCCTTACACGCTCGCTGACTTGACCCGTGACTTCGGCCCCGAGGTCGCGATGCTCGTGGACGGTGTCACCAAGTTGGACAAGGTTCAATTCGGTGAGGCCGCGCAATCCGAGACTGTCCGCAAGATGGTTGTGGCCATGGCCAAGGACATCCGTGTGCTGATGATCAAGCTCGCGGACCGCCTGCACAACGCACGGACGTGGCGATTCGTTTCGGCTGAATCCTCTGCCCGCAAGGCGCGTGAAACGCTTGAGATCTTTGCCCCTCTGGCCCACCGATTGGGCATGAATACCATTAAGTGGGAGCTTGAGGACCTTTCCTTCGCCGCCTTGTACCCGAAGGTGTACGAGGAGATTGTCCGGATGGTGGGGGACCGCACTCCGGAGCGCGAGAAGAGCTTGAGCGTCATCCGCAACCAGATTGCCGAGGACCTTCGGGTTGCCCGGATCAAGGCCACCATCACGGGCCGGCCCAAGCACTATTACTCGATTTACCAAAAGATGATCGTCCGGGACAAGGACTTCGACGACATCAACGACCTTATGGGCGTGCGGGTCCTGGTGGACTCCGTCCGTGATTGTTACGCAGCTCTTGGCACCCTGCATTCGCGCTGGAACCCCCTGCCGGGGCGGTTCAAGGACTACATTGCCATGCCGAAGTTCAACATGTACCAGTCCTTGCACACCACGGTTATCGGGCCTGGCGGCAAGCCCGTCGAGATCCAAATCCGTACGCATGAGATGCATCGACGCGCCGAGTACGGCGTGGCGGCCCACTGGAAGTACAAGGACCAGCCCAACCGGACGGCTGTAGGCCCCGGAAGCCCCAAAGACGGCGACATGGGCTGGTTGCGTTCATTGGTCGACTGGCAGCAGGAAACTTCGGATCCGGGCGAGTTCCTGGATTCCCTCCGTTTTGAGATTAATGCCCGCGAAGTGTTTGTCTTTACCCCAAAGGGCGAGGTCATGGCCCTTCCCGCAGGCTCGACGCCGGTGGACTTCGCTTACGCAGTCCATACCGAGGTGGGTCACCGGACCATTGGTGCGCGTGTCAACGGCAAGCTGGTGCCGCTCAATAGTGAGCTCAATCATGGGGACTGGGTGGAGATTTTCACCTCCAAGGCCGAGGGCGCAGGTCCGAGCCAGGACTGGCAGCATTTCGTCAAGAGCGCACGGGCCCGCAACAAGATCCGGCAGTGGTTCAGCAAGGAACGCCGGGAAGAGGCCATCGAGCGTGGCAAGGACCAGCTGACCCGCGCCATGCGGAAGCAGAACCTGCCCTTGCAACGCCTCATGACGCATGATGCCCTGTCCACGGTGGCGGAGGACTTCCACTACGTAGATATTTCAGGTCTCTACGCAGGCGTAGGTGATGGGCACACTTCGGCGCAGTCCGTCATGGAAAAGCTCATGGAGCACCTTGGTGGCCATGAAACGCCCGACGAGGACCTGGACGAAGTCAGTATCCCCTCGCAACTTCAGAAGACCAAGTACTCGGACTCCGGAGTCATCGTCCGGGGAGTCGGGGATGTCTGGGTCAAGCTCGCCCGCTGTTGTACGCCTGTCCCGCCTGATCCGATCCTGGGCTTCGTAACCAGGGGCTCGGGCGTGTCGGTGCACCGCACGGACTGTACGAACGTCTCGGACCTCCGTGACCAGCCGGACCGCATCGTCGAAGTTGAATGGGCTCCCACCCAGTCCAGCGTCTTCCTGGTTGAGATCCAGGTGGAAGCCCTGGACCGGAAGTCGTTGCTCTCGGACGTCACCCGCGTGCTGTCGGAGAACCACGTCAACATTCTGGCGGCTTCCGTGCACACCTCCAGCGACCGTGTGGCCATCTCCCGTTTCGCTTTCGAAATGGGAGATCCGAAGTACTTGCACCATGTGCTAAGTGCCGTTCGCAAGATCGATGGCGTCTTCGATGTTTACAGGACCACCGGAAATCGCCGGCGGAGCTGAACTGTAGGAACTCAGGCGGCCGCCTCAGGTGGGAATGCGTCAGACTGAAGCGATAGCGCAGCGAGCTTGCGCAACGCAGCCTTTTTGTGGGGGACCCTCGGGGAGGCCTCCACGGCGAGCGTCAGGAGCCGCAACCGGACGCCGAGTTCGTCCTGGGAGAGCAACATTCTCAGGGCAGGCACGGCCCTGTCGGCTTCGACGTGCATGGCTACATCCACGGCCGTCCGGAGTGGACTGGTCACCAGCAGTCCACCGATGCTGACCACATCCAGTTGGCCCAAGCGGACTTCGTGCAGAATGCAGCCGCGTGCCGATCGCACGCTCGAGATACGGTGTTTCGCGTCCACCAGGAGCGAGAGCCTCTCTGGGGCACCGGCGCAACCGTAGATCCAGGCCGCAGTCATCCGGCCCGCAATGACTTTCCTGCGGATGCGATCCGGAACCACCGAGGCGGCTGCACGTGCGCGAAGCCGAGGCGTGACAGCCAGTCCGGGAGGGGTGAAGCTTTTCTCGTAGAGCGGCGCGAGCACGCCGTCGCCAGCCATTGATTGAAGCTCGGCCCACGTGAACAGCGGGCTGGGCTCATATAGTTCCTGGGCGAGGAAATCCTGTTGTTTCGGGGGAGGGAATCCGGAGGCCATTAAGCAATCATCGCGTGGCTGCGGCAACGAAAACAGGCCCTGTCCCGGTTATGTGGATAACCGGGACAGGGCCTGTCAGCTTAGATAGCCCTAGGCGAGGTCGCTGGCCGAGCGCTGGATCTGGTCAAGCCACGCCTCGCGGGCCTCAAGGGCCTCACGGGCATTCTTGATGCGGCGCTGGTCTCCGGCCTTTTCAGCCTTTTCGAGGTCTTCCCTCAGGCCGGCGATTGCAGCTTCAAGCTGTGACAGGGCGCTGTTGGTGCGGGCCTTGGTCTCCGGGTTGCTCCGGCGCCACTTGTCGTCTTCTGCTTCCCGGACGGCGTCCTCGACCTTGCGCAGGCCGGCTTCAATCCTGCCCATGTCGGCGCGCGGTACCTTGCCGGCTTCTTCCCAACGGTCACGGATGGACTGAAGGGCCTTCTTGGCGGCGTTCAGATCCGTGATCGGCAGCAAGGCCTGGGCCTCAGCGATCAGCTCTTCCTTGACGGCAAGGTTGACCGTGTACTGCTGGTCAATCTCATCGTTGGCGGCCTGGCGGTTACTGAAGAAGACGTCCTGGGCGGCGCGGAAGCGTAGCCAGAGGGCGTCGTCGTCCTTGCGGCTGGCGCGAGGCGTAGCCTTCCACTGGTCCATGAGTCTGCGGTATTCGCTGGCCGCGAATCCCCAGTCCGTCGAACTGGAGAGGGCTTCGGCCTCGACAATCAGCTGTTCCTTGGCGACCTTTGCGGCCGAGTTGGTGCTGTCCAACTGGGAGAAGTAGGCGCGGCGGTGGCGGTCAAACACGGTACGGGCGGACCGGAACCGCTTCCAGAGTGCGTCCTCGTTGCTGCGTCCGAGCCGGATGCCGTTCTTCTGGGCCGTCTTCCAGCTTTCGAAGAGTTCGTTCATGCGGGCGCTGGACGTCTTCCACTGGACCTGGGACGGATCCTGGGACGCAATGGATTCGGCTTCCGCAACGATCGCTTCGCGTGCAGCGAGTTCGGCCGCGCGAGCGGCGTCGTGCGCGGCTTTCTCGGACTTCTCCAGTTCAGAAATCTGTCCGGCCAACGAGTCCAAGCGGGTTTCCGCGGTGCGGATGTCGCCCACCATGTTGCGCTCAGCCAGTTGCTCGCGCAGGTGGTCGACCGTCTTCTGCATGTCCGTGGCCGGAGCCTTGGACTCCACGCGGTGTTCCATCAGGACGATCTGCGCGACGACGTCCTCGTACTTCCGGGCGAAGTAGGCCAACGCCTCATCAGTGCTCACGCCTGGGTACTGTCCCACCGGCTGCTCTTCGCCGTCGATGGTCAGGAAGACATGACCGTCGCCCTCCGCGCGCCCCCACTTGGCAGCCTCTGCGAGCGACACAGCGGTGGGCTGGGCAGCCGGTGCGGCTGGAATCACGCTCGCTGCGGCCTTCGGACGGGCAGCAAACGCTGCGGGAGATGGTGCGTGCGAGGGGGCCGGGCGTGGTGTCGGAGAAGCAGGCTTCGGTGCGGACTCGGCAGCGTCCGCTACCGGCGCGGCTGGTTCAACGCTGGTTTCGGCAGCTGCCGCTACCGGCGCGGCTGACTCAACCCTGGTTTCGGCAGCTGCCGCTACCGGCGCGGCTGACTCAACCCTGGTTTCGGCAGCTGCCGGTGCCTGGATTTCTTCTTCGTTGGCCACTACTGCAGTTTCGTCGGATTTCTGACTGTCTGTCACCGCTAAAAGTCTTTCGCTTGGAGGGATTACTAAGGTAACGAGCCGTGGACCGTTGTCCGGGCTGTTTACTTCAGAGAAAACGAGTCTATCGTGACAGGTGCCACAGGGGCGCCGTCCGTGGCGCTGCTGCCCGGATTTATGCCCGCCTGGGCAATCTTCGTCACGACGTCCATGCCGCTCGTCACCTTGCCGACAATCGCGTACCCGCCGGCGGAATCCGGGGGAATGACCGTGTCCTTGTACACGATGAAGAATTGGTGCCCGTTGCCATAGGCGTTGTTGCCGGTCCTGGCGACGGCGATTGTTCCGGCCGGGTAGGTGTTGTTGGCGGGCGTGTTCTCCAGCGGTCCCCAGTGGAAGTTGGGGTCATCAGTGGTGTCCGCCCCCTTGGCGCCGCACTGCAGCACCGAGAAGTTGTCGGCAGTGGTCAGTCGCGGGCACTTGAGGCCGCTGTAGTAACCCGCGTCGGTGAGGGATTTGTAGACGGCGGCGGCCTGGGGAGCCGTGGTGCCGTCCAGTTCGACTCCCACAATTCCGCCGTTGAGGCTGAGCTGGCCAGTGAAAGTCTTGCCTGCCGCAGTGTCCGCTTTAGGAATGTCCGCACTGTTGGTTCCGGCGCTGTTTGTGGCCGTGGCGGAAGGCGACGCCGACGGCGAATTGAGCCCGGCCTGCGCCGCTGCGAACTCCGACTCGCTCGGGTTCGAGTTGAACACGGTGAGCTGAAGTGCGACGGCGGCGATCAGTGCGGCAGCTGCCACACCGACCGCGATCACATTGTCCCGACGGCGCCGCTTCCCCTGGGCGCGCCGAAGCTCGCGCTTGGCTTCCATCTGCCTGATGCGCCGTTTGGCTTCACGGTTGTCCCGCGGCCTTGTAGCCAAGAGTCCTCCTGGTTGTCTGGACATGCTTCCATCGCAGGCAAACCAAGCCAAGCGCCTGCATTAGATGTGCAGGCGCCGAAAGCATAAACTGGCTGCCGCACATAGTTTATGCATGACTGGCTGGGCGCCAGCCCATCCTGAGCCGAATCGGCCCGTGGTTCTTTGAGGCAGGTCCGGCCACGTAATCATTGAGGAGAAAATTCCACCATGGCTCGTACCGCCTCCCTGTCCGGATTCCCCGAGTGGCTTCCCCAGGAGCGGTTGGTGGAATTGCATGTGCTGGACACCTTGCGCAAGACCTTCGAACTTCACGGTTTCTCCTCCATCGAAACCCGTGCCGTTGAGACAGTCGGCCAACTCCTGCGCAAGGGCGAGATCGACAAAGAGGTATACGGCCTGAGTCGACTGCAAGAAGATGAGGACGCCTCCGGCGGCGAGGGCGGAAAGTCGGACAAGGCGGATCCCAACGCCTTGGCCCTCCACTTCGACCTGACGGTGCCCTTCGCCCGCTATGTCGTGGAAAATGCCGGCTACCTCGCCTTCCCGTTCCGCCGCTACCAGATCCAGAAGGTGTGGCGGGGGGAACGTCCCCAGGAAGGTCGAGCCCGCGAGTTCACGCAGGCGGACATTGATGTTGTGGGCGACGGCGAACTGCCGTTCCGCTATGACGTCGAGATCGCCCTAGTGATCGCCGAAGCGCTGAGCGCGCTTCCCATTCCGGACTTCCGCCTTCGCATCAACAACCGCAAGTTGGCTGAAGGCTTCTACCGCGGTATCGGCCTCACCGACACCGCCGGGGTGCTTCGCAGCATCGACAAGCTCGAGAAGATCGGCGAAGCGAAAGTCGCCGAACTGCTCAAGACCGAGCTTGGCGCCACGGATGAGCAGGCGGCACTTGCCCTGAAGCTTGCAAGCATCCGCACTGAGGACACCTCCTTTGTGGCGCAGGTCCGCGCCCTCGGTGTCACGGACGAACTGCTCGAAGAAGGCCTCAGCGAACTCGAACAAGTCATCGAGGCCGCCGTGCAGCGCGCCCCCGGCAAGGTTGTTGCCGACCTCAGCATCGCCCGGGGCCTGGACTACTACACCGGCACCGTCGTAGAAACCGTCCTGGTGGGCCACGAGCAGCTCGGTTCCATTTGCTCCGGCGGCCGCTACGACGCTCTCGCGAGCAAGGGCAACCGCAAGTTCCCCGGAGTCGGGCTCTCGATCGGCGTGACCCGCCTCGTATCCCGCATCCTGAGCCAGGAATTCGCGACGGCGTCCCGCTCGGTTCCTACGGCGGTGCTTGTTGCCCTGAACGACGACGACAGCTGGTCCGCTGCCCAGGACGTCGCGGCCCAGCTGCGCGGGCGGGGGATCGCAACCGAGGTTGCGGCCAAGGCCGAGAAGTTCGGCAAGCAGATCAAGTTCGCCGATCGCCGCGGCATTCCTTTTGTGTGGTTCACGGACGACGACGGCAAGCACCAAGTGAAGGACATCCGCACCGGCGAGCAGGTGGACGCGGATCCCGCCAGCTGGGAGCCGTCCCCCGAGGATCTCCACGTCCGCATCACCACCCGCTAAGCCCGAACCGGCGCCCGCGGGCGGTAACCGGCCAGCCGCAACTGGTCGGGGCAGCGCCGGATGGGGCGGCGATTCATCCATACGGGTAAACTCGAACGGGATCGTTTTGTCATGATCCGCTGAAAATCATGTTGAAAGGAATGCTGTGCTGCGCACACATGACCTCGGATCCTTGCGTTCCGAGCACATTGGACAGACCGTTACCCTGGCAGGCTGGGTAGGCCGCCGCCGCGATCACGGTGGCGTGGCCTTCGTCGATCTGCGTGACGCGTCCGGTGTCGCCCAGGTGGTTGTCCGCGAGGAAGAGGTCTTCCACGGCCTGCGCAACGAATATGTGCTGCAGATCGTGGGCACCGTCAGCAAGCGTCCCGAAGGCAACGAGAACCCGCACCTCGCCACCGGCGAGATCGAGGTGATCGCCGAGAAAGTGGTGATCCTCAACACCTCGGACCCGCTGCCGTTCCAGATCGACGAGCACGTGGAGGTCGGAGAGGAAGCGCGCCTCAAGCACCGCTATCTCGACCTGCGCCGCCCCGGCCCCGCCCACAACCTGCGCCTGCGTTCAGAAGCGAATCGCGTGGCCCGCGAACTGCTCCACCATCAGGGCTATGTGGAGATCGAAACCCCCACGCTGACCCGCTCGACGCCGGAAGGCGCCCGTGACTTCGTGGTTCCGGCGCGTTTGGCGCCGGGTTCCTGGTACGCGCTTCCGCAGTCGCCGCAGCTTTTCAAGCAGCTGCTCCAGGTCGGCGGTTTCGAAAAGTACTACCAGATCGCCCGTTGCTACCGCGACGAAGACTTCCGCGCGGACCGCCAGCCGGAATTCACCCAGCTCGACATCGAAGCCAGCTTCGTTGACCAGGACGACATCATTGAGCTCGGCGAAAGCATCGTCAAAGCACTGTGGAAGTTGATCGACGTCGAGATCCCGACGCCGATCCGCCGCATGACGTACCACGAGGCCATGGCCAAGTACGGCTCAGACAAGCCGGACCTGCGCTTCGGCCTGGAACTCACCGAACTGACGGAGTTCTTCAAGGACACGAACTTCGGTGTCTTCAAGGCGCCCTACGTCGGCGCGGTCGTCATGCCCGGTGGAGCCTCGCAGGCCCGCCGCGCGCTGGACGCCTGGCAGGAATGGGCCAAGCAGCGTGGCGCCAAGGGTCTTGCCTACGTTCTGTTCAAGGAAGACGGCGAGCTTACGGGTCCCGTTGCCAAGAACCTGACGGATACGGAGCGTGCCGGACTGGCCGACGCGGTGGGCGCAAAGCCCGGCGACTGCATCTTCTTCGCCGCCGGCGAGAAGTCCCCGTCCCGCGCCCTGCTTGGTGCTGCGCGGGTCGAGATCGGCCACCGCACCGGCCTGATCGACCCCAAGGATTGGGCCTTCGTCTGGATCGTGGACGCGCCCATGTTCGAACCTGCTGCTGCGGCAGTCGCTTCCGGCGACGTCGCGGTGGGTGGCGGCCAGTGGACGGCCCTGCACCACGCCTTCACCTCCCCGAAGCCCGAGTTCCTCGACTCCTTCGACAAGGACCCGGAATCGGCCCTGTCCTACGCCTACGACATCGTGTGCAACGGCAACGAAATCGGCGGCGGATCCATCCGTATCCACGAGGCCGATGTCCAGGAGCGCGTTTTCGAGCTCATGGGCTTGGATAAGGAAGACGCGCAGACCAAATTCGGCTTCCTCCTGGAGGGATTCAAGTACGGCGCACCTCCCCACGGTGGCATGGCCTTCGGTTGGGATCGCGTCGTGGCCCTGTTGGCCGGCGTGGACTCCATCCGCGACGTCATCGCCTTCCCGAAGTCCGGCGGCGGGTACGATCCCCTGACCGCTGCGCCTGCGCCGATCACGGCGCAGCAGCGCAAGGAAGCCGGAGTCGATTTCAAGCCTGAGGCCAAGCCGCAGGGCAAGTCCGACTAAAGAGCCGTATTAGTAGACCGAAGGCCTCCGCAGCTGCGGAGGCCTTCGGCGTATCACGACGGCGATTGACTTTGAGGAGGACACATGGCCCAGGAGATGAGCCTTGGGTTGATAGAGGAGCTGATGGACCGGGCATGGCCGGCCCCGGATCGTGAGGACACAAGCGGATGGGTCATGCGTGCCGCGGGTGGCGTCACGCAGCGGGCAAACTCGGTCTGGCCCAGGGAGCAGGCCGATGACCACGAATCGGCGGTCCGGGCGGCGACCCAGTGGTATCGCTCCCGGCGCCTCCCGCTGATCTTCCAGATTGTCGATGACGAACGCAGCACCGGCCTGAACGCGGTGCTTGATGCGCAGCGATTCACCCGTCAGTCTGAAACGCTCATCATGGTCCGGCCGGGCGGCGAGCTTTCCGGGATCCGGCACGGTCACCCGGCTGCCGGCGTCGAGATCTCCGACGAGCCGTCCGAAGAGTGGCTCCGGCTGTGGTGGTCGGTGGACGGGCGCGGGGGAGACGCCGAATTGGTGATCGCGCGGAGCATCCTTTCGTCGTGCCCTTCCCTCTACGCTCTCGTGAGGGACGACGACGGCGCCCCGGCCGCCGTCGGACGCCTCGCCTTGGTGGAAGGCAGGGGCGGTATCTATTGCATGGCCACAACTGCCAAGCACCGCCGGCGTGGCTACGGGCGGCAAGTCCTCGACGCGCTTTTTACGGCTGGCAGTCGCCGAGGCGTGTCGGAGTTCTGGCTACTGGTGATGGCCTCGAATACCGGCGCCCAGGCTCTCTACGGTGGCGCCGGCTTTGCAGAACACGGCAGGTACCTCTACCGGCAGGCCCGGCCTCAGCGGGCGTTGTCGGGCTGCTAGAAAGCGTGGCCGCGCTGCACCGTTTACAAGGGCGTTCAGAGGCAGCGGACCTCTGTCCCTTGTATGAAGGTGTTGTCGATTAGGCGCCTTGGAACACGGCACCTTCAGTGACCGGGTTGTTCAGGGGCGCGGGCCAGCCGGGATCGTCCGTGTCGGCGGTGCCGGGCCATGGGTGTGCGGCCGTGAAGGAGTGCCAGTCGGGGAGGGGATCCGGGGGCAGTTCCGGTTCGGGATGTGCGGGCAGGTCTTGTTCCGGGCGTGTGTCCGTGTCAGTCTCCGTGATCGGGACATGGCCCGGCCAGCGGGGTGGTTCCCAGTCCTGGTGTTC
>NZ_JAPFFT010000045.1 GCF_026241105.1 Arthrobacter rhizophilus | reverse complement strand
GCTCCGCAGACAACGCTCCCCTGCACGGCCTGGCCAGCGGAACAGACGGACCCAACGGCGTCTACCGCTACGGCAACGCCGCCTTCCCCACCGACAGCTACAACAACACCAACTACTGGGTCGACGTCGACTTCACAGCACCGTGAGTGACGGAAAGCCAAGGAGACTGGAGTGCTATCTCCTGCTTCAAACCGGGACCCGGTGGTGATGGCCAAGCTCGCGCATCTGGGAATTCATAGTCACGCCGGAAGTTCCTGCTCTGCTGAAGAGGCGATATCCAAGTCCGCCAGAAATGCCATCGATGTTCAGCTGGGAGGTTCTGGCATCCATGGAGACCTCGAAGTGGAGAACTTCCGCACGGACGCGGACAACAATATGGCGAAAGATCAAAGCGTCGCCCTAAGTAGAGGAACGGCAAACTTCACCGCCAAAGCTGAATGCTTTTTCACTCTGACCGGCACACTCCCGAAGGGATAGGCTCCATGTCAAATTCAGCGCTGTTTTTCCTGTCGAGGGGGACCTGGACAAGACCTCAAGTGCGGGACCACGAGGCCGCTCAGACGTCTCTAGGAGGAGCATTGGTGGACTTGATGCCATTCGATGATGCCGTCCGCGCCACTATCGCCCGGGCGACCGAAAGCAGGGCTCGGCCGCTCGGAGTCATTTCCGCGAATCTGGACCATGTTCACCATTTCGGCCAAGGTGGCAGATGGGAAGGCTCCCTTGATTCCGGAACCGACGTGGAGTGGCTAACCCTCGTAGACGGCGCCCCCCTCAGGGCGCAGGCCCGGCGCCTGACCGGGCGGGACTGGCCCCGGCTGGCTGGCAGCGACCTCATCGGGCCGTTGTTGGACAATGCTGCCGTCAACGGGTGCCGGGTAGGCTTCCTCGGGGGAACAACACAAACGCAGGAGATGCTCAGGAACAAGCTAGCCAAGGAACGGCCGGAACTTTTGGTTGTTGGCTGGTGGTCTCCCGACCGTCAAACGCTCGCGGACGCAACATCATCGGGAAATCTCGCCGACGAGGTGGCCGAGGCGGGCGTAGATATTCTTGTAGTGGGGCTCGGCAAGCCGCGTCAGGAACTTTGGATCGCGCAGCATGGGGCAAGATCCGGAGCCAAGGTCCTGCTGGCTTTCGGTGCAGTGGTCGACTTTCTTGCAGGACGTGTCCGTCGCTCGCCTGGATGGGCTAGTCAATGCGGTTTGGAATGGGCGTGGCGCCTTGCCTTGGAACCGAGACGGCTAGCCCGCCGTTATCTGGTCGACGGTCCGGAGGCGTACCTCTGGCTGCGCAGACGTAGCCAGACGATCATCAAGCCCAAGGCAGGCAGGTTCCTGCCTGTGGAGGAGAAGGCAGACGTGGCCGTCGTCGTCGTGACCTACAACAACGCCGCCGATATCGGGCCGCTGATCGCTGGCCTTCGAGGTGAGACAATCGGCCAGACTTTGAAGGTGATCGTTGCGGATAACTCCTCTTCAGACGGAACACTCGAGGAACTTGCCAAAAACCCCGACGTCATCACCGTTCCCACCGGGGGAAACCTGGGGTATGCGGGCGGCATCAACGCCGCTCTTCAGCACGCCGGTCGGGCCCAAAGCTTCCTCATATTGAATCCCGACGTGCGGGTCGAACCCGGAGCTGTGGGCGCGCTGCGATCCCGGATGAGCACCACCGGCGCGGGGATTGTTGTCCCCGTACTGTTGGATGAGGACGGAAGCACTTATCCCTCGTTGCGCCGCGAGCCATCGATCGCGCGCGCCTTCGGGGACGCTTTGTGCGGCAGCCGCCTGCGATACAGACCAGCCTGGCTCTCCGAAATGGATTTCGACGAAGAAAGCTATCTACACCCCCATCGGGTGGAGTGGGCAACTGGCGCAGCGCTCCTCATCAGAGCGCAGACGGCGGCTGTGGTTGGAGAATGGGATGAACGGTATTTCCTCTATTCCGAAGAGACCGATTTTTTCCGGCGGGTTCGGGACAACGGTGACACCATCTGGTTCGAGCCCGCTGCTCGGATTCGACACCGACGCGGAGGGTCTGGTTCCTCGCCTGCTTTGAACGCACTGATGGCAGTCAATCGTATTCGTTACGCCGAAAAGCACCACCGTGGAGCCTACGCCGCAACGTTCCGCGTAGTCGCGGCAGGAGCTGAACTCATTCGCCTCTTCAAGCCCGACCACCGTGAGGCCGTGCGCGCTGTACTGAGCCGGAGTCGCTGGGAGCGCCTGCCAAAGGCAACCGCCGGCTCTGAAATCGGCTCATGACCTTCCCCGCCGGCGCAGTCATCATTCCGGCCCACAACGAAGTGAGTGTCATCGGGCGGACACTCACTGCCTTGAAGCCCGTTCTTGCCGCCGGGAGCGTCGAAGTTATCGTCGTGTGCAACGGCTGCAAAGACGATACCGCGAAGATCGCCTCGAACTTTGCAGGGGTGACTGTTCTCGACCTGCTTGAGGCCTCCAAAGCGGCCGCCCTCAATGAGGGAGACCGGGTGGCCACCCTCTGGCCTAGGCTGTACCTGGACGCCGACGTTGAGATCAGCCCCAAAGCAGTTGGCAAAGTGTTCAGAGCTCTGTCCGACGGCAAGACGCTCGCCGCTCGTCCTTCATTTCGATATGACACCGATGGGGCGTCAGTTCTAGTGCGTGCCTATTATGCTGCACGCTCCAGGCTCCCCGCCACCAAGACGGCTCTCTGGGGCGCTGGCGCTTACGCGATGAGCGAAACCGGGCATCGACGGATCGGAGCTTTCCCCCGTCTTACCGGCGACGACCTTTACGTCGACAGGATGTTTGCTGCGAATGAAAAGACGGTTCTGAATACAGAGCCAACAATCGTTCGCACACCACGAACTGTTGCTTCGCTGCTAGCGGTCTTGCGCCGGGTCTACGGTGGGAATGAACAACAGGACCCGGACTCCAGGTCTTCCGCGCGCACGTTGAATGAACTTCGGCAATCGGTGAAGGGACCGAAAAGCGTTTTGGACGCTCTCGTCTACGTGACCTTTGCCCTTTGGGCCCGTCGACAATGGTCATCGTCGGAGACCGCACGGCTCCGCTGGGAGCGGGATGAAAGTAGCCGTTAGAACATCGCCGCCGGCCTCACCGTTTGATGCACGGATGGCAGGGATACCCCGGCGGCGCACCCTCACGTAGACCGAGGCTAATTGTGCATCATCTGCGCCCACCGATTTCGTAATTTCACCGGTCCGCCCTCCCCAAAATTCGCGTCAATGCGATGGGTTCCCCAGCCGCCGCCGCCTTCAGAACATGTGCGTGCCGCTGGAGGCACAGATCACCATCAAATCTCTCCGCGGCGTCCGACGCCAAACTCGGTCGAGACAAACCCCAGGTGTGATCCCGCGCGAAGGAGACCATTGCCTCCACAAGTTCTTCCTGGTTGCTCTGGCGCCGGAACCGGGCTGCCGTCATGCTGTCCCAATCCACTTCCAATGGGTTCCCCAGCGGGTTCGCCACGAGCAGACCCCACTCGGGGCGGTCGGCCAGCTGTTCACGGGCACCGCCGACTTCGCTCACAATGACCGGTATTCCCGCGATCAGCGCCTCCATCGAGGAGAGCGCCCACCCTTCGAAAAACGAATCAAGAACGAAGCCATCGGCGGCCGAGAGAAGTACGCCGGGGTGTGGCGAGTGGTCGCGCAAGTGGAGCCGACCGCCATGGCGCATTTTGCTCTTAAGGCCCGCAACTTGTCCGGCATATGCGGTGTCGTCTGGCCGCCCGCAAATGAGCAGGTGCGCCTCCGGTACTGCATCGGCGACCCGGGAAAACGCGCTTGCCAAACCGTACGTGTTCTTTTGAACGCAATGACGTGAGAGCGACACGAAGAGATGCTCGTCGCTGAGTCCCATCATCTGGCGTGCTTGCTCCCTGGGCATCGTTTGTTGGCGCTGGGCCTGCAAACCATTGGGAATGGTGACAACCGAGTCAGGATCGCACTGATCGTCGATCGCCAGGTACTGCTTGCGAACCATTTCGCTGACGCTCACTAGACCCGCAAGTAACTCGCGGCGACTCGCAACCTCGGAAGGGGCGGCGTTGAATTGGTTATGCATGCCGTGGAGCGTTTCTATAGTAGGGACCGAGCATGCCGCCGCCGCCGTAAGAACCCACTCTGGTGCCCCGTGAACGCTGAGCACATCGGGACGCCAATTTCGGATCCAAGTTCCGCAGTTTTCTCTATCGAGATCGACCACTTCGACTCCCTCCTCACGGAGAACTCGCCCGAGCCGCCCCGGCGTGCTCGAAGTATCGATTGGCGCATGCAGAACTGCGACGCGGAGGCCGAATTGGGGTAGTCCCCTCGCCAAGAATGCGACGACCTCGTCCATCCCACCAGCATCTAGCGACTCGGTCGCGAGCAAGCATCTAATCTCAGTCCCGCGGTTGTCCCGCGGGCGCCGACCGCTTCCAGCCTCCCTATCTTCGTCGCGCTCTGGTTCGGGCCAGCGCACCGGAACCGCGTCGGGCCCGTCTACGAGAGGTCGCGACCAGTCCTCGACGATGGCGATGTCCGCAGTGATCGCACGGCCCAGCATTCCACGCATGCGTCGCTTGAGCCGTGTCGGAACTAAGGTGGAATTGCGTTGCGCGAGCAACAAAAAGCGAGCCATCATCGCGTGCCAGTTGGGATGCCAAAACTTGATGATCATGAGGGTTCCTCCGACGTGCGAAATCGCTTCGGGAGCCACTGGCCCGGACGGGACGGTAGCGAGCAGGGCGTAAACCTGCGGTGTTTCACGGATTGAGTGTGGAAGCAGCTTGTCATCCCAACCATCTGACATCCCGATGTAAGGCCGGACGCACCTAGAAAGACACCCGGTACGTGTGATGAGAAAACTCGTTGTCAAAAGTGTCACTGAACGTGTGATTGGTTACCGTCAGGGTTCGATTCTCACCTACGACTTCGATCGTTGATCCGTTAATCTCCGGCGGCATGGCGAATGTCTTAACGCCGGAAGTCTGTCCCAGGCCAATATCGGCAAAAATATAGGCCGATCCGCCATACGCTTTGAGCATCGTGTCCGTCGTGGTGTTGAAGCGAAATTGATAAGACTGCGTGTTGATCACGGGTGCAAGTGACTCAATTCCGGCGTTGATTGCCTTGAACCGGTCCAGCCTCGCCTGATCGCAATCGACAAGAGAATAAAAGCCACAGGTCTGGCCGTTGTTGTGTTGAAAGTAGGCAAGTCCCCGGGCTTCATGGATGATGGCAGACCACGCGGCACCCTCGACTTGATCTGGTGTGATCGTCAAGGATCCGGCATCGATGAGCAGCGGCATCGCTGCCTCGACAAAGATCCAGTTGGGGTGCGCTCCGACGGGATTCTGATAGGCGCGCATGCGGTCAGCCAGCCAACCGTACGAACCGGCCGATACCGGATTGGCCCCCACTGGCCAGTGAGGGGAATGCGTCATCTGACTATCCACAAAGGGACTGGTGTAGGCGTACTTGTCAACGCTTGCCACATCCACGACGTTCATGAGTCCGGCCATGGATCCTTGTGCCCAGTAGGTATCCAGGATTCCGTTTGAGTAATTTGCCATTGTGAAGCGACCATCGCCAAAGGCGCGAACTCGATTTACTCTATTTGTCTGATCAGCGAGGTTTGCAGCCGCATCTGACCCGGTGCAGCCGATGCCAATGTCGCATTCATCGGAGATGAACCAGCCAATAGCATTGGGATCAGTTCCGACCTCCTTTTGCGTCCACTCGTCCTGTGGCATGACGAATAGACCTTGGCTCGTAATGCTGGAAATTGAGGACCCGTCATGCTCGGCACCCATGTAATTGTTAATCCCTACGGATTTCAATGCAGCTGCCTGTTCCGGTTTCCCCATGAATACCGATATCGGGAAGAATCCAGGATTGCTCCAGCCGGCAGCATCGGCCTTGGGAAACTTCTTCCAGTAGTCCGGACCCCCCTCCCACGGAATCGTTGGCATGCCAGAGAGCGGGTTCGGCGCGGCGGCGGACGATTGTGCGGGCCCTAGTTGAGCGCCGAGTAGCGCGCCGGCGGAAACGGCTGCCGCCACGAGTGCGGCCACCGCAACCGGTCCAAACCTGACCCGACGTGTCTTGCACCGCTTGATCGGCACTTCTGGATGATCGTTTCTGAACATAGGAACTCCAACATTCTCTTGTTCCGATTTTGGATTTCACTGGTCGAGCTCAGTTCAAAAGAACTAATCCGAAGTTGCGGTCTGGGCTGAGGCCGTTGCACGAATCAGGCCCGCGAGGACCTCGGCGCTTCCTTGGTGGCGGAACGATGTTTCCACTCGGTTCCGCCCTGCGTTGCCCAGCTTCAGGCCGAGGCTGGGACTCTCTTTGACTTCCAGTATCGAGTCGGCCAACCGCTTTGGACTCCCGGGCTCGACGAGCAATCCGCTAACCCGGTCTTCCACCAGTTCCGCGACGCCGCCGGCACCGGTGACAACAACTGGAACGCCCATCGACATCGCTTCCATGATGGCAACCCCGAGGGGCTCCGCGTGGCTGGCCAAGGTAAAAACATGCGCCCGTTTGAGTTCCAGCCGGACGGCAGCAGCCGGCACGGCGCCGAGTAATCGGACTCGATCATTAAGACCAAGCGAATTCTTCAGCCTCTCGAGCTCCTGGCGATAGCCAGCACCGCCGGCCTCGTCTTCACCCGCTATCGTCAGCTGCACGTCGGCACCGCTCCGGACCATCCGATGCATGGCACCCAGGAGAACGTCATGGCCTTTGCTCGGATTCAAACGGCCGCAGGAGAATATCCTGAATGGGCCTTCACCCGACCACGGCTCATAGGGTTCATCTCTACTGAATTCACGCACGTCCACGCCCATCGGCGTAACTTCAACGGCCCCCGGCAAGCAAGGCCCCAGCGAAACCTCGACTTCGCGTCGCAATCCCTCGGTGATGACAATTGCAAAGGCTGCATGCGCCCATTTCAGCTGCTGATTGCGTCCATAGTCAGTGAGCGGGCCATGGAGCGTCAAGCTGTAGGGCAACCCGGCGACGAGATTTGCGTACATGGCAACATACGCAGAATTTCCACACGAATGGACGTGGACATGCCGCCAGTCTCTGTCCCGGGCAAGGGCAGCGAGGCGGACTCCTATCACTACCCAACCGACCTGACCCATGAACGCCCTTAACTGGCCTCTGGGGCGTTCGAATTGTGCTTCTTCCTGGAAAGCTGTACGGGCAACCCTGAGGATGCCAGCCACTGCCCGCGGTGACATCCGCAGAAGCTCGCCGGCGGTTGCTACGAAGTCGGCCAAGGAAAAGGGTGCCAAATAGGTCGTGATCCCGTGTGCTTCGTCGGCCCATTCCTGGGTCGCCGATCGAGCCGTGGGGCTCCGTGTGGAGACCACATCCGGTGAAATGTGCAGTTGCTTCAACACGCCCAGTTCCCGCCAGAAGAAACCGTGTGTCTGGCCCGGAAACTCCGGGACAAGGTAGCCGAACCGGAGTTCGGAGTCCACGTGCATCTCGCTCATCTTGCGAGCTCGGACAGTCGTTGGCCATCATCGGAGTCCGTTGCTCGTGGGCGTAGTGGTTCAGCGGCCGGGCCAAGGCCGGCGTTGGCGCCTAATGGCTGCCGCTGCTCTGAGGAATCCACAGGAGGCTTGCCCCCCCTTCTTTCCCTCCTTTTCGTTTCAACTGCCGGAGCGCGTCCTCCGCGGCGATTTCGGGACACCGAGACTGAGTGGGCGATCGATACCCCGCCGAACATGAGCACAACCCCGGCAAGGAAAACAGCAATGAGCGATCGTAGCCGGCTTGAGAATTGCTCCGTTGCCTTGTCGGGAGGAGCCACGAGGATCGAGGAAAACAGGTAGGAATCGTCAGCACCATTAACTTTTTGCGCATCGTGAAGATCCTTTTCCAGCATGCTCCCTAGAGTGCGCGTGGTTGCAAATGATTTCTCCGGAGTGTCAGCGATCCCTGTGATATCGACCAGAAAACCGTTGATGCCCCCGACGCCGCGGCTGACCGTGTAGTCGGAACTGAGCCCCTGCTCTTTCAGCAGGTCGGCCACGGAGCTGTCGTTGAGCCGAGTGAGGAGTACCTGAACAATTAGTGATGGATCTGAAGAACGTAAATATGGATTCTTGCTGTTGAGTTTCTCGAGTTCAGGATTCTTCGCAATATCCAGTTGCGTTGGTATGTCCGGATTTATCATGGCGTAGGTAGCGGATGATTGGTATGACCGGGGCGCAAATTGGAATACATACAGTGCCGAAGCGAGAGTCAAAAGGAGTATGGGTATGGAAACGAGGCGGTGCTTCCAGAGTGTTCTTATGACTTCTGTCGGGTTCAAGGAAGGCCTCCTGGCGACTTGTGATTGCCCGGAATACCGGTGACGGATCGTGCCGTTTCCAGGATGGTTGCATCGTTGATTCGGGTTTCAAGCTTTGTCATGTTCCAGGCGGCCCCGCCCAACCCGACGAGGACCGGATATGTGAGGGCAAAAACGGGGAAGGACATGGAGTCGAATGTCAGCGAGCAAATTCCTGCCACGAGACCCCCAGCCCCGACCGCCCCGACGAATGACTTCAGCTGCGGCGTCCGAGATGCCCGCGCGGCCAGTATCGAGGTCACGCCGGGAACAAACAGGTAAATGATCATCGCGATGAGACCCACAAGCCCGAGCGTCACCGCGGCATTCAGGTATTCGTTGTCAAGAATGTGGATGGCAGTGTCCGCCACGTAATTGCCCGGTCCCGCTCCAAGAATCGGACGGTGCATCACCATGGCCTCGACTCTGGGATAGTTGTTCGTTCGGGTCGAAATGGACGGATCCGTGCCCGATGAAGTTATCGTTCCCGTAAGAGTGCTCATGAGTCCTGGAACGCTCACGAAGAGGCCGGCAAGAGCAATCGGGGATGCAACCAATGCCCAGATGCGTGGGGTCGCTGGAAGGAACGGTATGAATACCGCGATACCGACAACAAGGCCTAGGACTCCTGAACGGGAAACCGTTGACGCAATCGCAAAGATCAAGAGAATGGTGCCAAGCAATTTGTAACCGATCCATCCCCGTTTGTCGTAAATTAGTCGCCAGATGGAAAGGGGCAGCAGCATCGCGGAAACTACCGCCAGTTCGATCGAGTGGAAGGTGCTTCCTGCAACGCGCAGAAGCGCACCTCGTGACTGGAACGGTGTATCCCCACCGTTGTAGGTGAAACCAGGCATTACATATTGGAACCAGTCCATGGGATTTATTCGAAAAACGAACTGGATTACTGCGACCAGGCAGCAGAAAAAGGCCCCGGCCAGAAGCGCTCGTATGAGGACCATGGCGTCTGAAAGGGTGCGGATGACTTCGCCGATAACGAGGGCTATGCCCGCACTGGCCATCAGCAGGATCAGCCAGCGATCAGCCGAAGCCCGCGCCAGCTCTGTGCTTCCCCCAGTGATTCCCGCGTAGAGAGCCGCGTAGGAAGCACAAGTTGCCAGGAACAATGCAGCCAACGCCATGCGTCCGGGATGCCGGATCTTCATAGGGTTATGAAGCCCGAACAGAACTGAACAGATCCAGAGAACGAAAATGAGAACGGCCAGGATCATCGGTACCGTGCCAGCTGCGCCAATGGGCTTGAAAACCATGGCCGATGGAAAAAAGAAAATGCAAAAGGCGACGGTGCGGACAATGAAAGGCACTTTCCCGGCGCGCGCACTGTCAGAAGAAGCATCGAAAGTGCCGAGCGAACCGATGGCCGGGTTTTGATGTCCGCTCGCGCGGGAAGGTGGGTGGGTTATCAGTCGATGCTGACTCAAAGCGCACCCCCCGTAGCCATTCGGAGGCGATTCGTTGCTGGTACATAACAATGACGCTCGATCTCCTGAATAACAAGACTGGCCGGGTTGTGCCAGTCCGTCCGCTTGGCTTCGGCCATGAGCCGGGCCCTACCCTCGATGTCCCTTGAATTGACAGCAACGGAAAGGCCGTTGGCGATTGCCGCGGGGCTGGGCGGCACCCATATCGCGTGCGGCGAGGACAGAACCGCCCGCGAGAACGGGTGGTCATTCATAATTGGCACGTTTCCGGCAGCCATCAGTTCCTCGGCTACCAATGTGATATTTGTGAAGGAAAGAGCAACACTTGCAATTGTCCGGTTGTAGAGAAGATTGAGCTTGGATGGACTCAACGAACCATGGTTGGTGACCGGAATGGTCCAGTCCAATGCTTTGTCCCCGAATACGTGTATTTCCTGCTCCGGGTGCCGGCGATGAAAGTCCTCCAATCCCAGCTTGGCTAGAAGATACCCACGCCGATCCACGTTTCGTTTGGCGTAGTAGACAACCCCGCTTCGCGCTGCCGAGGACGTATTGTGCGGAAGGAGCTTGTACTCGGTGGTATCGCACCCGAATGGAACTGTGATGTCAGCAACGACGCCCAATTCGTGGGCAAGGGTGGAGGCGACCATCTCGCCGAGGGCAACGTTGACGAACCCGAACCGGTAAGTGTCTTCCGCCAAGGCATAGAGGGCACCTCTTGGGTAGAAGTATGGTTCGTAGTCCTGGATGAAGTAGAAGCAGTTCATCGTGCTGGGGGCCCGATTCGCCACGACATGCGCTGTCCCCCACGAGCTGGCCACGAGGGCGTTCATGCCGTCGAATCCTTGCGTTGCGCCGCGGATTCCTGCTCTGATCCCTGGCCAATGCCGCCGTATGACCTGCTCATGGCGTTCAACGTCATCAGAGTTGCGGTCATAGAGAAACAGCGTGCATTGGTGACCCTGCTGTTCTGCCGCCGCGACCATGCGGAAGAGTGTTGTATGGCCCCCGGACCCGGGTCCCGGCGGAGCGCAAACCCACCCGATTTGCAGTGAGGCGTCGGTGCTCTGAGAAGGCTCGCGACGTCCAATGTCGGTTGAATCCACAAGGTCCTCGACCCTCAAGGGAAGTTCTGCCCCCATGAGATCGAAACGCTCATTCATCTTTTGAGCCGTTCGGCGCACTACTGCCTTGGCAACTCCGGAAGGTCCAATGCTTCGCACGCGCCGCCACAGATCGACGGGGGAAGGATACGGCGGGGTCACCGGGCACCTCCACTGGAGTTGCTGCGGCTGACCGCAAGATAGTCTTCATAGTCGATGAGGGCCTGAGAACGTACATCCTGGGAAATACCGGACTTGGCGGAAATCATTACAGCCAGGGCATCGGCGGGCCTCGAACGCAGCATCGTGCCGATCTCCGCCGCCGTCAAGGGTGCCTCTTCGGAGTAGTTGATGCTTTTCATTCGGGGCGTGGCCGCTGGAGGGCCGCCAAGAACTTCGTCTACGTAAGTCCCGTAAAGCATCATCTCGGAGAAGTGGAGTTGCGAGGCTACGGCGGACTGCCAGGACCCTCCCTTGACCCGTTCAACGTGTTGGAGCATGGAGCGGACAATCTTGGGATCCCAGACGCACGGCCAGCAGATGTAGTCCGTCAAGTCACCGGGGTCGGCAGGCCCCAAACCCAGAAGGCCCCTTGCTGATTCGAGCCACATGCGGTGCCGGGGCAATCCGGAATGGACTGCTCCCGGATTGCGGTACATCTCCAAATTCCCGTCCTGCCGGAACGAATCCAGGTCAGTCGGAGCGACCATCACCATGTCGGAATCAACGAGAAGTACGGCGTCGGCCTCAAGGTTGGCGGCTGCGGACAACTTGATTAGCTGTTGGGCAATCCAGCCTCTTACCGGCGGCCACGGACGTGAGCCGTTGACCCACATGTTGAGGCCAGGAAGCTTCCAGATTGACGCCGCAAGAAATTCGCTGGCTTCGTGAATCACGGTCCTTTGGTTCAGCAGCATTCGAAATACTGGACCGTCTTGTCGTGGTACCACAATGTGATGTTTGACATTTTCGGGCATCCATCGAAGAACCGAGCGGTTAAGTTCCCGGCACAATTCGGCGTCCTTGCGGTAGCTCGGTGTCAGAACGGCGAGCTCTCGTCTAGATTCCATGTCTCCTCCACTGCTGCCAGCGATGACCGGAAGGTCCCGAGCCGGGTACATCGGTCCCATTTTCACGGCGTATTCTCCCTTCTTTCGACGAATCGGCGGCGTGCATGGGCCAACTCCAAAGGAGCATCCCTGCACCATCGCACCAGGCGATAGTTGCGCAGTGCTTTGTCATAGGTCGCGGCCAGGCGCTGAGCCATAGCGGGAAGGCCGAAGTTCAGTTCTGCGAATTCGCGGCCGAAGCTACCCAGCTCCTCGCGACGGGCGTCACTTTCAAGCAAGGGCTTGAGGCTCCCAACCAGCGCCTCGACCGGGTCGCGCATGGATTCCGGGCTCCAGAAGCTGTTGCGGAAGAGTTCCTTGGCGGATTGCGGCGTAAAGGTCTTGAACCAGCCTGATTCGCCGGCGACCACCAAGGGTTTGCCAAATGAGAGGCTTCTGGCAGCCGAGCCACCCATGCCGATCATCACATCCGCCGCCGCATATGCGGCTCTGGGGTCGGCCATGGGGCCAGCCAATACAATTGCGCGCCGCCCCTGCTCCTCGTTGACTTGCTCTGCCAGCTGGCCAAGCCCTTCCCTTGCGTCACCAGTCCCGACGATGACCAAATCGACGGTAGGGCTGCCGATCCTGCCGATGGCCCGAATCGCGCAGCGGATACCCATGGCCTTCATTTCCTCGTCAAGGCGGGTAACCATGACCACCCGTAGGTTCTCCGGGTGAAGCCCCAGTCTTTCCACGAACCCCCTCGCCGAGACCCTCCGTGAATCATCACGGTTTACGTCCACGGGAGGGCTGATTAGTTCGATACCGCCCGGCCTAGTGGCGAGGTCCTCTTCGAGGTACTTGGTGCCGACGATCAGTCCAGTGTTCCGCGGCGTCATCGGGTCGACAGACATTTCGTAGACCGTCAGGACCAACGGTCTGCGCCCCAATAAGCAGGGCCCCCACCACGCCGGGCGCGACGTCCAGGAGCCGTAGACGTGAATAAGGTCAGCCTGGTGGTCCTTGGCTAGCCGGGCCATCGTTCGGGCGCCGCCCATCGTGCTCGTCGGGCGCTCAAATTCACCAAGCTCAACTCCGCGCTCAGCCGCCACGTCGAAGAGGGAAGGACCCCGAGGCAACGTGTCTGTCGGTCCAAAAAGGACTGATTCGTATCCGTAATCCCTTACGGCAGCTGCCAGATCGACCGCGTTGATCTGGGTGCCACCCAGGGCGAGGCTGTTGAGCTGAACAAGGATTCTGGGCATGGTTCACATCGTCCTTTTCGCCTCATCGCGCCGGTATCGTGGTTGACGGCCGGCAAGGTCCTTGGCGCGGATCCGGCGCCGGAGGGTTTCAGGCAGCAGGTACACCAGCAACGGGAAAACCAGAGAGGTCGCGGGGTCCAGTGGCTCCGGAACCGGATAGATGATCCCGACTCTCATGCTGGATTCCTCGATTTCTTGGGTCGGCGACTAGGCAGAAGCCGAATTTTCAGGAGAGAACGAGCCTTGACGGGCGTCAGGGCCGCAAGCGCTTGACGGTTCAAGGAGCCGAAGATGGTGGCTCCGATGAGGGCGCCGATGACGAGTTGGAGCAATGCGCTATCGATCTGCCGTGTGGCCAACCAGGCCACCACGGCCGCTGTCAGGGCCGTGATAGCGGGACGGCCGACAGCCTGAAGCAGCCTCCGGAGTCCAAGTCCAGTCGATCGCCGAAGCGCAAAGATGTAAACAGGGGTCGTGACTGCCCCGATGACGACGATGTGTGCGACCGCCGCTCCCCCGATCCCGCCCATGCTGATGCCTAGCGGCAGCGCCGGCATGAGGGCAGCCAAGGCACAGACCTGGACTGCGAACAGGACCCCCGTCCGGCCCGTCGCGATGATGATGTTCGCTAGAAGGAGGCCCAGGATAAAGAGCGCTCCGTACACGGCCAGGATGGAAAGAACGGGCGCGGCCGCGTGCCACTTCGGGCCGTAGATCGTCGACACCAGGGGACCTGAAAAAGCACCAAGGAATGCTGCCAGCGGGAATGCCACCAAGGCGACCGCACGGGCGCCGTGGGCGACGGCTGCCGCGATATCCCCGCCGTCGCGCCGCACGACCGAGATGCCAGGCAACACGAGTCCGTTCAAGATCGAACCGATAACCGCCGTTGGCCACATGGCGATGTTGAAGGCAAGAAAGTACACACCCAACTCGCCCACACTCATCATCCTGCCAATGAACAGATAGTCCGCGTTCAGCAGTATCTGGCTTAGCAGGTTCGCGCCGGCGAGCGGCAGACCGAAGGCAAGGAGCGGTCGCAAAACATCCAGCTGGACGCGTGGCCAGAAGGGAGCGCCGGACCTCGCCATCATGATGCCGCCCATGATCACCTGGCCCACTATCCTGGACCAGGCGAAGGCTTCAGGACCGCTGCCGACCGAGGCGAGCAGAAACAAGGTGGCGCTGCCGGGTACGAAGGCAATGGCTGATGCCCAAAAGACCACGTCCTGCCGAAACTGGCGTTGCAGCAAGGCACCAGGGACTGCGACCGGTCCGATCAGTGCCACCCCGATTGCCATGATCCGGATAGCGGGACCGGCTTCTGCACTACCGAGCGCCCCGGCGATATCGTTGGCGAATATTGCCATCGGAACCGCCAGCATGAGGCTGCTACCGATCGATACTGCCGCCACAGTTGGCGCAATCCTGCCCACATCGAGGTCCGAGCGGGCGATCGCGGACGCCACACCAAGTTCGGCAAGGTTGACGATCAGGGCGTGCACCGTGACAGCGAGGGTAAATATGCCAAGATCCCGGGGGGAAACAATTCTCGCAACTACTGCCATGAGGACGATGTTTCCCAGCCGGAGGAAGATCGTGCCACCCGCTGACCACAAGGCTCCGCGTTTCAGGGCCGAAGTGAGAACGGCGCTCTCCGTCGGCACCGTCATAGCGAGACGGGGCAAGGAGTCCTCGTTGATTGACCGCGTTCCGGAATCAGAAGTCATGTCCGTCGCCTAGGCAGTCCGCGAAATGGGGTGCGTCCACACACGTCTTCATCGGGACGCCCCGAGGACCGCGGTTGACAGTGCTCCAGCCACATATTCCTGCTGCTCGACAGTGATGTGCGGGTAGATCGGCAGCGAAAGCATGGTGTCGGCTGCGCGTTCTGCGACCGGGAAATCACCACGGCTGTAGTCCAGTTCCCGGTACGCCTGGCTGAGATGGAAGGGAACTGGGTAATGGATGCCGGCACCGATACCAGCAGCCTGCAGTTCGTGCAGAACCCGGTCACGGTCATCGATCCGGATGACGTAGAGATGCCAGACGTCAACGTTTCCAATGGCGCTGACGGGAAGTTGGACGCCGGGCAGCCCGGACAGCAGGGAGGCGTACCGCTCAGCGGCCTCCCGCCGTCGCTGGTTCCACCGGTGCAGCCGCCGCAGTTTGGCATTCAGCACCACGGCCTGCACCGTATCGAGCCGGGAGTTCAGCCCGATGGCCTCGTGCTCGTACCTGACCCGGCTGCCGTGGGAGCCAAGCAGACGCACCCGGGCGGCTACTTCAGGATCATCGGTGGTGACGGCCCCGGCGTCCCCCGCGGCACCGAGGTTCTTGCCGGGGTAGAAGCTGGTGCCAGCGGCCCGGCCCAGTGTGCCGGCGAAGCGTCCATGCCGGGTTGCACCCTGCGATTGGGCGGCGTCCTCCACAACGGCCGCCCCGCACGACGCCGCCAGGGATTCCAACCGTTCAACCGGTGCGGTCTGGCCGAACAGATGGACCGGCACGATAGCCTGGGTCCGCGGCCCCGCTGCTTCTGCAGCACGTGCAGGGTCGATCAACAGGTGGACCGGATCCACGTCCACGGGGACCGGCGTCGCGCCGATCCGCGAGACCGCCTCTGCGGTGGCGATAAAGGTGTTGGCGGGAACAATGACTTCGCCGCCCGGGCGGACGCCGCATGAGCGCAGGGCCAGTTCTAGCGCGTCCGTACCGTTGCCCACACCTACGCAATGGCCCGCTCCCAGAAATCCCGCATAGGCCTTTTCAAATTCGGTCACTGCTGGGCCTCCAATGAAGGAGGTCTGGGCGAAGACTTCCTTCATGCCGATTTCGACCTCGTCGGCGATTTCCTCCTGTTGGGCCCCCAGATCTACAAGCGGGATCGTCGGAAAGTTCATGATCGGGACCTTTCTGCCGCGATTCTGTGGTTCATCATGCGAATACTCGGGCCTGATGGTTTTCACGCTTCTCTTCCTTCCGCCGGATCTCCCGACACCAACTGCAGCCCGTCATAGAGTTTTTTTGCAGGGACGCCGGCCCACGTCTCGCCGGCTGGGACGTCTTGAAGCACTGACGCCCCCATGCCAATCACGGCTTCGGCGCCTATCGCGAGCCCTTGGCGGATGCTGGAGTTCATGCCCAGATAGGCGGCACGCCCAATACGCACACCGCCCCCCAATGTCACTCCGGCGCACAGCGTCGCAAAGTCCTCCACGGCGTCGTCGTGCGTCAGCGTCACCTGCGGCATCGCGACAACGTGTGCCCCCAGAGTGACGTCAGCCGTCAGCACGACGTTGCTCAGCAGGATACTTCCGTAGCCGACCGTGCATCCGGGCGGCACCCGCACCCCAGGGTCCAGGACCGTTGCGAAACGCTCCCGAGTGATTCCCTGATGTGCCAGCCGCTCCGCTATCTGCTGCCGCCCGGTTCCAGAACCGACGCAAATCAGGAACTGGGGGTAGTTGTACAGAGCGGCCTCCGCGATGGTGCCCAGGACGTTTACGCCGCCGACAAGCCTGCCTTGGATGACGGAGGAGTCGTCGAGGAACCCGACCACGCGGTACTGATCGGAGCCCCGGATGATGGACAACACTTCCCGGGCCAACCCACTGGCAGCGATCAGCATCAACTCCTGCACGGTTCACCTGCCCCCGGCTACCGCGGCACGCACGGAGTGGATGACTCTTGCCTGTTCCGACTCGGTCATCTGATGGAAAACCGGAAGGATGAGCGTGTTGTCCGTGAGGCGTTCGGTGACGGGGAGCGGAGCCGTCCCGGTGTCTCTGCCTCGATATGCCGGCTGACGGTGAGCTGCCATGATCCCCCGGCGGGCTGATATTTCGTCCGCGGCCAGGTGCGCGAGCACGCCTTCGCGGTCGACGGCGGATCCGGGGAGGATTTCCAGCCAGAACGACTGGAAATTGCTGGTACCCCAGGAGGGATCCTGGACCCCGCGGATCCCCTCGAGATCCGCAAACTGCTTGCTGTACTCGGCGGCAATGTCCCGGCGTCTGTGGACCACCTGCGCCAGTTTGCCTAGCTGGACCAAGCCCACGGCGGCCTGCAAGTCAGTCATCCGGTAGTTGAACCCGACTTCCAAATACTCCTCGGCGGGCGCCAGCACGGAAGCATGGCGGGCGCTCGCGGAGAGATTCATTGAGTGCTCGCGCAGCTGGCGTGCACGATCGGCCCAACCAGGGTGCGGGGTAGTCAACATGCCCCCCTCGCCGGTGGTGAGGATTTTGCGGGGGTGGAAGGACCACGCGGTCACGTCGGCGCCCGCTCCCACCGGCCGGCCCTTGTAGCTCGAACCTGCGCCGCAGGCTGCATCCTCGATGACGACAATACCGAGCGGGTCGCAGAGTCGGCGGATGGAATCCAGATCAACTGGAAGTCCACCCTGGTCCACAGCGATGACAGCCCTAGTGCGGACCGTCAACGCCGCGAGGACCGTTTCGGCGGTGAGGTTTCCGGTGGTCAGGTCAACGTCGGCAAAGACCGGCCGGGCGCCTACATAGGTGGCGGCATTGGCGGTGGCGATAAAGGAGAACGACGGAACGACGACGTCGTCGCCCGCGCCGATGCCGGCAACCACGAGGGCGAGGTGCAGCGCCGTCGTGCAATTCGAAGTGGCGACCGCGAAAGGAGCCTGTTGGCTGCTCGCGAAGGCCGATTCGAATTCAGCAACCCGGGGCCCTTGTGCCACCCAGCCGGACTCGATCGTTGCACTTACGGCAGCTACCTCCTCGGCACCGAACCACGGCTGCATGACATTGATGCGGGTCATGAGCCCACCCCCGCGGTCCGCGTGGCTGCAATCTCCGCGCGGAGCGGTTGCCACCACTTCACTAGTTCGCGAAGCCCATCGTCGAGGGGAACCTCGGCAGCAAAACCCAGGTCCGAGCGGGCCGCTGAGACATCGGCCAGTCTGCGGCTGACGCCGTTGACTGCCCGTTCCGGACCATGCTCCACGGAAAGGTCCGAGTCCATTGCCCGCAGCAGGGACTCCGCGAGCTCCAAAAGGCTTGTTTCGGTTCCGCTGGCCACATTGTAGACGCCTTCGTTGAGGTCGCTGGAGGCCGCAAGTACGTTGGCCCGCGCAATGTCGGCGGTGAATACAAAGTCCATCGTCTGGCGCCCGTCGCCGAAAATGAGTGGTGGTTGGCCGTCCGCAATCCGCTCCATCCAACGCACCAGCACTTCGGTGTAGAGCCCGTGGACGTCCATTCGCGGACCGTAGACGTTGAAGTAGCGCAGCATCAGGTAGTCCAGTCCGTACATGGCGCGGAAGCTGCGCAGCATGCCTTCGTTGAAGGATTTAGCAGCACCGTAGAAGGTGTCGTTGTTGTGGTGGTGATGCCGTTCATCGGTGGGGAAGCTTTCCGCCAGGCCGTAGACAGAGGCGCTGGACGCTGCAACAACCTTGTCAACCTTCTGCGCAACGGCGGCTTCGAATACATTGAAGGTTCCGTTGACCAGGACCTCCAGGGCCAGCCGAGGCTCCTCTGCGCACTGGGTGATTCTGATGGCCGCCTGGTGAAATACCACGTCTTTGCCCCGGGTCACATCGTGAACGAGGTCGCGGTCACGCAAATCGCCCTCCACCAAAGAGACGCGGCCGCTGCCCAGCGCATCGCTCAAATTGTCCTGACGCCCGCGCACGAGGTTATCCAGTACGTCGACGTGGCCCGCTCCGGCTTCGAGGAGCTGATCCACAATGGTGGACCCGATGGTCCCGGCACCGCCTGTGACGAGAATCCGTGCTCCGGCTAAATTGCTCAAGCTGTCTCCTCAAGCTGCAGTTCGGCACCATCAACCAGGGTGGTGCGGCCGTCCTCATTCAGGCTCCGCGAAACGGCCTCCAGGACAGACAGGACGCGCAAGCCGGCCGATCCATCGGTGCGCGAGGGCCTGTCTTCACGGATGCTGGCTGCGTACTCGCTGACCATTTGGGCGAGCGGTTCATGCTCGGACAAGGCCGGGGACCAAGTGTCTCCCAGCCGGTATGAGATGGTTGCCGCCTTCCGGTTGGCGCCGTCGGCAGATTGGTGCTGGAGGTTGACGCCTCGATCGTAGAGGCTCAGCCGCTGCTGAGGATTCAGATCATCCCAGACCAGCGTCCGCCTGGATCCCCCAATGACCATCTGGCGGATCTTGGTTGGGCTGAGCCAGTTGACGTGGACGTGCGCCAAGCCTCCGGCCGCCAGCGGGAAGTTCAAATGACCTACGCAGGCCCGGCCGGCACCGAGTGGGTCGGCACCGTGGGCCGACACATGGGCGGGCTGCAGCCCTGCAGGAAGGATGAAGTCCAGAATCGAGAGGTCGTGCGGGGCGAGGTCCCAGAAGACGTCGACATCAGGCTGCACCAGGCCAAGGTTGATGCGGACGGAATCGATGAAAAGAATGTCCCCCAAGGCCCCGTTGGCGATCAGTTCACGGATCTTTAGAGCAGCCGGCGTGTAACAGTAGGTGTGATCGGCCATTAATACCAAACCCTTTTGCCGGGCGAGCTCCACCATCTCCTCGCCTTTTTCTCGACTGTCCGCAAGCGGCTTCTCGACCAGCACATGTTTTCCCGCGAGCATTGCCGCCAGCGCGATCCTGTGGTGGGTTCGTGCGGGTGTCGCGATAGCGACCGCGTCGAGATCCGGCCAGGCCAGCAGCTCATCCAGATCCGTCACCACGGGTACGTTGCCCACCTGTTCCGAGACATTCATTGCCCGGCCGGCATCGAGATCGCAGATGGCCGCAAGGTCCCAGTCCGCGCTGCTTTTGAAGTTTCGGGCCAAATTCGGTCCCCAGTATCCGGCGCCGATCAGCGCAACTCGAAGCTTCCTGCTTGTCATGGTGATAATTCCCTCCGTATTACCGGCCAAAGGAACTTCAGGCTATGAAAGATCGGCCCCCGTCACACGAGTAACTCCCACCTATCATTTCCAGTCGACAACACTTGCAACGGCCGCCGTCGTACCTGCACAGCACTCGAGTACTCCTACCTGCCACATCCAACCAACAACACGTGGAACCGCCGCAAACACGCCCGTATCGCCCGGCGGCCGGGCACGCTTTCCCAGCGCCTAAGGACCGTCCAGAAGCCGTCCGTCACCCACCAAGGAAGTAAACGAAGGTGCTGTTAGTGAGATACCCCGCCTCCTAGGGCGCATTGAAGACGACGTCGACCCAGTAGTTGGTTTTGTTCCAGGTGCTGGTGGGGAACGCGGCGTTGCCGTAGCGGTAGACGCCGTTGCCGCCGTCGACGCCGTCGGCCAGGCCGTGGAGGTATCCGTTATCGGTTCCCTGGTTGAAGAAGCCGCCGGTGGCCGCGTAGTACCCGGCGGAACTGAAGTAGGACACGATGTAGGTGGTGTTGGCGCTGATGGTTATCGGGGTGGAGAAAGTGGCCTGTTGCCAGCCGGAGGTGCTTTCACCGCTGAAGGTGACGCTGCCCAGCAGGGAGCCGGTGCCGGACCAGAGGTAGCCGGTGTGGGTTCCGGTGTCCTGGCTGGACTTGTAGAAGCGGACCGAGGTGATGGTGCCGGCCACGTCTGAACGGAACTTCGTACCCAGCTCAAGAGCCTGGCCGTCGTTCAGGCCGGTGCTGGCCGGGGTGGCGCTGGCGGCAAAGAGGCTGCAGGGGCACACTGTCGCGGCGGCGGTGGTGAAGGACCAGCTGTACGGGCTGGCCATGGTCTGCCCCGTGCTGTTGGTGGCCCCGCTGACGGTAGCGGTGTAGGTGGTCCCGTAAGCCAGGGCCGCGGACGGGGTGAAGGTCGAGGTGTTGGTGGCACTGTTGTAGCCCACCGTCCCGGCCACCGAAGCGTTGGCGGCGTCCTTGAGCGTGAAACCGACGGAACCGGCCGTCACGGCCTGGTTGAACGTTGCGGAGACCGCGGCGTTCACCGCCGCCCCCGTCGCCCCCGAAGCGGGCGACGTCGAGCTGACGGCCGGGGCCGGTGGTGTGTTCGTCGTTGTGAAGACGACGTCGACCCAGTAGTTGGTTTTGTTCCAGGTGCTGGTGGGGAACGCGGCGTTGCCGTAGCGGTAGACGCCGTTGCCGCCGTCGACGCCGTCGGCCAGGCCGTGGAGGTATCCGTTATCGGTTCCCTGGTTGAAGAAGCCGCCGGTGGCCGCGTAGTACCCGGCGGAACTGAAGTAGGACACGATGTAGGTGGTGTTGGCGCTGATGGTTATCGGGGTGGAGAAAGTGGCCTGTTGCCAGCCGGAGGTGCTTTCACCGCTGAAGGTGACGCTGCCCAGCAGGGAGCCGGTGCCGGACCAGAGGTAGCCGGTGTGGGTTCCGGTGTCCTGGCTGGACTTGTAGAAGCGGACCGAGGTGATGGTGCCGGCCACGTCTGAACGGAACTTCGTACCCAGCTCAAGAGCCTGGCCGTCGTTCAGGCCGGTGCTGGCCGGGGTGGCGCTGGCGGCAAAGAGGCTGCAGGGGCACACTGTCGCGGCGGCGGTGGTGAAGGACCAGCTGTACGGGCTGGCCATGGTCTGCCCCGTGCTGTTGGTGGCCCCGCTGACGGTAGCGGTGTAGGTGGTCCCGTAAGCCAGGGCCGCGGACGGGGTGAAGGTCGAGGTGTTGGTGGCACTGTTGTAGCCCACCGTCCCGGCCACCGAAGCGTTGGCGGCGTCCTTGAGCGTGAAACCGACGGAACCGGCCGTCACGGCCTGGTTGAACGTTGCGGAGACCGCGGCGTTCACCGCCGCCCCCGTCGCCCCCGAAGCGGGCGACGTCGAGCTGACGGCCGGGGCCGGTGGCGCGGACACGGTGGTGAAGGTCCAGCTGTACGGGCTGGCCATTGTCTGCCCTGAGCTGTTGGTGGCCCCGCTGACGGTGGCGGTGTAGGTAGAGCCGTAGGCCAGGGCCGCGGACGTGGTGAAGGTCGAGGTGTTCGTGGCACTGTTGTAGCCCACCGTCCCGGCCACCGAAGCGTTGGCCGAATCCTTGAGCGTGAAACCGACGGAACCGGGCGTCACGGCCTGGTTGA
>NZ_JAPFFT010000044.1 GCF_026241105.1 Arthrobacter rhizophilus | reverse complement strand
CGGGCACTCTGAGGAAATGACCTGACCATAAAACGCTCCATCAATCAGAGCGTTGCTACGACCATATGACTTTGCCCCCTGATAACGACATCAACTGCGAGGTACTTGGGCGTTAACGCACGACGCCGGTCGGTCACCGTGAAAGGTGACCGACCGGCGTCGTGCAATTAGAGCGTTGCCGCGCTACAGCCGAACCCTACCAGCCGCGCTCGGCGAGGCGGTGCGGTTCGGGGATTTCCTCGACGTTGATGCCCACCATGGCTTCACCCAGGCCGCGGGAGACCTTTGCGATGACGTCAGGGTCATCGAAGAACGTGGTGGCCTTTACGACGGCGGCGGCACGCTGTGCCGGGTTGCCGGACTTGAAGATGCCCGAACCGACGAACACGCCGTCCGCACCGAGCTGCATCATCATCGCGGCGTCCGCCGGGGTGGCGATGCCGCCGGCGGTGAACAGGACCACAGGAAGCTTGCCGGTGGCAGCGACTTCCTTGACGAGCTCGTACGGGGCCTGCAGTTCCTTGGCCGCTACGTAGAGTTCGTCCTCGGGCAGCGTGGAGAGTCGGAGGATCTCGGCGCGGATCTGGCGCATGTGCGTTGTGGCGTTGGAGACGTCGCCGGTGCCTGCCTCGCCCTTGGAACGGATCATGGCCGCGCCCTCGTTGATGCGGCGCAGGGCCTCCCCGAGGTTCGTGGCACCGCAGACGAAGGGAACGGTGAAGTTCCACTTGTCGATGTGGTGGGTGTAGTCGGCCGGGGTCAGGACCTCGGACTCGTCGATGTAGTCCACACCCAGGGACTGCAGGACCTGGGCCTCGACGAAGTGCCCGATGCGGGCCTTGGCCATGACCGGGATGGACACCGCGGCGATAATCGCATCGATCATGTCCGGGTCCGACATGCGGGAGACGCCGCCCTGGGCGCGGATGTCCGCGGGAACGCGCTCGAGCGCCATCACGGCCACGGCACCGGCATCTTCGGCGATGCGGGCCTGCTCGACGTTGACGACGTCCATGATGACGCCGCCCTTGAGCATCTCGGCCATGCCGCGCTTGACGCGACTGCTGCCCGTAACGCTGGCTGCGGACGAACCGGCTTCGTTGCTTACATCAGGTGTAGACACAAAAACCCCTATGGGTAGATAGAAGACCTTGGCCGGGGCGCAGGCGGACAGGTGGCCACGCACAGCACACACCGGATTTCCAGGTCACATTGACCAAGTAAGTTCAATACTAGTCCCCTGCACTGGGCCGGTCGTACTTGATTACCCGTGGTAGGCCACGCTGTTCCGCAAGTGGCTGGAGGCGCCGCGCACCGGCTGATATGAGTCCCGCGCGTCGCAATACTTCAGGTACCTATTGACGGCATCAGATTCTTATATCCCGCGGCGGTCGCTTCTTCGACGATTATGTGGACACCGCACTTCAGTCAACGTTTTTGCCTCTCGGGAGCGTCGAGTCCTGGCGTCGGTTTTTTGGCCGGTTTTATGGCAGGCAAACACCGGGGCACGTCCGGCCGAGGCGGCACCGACAGTCATTCTCCGCCGCGCTCTGAGTTCCGGTCCTCGCACTTGCGCCTGCTGCCTTGCTTCTCCCTCTAGCGGCGCTTGAACATCACCGCGACCGCGGTCCAGATACTCACCGCGACAGCCAGGACCCCTGGCCCGGTCACGGCCTGACCACGCCAGCCTTCCCACGGTGCGGCAGTCGGCAGAAGCAGCACCGCAGCGATCGCGGCAGGCACGAGCACCGCAATGTTGACCGCCAACCGCATCCGGCGTCCCGATGGTTCCGGTGCGGACGCGTTCCCCCGCTTCTGCCGGAGGGGACGGTGCCAATCCTCGGCTATCAGCGTCGGTACCCGCCTCACGTGCGCGACGATGTGCACCGCGATAGTGGCCAGCCAGACCAGGAAGCTGACAACGTGCACCCGGATCAGTATCTCGGGGGCAGGCCCGGTGATGGCCAACGCGATGCCGCTGCCGATCAGCATGAGGGTCGAGGCGACGAGTATCGGTGCTATCACGCGCAGCATCGGCCGGGGCGGACCCTTGCGGCGATACCCGGGATCCCGGGTGTAGTAGCGAATGAATCGCCAGCCTGTGCTGGCCGTCTTGGCCAGGACCGGGCCTGCCAGGAGGGCGCCGACGAAAAAGTGCGCCACCATCAGGCTGCCCAGCGTCGGAACGGTGGCGACCTCGGCCACCGACAACACCAGCACCACGGCCCCTATCAGAGCGGTCAGTCGCTCGTTGCCGACGACGCCGGAGGCCTCACCTCCCACGCCGGCCGCTTCCGCTCCTGCGTGCTGTTCGGGCATCGCGTGCTCCTTTGTCACGCAGTCACGTCCTGGCGTGGGAACACGACGGCGCTGGCCACAACGAAGCCGACAGTCCACAGGAGGGCTGCTGCCAGGGCTGCCGGATAGCCTTGGGGAGGCGTCGGACCCACCAAGGGCACGGTCGTCCCCACAATGGTGTTGAACACCCGGCCGGGAAACCACTGGGTCACCTGCGGCAAAACCACCGCGATGATGCCTTCGACTACCAGGATGTAGGCCAGGGCAATCCCGACGCCGGCCGCGACCGAACGGGTGAGCACGGCGATGATCATGCCCAGAGCGCTCACCCCGATGAGGCAAAGCACCTCGTTGCCCAAGAACGCCGCGAAGACGCGCAGCCCCTCCGCAGAGGTCCAGGGGGTCGTCTGAATCCCCTGTCCTTGCGCAAGGACGAGGATGAATATGCCACTGACGAGCAGGGTGAGCAGCATCGAGAGCAGCACAAAGAGCACCACAAAGAGCACCAGTGCCAGCATTTTGCCCGCGAGCCACCGCAGGCGATGCGGCTCACGCACGAGCAGGTTGCGCATCGTCCCCTGGGACCATTCCGCGGCGAGATTGGCGGTCACCATCACCAGCGCGATGGCAATGATCAGTGAGCGGGCCTGGCCGATGATCGAGACCAGTCCCTGGGGGGTGTGGAACGCGGCAATCAGGCCGGTCATCTCACGGCCGGTGGCTCCGGATGCGATCTGGTGGAACGTCAGATAGGCGATAAAGGTGCTCACCGCGAGCATTACCCCCGCGACCGCCAGAACACTCCAGCGGCGGAACTTGAGCACTTCGCTGCGAAACGCACGGATCACGGAAATCATGACCGTTCTCCTTTGAGCAGAGCCAGGAACAGTTGTTCAAGGCTGGCCTCTATTACCCGGATGCTCAGGTCCGGCGCACCGGCTTCCCTGGCCTGCCGGGTCAAGGTCTCGGCAAAACCAGGAGGACAGGCGATGCGCAGGGCATGATCCTCCCGGGTGACCGCATAGCCGGCGTCACCCACGATCCTGGCTAACAGACCCAACTGCACCGCATCTTCGGCTTCGACCACCACCTCGACACGTTGGGCCAGCAACTCGTGGGCCGGACCGCAGAACAGGGCCTTCCCCTGATTGAGCATGATCAGCCAGTCCGTGACCCGTTCCAACTCACCGAGCATGTGGCTGCTAAGCAAGATGGTCTTCCCTTGGGCGACCAGGCCGCGCAGCAGCTCGCGTATACCGATGATGCCCAGGGGATCAAGGCCATTGGCTGGCTCGTCGAGAATGAGCAGCTCCGGATCGGGCAGCAGTGCCATCGCCACCCCAAGACGTTGCTTCATGCCCAGCGAATACGTTCCGACCCGATCGCGCGCCCGATCGGAGAGTTCCACCAGCTCCAGCAGCTCGCCCACGCGGGAACCGGGATGGCCTCCAAGGCGGGCGAGCACCTCCAGATTGGTCCGCCCGGAGAGACCCGGATAAAACGCCGGTGCTTCCGTCAGTGCTCCTACTCGCGGCAAGTAGCGTCCGGGCTCAGTGAGGGAGTGGCCCAGAATCGTGGCGCTGCCCCCATCGGGTCGCACCAGTCCCAGCAGCAGGCGAAGGGTAGTCGTCTTGCCTGCTCCATTGGGACCGACAAAACCCGCGATGGTGCCGGCAGGCACACGGATGCTCAGGTCATCGACGGCGGCATGCCTGCCAAAGTGCTTGCTCAAGCCATGTGTTTCGATGGCGAAAATCCCCGCGGGATCAGAGGATAGGGACATGGCTACCTGCCCCGGTTGGGGCGGGCGGACGCATCTGTGTGGTTCATGGAAATCGTTCCTTTCCGGGAAATGGACGCTCCCGACCAGATGGAATCACGGGTTGATAACCAATCGCTTAGCAACTTCGCCCCGTCAACAATCAGGGCGGAGGAGGGTGCTCCCGATTCGCAATGCCATCGAAGAGTACGCTGACCACGGAGGCTGCTCGATGGGCCTCTGACAAGCCTTTCGCCCCCCGCAGCATGCCCATGTAGAGACCGACCAGGACATTGACCGGCAGATCGGAGCGAATCTCCCCCGCCTCGTGCGCCGCCTGAAAGAGACCGGTGACATGCCGCTTGATCCGGTCAAGCAAGGACAGGATCACCAGCTGGTGGTCCGGGTCCTTGAGGTTTTCCCTGGCGTCGCGCAACAACGTGCTCAGGCGTTCATCAAGGGGGAGCGCGAGCAACGCGGAAGTAAGCACCGTCAAGCGTTCCCGGACATCCTGGGCCGTGGCAAGGATCTGATCGATTCCGGCCACCCCCTCGTCCAGGAACACGGTCTGGATCATCGTGGTGAAAAGATCTTCCTTGCCTTTGGGAAAGTGGTAATACAAGGCGCCGGATGTGACCCGGACAGCCTCAGCGAGCTCCTTCATGGACACACCCTTGTAGCCCTTTACCAGAAACAGCTCTGCCGCTTTGGTCAAAATCAGCCGTCGGGTGTCCTGGTCCGCCGGGGAGGAAGCGGGTGGCGCCGGTGCCGGGTGTTTCATGAGGGGACGGCTCATTTTGCTGCTAACTAAACGATTAGTATGTTCTGCGGAAAGCATAGTGCAAATCGTCTGTTCAGCACACCCACCGCTATGGGCTCGCCATCAACGTACGCGGGGGACACTGAAAAGCGGGGCGTACTTTCGGACGAAGAGGAACTGGTAATCCATTGCAACGCCGTGCACAAGGGCCAGATAGACGAGATAGCCGCTGCCGCTGAAGGTACCGTCCGCCCGGTGGCACGAAGGGGCCCACCGGTGAAGCCGGCCCGGACGAGAAGGGGCGCCCCGAACCATTCCTCCAGATCGGGCCAGGCCCGGACAAACCGGCGGTAGGACGCCATCCGCTCATAGTGTGCTGCCTGGTTGGGAACAAACGCTTCAACCCAGGCGCCATACTCCGCCTCCGAGGCGTGGCGGCGTGCCGCAGGAACGTCTATCCGCGCAATTGCGTCTGCCCCGGAATTCACTAAACAGCACCCAATGCAGCGCGATACTCCTCGCGGACCTGTGAATCCGAAACCCTCGTGTAAATCCGGGTGGACTCCGGCGAAGCGTGGCCCAAACGTCGTTGCAGCGCCAGCTCGCGCATGCCTGCCTCCCACATCAGGCTTCCATGCGTGTGGCGCAGGGCGTGCGGTGTCTTTTCGGGTGTCCGCAGTCCGAGTCCGTCCAGTCGGCGGGCGAACATCCGCACCAGTGCAGCGTAGGACAGCGGCTCACCAGCCCGCGCCCTGTGGCCGCCGACGAGGAACAGAAAAGGACTCCCCGCCTGGGAAGGGCGTTCCCGCAGGACATACCGGTTGACCGCGTCCAGGGTACGGGGTTCCAGCAGATCAATAACACGTTCTTGGCGGGATTTTCCTCTCGCGCCACCTGGATGGTCATCACGTTTGCGGACCGTCACCCGCCGGCGGTCATAGGAGATGTCTTCGAGGTGCAGGCCCAGAACTTCACCGGGAGGCAAACCTCCGTCAAGCATCAGCAGCACCATGCCCAGATCCCGCAGGCAGGTCATGCTCTCCAACAGCTCCGCGACATCGGGTTCGGCCAGCGGCCGCGGTAGCCGCAGGGGCAGCTTGACCCTGATTTGCCTCCGGACCGGCTGCTGCCTGCTCGCACCGCCCGTGAACGGGCGGGGCCGTTCAGCCACCATGGCCAGTGCCGGGTCAGGGTTCCGGCGCATCGGATTCTCGGCATCGAACAATTCGGCGACAATGGCCCACTCATAAAAGCTCGACACGGCCGCCAGGACCCGGGCAACCGTGGCCGCCGCCAGCAGCCGTCCCTCAGAGCCGGTGACCGCCAGACCCAGGCGCTGCGCCGGCCGCCGGCTAGGGTGCTCCGCAGCCATCCCAGGAAATTCAACGCAACGGCGGGCCGGAAATCCTGCCATTCCGTTCCCGTCGATGTAATCACCCCGGATGACTCGGTCATTACAACCCGCATCTGCGTCACCTTCCAAGTGCAACATTCCCGGCCTTCACCTGCGGTGAGGCTCGCAGTGTCCACATAAGAAAGAACTCAGAAACCATCGCCAGCCAGCATTCGACTGGCGCAGGACGAGGCTCGCAGAGGTTAGCACAGCGCCCCGGGTCGCGCCGGTATCCTCCGGGAACAGATGGCAAGCTAGCTGGGCTAAAAATGTCCGAGCCTCGTGACAAGGTTTGTTCATGGAAGGCATCGGTCAACTCGTGGCACGTCGGGCAGCCCCGGCTGACGTCGGAGTTGCGCCCTTGGGACGTCTTTCCCGCCGCCTGAAGCCTGCTGCTTCCTCCCGGCATGCCGACATCAACCGGCTGGAGGTCCGCCCCGGTACCAGGCCTGAATCCGTGCCGTGGCCCGCAAATGACCTTGATCAGGCAGTGGCGGCGATGGATGCGCTGCGCTCAACCGCGCTCTCCGACTCCCGGTTGTTCGGTTTCGCTGAGGCCGCTGAGTTCGCCGGCAGGGTCGAGGAGATCTCGCGGACGGTGGAGTTTTTGCAGATCGTCGCGGCCGGGGCCGTGGAGCGGACGCGGCGCGAAGCCCAGGCGGCACGGCAATCATCCCCGGCACCGGCCTGGAGGACCGGCTGGACCGAGTCCACGGCCGCCGCAGCAGACACGGCAATCCCGGACGTCCCGGTGCCGGCTTCTGCCGCCAGCCTCACCGGAGCAGCCGCCGCGGTCGACGACGGTTACCGGAACACGGCCGAATTCCTGCGCGCCAGGCTGCGGATCGGCATCGGCGAGGCCCGGCGCCGGCTCGCCCTGGCCTCCGTCGTGCTCCCGCAGGCAGGGATCGCCGGGCAGGAAATACCCGCACGGCACCAGGTCCTCGCCGCGGCCCTCTCCTCGGCAACCGTGCCCTCCCGTTCAGCCACCGTGATCAGCGTGGCCCTGGATCAGGTGCGACACATCGCCGATACGGACACCGCCCTGCACGTGGAGCAAGCACTGACCAACACCGCGGTGCAGAGCGATCCTGATTTCGTGTCCCGGATGGCCAAGCGCTGGGTTGATGCCATCGACCAGGACGGATCCGAACCCAGCGAGGAAGAACTCCGACACCGCCAAGGCGCGTTCATCCGCAAACCCCGCCGCGGCCTGCATTACCTGGAAATCTTCGCCACCGCGGAACAATTTGAAACCCTCGCCACCGTCATGAACACCGCCACCAACCCGCGCCTGCGCCACGACACCGAGGAAGCACCGGATACGGATCCAGGCGGCAACACCGGCAAGAACACCACCGGCGGCACCGCAGAGTTCCCGGAGCACGACGGCACTGCTCCCCCGCCGCTGGATCGCCGCTCCCGGGCGCAGAAACTGCTTGACGGGCTCGTCGGAGCCTGCGCGGTGGCCCTGTCCACCGGCGAGCTACCGGCGAACGGCGGTCTCCGGCCGCAGGTGATGGTAACCATCGACCACCGCGAACTGCTCGAGCGCGTCGAACACCAAACCACCACCGCCGCAAATCCTCGCCTGAGCACCGGCGCGTCCACATTCCAGGGCCCGATCCACCCCTCGGTCATCCGCAAGATCGCCTGCGACGCGGACATCATCCCCGTCCTGCTCGGCAGCGACAGCCGCGTCCTGGACATCGGCCGCACCACCAGGGTGTTCCCGCCCCACATCCGCAAAGCCATCACCGCCCGCGACCAAGGCTGCGCCTTCCCCGACTGCACCATCCCCGCACCCTGGTGCGAAGCCCACCACATCACCTACTGGTCCCACGGCGGCACCACCGGAACCGACAACGGCATCCTGTTGTGCAGCCACCACCACCACGTCATCCACAAAGAACACTGGACCATCACCATGGACTCCGGCGTGGCATGGTTCAAACCCCCACCCCACATCGATCCCCGCCAAACACCCCGACGCAACCACTACTTCAGACCCACCCGGACATGAGCACGCCCAGGCACGAAACGCGCCTGCACACGACAGGAACGCCGGTGACATCAACGGGCATGTCCCGAGCCGTTGACACGGTTCGGCGCACAAAATGATCCCACCGTTTAAGCGGGTGTCCCGCCGTCGACGTCTGCCATCGCTTGTTCGCGGACAGCCGCCATCCTTTGGACGACGGTGATGCCCGTTGCGGCGGCGAGCATGACGAGGGTCACCAGCAAGACGACGGAAGGCAGCCCCAGGCCGGTCAAGCCGGTCACGAGCAGCACCGAGATGAGCCGCTCGGCACGCTCGGCGATTCCCACGTTGGCGTAGAAGCCCAGTGATTCAGCCTTGGCGCGGGCGTATGAAACAACCATCCCGAGTATCAGGCAGGCGACCGCCGCAATGGCAATAGCGCTGTTCGCCCCGCCCATGAAGAACCAGATGGCGACGCCGGCGAAAATGGCGCCGTCCGCCAACCGATCCAGCGTGGAGTCGAGAAAGTTTCCCCAGGGGCCGCTGCGGCCCTGCTCCCTCGCCATGATGCCGTCAACGACGTCGGACAAGGCGAAAACGGCGATGAGCAGTGAGCCCCACCAGAGCTGGCCCATCGGGTAGAGAATCAGGGCGCCGAGCACTACCCCGGCGGTCCCGATGACGGTAACGGCGTCCGGCGAGACCCCCACCTTGAGCAGGAATCGGGCAAGGGGCGAGAACAACGCGGTGAAAAACCCGCGCGCATGGCGATTAAGCATCCGTCTCCCCGGGTGCGTCCGACTCGCCCGGCCACGCGTCCGCCACTTGCTGGCGGACCTCGTCAAGGGTCTGGGTGATGGCCTTTGTCTGCGCGATGATCGGGAAGAAGTTTCCGTCCCCACCCCAGCGCGGAACCACATGCTGGTGCAGGTGGGCGGCGATTCCCGCCCCGCCGGCAACGCCCTGGTTCATGCCCAGGTTGAAGCCGGCCGGGTTGGACACCTTGCGTAGCACGCGCATCGCAGTTTGCGTGAGCTCCGCCATCTCAGCTGTTTCCTCCACTGTGATGTCCGTGTAGTCCGGCACATGCCGGTACGGGCACACAAGCAGGTGTCCGGGGTTGTACGGAAACAGGTTCAGCACCACGTAGCAGGTCTTGCCACGGTGCACGATGAGGGCTTCCTCGTCCGTGCGGCTTGGAGCTACGCAGAACGGGCAGTCGTCCTGGTTTTTGAACTGGTTCGGCCCGCCCTTGATGTAGGCCATGCGGTGCGGAGTCCACAGGCGCTGGAACGCGTCCGGAACACCTGCCAAGCCGAAGTCGTCGGTCACTTCGGCATCGCCCGGATAGTCAGCTGCCACGCCTGTATTCTCCTGCACTGTTTCCGCCTCGGCGTTGCCGCCCCGTCAGCTCTCGCGGTTCTTGACGGCGTCCACGATTCTCCGGACGGCCTCGGCAACGGGCACACCGTTGTCCTGGCTGCCATCACGGAAGCGGAACGACACCGCACCGGCTTCCGCGTCCTCTCCGCCGGCGATCAGGACGAAAGGAATCTTGTCCTTGCTCGCAGTGCGGATCTTCTTCGGGAAGCGGTCCGATGAAATGTCCGCCTCGGCACGGATCCCCGCGGCCTTGAGCTGGTCAACGACGTCGAACATGTAATCGTTGAACGCCTCCGCCACCGGAATGCCAACTACCTGCACGGGCGAAAGCCACGCGGGGAAGGCTCCTGCGTAATGTTCGGTGAGCACGCCCATGAAACGCTCGACCGAGCCGAACAGGGCACGGTGGATCATGACCGGACGCTGGCGGGTGCCGTCGGCAGCCTGGAACTCGAGCTCGAAACGCTCAGGGAGGTTGAAGTCCAGCTGGATGGTGGACATCTGCCAGGTGCGGCCCAGCGCGTCCTTGGCCTGCACAGAGATCTTCGGGCCGTAGAACGCGGCTCCACCCGGGTCCGGGACCAGCTCCAGCCCCGACGCCTCGGCTACTTCAGCCAGGGTGCGGGTGGCTTCCTCCCAGGCAGCGTCCTCACCAACGAACTTGTCTTCGTTCTTGGTGGACAATTCAAGGTAGAAGTCGTCCAGTCCGTAGTCCTTGAGCAGGCCGAGGACGAAGTTCAAGGTGGTGGTGAGTTCGTCTTTCATCTGCTCGCGGGTGCAGTAGATATGGGCATCGTCCTGTGTCATGCCGCGCACACGTGTCAGTCCGTGGACAACACCGGACTTCTCGTAGCGGTAGACGGAACCGAATTCGAAGAGGCGCAGGGGCAGTTCGCGGTAGGAGCGGCCGCGGGATCGGAAGATGAGGTTGTGCATTGGGCAGTTCATCGGCTTCAGGTAGTAGTCCTGGCCGGGCTTGCGCACGGTGCCGTCGTCGTTCAGTTCCGCGTCGATGTGCATCGCCGGGAACATGCCTTCCTTGTACCAGTCAAGGTGGCCGGAGACCTCGTAGAGGTGGCCCTTGGTGATGTGCGGGGTGTAGACGAACTCGTAGCCGGCGTCCACGTGGCGCTGGCGGGAGTAGTCCTCCATGGCCTTGCGGATGATGCCGCCCTTGGGGTGGAACACCGGTAGGCCGGAGCCCAGTTCGTCCGGGAACGAGAACAGGTCCAGCTCCGCGCCGAGCTTGCGGTGGTCGCGGCGCTCAGCCTCGGCGATGCGCTCCTGGTAGGCCTTCAGTGCATCCTTGGTAGGCCAAGCGGTGCCGTAGATACGCTGCAGCTGCTGGTTGTTCTGGTTGCCCAGCCAGTAGGCCGCCGAGGAACGGGTCAGCGCGAAGGCATTGGAGATCAGTTTGGTGTTGGGCAGGTGCGGTCCGCGGCAGAGATCGCACCAGACGCTGTCACCGCTCTTGCGGTCCACGTTGTCGTAGATGGTGATGTCCCCAGCGCCCACCTCTACGTTGACGCCTTCACCGGCGTCGGCGGCATGGTTCTTTTTGCCGAGCAGTTCGAGCTTGTAGGGCTCGTTCTTCATGGCCTCGCGGGCTTCGTCCTCCGTGACGACGCGGCGCACGAACTTCTGGTTCTGGTTGATGATCTTCTGCATCATCTTTTCGAGCTGGCGCAGGTCTTCAGGGGTGAAGGGTTCGGCGACGTCGAAGTCGAAGTAGAAGCCGTCTGTGATGTACGGGCCGATTCCGAGTTTGGCATCCGGGCGCAGCTGCTGCACGGCCTGGGCCATGACGTGTGCGGTGGAGTGGCGCAGGACGTTGAGGCCGTCTGCCGATTCGATGGTCACGCCTTCAACCTGCGCGCCTTCGGGCAGCGCCTGGTCGAGGTCCTTGAGTTCGCCGTCGACACGGGCTACTACAACGTCGCGGCGCTCAAAGAAGAGTTCCGCGCCGGTGGTCCCTTCCGTCACCTTGGTCTCTTCGCCATCGACGATGAGGGTGATCTGCTGGGCATCTGACACGGGTGTCTCCTATTCATTGATATGGCTTCATAGCTTGTGGCGTACGGGGACCACAGCCAGCCATCGTCCATCGTATCTGGTCCGGCGAAGGCCACCAAAGCAGGCATGGGCGTGCCGTTTCGCGGCCCGCAGACCGACAGTAATCGGCGACGGTCCTCGAGTTCGGCGCTACTGATGTTGTGGCGGAATGAGCGGTCAGGGTTTACCCTGCAGCAATGCAAGAAGGGCCTTGCCGTCCGGGCTGCCCAAGCCGGTGCAGGGGTCCCAACCGGTCCCGGCCCGGTAGCTTCCGTTGGAGCCTGCCGTGATGTCGTGGAAGCCTGACGCCGGTTGCGTGCCGTTTTGGTAGAGCAGCGGCTGGATCAACCCGAAGCGCCTGTTGGTTGCCTGGGCGAGGCGGGCGATCAGCGCCGCCCAGAGAGGTGCCACGGCGCTGGTTCCGCCGATCACCATGTCTTTCCCATCGACCCGAACTCGGTAGCCGGTCTGCGGGTCCGCGACGCCGCTGACGTCCGGCACGCCTCGCCCCGCCTTCTTGGGGGCGGGTTTGTGCTTCGCGTGTCCGGTAACGCCCGACTGCCAGGAGGGAACAGGAAAGACGTCGCTGTACCCTCCGCCGGTGGCGGAGTTCGGACCATCGTTCCAGACGGTTTCTGCGCTGATGACACCCGTCGCAGGGTCTGCTTGAAGGCGGGTTCCGCCGCAGGCCAGCACGTGAGGGCTCGACGCCGGGAAATCGGCGTGGTCCTTGCTGTCCGTTGCGCCGTCGGCACTGCCGTTGTCCCCGGCGGCGGCTGTCACCGTCACCCCGAGGGCCGCGGCGTCGGCCATAGCCTGGTCGAACGCCGTCCGGGCTTGGGCCGTCCATGCGTCCTCGCTCTGGCCCCAGCTGATGCTGATAGCGGCTGGTGCGGGATTCGCGTGCGACGCGGCGATAATCGAGTCCAGGAATCCGGCGTCGGTGTTGGGGGCAAAGTAGACCACAATATTGGCCTTCGGTGCCAAGGCACCTACAACTTCAATGTCGAGCAGGACTTCCCCGTCGGCACCCGCAGGATCCTTCCCGGGCTGGTTCGCCCCGCCGTCTACTCCCACCGCAGTGATGGTCGGCGTGGGCATACCGAGGCCTTGGAAGTAGGCGTCCAGGTCCTGTTGGCCGTAGCCGCCGCCGAGTTCGATGATGGCCACGGTCTGGCCTGTCCCGTCAGTTCCGTCGGGGAAGTTATAGATTTTTCCCAACTGGGGCGGGGTATAGCTGGTACCTGTCGCGGCGAGCGGTATGACGCGAAACTGAGCCCGGGCTTGGGGCCGGTCGTCAAGGCCTAGGACGGCAACAACGACGCCGTCGAGGGCCGCGGGTACCTGGAGGCCTCCGGTGCGGTGGCGGTGCGTAACCGCAGTGCCGTCCGGGCTGCGACTTGTCAGCTCATCCAGGGACGTTCCGAAAATGCTGCTCAGCTGCCCCACTGAGCCGGCCAGCCGAATCCTGCGGCTAGCCGCGTCCGATTCAACGACCTCAATGCCCAAGTCGGTGAAGGTGTGCACGGCCAGATCAAGGTCCGCCGCGGATGCGCCGTAAGTTGAGGCCAGCTCGTCCCGCGACAGAGGGGTGGACGGTACTTCAGTCAATTCTTCCTGGCGCCGAAGTATGACCGTCGCCTCAATCCGACGGGACGGGTCGACAGGACCGAGAAGGTCCCTGACGCCCGGAGCGGGGGCCCTTTCTGATCCCGGTAGCGGGACGCTGCGCGTCTCTGCCGGCTGGCGCTCTTCAGGGGTGTGCTGCATCGACATTGGTGCCTCCTATTATCGCGGTGACAGAGCTCCGTCCCCTGCGATTATGTACCCGGAGCCTCTTTTGGCACCATGCCGTGGGGTTTGGGTGCGGCGGCCTCCCACGGTAGCGTGGGCCCTGGCAAGCCGTGGCACCGCCACGGCGAGCGCCGTGGCGAGTCAAAGGAGCGAACCATCAATAGGTCACACCGGGCATCAGCCCATGAACCCGACACAGCGGTTGAGTTGAACCCGGTTTTCAGCCGGCCGGGAGAATCCAGCATCTTTCCACGTTTCACCCTCCCGGACGGAGAGTCGCTCCCGTCGACGGCCTATCAGGTTGTCCACGACGAAGCCATGCTGGACGGGAACTCCCGCCTCAATCTCGCAACGTTTGTTGGAACGTGGATGGAACCCGAAGCGTCGAAACTCTACGCCGAGACGTTTGACAAGAACATGATTGACAAGGACGAATACCCCCAGACCGCCTTGATCGAAACCCGCTGTTGGCGCATGCTCGCAGGCCTGTGGAACGCGCCCGATCCCGCCAAGTCCGTGGGGACGTCCACCATCGGCTCCTCAGAGGCATGCATGCTCGGCGGCCTCGCGTTGAAGCGCCGCTGGCAACATTCAAGGCGGGCGGCCGGTCTTTCGACGGACAAACCCAACCTTGTCCTCAGCTCGGCCGTGCAGGTGTGCTGGGAGAAATTCTGCAACTACTGGGACGTGGAAGCCCGGTACGTTCCGGTGTCAAAGGAACATCCGGCGCTCGACGGCCACGGGCTGGATCAGTATGTGGACGAGAACACCATTGGCGTTGTGGCCATCATGGGCGTGACCTACACGGGATCCTATGAGCCCGTGGAAAGGATCTCCGCGGCGTTGGACGAGATACAGGCACGGCGAGGATTCGATATTCCTATCCATGTTGACGGCGCCTCTGGCGCCATGATTGCGCCTTTCCTGCAACCGGAGACCGTCTGGGACTTCCGTTTGCCAAGGGTTGCCTCGATCAACACCTCAGGCCACAAGTACGGCTTGGTCTATCCAGGCCTTGGATGGGTCATTTGGCGGGATGAGCAAGCTCTGCCCGCGGACCTGATCTTCCACGTCAGTTACCTGGGTGGGAACATGCCGACTTTCGCCCTGAACTTCTCACGCCCCGGCGCCCAGGTGCTCTTGCAGTACTACTTGTTCCTCCGGCTCGGATACGAGGGATACAAATCCGTTCAGGCAACCTCCCGGGACGTGGCGCTCTTTCTCTCCAGTGAAATAGGGGCGATGGAGCCATTCACTTTGTGGAGCGACGGATCGGACATCCCGGTCTTTGCCTGGCAGCTCGCTGACGGCTATACGGAGAATTGGAACCTTCACCATTTGTCTGAACGGCTTCGGATGAATGGGTGGCTCGTCCCCGCCTATCCAATGCCGGATGGCCTGAGCGATGTGACGGTGCAAAGGATCGTTGTCCGCAATGGCTTCACACGCGACCTCGCGTCCAGCTTCCTGGACGACCTCAAAAAGGAAGTTGCGTACTTGGACGGCCTCACTGCACCCATGCCCGACGGCGGGCAAACCCAGGCGTTCCACCACTAGTCAGCAGCGACTTACAAGGAGAAGTGCCAATGTGCCGCTTGTTCGGCTTGCACGCCGGGTCCCAGCCCGTACGTGCCACCTTCTGGCTTTTGGACGCGCCGGACAGCCTCGCTGACCAGAGCCGGCGCGAGCCCGACGGCGCCGGCATAGGCACCTTTGACGGTGACGGTAAGGCCCATGTCGCCAAACAGCCGCTCGCCGCATGGGAGGACCACGCCTTTGCGCGCGAGGCGCGGGTCCTGAAGAGCACGACGTTCCTGGCCCATGTTCGGTATGCCAGTACCGGCGCGCACACCATGATCAACACGCACCCGTTCGAGCAAGATGGGAGGTTGTTCGCCCACAACGGCGCCTTCGGCGATCTTGAACGGCTCGATCAGCGACTGGCTGAGTTCGGAGTTGCGGATCTGGTGTACGGCCAGACCGACAGTGAGCGACTCTTCGCCCTGATTACTGCAGAGAGCAGGCGAGCAGGTGGCGACGTCGGCGAAGGTATCACCCAAGCGATCAGCTGGATCGCCCGTGAGCTTCCGGTCTTCAGCTTGAACCTCATTCTAACGACGGCGACCGACCTTTGGGCGGTCAGGTTCCCGAACACCCACGAACTGCACATTCTGGAACGGCGGCCTGCCGGTCCTGGCGATGCAGTTCCGTTGGACGCGCGGAGCTCCCGTATCCGCGCCCACAGTAAGGAGCTCGCCCATTCCGGACACGTCCTTATTGCCACCGAACCGATGGATGACAACCCGGCGTGGAGGCCGTTGGCTGGCGGCGCGCTGGTCCACGTCGGTCCGGACCTGGGGGTGACTTCGAGCTACCCCTTTGCCAAGGCGCCGGCACATCCGCTCACGCTGTCCGACCTCTCCCCCTCCGCGGCTGCATCCCAAAAACCCTGAGCCTCGAACGAAAAACAGTCCCGGCGTCTTACCCTGGAGGCCGCGTGTTCAGCGCGGCCGCGGGACCGGCCCCACATAAGATCGACCCATGACCGCTGAAGTCGAATCCGAAACCGCCTTCGTCCCGGCCGTGCAACTGGACGGACAGATGAGCATCAACGACGTCCTGCTTGAGTTGGGCTGGGAACCTGTGGTGTACCCGTCGGCGAACGCCGACGCCGGCGACTTTCACATTTTCTAGCCGGGCCCCGGGCCCTGGGCCATGGAGGTACTGGCAGGGACTCCCTTGCGCTGCCGAAAGGTCACTATCGTTGACCGCATGGACAACCGCAATGACGTTCGCGATTTTTTTGCCTCCCGGCGCGCGAAGCTGACACCTGATCAGGCGGGGGTACCGGCGTCGGGCGGCAATCGGCGAGTGCCCGGACTTCGCCGCGGCGAAGTGGCGACCCTGGCCGGGGTGAGCGTCGAGTATTACACCCGGCTCGAGCGCGGAAACCTTGCAGGAGTGTCCGAAAGCGTCCTGGAAGCAATGGCGAGGGCGCTGCAACTTGACGAGGCGGAGCGTTCACATTTGTTCGATCTGGCACGCACCGCCGGAACAAGCAAGCGGCAGCGTCGAACCGCACCACAACACGTGCGGCCGAGCGTCCAGTTTGTCCTCGACGCCATCACCGACGCGCCGGCGTTTGTTCGTAACGCACGCATGGACATCCTCGCGGCCAACAGGCTCGGCCTTGCCTTGCACTCAGAAATGTATGTCAACCCAATCCGTCCCGCCAACTATGCGCGTTTCATTTTCCTGGATGAAGAACGCGCCCGCCGGTTCTTCCCGGACTGGGAACTCGCAGCCAACAACATGGTGGCCATCCTCCGCGCCGAGGCCGGTCGCGACCCGTTCGACCGCGGGCTAAGCGATCTCGTTGGAGAGCTCTCCACCCGCAGCGACGAATTCCGCACCCGCTGGGCGGCACATAACGTGCGCCGCCACTACACCGGGTTCAAGCATTTCCATCACCCGGTGGTCGGCGAACTCCGCCTGCTGTTCGAAGCGATGGAGCTCTCGGCCGACACCGGGCTCTCGCTATTCATCTACCCTGCAGAACCTGGCTCCCCCTCCGCAGACGCGCTGCGCCTCCTCGCGAGCTGGGCCGCCACCCTGGAACTGGCAGGACTACCCCAAACCGCACCTGCCGAAGGTGGTGCCTGACCGCTGCTTAGGTCATTGATCGGGCTGCGATCAGGCTAGCCTTCAACCAAGAAACGGCACGTCGTCTCTGCGCGTCCGGAAAAGCGTGCCCGCCTTGAAAAGGAACAAAATCGGCGACGCCTTCCCGGAAGGAACTGATGAGGCCTTGGACGTCCGAAAAGGGGAACAGCGGATCATTCCGTCCGGCGACGATCATCACACGCTGGTTTTCGATAGCTTGAGCCACCAGGTGGGTGTCACCGGCTTTGCGAAGATTCGGCACAAACCACGCTGGGTTATGCGAAATGGCCTCCCGTTCAAATGACTCAAGGGTCCCGATCCCGCAGCTGAGGACCCCGGCACGCAGCCGCGGATCGCAAGCTAGATTGAAGAGTCCGATCTGACCGCCCAGCGAATGACCTGCAATCCCTAGGGGTCCGCGAACTTCGGCGTCAAGCCATCCGGTGACCATGGCGATGTCCGCCGTGTGGAGGCCTTGCAACGTCGATCCGGACACCACCAGGTTCCATGCTTCACGGTGTTCCGCTTGCCAAGCGTCCGCCGTGTCGCGTTGCCGCTCCTCGAATCCAAGAAGGTCGGGAACAAGCGTCGGCATGCCTGCCTCTGCCAATTCAAGGGCAAACGCCATTTGCGGGTCACCGTCAAGCCCGGCAGGCTCGCTCTTTCCCAAGGCATAAGTTCCGGCGTGCTGGTGGACCGCGACCACAGCCCCCGCATGAGGATCCTCCTCAGCAGGCGTGAGGAACAGACAAGGGACAACATGCCCATCGTCCGCCCAAATCTCAAGGCGCTCGCGCAGGACCTTACCCTGACGCGCGCTGGAACCACGAACAACTTTTGCAGCTTGATAGCGGCGAATGGTTTCCAACCCGAGAAGGGACAGAATCTCAGCCCGGGCGGCATCCACTATGCGGGTTCCCCTCCATGTTTGGAATCTTCAATCATTCTTCCCTTCCACCGAGGGATGGTCCAGACCGTCCTCCCGGCCGGTGCGGGGCTACGGCTGCCGACGCTCTTGCTCGCCGCCGTCGTCCCTCTCCGAGCGGGTCCCCGCATCCGGGTCCAACTCTTCGGCCCGCCGTAGCCGGTCTTGCGAGACTTCGTTGGCCCGCTCGGAAGCCGCCTGCTTCTCGGTGGCCTCCTTATGCAGCCGTTCCGCTTCGCTCTCGGCCCGGGCAGCGTCGGCCTCCGCCCGAGCAGCTTCGGCGCTGCGCTCGTGAGCCCCCAGGGCGTCAGTCCGTGCCCGCTCGCGGAGCTCTGCAGCGCGCTTGCGGTCAACGGCAGTCTTCGCGCGGCGTCCAAATACGACGACGGCGAGGATCAGCGCGATTATGACAACCACTACGACGATCCAGATCCATTGTTGCCAGTCCATTTCGGCCTCCTCAACATTGACTGTGCCTCCGCCGCCGCGGCGCCGGTTCCATCCTGCGGCCGACCCTGCGGCTGGGGTCGGCTGCGGGTCGGCTGCGGGTCGGCGTGCCCGGGCTGAACGCGGATGCTGGTCCCTTGAGTCAACAACTTTGCGTGAAGCAGGGCACGAGTAGCGTGTACTTGTTTTCCTCAGTTGAGGCCCGGGGTCGGGCTTGCTACTCGACCGCTGGTGAGGGCCGACGAACGCCAAAGGCAAGCGAAGGTTCGTCCGGTGTGGAGAGCGTCAGCACGGCCTCCTCGACGGTCTCCTCGTCCTCAAGTTCGCGCTCAACGCGTCGCAGGGCCACCGCCACGTCGTGCTCCCGAAGGTCACCTTTGATGTCCACAGCCGCGACCAAATACAGCTTGCGTGGCCCCACAAATTCCAAGTGCAGATAGGTCAGGCGCTCGATCTCCGTATGGTCCAGGACCCGGATCGCCATCGATTTCTCAAGCTCGGGGGTAACGCCCTGGCCTACCAGGAAGCGTCGATTACGATCTATCAGCACCACCGCGACAACCCCGAGAAGGATGCCCACAAGAATAGACCCGAGAGCGTCTGGAACAGGCGAACCCGTGGTCTGGTGCAAGAAGACGCCGAAGAAGGCAATGATCAGGCCGATCAACGCGGCACTGTCCTCCGCGAAGACGGCACGCATTGTGGGATCCGAACTCTTGAGCACTTGTTCCAAAGTGCGGCGTTCAAGTTCCTTAGCGGACTTGCGCGCCTGCCGGAACGCCTGGATGAACGAGGCCCCTTCGAGCACGAAGGAGATCGCCAGGACAACATAGGCGACCGCGAAATCACCGGCTGGCTCCGGTGCGAAAAGCTGTTGGATGCCGTGCATCACGGATACCACAGCACCTGCGGTGAATAAGCCAAACGCGGCAAACATCGACCACACGTAGGCTTCCCTGACGTAGCCCATCGGATGGGCTACGTCCCGCTGTTTCGAAGATCTTCGCTCGGCCACAAGCAGGAAGACCTGGTTTCCCGTGTCAGCCCAGGAGTGGGCGGACTCGGCGATCATCGAAGCGGACCCGGTAATCACGGCAGCGGCTGTTTTTGCCGCGGCAACAAGAAGATTTGCCGCAAAAGCCAGGATCACAGTCTTTAGCGATGAAGATGGCTTGTTGACCTTCTTGCTTTCGCCCATGGAACCTAACGTACCTAACGACATTAAGAGCCAGGCCTAGCGGCTGCCGAGAAATGAACGGAGGGTGTGGGCGTTACGGACCGCATTCCCGCCGCCGTCATTGTTGAAATAGACGAAGGCGTCCTTGCCCGCAGCCTCCCATTCCGCAATCCGTTCCGCCCACCAGCGGAGGTCCTGCTCGGAGTAGGAACCGGCGTAAAGGTTGTGGTGGTCCGGCCCGTGCATCCTGACGTAGACAAACGGTGCTGTGGCACGAAGTACGCAAGGGAGCTGCGCTCCGCTCATGATGCAGTACGCCGCTTGGTGGTCCTCGAGCAACTCGTAGACGGCGTCGTCGTGCCAACTATGATGACGGAATTCGACGGTTACCCTAATCCACTCGGGGATCAGGTCAAGGAAATAGGCCAGCCTGGCGTCGTCGTGCTCCAAACCGGGAGGCAACTGGACCAGCAGGACTCCGCGCCGCTCTCCGAGCTCGTGCCAAGCCGCTTTTACCCGGTCGACCCAGGCTTCGGGGGCGTAGAGACGCTTTCCATGGGTCAGGCCGCGAGGCGCTTTCACCGAGAAGGCGAATCCTTCAGGTATCCGGGTCCGCCAACTGGCAAACGACGAGGTTGGTCGACGGGCAGATGCGTTTGGGGTCGATTCTCGGGCTGATCGTCGTGGTCTGGCTCGTAGTGGGAGCGGTAGCCGCCGGCCAGCGCGGCTACTTCAACGCGGTTCCCGCGCAGTGTTCGCAATTCGCAACGATTAGTCTGAATATCGTTGCGGGTCCACTGAACTACATGGGACTGAACCCTGTGGCAGGTTGCGAGCTGCCACGACCATCGTGAACCAGCCGGAGGACCCGCTGCCGCCTGGCTGGAGCTGCCGCACCCACTCCTTTCTTGGTCTCCCGGATATGGCCGCCTGGATCCGGAACCCTGGCTCCGGACCCAAAATCGCCCTAGTCTAGGCCTTACCGATCCATATAGTAAGTTTGCTGAGCAATTTCATCGAATCCATGGACAAGCGTCCAGCAGGCCTACTAGTTTCGATGTGGTAGCAGGCTCACGCGAGCGTCGAAAGGCCGACGAAGAAGGTGGACATGTACCCCCAAGAATCGCAGCATGCTGAAGTGGAACAACCAAGTCGTGGCCAGTCTGTCGCGCCGAAAGATCCACGTTCCGAGTACTACTCGGGATCCTTCCCCCAGCAGGAGCAGAAGCAGCCAGGGCTTACCGGGCTCATGGATCCGGTTCCGGACCATGGCGAGCTTTCCTACAAGGGTGATGGCCGTTTGACGGGCAAGGCGGCCCTCATCACCGGAGGAGACTCCGGGATCGGAGCAGCTGTTGGCATTGCCTTCGCCCGGGAAGGTGCCGACGTCCTACATGTCCGGCGCTGTTTTGCCAGTCACTGGCGGAAAGGCCTCGAGCAGCAGGGTCCTTGATTATCCATCATCAGGTTCAACCAGCACGGAAAGGCCAACATGGACAACCAGCGCACAGCCCAGGAACAGGAAGCCGGAGGCTACGGGACTCCGACGCCGGAACAAGAAGCTACAGGACCGGGCGGTCAGCAGGCGACGCCGCACAATGAAGAGGCCACTTCGACGTCGGAGGATGGGCGCAGCGGATCGACCGCCGTCCCATCGGCCGATGCCGAACTGGACGACTCGAACTCGGAAGGGACCGAGCCCGGCAGGTCTTTCTCGTCGGAACCGAAGGGCGATGCAACAGGGCTGCCCCAGGAAGAGTCCCCGAAAGATGACGACGGCGAAACATTCGACGCTGGCTAGATCGCCTAAACGACCACCAACCTCCGCAGGAACAAACGCAAGCAAGGAGCATGAACATGGCTACCGTTAACCGAACAATCGACGTGGAAGTTCCCGTTTCAGTGGCATACAACCAATGGACCCAGTTCGAGTCTTTCCCGGAATTCATGAAGGGCGTCGAAGCGGTCCGACAGATCGACGAGACCGCCCTGCATTTCTCCACCAACGTCGGCGGGGTCAAGCGCGACTTTAACGCCCAAATCCTTGAGCAGGTTCCGGATTCATTGGTCAGCTGGGCAAGTATCGACGGTCCGCGGAACGCGGGCTCGGTACGCTTCGAACCGCTCGGCCGGGATCGAACCCGCGTCAACGTGGAGATCGAGTGGGAGCCGGAGAGCTTTGTCGAAAAGGCAGGCTCCCTGGTAGGTATCGACGATCTGAGGGTTTCGGCCGACCTGGACAAGTTCAAGGAATTCATCGAGGCACGCGGCCAGGAGACAGGTGCCTGGCGCGGCTCCGTGGCCGACGGCGATGTCGATGACGCCGGGGAGGCCTTCGGCGCCGCCACCACCTCGGAACTACCCGCCGTCGATCCTGACTTAACTGCGCCTGCGGCGACGAACGCGGCCGACGGCGGGGCCCAGCCTCACGTCGGGCAGTACACCGAGGGCGATTACGGCACGGAACGCGTCCTCGATCTCCCCGCCGAACGAATCCAAGGCGACTACACCGCTGAAGAAACGCTCGACGACCCGTCCGGGCTGCCCGGCTCTGAGCCTTTGCCAGGCACAGAGAGCAGGCCGCGTCCGACGGACCACTGAACCCTGTAGGGCCGGCCACGAACAGGCCGGCCCTGCGGAAGTCCGGTATGAATCCACCCACGATTCGAGGAGCAACCCATGAGCGAGTTCCCTCCCGACCCGACGCGCGATCCTGACCCTACCCGGGAACCACGGCCAACCCCGACGCCGGAACCTGTGCCATTGCCGGAGCCGGGCCCGACGCCTGTCCCCAGCCCGGGACCCGGACCCCAACCGGGACGGCGCCCAGGAACTCCCGAACCAGTTCCCCTTCCCGAGCCGGGTCCTTCACCGGTCCGCGATCCGGATCCCGGCCTGCCCTTCCCGCCCACGCGCCCCCTCGGAGAGACTCCTGTCACGAACGGGTAGGGCCCTTCGGAATCGGCGAAATTCCGAGTACAAGATTGGTGGATTTCTCTTCAAGAAAGCGAGACTGTGATGGGATTTTTTGGATTTCTTTTGCTTGGCCTCATCGCGGGTGCAATTGCCAAATTGATCATTCCCGGCAGGCAAGGCGGCGGCTGGCTGATCACCCTAGTCCTGGGCGTAGTTGGCGCCTTACTGGGTGGGTGGATCGGTGGCCTGATTTTCGGGGGCGGCCTGCAGGAGTTCTTCTCGATACGCACCTGGCTGCTCGCCATCGGCGGATCGGTGGTAGTACTGCTGATCTACGGCGCAATCACAGGCAGGAAGAGCCGGACGTAGGCCGATCGATTGGGACATAATGCCACCGACGTCACAAACCGTCGATACAAGGCCACATTCATCGTTCTGGCTCCCGAGCCGTGAACAATTCGGTTGCCCTCATTACTATCTAGAGTGGATGCGGGTAATCCCGAACCCGGCCGGGACCTGCCGGGATGACTATTGGGGGCTGGCAGTGTCGGAACCTTTGGAGTCTTTTGACCCACTCGGAGGGCAGGAAGCGGTGTTGAATTCCGTGGTGGTCGGCAGTGACAACCTCGCGGCCCTACGCGAGCAGGCACAGGGCATCATCGACGAAGTCCTCAGCGGTACCGAGCCCGGCGGTGAGCACATTCGGGCCAAACTGAGGGCCAGCATTGCCCGCCATCCAGGATTCCCGGAACTCGCCCTGCTTGAGCACTTGATGAATCGGAACCATTGACGTCCGAGTTGCTGCTTTTGTCCGATTACCAGCCACGGGGCCGATCGAGTCAAAGATGCGGTAGGCAGGAGCCTCGTGGCGGGCTTTGGTCTGAATAAACTGCTGTCCTCTTCGGTGAGCACGGTTCCGCCGCGGCGGCGGCGCTGGACGTCGCCGTCGTCGTCCGACCACTCCAACCCTAATATGTGGTTGGTTCCGTCAAGGGGCGGGGAGAAGCGGTCCCGGGGGTTGCTTTCTTGGTGTTGGCCGT
>NZ_JAPFFT010000043.1 GCF_026241105.1 Arthrobacter rhizophilus | reverse complement strand
ACCCCAGCCAACCGGCTCAACCAGCTGCTGCAGGCAGCCTAAACCCGAGCGTTGCTCTGACCAGTTGACTTTGCCGCCTCAAAACGACAACAACTGCGAGTCAGTTGGGCTGCTTCAGCCAGACGAAGTGCCACGTCCCTGCCCATTGGGCAGCGAGCACAGCCGCGGCTGCGATGAACATCCCACCCACCAGGACCCAGGCGTCCAACCGGCTGTAGGTGGATTCGCGCGCCCAGGTCCGCCGCCCACCACCGAAGCCACGTGCTTCCATGGTCACGGCCAAGCGGGATGCCCGGCGTATCGCTTGGACCAGCAGGCCGAAGCTCTGGCCGAGCATGGCCTTGAACCGTTGTAGCGGGCTCCCATGCGAGCCGACACCCCGCGCGCGCCGTGCCATGCCGATGGTCTGCCACTCCTCCGCCATGAGCCCGACGAGCCGCAGCGCGGCCAAGGTACCCAGGACAAAGCGGTGTGGCAGCTTGGCCTTCTGAGCCAGCGCATCGGCAAGGTCGGTGGGGTCGGTGCAACTCATCAGGAGAATGGCCGGCAGCGCGATCGCCAAGCCTCGCAGCATGAACCCAAGTCCCAGCTGCAGCGAGCCCTCGCTGATGGACCAGATCCCGACGTCGAGCAGTATCCTCCCGCTGTCAGCCGACAGGATCGCGGTGCTCCAGCCGCCCAGCGCCGCCGCGATGATCAGGGGCCAGCCGCGCTGCCACAGCAAGCGCACGGTCAGCCCCGCGAGGGGGAACAACGCCAATTCACCGAGGAGCGCTGTCGAGGCGGACACCATGTCAATGGACAACGCCAGCACCAAGGTGATCAGGAAGACCGACACGAACTTGGCCAGCGGATTTGCCCGCGTCAGAAGCGCGTTGTTGCCGCGCAGGCTCAACGCTTCCCTCATGCCGCACCCGCTTCCTGCCGGGCGCTGCCTTGGAACGCAGGAGCGAGCCGCATCTCGGTGCCGCCCAGGACAGAGCTGAATTCCTGGTCGTGGGTGACAGAAACAACGGACGTGCCGGCGTCGAGCAGTTCAGACAGGAAGGACGCAAGCTCGGCCCACGTGTTGGCGTCCTGGCCAAAGGTGGGTTCGTCCAGAACCAGGACCCGCGGATGCGCGGCAAGCACCGTGGCCACGGACAGGCGGCGCTTTTCCCCACCGGAGAGCGTGTACGGATTGGCGTCCACCAAATGCCTCAGGCGCAGCCGCTCCAGCAACTCGTCCACGCGCTCCTCGCCGTGGCCAAGGTGCTTGGGTCCAAACATCAACTCGTCGAGCACCCGGCCGGTGACGAACTGGTGTTCTGGTTCCTGGAACACGGTCCCGATCCGCGAGATCAGTTGCTGGGCCTTCCACTTGAAAGGATCGGCGCCAGCGCCGTCGCTGAGCCCGACGGCGGCAGTCACCGTGCCGGACACGGGGGCCAACAGACCAGCGAGGGTCAAAGCGAAGGTCGATTTCCCGGCGCCGTTGGGGCCGGTGATGGTCAGCGCCTGGCCGGCGAGCACTTGGGCGTCGAGTCCGGTCTGCACAGGATGAGGCGGGATGGTTGCGAACCCGCGGCGGCGTGCCCGTTCACGGGACACCGCAAGCTCCCGGGTGGCGAGCAGCAACTCTCCACCGCCCGTCGCCCCGGAGCCGGCTGCTGTTCCGGAACGCGGCCGGGTGGCCGGCACATAACCGGGCACCCAGACGCCCGCTGCAGTGAGCATGTCCCTTGCTTGCGCCAGAACCGTGTCCGGATCGCCGTCCAGGAGCACCGCCGGCGTCGAGCTTCCCTCGGAGGAGCTGCCCGGCTGGAGCACCACGATCCGGTCCACGAGGTCTTTCCACACGGAGACCCGGTGCTCCACCACCACCAAGGTGGCCCCAGTCTTGTCCAGGCAACGGCCCACGGCGTCGCGGACCTCGAGCACGCCGGCGGGATCCAGGTTGGCGGTCGGCTCGTCGAGGAGGATCAAGCCCGGTCGCATCGCGAGGATGCCGGCCAGCGCGAGGCGCTGTTTCTGCCCACCGGAGAGGGCCGACGTCGGATGGTCCAGCGCAAAGCCGCCGCTGGCACTATTCCTCAGCCCGACGTCGTCGAGCGCTTCATGGACCCGCTTCCAGATCTCTTCCCGCGGCACGCAGAGATTCTCGGCACCGAAGGCGACGTCGTCGCCCAGGCGTGAAAGCACCACCTGGGTTTCGGGGTCCTGTTGCATGAGTCCGGCACGTCCCCGCTGGGCCCTCGGCGAAAGGCCGTCCACCAGTAACGACCCGGTCTCGTCGGCGTCGTCACCTTCCTCGCCCAACACACCCGCCAGGGCATGCAGGAGCGTCGACTTGCCCGCGCCCGAGGGGCCAAGCAGGAGCACCCGCTCGCCCGGACGGATGTCCAGGTCCAAGGCGTGGATGGCCTGCGTGGTGCGGCCCGCGTGCCGCCAGCCCCAACCTTGCGCGGAAATGGCGGCGGGTCGCACCACAGCAGGGGTGCCGGAATCAGGACTGGGCATCAGGAAAAGACGGGCTCCGAGGCGGCCTTGCGGGACGCGAACGCACTCAGCACACCGGTCTTGGCCAGGCCGCGGGTGGCGACCCAGGCCAGCGCACCGGCAATAACGGCACCGGAGACCGTGCAGAACGCGATATACGCCAGCTTAGCGACGGCTTCGTACTCGATGTTCCAGCCCCACGGCAGGAAGGAATCGTTCAACCCGCAGAACAGGCCCGCACCGGCTCCGGCCAACAGGGATACCGGCAGGTTGAACTTCTTGTACATGAATGCCAAGAAGATGAGTTCTGCACCGAGTCCCTGGAGCAGTCCCGAGATCAGGACCGTGGTGCCGTACTGGTTACCCATGATGAGCTCGCTGGTGGCTGCCACTATTTCGCAGAAAATTGCCGCACCCGGCTTGCGGACAATGAGCATGCCCAGCACTGCCGGAATCATCCAACCGCCGGCAATCAGGCCGCCCAGCGGAGGGTAGCCGGCGGTCGCGGGCGTGACAACGAGAGCCATCTGGTCCCAAGCCCAGAAGATCACGCCGCCGGCGATGGAGATCAGTGCCGCCACGACGATGTCCACGACGCGCCAGTTGTAGCCGGGCTTGGTGAGGCCCGGCCTTGCAGAAATACCAGTCATTTTGTCCTCCTGAGGAACAGGAGGGGAAAGTGTTTCCGGTTTGCCTGCGAGCGGCTTCCGCCGCGCCGGTCCGGACACTATGAGAACTCGACTCCCTTGCGCCGGTACTAGCCGGATCAGGTTCGAGGGTCTGCGGCTGTCCGCACTCTCAGCGCCCGTCCTCCGTGCCGCATTGCTGCGAGCCCGACGGCGGCGCTCCCCTGTCGTTATCAATCCACCCTTTTGGGCGTGGTTCAGTTTACACCTTGGCGGGGTTGCCAAGGGGAAAGCGACGGATTCTGCTGGATCACTCGCTGGGTGGGCGCAGGCCGGCCCGAAATGGCGCGGGCGGGCACCGAAACTGGGAGAATGATCCAGCAGAGTCCGACGCAGCAAGCAGGGCAAAGGAGCGGTCTTGACAGGCATAGGCGAAGCGAACAGCACCATGGTGGCCGAACCGAGGCTCGCCGCAAGCGTGATCCTGCTCCGCGATGCGCCCATTCCCGCGAGCTCTGGAGGTTCGGCCGCTCCTGAAGCTGCCGACGATGCGTCGATTTCCAAAGGTGCCGTGAGCGATCTGGAAGTGTTCGTCCAGCACCGGGTGTCCACGATGGATTTCGCCGCGGGCATGGTCGTCTTCCCCGGGGGCCGGGTGGATCATGCGGACAGCACCGGCTGGAACTTCACGGACGACGTCGTGGAGCAGCATGCCGCCGCATGGCACTGGAGCAGCATCGCCGTCGAGCGCGCATCGGCTCGGCACAACGCCGGCCGGGTGCTGGCGGCCGCGCAACGCGAGGTGTTCGAGGAGGCCGGGCTGAAGCTCGACGCGGCGGCCCTCCGCCCGTGGGCCAACTGGGTCACTCCCGAAGACCAGCCCAAGCGCTTCGACACGTACTTCTACGTTGCCTGCCCGTCAGTTGGGGCCGAGCCGCAGCACCAGACGACGGAGGCGTCGTCATCACTGTGGATGCCAGTCCGCGGAATCCTTGATGCCGAAGCCGCGGGAACGCTCAAGCTCATGCCGCCCACTTTGGTCCTGCTGGATGAACTGCTCGCTCTCGGCACGGTGGAGGCCGTGTTGGCCGAAGAGCGTGACATCGTTCCCGTTCGGCCACAGCCTGGAGCCCTGCAGGAGTTCTTCCGGCTCAGGCGCCAACCCCCATCCGTTGCGCCGTGACTGTCCTGAAGTGGGGTTAGGCTGGGGATGGTCCTGTTTCCTCCCACAAGGAGTCCCGGAATGAACCTGTTCTTCAAATTGCTCGGCACCGGTGTGAGCATCGGCGCAGGAATCGTTGGCAGCAAGCTCGTCAACGCGTTGTGGGAAAAGGCCACTGGCAACAAGCCGCCCAAAGGCCACGACGACATGGAAACCAGCCTGCGCTCAGCGCTGACCTTCGCCCTGATTTCGGCCGCTGTCAGCACCATCATCCAGGTTGTAGCGGGCCGCAGTACCCAGCGCGCCATCTCACGCTTCTCGAAGACGCCGGACATCGTCTAGGACGAGGCGCCGCCATTCCCCTTGGGCCTGCTATCCCCTGTGATGCCGCCCGGGTGCCCACCGTTCCGGCTGTGGGGCGCGTCCGGTCCTGCTTCTTGAGCTTTCTCGGCTGCCCTCTCACCAGCAGCGCGCAAAACCACGGCCTCGAGTTCGTCTGCGCTGAGCAGTTCGGGGTGGAGATGCTTGGTCCTGTAGCCTGCACGGCCCACCATGTGTGCGGACACCGGCACTGTCAGCAGTTGGAAAATCCAGGCGACCAGCAGGACCGGCCATACCCACCATTCGCGCAACTGCAGCCCGATGGCCGCCAAGACCAGGAACAGCCCCAATACTTGCGGCTTGGTGGCTGCGTGCATGCGGCTCATGAGGTCCGGGAAGCGCAAAAGGCCGATTGCTGCGCCCAATGACATCAGCGCACCAACAATCAGCAGCACCGCGGTCACTGCATCGATCACGGCATCCACTCCCGTGGCGTTAGGAGTCATTGACCTGTCCCCTCCGGTCGGCCACGAAGCGGGCCACGGTCACCGAACCGACAAACCCGATCAACGTCAGCGCCACGAGCAGAACGAGGTTATTTAGGTGCCGGTTAACGGCCATGTCGATCGCCAGCGCCGCGCCCAGGATGGCCAGGAGAACATCTGAGGCGAGCACGCGGTCCAACAGGGACGGCCCGACGGCGATCCTGTAGATCGCGCCGGCCGCCGCGAGGCTGAGAATCACCGCCGTGACGATTAGCACGATGTCTTTCATGAACTGACTCCCCTCGTTGCAGGCCAGCCTTCGGCCTGGAGTGCGTCCATTTCCGCCCGTGTGCCCATGATCCGTATCAAAGAGGCCTCGGTGTCCTGGACTTCCCGGCGCAGCTTGGCTGTGTCTGAATCGTTGCGGACATTGAGCCCGTGGATGTAAAGAGTGGATGTAGAGCGGTCCACCTCAACCACCAGCGAACCCGGGATCAGCGAAATCACATGTCCAGTGGCCGTGACCATGAGGTCGGAATGGCTACGTAACGGAACAGCGACGACGGCGTTGGTCACCGAGGGCCCGCGAAAGATCGCCAAGTACATGACCTGGAAGCTCGCGGCCACCACTTTGCCAAGGAACACCACGACGAAAGGAATGGCACGCAGCACGTTGAAGCGTCCGCTGAGCTCCACGGGAGGCAAGTAGAAGATCCTGGCCACTATCACCGCAATCAAGGCGCCGAAGACGAGGTTTCCCGGGCTGAAGTCCCGCCAGAGAGCACCCCAGACGACTACCAGCCAGACCAGGAGGGGCAACTCGGTGCGGAATGAAATCCGTCTGCGGCTCACTTGCCACCTCCCTGGGCAGACGCGGGCGTGCCCGGTGAAGCCCCGCCGGCTGGCGAGCCCGCGGGTGTGTCACCGTGTGGCGCGGCAATTCCTGGAATCGGGGCGTGCTCGCCAAGCACGGAGCGGATATATGCCGTGCGGTCAAGCATCTGTTCCGCGGAGTTGCCGGCCAATTGGAACAACGGACCTGCAAAGACGGTCAACGCCACACCAAAGACCACCAGCGCGGCGGTTGGCCCCACCATGGTCCGCGGAAGCAGTCCGACGCCGGCGGTGTCCTTCAGCACGGGGTCCGGGTACTCCGCATCCTCGGGTTTCCGCCAGAATGCGCGGTTCCAGACGCGGGCAACGGCCAGCAAGGTCAAGAGGCTGGTGACCACCCCGCCCACCACCAAGGTAATGGCCAAAGGCGTGCCCAGGGCAATGCCGGCCTGCATGAGCCCGAGTTTCCCCAGGAACCCCGAGAACGGCGGGATTCCTGCGAGGTTCATGGCGGGGATGAAGAACAAGAGCGCGAGGAGCGGGGACAGTTTGGCCAGCCCACCGAGTCTGTCCATGGACGAGCTCCCTCCGCGGCGCTCGATCAGGCCCGTCACCAGGAACAGGCTCGTTTGGACGGTGATGTGGTGGGCCACGTAGAAGACGGCAGCAGCAAGCCCCGCAATCGAGGACATGGCCAGGCCGAACACCATGTAACCGATATGGCTGACCAAGGTGAAGGAGAGCAAACGTTTTATGTCGCTCTGGGCTATGGCGCCGAGGATACCCACCAGCATGGTCAGTAGCGCCACCACCATCAACGGGGTGTTCAACGTGTCCCCCGGAAACAGAAGCGTCTCCGTACGGACCATCGCGTAAACGCCTACTTTGGTGAGCAAGCCGGCGAACACGGCGGTGACCGGTGCGGGGGCTGTCGGATACGAGTCAGGGAGCCAGAAGGACAGCGGGAACACCGCGGCCTTGATGCCGAACGCCACCAGCAGCATGACGTGGAGCAAGTTCCTGGTACCCGGGTCCAATTCGGCAAGCTTGATGGCGAGGTCCGCCATGGTGATGGTTCCGGTAGCGCCGTAAATCATCGCAATGGCGATCAGGAACAACACCGAGGACACTACGGACACGACCACATAGGTGACCCCTGCGCGGATACGCGGACCGGTCCCGCCCAGTGTCATAAGCACATAGCTCGCCGTGAGCAGGATTTCGAAACCGACGTACAGGTTGAAGAGGTCACCCGTGAGGAAGGCGTTGGAAACACCGGCCACCAGGATCAGGTAGGTCGGGTGGAAGATCGACACCGGTGCTTCGCGGTCGCCGTCGGCCATGCCTTGACCCGTGGCGTAGATCAGCACGGCGAGGCTGATGACGGAGGAAACCACCAGCATGAAGGAAGAGAATTGGTCCACCACCATCACCACACCCCAGGGCGGTTGCCAGCCGCCCAGCGTGACAGATGCCGTGCCGGTGGTCCAGACCGAGGCAAGGAGCAAGCATTCCAGGAGCAGGGTAAGGGACAACATGCCGATGCTGACCACGCGCTGCGCCAGCGGGTTCCTGTTCAGGGCGAATGTCAGTGCGGCACCGAGGATGGGGAGGACGACGGCGAGCGGCGCCAGGCTGGCGATGTTCACTCGGGGCCTCCTTCCTTGGCTGCTTCGGTGACTGCGGTATCTGGGAACTCCGACGTTTCCTCGGGGACCACGGAATCGTCCTCGGCGTCAAAGCTGGGCGTCTTGGCCACGCGGCGGTCTTCAGCGTCATCCTGGATATCGTCCTGGCGTGCCAGGGCCCAAGTCCGGTAGATGATGCCAAGCATGAAGGCCGTCACCGCGAAGGAAATCACGATCGATGTCAAGATCAGGGCTTGTGGCAAAGGATCGTTGTAGTCGCGCGGATCGGTCGATTTGTTGAAGAGTGGAGCAAGTCCGGCATAGCCACCGGTGGACAGGATCAGCAGGTTGGTGGCGTTGGCCAGAAGCATGAGCCCCAGCAGCACTCGGGTCAGGCTGCGTTCCAGGATCAGATAGATTCCGCAGGCATACAGCAAGCCCATGACGATCAACAAGGTCAGGTTGACGCTCATGGTGTCCCCTTCCCGGACGCCGTGGATGCCGTTGATGCCGCGGACGCAGCAGCCCCGGTGGCCGTGGAAGTGGAAGCTTCGGCCCCGGCTTCCCCGGATCCACCTGCATCTCCGCTGGCGGTCTCTTCGAAGTGTTCGTCGATCTCGGCTCCCAAGCTGCGCAACACGTCCAATGCAAGGCCCACCACCACGAGGTAAACGCCGATGTCGAAGATCGTGGAGGTCACGAATTTGATGTCACCGAACAGCGGCAGCCAGAACCCGATGATGGCGCTTTGGAACACTTGGCCGCCCAGAAGCAACGGCACGAAGCCCGCCGCGGCCGCCGTCGCAAGGCCCGTTCCCAGCAGCATGCCGGCGCTGATCGGTGCGGCTTCCCGCAACTCGAAGCGTCCGCCGGCCAAATAGCGGATGGTCAGGGCGAGCCCAGCCGTGAGTCCGCCTGCGAAACCGCCACCCGGAAGGTTGTGTCCCGCCAGTAGCAGATACACGGAGAAGACGATCAGCGAGTGGAAAATCAGCCGAGTAACCACCTCGAAAATGATGGAACGCCGTTCGGGTGCCAAGGTCCGGCCAGCCACAAGCCAGGGGTCCGTCAGGGAGCCGGCGAACTTGCGCACGAGTGCCAGCGAAGCGTCCTCGCGCGAGCTGCCCCCGACGGCGGCGCGCCTTCCCACCGTGCCTTCGGGCACTGTGGCCGCCTTGTTGAGGCGCTCACCCCGGCTGCGCACAAAGATCAAGCTCGCGACGCCGGTAGCCGCAACCGCGAGCACCGAAATCTCACCGAAGGTATCCCACGCCCGGATGTCCACGAGCGTCACGTTGACGACGTTGAGGCCGCCGCCGCCTTCATAGGCAAGCCGGGGGAAGGAGAGCGACACAGGCTCCGCGATCCGGGCTCCCATGGCGTATATCGCCACGAAGATCATGGTGACGCCGAACGCCACACCGATAATGACGCGCACCACCCGGTACTTGCCGCCGGTACGGTCCCGGAGCTCCGGGGGGAGGCTGCGCATCGCCAGGACGAAAGCCACCAGGATGATGGTCTCCACGAGCATCTGGGTCAGGGCGAGGTCCGGGGCTCCCTGCAACGCGAACATCAGGGCGATGCCGTAGCCCGTGACGGAGACCATCAGCACGGCGAGGAAGCGCTTGTTGGCACGAACAGCGGCCAGCGCGCCAACAACGATTCCCGCCGCGGCGATGAGCTGGAGCGGCGAGTTCGGGTCGATCAGGTAGAGACCACCCGGAAGTGGTTTGTTGGCCATAATGAGGGCCGTCAGCGGGACGGCGAAAGCCACCGTGAGGATGACTGCCAGGTAGAAGTACAGGGAACCGCGCTGCGTGCGCCCCGTCACCCACACTGCGACGTCGTCCAGGGCGCCGATAGTGCGCTGGTAGGCGCGATCGCCGTCCACCCAGTCCGGGATACGGCTCTGCGCCCGGGACACAAGGTTCCGGCCGTAGAACATCGCAACGCCGGCCGCGAACGTTACGGCGGTCAGGCCCAACGCGGGCGTCAACCCGTGCCACAGCGCGAGGTGACCGGCAACGGCACTGTCTGCTCCGGCGTCGTGCCCTGCAAAAAGGGCCGCATACGGCTGGATCCACCCGTCAACGGGATCCGGCCACAGGCCGTACACGATGGTGAGGACGCTCAGGATGGCGGGCGCCGCCAGGAACGATGGCTGGACGGCTTTGAACGGCGTCCTGTCCACGCCGCCCGGCTTGGTGGCGAACGCACCCCACATGAAGCGGGCGCTGTAGGCGAAGGTGAGGATGGATCCCAGGACCAAGCCCACCAGGAGGATTAGTCCCCAAGGTTGGGAGGCAGCGCCGGCGCCGTAGTGGACGAACGCCTCGAACACGGATTCCTTGGCCACGAAGCCCGCCAGCGGGGGTATTCCGGCCATGGACGCGGCGGCGATCCCAGCCACGATGGCGAGGGCCCGCGAGGACTTGTACACCCCGGAGAGTTTGCGGATATCGCGTGTGCCGGATTGGTGGTCGATGATGCCCACCACCAGGAACAACGAAGCCTTGAAGAGTCCGTGTGCCAGCAGGAGCGCGAGTCCGGCGAGCGCGGCGTCTGGCCGGCCGAGGCCCACCACCATGGTCAGGAACCCGAGTTGGCTGACTGTGCCGTAGGCGAGGATGAGCTTGATATCGGTCTGACGGAGCGCCCGATACCCGCCCACCAGCATCGTCGCCAGGCCGAGTCCGAGCACCAGCGGCAACCAGTAGGGGCTTTCGCTGAACCCCGGCGCCATCCGCGCCACGATATAGATGCCGGCCTTCACCATGGCGGCTGCGTGCAGGTAGGCGCTCACCGGGGTGGGGGCGGCCATGGCACCCGGGAGCCAAAAGTGGAACGGGACAAGCGCCGATTTGGTGATCGCACCGACCAGGATGAGTACGACGGCGGCAGCGACAGCACTTTGCGCCGGTCCCGTGACGAAGGTGGCTGCTTGAGCCATGACCGCCGAAATCCGGTACGTTCCGGCCACCTGGCCCAGAATGATCAGGCCGACGAGCATGGCGAGGCCACCGGCGGTGGTGACCATGAGGGCCTGCAACGCCGAGCGCCGGGCGGCGAGGCGGGTGCGCGCGTAGCCGATCAGCAGATAGGACAGGACTGTGGTGAGTTCCCAGAAGATGAACATCATCAGGAGGTCGTCGGCCGTCACCAGGCCGAACATCGCGCCGGCAAAGGCAAGTAGTTGGGCCCCGAATCCGCCCAGATCGGAATCCTTGTTCTTGAAATAACGGGCGCAATAGACCAAGACGAGCGCGCCGACACCCAGGACCAGCAAGGACATCACCCAGGCCAAGGGGTCCAGGCGGAAGGCAAACTCAAGCTTGAGGTTTGGAATCCAGGGGAGGGTCTCTTCGACGAAGCCACCTGTAGTGCCTGCGCCTGAGCCAGTAAGGTTCTGGCCGGGATAGATCTGGCCATACTGCAAAAGCAGCCAGACGAAAGCCCCTCCGGGAACCGCTGCGAGGACGTAGAAAGCATTCCGCTGGAGTTTCCGGAAGATCCAAGGCGCCACAGTTGCCGCTGCAAAGGTCACGGCAAGAACTGTGATCACTGGTATCTCCGCAAAGTCAGGAATGAATTGTCAAAAGTTGGAGCAGGCGGTCAATCGTTGGGTTCGGTGCAGGTAGTTTATCAACCGGATGTGACAAGCAATGTCCGCTTCCACGGTGTATGGGGGTGCGGTTCGATGCCGGCCAGCAACACGTCCCAAAACTGTCGCTTCAGGCGGCTACCATTCAGTCCATGAACATGGCAACCGCACCTGAGGCCCCGCACCCGGCATCCGAGCTTGCTTCCGGTCCAGCCCTGTCCAACAAGGGCCAGATTCTTGCGTGGGCCTCCTGGGACTGGGGTTCCGCAGCATTCAACGCCGTCATGACCACCTTCGTGTTCACGGTCTACCTGACGTCCAAAGCCTTCGGCGGAGGAGATTCCGCATCTGCGGTACTGGGGGCTGCGTTGGCGATTGCCGGCGTCGCGATTGCGCTCTTGGCTCCCATCACAGGCCAACGATCCGATTCCGGTGGCCGCCGCAAGCTGTGGCTTGGGGTCAACACGGCGATTGTCGCAGTCCTCACCGGCATGTGTTTCTTCGTCTTTCCCAAGCCCGAGTTCCTGCTTCTGGGCGTATCACTTATTGCGCTTGGCCATGTGTTCTTCGAGTTCGCTGGCGTCAACTACAACGCCATGCTGGCGCAGATCTCCACCCCTGCCAATATCGGCAAAGTGAGTGGCTTCGGTTGGGGAATGGGGTACCTGGGCGGGATCGTAGCGCTGCTCGTGGTGCTGCAGCTTTTCGTCCAGCCGTCGTTTGAGTGGTTCGGAGCTTCCACTCAGGACAGCCTGAATATCAGGCTCGTGGCTGTTTTCTCCGCGCTTTGGTTCTTCATCTTCGCGCTACCCGTCCTCTTTGCGGTGCCGGAGCTTTCCGTCAAGAAACCGGAGTCCCGGCTCGGGCTCCTGGCCTCGTACGGCTTGTTGGCCCGCCGGATCACGGCCATCTATCGAACCAGCCCGCACACTATCTATTTCCTCCTCGCGAGTGCCATCTTCCGCGACGGCCTTGCGGCGGTCTTCACCTTTGGTGGAGTCATTGCTGCCGGGACCTTTGGATTCGAGCTCAAGCAAGTCATTTTCTTCGCCATTTTCGGAAATGTGGTGGCCGCCGTCGGTGCCATGATCGGCGGGTTCCTGGACGACAGAATCGGCCCCAAGGCTGTCATCGTCATTTCCCTGCTAGGACTCTTGGTCGCCGGCACAGCGATCCTGGTGCTCGGCAATGGCGACTACGTGTTCTTCGGAGCCAACTGGGCAGGCAGCTCCACTTTCTGGGTGTTCGGCCTGTTCCTCTGCCTCTTCGTCGGACCGGCGCAGGCGTCCTCCCGCGCCTACCTCGCGAGGCTTGCGCCGGACGGCGAATCCGGCGAATTGTTCGGACTCTACGCCACTACAGGCCGGGCAGTGAGCTTCCTGGCACCGGCGCTCTTTTCCTTGTGCATCGCGCTGGCAACACCCCTGGTGGCCCCGGGCGGAGCCCAACGCTGGGGCATTCTGGGCATCATGGTGGTGCTCCTGGCCGGCCTGTTGGTGATCCTGCCCGTCAAATCACCGAGCAAGACGGAAATCGCCACAGTCCCGCTCCGCTGAGGGCCGCTGTGCTGAGCGCCGTTGCGCTGAGGGCCGCTGCGCAGAAGACAGTCGTGCAGAAGACGGTTGCGCTGAGGACCAGGACCGCTGCGCTCCAGTGAAGGCCGCCCCCCGGACGGCCGACCCCGCGCGGGACGGCAAAAATATGACGAGGAAAACCCTTGATCTTTGATTGTTAGTAGAGTTTACTAACTCTCATGGAAGCCCTTCGTGACCGCCCCCGGACCGACCGTCACCGTACCGATCGAACAGGCGCCGCGACACTGCCCTCCGACGGGCGTGCCCACAACCTCTCCTTGGTGCGCCAGACGCTGCACTCGGCAGGTCCGATGAGCCGCGCGGAACTTTCCAGGACGCTAGGCCTGACCCGCGTCACCGTATCAGACCTCGTCTCGGACCTACTCGAGCGCGGCCACGTGGTGGAACTGGGGCAATCGGATGAAGTACGCCCCGGCAAACCGGCCATCCTTGTAGACATCAACCGCCAAGGCCTCCAGGTGATCGGCATGGACCTGGCCGAAAATTCCGTGCTGCGCGCCGCCGTCCTGGACCTTGACGGCAACATCCTCGAACGCGTCGAGCGCACCATTGCTTCGGAAACCGGGCGGGACGTGGTCAACCAGGTCCTCGGACTCGCTTCTGAGGCCGTTGCGCGCGCAACCGCCACGTTGCTGGGCATCGGCGTCGGGACCCCCGGCATCGTCAACGCGGACGGCGTGGTCACCACCGCCCCCAACTTCGAATGGAAGGACGTTGCGCTGCGCGATCTCCTCCAGGAGAACACCGGCTTGCCCACCCTCGTCTCCAACGACGCCGATGCCGCAGTCCACGCGGACCACACCTTCGGCGGCGGCAGTGACGACATGGTCCTCGTGAAAATCGGCCGCGGCGTCGGTTCCGGACTCATCGTGGGCGGCCGGCGTGCCCGGGGTGCCCACTCCGCGGCAGGCGAAATCGGCCACGTTACCGTCGGCACCGACGGCGGAACCATGTGCAAGTGCGGGAAGACCGGCTGCCTCGAAACGTGGATGTCCGTTCCCAGCCTTGAACGGGCCCTGGCCGAAGCGGCAGCGAGCTCCGAACCGGAGTCCGCGGCCGACGTCGTACTCCGGGAAGCAGGCGAGCGCCTCGCCATCGCCCTCGCGCCCGTGGTGGGCGCGCTCGACTTGGCTGAAGTGGTCCTCAGCGGACCCCGGGAGCTCTTGGAGGGCCCCCTTCTCGACGCCGTCCAGCAAACCCTGCTGGAGCGGCTACTGCACCAGGACCCCTCACCGGTGTCCGTCCGTCTCGCGGCAGACGCGCAGGACATTGTCCTGCGCGGAGCCGCCGTGATGGTCCTCTGGAACCAGCTGGGTGTGGCCTGAGCGCCGCGCCTTCGCCGTTTCCAGCCCTGACTACCCACTAAGCATCCCTCCAAAGGAGCCGGACATGGACACGATTCAGTCCCCCGCTACCCAGTCCTTTGCCACCGGGCCCGCCCGCGCGCACCTTCGCCGATTGGCGGCAGGCACCCTCATGCCGGGATTCACCGGCATCGCCGTCCCCGTCTGGATCCTGGACGCGTACGACGCCGGGCTCGCGGCTGTGTGCCTCTACGGCACCAATGTGGCGTCCCCCGTGCAGTTGCGCGAGCTCTGCGCCGGGCTCCGCTCCCATTCCCCGAACACGCTCATCGCCGTCGATGAAGAGGGCGGCGACGTCACGCGTCTGCACTACCTCACGGGATCAACGCAGCCCGGCAACGCAGTGCTTGGGCGTTTGGACGACGTCGAACTGACCTCCGCCAGCGCCAGCGCCATCGGCTACGAACTCGCAGGACTGGGCATCAATCTCAACCTGGCCCCGGATGCCGACGTCAATTCCGCTCCGGACAATCCCGTGATCGGCGTTCGCAGCTTCGGGGCCGAACCGGACCTGGTGGCCCGGCACACCGCCGCCTGGATCCGTGGACTCGAAGACGCCGGCGTGGCATCCTGCGCCAAGCACTTCCCGGGCCACGGCGACACCACCACCGATTCGCACCTGGCGCTCCCGCGGGTCACGGCCAACGCCGCCACCCTGGATGCCCGCGAACTGGTCCCGTTCCGCGCGCTCGTCTCGGCCGGCGGTGCCACCGTCATGACCAGCCACATCCTGGTTGAGGCCTTGGACCCGGACCACCCCGCCACGTTCTCCTCGCGCATCCTGCAGGACCTGCTTCGCCGTGACATGGGATTCGAGGGCGTCATCATCACGGATGCCCTGGACATGGCCGGGGCATCGGCCGAGACGGGCGTTCCGGAAGCGGCCGTCCGTGCACTGGTAGCCGGGGCGGACCTGCTGTGCCTGGGCTCGGAAACAGGCCCGGCCCTCTTCGAACGGACGCTCAACGCGATCGCCGACGCCGTTGACGAGGGTCGCCTGCCCCTTGAGCGGCTGGCGGATGCCGCTGCCCGCACGGCGGCGCTGTCCTCGCGCTTCCCCGCTGCGGGCGCCGCGGAAATCCAAGAGGCCGCCATCAGGGGCCAGCTGGGGCTCCAAAGTGGCCGGCCGCAGCCTTCCGGCGTGATTGCTGATGCCAAGGAGCTCGACGGCGAGCGCATCGCCGAGGCCTTCGAGGTGTCCGAGGCAGCCGAAAAGTGGCTCGCGCGGCAGGAGCCCGTGGCCATCGTGCAGGTTGAAACCGGAGCCAATTTCGCCGTCGGTCACGTGCCCTGGGGTCCCGCCTCCACGACTCAAGCGGTGGTCGGCGAAGGCGAGGTGCCCGACGGCGCCCGGGTCGCCGTCGTCGGGCGCGGCTTGGATGCCGAGCACCCGCTCTGGACCGTTTTCGCCCGATTGAGGGCGGAAGGACACGCGGTGATCGCCGTCGAGTGCGGCTGGCCGCGTGGCGGGGCGGACATCGTTACTTATGGTGCGTCCCTCACAGTCTCCCAGGCCCTGACGTCCCTGCTGCTGGACGGCACTGTCAAAGCCTGACTGCCGCGCCCCGCACACCACCCATCGACAGAAAGTTGCCATGGAAGTCATTGTCACGCCCACCCCGGAATCGGCTGCATCGGCTGCCGCCCACGCCGTCCTCTCAGGTCTTCCCGCGGGCAAGAGAGCAGTGTTGGGCCTGGCCACGGGCTCGTCCCCGTTGGGCCTGTACGCAGAGCTCGCGGCAGCTGCGGGCGCTGGTCGCGTCGATTTCTCGGCCGCCAGTGGCTTCGCTTTGGACGAATACGTTGGACTCCCGGCGGGACATGTCCAGTCCTACCGGCAGGTGTTGATCCGTGAGGTCTGCGAGGTCATCGGGCTTCCCCTGGCGGGGCTGAACGTTCCTGACGGCACCGGTGCCACGCAGGGGGAGCTCGAGGCCGGAGCGGCGGCCTACGATGCCGCGATCCGCGCTGCCGGCGGCGTCGACGTCCAGATCCTGGGCATCGGCGCCAACGGCCACGTGGGCTTCAATGAACCCGGATCCTCGTTGTCGTCCCGCACCCGGCTGAAGCGGCTGACGTCCCGCACGCGGCGGGACAACGCCCGATTCTTCGACGACGACGCCGATGTCCCGACGCACTGCATCACCCAGGGGTTGGGGACCGTCCTGGATGCGCGCCGGCTGGTGCTCATCGCCACCGGCGCCGCGAAAGCGGCCGCGATCGCTGCCGCCGTCGAGGGCCCGCTTACGGCGTCGTGCCCCGGATCGATCCTGCAGTGGCATGCCGACGCCGTGGTGGTTCTCGATGAGGCGTCCGCCGCCGGGCTCGCCAACCGGGAATACTACGACGACGCCGCGCGCGGACTTGCGCTGACCCCCTAGTAAGGGGCGGATCGCTTTGTTCGGCGGCCGTGAGTGGCGTCATTCCACCGCTCGACCAAGAGGGCTAGGGTGGACTTATGAACGTGGATGAGACAGAACTTCCAGGCCTTGGAGTCCGCAAGGATTTCATCACGGCCTCGGGACGCCGGATCGGTGTTGTCGAGATGCGCGAAGGCGAAACCGAGCTTTTCGTCTCTACCTGGGACGATCCCGATACCTGCCAGGCGTCCATCCCGTTGACCGCCGACGAAGCAGCCGCCCTGGGCAACCTCCTGGGCGGGCAGCACATCGCCATGCGCCTCGCCGAGGCCCACAAGGAAATCCCCGGCATTGTCACCCGGCAGTTCTCCATCACCGCGGACTCCCCTTTTACCAACCAGCCCATGGGCAAAGCCCAGATCCGCACCCGCAGCGGTGTCTCGATCGTGGCGATCATGCGAGAAGGCGAAGTGGTTCCGTCGCCGGCACCCGACGTCGTTCTTCACACGGGTGATCTGCTGGTGGCTGTCGGTACGCAGGAAGGTCTTGACTCTGCGGCTGCCATTCTGCGCAACGGCTGACGTTCATGGACCCCCTGGCCCTGACCCTCATTGAGCTGGGTGCAGTCGTTTTCTGCCTCGGACTCTTGGCTCGATTGGCCGGCAGGATCGGCATGTCCCCCATTCCGCTCTATCTGGTGGGGGGACTGGCCTTCGGGGCGGGTGGGCTGATCAAGCTCGATGGCATGCACGAGTTCGCGCATCTTTCCGGCGAAATCGGTGTCATCCTGCTCCTGTTGATGCTCGGATTGGAATATACCGCGGCCGAGCTCGTCACGGGGTTGCGGCGGTCTTGGCAAGCGGGCGTGCTGGACCTGATACTGAATTTCCTTCCCGGTGCGGGTATCGCCGTGTTGCTCGGTTGGGGACTTGTGGGCGCGATCGTCATGGGCGGTGTCACCTATATTTCGTCGTCGGGCATTGCCGCGAAGGTAATTACGGATCTCGGCCGAATCGGTAACCGTGAAACTCCGGTGGTGCTGGCCATCCTGGTGTTCGAAGACCTCACCATGGCCATCTATCTCCCGATCCTCACGGCGATCCTCGCGGGTGTGGGCTTCCTGGGCGGACTCCAGACCGTGGGTATTGCATTGGCCGTGGTCACGCTAGTGCTGGTGGTGGCCCTCAAGCACGGCCACCGGGTATCCCAGGCCGTGCACAGCGAAAACTCTGAAGTCTTCCTGCTCAATCTCCTCGGGGCCGCCCTACTGGTTGCCGGTATCGCGTCCGCCCTCCAAGTCTCCGCGGCTGTGGGCGCGTTCATGCTGGGCATTGCGATTTCCGGGGCAACCGCCCACAACGCGACGCGAATTCTCGAGCCTCTACGGGATCTCTTTGCCGCTATCTTCTTCGTGGCCTTCGGACTCAACACGGACCCGTCCACCATCCCGCCGGTGCTCGGCTGGGCACTGCTCTTGGCCTTCGTGACCGCTGTTACCAAGTTGCTGACCGGATTCTGGGCCGCCAAACGGGCAGGCATTGCCGTACCTGGCCGGTTCCGCGCGGGCGCGGCCCTGATAGCCCGCGGCGAGTTCTCGATTGTCATTGCCGGGCTGGCCGTAACCTCGGGAGCAGTCCCGCGCGATCTCGCGGCACTAGCCACGGCGTATGTGCTGCTCATGGCCATCGTCGGACCGCTCGCAGCCCGTTTCGTGGAGCCTGTGGTCAAGGTTTTCCGCAAGTCTCCACGCAAGCCGAAAGCATCCGAACCCGTTGCCTCATTCGAGACGTGAGGTCTCGCCCTGTCTCCGACGCTCGCTCACTTTTGGGGTGTTTCCTTCGAACGCTCGCTCACATGATCTGAGCGAGCGTTCCCGTTATTGCCCACAAATCTGAGCGAGCGTCTTGGGGGATCTCCCGTCTCGGCGCGCGGAAGGGAAGTGCTAGACGGACGTCCTGTGGAAGTTCAGGTGGCTGCGGCTCGCGGTGGGGCCGCGCTGGCCTTGGTAGCGGCTGCCGGATTCACCGGAGCCATAGGGATGTTCAGCGGCCGAGGAGAGACGGAAGAAGCACAGCTGGCCGATTTTCATTCCCGGCCACAGCTTGATGGGAAGCGTGGCAACGTTGGACAACTCCAAGGTCACGTGGCCGGAGAACCCGGGGTCGATGAAGCCGGCGGTGGAGTGCGTCAGCAAACCGAGGCGTCCCAGCGAAGACTTGCCCTCCAGGCGCGCGGCAATGTCGTCCGGCAGGCTCACAGTCTCATACGTTGAACCGAGCACGAACTCGCCCGGGTGCAGAATGAAAGGCTCGTCGCCTTCGACCTCAACCAAGCGGGTCAGCTCAGGCTGCTCCTCGGAGGGGTCGATGTGCGCGTATTTGTGGTTGTCGAACAGCCGGAAGAAGCGGTCAATCCTGACATCCACTGAGGACGGCTGAACCATCTCGGGGTCGTAGGGCTCCAGGACAATGCGTCGGGAGTCGATTTCGGCACGTATGTCGCGGTCAGAGATCAGCACAGGATCAAAAATACCGCATGCGACATAGACGGCGGTGCGGGAGTGGCGGATGGGACTATAGTGCACCGCACAGACTGCCGTTACCGCTGTTGTGTTTGGGAAGGTGGCACGACGCGAATCCGGGGAAACATTGAGGCGAATTGCGGTGCACGCTACGCCTCCGTCGCCTGCCCCTCGATGACCGCCTTGAGCTGCTCCAGCTGAACTACTTCGTCTTCCATGGTCTTCTGGATCATGGTGTTCATGAGTTTCTGCAAGCCCTTGGGATGTAACTCCAGCGCGAACCGCAGGCGCGTGTTTGGGCCCTCAGTGCTGAGATAGTACCCACCGGTGGGGCGCGCAGGACCGGTGACGACGGCGAAACGCACTTCCGCGCCGGGCCGGGCCTCGGTGATCTGGAAGTCAGCCGCAATCGGCCGCCCGCCAGGGCCTGTCAAGGTCTGCTGATAGACGGCGCCTTTTTCGCCAGCGTGTCCTGAGCGGAGGGAAATGCTGCGGATTCCGCTGCGCCAGAGGGGATTGTTCAAGCCGTCCACAAGGAACCGGTAGACGGTCATTGCGTCGCGACAAATGAGTACTTCATGCTCTGCAAATGCCACGGAATCCTCTTTCGGCGTACGGCTCATAGGCATAGCCGGGTTCCCCATGACACAGCAGCTAACTGCTACAGAATAGTCAGGCGCGACTCAGGGCAACACACCCGCGTCGAGCCTTAACCGAATCTTTACGAGCTCCGCACCAAACTTGATGCGACCGTGATCGCGGCGGAAGAAAACGGGCCAGCAGCCGGTGAGTCTGTGTCTGGATCGCCGCGCTATCTGCGCTAAGCTGGGATCTGCTCCGGCTGCATTGCCGGGCATTGCGGGCGTAGCTCAATGGTAGAGCGCTAGCTTCCCAAGCTCGATACGCGGGTTCGATTCCCGTCGCCCGCTCCATTTTCCCTAGCAGGGCATCCTTGTCCGGCCCCTCGGCGGCCGTCCGGACACAAGGCGCCCAACCCTGAAGGGTGAAGGGTGTATCGTCAGGAGCTAGGAGCCATTTCGGCTCTGCTCTAGGGAGCAATCATGGCTGACAAATCACCTCGCCAAGCTGCATCGAAAAAATCCGGCAAATCCATCAAAGAAAAGCGTGCGGATAAAAGGGCTTCAGAGTCCTCCGCAACCACGGTGGCCAAGCCGGCAACCGGCAACAAAAAGTGAGCGGCCATATAGGCGCCATGACCCTCGGAATCCTTTCCTCATCGCGGAAGCCGGACGAGCGCCGGCTTCCAGTCCATCCCCTGCATCTGGAGCGCATCGCTCCGGAACTCAGGCAGCACATCCGGCTGGAGCGCGGCTACGGCGAGCGCTTCGGCTTTTCGGACAGCCAACTGGAGCCCTTGGTCGGCGGCATGGCAAGCCGTGAAGAATTGATCTCCGAGTCAGATGTGATCCTCCTGCCCAAGCCGCAGCCGGAAGACCTTGCCGATCTCCGTGACGGTCAGGTCCTTTGGGGCTGGCCGCACTGCGTCCAGGACCGGGCGATCACCCAGCTCGCCATCGATAAGAAGCTGACTTTGATCGCCTTTGAGGCGATGAACCACTGGGCCAGCGACGGCGGCTTTGGCCTCCACGTGTTCCACAAAAACAACGAGCTTGCAGGCTACTGTTCCGTCATCCACGCCCTTGCCCTGACTGGCTCCACCGGTGATTACGGGAGGCGCCTCAGCGCCGTCGTAATTGGTTTTGGAGCCACAGCGCGTGGCGCGGTCACCGCCCTGAACGCCCATGGCATCCACGACGTCCAGGTCCTGACAAACCGCGGTGTCGCAGCGGTCGGCTCCCCCATCCACTCGGTGCGGATCGTGCAGTTCGACCACGACCAGAACGCCCCGTTCTTGAGTGAGGTCATTACGGATCGTGGCCGCCTGCCGTTGGCGCCGTTCCTCGCAGCAAGCGACATCGTGGTCAATTGCACCCTGCAGGACCCGAACTCGCCGCTGACTTACCTGCGGACTGAGGACCTCGACGCGTTCCAGCCGGGAAGCTTGATTGTCGACGTCTCCTGCGACGAAGGCATGGGCTTCAGTTGGGCACGGACCACGACCTTCGCCGAACCCATGTTCACCGTGGGCGACCACATCAACTACTACGGGGTGGACCACAGCCCGTCCTACTTGTGGAACTCGTCCAGCTGGGAGATCAGCGAAGCGCTCCTGCCGTTCGTCGAGACCGTCATTTCGGGCCCAGAGGCCTGGGACGCCAACGAGACAATCTCCCGTGCCATCGAGATCCGGGACGGCATCATCCGCAACCCGGACGTGCTGCAGTTCCAAGGGCGCACGGCGGACTACCCGCATCTTGTGGCCTAAGCGGGCCTTGGTTCATACACGCCGGGAGCCGGGCGCCTGGCAGGCGCCCGGCTCAGCCGGGTTCGGCGCTACGCCGACTGCGGGACAATCCGCACCATCCGGCGTCGGTCCCGAACGTTCACTTTGAGCCGCAACTCAGACTTCCGCGCGAGCACGACGGCGACCGTCGCCGCTGCGAGCGCCGGCACCCCGCCGGACACCAAGAGCGCCGCGTGCGGGTTCAGGTGCTCGGCGAGCCAACCCATCATGGGTCCACCGATGGCTTGGCCACCGATGAGCACCATGATGTAGAGGCTCATGACGCGTCCGCGGATGCTCATGTTGGCGCTGACTTGGACCAGTTGGTTGGCGGCGGTCAGGAACATGAGGCACCAAAACCCGGAGAGAACCATGGCAGCGGCGAGCCACGCCATGGACGGCGCCAACGCGGCCAAGCACAGCATCAAGCCGTACATCCCGGCGGACAGGACCACTGAGCGCAGACGCAATTGGCGGCGGCGGGCCGAAGTGATTGCTCCGGCAAGCGCGCCAAGTGCAACCATGGCGTTAAGCAAGCCGTAACCGCCGGCGCCCGCATGGTAGATATGGTCCGCGAAGGCGGCGAGGAGCACAGGCAGGCTCATCGCGAAAACCGCTACAAATCCGGCCATGAGCCACGGCCAGTAGATGGTGGGCTTGCTCAGCGCGTAGCGCAGGCCTTCCTGCAGCATCCCCTTGCGTTTTGGCACAGGCGTGCTGACAAAGAGTTCGTTCTTGCGGAGCATGAGGAGCATGGTGACCGTCGAACAGCAGGCCACTGCGTTCGCGGCGAAGGCCCAGCCCGCGCCGACCGCGGTCAGCAGCACGCCAGCCAGGGCGGGACCAATCAGGCCGCCCAACTGGAACGTGGTGGAGTTGACGCTGATGGCGTTCCGCAGGTATTTCGGTCCCACGAGCTCGTTGACGAAGACCTGCCGCGCGGGCTGGTCCAGGACGGTCACGAGGCCCAGGACAAACGCAATCACGTAAACGTGCCACACCTCGATGCGGTGGCTCAGCGCCAATATGGCAAGGATGGCCGCGAGGCAGGCCGCGACGCTTTGGCACAGGATGAGAATGCGTCGCTTGGGAAAGCGGTCCGCCATCATGCCGCCCCAGGGGCCCAGGAACAGCGAAGGCGTGAACTGCAACGCCACGGTTATTCCGACGGCGGTGACGGAGCCGGAGAGCTGGAGCACCAGCCAGTCCTGGGCGATCCGCTGCATCCAGAGCGCAATCACGGCCACGAAGTGGCCAACGGCAAAGATCCTGAAGTTGGGTACTTTGAGGGAAATGAATGTGTGCCGCCAAGGTAGCCGTTCGCTCACGACGGCGATCGGCTGGGTGACTGTGTCCGAGTAGTCAGCAGCGCCTGAATTTCTGCTGCTTGCGACGAGTGAATCGATGGAGGATTGGCTGACATGTGCCGCTGACGGCGGTGGGGGTGCCAAAAGAAGTCCTTGGATAGACGTTTCGCTGGGATGCACTTAACGCTAGGGTGGGTGGCCACAATTATGGAAGCGAATTGGCAGTATAACTAGCATTGCGAAATGCAATACAGTACGGTGAGCAACGGTCCCCCCCACCTTTTCAAGGAGCCCTGTGTTCGAGCCAGTGCAGCTGCGGTCCTTCTTGGCCGTCGCCGAGACCCTGAGTTTCACCAAGGCCGCCGAGCGCCTAGGCCTGGCCCAGCCCACAGTGAGCCAGCACGTGAGAAAGCTGGAGACGGCGGCAAAGCGGGCGCTCGTGGCACGCGACACCAGGGATGTGCGGCTCACGGACAATGGCGACGCAATGGCAGGTTTTGCCCGGAACATCCTGGCGGCCCACGATTCCGCGGCGAGGTATTTCTCCGGTTCCGCCATGCGCGGCCGGCTGCGCTTCGGAACCGCCGACGATCTTGCCATTACGGGCCTGCCGCGAATCCTTCGCGAATTCCGGCAGCTGTATCCCCAGATCAACCTCGAACTCACGGTGAGCCAGAGTGACCAGCTCTACAAACGCGTCAACGCCGGCCAACTGGATCTGGTGTTCGTGAAGTGGGTGGGCGAGGCCAAGGACGGGACCGTGGTCCGGCACGACAACTTTGCCTGGGTCGGCGTCGAACAGACCTTGCTGGACCCCGCAAGCCCCGTGCCGCTGATCTGCTATCCGGCACCGAGCGTCAGCCGCAAACTGGCCATCGATGCCCTTGAGGCCATGGGCAGGACGTGGCGGGTCACCTGCTCCACCAAGCAGATCGCGGGCGTCCTGGCAGCGGTGCGCGCCGGCATCGGCGTCGCCGTCATGCCGTCGTCGCTGGTTCCCGAGGACCTCACCGTGATCACCCGGCGCTTCGGCCTCCCGCCCGTGGGCGAAGTCGACTTCACACTCATCCGCAACCCGCTCGCGAACGCAGAGGTGGTGGATGCACTCACGCAGGCCATCATCGGCAGGACGCTCAACAAGCAGGCTTAGTTCCCGCGGATCCGGGAACTCGACGGCGCCAAACTGGACTGGGCTGGACTAGATGTGGCTGCGCCGGACTAGACGATATGAAGTGAAGGCAGATCCTGCCCGTCCGGGCCGGGGCCATTATCGCCGGGGCGGTCCCGCAGCGCCG
>NZ_JAPFFT010000042.1 GCF_026241105.1 Arthrobacter rhizophilus | reverse complement strand
TACTGGGAGAACTGGACGCAAGAAAACCAATTAGCTATCGCATAGACGCTGGACTGCTAACGGGGGCCCAACCACCTACGAGGCCCACTTGCTGGAAGAAGGCCGTGCTATCCGGACGATGGAACGCTACCGATACGCGTCCACGTACGTTCTAAAAGGTCTCGGGGGCTACAAGATCCGGGAGGCATCGACACAGCGGCTGGATGGCTTCGTGAAGGCCCTCAAGAACAACCATGGTCCCTCAGTCGCGAAGTCGGCCCGCGTGATCCTCAGTGGCATGTTTGGTCTCGCTGTACGCTTCGGAGCGGCGACGACCAACCCCGTGCGTGATGTCGGCACTATCAAGATGGAGTCCAAGGCCGCACGCGCCCTCTCGGCTGATGAGCTTCGCGGCATCCTGGACGCCATGCGGTCCTCCCGGATTGTCCTGAATCCGGCCAACAAGGTCACACCCAGACAGACACTGAGCGAGTACTGCAGCGGGGCCGACTTAACGGACGTCGTCACGATGTTTGCGGCGACCGGCGCCCGCATTTCCGAGGTGCTGGGCATCCGCTGGCAGGATATCGACTTCACCGCCAAGACCGTGGAAATCACGGGAAAGGTCAACCGCATCCCGGGGCAGGGCATGATCCGCGAGAGCTTCACAAAGACGGCGGCCGGCAAACGAGTGCTGCCCCTGCCGGCGTTCGCCATCGCCATGCTCATGGGGCGCCAAATGGCAGCACTCGGTAATGTGCACGACGTCGTGTTCCCGTCCGCCCTTGGCACGCTCAGGGATCCGTCCGCTGTGCACAAGCAGTGGCGCACGGTCCGTAGCTGCCTCAAGTTGGATTGGGTGACCTCCCACACCTTCCGGAAGACTCTGGCGACCCTGCTGGATGCGCAGGGCCTCTCAGCGCGTGTTGGCGCCGACCAGCTCGGCCACGCCCAGATATCCATGACCCAGGACGTGTATATGGGCAGGAAGGCTGTCCATACCGAAGTTGCTGATGTTCTGGACGATGTTGTGCGCTACTTACCACTTCCGTAGTGGCTCCAGCCTGTCTGCAACAACCTCATTTGGGCCTTCCACGGCGTACCCCAAGTTACGGAGCACAGACGCGGCATCTTCGGGGGAATCGCGAACAACAGATCGAAGTTGAATTCTGCGCCACTTCTCCCTCCCGGACTCGACAGCATCTTTCCACCCAGATAGGGAATCAACGCCGCAGTCATCGATCAGGAACTGGATCATGTCTTCCAGGCAGGGCCGGAACCGCTCTCCGCCGATCGGGAAATGAAGCGAGCTGAAATCGTGAGGTCTGCTGACCTTAGAGGGGTCAACCGCATGCGCTCGGCCCAGAAGGTGACTCATGGCACCCCGTTCGGCGTGGATCTGCCAGTGGGAGATAGGCGCGCCCCTCATCCGAGCATCGTATTCGAGCCTAATGAGGGGCGTCCGGTCAATCTTGGACCAAACAGTTATCTTGGAGCCGCAAGTCTTCAAATATGCCCCAGACCTGTCCAACTCCTGGTCCATGGAACAGCCAAGGAAGGCAACGGTCTTGCCTGCCACGGTCAGGGGCATCTTCTCGTCTTGCAGCCGGACCACGAACTTGTCGCCGGACGGTGCCTTGTACGAAGCAACTACGCGACTGCCCGGCAGGGAACGGTCTAGAGTCACTTGGATCTCGGACGCGAACAGCGCCGACCGCTGTTCTAGGGTGGGCTCAGTCAACCGACCAGGGCGAGCGTTCGCCAAGCAAGAAGAAGGTCTCCTCTAGCTGATCCTTCGCCTCCCACTCGGCACCGCTAAGGGTGCTCGTGCGAACCGTCTCTGTGAACTGCTCCAGAGAGACCCCCAGTCTCTTGAGGATCGCCTTGCGATGGTTTTTCAGTTGGTGTCTCGTCAGAGCAATTGTGGGTGCCATCAGGGCTTCGCCTCCTCGTCGTACTTGATACTAAACCCGAACCCGCTGACATTTAAGTGCACAGGGCCGAACCCAGCTCGCGCAATTAGTTGGGTTTCCGTTGGATTGGCCGTCAAAACAGAAGCAGGCCAGAAGCAAAAACGCCTCTGACCTGCGGAAACTGTAGCGGTGGGGAGGCTCGATCTCCCGACCTCACGATTATGAGTCGTGCGCTCTAACCAACTGAGCTACACCGCCATGAATGAGAAAAACCTGTGACAAGCCGGTCAAAAACCGCCTTGACACAGGCCCTCATTCAGAGCCCCCCACCGGAATCGATCCGGTGACCTCGTTCTTACCAAGAACGCGCTCTACCACTGAGCTAGGGGGGCAACGAGTAAATACTCTACCGGACGATTTCGCAGGCAACAAATCGGCTGCCGGACAGGGAAAAGTGGCGTCGACACAATTTGCGTCCGCGCCCAAATGTTGCCCCGGAAAGGCATTGATACTAGGGCAGGCGGAGTACCTGGCCCGGGTAGATGTGATCCGGATTGGGCACCGTGTCCGCGTTCGCTGCGATCAGGGCATCCAAGTCAACGCCGAACTGCATGGCGATGCCGCTCAAGGTATCGTCTGCTTCCACTACGACTTCGGTGACCTGCCCTGCGCTGGCGGCGGGAGCACCGCCGTCGGGCACTGCGATACCCTCCCCCGCGGGAGCTTCCGCTGACGGCTCCGGCACGGGACTTTGGACCGTCTCCTCCGTTGAGGCTTCAGCGGCCTTCTGTGGGGCCTCCGAGGGCCGTCCAGTCGGCTTGTGTTCGGCCTTGTCGAAGCCGAGATTCTTCTTCAACCCATCGAGGAAACCCATGAGCCAACCTTTCCACACGCGCGGGCGGCGTGTCTTCCCCATCTTTGGTTGGGTTAAACAGCCAAAGGCCGGCTCGAAAGCCGGCCTCTGACCGAAATCCAGGAACTAGTCCTGTTTACCACTTGCCCTTGCGGTTGAAATCGCGGTTGCCTGCGTCTCCGCCAGTGCGCGGCTTGCGTGCGCCGCTGCCGCCGAAGCGGGAATCACTGCTCTGCCCCCGGTCGCCATAGCTGCCCGTCCCGGTACCGGCGCTGCTGCGCTCGCTGTAGGAACGGCCGCCGCGGTCAGCGGATGAACGCTCGCCACCGGCGTAGCCGGCACGGTCGCCTTCAGTCTTGCGGAACTCCTTTTTGAAGCCACCGTTGCCCTTGAAGTTGCCACCACGGTCTCCACCGGAGTAGCCACCACGGTCGCCGCCGCGGCTGCCACCGGAGTAACCGCCACGCTCGCCGCCACGGTCGGAGGAGGCAGGCTTGCGACCGTTGTCCAGTTCGAGGTGGATCAGCTCGCCGCCGATCCGTGTGCGGGACAGGGCACGCAATTGATCGGGGCTCAGGTCAGCCGGAAGCTCCACCAGGGAGTGGTCCGAGCGGATGTCGATGCCGCCGATCTGCGCCGAGGAGATGCCGCCTTCGTTGGCAATGGCGCCAACGATCGAACCCGGCATGACGCGCTGACGGCGTCCGACGGCGATCCGGTAGGTGGCGTTGCCCTCGGTCAGGGTGCGGGTCGGGCCTCGCGAACCGAAGCCGTCCTTGGAGCGCTCGCGCTTCTGGAATTCCGGTGCAGCCGGCAGTTCCTTTACCAGGAGCGGCTGGCCGCCCTGTGCCATGACGGCCAAAGCGGCAGCGATCTCCGAAGCCGGAACGTTGTGCTCTTCCTCGTAGGAGGAGATCAAGTCACGGAACGCCGCAACGTCCTCGGATTCGAGGGTCTCGGTAATCTTGTCTGCGAATTTGCCCAAGCGCAACGTGTTGACCGTCTCGGCGGTGGGCAGGTGCATCTGCTCAACCGGCTGGCGGGTGGCCTTCTCGATCGAGCGCAGCAGGTACTTCTCCCGCGGCGTCATGAACAGGATTGCGTCGCCGCTACGGCCTGCACGGCCGGTACGGCCAATGCGGTGCACGTAGGACTCGGTGTCGTGCGGGATGTCGTAGTTGACCACGTGGCTGATGCGCTCAACGTCAAGGCCACGGGCCGCGACGTCGGTGGCCACCAGGATGTCGATGCGGCCTTCCTTCAGCGCGTCGACAGTCCGCTCACGCTGCTGCTGCGGGATGTCGCCGTTGATGGCGGCAGCCTGGAAGCCGCGGGACTTCAGCTTGTCGGCGAGGTCCTCGGTGGCCATCTTGGTGCGCACGAAAGCGATGACGCCGTCGAACTCTTCAACCTCAAGGATGCGGGTCAGCGCATCGAGCTTGTGCGGGCCCATGACCTGCAAGTACCGCTGGCGTGTGTTGGCGCCGGTAGTGGTCTTGGACTTGACCGAGATCTCCGCCGGGTTGTTCAGGTACTGCTTGGACATGCGGCGGATCTGGCTCGGCATCGTGGCAGAGAACAGCGCAACCTGGCGGTCTTCCGGAGTCTGCTGGAAGATCTGCTCAACGTCCTCGGCGAAGCCCATGCGGAGCATCTCATCGGCTTCGTCAAGTACCAGGTACTGCAGCTCGGACAGGTCCAGGGAACCCTTGGAGATGTGGTCGATCACACGGCCGGGGGTACCGACAACAACCTGTGCACCGCGGCGCAGGCCGGCAAGCTGTGGGCCATAGGCCGAGCCGCCGTAGACTGGGAGAACCGTGAAGTCATCAATGTGCTTGGCGTACGAGGTGAAAGCCTCGGCAACTTGGAGCGCAAGCTCGCGGGTCGGAGCAAGAACCAGGGCCTGGGTCTTGCGGGACGGGCCGTTGAGGTCGTGGAGTTCGGCCAGGCGGGACAGTGCCGGTACTGCGAATGCTGCAGTCTTACCGGTACCGGTCTGGGCGAGGCCCACGACGTCGCGGCCTTCGAGCAGCAGCGGAATGGTTGCTGCCTGGATCGGAGACGGCTTCTCGTAGCCGACGTCCTGCAGGGCCTTCAGAACGCGTGGGTCGATTCCGAGGTCGACGAAGCGGACGCCCTCTTCCTCTTCTTCGGCAGGGGATTCGGCCGGGGCCGAAGCCTCAGGGGCCGAAGCCTCAACGGGCGCAACAGCTTCAGCGGGCGCTGCGGGCTCGATGAACTCAGCGGCCGGAACTTCGGCAGCTTCGGGGGTTTCTACGGTCTCGACGGCGGTCTCTGCTGTGTCGGCAGACTCGGCGACGAACGGGTCGTTCAGGTTTTCGGGCATAGGGGAAGTTTCCTCATCCATAGGGGGCCAGTCGGCGCGGCCCGGTTGGGCTTGGCCGCAGTACACGTTGCGTGCAAAAGAACCAGGAGGCTCTGGTGCTCGCAAGAAGTCCGGCGCTGTCGCAATCCCATGGCAGGACTTCCCGCTGCATCTCTTGGCTGCTATCTCAGCAGTCTGTACAGCGTTTTCTTCGCCCGGCTCTCCCTATGAAACTGCCCGCACACATTTTGCGGGCCCCAACACTGACCAGTCCTGCCTCAAGAATTGGGCAGGAAAAAGGGATTTCCGGAGTGGGGGATATTTCAAGTGTAGGGCACAGATCAGTCCCGTGGCGACTTAACCGTCGACGGCGGCGGTGAGCTTGCGCACATCCGCACCCCAGGTGCCCCTCTAGTCCGCCTCTCTCGACGGCCGTCCGAGTGGGATTCAGGCATCGACCCCGTTGCGGCGCATGAGCTTTTCAAAGGTGTCGTGGTAGTCGGATTGGAGCAGGACTTCGCCATCCGCCTCGGCGTCGAGCAGCAATTGCATGTCTTCCACGTTGGGGTTGCTGAACCATTGCCCCACCGTGATGCCATGTTTCGGCACAAAAAGTTTGTGGATGTAGTCCCCGGCCGAAACTGTCCCGGTCCGCACCACACGCAGATAGGTGCCGACCCGTCCCGCCTCAGTGAACCGCTTGACCCACTGCGGTTCATTCATGCGGCGTTGGAAGGTCGCGCAGGGCACCCGCGGTGACGTGACCTCAACCTCGACGTCCAGGCCGATCTTCCAGCGTTCGCCAATCACGGCACCGGTGGTCTCGATTCCTGCAACGCGCAGGTTTTCCCCGAAGATACCGGGAGGCATGTCCCGTTGGAGTTCCTTCGCCCAGTAATCGGCATCGGCCTGGGAGTAGGCATAGAGCGCTTGATCCTCGCCGCCGTGGTGGATCCGGCTGGCCTGGATGTCTCCATGGAGCCCCAGCTTGTGGACCTTCACCGGGCCGTCAATGGGTCGCTTGTCAATGGCCGTCACCCCGACTGACCCTTCGGGATCAGGCAGGAGCTCGTATACCCGGCAAACAGCAAGCAACGATGCGGTATCCATGGATACAGTCTACGTACGCAGCTACGGATCGAAGCGATATCCCATGCCGGCCTCGGTGTGCAGGTGGCGGGGTTGAGCGGGGTCGCGTTCGAGTTTGCGCCGGAGCTGGGCAATGTAGACCCGAAGGTATTGGGTTTCCTTGGCATAGGCCTGCCCCCAGACCTGGGTGAGGATCTGCTGCTGGCTGACCAGACGGCCGGCGTTGCGCACCAGCAATTCCAGGATGTTCCATTCCGTGGGCGTAAGCCGCACTTCGGCGCCGTCCTTCGTGATCTTCTTTCCGGCCAGGTCAACCAAGAAGTCCGCGGTCTGGAGCGTCGGCACCTCATGCCGCGGAGCTGCCCGACGCGAGGCGGCACGGAGCCTGGCCAGGAGTTCATCCAGCCCGAAAGGCTTGGTGACGTAGTCGTCGGCGCCGGCGTCGAGGGCTTCCACCTTGTCTTCCGAACCGTGCCGGGCGGACAACACAATGATGGGCATGGTGCTCCAGCCCCGAATGCCCCTGATAACATCCACGCCATCCATATCCGGCAGGCCAAGATCCAGGACCACAATGTCCACGGGCTGCTGCGCGGCAGCTTTGAGCGCATCCGTTCCGTTGCCGACGCTGATGGCACGGTAGCCGTGGGCATGGAGATTGATCTGCATGGCCCGGGCGATCTGGACCTCATCTTCCACAATCAGCACCAGGTTCATGGCCGCCCTCCCGTCCACAAAGGGAGCGTGACCACCATGGTCAGCCCGCCTCCCGGCGTCGCCTCCGCCATGAGCGTACCGCCCATCGCTTCCGTGAATCCTTTGGCGACGGCAAGTCCCAGTCCGATTCCGGTGCGCCCGTCCCGGCTGGAGGGGGAATCATCGAGCCGTTGGAAAGGCTGGAACAGTTCCAGCACGGCCGCGGGCGCGATGCCCCGGCCATGATCCATCACCCGCAGTTCACTGGCCGGCCGTCCGTCCGCGGCGATGCCGGCGCCGGCGCGCGCCACCAGCACAACATCGGATTCCGGCGCGTACTTCACTGCGTTCTCCACAAGGTTTGCCACGACCCGTTCCAGCATCCCGGCGTCGGCTTCTACATACGGAAGGTTGGCCGCAAGCTCATTGCGGATGCGCTCCGCAGGCACGCCGCGCAAGGCCTCCGGCAGGATCTGGTGCCAGCCCAGGCCGCGCAGCAACGGGTTTACGGCATCGGCAGTGATGCGGGACATGTCCAGTAGGTTGTCCACCAAGTGATCGAGACGGTCGGCATAGTCCTCGATGGTAGCCAGCAGTTCGCGTTCGTCCTCGGGAGCAAAGGTCACGTCGTCCTGGCGCAGGCTGCTGACGGCTAGCTTAATTCCAGCCAGCGGAGTCCGGAGATCGTGGGAGACTGCGCGCAGGATGGAGGTGCGCATCTTGTTGCCTTCCGCCAGGCGGACGTTGTCCTGCCTGCTCCTGACCAGTTGCTGTCGATCCCGCACGGCCACCACGAAAGCGCCGAACGCGGCGAGCATGCGGCGGTGCTGTTCGGAAAGGGGACCGCCCCGGAGGAGCAGCGTGTAATTGGGATCGACGACGGCGGCATGGTCAGCGGCCGCATGCGTCACCGGCGGCTCGACCCCGGAACTCGCTAGAACCCGCCAGTTTTGTCCAGTACCTTCCGGTGAGGCGGCGGTGGACAAAAGTGTCACTGCCTCCATCCCGAGGTTGACACGGATTTTGTCCAGGAAGGACTCAAGGCTGCCGTCCGAGCTCAGTATCCGCAGGGCCAATTCGCTCAGCGCCTTGGCCTCTGCGCCGGAGTGCGCGGCCTCCTGGGCCCGTCGGGTTGCCAAGCCAACGGCGAGCGCCACGCCACACGCCACGGCCAGGAAGATGGCCAATGTGAATAGCGTCGAGGGGTCGGCGATGGACAGGGATCCCACGGGTTCGGCCGAAAAGTAGTTCAAGAGCAAGCTGCCGAGGACCGCTGCCACCACTGCCGGCCACAATCCTCCGATGGCGGCGACGGCAGCAGCAACAGCCAGTTGAAAAAGCATGATCATGGCGAAGTTCCGGTAGTCCAGTAGGGATACCAGGACTTCGATGGCGGCAGGAAGCAGCAGGGCCAGGACGAGGCCGGCCAGTATGCGGGGTCGCCCGATCCCCTCGACTGCCGGTAGCGGCAGTCCCGTTCCGTTCACTTCCGCCGCGGCCATGGCTCAATTCTGGCACGGTGTGGGCGCCAGCCGCGCCGGCGTCGGCGGTCACAGCGGACTCGGTGGAGCATGTCCGGCCTAAGATGCTGCCATGAGCCATTCAACGACGAATACCTCCGATGTCCTGGCCCTCGAATCGCTCTTGAGCAGCGAGGAATTGGAGCTTCGCGAGAGGGTGCGTGACTTTACGGACCAGCGCATCCGGCCAAACATCGCGCGATGGTACGAGGACGCCGTCTTCCCACGGGAGCTACCTGCGGAACTTGGCGAACTCGGTGTCCTTGGCATGCACCTGGAGGGCTACGGCTGCCCCGGCCGCACCGCCGTCGAATACGGCCTTGCCGCCATGGAACTCGAGGCTGGCGATTCCGGCATTCGCACTTTCGTGTCCGTCCAGGGTTCGCTCGCCATGACCGCGATCCACAAGTGGGGCAGCGAAGAGCAGAAGGAACAATGGCTCCCCCGGATGGCTGCCGGCGAACTGATCGGCTGCTTCGCGTTGACGGAGCCGACGGCAGGTTCGGACCCGTCGTCGATGGCTAGCTTCGCGCGCCGCGACGGCACGGGCGACGACGCCGGCTGGGTGCTTGACGGTTCCAAGCGCTGGATCGGGATGGCATCGATCGCCGACGCCATGGTGGTGTGGGCGAACACGGACGACGGGATCCGGGGTTTCCTGGTTCCGGCAGGCACTCCGGGGGTCACAGTGACTCCCATCGGAGCGAAGCTCTCCATGCGCGCCTCGATCCAATGCGATCTAGTGTTCGACGGCGTCCGGCTCGGTCCGGAGGCCCTCCTCCCGGGTGCCCAAGGGCTCCGTGGACCGTTCACTTGCCTCAACGAGGCCCGCTACGGCATCGCTTGGGGCGCCATGGGCGCAGCCCGCGACTCTTACGAGGCAGCGCTCGAATATGCCGGAAGCCGCATGCAATTCGGCAAGCCCTTGGCCGGCTACCAATTGACCCAGGAAAAACTTGTCAACATGCTCTTGGAGATCCAGAAGGGCACCTTGCTGGCGCTGCATCTGGGACGCCTCAAGGATGCGGGCAAACTGCGGCCGGAACAGATCTCCATGGGCAAGCTCAACAATGTTCGTGAAGCCATCAAGATCGCCCGCGAAGCCCGCACCATCCTGGGCGGCAACGGAATCACTTTGGACTACCCGCCATTGCGCCATGCCAACAACCTGGAATCAGTGCGCACCTACGAAGGAACAGATGAAGTGCACACCCTGATCCTTGGCCAGCACATCACGGGCATCCCGGCGTTCCGCTAGGAATCGCCACTGCCCTACTACGCTGCAACAGGAACGGGTTCCTTCTTCCCGGCGTCCTTGCGGATCGTGGCGCTGATGACCGCCGCCACGGTGCACATCGCGGCGGCGCCGATCCAGGCGTAGGTGTAGTGGCCGGTGGCGTCACGGATGTAGCCCGCCAGGAGTGCGGCCACTGCTGCCCCGAGCTGGTGCGCGGCGAAGACCCAGCCGAACACCACCGAACCGTCGGCCCCGAACACCTTGCGGCAGATGGCCGCCGTCGGGGGCACCGTGGCCACCCAGTCCAGGCCGTACACCACCACGAACAGGATCATGCTGGGTTCCACCGTGGAGCCCAACAGCACAGGCAACACCAAGAGGCCGATGCCGCGGAACTGGTAATACACCGCCAGGAGCACCTTGGGGTTGAAACGGTCCGTCAACCAACCGGAAGCGATGGTGCCCACGATGTCGAAGATCCCGACGACGGCCAGCAGGCCCGCCGCGGTGGTTTCGGGCATTCCGTGGTCGTGCGCCGAGGGAATGAAGTGGGTGCCGATCAGGCCGTTGGTGGTGGCACCGCAGATGGCGAAACCGGCAACAAGGGCCCAGAAAGTGCGCACCTTGCTGGCCCGCTTGAGGACCTGCAGTGCCCGCACGGCCGCGTTGGGCGCCTTGGCGCCGGCAATCGCTGTACCTTCGGTTTGGGTAACGTCCGCGACCTCGGCGACTTCCGCCGTCGTCGGCTGCTCTTCTTCTGCGCCATAGGGTTGAACCCCGACGTCGGCGGGTGAGTTTTTGAGCCAGAGCAGCACGAGCGGCACCACGGCGAGCGCGCCGGCGGCGATGAGCAGTGAGGCGCCGCGCCAGCCCGGGTTTTGGGCGAGGACCGCGATGAACGGCAGGAAGACCAACTGGCCTGCTGCGCTGCCGGCCGTCAGGATGCCGATCACCAGTCCGCGGCTCTTCGAGAACCACGTGTTGGCGATAGTGGCGGCGAAGACCAAGGCCATAGATCCGGTGCCGAGTCCGATCAGCACGCCCCAGGTCAACAGGATTTGCCAGGACTGGTTCACGAACACGGTCAGCGCGGAGCCGAGGCCGATCAGGCAGAGTGCGATCGCGGTGACAGTGCGGATGCCGAAGCGTTCCATGAGCGCAGCGGCAAACGGGGCCGTGAGCCCGAACAACACCAGGTTGATACTGACGGCGAGGGACAGGACCGTGGTGGACCAGCCGAACTCCTGCTGCAGCGGGACCATGAGCACGCCGGGTGCGGCCCGGAATCCAGCTGCGCCCACAAGTGCCAGGAACGCGATGGCGGCCACCATCCACGCGGGGTGAAGTCGCCGCTTCCGCGGGGGCTTGGCGGTGGCTATTTTGGTGGGGTTGGGTGCGGTCATGCGGAGGGCTCCGATTCGTTCGGGAGGGCGACTGCGGCAAGTGTTGGGGCCGTGGCCAGTGTTGGGGCCGTGGCCAAGGCCAACGGGTGTTCCGATCGCGTGAGGCTGTGCCAGCTGGTGTTGGCCGCCGTGAGCCGGGACCCGCAATGGGAGCAAGTATCAGCCGATGCCGTCGGCAGCCCGCAACCGTTGTGGATCACGTGCATGTGGGCGTTGTCCGCGGGTGCATCGAGGTGTTTCTCGGACCAGATGATGATGGCGTTCAAAACGGGCAAGGCATCCTCGCCCTTGGTCGTAAGGACGTACTCTTGACGCATGCGAGCGCCATCCGTGTAGGGCCGCTGGGCAAGGAGGCCGGCCTCAAGGAGCCAACCCAGGCGCTTGCTCAGGACGTTGTCGGCCACTCCGAGCCGCGTCTTGATGGCGTCGAAGCGTCCGTTGCCGAAGAAGACTTCCCGCAGCACCAGGCTCCCCCAAGGGTCGCCGAGGATGTCAAGGCCGCGGGCCAGGCTGCACGTGCGCTCGGACCAATCGGATCGTAAAGGCATGGCTAGAGAATAACTGGCTTTTCTAAAGAAAGCTAGGTACTTACATAGGGTGCGCCAATCCTGACCATGTTTGAACGCAGATCGGCCGGGACACACCACTGTGGTGGCGTGTCCCGGCCGATCCGTTATTCAAAACAGGTCAGATATTGAGGGGTCTTCAGTCCGTGATGTTGCCGATCGCCTGCTCAAGGTCCGCAATGAGGTCTTCGACGTCCTCGATGCCGCAAGAAAGCCTGATCAGGTTGACCGGAACGGCCAACTCCGTGCCCTTGACCGAAGCGTGCGTCATCTCCGAGGGGTAATTCATGAGCGACTCGATGCCACCCAGGGACTCGGCCAGCGTGAACACCTGGGTGGACTCTGCCACCTTGCGGGCTGCAGCTTCGCCGCCCTTGAACTGCACCGAAATCATGCCGCCGAACTTCTTCATCTGCCTCGCCGCGAGCTCGTGGCCCGGGTGGGAAGGCAGGCCCGGGTAAAGCACGGCTTCAACTTCGGGACGCTCAAGCAACCACTCGGCCACGGCCTGGGCGTTCTCGCTGTGGCGGTCCATGCGCACGCCGAGGGTCTTGAGGCCGCGGGTAGTAAGGAACGCGTCCATGGGGCCGGACACAGCGCCGACGGCGAACTGCACAAAGCCGATCTTCTCGGCCAGGTCAGCGTCCTTGACCACGATCGCACCGCCAACCACATCCGAGTGTCCGCCGATGTACTTAGTGGTCGAATGGACCACGACGTCGGCACCCAAGGCGAGCGGGGTCTGCAAGTAGGGCGACGCAAAGGTGTTGTCGACCACCAGGAGGGCACCGGCGTCGTGCGCTACTTTGGCGAGCGCCTCGATATCGGTGATCTTCATCATCGGGTTGGAAGGAGTCTCCACCCAGACGATGCGGGTTTTGTTCGCCGCAACGGCCGCAGCAACGGCGTCAAGGTTGGACATGTCCACTGGTGTGTTGCCGATGCCCCACTCACCAAGCACGCGATTGATCAGCCGGTAGGTTCCGCCGTAGGCGTCGTTGCCGAGGACGATGTGGTCCCCGGGCCGGGCAACGGCACGGATCAGGGAGTCTTCCGCGGCAAGGCCCGAGCTGAAGCTGTATGCGTGGGTGCCGCCCTCGAGTGCGGCCAGCTGCTCCTGCAGCGCATCGCGGGTGGGGTTGGTGCCGCGCCCATACTCGTAGCCGTCGCGCAAACCGCCGATGCCGTCCTGGGCATACGTCGAGCTGAAGTGCAGCGGCGGAACCACAGCGCCGGTTCGCGGTTCGAAGGCCTGGCCGGCGTGGACAGCACGCGTGTTGAATCCTGCTTCGTTTGCAGACATATGAACTCCTAGTGTCAGTTGCTCAGGTAGGCGAGAAGGTCGTGGCGGGTCAGGATGCCCACGGGGGCTCCGACGAATGTCACCATGACGGTGTCGACGTCGGACAGCAGCTCACGTGCGGCGGAGATCGTTTCAAGTGAGCCGATCACCGGCAAGCGCTCCCCCATGTGCTCGGAGATCTTGTCGGTCAATTTCGCCTCGCCGCGGAACAGCCTGCTGGTCAACGTACGCTCATCGACCGCGCCAAGGACCTCACCCATGACCACTGGCGGTTCCTGCGAGAGGACCGGGATATGCGAGACGCCGAATTCGTTCATGATGTTGATGACATCGCGGACGGTCTCGTTGGGGTGGATGTGGACGAGGTCCGGCATCTGGCCGGTCTTGGACTTCAGAACCTCGCCCACCGAGGCCTCCTCTCCACCGGAGAGGAAGCCGTAGGAGCGCATCCACTTGTCGTTGAAGATCTTCGCCAGGTAGCCGCGGCCGGAGTCCGGCAGGATCACGACGACGACGGCTTCCTCGCCAAGGCCTTTGGCCACCTGCAACGCGGCAACCACTGCCATGCCGGAAGAGCCTCCCACCAAGAGGCCTTCCTCGCGGGCCAGGCGGCGGGTCATCTCGAAGGAGTCGGCGTCGCTCACGGCAATGACGTCATCGGGCACGGTCTTGTCGTAGTTAACCGGCCACATGTCTTCGCCGACGCCTTCCACGAAGTAGGGCCGCCCGGTACCGCCCGAGTAGACCGAGCCTGCGGGGTCCGCGCCGATAACCTTGACGCGGCCGCCGTCGGACTCCGGCCGGTTGGCGGACACGTCCTTGAGGTACCGGCCTGTACCGGTGATGGTGCCACCCGTACCCGCGCCGATCACAACATGCGTGATCTTGCCGTCGGTGTCACGCCAGATCTCGGGCCCAGTGGTCTCGTAGTGGCTGCCGGGGGCGGCGGGGTTGGAGAACTGATCCGGCTTGAAGGCTCCCGGGATTTCGGACACGAGCCGGTCGGAGACGCTGTAGTAGCTTTGGGGACTGTCCGGGGCCACAGAGGTGGGAGTGACCACAACTTCGGCACCATAGGCTTGAAGCACGGCGCGCTTGTCCTCGCCTACTTTATCCGGGACAACGAAGATGCACTTGTAGCCTTTTTGCTGGGCTACCAATGCAAGTCCCACGCCGGTATTTCCCGAGGTGGGCTCCACAATGGTTCCGCCCGGCTTGAGCTTCCCGTCGCGCTCCGCTTCCTCGATCATCTTCACGGCGATGCGGTCCTTGATGGAGCCGCCGGGGTTCACATATTCGAGCTTCACCAAGATGGTGGCTCTGATGTCCCCGGTCACGTGATTAAGCTTGATGAGCGGTGTATTGCCAATGAGGTCCAGAACGGACTGGGCGTACTTCATAGGTACCAAGTTACCGCTTGGTCGGGACTGCCTCTGCGCAGCAGAGGCAGTCCGGCCGTGCCGGGTCCATGTCTAGCCAAGGGAAGGCCTCCCGGGGCAAGCTAGCCGTGACACCCTCCAAGGAAAGGACATGGACCATGGATTGGACCCTCGAAGTGGTTGCGCTCCCCGTGAGTGACATTGACCGCGCCGTCGAGTTCTACCGCGACAAGGTGGGCTTCGACCTCGACCACAACACCACCAACGAGCACATGCATGTGGCGCAATTGACTCCCCCGGGCTCAGGATGCTCGATCGTGGTCGGCAGCCTCCCCGCCCAGAATGAGATGGCACCCGGCTCCATGCGGGGACTGCAACTTGTGGTCGCGGACGCGCGCGCTGCGCGGGAAGAATTGCTCAGCCGCGGGGTCGAGGCCAGCGACATCACCGTTTTTGACGAGCGCGACGGCGGCACGTTCTTCGGGTTCGCCGACCCCGACGGCAACACTTGGGCCGTCCAGGAACTCAAGGTCCGTGCCCAGAAGCCCTTGATTCCGGTGGAGGCCCGCGGGCGCTTCGGGGCGGAATAAGGCGAGGACGGCATAGGGGTGAGGGGCGGCATAGCGCTGAGGGGCGAACCCGCCATGAGGGCGAGGAGATGGTTAAGGCAGCATCGCAGCTATTTCCTCCCCATCGGCCTGCTCGTGGCGGGTATCTCATGCCTGGTGTTCGGCTTTCTCCCCTTCCCCGCTTTCGAGGAGCTGACCAGGCGGACTGTCCCCATACTTGCCTTCGTGTTGGCGATGACCTTGGTCACGGAGCTGGTCGCGGACGCCGGCCTTTTCCAAGTGTTGACGGACAAAATCGCAGTCCTCGGCAAGGGGCGAGTCTGGGTCCTCTGGCTCCTGGTAATTGGCCTCGCGACCGTTTCCACCGTCTTTCTCTCCTTGGACACTACTGCGGTGCTGGTAACTCCCATGGTGGTGCTCCTTGCGGTGCATGCGCGGATCCCTCCGCTGCCCTTCGCGCTGACCACCGCCTGGCTCGCCAATACGGCGTCCATGTTGTTGCCCGTGTCCAACCTGACCAACCTGCTGGCCCAGAGTCGCCTCGGTCTCTCGCCGCTTTCTTTTGCTGGACTCGTGTGGGCACCCGCGATCGCCGGGATCGTGCTGCCGGTGACCTTGTTGGGTCTTGCTTTCCGGAAGCAGCTGGGCGGCCGGTACGGCCGTCAGCCGAGCCACGTCGTGCGGGACAGGCCCTTGCTCCTAGCGTGCGCGGTAACCCTGATGGTCCTTCTGCCCGCGCTGGTTTCCGGGGTTCCCGTACAGTTCCCTGCCATGGCCGCTGCACTCATCCTCCTCGGAATTTTCGTGCGACGGCGTCCGAGCTCGTTGCGCTGGTCCATGGTCCCGTGGCGCCCGCTCATGCTGACGATCGGCCTGTTCATGGTGGTGGAGTCGCTGCACGCGATCGGCCTGACATCTTTGCTGGCCGGCGTTTCCGGCTCCGGGGATGGCTTTCCTTCGCTTCTGCGGCTCGCTGGAATAGGCGCCGCCGCAGCCAACGGCGCCAACAACCTACCGGCCTACCTTGCCCTTGAACCCGTAGCAGGTTCCCCGGTCCGGCTGGCAGCATTGCTCATCGGCGTCAACATGGGTCCCCTCATTTCTCCGTGGGCTTCCCTGGCCACGCTGCTATGGCACGAGCGGCTCCAGGCCCTCAACGTCCAAGTACGCTGGGGCGGATTTGCGGTGGCAGGATTCATCGCAGTGGTGCTGCTTCTACCGCTTTCAGTCTTCGTCCTCTGGCTGTCGTCGGGAACAGTCTGAAACAGGCCCCCGAGCAATCGACTTACTCAGCCGGTGCTGGGCTTCCTGCCGAAGAGTCGGTCTGCCAGAGGCCCAGGATGTTGCCTTCAGTGTCCTTGAAATAGGCGTAGTAGCCCATGCCCGGAACAGCATCCTTGCCTTTGACCACGGAACCGCCCGCACTCTCGATTTGGCCAAGCGAAGCCTCGATGTTTTCGACGTCAACCGTAATAATGGGCGTCTTCAGCTCTTCCGTGCGCGGAAACAGTGCACCATTGATGGCCCCGGGCGCGCTCGGCATACCCGTCTGCGGGTCTGACGGCGTGGTGATTGCGATCGTGTAGTCCATCTCCTGCATGGGGTTGAGCATCCAGCCGAAGGCACCCTGGTAGAAAGTGTTGGCCCGTTCCTTGTCGTCCGCGGGGATTTCAAAATGCACTACACCAGCCATTGCGTTCTCCTGCGATTGTTTTGAAAAGCGCGGACGCCCCGCGCCACACGTGGAGTCTAGTCGCGTGGGTTTCGCGGGGTAAGGGGCTCGACCACCGCTCTTTTCGAATGTTGTCAGGCGAGCGTGCGACCATGAATAAATGACCATCGTCGACGCCCCACCCGCCGCAGCCGCCGCGGCCGACGCGTCTGCGCGATGGCACCCGGGCGGCCCCTTCGACCTTCTCCAAACCGTGGGAATCCTCAGGCGCGGCAACGGCGATCCATCCTTCGCGGCACGGCAGGACGGCGTGTGGATGGCGTTCACGACGCCGGACGGTCCCGTCACCCTGCGCCTCACCTCAGCCGGAAATGGCCCGGACACGTATGTGGACGCCCAGGCCTGGGGATCCGGCGCAGCTTCTGCGATCAACTCCGTCCCCGCGCTGCTGGGGAGCGGGGACGACTGGTCCGGCTTTGACGACGCCGCGTTCCACGCCACCCTTCCGCGAATGGTCAGGGATGCCCGACGCCGGAACCTAGCAATCCGGCTGCCCTCCACCGGGCGGGTTGTGGACTCGCTCGTGCCCACGATCCTTGAGCAAAAGGTCACTACTATTGAAGCCCGGCGAGGCTACCGCTACCTGATGTACCGGTACGGCACCGCAGCCCCGAGCGCTGGCCGCCTTTCGACGTCGAGCCCGCCGTCGGGCCTGCTCGTCCCTCCGTCCGCTGCCCGATGGCTGACCGTTCCTTCATGGGAATGGCACAAGGCCGGCGTGGGTCCCCAGCGTTCGGCAACCGTCATGCGGGCCCTGCGCTCCGCCGTCGCGCTTGAACGGCTCGCCTCACGCAGCGCAGCGGAGGCCGGAACAAAGCTGCAGACCATTCCGGGCATTGGAGTCTGGACCGCTGCCGAGGTTGTCCAGCGGACCCATGGGTGCCCTGACTCGATCGCGGTGGGCGACTACCACTTGGCCTCGTACGTTGGCTATGCGCTGACCGGCAGGAAAATCGACGACGCCGGCATGATCGCCCTCCTGGAGCCTTGGCGCGGGCACCGCCAGCGGGTAGTCCGGATGCTCGGGCTCAGCGGCTTCCGCAAGCCGACGTTTGGACCGCGCATGACCATCCAGGACCACCGCGGGCACTAACGCTGCCGCCCTCCGCAACGCGGGGTCAGTTACGGCCCATGTCGGGCGGCAACATGGGCCGTAAGTGACCCCGCGTAGGTGGGTTTGGAAGTCAGCCTGTGGATAACTCCTTGCCGGCGTCCGTTTACGGACAAACTGGATCGCATGGTCCGCATCATTCCGCTGCCGGAGGAACTCAGCAACCGTCCTTTCACCGTCCATGAATCCCGTGCATTTGGCGTCCCTCCGAAGCGGCTCCGGGCCAAGGACGTGTCCGACGGCGGCCGGCTGATCTACTTGCCTGCGGGCCGTGAGTTTGCGCTTGCCGAACGGGCGCGGGTTCTTGCGGCGGCAACACCGAGTGCCTGGGTGTCCCATGAGAGCGCCGCAGTACTGACCCAGCTCGGCCTTCCTCCGTGGTTGGGCGGCGATGAGACGGTCCACCTCAGCAAACCCCATGAGCTCCCCCGGGTCCGCCGGACAGGAGTGACGGGGCACCGAGTGCGCGTCCTCCCTGGCGAAGTCACGGAAATAGACGGAATCCCGGTGTCCTCCCCGCCCCGGATTTGGCTTGATCTCGCGCATCAATTGCCGCTGCGGTACGTGATTGCCATGGGCGACCAGTTGATCCGCATGCCCCGGCCGGGTCTAGAAAGAAGGACGGAGCCCTACGCCAGCAAGGAAGTGCTGCGCATCCTTGTTCGGCGGCATCCGAACATGAAAGGCGTGGAGAAGGCCCGGCTTGCCCTTGAAGACATGCGGGTCGGAGCAGACTCGTTTCCGGAGACATTCCTGCGGCTGGCCATGTTGGACGCAGGGCTGCCGGAACCGGAATTGCAGCTCCGCCTCGATCCGGATGATCTGTGGTCGCTCTCCGCGGACCTGGGGTACCGGCGGTTCCGGATCGCAGTGCAGTACGACGGCGCCCCTCATCTCACGCGGGAACAGCAGACAAGGGACAACCGGAGGGACGAGGCTTTCACCAGCTCCGGCTGGTCCTACTTCAAGGCCAACGCCCATGACCTGGCCGAAGGGTTCACCAGCCTCATTGTCCGGATCAAGCGGGCGAAACTCCGTTCCGTCTAGGCCAACGCGGGGTCACTTACGGCCCATGTTGCTGCCCGACATGGGCCGTAAGTGACCCCGCGTTGGATCAGAGGTCAGAGCCCCAGGCGGGCGATCGCTTCTTCCCGCATGTCGATCTTCCGTACCTTGCCTGACACTGTCATGGGGAAACTGTCACGGATGTCTACGTAGCGCGGGATCTTGTAGTGGGCCACCTTGCCGCGGCAGAACTCCTGCACTCCGGCCAGGTCCAAAGCTGCTCCCGGCTTGAGGATGACGCAGGCCATGAGTTCTTCGCCGTACTTGGCATCAGGCACCCCGATCACCTGGACGTCCTGGATGGCGGGATGCCGGTACAGGAACTCCTCGATTTCGCGTGGATAGACGTTCTCGCCCCCGCGGATGACCATGTCCTTCATTCGGCCCTCGATCACGATAAAACCGTCAGGGTCCATCCGGGCGAGGTCGCCGGTGTGCATCCAGCCGTCGTCGTCGATTGCCTCGGCAGTCTTCTCCGGCTGGTCCCAATACCCGGCCATCACGGCGTAACCTCGAGTGCACAGTTCGCCGATCTCTCCGCGTTCCAACGTTTCGCCGGTGCCAGGATCAACAATCTTGGACTCCAGCCGCGGCATGGTGCGCCCTACCGTGGTGGTCCGCTGCTCCAGCGTGTCGGCCGCAAGGGTCATGGTAGACACGGGCGAGGTCTCGGTCATTCCGTAGCAAATGGCCACGTCGCGCATGTTCATCTCCCCGATGACGCGCTCCATGACCTCGATGGGGCACAGGGAGCCGGCCATGACGCCGGTGCGCAGCGTGGACAGGTCATAGGAGGCGAAGTCAGGCAATGCCAGCTCGGCAATGAACATGGTGGGTACGCCGTACAGCGAGGTCCCGCCAAAATCCTGCACGGCTTCCAGGGCGGCGGCCGGTGTGAACCCGCGGCCGGGAATGATGGTGGCGGCGCCGAAGCTGAGGGCGTTCAGGTTCCCGATCACCATTCCGAAGCAGTGGTAGAACGGCACCGGCAGGACCACGCGGTCGCGTTCCGTGTAACCCAGCAGCCTGCCGATCTGGTTGCCGTTGTTGAGAATGTTGTGGTGGGTAAGGGTCGCGGCCTTGGGGAACCCGGTGGTGCCGGAGGTGTACTGCAGATTGATGGGATCGTGGGGGTCCAGTTCCGCCATGCGCGCCTTGAGCGTTGAGGGTGCGACGTCGTCCGCCCGCCTGAGCAACTCGGCGAAAGTCAGCTCCGCTGCGCTTTGCGGCACACCGGCGTCGAGCATGTCCAGTCCGAAATCGGGAAGGAAGACGAGCTCCCGGAGCTCGAGGCAACTGCCCAAGGCTTCCCGGGCCATGGCCACATAGTCGCTGTTCTTGTCCGATGGCGCGGCCACCAACATCCGCATGCCGTTCTGGCGAACCACGAACTCGAGTTCGTGGCTGCGGTACGCCGGGTTGACGTTGACCAGGATCGCCCCCACCTTCGCCGTGGCGTATTGCAGGATGGTCCACTCGGCGCAGTTCGGGCTCCAGATGCCCACCCTGTCACCCTTGGCGACGCCCGTGGCGAGCAGCGCACGCGCGAGCCGGTCGACGTCGTCGTTCATCTTTTCGTAGCTCCAGCGCCGGGCCTCGCCGCCTGGCACGGGGGCTGCTTCGATGAGCGCGTCCCGCAGCGGGAACTGCGCCGCTATACGCTCAAAGTTGGCGCCGATTGTCTCTTCAAGCAGCGGGACGTCAGTGTCCCCGGCTGTGTAGGAAAGCATGAACGCACGCTACCAACTACGCCGGTCCAAGAGAAGACTTTTGCTTGGAAGTCCTACAAAATATTTCGAGGGCTTGCCGGGCCAGCCGGTAATGTGAATCCCATGAGTGCACCCATTGACCTGCAGGCCACGTTCATTCCCAACGATGGCGAATTCTTCCGAGTTAAGCTCGCTCTGGAAATCGCGATCGACGAGGTGGTGAGCGAGCCAGGCTGCATCCGCTACGAGCTCACCGAAGCCAACGAGGACAAGCTGGTCCTGACCGAGCAGTGGGTGTCCGAGGAACACCTCGACATCCATTCCAAGGGCATCGCCGTCCAGGACCTCAACGAATCCCTCAGTGCGCTGTTGGCAGAACCGGTCAAGCTCGAACGTCTCTAACTAGCATCGGCTGCCCCTGCCGGGCAGCCGATGGTATTGCTAGGAGTTTTCGGCGCGCTGCTTTGCGATGTGCGCGTGGACCTCATCCATGTCCAAACCCTTGACGGCCTCGATGACCTGCTCCAGCTGGGGTCCGTTCAGTGCGCCCGGCTGGGAGAACACGAGGACCTTTTCGCGGAAGGCCATAAGCGTGGGGATGGAGGAAATACCGGCTTCGGCGGCGAGCTGCTGCTCAGCCTCGGTGTCCACCTTGGCGAAGAAGACATCGTCATGTTTCTCGGAAGCGGCTTTGTATGTGGGGGCGAACTGCCTGCACGGGCCGCACCACGCTGCCCAGAAATCCACCAGGACAATGTCATTGCCCTCAATGGTCGATGCGAACTGCTCGCCGGTGATGTCAACTGTAGCCATGCTTCCACGGTACGCGACCGCGCCGTCTAAGTCGCCTCTGTTCGCTACCCGGCAAACCGGGAATAAAGCACGACGGCGGCCGCTAAGACCCGGCCGAGCCGAGCCGCCGAGGGAAAATCGCCAAACCCTTGCGAGGCATTGAACACATGTTTAGCATGTTAAACATGCGTTCAACAGCTGATGATCTCAACACACGGGCCCGCATCCGGGATGCCGCCATTGCCTTGTTCGGCCGGCAAGGCTTCTCCGCCGCCACCATCCGGGCCGTCGCCACCGAGGCCGGAGTCAGCCCGGGCCTCGTGATCCACCATTTCGGCAGCAAAGCCGGCCTCCGCGAAGCCTGCGACAACCACGTGTTGGCCGAAACCGCAGGCCAGGGCATCCGGAAGACCGATCCGCAGGCGGTGGGCACACAGATTCAAGACTTCCTGTCCCACCCAGAGCAATACACCCACGAGATCGCGTATGTCCGGCAGTCCCTCAGCGACGAGTCCGACGCCGGTGAGGCCTTCTTTGACGCCGTGGTGGCCCAGACCCGGGCCATCATCGAGGCCGGAATCGCTGGTGGCACTATTCGGGCGTTCGACGACGTGGCAACCACCGCCGTCGTGGTCGCGACGAATAGCCTCTCGACGCTGGTGCTCGGCAGGCACGCTGCCCGGGCAGTCGGGACCAGTGAGCTGGGTCCGGACATGCTCCGCGCACTGACGCTCCCCACCATTGACCTCTATACCCACGGCTTCTATACAGACACCCGGTTCCTCGATGCCGCGCGCGCAGCACTGCAGGCACCAGCGCCGGAACCCACTGGAACGGAGACCGCATCATGAAACAGGCAATCCTCGTCGAAGGCCTGCGCAAGACGTTCGGGCGTCGGGAAGTCCTGCACGGCATCGACTTCAGCGTGGAACCGGGCAGCGTGTTCGGCGTTATCGGCCCCAATGGTGCTGGCAAGACCACCACCATGCGCTGCCTGCTGGACATCATCCGCCCGAACGGTGGACATATTCAGGTGCTCGGCGAAGATCCGCGCCACGCCGGACCCGAGCTGCGACGCAGGATCGGATACCTGCCGGGCGAGCTATTCCTGGAGCAGCGCATCACCGGGCGCAGGCTCCTGGACCACTACGCGGCGATCAGCGGTCCGGTGAAACCCGGACGCATCGACGAACTCGCTGAGCGTTTGGACTTGGACCTCGACCGCCACACGCGCAAGCTTTCCAAAGGCAACAAGCAGAAGCTAGGACTGGTCCAGGCATTCATGCACAGCCCCGAGCTCCTGGTTCTGGACGAACCGACCAGCGGGCTGGATCCCTTGGTCCAACAAGAGTTCCTGGCCATGGTGCGGGAAGCCCGCGACAACGGGCAAACCGTCTTCCTGAGCTCGCATGTCCTGAGCGAAGTCCAACAGGCCGCGGACGAGGTGGCGATCCTGCGGGACGGCAAGATCGTCACAGTGGCCACCGTCGATGCCCTCCGCGAGACCGCTCTCCGGCACTTGCGCCTCGCCGCCACCGGCATCACAGCGGACGACGCCGGTGCGCTGCTGGGCCGGGTACCCGGCGTCGGGGCGCTTGAGGTGCTCAAAGCGGGCGACGGCGTGGAGGTCTCGGCGGTTCTAGAAGGAGACATCCAGCCGCTGGTACAAGCGCTGTCCACGCTCCAACTGACGCACCTGGTGTTGGAAGAGCCTGACCTGGAGGAATCGGTGCTGAAGCTGTACGGGATGACAGGCAACGGCAAGCGCAACGGCAACGGCCAGAGGGCTCTGGAGGTAACGAAAGGAGCCGGCAATGAATAGGAAACTGCCTCTCTTCAGGCGCGCATTCCTGGACCCTTGGCGTTCGACGCTGGGTTGGGCAGCGGGATTGGCGGCTGCGATCGCTCTTTATCTTCCGCTCTTCCCTTCGATCGGCGGCAGCTCGCAGATGCAGGGAATGATCAACGCCTTGCCCCCGGAAATGACCAAGGCCTTGAACTACGACCAGATCACCACCGGAACCGGGTACACCCAAGCCACGGTGTTCGGGCTCATCGGCTTCCTCCTCATGACGATCGCCACCGTATCCTGGGGCGCCGCGGCGGTAGCCGGTGACGAGGAGTCCGGCCAGTTGGAACTCACGCTCGCCCACGGGGTGACCAGGATCCAGGTCGCGCTGGAGCGGGCCTTGGCCATGGCCTTGCGCGTGGTTCTGCTCGCCGTGTTGGTCCACGTGCTGATCCTCTCGCTCAATGAATCGGCGCACCTGAAAATCAACCCGCAAAACCTTTTCGGCGCTACGGTCATGTTTGCCGGCCTCGCGCTCCTCAGCGGCACGGGGGCACTATTTGCCGGTGCGCTGACGGGGCGGAAAGCGTACGGACTGGCAGCGGGGACTGCCATCGGCGTCCTGGGTTACGTGTTCAACGCCGTGGGCAGGCAAAGCTCGGACCTTAACTGGCTGCTCAATCTCTCCCCGTATCACTGGGCCTACGGCAACTCGCCGGTGACCAATGGGGCGGATTGGGCTGCCGCCGGCTGGCTGTGGGGAATCTCGGCAGGACTGGTGTTGCTGAGCGCGGTGGCGCTGCAAAGACGCGACGTCGGGGCGTAACGCGGCATGCGGGCGCCCGGTGCCTAGGTGCGGGCGGTCGGTCCCTAGATGCGGGCGGCCTTAGTCCCGCCCGGCCTCTCGGGGCCGGCGGGACTAAGGGTGCTATTGCCAGAGGTGCGGCGCGGCTTTGCGGGCGCCGGGGAGCCCGTTGTTCTCGCGCCACTCGTGGATCCATTCCGGAAGCTCGAGGTCTGCGGGAGGCTCGCCGAACTCGGCCAAGATTTCCTCCTGGCTCACGGGCCGGCCTTTGGCGACAAGCCGCGTGGCAATATGCGCGCGGGCAAAGATCTCGCCGTCCACCACCATGCGCTGTTCAAAGTAGATGGCCTTTGAATCAAGCCCGATGATCTTGGACTCGATGGTGTATTGCTGCCAGAGCTGCAAGGACTTCCGGAAGGCGATGGTCTCCCCCGCAGCCACCGGGCTCCAGCCGCGGCGACGCATCTTTTGCCAGATCCCTGAGCGCACCATGAGGTCAAAGCGTCCGAGATCCATCAGGGAGAAATACATGCCGTTGTTGACATGCATTGCTATGTCGATGTCTGTGGGCAGCACTTGCATGGGCAGCGACGACGTGTCCCATACGCTGAGTCGGCTCCGCTTGGACGAAGTGAACAAGAGCAGGAGGGTTCGGAGAAGCAGATGCATAACCGCCATGTTACTACTGAGTAACATCCGCCGATAGCTTTGTATTGTGTGTCGTTGCATGGCACGACGTTAACCGCGGGTTCACGTGCCCCCGGCAGAATGTCTGAAAACAAATTGCAGAAGGTATCAAGGAGATCCCGTGAGCACCACCCAAATCACCAAGACACACGCAGATGTGTGGCCGGAGCTTCCGCTTCACGAAGAGTTGGTCCTGCAGGACACCCGCGGCAACAGGATCGTCGGCACCTTGGACGGCATGACCAGCGACCGCAGTACCCTGTGGATCCAGTTGTCCGGTGGGCTGGGTCGCCAACTGGTGCACCACCTGGACGGATACTGGCTGGAACCGGGCACCGCGAGCTAACCCAGCGACACGGAAATCCGCCGCCGACACCCGAAATCACTGACGACACCCGAATACGGAATTTATCAAGCTGTCTGTGACAGTTCGTTGGTTTGGGTTGGTTGATTGATCCAGGCTTCCGGGGGTGGGCCGG
>NZ_JAPFFT010000041.1 GCF_026241105.1 Arthrobacter rhizophilus | reverse complement strand
TCGGAATTTCCATAAGGTTCCTTCCCCGCCACAAAAGTGTCACGCAACAGGCTGACACACAGGGAATACGGGCGTCGGCAGAGATTTTCCGTGTCGCTCAACTACAGTGCAGCGGTGGTCCTATTTCTCGCAGGCGATGCCGTCGTTATCCATGTCCAGCGCGGGCCGGTAGCCTGGCTGGCCTCGATAGATCGGTGCGGCGCCGGCGGCCCGGGCGGCCGTGCAGTTCGCGTAGTAAACGGACGACGGCGCCGCTGGCTGTACCTGCCGGGCCTGGGCTTGGTCTTGTTGTGCTTTCACCGCGGCAGCATCGGCGTCTGCTTTCGCCTGGGCCGCCGCCTGGGCCGCTGCGGCATCGGCTGCAGCTTTGTCCGTGGCCGCCTTCTCAGCTGCGGCCTTGTCAGCCGCCGCCTTTTCTGCCGCAGCCTTCGCCGCCGCCGCTGCTGCACGCGCGTCCGTCACCTTCTTGGACTCTGAGCGTTCCATGCAGAGCAGGACTCCCGCATCGGACTTCGTGCAAATGAATTCTTTAGGCGGGTAGTTCTCTGTTGCATTCTCCGTCACGCAGGATACGGATTTCGGCGCAGTAGGTGTTGGAGTGGGAGTTGGTGAAGCGGAAGCGAGTATTCATTTATTTCCCCCATGAAAATGTCTTTGATGCAAATGGCAGCAGGTTTAGCATCTGAAATGCGAGAAAAGAAGAGAGTTGTCCACATGGGCCAAGATGCCACTTGACATGGCCCGAAAAAGATGGGGTGAATTCTTGAATCGAATCTATGTTCGATAAGGAAAATATTGATTCGAATACATATCCACATGTGCGAGGTTTGGCCTAGAGACGGCCGCGAAGTCCCCGTAACGTCTCAAACAAGAGGACACCGACAGGAGGACCATGGAGAAACCGTCACCGCCAAACCTCACCTCGGTAGTCCCTGGGGAACACCTAGACGTCGCCGGGGCACACTCAGATGCGGAACAAAACCGCAGGTCGGCACACCTAGACGGCTCCCGGCGCACACGGAGTTTCGCCATCACACCACCTAGACGCCGGTTTCGGAATCTACGGTTCCCTTGGAAAGCGGTTCGTGGAAGAGCCTTGGGGGATCCTGTCGGGTTGCCTGGGAATCCACCAACTAATGCCTGTCTTTGGACAGGAAGCAGTCGAATCGGATGGACATAGCACCTCCTGGGCCCGGAGCGTGCCGATTAGAGCATCAGAGAAAGTTGGATCGCGAGTGTTCGAACAGGAAGTTCGGCGAACGCTGGACTACGTTGCTCGCGGCATTATGGTTCGAATTGTCGGCGCGCCTGGAAGCGGACGCACCAGTGTCGCGCAAAAAGCTATCGCCGAGCTCGAGAAAACAGGAGCTACGGTTTACTCTATTTCGGCCCTTCGCTCACATCGCGAAATACCGTTTGGTGGAATATATAGCCTGGGACTTGATATTCGAATAGGCCAATTAGGCGTGCTGGGCGTGGTTGACACACTGGCAGGACGGCTCGCCAGGCCAGGGGAGCGTGTGCTTGTTGTCGATGACCTCGAATTCGTCGACACGGAGACCCTGGCGGTCCTGGATGCCGTCAGGCTAAGAACTAAGCGACCCATGATCGTGACCATGGGTGAGTCTTCCCTTTACCCGAAGGGCCGGCGCGCTGTTCTGAGTCCTGGCCCTGAAGCCAGGGTCCAGCTGAATCCGCTCCGCTATGAGCACGTGAGCGAGCTCATCACCGATGTTTTGGGCGCTCCCGCGGACGCTGACACCACTGCCCGCATCCTCACGAAATCCGCGGGGAACCCCAGGCTTGTGGCCCGAATCGCGGAAACGGCCTCACTCAGTGATTTGCTTGCCCTTAGCAACGGCCAATGGCACATGACAGGCGACACGCTGTGGAATGAGCACCTGCAGGGCGCCGTGGAATCTCTCCTTGAAGGACTCGAGTCCGACGAGCTCACCGGCCTTCAGACCATGGCCATCGCCGGTACGGCGCCCATCGATGTGCTGCAACGGGTAGTCCACGCAGACGTTCTGGACCGGCTCGAACAGCACGGCTTGATTTCCGTCATGGAGGATCCACACAACAACATTTGCGCCGCGATCACACCGCCGGTGCTAGCCGACTATTTCCGTGGACAACGAGTGCGCACGAGCCGGCGGGTCCTGCAGGATCGAATCACCCGGACCTTGAGCGTCTCGCCGCAGGAACCCAATGTTGACGTCACGCCGGCCGATTCGCTGATGGGGGTCCTCGCCGCGGTGCGCCTTGAACGGAGTACGGACGACGCGGCTACGGCGCGCCATTTTCATGAGAGACTCTCGGTTCTGGAGCGTCGCCGCTATGACCGGTGGGATGCCGAAAAATCGGTATCGAACGCCGTGGCACTCCTGGGCGTCTACTGGGGCTCGCCGACTGACGCATCGAGGATTGAGCGCGTGCTTTCCGAGACCGTGAGCTCGGAAGGAGACACGTGCGAACGCCTCTTCTTGGCAGTTACCAAAGCGCTTTGGGCTATCCACTCCGGCAAAGGGCTGGAATATGCGGCTGACGCCCTGAGGAACTTTGGGAAGGAACACCCTGAATGGTCGGCAGAGGTTGAATCGGTAGAACTGTTCCTCGTGGCGACGTACGACCGAATGCCTCAGAATCTCGACGACACCTTGACGCGTCTACACGATCGCAACCCTGGAAGCGGAGTCTTGGCCTGCGTCCGGGGGATGCTGGAACTCTACCGCCTCAACCCTTCCGCGGCACTCAATGCCATCGACTCCTCAAGCGGATTCAAGGGCTTTCCCCGCATCGGACCTTTCATCCGAGGACTGGCATTGTTCACCTCTGGGCGGATCGAGGAAGCAATTGTCTTTGCGCTCGACCAGCGCGCAGAAGCCCGCCGCAACCTGGACCAATTCGGGATGGTGTCGAGCACCTACGTCGCTGCCCAAGCACTCGTCTACCGTGGCCATTTCGACGAGGCAGAGTACCTGATGGGCAGCGTCTTCGCCATGGGACGGCCAGGCTTTTTAGTGGATTCCCTCCACGACGCCATGCTGCGGCTCGCCGGGCTGAGGGCGGCGACGTCGGCGATCTTGCCCACCGCGACCCTCGCAACGCAGGCGCGGCGCGAGGCCGAAGACATCGGACCGCTTCCGGGAATCGCAAAAGGAGTCTACGAGCTCGTCGCCGGACGGCCCCTCATCCCCGCAGTATTCGACAGGAAAGCCGCCCGCCTCATTCGACGGCAGCTGGAACGTGGCTATGTTCTGGAAGCGACGTACTCTGCACTCTTCTTCACTTGCCTTCTTCCTGGCCGGAAGGTTCTTGAGATTCTTCGGCAGGCCTTGAAGGAACATGCCTGCACCTCACACGATCAGCTTGTGGCAATTGCGGCAGCGGTGGTGGAGCAAGACCACCAATTGCTCGGCGTCCTGCTCGAGAATTACGAGCCCGACTCCGATCTCTACCAAGTTCGGATGCTGCTCCGAGGTGCGTTCAAGCGGTATGCCTTCGTGGACGACACCGTAGGGGCGGCCGAGATGGAGCGGGCGTACTCCATTTTTGCGACTCGATTCCCGTCGGCAGATGAGCCCATGGCGTTCAATTCCGGTAGCTACTCGCCTCTGACAGTCCGGGAAATTGAGATAGCAGCCTTGGCCGGTCATCGTTCGAACCCCGAAATCGCCGAGCACCTGGGAATCAGTATCAGGACCGTGGAAAACCATATTTCCAACGCGCTCCGAAAGTCCGGAAGCCCAACGCGCGCTGCCCTATTTGACCTGGTCCGGGATACGTCTCCCTTCCGCTAGGAACAGAACCGCTCAATCACGTTTCTCGGATACGCTTCCCTGCCGATGCTTCTCCTGGACCGAGTCCATGAAGGCCGCCAGGGTAAGGACCGTCAGACCGAGCGAGCAGACGGCCGCGATTGCCGACGTCGCTCCTTGGAACGGGACTCGGATTTCCGGGCCAAGTGCCGCTGCATGAGAAAACCCAGCGGCAGCGAATATCGCGGCTTTGGGGACTAACCATTTTTGGGCACGGCCGAAGACAGCAGCAAGTGGTGCAGCCATGCCGAACACAAGGAGGATGACGACCATCGTATTCCTGAGGGCGAGAGGATCAAGGGTGCGGAGTCCTTCCGGTGCTGGGAAGCTCCAAATGAGTGCGGCGGAAATGCTGGAGAAGCCGGCAACAATGAAGCCGAGGATCCGCGGAAGAAGCCCGTAAAGCTGAGCAGTCATGAGGCCATGCCAGTGGCAGTCCCGGCGTGAAACCCGGCCGCTCTCATCATTGCTGATTCCACTTCAACTCCATTTCTCGAGAGGACCGGCCAACGCAAAGCTGGCCTTGAAGAGTGGTGGCATCCTCCTAAGAGGAGCCATCCACGGTTCAGATTCTCTCCATGAAATAGGGCGTCTAGGTGGTCATTGGGGCAAAAACCCGTGTGCCTGAGCGGTTTCTAGGTGTGAAATTGCTGAATCTAGGTGGCTGTGCAAGCCCGTCTAGGTGTGCGGGACGGAGGATACCTAGAGCGGAAGCTCACCGTCGCGTCGTCGACGCCTTGGTAGACGAGCCCACGATGAAGGGCCGCGTGTTGACCGGTTCAACCGGGAGGACAACCGCCTTTGCCACAGCAACGGTCTCCGCAGGCTCAGCCTGGGAGCCAGTTCCGAGCCCACGGACAGTCCAACCTTGCGCCTTCCACACCCCGGCGTCCAGGACATTCCGCGCGTCCAGCACCATCCGGCGTCGTACGAGTGAACCGACAGCGGCGGGTGAGAGGGTCCGGTACTCGTCCCATTCGGTCAACAGGAGCACCAACTCAGCGTTTTCCAATGCGCGAGTCGTGGACGCCTCGAAGCGCAGCTGGGGGTAGCGCATCCAGGCGTTGTTGATGGCCTTGGGGTCGGTCACGGTCACGTGGGCACCGGCCGCGGCGAGCTGGAGTGCCACGTCCAGGGCGGGGGAGTCGCGGATGTCGTCAGTGTCCGGCTTGAAGGCAGCGCCCAGTACGGTGACGGTGCGGCCTGACAGGAAGCCCTTGCACATGTCACGCGCCACTTCCACGGCGCGGGCGCGCTGGCCCAGATTGATGGAATCGACCACGTTCATCCACTCGTCAACAGAAGACACCGACAGCGCTTGTGCCTGCGCCCGGAAGGAACGGACGTCCTTCGGCAGGCAGCCGCCGCCGAAGCCCAGGCCGGCGTGCAAGTACCGGCTGCCGATGCGCGGATCCAGGCCCATCGCCTCGCTGAGTTCAGTGACATCGGCACCCGAAGCGTCGCAAAGTTCGGCCATGGCGTTGATGAAGCTGAGCTTGGTGGCGAGGTAGGCGTTCGAGGCGGATTTGATGAGCTCGGCGGTCGCAAAGTTGCAGACCAGCCGCGGGATACCGGCGGAAATCAGCGGTTCGTAGACGGCGTCGAGCGCGGCCGTCACCGGTACGCCCGCCGCAGAATCCTTGCCGCCCGGCACGCCGTACACCAGCCGGTCCGGTACCAATGAATCCTTCACGGCCGTGCCCTGGCGCAGGAACTCCGGGTTCCAGCCGAGCAGGACATCAGGCCGGCGGGCAAGGATGCCGCGGAGCATGTCCACCGTCCCCACCGGGACGGTGGATTTGCCGACGACGGCGGCGCCCCTCGCCAGATGGGGGAGGAGGCTCTTGGTAGCTGCGATCACGTAAGAGAGGTCCGCCGTGTCCGACGTCTTCGACTGCGGGGTGCCCACGCAGAGAAAGTGCGTCTGGGCGCCCGCGGCATCGGCAAAGTCGGTGGAGAACGTGAGCCGTTTCGTGGCGAAGCCGTCCCGGAGAAGTTCGTCAAGGCCGGGTTCGTGGAAAGGGGCGAAGCCCTTGTTCAGGTGGGCCACCTTCTGGGCGTCGACGTCGATGCCCACCACGGTGTGGCCCATCGACGCGAGCGTTGCGGCGTGTACTGCGCCAAGGTAGCCGCAGCCGACAACGGAGATTTTCATGCTGGGAGTCCTTTGCTGGAAGTCACGGAAATGGTGGCGGGCTCTGCCGCCTGAAGTTCGGCTGCTTGAAGCTCGGCCGCCTGAAGCTCGGCCGGGTGGATGGGTGCAGTAGGTGGCTCAACCAGCGCATCACCGGCGATCACTGCCTCGTAGTGATGTACGAGTTGGGCGCTCAACACCGGCCACGTCCGTCCTTGGACCGAAGCGAGTGCTGCCTTTCCGAACGCACGGCGCTTGGCGTCGTCGCCCACCAAGTCCTGCACGTAGCCGCGCATCTGGGCGAGATCACCCGGCTCGTAGAGCCAGCCGGTACGCGAATTTTCCACGAGGTCGAGGGGGCCGCCGCGGCCGGTGGCCACCACGGGAACCCCCGATGCCATGGCCTCCTGGATGGTCTGGCAGAACGTTTCGAACTCGCCAGGATGGACGAAGAGATCAAAGCCCGCAACAACCTGGGCCAGTTCGTCGCCGCCCAGGAATCCGGTGAAGACGGCGTTTGGCAGTGCCGCTTCGAGGGCAGCGCGCTGCGGCCCGTCGCCCACGATGACCACCCGGGTTCCCGGCAGATCCGCCAACACGGCAAGGTCTTCCACCTGCTTTTCGATCGCGAGGCGGCCGACGTAGCCGATGACGCGCTCGCTGTCGCGCGCTACGGAGGCTCGCCACGCCGTCGAACGCTTAGTGGGGGAGAACCGCGCGGTATCCACACCCCGCCGCCACATGCCCACCCTCGGGATCCCGCGTCCGCGCAACTGGTTGAGCGCGAACGTGGACGGGACCAGTGTGCGGTCCGCAAGGAGATGGATGTTGTCTACCCGGTTCCATGCCCAGTTTTCCAGGATGGGCAAGCCATACCGCGCGGCGTAGCTGGGGACCTCGGTTTGGTAGATGGCAACCGTGGGGATGCCGAGCTGGTGCGCGGCCTGCACAGCCCGCCAACCGAGGACGAAAGGGGATGCAAGGTGGACGACGTCCGGTGCGTAGTCGGCAAGGATTCTCTTGACCCGGCTCACACCGCCCAACGCCACCCGCACATTTGTGTATCCGGCCAGCGGCACGGAAGGAAGGCGGTGGACAAATGCGCCGTTTACGACGTCCGAGACAGCAGTGTCCGACGTCGACGGCGCAATCACCATCACTTCGTCGCCGCGCTCTTGCAGATGCTCCAGCACCCGCAGGATGGAGTGGGTAACCCCGTTCATGAGCGGCAGGAATGACTCGGCAACGATAGCGATCCTCACCCCTCCACGGTGTGCCCGGCGGTTGGCGACCCGGAGGAATGGGCGTGACGCTGGGGGGAAGGTTTGGTTAACAAACGATCCCCTAGTAGTCACGAGTGGTGTATGAGTGGCGTGTGACGCAGAACGAGTGGCAGCCACTCATCCACATAGGTCTCCTTGCCCATAGGCTCGCCGCTACAAGCCGTTGACGTCAGAGCAAGGTGTCGTGGACTGGGCACGCGACGGGCGAGGACAACGGCGCGGCTTTGTCGTGTTCTCGTCGGCACAGAGGTGCCTGCGCAACGTTGGACCACGCCTGCATAGCCCAGTACCGCGCCGGGAAACCGGTGCCTGAATCGGTCGCGGCCGTCAATGAAAAGCACTGTCGTGCAACTACATTTCATCGCCGTCGCGGCTGACGGTCTATCGAAAAATGGGAGTCCGGTATGCGTCCTAAGAATCTTGTAGTCATCATGGCGGCAGTGCTCACCCTTCTGGGCGTAGCTGCCGCTCCGGCGGCCTACTCAGCGCCGAAAGCACCCGCTATCACTGGGCACGCGTCCGTGAAAGTCCTGGACTCCGCCAATACCATCACCGATCCGGCCTGGTTCACCAAGGCCTACAATGCCGGATTCCGTCTGTACGTGATGCACTCAACGGCCTGGGGGACATGCAACCCGTGGAGCGGGACCCAGGCGCAACTAAAGATGGCCCTCGATGCCGGCTTGAAGATCGCCGTCTACACGCGTGATCCGAACTGTTGGCAGGGAGGCATCACAGCGGCAGGCCCGTATCAGGCGCAGCTCCAGTTCTTCGCTCTGGACATCGAGACAGGCGGGACCCCTGTCACCCGGGACATGGTCAACGGGGTCAAAAACATGGGTGTGCGCCCCGTCATCTACACCGGTTCCCGCATGTGGCCCCAGATGATGAACAACAGCACTGATTTCGCCGACGTGCCGCTGTGGGATACGGACGTCAAGGCGGTCAACTATTCACATTGGACCGCCAATTATCTCTCGCCCACCCCTGTTTCCTACGGGGGCTGGAACACACCGGCGAACATGCGCGTAGGGGTCCAGCAGAAATTCAACCAAAGCCTCAACGGCGTCGTCGTCGACCTCGACTCCTTCGACGCCACCTTCCTGCAGTAGCCTCAAACGCAATGGGGGCGGCTATCCAGCCGCCCCCATTCTTATTTGGCCTCTCTCAGGACCTCCGGCAGCTCGTCAACGAATACTGTCCCGGGTGGCTCGTAGTAGATGACAAGCACCTCATCACCGATGTTGAAAACGCTGGTCTTGTCGAAGGGATGCGCGTGGAAGGCGCTTGTGCCGCCATGGAACGGCAGCATGACTTCCCCCACGGTGCCCGGCCCGATTCGCCCCGTGACCCTCCCGATCTTGCCGGTCAGGCTTCGATCAACCTCTTTGTGCATCGGTTTCGCTATGCATCAGGGGCTTTGGTGGGCCGTTTGGGAGGTACTTGGCCGTTCTTGAGGGCAGCCGTGATCGATGGCAGGAAGCTGCCCACCTGGGACAGGATCCCACCCACCATGCTGTTGAGCCCTTCGCCGCCATTGAGGACTGTCAGTTGCCCGACATGGGCAAACGGTTCAGCCGCGGCCGCCACGATTGCAGGCATGTTCTCCGCAAGTTGCTGGGAGATAACTGCCTCTTGGTTGGTTCCGAGCGCCTCAGCGCGCGCCTTGATGCCATCCGCTTCCGCCAAGGACTTGGCCTTGATGGCGGATGCCGCGGCATCACCGCGGGCCTTCGTGGCTGCCGCTTCGGCCTCACCGGTGATCTTTGTGGCTCCCGCAATCGCCGCCGCAGCCGTGGCGTTGGCCTGCGCCTCGACTTCCACTTTGCGGGCATTCGCCTGCGCTTCGAGTTCCGTTCGCCGTGCCCGCGCCTCGGACGCGCTGATGTCCGCGGCCTTTTGGGCTTCTGCCTCGGTGCGCTGGGCGTAGGCCTTGGCATCGGCAGGCTTGCGGATGGACGTCTGGAGTTTTTGCTCCTCGCGGTCCGCCTCCAGCTTGGCCACCTCGGTTTCCTGGACCACCACCTGCTGGCGCGCCGTGGCATCGGCCAAGGGACCTGCCTGCGCGGCGTTGGCCCGCGCGGTCTCGGCATTGGCTTGGGCGGCTGATTGCTTGATCGCGGAGATGCTCTGGGCGTCGGCAATCTGGGCAGCCGCTTCAGCTTCCCTCTCCGCGGCCTCGCGGTTTCTGGTGGCCTCGGCGATGCGGGCTTCCATTTTGACCTGGGCAATATGCGGCTTTGCCAGGTTTTGGATGTAGCCCGTGGGGTCCTGGAGGTCTTTTATTTGAAGGGAATCAACCACCAGGCCAAGCTTTTCCATTTCAATACCGCTGGCGCTGCGGACCAACGAAGCGAGTTTGTCGCGCTCGCGGATGATTTCTTCCATGGTCATGCTGCCAATGATCGAGCGCAGGTGTCCCTCAAAAACGTTGTAGACCTGGCTTTGCATTTTCGGCTGTTGGCCGAGAAACCTCCTCGCGGCGTTCGCAATGAACGGCGCGGCGTCACCGATTTTGTAAATAACCACACCCTCCACAATCACCTGGATACCTTGCGAGGTCACGCAGTTGACCTGGAGTTCTGTTTCATTCAGCGTCAGCGACAGCGTCCTCACCGTTTGGAGCCCGGGAACCACCAAGGCACCCTTGCCGGTGACAATTTTGAAATCCATTCCGTTCCGGGTGTCCAAACTTCCGCGGGTCAGGCCGGAAATGATCAATGCCTCGTTTGGTTCAGCCACCTTCCACATCAATTTGATGAGCAGCCTAATGACGGCAACGGCGACGACTACCCCCAATACGGTGACAAGAATGGGGAGATAAGCAACGAGGTCGAACATGACTGTCCTTTCAACGGCAAGCACTCAAGCGGCTCGTGTAGCCAGTCTGCTTTGGTCCGCTCCAGTAGTCCAGCAAATTGTTTGCCTACATTTGACACAACGGATGCTCCTAGGCGCTCGTTCCCGCCAGCGATTCAGTCCTCGCCTCAGGCCTCGTGCGGACCTCCAAAGCGGGAGCTGTTGCGGCACCGCCCGCAGCTTCCGTTGGGACCGCCGGGGCGCCGTCGGCGGCTTGTCCGTAAAGCCAGTCGTTGTACTGGAAATCGCCGTCCTTGCGGCTCTTGAACAGCAGGTTCCGCAAGATGCGCGCGACGCCGGACACGTGCCAGGACTCGCCCCAGACGCGGGCCGTGCGCTGGACGCGGGCCGTGCGGGCTGCCCTGGCTGAGTTGAATTCGCTGAGGGCGCGGTCCCAAGCAGCGGTGTCCACGCCGTCGTCGGTAAACACGGAACCGACGGTGGAGTCCTGGAGCACCGCGGCGTCTTCAAGCGCTTGGCAGGCTCCCTGGGCCAAATACTGGAGCATCGGGTGGGCGGCGTCGCCCATCAGCACCAGGCGGCCGTCGATCCAGTTCCCGATGGGATCGCGATCGTACATGGGCCAGCGGATGCCGGTCCCAAGGTTCCGCAGGGCCGCCTGCACCGCAGGGACGCAGTCCTTGTAGGCGGCCTCAAGTTCGTCCACGCCACCGTATTGCTCTTCTCCGCGCTCGAACGACGGCGATTTGAATACAGCCACCGTGTTCAACAGTTCGCCCTTGCGCAGCGGGTACTGCACGAGGTGGCAGTCCGGGCCGAGGTAGACGATCACGTCCTCAAGATCAGCCGCCGGGGTTTCCGCGGTAATGGGCACCGTTCCGCGATAGGCGACGTACGACGACGACACCGGGCCGTCCTGCGCGACGGCGGAGCGGAGTGTCGACTTGAGGCCGTCCGCGCCGATCACGACGTCGGCCTCGTAAACGTCGCCGCTCGCCGTGTGTGCCACCCCGCGGGCATCCACGGTCTCAACCTTCTCGACGACGACGTCGTTCACCAACCGGACGCCGGCGTCCTGGCAGGCTTCCAGCAGGATCCGGTGCAGGTCGCTGCGGTGGATCACCACATACGGGGCGCCATACCGTTCTTCGAAGTCGCCGCCTAGGGTCTGACGGGTGAGCTCCTCCCCGCTGAGGGCGTCGCGGAACACCAAGTGCTTCGGCCGGACGCCGATTTCCAACGCTTTCTCCAGGAGGCCCCAACGCTTCAGGACGCGGGAGGCGTTGGGGGCCATCTGCAGGCCGGCTCCGACCTCGCCGAATTCCGGGGCCCGCTCAACCAATGTCACCTCGGCACCGTTTGCGCGGAGGGCCAAGGCACCGGCGAGGCCGGCCATCCCTCCGCCGACAACGAGTACTTCAGTGGACGGTTTGCGGTCAGACATTGCTTGCTCCTACGGGGGTGGTGTTGGAATTGATGTTGGCGGTCTTGATCTTGGCCGTCTTGATCTTGGCGCTGATGGCGCCGAGCAGGATCGCGGCGACGGCGGCGGCCCCGGCAAACGCCAGGAAGTTTGAGTTGACGCCCAGGCCGGCCGCCAGGAGCAGCCCGCCTGCTTGGGGTGCGGCGACCGCGCCAATGCGGCCGACTCCGAGGGCCCAGCCGAGCGCTGTGCCCCGCAAATGTGCGGGATAGTGGCTGGCCACCGCTGCGATGATGAGGCACTGGGTTCCGTGGGTGCCCACCCCTGCCAGTACCAACATGACGTAAACGAGCCCCACCGGCGGGCCCGCCACCAGTACCCCGAGCGCGACGGCGGCGACGGCGGCTGCCGCTATCGCCGTCGGGATTGGACCGAAGCGGGTGCCCGCCCAAGCAGTGGCAACCGAGCCGACGACGGCACCGAGGTTGAGTGCCAGGGCGAACGTCAGTGCCGATCCAAGGTTGTAGCCGGCTAGTTGCATGAGATTCGGCAGCCACGTTCCGAGGCCATACCAGGCAAAGAGCGTCACCAGCGTGGAGATCGCGAAAAGGAGGCTCATCCCGAGATACGGAGCCCGGAGCAGGGACCTGAAGCCTACGGACTCCGTCTGCTTCGTGGTCTTTGCCGGCGGCAGCGTCTCAGGTAGGAAGCGCATGCCCAGTGGAACCACCACAAGCAGTGCGACGGCGGCCACCAGGAACATGACCGGCCAGCCGAAAGCGGGAATCAGGGGAATGCCTGCCAGGGCGGCAACCGAGCCGCCGATCGGGACGCCGGACATCATCAACGTGGCAATCGTGGAGCGCCATTTGGCAGGGACCAGTTCGGCAACCAGGGCATTTGCCGAGGGAACCAGCCCGCCGAGGCCAATGCCGGCCAGCAAGCGCAGGCCCCCGAAAACTGCCGCGTTCGGGGCGAAGGCGCACAGGATGGTGAAGATCGAAAACAGTGCGGCGCAGGAGATGATGGTGCGGCGGCGGCCCCAACTGTCCGACATCCTGCCGGCGAAGATCGCTCCGATCATCATGCCCAGGAACGCCATGGAGCCAAGCGTTCCGGCGGTGGCTTTGGTGAGCCCCCAGCCCGTGTCCACGATGAGGGAGCTCTGCACGGTGCCGTAGACGATGAGGTCATAACCGTCGAAAACCACCAGCAACCAGCAGACGAGCACTGCGCCTGCGGAACGCTTGGAGAATCGGGGGTAGGACTTGGGAGAGGTATCAGCGGAGTGGTGAACGCCTTGTTGGGTCCGCTCCGGCGCTGCAGCGGAAGGTGTGTGATTCATCCCACCACTGTGTGGCCGCCGTCGGAGTAGCCCAATAGAATTCTGTGGTGCAGAATCTTCCAGCCCGCAAGAAACCGGCCTATTCCATTGAGGCCGTGGACAACGCCCTGCAACTCCTTCAGCTCTTGCGCGACGGCGGCAGCCTCCGGCTCAAGGATGCGGCTGAGGAGTTGGGTGTTGCCCCCTCCACCGCCCACCGCCTGCTGGCCATGCTGGTGTACCGGGGGTTCGCCGTCCAGGACGAGACCCGTAAGTACGTACCTGGACCGGCCATGGGAGTTGGTCCGGCCGGACTCAGTTGGACCCGTCTGCTGCGCACGGTGGCGCAGCCGCACATGGAACTCCTGAGCGGGCGGATCAACGAGACCGTCAATCTCATGGTTCGCGTGGGTACCAAGGTGAGGTTCCTTGCCACGGTTGAGGGCACCAACGCCTTACGCGTGGGCGATAGGCAAGGAACCGTGCTGCCCGCCAACAAGGCCTCGGGAGGCAAAGCTCTGCTGGCCGAGCTGGAGCCCGCCATGATTGAGCAATTGTTCCGCAGCCACAATGCGGAAATCGGCGGGGACAGCATTCCCGACGCTGAATATCCGGCCTTTCTCCGCGAGCTGGAGACCATTCGGAACAACGGATTTGCCGCCAACTTCGAGGGCACCGAGGAAGGTATCAGCGCCCTGGGGGTGGCCCTTCACAACAAGGACGGCGTCGCGGTGGGTGCGCTGAGCGTGGCGACGCCTGTGGCAAGGTTCCGCAAGCTGTTCGATGCTGGACTCGTGGGCATCATGCGGGAAACGCAGCGCCAATTGGAGATCGACATTGCAGCCAATCCGGCGGAGCCCCAGCCGTAGCCCACCCAACTAGCTCGCAGTTAATGTCGTTTTGAGGGCCCAAAACGACACTTACTGCCAGTCAGTTGGGCCAAAAGATTCTGGCTAGCAGAATATGTTGGAGATCACTTCGCGGTCTCTCTAGGGTCGGGAGTACGCCTAAACCGTTCCGTACTCCCGAGGAGGCCCACTGTGTCCATCAGCGCCGATAGCACAACGCACGAATCTGTTGCCGCCGCGCATGCGGTTCCGGAGCCGACGCCGGAGGAAGCTGCCCAGCTTGCGCAGTTGTACCGCGACTTCGAAGCCGGGAACCTGATTCCGCTGTGGACCGAGATCGCTGACCTCATGCCGATGGTGCCGTCTCCGAAGGCAGTGCCTCATGTGTGGCGTTGGAACGACTTGTACCCGCTAGCCGCCCGCGCCGGGGACCTGGTGCCCGTGGGCCGCGGTGGGGAACGCCGTGCTATTGCGCTCGCCAACCCGGGCCTTGCTGGTACCCCTTATGCCACACCTACTCTGTGGGCCGCCATCCAGTATCTGGGCGCGCATGAAACAGCCCCGGAGCACCGTCACTCGCAGAACGCGTTCCGCTTCGTCGTCGAGGGCGAAGGCGTCTGGACTGTGGTGAACGGGGATCCGGTGGCCATGCGCCGCGGCGACTTCCTCCTGACCCCGGGCTGGAACTTCCACGGACACCACAACGACACAGATCAGCCGATGGCTTGGATCGACGGACTGGACATCCCGTTTGTGCACTACGCGGACGCCGGGTTCTTCGAGTTCGGAACCGAACGGGTCACGGATGAGGCCACCCCGGACATCTCCCGCTCCGAGCGCCTATGGGCCCACCCGGGACTGCGTCCGCTCTCCGGACTGGATGACACCACCAACTCGCCAATCGCGGCCTACCGCTGGGAGCACACCGACGCCGCCCTGCGCGAGCAGTTGCTGCTCGAGGATGAAGGCCACCCGGCCACGGTCAGCCAGGGCCACGCCGCCGTGCGCTACACCAACCCGACCACGGGCGGGGATGTCATGCCGACCATCCGGGCGGAGTTCCACCGGTTGCGTGCCGGCGCCTCGACCGAGCCGTTGCGCGAGGTTGGCTCCAGCGTTTGGCAGGTTTTCGAAGGGACCGGCACCGTGGTGTTGAACGGGGAAACCAAGTTCCTGGAAAAGGGCGACCTGTTCGTGGTCCCGTCCTGGGCCTTGTGGTCCCTTGAGGCTGAGAGCGAGTTCGATCTGTTCCACTTCAGTGATGCCCCCATTTTCGAACGACTGAACTTCAACCGCACGTACATCGAAGGACGCAACAAATGAAACTCCTGACACTCCGCACCGGCGCTGGTAAAGGTACCGTGGCCGTCCGCCAGGACGGCGACACCTTGACCGAGATCGACGGGTTCTCCGACGTCGGCGCCCTCCTGCAGGATCCCGCCTGGGCGGCCATCGCGGAGGCGGCCAGCGGCGCAACGCACGCGTACGACGGCGCGGACCTCGCCGCCGTCGTGCCCTCACCAGGGAAGATCATCTGCGTGGGGCACAACTACCGCAACCACATCAAGGAGATGGGCCGGGACATCCCCGAGTACCCCACCCTGTTCGCGAAGTATCAGGAATCGCTGATTGGTCCCAACGACGATCTGGCGCTGCCTCAGGAATCGGACACGGTTGACTGGGAGGCCGAGCTCGCTGTCGTGATCGGCAAGAAGGGGCGGCGCATCAGCGAAGCCGACGCGGCGGACCACATCGCAGGGTACTCGGTGCTGAACGACATCAGCATGCGCGATTACCAGTTCCGCACCGTCCAGTGGCTCCAAGGCAAGACCTGGGAGAAGTCGACGCCGTTCGGGCCGGCACTGGTCACCAAGGACGAGTTCACCGTCGGGCCACTGATGGCCTCCGCGGTGGACGGCGAGATCCAGCAGCAGACCCCCACCGGGGATCTCGTGTTCACCCCGGAATTCCTGGTGTCCTACATCTCCACCATCATCACGCTGAACCCGGGCGACGTCATCGCGACCGGCACCCCGGGAGGGGTGGGCCACGCCCAAAACCCGAAGCGCTACCTCCAGGAAGGCCAGGTCCTGGCCACCACCATTGAAGGCTTGGGCAAGCTGACGAACCGCGTGGTCAAGGAAGCCTGATGGTTGCCCGCCAGGACCTCACCACCGATCCGGGCCTGCAGGAACAATTGCTGCAGGCCCGGCGGGGGACCGCGTTCTTCGCCCGGAAGCTCAACGAACTCTCCGACGCGGAGCTCGACGGCGGTTCACTTCTGCCGGCGTGGACCCGCCGCCACGTTGTAGCACACGTCGGCTACAACGCCCGGGCCATCGCGCGCCTCGTTGAGTGGGCCGGGACCGGGGTGGAGACTCCCATGTATCCCTCTGTCTCGGTGCGGGATGAGGAGATCAACTTCGGCGCCACCCTGTCTCCCATAGCGTTGCGGAACCTCTTTGACCACTCCGCCGTGCACCTGAGCGTGGAATGGCGGGACCTGCCCGAGGACGCCTGGAGTCACGAAGTCCGCACCGCCCAAGGCCGTATCGTTCCGGCGTCTGAGACCGTCTGGATGCGGACCCGCGAGGTCTGGGTGCATGCCGTGGACCTCGACAACGGAGCGTCGTTTGCTGACGTCCCGGCTCTTGTCCTGGAACGGTTGCTTCGCGATATCACCGGTGCGTGGGCCGCCCGCGGCACCGATAAGGGCCTCCTCGTCAAGGTCACGGGCACGGACCTTGTCTTCGGCGACCCGGACGCTGCCGTCGTGGTCGCCGGCCCGCTGGCCGGCGTCGCGCAATGGGCTACCGGGCGGGGGACCGACGGCGTGACTGCGGGCGCTGGGCCGGTGCCTGCGGCACCCAAGTGGATCTGACGGCGTCGGGCACAAAGAAGGTTGGCACAGCTCCCGGCTTCTTCACCGGAAGAACTGCACCAACCGCTTGTATGACTATTCAGGTTTAGCTGTAGATCCTACCCATTGGCGGCTCCTGTAATCCCGGGCTAACTCAATCCGGGCTTGTGAATAGGCCTATTTTGCGTCGTCCGCCAGATGCCGTGAAAACATCCAGCCGGCGGCAGCCATCAGAATGCCCAGAACCATGAACGTCCAGTTGTCGAGAGCGTTCAGCGACAGGAAGTTGGCCGCCGAATCAACCCCGACACTCAGTCCGTACACACTGAGCACGATGTACAAGGCACCGAAGCTCATCAGGATATTGCGTGCGCTATGGCCGCCCGAGCGGGACATCGCCCAGCTGGTTCCACCGATGGCCAACTGCACAATGTTGAGCAGCAGGGACACTTGGAACACACCCAGGAGCATTGCGTGCGAATTTGGCCCGAAGAACTGCAATTCCCCGTACCGCATGGTGATGCCCGGAATGAATCCGAGAAGGCCCACCAGCGCCATCAGAATACCTACACCCATGCCGATGTTCTGGATGTCCGTGCGTCCGAAGTGAACACCGTGCGCATGTGGGGTTGCGGTAGTCATTATGCCCTCCATCCACCTATTGCGAACACTCCAATTTTACGTCTGCTTTATCCAAAAAGCGCTTCGAACGGTGGGGACGCGGCCCCTTGAACAGCCCTGACGCTCGATCACCTTAGGGGCGTTTTCCCCCGACGCTCGCTCACTTCTGGGGCGCTTTCGGGCAACCCTCCTGCACTTGTACGACGGCGGCACGGCGGATGTGCAGGAGCGTCTGGCTTTCGGGCGTCATAGGTGAGCGAGCGTTGGAGGTTTGGCGGGATCTGCGGGTGGCTGCCGGGGGAGCGAGGCACACCGTGGCACGATAGGACACGATGAAACTGCGCGCTGATCAGACCGGTAACCGTGGCCTGCCCATGCCCTTGTGGCTGCAGGGTGCCCTTGAGTCGGCCCAGGCCGCCATCATCTCGGCGCTCGTGGTGGTCCTGCCGCTCGTCGCCGTCTGGGCAACTGACGGATTCCAGAACCGCAGCATCGACTTCCTGGCACGACTGGCCGGCCAAACCTGGCTGCTGGTTCAGGGCGTGCCTCTGCAGCTTGCCACGGTGAACCTAGGTACCGCTGGACTGCCCGGCTCCGGGATGCTGTCCCTCATCCCGCTCGGGCTGACCCTGGTGCCCTTCCTTCTTGCGTGGCGCGCCGGGCGCCGCTTGGCCAGGGCGTCTTACACGGACCAGCTTTGGCAGGCGTTCTTCGGTGCGCTCCTTGTCTACGGGGCATTCGGTTCGGCTACGGGCTTCATCTGCCGCACCCAGGACGTGGTCATCAACATCTGGTTCGCCGCGTTCATACCGCTTATTCCGTTCGGTCTCGGCATGGTGGTAGGAGCCAGGCGCGAGTCCGGCTCATGGAGCAGATTGATTGGCGTTGACGCCGTGGATTGGCTTGCGCGCGCCAGCCAACATTCCCGGTGGGCCGGATCCTACTTTGGCTCCGCGATCAAGGCCGGGTTCGTGGCGATCATGGCAGCACTCACCCTTGCTGCCCTGCTGCTCGCCGTCGTCCTTGTGGTGCACTGGACGGATATCATCGCCGTGTACGAGGGCCTGAAAGCCGGTGCTCTGGGCGGTGGCGTTTTGACCATCGCCCAGCTCGGCTACCTGCCCAATCTCGCAGTGTTCACCTTGGCTTGGTCCTCCGGCGCTGGGTTCTCCCTCGGCGTCGGCTCACACGCCGGTCCACTGGGTACCGCCGTCGGGCCTTTGCCCGCCATCCCGATCTTCGGCGCGCTGCCCACCGGGCATCTCGACCTTGGGGCAGCGGCCCTTGGCCTTCCGGTGCTCGCCGGGCTGCTGGCAGGCTGGTGGTTCCTGCGCGAGGGGGAGAACCACTTCGACGAATGGCTCTCCATCAAGATCAAAGCGCGTTGGTTCACGGCGCCTGTTTCCACGCTGTTCCTGGGCGCGCTCGTCGGAGCTGTCGCCGGAGCCTTCGCCGGGGGACTGGCCTGGCTGGCGCGAGGTTCTGCGGGAATCGGGCGCCTCACCGAGGTCGGCCCGGATCCGCTGTGGACGGCCGTCTGGATCGCCGCAGAGGTGGCGATCGGCGTCGTGATCGGCTATTCGGTGGGGCCATGGCTGGAACGGCGGCAGAAACTCCGCGAGGCGGACCTTGACGCTTCCGTGTACGACGGCGACCACAGCTAAGCTGCCCGGCTCGCCTTAGCTTGCGTCCGGGTTAGCGCAGCCCGGAAGGAACCGACTTCTGGAAGTCCACCTGGCAGGAGTCTTGGGCTTGGATGGTCAGCGCGGTCCGCGCGCAGTCCTGCAAGGTGCGGATCTGTTGGAAAAAGACGACAGCCGTCAGAACCAGCAGGCACATAATGGCCGTGACTACCAGCCCGGAGATGGTGCCGAACAGTACCAGCCGGGACTGCTTGAACCTGATGGTCCGGACAAGGACCACCACGCCAAGTATCCCCGCGATGACCGTGAGGATGCCACTGAGCCAGACGTAGCTGATGTTCAGGACGTAGACGAAGACGGCGCCGAGCACCGTTAGCAGGAATGACCTGAAAAGCGTTTGGGTAACTGCAAGCGCTGATTTGGCAGCCTCGCTCTGTGGATGCTGCTGAGGGCTGGGTCCAACGCCGGAATTCATGTTTTCCAGCCTACGCGAGCCACCCATAAGCTAGTGCAATGCGCATTGTTGTCCTCGTCTCCGGCACCGGTTCCAATCTCCAAGCAGTTATCGATGCCGTGAAGGCAGGCGAGCTTGACGTTGAGATCGCAGCCGTTGGTGCCGACAGGCCGGGTACCTACGGTGTGGAACGCTCCGCGGAGGCCGGACTCGAGACCTTCGTGGTGGACTTCAAGGACTACGCAGACCGGGCAGACTGGAACGCCGCGCTCACCAAGGCGGTTGCCTCGTACAACCCCGATGTGGTGGTTTCCTCGGGGTTCATGCGGATTGTCAGCCCGGAATTCATCGATGCCTTCGATGGCAAGTACCTCAACACGCACCCCGCACTGCTACCCGCCTTTCCCGGCGCCCACGGAGTCCGCGATGCCATGGCCTATGGGGTGAAGGTCACGGGCTGTACTGTCCACTGGGCCGACGCCGGCGTGGACACTGGGCCCATCATCGCCCAGGAGGCGGTCGAAATCGCCGCGGACGACACCGAAGACACCTTGCACGAACGCATCAAGGTGGTGGAGCGCAGGCTCCTGGTCCGGACCCTCGCAGAACTCGCGGCCGGGAAACACGCCTAAGTCCTGGGCACTCCGGGGGGACATGCCCACCGTTGTCTGCCAGGAATGGACATGCGCCCAGGTTCCCATGGGACATGTCCACCGTTGGCCGCGGCGGAGGGACATATTACTGCTATGTCCATCCGTAGCCCCGGACAGGGGGCATGCTCAGTCGAGGTCGAGCTGCTTGGTTTCCGGTGCAAAGAACGCCATCCACAGCACGGACAGAACAATCAGCCCGCCGGCCAAGGCAAAGGACGTGGCCAGGCCAAACTCGGGCCAGAAATACGAGGCGAACACGAGCGGACCAATGCCTGCTCCGATCCGCGAAAAGGTGGACGCCCAGCCAAAACCGGAGCCCCGAAGCTCGGTGGGGTAGAGCTCGGACACGTAGGTGTAGAGCACTGGGATGGCCACCTGGACAACGAAGCCAAACGCCAGCAGCCAGAACACCGCCGCGTCGGGAATGTCCACCACCAATGAAACGATCACCAGGGTCAATGCCGACAACGGACCGGTAATGGCAAGGATCCACTTGCGGCCTACCCGCTCCACGAGCACCGCGGCAACCACCACGCCCAGGAGTCCGACGGCGGCCATCCCGGCTGTCGTCACGAACGCCTTGTACTCCTCGAATCCGGCGCCGATCAGAATCCGCGGCATCCACGTCAAGCTCAAGTAGTAGACCAGAAGGATGCTGAAAAACAGAGCCCAGGCCGCCGTCGTGATCTTCCAATTGAACTGCCAAAGGCGGCGTAACTGTTGCCATGCGCTGCCGGCCGAGAGGCGCGGCGCGTCCTGGGGTGCGGGCAGGCTGTAGGCGTGGGGTTCGGCGCCGGTGGCCGCAACAAGGCGGTCGATGACCTCGGCGGCCTCTTGGCGCCGGCCCTTGCGGATGAGGAAGAGGGGCGATTCCGGCACGCTCCGCCTGACCCAGAAGACCAGGAGGGCAGGCAAGACCATCACGAGCATGGTCAGGCGCCAGTCCGCGAAGGCGGCAACGAGCCCGGCCGAAATGAAGCCGCACAGGGCGGCGCCCACGGGCCACCAACCATCCATGGCGGTGAGCACTTTGCCACGTTGTTTCCGTGGCGTGAATTCACCCACCAGGGCATAGTCAACGGGAATGCAGCCGCCCAGCCCGAAACCGGCCATGAAACGGAAGACGCAGAACCAAACGATGTCCGGGGCGAAAGCTCCCAGCACCGTAAAGATGGCGAAGATCAGGAGGGTAGCGGTGAATGCCTTCTTACGCCCGATCGTGTCCGCGATGGTGCCCCAGGCGAAGGCGCCTAAGGCCATGCCGATCAGGTTGGCGGTGCCGATCCACCCGGCGTCGCCGGGTTGCAGCGACCAGTGTTTGGAAAGCAGTGGAATGAGAATGCCGTTGAGGGTGACGTCCCAGGCATCGAACATGAAGCCGAGGCCGCCGATCAGGAAAATCCGGCCCTGGACCTTCCACCGCCATGGAAGCTCCTGAACCACCTGCTCGCCGCTCGGGACGGTTGTATAAGTATTCATTTCCCCTCCTGCGGAAAACTCTATCCGTGGTTCTGGATCGCCTTTCGCAGGAAGCCCCCGGCCTCGTCCAAAGCACTCTTCGCTTGCCCGGGGTCGATGCCCGTCAGCACCACCAGGATGGCCGCCTTGACGGAACCACCCACGGAATTCAAGGCGCGAATCGCCGTCTCCGCGTCCACGCCCGTGGCATGTTGAATGGTCCGCTGGGACCTCGCGAGCAGTTTGTTGTTGGTGGCGCGCAGGTCCACCATGAGGTTGCCGTAGGTCTTGCCGAGCTTGACCATGGCGAGCGTGCTGATCATGTTGAGGACCAGTTTTTGCGCCGTGCCGGCTTTCAGCCGAGTGGAACCGGCAACGAACTCGGGACCGACCACCACGTCGATCGCCACGTCCGCCAGCTTGCTGATGGGTGAATCATGATTGCAGGCGAGCGACGCGGTGAACGCCCCGCGGCTGCGCGCTTCTTCGAGGGCGCCGATCACGTATGGCGTGCGTCCCGAAGCAGAAATCCCGACGACGGCGTCCGCCTCGGTCACGCCGATATCGTGCAGGTCGCGGGCTCCGGCCGTGGCGTTGTCCTCGGCGTATTCCACCGGTTTCTGGATAGCCTGGGTGCCGCCAGCGATGATCCCGACGACGAGTCCCGGGGGAGTGCCGAAGGTGGGAGGGCATTCGCTCGCGTCCAATACCCCGAGCCGCCCGGCCGTTCCGGCACCGACGTAGAGCAACCGGCCGCCGCGGGCGAGGCGTTCCGCTACGGCGTCGACCACCGCGGCGATTTGCTCGCTGGCTTGCTCGACGGCGGCCGGGACCCCGCGGTTCTGCTCGTTCATGGCTGCGACGAGCTCGGCCGTGCCCATCGTGTCCAATTCGCTGAGCGCGGGCGACGCTGCCTCGGTCTGCAGGCCTGCGAGCTCGGAGCGGAGTTCCGCGAACCCCTCGCCACTGAGGGAATCTGCGTCAGATTGTTCCGTCACGGTGGATGTACCTTTCCTGAAGGAGCCCGCGGCGGTTCGCAGCGAGGGCAGCACCGTCCATTCCATCGCCGAGCGCCGCAACCACTTCAATCCCAGCCGACGCGAGCGCGTTGTGCAAGAGCCCGCCGAAGAACTTCGATTTCACGACGCCGCCAAGAAGGGCCACCCGCTTCGTGTCGCCCGAAGCGAGGGAGACGGTGTTCACGAGAAGCCTGCACGCTTCGTCCACAATGTCGCGTGCGACGGCGTCCCCCGCCTCCGCCTCACGCAGCACCACGGGCGTGAAGCGCGCCATCGTCCGGGCCGGGTTATCGGACTCGGCGAGCCACGCCGGGAGCTGCTCGGGCGAGCCAACCAGTGCCGCGGCCGCATCGAGCAACGAAGTGGCCGGTCCGCCGTCGTGCGCTTGCAGTGCGGCCTGCAGGCCCCACTGTCCGATCCAGCGGCCGCTTCCTCGATCGCCCAACAACGGTCCCCAACCGTCGGCGCGGTGGAGGGTTCCGGCGTCGTCAAAGCGGAAGGCAACGGCCCCGGTGCCCACAATCAACACCGTCCCGGGAGCGCCGTTCAGGGCGCCAAGCTGGGCCGCAGTGGCATCGGAGAGGACCGCGGCAGGGACTTTGAAGCCTTCGGAAAGCAGGACGGCGAGTTCCTGGGAGTTCGCCGCGGAGGCCTCCACCCCGGCCACAGCGGCGCCGATTCCCCGCAAGGAACCAGTTGGAAGCCCTCCGGGCAGCATGGCCGCAGTGTCCGCGAGCAGCTCGAAGGCGAACCGGGCTCCGTTGTCCATGCCCAAACCGGGGAAGCCTTGCTGCTCCGCCGAGCCCAACACCTCATCGCCCTGCCTGAGTTCAACCCGGCATCGGCTCTTGCCGACGTCGGCCACTAAAATCACTTGCGCGGATTCCATGGCCCAACCTTATGTTGCGGGCGGCGGCACGTCTGAAAAAAACGAACAGGAGCCACAACACGATAAACTCGTCCATATCCCCAGCAACCGCGGAATCCCGCGATATAAGACGGAGACTTTTGTGAGCTTGACGCAGCCTGACCGTGTTCCCATCCGCCGTGCACTGATCTCGGTTTACGACAAAACCGGGCTGGAGGAGCTCGCGAAGGGCCTGCACGCAGCAGGAGTCGCCATCGTCTCCACCGGCTCCACCGCGAAGAGGATTGCCGCAGCCGGTATTCCGGTCAAGGAAGTCGAAGAAGTCACCGGGTCCCCGGAGATGCTCGATGGCCGCGTCAAGACCCTGCACCCGCGCGTGCACGGTGGCATCCTGGCCGACCGCCGGGTTCCTGCCCACATGGAAACGCTCGCCAAGATGGAGATTGAGCCGTTCGACCTGGTGGTGGTCAACCTCTACCCGTTCGTGGAGACCGTCCGCTCCGGCGCAGCCCAGGACGACGTGGTCGAGCAGATCGACATCGGAGGCCCCGCCATGGTGCGTTCGGCCGCCAAGAATCATGCCGCCGTCGCGATCGTGGTTGACCCGTCCTTTTATGGTTCGGTCGTGGAAGCCGCCGCTGCGGGTGGCTTCGACCTGAAGACCCGCCGCCGTCTCGCCGCGAAGGCATTTGCGCACACCGCAGCGTATGACACCGCCGTTGCCACCTGGACCGCCAGCCAGTTCCTCGACGAAGACGGCGACGGCGTCATCGACTGGCCCGCCTACGCCGGCCTGGCCCTGGAACGCTCGGAGGTGCTGCGCTATGGCGAGAACCCGCACCAGCAGGCAGCCCTCTACGTGGACAAGGCCGCGCCCGCTGGTATCGCCCAGGCCGACCAGCTGCACGGCAAGGCCATGAGCTACAACAACTTCGTCGACGCCGATGCAGCCCTCCGCGCCGCGTTCGACTTTTCCGAGCCGGCTGTCGCCATCATCAAGCACGCCAACCCCTGCGGCGTGGCGGTCGGTTCTGCGGATGCCGCCGACCCCATCGCAGACGCCCACGCCAAGGCCCACGCGTGCGATCCGGTCTCCGCTTTCGGCGGGGTTATCGCTGCCAACAGCATTGTCACCGCGGGAATGGCCCAAACCGTCGCCGGAATCTTCACAGAGGTTGTCATCGCTCCGGGCTTCGAGCCGGAAGCCGTTGAAATCCTGTCCAAGAAGAAGAACATCCGCCTTCTGGCACTGCCGGACGGCTACGGCCGCTACCCGACGGAGATCCGCCAGGTCTCGGGCGGCGTCCTCGTCCAGCAAGCCGACAAGGTGGACGCCGACGGCGACAACCCGGCCAACTGGACCCTTGCCGCCGGTGCTGCTGCTGACGACGCCACGCTGGCCGACCTCGCGTTCGCGTGGACCGCGTGCCGCGCCGCCAAGTCCAACGCGATCCTCCTCGCCAACAACGGTGCAGCTGTCGGCATCGGCATGGGCCAGGTCAACCGCCTGGATTCCTGCAAGCTGGCCGTCGAGCGCGCCAACACGTTGGGCGTTCAGGTGGAGTCCGACGTCGACGGCGCCGGCGGTGCCTCTGGTCCGTCGACAACAGAGGCGAGCGGCGCACCCGAGCGCGCCCGCGGTGCCGTGGCTGCTTCCGACGCGTTCTTCCCGTTCGCCGATGGCCTGCAGATCCTGATCGACGCCGGCGTCCGCGCCGTCGTGCAGCCTGGCGGTTCAGTTCGCGACGACGAGGTCATTGCCGCGGCCAACGCTGCCGGGATCACGATGTACTTCACGGGTGCACGCCACTTCTTCCACTAAGTCCACTCGCTCCACCAAAAAATGGACATGCCCTCCCTTGCCGGGAGGACATGTCCATTTTTTGTGGTTGGGACTGGGCAAAATGGCTACATGTCCAGTGCTGAGAGCTAGCGGGGGACATGTCCGTGGCTACGGTGCCGTGAGCTCTAGGATGTGGACGCCAGCTCGTAGGCATCCCGGATGACGGAGCCCCAATAGGGCCCGTAAATTATCGATGGTCCACCCAGATAGCCATAACTCGTGATGGAGTTTTGGAAGGAGTCGTCCTCAGAGTCGACCATCCACGGGCCTCCAGATGATCCTCCGGTCATATCGCACGGGATTCCCTGCGCCCTGAACTGTGGATTGATGGGATCCTTGGTGGCGTCACCCGAGCAACTTTTCAACGATTGGCCGTCAAACGGCGGGGCGGCAGGGTAGCCAAACGCCTGGTAACTCAGGCCCCGGTCAATGTTGAACTCGACCCCGGACGCGCCAACGACGTCGGCCAGGTGCTTGCCGTTCACCGTGGCAGTGACCGCGAAGCCGGTGTCATAGCGGATATCGCCAGCTGTGCGCCACTGAGTGGTGGTGTAAAGGGCTTTTGCTGGCCAGATGCCGTAAGGAGCCTTGCCGTTGAGATAAGCCGGAACGAAAACAAAGTTCCGGACGAACGCGCCAGGACCCTCGTTGACACAGTGGCCCGCGGTCGCCACTGTGCTGTCGTTATCCGATACGACGGCGTTGCCGGAGCAAACGTAGGCGAAGGCTCCCATGGTGAAGAAGACCTTGCCGACGTGGTCAATGGGGTCTTCGTTTTGGTGAAGGCTCGGGACGCCACCCTTGGCGCTAGCGATTTTCACGGGCGGTCCGGATTCGACGGTGCCGTTGATCGCCCCGGAGGCTGCGGCCCGTGCGAGGGCTTTCCCTGCGAGGACATCGCCCGGAATTGCCGTTCGCATCCGCTCTGGAGTCCAGTACCCGGTGGGGTCGGTGTTTGTTGATGCCAGGCCGACGAGCTGCGGCGTCCCAGTCGCTGCGAAGCTCGAAACCGCACTAAAAGGCGTTGCGGCTGCCGCCCCTCCAGCGGCACAGAGGGTCAAAACGGCGGAGGTAAGAAGGCTCAGGAGACCGGTGATGGGGAGTGATTTCTTTGTCATGATTGTCCTGCCAATCGATGATGTAGCCATCTGATCTCGGCCACAGTTGACCCATTGAACCTACTCCGATTCAGCCTGTTGGTACATAAGGTTTGGCTGCTTATGACGTTGCGTCGACGCCGCGAAGCCATGCCAGTAGGCGCCAATACGGTGCCCTCGGGTAAGTTAGAGATGTTGAAATCTGCAGACTTTCAGGGAGATGCCCCGCCAATGGCAAAGATTATCTATACCCATACTGATGAAGCGCCGATGCTGGCGACTTACTCGTTCCTGCCGATTGTGGAAGCTTTCGCCTCGACGGCTGGTGTGGAGGTCGAGACACGCGACATCTCGCTGGCTGGCCGAATCATCGCAGTCTTCGGTGACTACCTGACTGAAGATCAGCGGATCAGCGACGCACTGGCTGAACTGGGTGAACTGGCAAAGAAGCCCGAAGCCAACATCATCAAGCTCCCCAACATCAGCGCTTCCGTTCCCCAGCTCAAGGCAGCTATTGCCGAACTGCAGGGCCAGGGCTACGCGCTACCGGACTACCCGGACAACCCTTCCTCTGACGAAGAGACGGACATCCGGTCCCGTTACGACAAGATCAAGGGCTCGGCCGTCAACCCTGTCCTGCGTGAAGGCAACTCGGACCGCCGCGCGCCCCTGTCGGTGAAGAACTACGCTCGCCAGAACCCGCACTCCATGGGTGCCTGGAGCGCCGACTCCAAGACCAACGTCGCCCACATGACGGCGAACGACTTCCGCTCCAACGAGAAGTCCGTGGTCATCCCCGCCGATGACACCATCAAGATCCAGATCGTCCGCGAAGACGGCACGGTCAAGGTCCTCAAGCCGGCCTTCCCCGTCCTCGGCGGCGAAGTGGTGGACGGCACCGTGCTGCGCGCCGCGGCCTTGGACGAGTTCCTGGCCGCCCAGGTGATCCGCGCCAAGGAAGAAGGCGTGCTGTTCTCCGCGCACCTGAAGGCCACCATGATGAAAATCTCCGACCCCATCATCTTCGGCCATGTCGTCAAGGCATACTTCTCCGAGCTGTTCGACACCTACGGCAAGCAGATCGCAGCTGCCGGACTGAGCGCGAACAACGGCTTGGCTTCCATCCTCAACGGCCTCGACGAACTCCCCGAAGACGTCCGCGAAGGTATCAAGGCGGCCATCAAGAAGGGCTTGGAAGACGGCCCGGCGCTGGCCATGGTCGATTCTGACAAGGGCATCACCAACCTTCACGTACCCAGCGACATCATTGTTGACGCTTCGATGCCGGCAATGATCCGCAGCTCCGGCCACATGTGGGGACCGGACGGCAAGGAAGCCGATACCCTCGCCGTCATCCCGGACAGCTGCTATGCAGACGTCTACCAGGTTGTCATCGATGATTGCCGTGCCCACGGCGCTTTCGATCCCACCACCATGGGTACGGTTCCGAACGTCGGCCTCATGGCCCAGGCGGCCGAGGAATACGGCAGCCACAACAAGACCTTCGAAGTCGAGTATGCCGGGACTATTCAGGTTGTGGACTCCTCCGGAAGCGTGCTGATTGAGCACCAGGTCTCCCCGGGCGACATCTGGCGCGCTTGCCAGACCAAGGACGTGCCGATCCGCGACTGGGTCAAGCTGGCCGTCACGCGTGCCCGCGCGTCCAAGATGCCGGCTGTTTTCTGGCTCGACGAAACCCGCGCCCACGACGCCCAGCTGATCGGCAAGGTCAGGGAATACCTGAAGGACCACGATACCGAGGGCCTGCAGATCGAAATCATGTCCCCGGAGAAGGCCACCGCGTTCACGGTGGAACGTATTCGCAAGGGCGAGGACACCATCTCCGTGACCGGCAATGTGCTCCGCGACTACCTCACGGACCTGTTCCCGATCCTCGAACTCGGCACTAGTGCCAAGATGCTCTCCGTGGTTCCGTTGATCAATGGTGGCGGCCTTTTCGAGACCGGTGCCGGTGGATCTGCCCCGAAGCACGTTCAGCAACTCTTGCAGGAAAACCACCTGCGCTGGGACAGCCTGGGCGAATTCCTTGCGCTTGCAGTCAGCTTCGAGCACCTTGCCACCACCACCGGCAACGCCCGTGCACAGGTCCTCGCCGACACGCTTGACCGGGCAACTGGGACGTTCCTGCTCGACAACAAGTCCCCGAAGCGCAGGGTCGGCGAACTCGACAACCGAGGCAGCCACTACTACCTCGCCAAGTACTGGGCCCAGGAACTGGCGCAGCAGAGCGACGACGCCGAGCTCGCCGCGGCGTTCTCCGCCGTTGCCGAGGCCTTGGCGTCCAATGAGGAAACCATCATCGCCGAGTTGCTCAGCGTCCAGGGCTCGCCCGCCGACGTCGGGGGCTACTACCGCCCCGACGCCGCGAAGGCCGAGGCCGTGATGCGTCCCTCCGCAAAGCTGAACGAGGTAGTCGCCACGCTGAACTAGCGTCGGCCCTCACCCAACTGGCTCGCAGTTGTTGTCGTTTAGAGAGGGCAAAGTCATATGGTCGTAGCAACGCTCTGATTGATGGAGCGTTTTATGGTCAGGTCATTTCCTCAGAGTGCCCG
>NZ_JAPFFT010000040.1 GCF_026241105.1 Arthrobacter rhizophilus | reverse complement strand
GGGGACTCAAGGATGTTACGGCGGATCACCGGCGGAGTGACGGTGTCGTAGTAGCCCTGGCCGATCATCTGCACGGCCGTCTTGTTCTTGGCCGCCAGCTTGCGCAGTTCAGCCAGAACTTCCACCTCACTGAGGGCGTTCCGGAGCGTCAGTGCGACGTCCTGGCGGATGGAATCGGGGACAGCGACGTCCACCAAGCCATCAACGGAGTCGTAGCCGACGGCCTTGAGCATGATGTCAACATCGGTTTGCCGTCGTGCGCCGATGTGTCGGTCTGCAAAAGCGATGGGGGTTGATTGAACAGTCAAAAGGAACTCCAAGGTAGGGCCGGCCACAATGGCACGGCTTCGGTTTGGGTTCCTCCCCGCTCTGTATCGGACCTGAGAGATTCCGCAGGCTTGGTTGCCCGCTTGCACCGTCGGTGAGCCAGACCGAAGCCTGGCTGCTTTCCAGAGTTGCCTCGCCGCAGCGGTACGGGGGCCTGAGAGATTCCTGGGGAGGATTTGCTCCTACGGCGCCTGCCCGGTAGATGACTGGGAGGACTCTCCCGCCACGGTTCGAAAGGCATATTTAGATTTGGGGTGATTCGGCTCACACCATACACACAACGCCAGCGCCGGGGCAACATCCGGTATTGGAAATAGCTTTGGCAGAGGGCATCGAGCGGGGGCATCACGAAGCAAAGCCGGAGTTGACATTCCTTGGTGACCTATCCCACACTGAGTCGGTGGCCGCCCAGAAGGAGTCAAGCCGCCGACCTTACCAGCCGACACGGCCCCGAGGCCACGATTGTTGAGAATGACGCAGTTCGTGCGGTGTCGTGTGGTTTGAATTTCCTCCACACCTGCGTGATTCGCTTCACCCCAAACTGAATACTGCTTACGATCTGCGGCGGGAGAGCCCTGCCGGTACATTCAGCAGGCGCCGTAGGAGCAAATCCTCCCCAGGAAACTCTCAGGCCCATGTACCGCCGCGGCAAGGCAACTCTGGAAAGCAGCCCGGGAACCCGGGCTCACCGACGGTGCAAAGCGGAACTATGCGAAAGCACGGAACCGCGGAATCTCTCAGGTCCAATACAGAGCGGGGAGGAACCCCGAATCATCGTGGCACGCTGGTGCCACTTGAACGATGGAGTTCCTCATGACGATTCATCACCCACCCGCCATAGCTAGTGAAACACCGCATCTTGATCGGCAGCTCAGCAACCGACACATCCAACTGATTGCAATCGGCGGCGCCATCGGCACGGGCCTGTTCATGGGGTCGGGCAAGACCATCTCCGCGGCCGGCCCATCCGTGATTTTCGTCTACATGATCATCGGCTTCATGCTGTTCTTCGTCATGCGCGCCATGGGCGAACTGCTGCTGTCCAACTTGCACTACAAGTCCTTCAGCGATTTTGCCGCAGACCTCCTGGGTCCGTGGGCAGGTTTCTTCACTGGCTGGACCTACTGGTTTTGCTGGGTGATCACCGGCATCGCGGATGTCATTGCCATCGCGGGCTACTCAAAGGAACTCTGGCCGAGCCTCCCGCTGTGGATCCCGGGCCTGGCCACCATCGCGATCCTACTGCTGCTGAACCTGACCACGGTGAAGGCCTTCGGCGAGACAGAATTCTGGTTCGCCCTCATCAAGATCATCGCGATCGCGGCGCTGATCGTGGTGGGGCTGTTCATGATCTTCAGCGGGTTCCAATCAGACGCGGGACCGGCAAGCCTCACCAACCTCTGGGGCCACGGTGGATTTTTCCCACACGAATTCATGGGCTTCGTGGCCGGGTTCCAGATCGCCGTCTTCGCGTTCGTGGGTATCGAACTGGTAGGCACCACCGCGGCAGAGGCCAAGGACCCTGAGAAGAACCTGCCCAGAGCGATCAACTCCATCCCAGTGCGCGTGCTCCTCTTCTACGTGGGCGCCCTCATCATCCTCATGTCCGTCACGCCTTGGACCCAGTTCGCCGCCGGCCACAGCCCTTTCATCGCCATGTTCTCCTTGGCCGGCCTCGGCGCGGCCGCCACGGTGGTCAACCTCGTGGTGCTGAGCTCGGCCATGTCCTCGGCCAACTCCGGCATCTACTCCACCTCGCGCATGGTGTACGGCCTGGCCAAGGAGGGCGACGCCCCGGCCCTTTTCAGCGGCCTGTCCCACCGCAAGGTTCCCCGCAACGCCCTGTTCCTCTCCTGCATCCTGCTGCTCTCCGGCGTCGTATTGATGTACGCGGGACAGGACGTCGGCAAGGCCTTCGACATGGTCACCACCGTGTCCGCCGTCTGCTTCGTCTTCGTCTGGTCCATCATCCTGGCCAGCTACATCGCCTTCCGTCGTCGTCGCCCGCAACTGCACGTCGCGTCCAAGTTCAAGATGCCCGGCGGGCTCCCCATGGTGTGGGTGGTCTTCGGGTTCTTCGCCTTTGTACTCTGGACGCTGACCACCCAGCCGGACACGCTGACGGCACTGCTGGTCACACCGGTCTGGTTCATCATTCTCGGCGTCGCGTGGTTCTTCCTGCGCCGCCGTCCAGTCCACCTGGCCCGCTACGCGAGGTTCCAGGACGAGCTCCAGTCGGACCAGGATGCCGCAGACCTGCCCATCCGCGCGGGTGCCCTAGGCGGACAATGACAACCACCTCACAAATCAACAGCCCGGCACCCTGTCCGGGCCTGCTGAACTAAAGGGAGAACGACGCCGTCGCTCGCTTCATCAAGCGAGCGACGGCGTAGTCCTCTCCGGGGGCGGGGGTTCACTTATGCATGGCCTCATGAATCTGGAGCGCAAACCAAAGCTGGGCCAACGTGGACGTTTCGGTCATGTCGAGCCCCGTCAACTCGCTGATTTTCCGGATGCGGTAAATGATGGTTTGGCGATGGGCGAAGAGCGCCGCGGCAGTCTTTTGCCACGACCTCTGGGTGTCCAGGTAGGTTTTCAAAGTCACGATGAGATCGCCTTCCTGGCTCTGTTCATACGTGAAGATCGGCCCGAGCAGCCGCTGAACCAACGCCGTCCCCTCTTCGAAACTGGTGAGGCCCAGCCACGAGGGCCCCTCGGCGTAACGGGACAGGTTTACGGCATTGCCTTTCGCTGAACCGAGCGCCCACAGCGATTCCTGGAGTGCACGTTGGACGCCGCGGGCAGATGTAGGCGAGCTGATGCCAATCCGGACCTTGGGCCCCGCGCAGTGGATCAAAACGTCATCGGCCACCGCTGCTGATATCGCCACATGAAGTGTGTTGAAACGCCTCAGGCAAGCGGCCTGAAGGCCGTGACGCCACAGTTCGATGTGAATGTTCGCCAGCCTCTCGCCGTCGTCGGCCTCTATCGAAACCACCACCAAATTCTGCGCCGGAACATCAAAAGCGGCGAGCCTGATCTCCAGTTCCGCGCTCCCGAGACGTCCATCGAACGCCTGCAGGAGGAATTCGCCCGCCAGGCGATGCCGGCCTTCCAAGGACAGGGCCGACCGTGAGAGTTCCAGCCCCAGCACGGTTGCCGCATGCAGAAGCACGACGGCGTCAGGGTGCGGATCGCTTTTCGGCAGCACCACCAGCACCGCATTGGCGTGGGTAGGGATGTCCATCATCAACACGTGCCGGTCCCGCAGCCGATGCCATTGGAACTTCTTCCCGGTCATGGGTATATGCCCTGTCAAGGGGGCCAATTCCGCCTGCAGAAAGTCCGGCAGCGGATCACCATCCGGATGCCAGGGATGAAGACAGCGCCGGTCCACGACGAACAGATCCGCATCGAGCTCGGCCTCGAGGCCTTGGATAAGGCCCTGCCAATGGTCCCCGGATGTTCCCGCCGTACGGAGCAGGTCATAGACCCGGGCCGTCTGACGCAGGCGCCGCGATTCCTCCAACAAGGAGGCCTCAGCTACCGCTCGCGCGATAGCGATGAAGGGCAACGGATACGGAATGCTGATCAGCGGTAGCGGCAACCGCTCGCAGGCTGCCAGAAACTCGGGCAACAACTCCGGGGCATGCATCTTCTCCCCGATGGCCAGGGCGCTGGCCCCTGCATCGACGAGCGCCTCGGCGAGCGCTACTTGGCCTTGGGCGTCGGCCGGGATGGACAGGCCGTTGGTCATCATCAGTTCGCCGCCAGTGACCCATTCCCACAGCCTCGGCAGGTCAGAAGTGTGTGCCCACGTGATTCGGTTGTCCCTGCCTGTGGATCCGGCCAAAAGCGTGAGTCCGAGCTGGGGTTCCGCCACGAGCTCAGCCACAGTAATCGCCATGAAATATGCTCCCAGCGCGTTGGTTTCCGGACAATTCAGGGGCCCTTAGACAAATGTATAAGAGCCCCGGCCATTTGTAGTCAATCTACCGCTATACGCCGTGATGCACGTCACTAAGAATTGGATTACCTACTTCCCGCTCAAAGGCGAGCACCCCCATCCCAACACCGAAACGCTGCGGGCATCGCCGCTCGGCAGCACTGCACAAAGGATCCCGGAATGACAACGCACAAGCCCATCGGCCCCGTCGACGCAACAAAAGTCCCGCGGTATGCAGGCCTCGGCACCTTCGCCAGGCTCCCCCAAATCGACCGTGTTCCGGACTACGACATTGCGATCGTCGGCGTGCCGTTCGACGGCGGAACGTCCTTCCGGCCAGGCGCCCGGTTCGGTCCTGCCGCAGTCCGCGAAGCCTCCCGGCTGCTGCGTCCCGGCTACCACCCCGAACTGGACGTCGAGCCTGTATACGAAGTCCAGGTTGTCGACGCTGGCGACATCGCCTGCACGCCTTACGACATCACCCGGGCCGTCCGCGAAATCGAAGAGCAGGCACTGCCCCTGATCGACGAGGACAAGAAGCTCATCTCGATCGGTGGCGACCACACTATCGCCCTCCCGATGCTCAGGGCCTTGAACAAGGTCCACGGGCCGGTCGCGTTGCTGCACTTCGACGCCCACCTGGACACTTGGGACACTTACTTCGACCAGCCGGTCACCCACGGAACCATCTTCCGGCGGGCTTTTGAAGAAGGCCTCCTTGTCGAAGATAGGTCCATGCACGTCGGCATCCGCGGGCCGGTCTACGACCGCAACGATTTCCTCCGCGACCACGAATTCGGATTCCAGATCATCCGCTGCTCGGACCTGGATGTCATCGGCGTTCCAGCAGCCATCCAACAGGTCAAAGAGCGACTCGGCGACACCCCCGTGTACGTCTCCATCGACATCGACGTCCTGGACCCGTCCTATGCGCCGGGCACCGGCACTCCCGAGATGGGCGGGCTCCACTCGCGCGAACTTCTGGCATTGCTCCGCGGCCTGAACGGCATCAACATCGTCGGAGCAGACGTCGTCGAGGTCGCTCCGGCCTACGACCACGCAGACATCACCACGGTAGCCGCGGCCACCCTCGTCTTCGACCTTCTCGCGCTAATGGTGAATCGCGGCAAGGCCTCCGCCAACGCCCTCCGCGAATTGCAAGCAGCCTCCTGGACCGCATCATGAGCACCCGAAGCAATCCCGCCGCGGCCACCGAAGTGCCCCGGCTCGAAGACAAGACCATTCAGCCCATCCCGTTGAATGAACGCCATGGGAAAGCCCGGGACCTCTTTACCATCTGGTTCGGTTCCAACATCATGATCATGACCATCGTGACCGGCGGACTCGCAACAACGGTGTTCGGGCTCAGCTTTGTGCCCGCCATCGTGGGAATCATCCTTGGAAACGTCGTGGGCGGCGTCTTCATGGCACTGCATTCCGCCCAAGGACCACAGCTGGGCGTAGCGCAGATGATCCAGACCCGCGGCCAGTTCGGTTCGTTCGGAGCGCTGCTGATCGTTGTGATCGTTGTGATCATGTACGTCGGGTTCTTCGCGGCGAACCTCGTGTTTGGGGGCGAAGCGATGGCCGCCGTCAGCCCCGGCATCAGTGTTGACACAGGCATCATTATCATCGGCGTCGTCAGTGTGGTTGCCACGATTTACGGCTACCGGCTCATTCACGCCTATGCACGCATCTTGAGTGTCGTGGCCGGTTTGGCGCTGCTGCTGGCCTTCGTTTGGGTCCTGTCCGTTCACGGCCTGCCGGCCACTTTCCTGGACCAGGGCAACTTCAACTGGGTTGGCTTCATGGGCACCATCTCGGTCTCCGCCCTGTGGCAGCTCGCTTATGCTCCCTACGTCTCGGACTACTCCCGTTATATGCCGAAAGGCACAGGCTCAACCCCGGCGTTCTGGGCGTCCTACTCAGGTTGCGTCCTGGGGACCCTGTTCCCGATGATCCTGGGTGCCTTGGTGGGAACGTTGGCTGTGACCATGAGCAGCGATGCCAGCAACGTCGACATCGTTGGCAGCTTGGGCGCATTGCTGGGGCCGTGGACGCTCGCCGTCGTCGGAATCTTCTGCCTGGGCGTCGCGGCTTCGAACGCCATGAACCTCTACTGCGGGGTCTTGTGCAGCCTGACGATCGGGCAGACGTTCAGGCCGACCTGGATGCCGCGCGCCAAGACCCGAAGCATCGGGGCGGTAGTCCTCTTTGCGTTCGCGCTGCTGATCGCACTGTTTGCCCGAGACAATTTCATCGTCTTCTACACGAATTTCCTCTCCTTCCTGATGTACGTGCTGGTCCCTTGGACGGCCATCAACTTGGTGGACTACTACCTCCTCCGGCATGGCGACTACCGGGTTGAAGACTTCTTCAAGCGCGACGGCGGGGTGTACGGACGGTTCAACTGGGTCGCCATCTGGTCATACGTCGCTGGCGCCCTGATCCAGGTTCCCTTCACGTCAACGGCGATTTACACGGGCCCACTGGCCGCCGCGATGGGCGGCGTGGACATCTCGTGGATTGTCGGCCTGGCCGTTGTTGCCCCGCTCTACTACTTCTCGGCACGCACGTTTCGAAAGTCATCGGAAGCCGAGCCCATTCCAGCCCCCGTACTTGCAACTGACCTCATCTGAAAGCGAAAAATCATGACACTCATTGACACCGAACAGTTCACCGTCCGCCGCGTCAGCGAAGACAACAGCTCCCCTACGGCCCACAACGTCTCGGGCATCTTGCCACTGCCTCTGCCTCCCGGCGGGCACTTCATCGGAGGATCGTTTGTTCCGGGCTCCTCCGCCCACCTCATCGATGTCGTAGACCCCACCACTGAACAGGTCATCGCCTCCGTAAAGGCCGGCACAGCCACAGATGTTGACGTTGCTGTTGAAGCAGCCGTGGCGGCCCAGAAATCCTGGGGCGCCACCAGACCGAAGGAGCGGTCCGAGGTCCTGAACCTTATCGCCAACATCATTGAAGCCAATCGTGAAGCCTTCGAAATCATCGAGTCCGCCAACACCGGCAAGCCGCGAACCGTTGCGGAGGACGATGTCTCCAGCACCATTGACACTTTCCGTTTCATGGCCGGAGCGTCCCGCACGCTAACGTCCATGGCTGGCGGCGACTATGCAACCGGGCACACCTCGGTGATCCTCAGGGAGCCCGTGGGCGTGGTCGGCGTCATCACCCCGTGGAACTACCCGCTCCTGATGGCTGCTTGGAAGATCGCGCCCATCCTGGCCGCCGGAAACAGCATCGTCCTCAAGCCGTCCGAGCAGACGCCGCTCTCGACCCTCAAGCTTGCAGAGCTTCTGGCCGGACGCATTCCGGACGGAATCCTCAATGTCGTGACGGGACAGGGCCGGACCGTCGGACAGCGGATTTCCGAACACCCTGACGTTGCCCTCGTCGCCTTGACGGGGAGCGTTGTCAGCGGACAGGCCGTGGCCGAGACGGCGGCCAAATCAGTCAAGCGCGTCCATCTGGAACTCGGCGGCAAGGCTCCGGTTGTTGTGTTTCCCGACGCCGACCTCCGCGCTGCCGCGGCTGGCGTGCGAAACGCCGGCTATTGGAATGCCGGCCAGGACTGTGGCGCTGCATGCCGCGTTCTTGTGCACGAGTCGGTGGCTGCCGAGTTCACGGAACACCTGGTGCGCGAAGTCAGCACCCTGGTTGTCGGGGCTCCGGAGGCAGGGGACGATGTGGAAATCGGACCCATGATTTCCCGCCCACACTTCGAACGCGTCAAAGAATCACTCGCCGAGGCAAGAGCCGCTGGCCTGCACATGGCCATCGGCGGTTCTGCGTTGGAAGGCCCGGGTTACTTCATCGAACCCACGGTCATCAGCAACGTCCCGGCGGGGGCGCATGTTGCCACCCACGAGATCTTTGGCCCCGTGGTCACCGTCGAGACTTTCAATTCCACCGAAGAGGCCATCACACGGGCGAACGAAAGCCCCTATGGACTATCCGCCTCGGTATGGACCCGGGATTCAAGCCTCTCGTTGAGCGTTCCAAAGCAACTCGACTTCGGTACAGTCTGGGTCAATTCGCACTTGGTGTTGGCTTGCGAGGTACCGTGGGGCGGATTCAAGGGATCCGGCTACGGCCGGGACCTCTCGCTTTACGCCCTGGACGATTACTCCCGCACCAAGCACGTCATGATCAACCACGGCGCATGAGCGTTCAAACAAGCAACGGAGCTTAGCAATGACCACCGCGAACCTTCCCCACACATCAGTCTCGCCACGCGCGGCAACCCCGCCGGCCCCTTTCGGAACAGACGTCACCTGGACCAATTGGGGCGGGAACCAGAGCGCCACGCCAGCCTTCACCGTCCGGCCGCGGACTGAACAAGAAGCGCTCGACGCCGTTCGTTTCGCGATCCGCGAAGGCTTGCCCGTGCGGGCGGTCGGCTCAGGGCACTCGTCCTCGCCGCTGGTCCAGACGGGGGGCGTCCTGATGGACATGTCCGCACTATCGGGGATCACCCGAACCGACCCCGTCCGGCGTCGTGCCAGGGCCCTTGCCGGCACCACCATCAATGCCTTCGGTGATCCGTTGTGGGAGCAAGGCCTCGCGCTGGCCAACCAAGGCGATATTGACAAACAGCAGATTGCGGGGGCGCTCTCAACCAGCACCCACGGCTCCGGGAAGGATCTGGGGAGCTTCTCGTCGAGCCTCCGTTGGGTGAAGCTGATCAATGGTTACGGCGAGATCGTCGAAATCGGCGAGGGGCAGCTCCGCGAACTCAGGGCAGCACAGGTGGCTTTGGGTACGCTCGGGATTTTCCTCGAGGTGGAGTTGGCGGTTGAGGACCGCTACTACCTGCAAGAACAAATCACGTACCCCACTTGGGCCGAGACCACCGCAACATGGCAGTCCGACATCGACGCTAACAGGCATTACTCGTTCCTCTGGTGCCCGGAAGAAGGCTCGTGCGAGCTCCTGGACCTCCCGGGCGCGCTAGGCCTGAGCATGGCAAACCGCAGCTACACCAAGCGGTACAACATCGCGCAGATCCAGGACGAGCGCGAAATTTCGGGCACGGAAGGTGCCCGGCTGGACCGTTCGTACCGTATTTACCCGGGCGGATTCACCACGCCGTTCCATGAACTCGAGTACTTTGTGCCGAGCGAGGTTGGACTAGCCGCCGTCGAGGCCGTCCAGGACCTGATCCGCACCAAGCACCCTGACCAGAAATACCCGGTAGAGGTTCGCTGGGTGAAGGCCGACGAAGGCTACATGTCCCAGTTCCAAGGACGCGACACCACCGTCATCACCTTGACCACTGAACCCGGGACCGACTATTGGCAGTTCTTCCGGGATGCAGATGCGGTGCTCCAGGAATTCGAGCCACGTGCGCACTGGGGAAAGATCCATTTCATGACCAGGAGCCGTTTGGAACGCCTCTACCCCGAGTTGGACACTTTCATCCAAGTACGCCGGGAGTTCGATCCGCGCGGAATATTCCTCAACGACCACACCCGCGCCCTTCTGGGCTGACCGAGCGAAGCTACGTCCGATACACCACTTCGAAACTTTGGAATGATAGTTTGATCTCTGCTTGAGCCAGACACTCGTACCCACCGGAGGATATTCCATGCTCAAAGGTTTCAAGGACTTCGTTCTTCGCGGCAACATCATCGAACTGTCCATCGCCGTGGTCATCGGCACCGCGTTCACAGCCCTGGTCGCAGCGTTTACAACCAACATCATCAACCCGGTCATCGCTGCCACCGGCGGAGTCAACGCGCAGGGACTGGGCTTCTCCATCTGGCCGGACAACGCGAAGACCTTCGTCAACTTCGGCGCTGTCATAACCGCGTTCGTGACCTTCCTGATCACGGCCGCCGTGGTGTACTTCATCTTCGTTGCGCCCATGAACAGGATCAACGAGCTGACCAAGCGCCGGGCGTCCATCGAAGAGCCTGAGGACGAGCCGCTGCCGGCTGACACCGCCCTCCTGGTTGAAATCCGTGATCTCTTGACCGAGCTTGCCGCATCCAACAAGGAAACCTCCGGCTAAGTCCTTCGCCAGTCAGTTCAGCACGTCCAGCGCGCTGAACTGACCCGCGCCGGCGTTGTATAAGATCGTGACGCAGGCGCAATCCGCCTGAAACAGGGTTCGGGCACGATGGGTGCCATGAAGCCCAACACGAGGACTCCCGCTACCGCAGAGCTCTCCTGCGAGGTGTGCGGCCAGATGCCCGAGGCTCCCAAGGCCCGGGTGACAGTGGCCCAAATAGCCGTGATGCTGCCGATCGAACTTCTTGTGCACGCCATTGTGGTTGAAACGCATCTGCCTTACCTGGCCAAGGTGCTCCTCCTGACCGTTACCGCCACGGTGCTGGTGATCTGGGTAGCCGAACCCTCGGCAGCCAAGGTCTTGCGGCGCTGGATCCATGCCCCGGCCCTCCGCCACCGCCGGAAACTCAACTCCGCCCCGGCGCTTTGGCGGGCGAGGACCGTGCTCCGTGACCAGCCGGGCTCCCTCCAACGGATTACCCAGTCCCTGGCCCGGACAGACATCAACATCCTCAGCATCCACGTCCACCCGGTGGACGGCGCCGTCATGGACGAATTCGTACTTTCCGCACCGGGTCACCTCCGCGAGCAGGATCTGCTGGCAGCGCTCGACGACGGCGGCGGCCGGGATTCGCACGTGTGGCCCACCACTGCACTCACGATGGCGGACGGCCAGACCAAGGCGCTGAGCCTCGCCGCCCGGATCGCCGACAACCCGAACGAATTGTCCCTGGCGGTCGCAGAACTTCTCTCGGCGAAAATCGTCACCCCGGAACCCGAAGGTTCGGCAGCCGAGGCGGGCTCCGCCGTCGGGCCTTCCACGACGCTCCTCAAGATTCCCACCGCGTGGCATGGACCGCTCCTGTTTTCCCGGCCGGGTGAGCCGTTCACGCCGGCGGAATCAGCACGTGCACATCGGCTGGCCGAGCTGGCGGAAATCCTGGCGCACACCCGCAGCGCCGAATCCAAAGACCGGGCTGAGCCTGGACCTTGACTCGAGGGGCGGTGTCGGGATGGGCGCCGTGGACGTGAGACATTAGTCGGGTGAATACCAAGATTGATCTCGAGCGTGCTGCCGATACCCTCCGGGCGTGGGCATTGGATGAAGACCTGAAGCAACAAGTCATGTCCTCGCCTGGCCTCGCGACGATGGCTTCGCGAGTGGCACGGCGATACTCGGCCGGGGACACAACCGCCGACGCCATCGAAGTGGCCGCAGCGGCAGTTGCCCGCGGACACGCGGCCAGCATCGAATACGCCGGCGAGAGCGTGCGCGACGCTGACCTCGCACGCTCGGAAGCCGGGGTGTTCCTCGATTTGGGATCCGCTCTCGGGAAGTCCGGCCTGCCGAGCACTATCTCTTTTGATCTATCCCACCTGGGCGCACTCGTGCACCGTGATCTGGCCATGGACCATGTACGCCGGCTCGCCACAATAACTGAACCGTTCGGAACAGGATTGATGATCTCGGCCGAAGGCTCAGACCGTACCGATCTTGTCCTCGACCTGTACGACGAGCTCGCGGCTGAGATTCCGCGCGTCGGCATCACACTCCAAGCGCGCCTGCACCGCACCCCGGGAGACCTCGAGCGGGTCCTGCGCCACCCGGGTACCGTTCGGCTGGTCAAAGGCGCGTTCCTTGAACCCGAGTCCGTCGCATACCCCCGCAACAGCGCCGAACTGACTGCCGCCTACCTCGATCTTGCAAACCAGCTCGTCCTCTCCGGCCACCCGCTGTCCCTCGCAACCCACGACGACGCGCTCATCAACACGCTCATCACCAGGCACGGCGAGGCGCTGAAGACCGACGCGATCGAATTCGAGATGCTCCTCGGGCTGGGGACCAACCTTCTCGACCAGCTCCACAGGGACGGTTACCGGACGCGCGAGTACGTCATCTTCGGTGGCGAATGGTGGTTGTACGTCCTCAACCGCATCGCGGAACATCCTGAACGAGCGCTGACGGCTCTCGCCGACCTCAACCCGAGCTAGCTGTTCACATCTGGGGACACGGGAATTCCCTGGCGAGACGGGAATTCCGCGGCGACACGGGTATTCGCGCCTCGCCAAGCTTTCTCCGCATCCCCCAGCCATTTGCGCGTCGCCAAGCAGACAGCGCGTCGCCAGGCAGGCAGCGCGTCGGCGGGCGCGTCCGCCTGCGACGCTCCGGTATCCCACGCGCACCCCGACGGGCCTTGGTATCGCTCCGGTATCGCTCCGGTATCCCACCCTTGCATCATCGGGAGAACCAGCGCCTAGATTCCGGCACAAACCACAGTCGGTCACATTCTGTTTTTTCATCTTGTATACCAGAACCCTTGACAGTGCGCCGGGTCACATCTAACTTTGATTTTGGGATCCCAAAGCGGGATCCCAAAACGGACTCAATGAACCGGCAGCGACCCTCCTCCCAGAAAGAGGACCGGGCCGCTACAGCTGCCGCCGGCGCGGGTCCAGCTGCCGCGGCAACCCGCACCCAGCTCAACAATTCAAGACTTTCCCCGCTCCTCAAACTCCCCCTGAAGGAGAACCTGTGTCTCTCCAAAACACCGAAGCAATAGCCCCGGAAGACGAAGAAAAAGCCGGCAAGGACGGCGTGCAGCGACGCACGAGTGTCCGCTGGAGGCTCTTCGTCCTGCTGCTGATCCTGGTAGCCGTCAACTACATCGACCGCGGCTCCATTTCCGTCGCATTGCCCATCATCCAAAAGGAATTCAACCTCGCACCGGAGCTCGTCGGGCTCCTCCTTTCAGCATTCTTCTGGACCTATGCCCTCATGCAGATCCCAGTCGGCTTGCTGATCGACAAGTTCGGTCCCCGCAAGGTCGTCACGGCCTCGTGCGTCGGCTGGGGAGCTGCTACGGCTGCCTCCGGCCTGGCCGGCGGGTTCCTGAGCATGTTCATCGCCCGCTTGGGCATCGGCGTCGCTGAGGCAGGCGTCATGCCGGCCGGCGGCAAGCTCAACGCCATCTGGATGCACAAGAAGGAACGCGGCCGCGGCGCCACGATCCTTGACGCAGGCGCGCCGCTCGGAGCTGGCCTGGGTGGCATCCTCATCACGTGGCTCATCGCCTCCACCGGCAGCTGGCGCTACTCGTTCATCATCGCCGGCGCCGCCACGGCCCTCATGGGCCTGGCAGTCTGGTGGTACGTCCGCGACAACCCCCGCAATCACAAAGGCGTCAACGATGCCGAAGCCGACTACATCGAGGCCTCTCACGCAGAGGAAGACGCCGAGGCCAAGAAGGACGGCGTCAAGGGCAAACGCGCCCTCCTCCCCTACCTGAAGTTCCGCTCCTTCTGGGCCATGTGCTTCGGCTGGCTCGGTTTCAACGGGGTGTTCTACGGCCTGCTGACGTGGGGCCCGCTCTACCTGGCCCAGGCCAAGCACTTCAACCTGAACACCATCGGCTGGTCCACGTTCGTGATCTTCGGGGCAGGCTTCGTCGGTGAGATCCTCGGCGGAACCATCGCTGACAAGTGGCGCGCGGCCGGTGCCTCGGCCAACCTGGTCATGCGCACCCTGCTGGGCATCTCGAGCATCGTGGTAGTTGGCGGCCTGGTCGGCGTCACTGTCGTGGCGGACCCCACGACGGCGGTTGTTCTGCTGTCCGTGGTTCTGTTCTTCCTCCGCTGGGTTGGCCTGTTCTGGTCCATCCCGGCCATCCTGGGCGGCCGCACCAACGCCGGCGTCCTGGGCGGTGCGATGAACTTCAGCGGCAACATCGCAGGGTTCGTCACCCCGATTGTGGTAGGCCTGATTGTCGGGGCCACGGGCTCCTACACCTGGGCGCTGCTGTACTTTGTAGGATCCGCGGTGATCATGGGCGTCTCCGTCCTGACCCTGAACTACAACAAGCGGCTTCCGGTCTAACTCGCCTGACCGGACCGGCAGTGCGGTCCTGAACCGCCGCATGGCCGGACGCCTCCGGGTACGCCGGGCGCAAAGACCCAAGAGAACACGAATGGAGCAAAGATGCTGATTGCAGATGAAACCCCCACCACGGACCGTCCCCTCCGGGAATCCGTGCGGGACACCATCCGTTCGCGAATCTTCGAGGGTCACTATGCGCCCGGCACCCGGTTGGTGGAGCGGGACCTCGCCGCCGAATTCAACGTGTCGCGGCTGCCCATCCGGGAAGCCCTCCGTATGCTGCGGCAGGAAGGTCTCATCCAGGACCGGGCCTCCCGCGGCTCGGAAGTGGCAGGGCTGAGCCCCAAAGATGTCGAGGATCTGTTCGACGTCCGCCAGTCCCTCGAAGTACTCGCTTGCCGCCTGGCCGCAGCCCGCGCCACGGACAAAGACCTCAAGCGCCTGGCCGGGCTCCTCGACGAGGCAGATCGCTTCCTCGCCAAAGGCTCAATCTTCGAGGCCCACCGGGCCAACAGCGAATTCCACGATGCCATCACGGCCATCGCCAACAATGACTTTCTCCGCACCGCGCTGGAGCCACTCCAAGGCCGCATGCACTGGCTCTTCCGCCACGTGGACGACCTGCCGGAGCTGATCCAGGAGCACCGTGATCTCTACGCCGCCATCGCCAGCGGCGATCCCGAGCTCGCCGCCGCCCAATCGGCGTCGCACATTGGAAAGTACCGCGAGCAGTTCCCCCAGAACGCGCCCGCCACCGAACTCAAATTGCAAGGCAAACGAACATGAAATTGCTAGTCATCAATCCCAACATCAGCGAGGATGTCACTGCGCTGATCGACGCCGAAGCCCGCCGCTCGGCGGGCACGGACACCGAGCTGATCGTCCGGACCGCCGGGCATGGTGTCGAATACATCGAGACCCGCTTCGAAGCCCTCATCGCAGCGGGCGCCGTCGCCGAAATCATCGCGGAGCACTGCGGCGATCCGGCAGCGGACCACATAGACGGCATCGTGGTGGCCGCATTCGGTGATCCTGGAATGCCCGCCCTCAAGGAACTCTGCGACGTGCCGGTCATCGGCATCACGGAGGCCGCCCTCTGCGCCGCGGCCCTGCAGGGCCAACGCTTCTCCATCATTGCCATCTCCGACCGCATCACGGCTTGGTACCGGGACTGCGTGGAGCACTTCGGACTTGGAAGCCGTCTCGCCTCGATCCGCTCCATCAACCAGAGCCTCAACGGGATCGGCACGGTGCAACAGGACTTCAAGGAAACCCTGCTGGCGCTGAGCCGGCAGGCCGTCGCGGAGGACGGCGCCGACGTCGTCATCCTTGCAGGTGCCCCGCTTGCGGGATTAGCGCGCGAGCTTGAAGGACAGATCCCCGTGCCCGTGGTGGACGGGATCTCCGCCGGAATCCGTATGACCGAAGCGGTGGTGGCGCTGCAGTCCGGTTTCCACCGCCAGGGCGCGTTTGCGCCGCCGCCGGTCAAGCACCGCCGGGGGTTGTCTGAAAACCTCGACGCCGCCCTGACCGCCATTCAGGCCGCCGTCAGCGCCTCAGTTACATCAAATACAGCCATCGCCGCCGTTCCAGCCGGAAAGTAGGGACAACCGTGACTATTCCCGATCTCGTCATCGCCCACGGCACCGTGGTCAACAGCACTGTCTTCAATAACACTGGCCGGCAGGCCGCCCATGTAGTGATCGACGGCGGCCGCATCGCCCAGCTGATCGACGCCGCCGAACCGGTCCCCGCGGCTGCACGCACTGTCGATGCGTCCGGCAAGTTGGTCATTCCGGGTGGCGTTGACGGCCATTGCCATGTGGCCCAAGTGACCGGCCGCTTCCGCACCTTGGACGACTACCGCACCACCTCTATCGCGGCCCTGTGGGGCGGCACCACCACCATCATCGACTTCGGCATTCCACGCGATGCCCAGGAATCCCCACTCGATGCTGTCCTCAACAAGAAGCGCTTGGCCGCCGAGTCCCGCTGCGATGTGGCGCTGCACGGGTCCGTGGTCAGCTGGGACGAGACCGTGCCGTGGCAGCTGGAGCAGCTCGCCGCCGAGGGCGTCCGTTCGGTGAAGATGTATACCACCAACCGCGGCTCCACCATGGCCGACGGCGACACCATCCTGAAGGTCATGCGCGAAATGGTCCGCTTGGACGGACTCACCTATATCCATGCCGAGCACGATCCCATCATTGCCGACTGCACCGAGCAGCACGCCTCGGATGGCCGGATCGGCATCGAGCACCTGCATTCCACGCGGCCCGAACTCGCCGAGGAAATCTCCGTCAAAGAGACTCTGGCAATGGCCGAGTACACCGGAGCGCCCGTCTATTTTGTGCACCAGTCGACCCCCGGCGCTGTGGATCTTGTCAGCGAGGCCCGCAATCGTGGCCAGGAGGCCTACTCGGAGACGTGCCCGCACTACTTGACGCTTGATGACACCGTCTACGGCAGCGATTTCCCCGAATGGTATGCGTGCTGCCCACCCATGCGCAGCGCTGAAACCGTCGCCGCACTGAAGGAACGCCTCACGGCCGGAGCCATCCACACCGTGTCCTCGGACCACTCCTGCTACGACCTCTCGCAAAAGCGCGAGCGCACCGACGACGTCCGCTTCATGCCACACGGACTGCCCGGCGTCGAGACCCGCATGCCCGTCACGTTCACGGCGATGGCGTCCAGCAGTTCCGTGGAGGATTTCGTCGAGGTCTTCTCAGCGGGTCCCGCGCGGATCAATGCCGTGCCACGCAAGGGTGCCATCGCGGCCGGGTTCGACGCCGATCTGCTCGTCTTTGATCCCGCCGAAGAACGCGAGGTCGACGGCGGCGCCCTCCACATGGGGACTGACTTCTCGCCTTTCGAAGGGAAGACGCTGAGCGGCTGGCCCGCCGTCGTCGTCTCCGCCGGACGCGTAGTGATCGACGACGGCGGTTTCCACGATCCCGGCCCTGTGGGCCGTTTCGTGCCCCGCGACGGCTTCACCGCACACCGCGACGCTCTGTCCGTTCGAAAATCGCTGCCCGTTCCCACCACCGTTTCTGCTTAGGAGCCTCATGCCTTCCGCACATCGCCCCACCCGCATCGGCATGATCGTGCCGTCGTCCAACACCTGCCTGGAGCCGCAGAGCTACCGCATCCTCGGGGAGCGGCAGGACGTAACCATCCATTCCACGCGGATTCCGGTCACCCGGATTGCGCTGGATGATTCCTCGGACAAGCAGTTCGACTCTGCCGTCATGCGGGAGGCAGCCGGATTGCTTGCGACGGCGGAAGTGGACGTGATCGCGTGGAACGGGACCTCAGGTTCCTGGCTCGGCGCCGCGCATGACGAGGCCCTGGTCCGGGAAATCACCGAAGCCACGGGAATCCCCGCCACGACGTCTACCCTGGCGTACCTGGAAGCCTTCAAAACGTTCGGCACAGAGCGGATCGGCATGTTCACGCCGTACACCGGGGACGTCAATCAAGCCGTCATAGAGTCCTACGCGCGCGAAGGAATCAAGACGGTGGATCACCGCCACCTGGACCTGAGAAACAACGAATCCTTCGCGCGGGTCACGGACGCGGAGATGCTGCCCGGGTCCTTGGAACTTGCAGCCTCGAACCCGGATGCTCTTATTTACTTGTGCACAAACCTTTACGGAGCCAACATCACCGCGGAGGTGGAGGAATCCACAGGGGTGCCGGTGCTGGATTCCGTAGCGGTGACGTTGTGGCACTGCCTCAAGCTTGCAGGAGCCCCCTTGCTTGCGCCGAGGTGGGGCCGTCTGCTGGCAGAACTCCCTAGGTAAAGTGCCCTAGCTTCACAGGGGTTGGATGTTCTCCGCCTGGGGGCCTTTCGGGCCCTGCACGACGTCGAACTGGACCCGCTGATTCTCGTCCAGTGATCGGTACCCACTCGAGGCGATTGCCGAGTAGTGGGCAAAGACGTCCGCCGAACCGTCGTCGGGGGCAATGAAGCCGAAACCCTTCTCGGCGTTGAACCATTTGACAATACCTGTTGCCACGGCCATGTTCCTTCTCTGAATCTGACTGACCATCGGCTTCAAACCCGATGCCCCCGGACGCATACGTCCGCTTCCTCAAACCTACGGTGCGGGGTTCGGGGGCGCAAGGATCTTCGGGGGTCTTGGTGTTCCCGGGCGCGCCGAATCTTGAGGATTTATTGCCTAGGGCCGGCCTGCAGCAGCAAGCCGGCCCTAAGGACTACAAGATGCCGGGAACTAGAGGAGCCCGACCTTGGTCATCAGCTCGGTGACCTTCTCGCTGTTGAGCTTGGCGGGGTCCACCGAAGGTGCCTGGAGATCCTTGAGAGGCACCAGCTTGGAGTTGGCCGGCACATCCGAGCCAACCGTGTATTCAAAGGAGTCACCGGTCTGGAGGACCTGCTGGCCCGCTTTGCCCGTGATGAACTTCAGGAACTGCTGGGCCTGGGCCTGCTTCTTACTTGAGGCCAGGACAGCGCCGCCCGAGACGCTGACGAACGCACCAGGGTCCTGGTTCTTGAAGTATTCGAGATCAACGTTCTTGCTGTTCTCTCCAGTCTGGGCCTGGTCCACGAAAGAGTAGTAGTGGTATAGGACGCCCGCGTCGACCTCGCCGGCGTTCACAGCCGCGAGCACCGGAGTGTCGTCCTTGTAGGACTTGAAGTTGCTTTTCGCAGCCTCCAGCCATTTCTGGGTTGCGTCTTCCCCCTTGAGCGCAAGCATCGCGCTCACGATGGCCTGGAAATCCGCTCCGCCGGTGGACGCGCCGATGCGCCCCTTCCAAGCCGGATCGGAGAGGTCCATCAAGGACTTGGGGAGCTTGTCAGCAGTGAGCTTGCTCTTGTTGTAGGCCAGCACGGTGGAGCGGGCGGCGATGCCCGTCCAGTCGCCGGTGGAGGGCCGGTACTGCGAAGGGACCTGGCTGAGGGTTGCTTGATCTACCGGGGAAAGCAGGCCGGCACTAGCGATGCGGACCATGGCCGGGGAGTTTTCCGTGAGGAAAACGTCCGCAGGAGAGTTCTTGCCCTCCTCGGTGAGCTGGTTGCTCATTTCAAGGTCGTCACCATTGCGGAGCGTTACCTTGATTCCCGTTTCCTTGGTGAAGGCGTCCACCCATGCGCCGGTGAGGTTTTCGTGCTGCGCGTTGTACACGACGATGCCGTCGCCGGATGCCGCCGCACCGGATCCGGAGCTACCGGTTGCGGTTCCGCTGGGTGAGCCGCTGCACGCCGAAAGTGCCAGCAGCGTGGCCGTGGCGGCGGCAAGGGCCGTAGCGGGTTTGATGCCGAATTTCATGGGGGCCTTTCGAGGTCCCGGCCGGGACCGGGACAGTTGGGAGATGCAGTTGGGGAGCAGCGCCTTGGTAGGCAAGGCAAACCTAACTGTAATAACAACATGCCATTGTTGCGTAATTCAGAACACGCTGAGGTCGACTGTTACAAAGAACAAGCCGCGGCGGGTCGTTGTGCATCCCCTCCGAAGTCCCACCGCTGTTGCCACGCGTTAAGAGAGCGCTAAATCTCCGCCAGCCGGCGTAAGGAAACCATTAAGACCGATGACGGCGGCCCCGTTTGGTGGTCTGATGAAAAGCGGAAGCACCCGCCATCCGGGCTTCGAGCCGACCCTCCGTAGAGAGCTGAATTCACCATGGAACGGATTGACCTCAACACAGGAAAGGCCCACGACGCCGAGCCTTCGGGCGCGCGCACTCAAGACTACGTCGTGGTCGATGACCAAGGTGATTTCACCTACTACCCGTCCGAGGCCACGATGCTCGAAGACATGGAGTACATTGACGAAGCAGCCAGCATTCTCGACCGCGCGGGCAACGACTTCCGTTTGACGTTGGAAGAGGACCGCAAGCTAAGGCTGGGTTCCTCGTTCGGCCGGGTGGAATTCACTTCGCTCCGCCAGGCATGGATGAACGACCGGCGCCGGGACCCGCAGGCGCATCGATTGCTCCGCCTCTACCCCACCACTTTGGACGCCCTTCTGGCTGGAATATTTGAAACCTTGACCCTTGAACTCGCCATCCAAGCCGCCAACTCAACATGGGTATTGGACGTGGGAGGAGAGGAAACGCACCCGGCGACGCTCAAGGACGTCGATGGCTTCCTCGCTGGGCTGGATCATCTTGAGCTGGCAACTGTGCGCGACCCCTTCGGACACGACTACCGGCCAATCCGCCACGCCTCACACCGCTTTCACACCCCTGGTGCAGGGGCGATCTACTACGTGGAGATTGAACCCCACCCCGAAGAGGCCGGCCCCGCGAGTTAGGTTCGCAGCCACCACGTACTCTTTGACTGGAAGGCCACACCCACGCGGAGGAACAACCATGGTGAATGTCCAGACCGAAATACTCATCCAGCGGCCTCGTGAGATCGTAGCGAGCTATGCTTCCAACCCGGATAATGCGCCAGTTTGGTATGTGAACATACGATCTGCACAGTGGCAGACTCCGCAGCCCCTGGCTGTCGGATCCCGGGTTGCCTTCACCGCGCGATTCCTGGGCCGCAATCTGGACTATGTCTACGAATTCACCGAGCTTGTTCCGGGAGAGAAACTCACCATGCGTACCAGCCAAGGTCCTTTCCCGATGCGGACCACCTACACCTGGTCCGATGAGAAAGGCGCCACCCGCATGACCCTCCGCAACACGGGCGAGCCCTCCGGGTTTTCCGCGCTTGCGGGCATCGTCATGGCGCCAATGATGCGCATGGCCATGCGCAAGGACCTGGAGAACCTCAAGAAAATCCTCGAGGCCAACTAGGGCACGACGGCGACAACGTCGATTTCGACGAGGAAATCGCCTAGGAACGAACCCACCGTAGTCCGGGCCGGGTACGGGTTTTCGACGAACTTTTCGTAGATGGCGTTGAATCCCGCGAAGTCCCTGCCCGGGTGGTGCAGGTGCACCGTTGCTTTGACGACGTCGGAGAATTCCAGCCCGTGCGCGTCCAAGACCGCGCCCAGGTTGTTCATGGCCTGGAGCGTCTGCTCTTCGATGGTGGTTCCCACGGTGTCCCCCGTGATGGGGTCGTGCGGTGTTTGGCCAGCCGTGTATAGGAAGCCGTTGGCAACGATTGCCTGGGAGTAGGGCCCGGCCGGGCTGGGGGCGAGATCGGTGCTTACCTGCTGTCGAAGCATTGGACTGGTTCCTTTCTGGGACCGGCGCGAAGGCCGGGATTGCTGATGTCTTAGAGGACCTTGGAGAGAAACGCCTGGGTACGTTCGTGTTGCGGGTTGCCCAGGACGTCCTCCGGCTTGCCGCTTTCAACAACCACGCCCTGGTCCATGAAGACCACTTGGTCGCTGACTTGGCGCGCAAAGCCGAGCTCGTGGGTGACCACCACCATGGTCATCCCGGCTTCGGCCAGGGACTTCATGACGTCGAGCACTTCGCCAACGAGCTCCGGGTCCAGCGCCGACGTTGGTTCGTCGAACAGCATGAGCTTGGGTTTCATGGCCAGTGCACGTGCAATTGCGATCCGCTGCTGTTGCCCGCCGGAAAGTTCCTGGGGGTAGGAATGTCCCCTGTTTCCAAGCCCTACCCGGTCAAGCAACGCCTGCGCTTCCTCGACCACCTCGTTCCGGGGACGGCGCAGGACGTGTACCGGCGCTTCCACGACGTTTTCCAGCACGGTCATGTGCGGAAAGAGATTGAAGCGTTGGAAGACCATCCCCGCGGTCAGTCGGGAACGGGCAGTCTGCCGTTCCTTCATTTCGTAGAGGCGTCCGTTCCGCTCGGAGTAACCGACCAGATGTTCGTCGACGTACAGGCGTCCGGCGTCGACCTTTTCCAGGTGGTTGATGCATCGAAGGAAGGTGGTTTTCCCGGAGCCGGACGGACCGATGAGGCAAGTTACGGAGCCTCGTTCAACTTTCAGATCAATGCCCTTGAGGATTTCCGTCGAGCCGAAGCTCTTGCGGACTCCTTGGGCCTCCACCATTGCGGTACTCATCGTGCTGTCCTTGTCTTTAGCCGGCGCGTCCGTCGCGGTGCAGCGTCGAAGCCGCGGCCATACCGTCGTTCGAGTTTGGTTTGGAAGAAGCTCAGGATGGTTGTCATGAGCAGGTACCAGAGGCTCGCGACGATGAGCAGCGGGATGGTCTGGTAGTTGTTGGCGTAGATGATCTGCGCCGAATAGAGCAGGTCCGAGATGGCCAGGACGCTGACCAGGGCAGTGCCTTTGAGCATCGAAATGACCTGGTTGCCGGTCGGCGGGAGAACTACGCGCATCGCCTGCGGCAGGATGACCCGGCTCATGAGTTTGCTGCCGTTCATTCCAAGTGCCCGGGCGGCGTCGTATTGACCCTTATCCACGGATCCGATGCCACCTCGGATGATCTCGGCCATGTAGGCGGCCTCGTTCAGGGACAGCCCAAGCAGGGCTGCGCCGAGCGGGGACACGAGCACGTTCGCCGATCCGAGCACCACGGATGGGCCTCCGAACGGCAGCCCGAACGCGATCACCGGATACAAGGCGGCAATGTTGTACCAAAAGATGAGCTGCACGAGCAGCGGTGTGCCGCGAAAGAACCAGATGTAGGCCCGGCTGATGGTGTTCACGATCGGGTTCGCCGAAAGCCGCATGATCGCCAGGACTGTACCAAGGGCGATGCCGACACTCATCGACACCACCGTGAGGAGGATCGTGAGCCCGGCGCCCGTGATGATCTGCGGAGCGAAGAGATAGGAGACGACGACGTCCCAGTGGTACCGCTGGTTTACCGCGACGTCCCACGCGGCACTGAACGCGACAAGAATGAGGACGATCGCGATGGCGAGGCGCACCGGGTGCCTGAGCGGCACCACGGGGATGGAGTCACCAGGCGCAGACGGCGCGTCCTGCGTGATTTCGGGGGCAGAGTGTTGCTGCATGATGGTCACCTTTTTATTGGGCGAAATTGACGCGGGCGTCGGTAATGGCGCTGGATGCAAGGCCGTACTTCCCAAGGACCTTGAGGTAGGAGTCGCTCTTGATCACGGTGTTGAGGGCAGCGGAGACGGACTTGACCAGGCCCGAGTCCTTCGGAATGCCGACACTGACGGGCGTGAAGCTGTATTGGGCGGCGATTTCGATCTGCGGGTTCTGGGTGGCAGCGAAGTTCAGGATGGGCGAATCCGCCAGCGCCGCGTCGAGCCTTCCACTGGTCAGGGCCGAAATGGCTTGCCGCGTGTCCTGGAACTCGTTGGTCTGGATCTTGTCCTTGCCGCTGTCCGTGCACGTCTTGTCGAAATCGGGGACATCGACCGTGAGCTGGTAGGACCCGGTCAGAACGCCCACCTTCTTGCCGCAGAGGGACTTTTCATTGACCGCCAGCGGATTGCCTTTCGCGACGGCGACGGTGCTGCCCATTTGCATATAGTCAACGAAATCAAGCACCTTCATGCGCTCCGCCGTCGGGGTCATCGAGGAGACGGTCATGTCATACCGTCCGGCGGCGATCCCGGGGATGATGGAATCGAAATTGGCCACCTGGATTTCGACCTTCACTCCGAGCGACTGGCCGATCAGGCGTGCGACGTCAGGATTCGCCCCCGTCATCTCCTGCGTACCCTCCCGGTAAAACTGGGTCGGCGGCTCGTTGGTGGGGATGGCCACCCGCAGGACCTTCGACGCTTTGATGGATTCAGGCAGTAGCTGCGCTGCGGCCTGGTTGACCTCGAGTGCGGGGGCGCTCGCGTCCTGCCCTGCCGTCCCGCCCGGCGACGCTGCCGAAGCGGTGGATGTTGTTGGCGCGCATGCGGTGACGGCCAGCAACAGCGTTGCCGTTACGACAGCGGCAGGGACACCGAGCCGTGAGCGTTCCGTGCGGGAGTTGATGGTTGGGAATTTCATCGGGAGGACCTCGTTTCTATGTAGGCCATCTGGGCCTCGGGGTTTGTGGTGGGGGTGATGCCTGGAAACGCTTCGTTGCGGTGCCGGATCAGGCCGCGGCCTTCTTCCCGGAGTTCCTGGATCGTGGAGACTCCGAGGAGCATCATGGTGCGTGTCATTTCCGCGGCGAACAGTTTCAAAACGTGTGCGACGCCGGCCTGGCTGGCCGCCGCAAGTCCGTAGAGGTAGGGGCGGCCGATGGAGCAGGCGTCCGCGCCGAGGGCGATAGCCTTGACGACGTCGGAGCCGCGGCGGATGCCGCCGTCGACGATGATTTCAAGCCGGCCGGCCGTCTTCTCGGCAATGTCGGGAAGGACGTCCAGCGGCGAGGCCATGTGGTCCAGTTGCCGGCCGCCGTGGTTGCTGACCTGGATGGCGTCGATTCCGAGTTCGGCGGCAATGACGGCGTCCTGGGGGTTGACCACGCCTTTGAGGATGATGGGACCGTTCCAGCGCGACCTCAGGTCCCGGATATCGTCCCAGTCCGTCGGTTCGTAGGATCCTGCCAGCAGCGTCCGCCACATGTCAGGGCTGCTGCTGAGCGGGCCTTCGGGAATTTCGGCGTCGAGGTTCGGGAAGGCAATCGCATCGTTGGCCAGGAATCCAAGGGCCCATCTGGGGTGCAATGCCCCTTCGATGACGGTCTTGGGCTTGATCGACGGCGGCGCGGTGAATCCGTTGTGGTAGTCCCGCTCCCGGTGGCCAATGGCCCGGCAGTCGACGTTGACCAGAAGCGCCTCATAGCCTGCGTTCGAGACCCGGTCCAGAACGGCCTGCAGCAGGCCCTTATCGGCGGTGGGCTCGATATTGAACCATCGCCGAAGGCCTGGAGTGGCTGCACTGACATCCTCCATGGTGGTCGTGCTGAGGTGTGCGAGCCCGTAAGGGACGCCAGCTTCCATTGCCGCGCGGGCGACGGCGGTCTCGCCGTCGGGGTGGAAGAGCCGGGTGCCGCCGGTGGGCGAAAGCGTCAGCGGCATCGCTACCGGACCGCCCAAGAGCGTTGAGCCAAGGTCCAGATGCTCCACCGAGCCCCACTTCGGGAGGAAGGCCCAGTCATCGAAGGATGACCTGTTGCGCCTCAGGGAGACCTCGTCCTCGCCGCCGCCCTCGATGTAATCGAACACGCTTCCGGGAAGGCGTTTCGCGGCCAGTTTCCGCATGTCGTCAACGCTGTAGCATCGTCGGGACAGCCGCTCCGACACGGACCGGGCCGGTCCCCGCACCGAGGCCAGCGCCTTGATGTCCTTGAATCTCATTTTCTGTTCCTCTGTTTTTGGGGAAATCTCGTTTGGCGCCTTCCTCAATAGTGATGTAGATCTCGCCGCTTCTACATGTTGATTCCTCCATAAGATTCGCCACCAGCTTGTGATATCTTCCAAGCATGGATACGAAGGAAAAGCGGCAAGGAGAGCCCGATCTCCAGACCGCCGTGGTGCGATTGTCCGATTGCATCCAGCTCATGCAGGCCGATCTGGTTCACGCGAATCCCACCCCGGACAACCTCGGCCATCCCGTCTCCGACGTACTCATGTATGACCCCATGGACGAGTGGACCAACATTGATGGCCGGATCATCCTCGCCGTCGGGCTTGCGTGCGGTTCGCCGGATTTTGACCAACTGCTTCACCGGGCCTCGAACAGCAACTCAGCTGCAGTGATCGTCAAGGCACATGGAGCGCCCTTGGAGGAACTGCGGTCCGCCGCGATCCGCCACGACCTTGCCGTGCTCATCGCGCCGGACAAAACGGACTGGACGCGGCTTGTGGCGCTGGCCAGGGCATCCGTCGTAGGCGCGGCAGCGGATTCCGTGTCCGGGGTCCGGCTCGGGGACCTCTACGCCTTCGCCAACGCCGCCGCATCAATCACCAATGGTGCGGCCAGTATTGTCGATCCCCTCGGCAGGATCCTCGGCTACTCAACGCTGCCCGGCCAGCCCATCGACGAGCTCCGCCGTGTCACCACCCTCTCCCTGCAGGAGATCAGACCTCCGGCCTTCGATGCAGACTTCAAAATCGTTTACGCAGCCGCGGGTGCGGTGCTAATCCCGGCAATCGATGATGAGATGGCCCGGCTGGCACTGGCCGTGAGGGCCGGCGGAGAACTGCTCGGCTCGATCTGGATCATCGACCCGGGCGCAGACAAACGGGAGGCAGCCTTGGAGGCCCTCGACAGGATGGCGCCACTGGCTGGACTGCACATGCTCCACGCCCGATCTGCGTCCGATTTCGGCGAACGCCGGAACGGCGACTTGATCCGGACGCTCATGGAGGACCCGGGACACGCGCCCTTCGCCGCGGCTCAACTCGGGCTCGAATCCTCCGGCGGGCTCGCCGTCGCGGCCTTTTCGATCGTCCGCCCGGAAACCGGGAGCCTGGAATCGGTGCGGGAAATCCACCGGCTGCTGCACTTGGTGACCACCGTCTGCAACGTACAGTTCAACACCAGCCACAGTGCCCTCATTGACTCGGTGGTGTACGCACTTCTTCCCTCCGACGGGGCTACCTCAAGGGCAATCCATCGGCGCGTGGTCCAGGAAATCAGCGCGTACGCCCACACCATCAGCTCTTATCCGCTCATCGCGGCCGTCGGCGGCATCGCAGCCCGCGTAGAGGCGCTGCCCGGATCCAGATCGGAAGCCCTCCAAACACTCCAATACCTGCTGCGTCAAAAATCGGCCAAGACGAATGTCCCCAGCGCGGCCGTCCCCTCCGTGGGGCTGTTCGAGGACTACAGGATCCCGCTGAATCTCCTGAAGATCGGCACCTTCATTCGCGAGAACGGATTTGCCGACCTCGACGACATCGCAAGAATCCAGGCCTACGATTCCGAACAGCAGACCGACTACCTGGACACCCTGCGGGCCTACATGGCCACGAAGGGAAACATCTCCGCGATGGCGGGCCGCCTCCACGTGCACAACAACACGGTTCGCTACCGGATCTCACGCTTGGCCAAGGACTTTGACCTCGATCTAGAAGACCCGCAGAAGCGGCTCTGGTTGTGGCTGCGGCTCACCACCATGGACCTCGTAGATGACGCGGAATGGCTCACAGCCCAACCCGCGTCCAGTTAGGAGGGGCGGAGTGTTCACCCGTTGGTGAGGGTGACGTCGTCGAGGTACATCCAGGTGTCATCCGCCGGGCTGGCGCCGTCCAGGTGGACGTTGAACCAGAGCGTGATGGTCTGGCCCTTATACGCGGTCAGGTCGGCGGTGAGCTGGGTCCAGGTGCCGGTGTTGTTGCTGAGTTTGAACAGGCTGGCAAGGGTGGCGCCGCTGGTGGAGCGGACCTGTGCTTCCATCCAGTCGTACTGGCAGGTGGTGCCGCCGCATAGGTCATCCGCGGTATGCGGCTGATACCAGAAGGACAGAGTGGACGTCCCGGTGGCCGGCACGGTGATGGTCTGGGCCAGGGAGCTGTCACCCAAAGGCTCCGTTCCCGATGCCAGGCCCAGCAGTGCCGAGCCGGTTCCGCTGTGGGCAACGGTCGAAGCCACGGGTGCCCTGACGCCGCCGGTGGTCCAGGACGTCAGTCCGGATTCGAACCCGCCGTTGGCAATGCCTGACGTGGTTGTTGCCGTGGGGGTGACCGGTGCCGAGGCCGCCGACGCCGGCGAGGTGCCCACCGCGTTCGTGGCCGTGACCGTGAAGGTGTAAGCGGTGCCGTTCGTCAGACCTGTCACGGTCGCCGTCGTCGCCGGCGGGTTGCCGGACACCGTCACCGGAGCCAGGGCCGTGGTGCCAGCGTGCGGGGTGACCGCGTAGGAAGTAATCGCCGAACCACCATTAGCCGGCGCCGTCCAGGACACGGTGGCCGAAGCGTTCCCGGCGGTGGCTGTCACCCCCGAAGGAGCGGCAGGCGCCGTCGCGGTGGTTGGGCTGTTAGTGAGGGTGACGTCGTCAAGGTACATCCAGGTGTCATCGGCCGGGCTGGCCCCGTCGAGGTGGACGTTGAACCAGAGCGTGATGGTCTGGCCCTTGTACGCGGAGAGGTCTGCGGTGAGTTGGGTCCAGGTGCCGGAGTTGCTCGAGAGTTTGAACAGGCTGGCCAGAGTGGTGCCTGTGGTGTTGCGGACCTGGGCTTCCATCCAGTCGTACTGGCAGGTGGTGCCGCTGCATACGTCGTCCGCGGTGTGGGGCTGGTACCAGAAGGACAGCGTGGACGTCCCGGTGGCCGGCACGGTGATGGTCTGGGCCAGGCTGCTGTCACCCAGAGGCTCAGTTCCCGACGCCAGGCCCAGCAGCGCCGAGCCGCTGCCGGTGTGGGCCGTGGTGGAGGCAACGGGTGCCCTGACCCCGCCGGTGGTCCAGGAGGTCAGCCCGGATTCGAACCCGCCGTTGGCAATGGTCGACGTGGTTGTTGCCGTCGGAGTGACCGGCGGTGAGGCCGCCGACGCCGGGGAGGTGCCCACCGCGTTCGTGGCCGTCACCGTGAACGTATACGCCGTCCCGTTCGTCAGACCCGTCACCGTGGCCGTCGTCGCAGGCGGATTGCCCGTCACCGTCACCGGAGCAAGGGTGGTCGTACCCGCATGCGGGGTCACGGCATAGGAGGTGATCGGAGAACCGCCGTTGGCCGGAGCCGTCCACGACACGGTCGCCGAGGCATTCCCGGCGGTGGCTGTTAGCCCGCTAGGAGCTGCAGGCGCGGTCGCAGGAGTAACCGGCGCCGAGGCCGCCGACGCTGGCGAGGTGCCGATGGCGTTCGTGGCCGTCACCGTGAAGGTGTAGGCCGT
>NZ_JAPFFT010000003.1 GCF_026241105.1 Arthrobacter rhizophilus | reverse complement strand
GTTCGCGCACCTTTTGACCTCCTCGGTCAGCTGCGCGTACGTGTAAGAGCGCGTGTCGCCGGGTTCGCCCTCGAAATGGATCGCCACCCGGTCCCCGAGCCCGTTTTCAACGTGCCGGTCCAGGGCGTTGTAGGCCGCGTTGACCTGCCCGCCGACGAACCACTTCGCGAACGGCGGGTCGGACCAGTCCAAGGCCTGGTCGAAGTCCGTCTCCCAGTCCAGGAGTTCCCGGGCCTGCCTGGCCCAGAACGCGGGACGGTCCGCATTCGCTTCCGCGTAGACTTCCGCGCCGACCACGGCGTTGGCGGCGAATTCCGCGGTGGGCGCGAACTTCCGGTTCTCATGGAGAAGGTTTTCGAGGGCATCGCCGTTGACTGCCCCGTCAGATCCGGGTGCAGCGGTGGTCGTCGATCCATTTGCGTCCTGGGACATGTGAACCTCATCATTCATCGATCTCTGCCACGCGGGTCCTGTGGTGGGCTGCCCTGCCCAGACGCGCGTAGCATGCACGGCGTTGGGCTGCGGCGCCTCACGGGATTCCGCAAAGAGCTTTTCCGGAACCCACCTTAGCGTTTTGAGCTGACAACAAGTGTCTGCGGTCACAATCTGGACCGTGAGCGGCGCCTGATTCGCGCCGAACGGCTCCGGCGGCTCTTAGGGTAGCTCCAAAAGCGGAGATTACAGGCCCGCCTCCCAGTCTCCACGCACGTACCAGCTAGTGGACTGTCAGAAGGGTGGCATAGGCTGAAGAGGTCTCGAGACGCGAAGACTTGGCGCCCCTGCCTTGCCCGAAAATACTGGGTGCAGCCTTGGGCGGCAGCGTATCGGGCACCGCCGTACAAAGGAGATTTGCACATGAACCAGACGAGCCAAGGCCCGAAATACGGTGCGCTCGCGCCCGGATCGGGCCCCGAAGCAGCAGCTGGAGCCGGGGCGCCAGAGCCGGGTAGCAAGACCTCCCCGAAGTACCAAGCGATACTGGGACCTTTCACCATCCGGGACGTGACTGTTTTCGGCTCCACTTTGCTGATGTTTGTAGGTTCCCTCCTGCCGATGTTTGGTGGGCGCTACAACCTGTGGAACCTGGACAACCTCTTTTTCCTGGCCCTGGGCATCATCCTTCCCCTTGTGGTGACGGCGTTGTTCGTTGCGCGACGCCTGCAGCCGGGGAACGTCGTGAGAATCGGTTCGCTTTCGATTGACCAGTTCGCTTCCGTTGTGGCGTCGTTTGCCGTGACCATGTTCTTCCTCGCCACGGCAGGGGCGTTTACTGTTTACGCCCTGGCGGGCCTGATCGGCTCGGTGGGCCTTCTCGCTGCGACGGTCCTGGCTCCGCACTTGCCGGTGCTCCGCGAGGACTTCAAGGACCGGGCCGAACAGCCCGCGCACGTTGTGGCCCGGGAAGCAGCCATCCCAACACGCAAGCCCGTCGCGCCGAAGCCGGTGGTGCCCAAGCCCGAAGCCTCGCCTGAAGCTTCCGCCCCCTCCACTCCTGAGCCCTCCACGCCGGCAGTCGTCACGTCGGTGCCCGAAACGCCAGCTTCCGAAGCTTCAGCGCCGTGGGCTCCGGCAGCTGCCGCTCCGACGTCGTTCGGTCCAGCTGACGCAGTACCGTCCAGTCCGGCGGTAACAGAGTCCGCTGACGCCGCACCCGCCGCTGCCCCCGCTGCCGGGGACGCCGCCGTCGTACCCGCCGAGCCCGCCAGGCCCACCGGAACCGCCACCCAGCACATCGGGACAGTCCACACGGCAGGCGTGGGGAACCAGCCCAACCCAGAGCAGCCCAATCTCGAGCAGACCAGGGCGCATCAGATCATCGGAGCCACCGTTGATCCGGCGACGCGAACAGACGAAGAAGGACACAGCTCCGGGTACGAGGCCTTCTGGTTCGCCGTGGCCCATCCCCGGGCCGTCGTCGACGAGCGCACAGGAATGCCCGTCTTCACTATCGAACCGGGAACGTGGGTCCTGGCCCTTGAAGACCGAGGCCGGGAATTCCTGGTGCAGGATACCGATGGCAAAGTGGGCATCCTGCGCGATCTCAGCCACATCGAACGCGGCTAGCCATGCCCGCCGTGGACACCGCCGTCGAAACCCCTCTGGCGTTGAAGCGGCGTGCTCGCAAAATCAATAAGGCTCTCGCCGAGCTTTATCCCTACGCCCATGCGGAGCTTGATTTCCGGAACCCGTTCGAACTGGTCGTGGCCACGGTGCTGTCCGCCCAGACCACCGACGTGCTGGTCAACCAGGTCACCAAGATCCTGTTTTCCCGCTATCCGGATGCCAGGAGCATGGCTGAGGCCGAGCCCGCCGAGCTGGAGGCGATCCTGCAACCCACCGGTTTCTTCCGCGCCAAAGCGCGGAACGTCCTGGCCCTCAGCACGCGTTTGGTGGACGAGTTCGACGGCGAGGTTCCCGGCAGGCTGGAAGATTTGGTGACGCTCCCCGGCGTCGGGCGCAAAACGGCGAACGTCGTGCTCGGCAACGCTTTCGGTGTTCCCGGAATCACGGTGGACACGCATTTTGGCAGGCTGGCGCGCAGGTTTGGGTGGACGACGTCCGAGGACCCAGTGAAGATCGAATTCGACGTCGCCGAACTGTTCGAGCCCAAGGACTGGACCATGCTGTCCCACCGGGTGGTTTTCCACGGACGCAGGGTCTGCCATGCGCGCCGGCCGGCGTGCGGAGCGTGTCCGGTGGCCAATTGGTGTCCCAGCTACGGTGAAGGCGAAACCGATCCAGCCAAAGCCGCCAAGTTGCTCAAATACGAACTGGCGCCGGGCAACGAAGCACTTTTGGCAAGGCTGCTCGCCGAGACCCACCGTGCTGCGGAGATTCGGATGGAATCGCAAAGGAGCCCACGATGACCGCGCTGGAAGACTTGGTCAGCCTCATCACCCAGATTGATTCCGGCCTTCACCCAGGCCCCGATCCGCGGATTGCTGCCGCAACGGTGGATCCCGACAAGGCAAGAAAAGCCGCCATTCTCATGCTGTTCGGCGTCTTGGACGATGTCCCCGCTGAATCCGGGAAACCTGTGGCCCCCGCCGACTTGGATGTGTTGCTCCTGGAACGCGCGCACACCCTGGACGATCATCCGGGCCAGGTGGCGTTCCCCGGCGGCAGCATCGATCCCGGGGATGAATCAGCCGTAGCGGCAGCCCTTAGGGAAGCGGTAGAGGAGACCGGCCTGGACAGCGGAGGCGTGCAGGTGCTGGGCGTCATGCCGGAACTCGGGCTGATCCGCAGCAATTTCGTCGTCACCCCGGTGTTGGCATGGTGGGCGTCGCCCTCGCCCGTTCGCGTTGTGGACTACGCCGAATCGGCGCAAGTGTTTCGAGTTCCCGTGCAGGACCTCCTGGACCCTGACAACCGTTACACCGGGACGCTCACCCGATTCGGCCGGACCTTCTCGAGTCCCGTCTTCAAAGTCAACGGACTAGTGGTCTGGGGTTTCACCGGGATGGTGCTCGGCGGCCTTTTCGATGCCTTGGGGTGGACGGTTCCGTGGGACGCGGAACGGGTTCTCGAAATCGAGATCTAGCCCGCGGGCGTGCCGCCGACAGGCCGGGCGCCCGGCGGCGCCGCGGGTCCCGCTACGCTGCGTGCGGGGTTATTTTTGAGTGATCCACCACGATGCCCGTGGCGGCATTTTCCCGCACGGCGGTGATGCCGGCCGCCACGGCCTTCAGGTGCTTAAACTGCGGAGACTCCGCAACCAGCGTTCCGTTGGCTGTCACCAGCCGGAATCGGTAGCCGTCTTCGCCGTCCTTGAGAATTTCGAATCGTCCAGCCATCGTTGCTGTTCCCCCTTGTTTACTGCTCGGACAGTGAGTGCGTCTTTGCACCGTGGCGCTCCTCACTTCGAACGCCATAAGGCGAGACTATCCAGAAGGAAGGGAGTGCTGAAGTTACTTTGGGGTATATTACTTGCCTGAGTCATGCTAGGTTCGTTTCCGCCTTATGACTCGCTTTCGGCCCCGTTGGGGGCTATCGTTCCGGACTTCAAAAGGTCAGTGCTCGCCTCGGGGCCGGCACCGGATATTCCGCGATGGCCATCCGGAATTCTTCCTCTGCGTTGAGTCGCCGCCGGACTTCCATTGCCTCCAACCTTTGGGTATCGCCCGCGTCTACGCCGGGGGTGTTCGCCAGTTCCCTGATCCAGTCTCCGGCCACGACGGCGTCGTGCTGCTCGCCCAACAACCGCTGCAGACCGATCGCCGGTTGGATCACTCCGGCTGCATGGTGGCTGAAGGCGTCCGCAACCGCCTCCACCGAGTACCGGAGGCACTTGACGTCTTTGCGGGCTTGGTGGAGCGCGGCGTTGCGCACGTCCGCGTCATCGCTGCCCGCTTCCTCCGCGAGGCTGTGCTGCAGCCGCTCCCACTGCACTTGGAGGCGCTCCGCAAGGTCCGCCGTCGGGGACTTGTATTCCCTGGCATCGGGGGCGTCCACTAGCGCCGCCCTGGCAGCCCGCACTGCCCGCCTGCTGCGCTTGCGCCTGCCGAGGGCGGACGCCAGCCGGGCGCTGGACGATTCCAGTTCCTCAACGGCCAGGCGCAAGGACTCGGGAGCGTTCCATGAATCCTTCGTGTCAAGGGAGAGCCGTATCCTCTGGGCCAGGACGTAGGCATCCCGGGACTCGCCGAGCGAGGTTGCCAGCCATCTGACTTCCTCGCGCGCCGGCCGAGGGAGCTTTGGGACCAGGCCGCGATAGCAGCTGAGCACGGAACGGATCCGGCGAAGCGCGAGCCTGGCATTGTGTACGGCTTCCGGATCAGCCGCTCCGATCAACGGCAATTGGCCCTCCAGCTCTGTCAGCTGGAAGGCGATGTATGCGGCCAATAGCGTCCGGCCTTTGCTTCCCACGGGGCAATCGTCCTCCGCTGTTGAGCCGGGGGCAATAGGGGTGCCTACTTCGCCTTGTCGTACGAATCGACGACGGCGATACTCACCGGAAATTCCACCGGAACCCGCCCGAACAGCAGCTCCTTCGCAGCTGCCGCGGCCTCCTCGATGGCGCTGATGCAGGCATCCACGGACTCGATAGGTGCGTGAACCATGACTTCGTCGTGCAGGAAGAACACGAGTTCCCCGGCAGGCAGGCCATTGGCTCGTTCGGTGCGCAGCCGCCGTCGAAGTTCAGCCAGCCAGCACGACGCCCAGTCCGCGGCGGAACCTTGCACCACAAAGTTCCGCGTGAAACGTCCCCGTGACCGGGCGATGCTGTCCGCCCGCCGCTGTTCTTCCGCCGTCGTGGATTGCTGGCTGCGGATCCAGCGGTCCGACGGCGGCGGGCTGCTGCGGCCTAACCTGGAGGTCACGGTTCGGCCGGCTTCGCCGTCGCGGGCTGCCTGCTCGACGTAACCGACTGCTCGCGGATAGGTCCGGGTCAACTGAGGCATGAGCCGCCCTGATTCGCCCGTGGTGGCGCCGTAAATTGCACCCAGCAACGCGATTTTGGCCTTCGCGCGGTCGCCACCGAAGCCTTGAGCGGCGATGCCGGCGTACAGATCCTTGTCCCGGGCAGCCTCGGCCATCTTCGAATCCTGAGCCAGGGCCACCAGGACACGCGGCTCAAGCTGGGAGGCGTCGGCGACGACCAACTTGTAGCCAGGGTCGGCATGCACCGCGCCCCGGATCTGGCGGGGGATCTGCAAAGCGCCGCCTCCCCTGGAAGCCCAGCGGCCGGAAACCACGCCACCCACCACATACTCGGGACGGAACCGGCCTTCGCTCACCCACGCGTCCAGCCAGGACCAGCCATTGGCCGTGAACAAGCGGGAGAGCTTTTTGTATTCCAGAAGGGGCTCGATGGCCGGGTGCTTTGATTCCTTGAGTTCCCATTGGCGGGTCGTCTTCACCTCGATGCCGTTCCGGTGGAGGGCACGCATGAGGTCCTGTGGTGAGTCCGGGTTCAGCCTGGGAGTGTTGAGGATCCCGCGGAGCTCGTTGCACAGTGCCTCGAGCCGGGCTGGCCGGTGGCCGACCACAGGGCGGGGACCCAGGTGGCCTTCCAGGATTTCTTCGTGCAGTGTCTCCTGCCAGGGCACCCCGGCGAACTGCATTTCCGCGGCGATCATGGCGCCGGCGGATTCCGCGGCCAGCAGGAGTTTCAGGCGGTGCTGGCGGCCTTCTTCCGTGGAAGCCTGGCCAAGCGCGTCCTGCTGGGCCGCGAACTCGGCGCGGATGTGGTCGAGGCCGGGCTGCGTGTTGCGAGGGACAAGATCGTCAAAAAGCGCGTCTTGCTCGGCGGGGGCCGGAGGGGGCTGCAGGACGCGCGGAGGAACCGGCATTTCATCGTCCTGCGTGAGCTTTTCCGCATTGCGGGCGTAGTCGGTGTGTGCCGTGAATTCCGAGTGGACCAGGATGGCGCGGCAGAGCGTGAGGTCATGGCACCGTTCCAGCTCCACTCCGGCCTGAAGCATCGCCGGGTACCAATCCTGCGTCCGGTTCCAGATCCAGCGAGGCCTCCGCTTCTCCAGCCCGCGTACGACGCCGGGAAGATCGGCTTTTCTTACGACGCGCGGCTCTGCCAGGGCTGCTCCAGCCGCATTGCATTCCTGAATAGCTGCGCCGTCTGGATGGGCGGCGAGCAGCAGGTACATGATCTCAATTCTGCCCTGCGGTTCGGTGGAACCTTGCACGTTGCGGACAACTGCCGTCCGCAATCCTTCTGAGCGCATTGCTTCGGTGCGCAAGGCTTTTCTTCGTAGCGCTTTGTTCGGGCGGACTCGTCCTCCACAGGGCCTTTTGTGGTTGCTTGTCCACATAGGCCAATACGGTTCTTCAATGCTCCCGGGTAACCGGGGGACAGTGGCTTCATGAGCGGGCAACATCTCCAACAGAGCGACGACAGCGGTGGCAGAGCCGCTGGCAGGGGCGGCGGTGTACCTCGCGCCGAGATGCTTCAACGTCGCGGCCACCGGTCAAGGACATCCCGCACGGGGCCCGGGCCTGATCCTGGCTCGGTGCCGGGGGAGTCATGGCTTCCCGTCGATTCCGCCGAAGTCCTGTTGGTGACTGGCAATACCCGGCTTCAGGCTGAGATGGAAAGGATTGCAGCGGCCGTAGGTGCCAGCCTTCGGACCGCGGTTGATTCGTCCGAGGCCTTGTCGGTGTGGGACTCCGCCCGGATGGTGCTGCTGGGTAGCGATATCCGCGAACTGCCGCCCCGCCGTCGTGCGCCTTCTGTCTTGCTTGGACTCAACGGCGAGGGGGACTCTTTGTGGCAGTTGGGGGCCGCCTTGGGGGCCGAACGCGTCGCCGTGTTGCCGGAAGCCGCCGCATGGCTGGCGGAGCACCTCAGCCGCTCCCATGCCCCTGACCCCGGAGGCCTGGTGCTCGGAGTGACAGGAGGATGCGGCGGTGCAGGCGCCTCCACGGCCGCAGTCTGGCTGGCCCAGGAAGCGGCCATCCATGGGGTGCGGACATTGTTGGTTGATGGTGACCCCCGGGGAGGCGGTCTTGAGCTTTGCCTTGCTGCGGAAGACGCGCCGGGGCTGCGCTGGCCCGATCTTGCCGGCGCCAGTGGCAGCATCGACCCCGGGCAGCTGAGCGACTCACTGCCGGTAGCAGGCGGATTCTCTTTCCTGTCCTGGCCAGGCAGCCGCGACCGCACCTCGGAGGTCGGGTCGGGTGCAGTCGCAGCTGTTCTGGATGCGGGCAGACGGGGTTTTGAACTGGTCATTGTCGATATTGGCCGAGGAACGGAATCGCTTGGCAGCTTCGGCTGGGACTGCGACAAGATCCTACTGGTAGCCCCGGCACAGCTCCGGGCAGCCGTCGCCGGTGCCCGGCTTCTCCAGGAGCTGCCGCCCGTGGAAACGGCGCTCGTGATCCGCGGTAACACCGGTTCTGCCGTGGATGGACCTCTCATTGCCGAGTCGCTTGGCCTTCCCCTCCACGGCGTCCTGCCCGAGCTTCGGGGAACCACCGGGGCCGCGGAGCATGGACGCCTCTTGGAGTTCGGTAAGCGCAAGGCCGTGCGTCGCTTTGCGGTATCCGTCCTTCAACTGCTCGACGGGGGAGCAGCATGAGTACGCCTGGATTCCCAACCGGCGGGCGCCGGCGTCTGCCGCAGCGTTTGGACGCCGCGCTCCTTAAAACCGTTCGGGAAACGGTTATGTCCGACGCCGGCCCCGTCACGCCATCGCGGGTGGCCGCAGCCGTCCATGCCACGGGCCGTCTACTCGGAACCGCCGGTGCGCTCGCCGCCGTCGAATCGATCAGCGCTGAACTGAGTGGGCTGGGGCCTCTCCAACAACTTGCACGGGATGCCTCCGTGACGGACATCTTCGTGAATGGCCCGGACTCCGTCTGGTTCGACCGCGGCAAAGGACTGGAAAGAGCCCAACTGCATTTTGACGGCGAACCTCAAATCCGTGCCCTTGCCTCCCGGCTTGTGGCAGCCGGCGGACGCCGCTTGGATGACGGATCACCCTGCGTCGATGTCCGGCTCGACGGCGGCTACCGGGTGCACGCGGTGCTTCCGCCGATTTCCACGGCCGGTACCTTGTTGTCCGTGCGGATCCGGCGCGAGGAAGTGTTCTCCATGGATGAGCTTTGCGAGGGCGGAATGTTCGGGCCATCCATCCGGCAGGTGTTGGAAGCCATGATTGATCGCCGGCTGAGCTTCCTGATCAGCGGTGCCACCGGGTCCGGAAAGACCACATTGCTGTCCACGATGCTCGGGCTGAGTAGTCCCCATGAGCGGCTTGTGCTGATTGAAGACGCCTCAGAACTAAACCCGGTGCACCCGCACGTCGTGTCCCTTGAGTCCAGGCATGGAAATCTTGAAGGCGGCGGCGTCTTGGACCTCGGCGAGCTCGTCCGGCAGGCGTTGCGGATGCGGCCGGACCGGCTCATCGTGGGCGAATGCCGGGGAGCCGAAGTCCGCGAACTGCTGACGGCACTCAACACCGGCCATACGGGTGGCGGCGGCACGATCCACGCAAACGCAGCCGCCGCCGTTCCCGCCAGGCTCGTCGCCTTGGGCGCCCTTGCAGGACTGAGCAGGGATGCCGTCGGCTTGCAACTTTCAACAGCATTGGATGCCGTGGTCCACGTTGAGCGGACCCCTGCCGGAAGGATGGTTTCGTGCATCGGGCTATTGGCGAACGTCGGAACAGGCCAATCCGTGGTGCCTGCCGTAGAGCTGCGCGAAGGCGCCGCTGTTGCCGGTCCCGCCTGGACGGAGCTTGCAGCCCGCCTTGAACTGGACCCGGGGCTCCTGCCTGCTTCACTCGAGTTGCCGCGGCAGGCTTCGTCCGAATTGCTCAGGCCGGATGGACCGATTGCACGTTCGGATCATCGTCTTGGAGCTGTCACGTGACCGGGATCCTCATATTCGTCCTTGCAGGCGCTGCGTGGGTCACGTTCCAGCCGTCCCGGCGACGTGGCAAACGGGTGGTGCGCGCTCTGGCACCTACTCCCTCGGTCCCGGCTGTAGTGCGCAGGCCGTGGAGACGCACCCGCGTGGACGCGTTGCCGCTCACCGTGCTCGTGCAGCAGTTGGCTGCGCTCCTCCGAGGCGGCCGGTCGCCGTCAAGGCTTTGGGAGGAACTGTGGACGGTTCATGGCTGCAGGGACCAGGGCGATGGTTCGGCCGACGCCGGGGTACCAAAGGCACGCGGGAAGGCTTCGGGATCACCCGGGCTGTCGTCCGGCTCCCTTCGCGTTCTGGCGGCAGCGCGGTCGGCCTCCACGATCGGGGCGTCCGTCGCCGAAGCCATCAGAACGTCGGCGGCGAAGGATCTGACGGCCGGGCTTCCCATAGAACGGCGAATCTGGGGAGAACTTGCCGCGTGCTTGGACGTTGCCGAGGCAAGTGGTTGTCCGTTGGCGGATGTGTTGACGCGGTTTGCCTCCCAGCTTGAAGCGGAAGACGACGCCGGTGATGCCCGGCAGACTGCACTGGCCGGTCCGAAGGCCACCGTCCGTCTCCTGACTTGGTTGCCCGTGTTCGGGCTTGGACTGGGCATGGTGCTGGGGGTGGATCCCTTGGGGATCCTGACGGCCAATGGCATCGGATTGGCGGCGTTCGCGGCGGGGATCGTCTTGACGATAGCGGGCAGGATCTGGTCATCGCGATTGGTGCTGGTGGCGGCGGGCATCGACTGATGGATTCGACTTTCCCTGCCATCGCGGTGTCCGTGGTCTTGATTTCTGCAGTAGTCCTCGGGCTCGCGAATCCGGGAAGATCCCGGCAGCGTACAGTCCTGCGGATGCTTCGCGGCTCGCCTGGGGGCATTGAGCCGCCGAAGCACCTTCATGGGGGCCAGTCCTCCGGCGTGGCCCGGAATTCCCAGAGGCGGCGATCAGATGGGCACGAAGGACTGCGCAACGTGCCAATGATTCTTGAGCTGGTGGCCGCCATGCTCGATTCAGGGGCGGGACTTGGACGGACGCTCGAATTGATCGCTGGATGTGCGAGCCCGCAGCTCAGCCGCTCCCTGGGATCCGTGGTTGCCGCTCTGGACATCGGAACGGACTGGGAGACCGCGTGGCGAAGTTCGGGCCAGCAGTGCGCTGAAGCACGCAGGCTCAAGGACGCCCTCGCCTTCGCCGCCCTGACAGGCGCGCCATCCTCGGCCATTCTTTATGCCCAGGCAGCCCGCCTGCGGCGTGAACAGTTCAGGGCTGCGGAAAAGCGCGCAGCGGCCCTCGGGGTGAAACTCGTCATCCCGCTGGGCTTGTGTTCCTTGCCCGCCTTTATCTGTCTCGGAATCGTCCCGGTTCTGTTGGCCATGCTTCCGTCAGCGGGATAGTCGGGCGCGCGGCCTGAGGCGGCGGCGGCGCTTGAGCCTGGTGCGGCGCGTGGCGCAGCCTCTCGAGTCTTCCTCCCCATGAGGTGCCAGAAGCGCGTTTTTCCACATAGGAAACTTGGGTTCTTTTGAAGACCAGATCCCAACGGGAGAGTCGAAGTATGGCCGGCAGCAAGCCGGTCCCAGCGAAAGGAATTGAAATGAACGCAACCGCGGATACCTTGATCCAAGCCACCCCTTCCCAGCCGGAGGCCGAGGTTCTGGGGCTGTTCCCGGGCTCACAGCGAAATCAGCCCGTCCGGCCACCCATCCACCCGCGCTCCTCCAGCGAAACAAGCCCCACGCAGTCCGACGCGGAGCTTCCTGCAATCAGACCGTCCATGAGGCGGCTTATTGGATCCGAGCTTGGGATGGCCACAGCCGAGTATGCCACCATCGCTTCAAGTTAGCAGGGCTACACTTAGACCGTGACACTACCCAGACCGCGAAGAGCGGCCATCTACACGCGCATCAGTCGAGACATTGAAGGCAGCGGCCTTGGTGTCGAGCGTCAGCTTCAGGACTGCGAGAAGTTCGCGGAGGCCAAGGGCTACGAGGTGGCAGGGCTCTACTCGGACAACGACATCAGCGCATCAGGCGCCAAGCGCAGGCCGGACTATGAGCGCATGCTCTCAGACATCGAGGCCGGAAAGATTCAGACCGTCGTTGCTTGGCATAGCGACCGTCTCCACCGGAAGACCCTTGAGCTTGAGCGGTACATCAGCCTCTGCCAGACGCACAACGTCGAGACGCACACGGTACACGCCGGGCACCTTGACCTCAGCACAGCAAGCGGCCGGGCAGTGGCAAAGATCCTCGGCTCGATTGCACAGCAGGAGTCAGAGCAGAAAGCCGAGCGTATCCAGCGCCAGAAGCAACAGGCCGCTAAGGCAGGCAAGTTCTTGGGCGGGCGGATCCCGTGGGGCTGGCAGCGCGACGGCGAGGCAATCGCCCTTGAGCCAGTAGCGGCGCGGTTCATTCTTGCAGGATCCAAAGCCATCCTCGAGGGGCATTCGCTGATTGAGGTTACGCGGCAATGGGCTGACGGCGGGGCGGTTAGTCTCAGTGGCACGAGGATGAACACAACGCAGGTGCGGCGGGTGCTGCTGCGCTCGCGGAATGCAGGACTCGTGACCTTCCACGGCGAAGTGGTGTCGGACGGCTGGCCGCCCATCGTGACTATTCAGCAGTTTCGGGCGGTGGAGGCGAAGCTGAACGATAAGAGCATCCCGCGGCAGTCGGCTGCCAAGTTCAAATACCTGCTATCCGGGCTGGTGCTGTGCCACTGCGGGCGGTACCTGACGGGCTACGGCGCACAAGCGACGGCGGAGAAGCCCAGCTATCGGAGGATGTACCGGTGCAAGATCCACCAGGAGGGCGGACGATTTGTCCGCGGACACGTCATCCGGGAGATGGGCAAGCTGGACAAATACGTGCAGTGGATGATCGCGACCTATCTGAACCAGGAAGACATCGGGCCGGCACTGCTGGCCGAGGCAACGGCTCTATCTGCGAGCGCACGGACGAGCCCCGCGGACACGTCCCAGCTACTGCACCGCAAGCAGGAACTCGCCCGCATGTTTGCCGCTGGTGTCATTGAAGAGTCGCAACTGGTGGAAGGCACCGCGCAGATCCGGGCAGAGCTTGCCGAGATTGAGCGCTCTGCCGTCTCAGCAGGCGGCAACAGCGAGCTAATCGCCGTTCTCATGTCCGACGATCCGGCGGGAGGCTTTCTAAGAGCGCAGATCGGCGCACAGCGCTCAATCATCCGCGCCGTTGCAGACGTTCGTATATTGGCAGGGGCGAAGCCGGGCGCCGGTTTCAACCCTGATCTAGTGGATTTCGATTGGAAGGTGGGCAGGTAGTGACACGCCGCGAGAGTGACAAGAATCGCCGGAAGGCAGAGCGCAGTTCTCCCGAGGGCATGGCCGCATATTACGCGAACCGCGCCCAAGAGATGGAAGTCAAGGGATGGGATGCCGGAGATGCCACCTTGGCCCGGGCCGACGAACGCTACGAGGCAGACACAGGCAAGGCAGCTTTTAGGCACGCTAGAGGGCCACTACGGCCCACGGCGATTCTCGCGGCCCGCTGCCGTGGCTGCTTTCTCTTGATCGCGCAGCTCAGCTACCAAGGAAGTATGCAGTGGGAATCGACAGAACAACTCGCCCGGTACGCGTATTGGACTGCGCCCAAGATTGGGATGGGGCCGAAAGGGAGGCGCAGACCTTGCCTGGATTCCGGAAGTCTTCCCGATCCGGCCGACCTCTTGCCCCAGATCGACAAGGCCCGCGCCAGCAAAAGGGGCCAGCTAGTGCTTCAGGATGACGAGTTTGATCTACCTGATCGCAGGAATATCTACGAGATTCGACTTTCGCCGCATACATAAGCTACGTTGTACCCGTAGTAAACACAGCTCTACGTGGGCTGACGGTGGCCACCAAGCCCCCCGCAATCAGCGGGCAGTCAGAATCCCCAATACGTACTGATGGTTGAGCGCGTCGGTCAGTGCCCTTGAAAGGGGTCTGGCTGCATGCCTATGCCAACCGTAATTCCAACCGTGTTCAGCGCTCGCGGAGCCAATGCCATTGCTAAGCGCTGGCACCCTGAGCAAGTCCCTGATCGCAAGCGCGATCTCGAAGTCTCCAAACTCGCCGCACACATTGACGCCGTGGTTGCGGCCGCGCCAAAACCTACGCCAGCACAGCTCAAGGAACTCGCTCGGCTGTTACTGCCGAGCCTCACTAGCGGCACCAATTGCGCTGAGCGTGATGCAGCATGAGCGGGCTGGTGATCCACCCCAAGTGCGGCAAGCGCTTCGCATCCGGGGACCGTACCGGCCATTGTGCCGCGTGCTGTGAGACGTTCTACGGGCTCGCTGCGTTCGATCAGCACCTGATACGCGCAGACCACCGCGTTAGCTGCTCTGTGCCGACTGCTGACGGCGGGGAATGGCACCTCGACAGCGCCGGACGCTGGCACATCGGCGAACCCATGAGCGCGGCCGCTGTCGCTCGATTGCGGGGCGCCGCGTGAGCACAATAAAAGAAGTCCCCGCCAGCGGTGTAACTGACGGAGACTCAATCGAAAAGCTTCTCAAGCTCGACGCAGGATCCAGCTTACAGGGGCTTCCGGATGGCGTACAAGCCGCCTACGCCTTTGCGCCTGAAGATTGGCGTGCGGACTGCGAGCGCCTCATTCATGAACTCGCGGCAACGGGGCAGGTATTCACCGTGGACTCGTTGCGGCGCCACGGCATCGAGGAACCCGATAAGGCCGTCCGTTGGGGCAGTATTTTCGCGGCCATGCGCAAGCGCGGCGTCATCGAGCAGACGGGCGTACACCTTCACCAGGCAGCCCGCGGCGGTATCTCAGCAATCCGTGAGTGGCGCGGCGTTGCCCAGGTGAGCCCATGACCTGGCTGAAGCTTGGCGAAGAGTTCACAGTCGAGGTTGGCAACCTCGATCTGTCCGACGCTGCATTCAGGACTCATGTCGAGGGACTGGCATTTGCCACGGACCGGGAGAATGACGGGCTGTTTGCCGAGCGGGAGATTCGACGGTTTGCCGAGTCCCCCAACGCTGGGGAAGCGGCACAGGAACTCGTCGATAAGGGCCTGTGGCAGCGGCGGGCAGATGGCAAGCTGCAGATCATCCACCACATGGCCGAGCAGCCAACGGCCGACTACCTCCGCGGCAAGCGGCAGGTTGAAGCCAACAGGCAGCGGCGGCACCGGGAAACCAAGGTACTCGAGGCTCAAGGCCTGTCGGGTGAAGCTATCGAGGCAGTCTTGCAGGAGCGAGGTATCCCACTCGCTGCCACCGACGGGAAAGCCCGAAAGCCCAGGGCATCAGGCCCCAACACAACGCGTGACACGACGCGTGACGTAACGCGTGACACGACGCGTGACCCGGAACGGAACGGAGCGGAACTGAACGGAGCGGAGCGGAGCAGTAAAGAAGCTCTTGATAGAGAAGCTCTTTCCTTTGCTTCGAGTGATGTTTCTTCTCCCGCTCAGTCCGCACAGGATCAAGCTTGGCTCGCTGGGGAAGCTGTGGCGGTTGGTGTGGATCCGGGTAAGTGCACATCCCCGCTTTGTGGTGGCAGGGTCACGGATTACAACCAAGGGCAGGGCATCCGCGAATGCCTCGACTGCCTGAGGCGGGGGGCGAAGTGATGACGCACACCAGTCAGCGCCACCCCATGGAACAGAAGCCATCCGGGCGGAAAAGCGCAATCGAGCCCTTGGATGCCGCTGAGTCGCTCGCAATGAGCCATGCCGCACAGAGTGCCATCTCTCCCGCCAAAGGCCAGGAACGGCCGCGCCAAGCCCCAGCAGTGGCCGTAGCGGGGCGCGTATGGCCCAGCCAATGCGACCGCTGCATCCCCGTGGTTCGCATCGTCTCCGCTGACTTCTTTGTGACGGTCACCGAGACAGCCCACGAGCCCACTTGTATTCACCACCCCCTCGAGAACACCCAGACACTCAATTCACTTTCAAAGGAATCCACCACATGGTAAACGCCATCCTCGGCATGAGCTACGACCTCAGCCAAAAGCTCCAGTCCATCGAGACCAGACTCCGCGACCTTTCCACCCAGCCAATGCTCTTGAATGCCTCCACCGGGCAGGATGGTGGCAAGGGTCTGGTCACAAACAAGGACGGGTTGCATATCTTCAGTCCTTCCGGTGTTGAAGTGGCACGCCTCGAGACCTCAGACGGCGCCCTCGTCAACTACGACGCAAGCGGCAACGAAATTGCCCGCTACGGCCTCCTCACGCACACGGCAGCGGGCACGTACGGCGCTGAGGTTCTTGTCTCGGGAACGTGGGTCCAGCTCGGCGCGCAGACCACGACATGGGCAACAGTGTCAGGGAAGCCCGCCACATTCCCGCCGTCCGCCCACACGCACGTAGGCGCTGACATCACGTCCGGGACCGTGCCACAGTCGGACGGCTCACAGTACGGGTGGACAAACAACGTTGCCGGCACAACCCAATACGCCGTCTGGGTAGGCAATGACGGCGGCTTCCACTTCGGCCGCAACGTCTCAAGCATCCGGTACAAGGAAAACGTCCGGAGCCACCACACCAACCCCGCCAGCGTCCTCGCACTGACACCCGTGCTGTACGACAAGATCAGCGGCGGGCCTGACAATTACGGCCTCATCGCCGAACAGGTAGCCGAACACTGCCCCGAGCTCATCTCCTGGTTCGAAGGGAACATCGACTCAGTCCGCTATGACCTGCTCTCAGTCCAACTGCTGAACGTCGTCAAACACCAAGACGCGCAAATCCAAGCACTCAACAAAGCCATGGCCACCTTGGTCCCGGGCTTCACACCTCCGGCAGCGGGTCCTGTCGCGGCGAATGTTCCGTCGTCCATGGCTCCATCCCCGCAGCCCACACCGCTGACCTACACCATCCAACCCCAGTAACAGGAGACACGCAGCATGAGCACTTATCCAGAAGACCTTGAAGGCATCCTTCCAATGAACGAACAGTCCGAACTCTTCCAGGGCGCACTTCTGGCCCATCACTACGAACTCATGGGGCAGATTCAGAATCAGCTCGACATGATCAAATCGACACCGGAGGGCATGACGCCCGAAATCGCCACGTTCTTTGAGAATGTGCTGGACGCGGAGAGGCAGTGGCTCGAGTCCCACGGCATTTATTTCCCTGATTCCTCCGGGGGCGGAGGTGGAGGACAATGAGTGAGATGCAGGGAATTCAAGCGGCCATGGCGCCACTGACCAAGGCGAACGTGGCCGAGGTCATGGCCCAGCTCGAGGCGTTGCTCGAAGCGCTCCCTGCTGACACTTCCAGTGATACGGATGCGCGTCTCCGCCATGACATCGAGGTGCTCCTGGCTGGATACAAGGCGGGAACACCACGCCAGCGACCGCGGACACCAGCGACAAACTGACCCACCCCGGAACACAAAAGAGCCCTGCCCTGTGACTAGCAACCACGGGGCAGGGCTTGTTTTCGTTGGGTCGAGCAAATCATGGCGATCGCATGAGGTAATGCGTGACCATCGGACCCATGCGGGTCTTCTAACCGACGCTGACGGGTCCGCTCCACTGATGATCGGATGGGCTGTAAGTGATAGAGCACGTGTAGCTTGAGCGGATCTTGGCCCCGAAACTATTCTGAGCATCGACCGAGCCGGTGACGGTCCAGCTAGTCCCTGAACCAGAGACGCTCTCGTTGCTGAAGTCGGCTGTCGACGGTGCCTTCAGTTTGTCCTGAACCATTCCGCGGCAGGCGACTTTTGCGTATGCGCCGTCGCCCAGGTTTGCGGGGTCTTGCTTGCCAGCATTCGCCATGCAACTGGACATAACACTGCCAAAGATCAACGCAAGCACCAAGACCACTCCGCAGCCTATTGCCGTTTGCTTGCCGGTAGCCTTCGACTTCTCCGGCGCCTTTGTTGCTTGAGGCGCCATGGGCGGTGTGGGTGGGATCCGGGAAGCCCTGCCGACGCCTTGTGGATCAAACGGATGCGTCTGGCCCGTCCAGTCTTTGCCGTCCCAGTAGCGCGCTTGGTTCGCGTTGGACGGGTCTCGATACCAGCCTGCGAGATTGCTCATGAAATTCCCCCCATAGTCTCTGCATGAGCCTCCAGCGGCTCAAGGTTGATCGTAAGTTCTCGAACGATTCGGCGGGACTCCTGAGCCTCGGTGTCGTTTTCACATTGTGGGGCGGCGCGTCCTGCGGCGTGTGCTCTGTGGCACTGGTCGAGCGGCCTCGGAATCCGAGAGGATCGTGGCCCAGATGGGCCTCGGTCAATCGCACGGAACTGAGGCTTCAGTTCTTCAACTGTCCGCCGAGCTTCGCTTGAACGGCCTTGACCTCAAATTCTGGCCCCCTAATCATCCAATTCGCTCCGACCAAAATAGACTCCCTCGAAGCCGCGTACTTGACACTGGTAGTCACCTGTTGATCTAGGCCGGACTGGGAATCGGCGACGAGAAGCACGGTATTCATTCCGCAATTCACCGTCTGCCAGCCCCATTGGGCTTTCCCATCCTCGGTGACCTTGCTGTCACACTTTGGATCTGCGACCGCGCCCGTTGCGACGTACGCGTCCCTTAGCCCCAGGACATCACTATAAGAAGCGTCTTTCTGGATGCTCGATCCGCAACCCGTCAGGGCGAGAGTCGCTACGGCGGTTCCTATTAGGGCAAAAGCGATTCTATTCATTCGTTCCCCCTGAAATGAATACTGGAAACCTCGGCCGAAAAGCCGGATTTCTTCGGACGATATCATTCAACGGACCTGCCGGGCAGCAGCCCTTGCTGGTCACGCCCTCAGAAATGCTTGGAGGGCTGCGGCAGCATTCGCCAGGTACGCCGCTGCGGCTTCGATCTGCTCTCGAGAGCCGACCATCTCAAAGACGCTATCGTCGGCCGGACCGTCATATTCAAGCCCGATCCACTCGAGGCCCTCGTACGGGATCTGGACGGCAAAACCGATGTGCTCGCCTTCGTGGATCACGTCAGCGATACTCGCCGTGGATTCACCGTAAATGTCATCCGCGCCAAGGGATCGGGAGTTCTCTCTAGGCAGATCATCAGTCGAGCCGGTGCGTTCCCTGATGTCCGCGGCAAGGCATGCCGCCGCTCCATGGCGCACTCCATAGTCTGCAAGTGACGGCGGAGTAGCTGTGATCGTGCTGATTGTCGTGGTGCTCATGATATTTCCCCCTGCGGGACTAGTTGGTTTGGTTGTGGTGGGGAGCAACCGAGCGCAGACCTTGAATGCTCGGTGCTTTGTTGTTGTGAACTCGGGCGTTGTGGACGCTAGTCCGCGGGTACGACAATTTGCAGGTCTTCAGGGTGCAATAGCTCCCGGTGCCCGTCCGCAAAGGTGACCCAGATGCCGCGGGTGGTGACTCGCCAGACTTTCCCGGTCGGCCCGTCCGTGTTGCCCATCGGCCCGATGAACTGGACGCGCTTACCGGCGAACATGTCTTTCATGTTTTGAAGCTCCATGACTGGCGAGCCCTTCCGCGTCGTTATCTGCTGACATTGAAAGACTAGATCAGTTTCCCCATATACACAATGGGAACCCTTCATGTATATTTGAACTATGAACAGCAGCCAGCCACAGCAGCCACTCAAGGTGATCGGGTATCTCCGCGTAAGCACCAACAAGCAGGACATCGGGCCGGAAGTACAGCGCGCAGCGCTGGAGGCTGAAGCCAAGCGGAACGGCTGGGAGCTCACCATCCGCCGGGAAGAGGCAGCGTCGGCCACAAGCTTGAAGAATCGGCCCGTGCTCGCCTCAGCACTTGCAGACCTCAAGGCTGGCACCTATGAAGCTCTGGCAGTGTCGAAGCTTGACCGGCTTTCACGGTCGGTCAGCGACTTTGCCGGCATGCTGGAAACGGCGAACCGGCAGCGGTGGGCGCTCATCTGCCTAGACCTCGGCATTGATACCTCCACTATCACCGGCGCGGCCATGGCTCAGGTGACATGCGCTTTCGCGGAAATGGAGGCCAAGAAGATCTCGGAGCGTACCCGCGCTGGCATGGCGGAGATCAAGGCCACCACGGGCAAGCACATGGGGCGCCGAAGCGCACTGCCTGAGGCTACCGTCCGTCAGATCGTCTCAGAGCGCCAAGGCGGCGCGTCACTGGCTGGGATCGCCCGGAGCCTCAATGACGGCGCTGTGCCGACTGCTGCGGGCGGCAAATGGTACGCCTCCACAGTGAAGCAAGTGCTGGGGAGTGCCGCGGCGGCGCAGCTTGGGCTTCCCCGTCAGGTTTGATTGCTGGTGGCTTCCCCGGCGGCCTTGGCTTCGAGATATTCCCGCGTCCGCTGCTGGATCTTAGTGGCCCATCGAGACCAACCGACGCCCGCGATAATCACCAGGACGACGCCAGCGAAAGCCATAGATTGCGCGCCGGTGAAGCCGACGATCAGGCAGACGATGGCGGCGAGCATGATCCATGCGTATTTGGACTGTGATTTCCTGGCCTGTTCGATCGATTCGGCGGTGAACCGTAGAAGCTCTTCGGACATCATTCCCCCATACGAATATTCAAGCCCGGCCGAGACGGGGCCGGTAGTTCTCGGAGATTAGCACCCCCTACCCCGGCTGACGCGGACCGAAACCAAATCGTGATCATCGGAACCGGCTAACTTGAACCAACATCGGCATATGCCATCGCCACGCTTGCCGCGGTGGGCTTCGCCGGACTCTTGGTGGTCATCCTTCGCAGCGAGGAAGTGCGCGGTTTCCTCCTCAACCTCATTCGCAGCGCACTCGCCCTGCCATGACGAAGAGGCAGGGATCCAAGCGTTGTGCTGAGAATTCTGCACGCCCGTGGGCACGGGCTGCCAGGCGCTGGAGGCACAGCATCATCGCGCGGCGGCGTTCTTCCAGACGGTCTTCTTCGGAGGAAAAACTTCATGGCTCGGGGAAGGGCCGTCGGAGCCTCGCTCTCCCCGAGAGAGATCAAGGTGCCGTCGCTGCGGAGTTCGCAGTGGCACTCCCGGCTGTCTTGTTACTTTTGGCCTTACTTCTCGCCGGATCCGCGGCCGGAATTACCCAGCTGCGTTTGGAAGAAGCAGCGAGGGCCTGTGCCCGGGCTCTGGCCCGCGGTGATGGAAATTCGGCCGTGGAAGGGATCGTCCGGAGATTGGCAGGGGATGCCGCCATGGCTGTTGTTTCGGACGACGGCGAATGGATCAAGGTCACGGTCTCCGCCCCGGTGGCTGGCCCGCTCGGATCCCTCACCCCATGGACGCTTTCAGCCGCGGCTTCGGCCAAGGGAGAGACGCCTCGGACATCAGCGGCCACTTCGCTCTTCCCCTATGTCGGGGACAGGGTTGTTGATTTCAAGGGTGGCGCGCCAGTCGCGGCGCCGGTGGCGAGGCTGGGACTCCAACGCCTTGAGGAAGGGGTAGCGGCGTGAGGGCAGACATCGCCTGCGCCAATGAGGGCCGCGGTCATAGGGAGTGTGGCGTGCGTGCTGGGGTTGCCTGCGCCAACGTGGGCCCTAGCAATGCGGAACGTGGCGTGAGGGCAGATACCGCCCGTGCCAATGCGATCCGTAGTAAAGGGGAACGCGGCTCCGGCACCGTCCTGGCACTTGCCTTGGGACTTGTCGTCATGATCTGCATGTCAGGAGCACTCATGTTGGCCCAGGCCGCGGCGATGGCGCAACGCGCCGCCACCGCCGCCGACCTTGCCGCACTCGCCGGAGCGGACGCTGCCCGTGGACTGACAGCAGGAGATCCTTGCGTCGTCGCCAGCGAGGCCGCTGCGAGGCACGGAGCGTCGTTGTCGGCCTGCATTCTCAGGCATGGTGAGATCGTGGACGTCCGCACGGAGTTGGTTCGTGGCGCGGTTTTCGGGACGGCAACCGGCCGTTCAAGGGCTGGTCCGCCGCCCTAGGCGGCTGCTGCCCTGGCCAGCTGCTCTTGGACAGCGTCCCGCAGGAGCACGTCGATCAGGGTGACCGCCGCCCCTAGACAGCGTCCCGCAGGAGCACGTCGATCAAGGTGACCGCGGCATCCTTGTCCAGGGGGTTGTTCTTGTTGCCACACTTGGGGGACTGGACACAGGAAGGGCACCCGTTCTCACACTCACATGCCTTGATGGCATCTCTTGTGGCCGTCAACCACACTTTGGCTTTCTCGAAGCCACGCTCGGCAAATCCGGCACCGCCTGGATGGCCGTCGTAGACAAAGATCGTGGGAACCCCTGTATCGGCGTGAAGCGCCGTCGAGACACCGCCGATGTCCCAGCGGTCACTTGAAGCCACCAAAGGGAGAAGCCCGATCGCTGCATGCTCAGCAGCGTGGAGCGCACCCGGGAACTGTGCTTCGATAAGGCCCGCACCTGTCAGCGAGCGGTTGTGGACCACAAACCAAACTGCCTTGGTGAAGAGGTCCCTGGCCCCGAGTTCCAGCGGCTCTTCCCCTAAAACTTCATTGGAAATCAATGCCTTACGTTGGAAGGAAACTACCTGTGTTGTCACTTTCACTTCCCCGAAGTGAACTGCGATGTCGCCCCATTCCATGGTTCGGAGAGTCTGCAGGACTTCGATCTGTGTCACGTCCCGGGCTGTCGTGTAGTAGTCCGGGTTGGCTCGCCGAACCATCACGCAATGGTCTTCTTCGTTCAGTTCCTCAACTAGGTAACTTTCACCCTGATGCACATAGATGGCACCGGTGTGGGCCTGGTAGTGCGTTTGCGGCGAATCCATGGTGCCCAACAGAGAGCCAGTCTCGGAATCCACGATGCTCACGGGGCCGCCGCCGTCTGCGCGCAGGTTCACCATGGCCGCGGCGCTCTCCGGGTGGGTCCAGAACCAGCCGGCGGGCCGTTTCCTCAGGTACCCCTGCTCCACCAGCTGATTCAGCAGCGGTTCGGACGTTGGTCCAAACAGGCCAAGTTCAGCCACTCCGATTGGGAGCTCGGCGGCCGCCGCGCACAGGTGGGGACCGAGTACGTAGGGGTTCCCGGGGTCGAAGACGGTGGCTTCGACCGACACATCAAAGATTGCCTCCGGATGGTTGACGAGGTAGGTGTCCAGCGGATCGTCGCTGGCCACGAATGCGGCGATGGCGTCTTGGCCCGCGCGGCCTGCTCGTCCGATTTGTTGGAACAGGGAGGCCCTTGTCCCGGGCCAGCCTGCTACCAGTACCGCGTCCAGTCCGGAAATGTCGATTCCCAACTCCAACGCTGACGTGCTGGAGACTCCTAGCAGTTCGCCCGAGCGCAGGGCCTTCTCCAAGGCGCGTCTCTCCTCGGGGAGATAGCCAGAGCGATACGCGGCAACCCGCTGGGGCAAGCTGGGGTCTACTTCGTCGAGGAGGCGCTTGGCGATGGATGAAATTGTCTCCGCCCCACGCCTGGATTTGATGAAGGCGATGGTCCGGACGCGGGAGGACACCAGGTTGGCCAGCAAGTCTGCGGTCTCGGCCACGGCAGTCCTGCGGGCTTTTGCTCCGTTTTCGCCCTTCAGATCGGTCAGGGCAGGTTCCCAAAAAGCCACTGTGGTGGAGCCGTGTGGCGAACAGTCCTCGGAAACTTCGCGCACGGGAGTCCCGATGAGCCGGGCAAAGGACGTCCCGGGGTCCGAGGCCGTCGCGGACGCGGCAATGAACACAGGCTCAGGAAAGGAGTTGCCGGCACCGTAGTACGCGCAGATTCGGCGGAGCCTTCGCATGAGGTTGGCGACGTGTGACCCGAACACTCCGCGGTAGCTGTGGGCCTCATCCACGATGACGTACCGCAGCCGGCGGAAGAAGCGGGCCCACCACGTGTGGTTCGGCAGGATCCCAAAGTGCAACATGTCGGGGTTGGCGAGGATGAAGTTGGCGTGGTCGCGGATCCAGCGGCGCTGTGACTGGTCGGTATCGCCGTCGTACGTTTCGGCCCGGACCGTGGGGAGCTTGAGGGAGCGGATCGCTGCCAGTTGGTCGGCGGCGAGGGCTTTGGTGGGGGAAAGATAAAGGGTGACCGCACCGTCGTCGTGGATCTTGCCCGGTTCGGATAGCACCCGTAACTCGGAACGGTGGATCGCATCGAGGGCAGGCAACTGATAGGCAAGGGACTTCCCGGACGCGGTGCCCGTGGCAATGACGACGTGCTGGCCCGAGTGGGCGAGTTCGGCCGCTTCGATTTGGTGCCGGTACGGTTCGTGGATGCCCAAGGTTCCGTAGGCGGCAACGATATCCGGATGGGCCCAGCCCGGCCATGCCTCATGGATTGCTTGGCGTGCAGGAATGGTTCGGACATGTCGCAACTGCTCCGGGTCCGGGCTCCTGCCCAGCAGGGAGATCATAGATTCAGTTGCGTTCACTTAAGCATTCTGTCATCGCGCCGGAAACCGACCGTTGCTGACGCCGCTGCGGACCCGCTCCGGCCGCCGAAGGGACGCTACGCCACAGATAGATCAGTCTCGTCGACCCGCTTGGTAGACATCATGAGTACTTGGCTCACGTTCTTCCAGCCCAGGTGTGAATAGAGGTGCTGTCCGTCCAGCGAAGCCAGGAGGAGTCCGCTTTCGACGTCGTGCTCAAATGCCTGTGCGGCGAGGGCTTTCATGATGAAGCTGCCCAGTCCTCGGCGTTGGTAGTTGGGTTCGGTGACGATCTTGTCGAACACGGCCGTCTGCTTGACCACGAATACCTGGCCGCTGGCTGCCACCTTCTCGCCGGCGTGGACCACGGCGTAGTGCACGCCCTTGCTTTCGGAGGTCGTGAGTTTGAGATCGTCATCGGAGAGCCACGGGTCTTCGGCATCCTGCGTTTCCATGTCCACGATCATCATGGTCTGGGAATCGGAAGTGATGTTCAGCCCGTGCTCCCGCGCCAGCTGGTCATAGCGGGCGACGTCGTTCGTAAGTATGGTCAGGATGCGGGTGTCCGCTTGGGCGGTCTTGGCAGCAAGTTCGGCAAACTCGGCATCCGAGGGGTCGTGCGCAAAGTACTCCCAGTCGCCGGACTTGTCGGCACGCAGTGCCGCCGGGAACCGGCCTTCCTTCCGCGTCTCGTAACCCCGGGAACCTGACCAGCCAGCAACCCAGACTTCCAGCAGATCAGCGATGTCTTCAACCAAGGCGTCGTGACTCATGTAGAGAGACTATGCCAGCAGTCTGGGAATCAACAGGGGCGGCCAGTAACAGCTCAGTTAACACTTTGGGAAGGCGGACAGCTGCTCAACACAGGAGTTTGGGGCCACCAAGTACCCTTAAATACGTGGCTTTAAACAGAATCGTGCTCTTCTATGGCTTTACCCCGATTGCAGACCCGGACGCGGTGCGGCTGTGGCAGCGTGCCCTGTGCGAAAAGCTCGGCCTTACCGGCCGCATCCTTATTTCCCGGGACGGCATCAACGCCACAGTCGGCGGGGAGCTGAACAACGTCAAGCAGTATGTGAAGACCACCAAGGAGTACAAGGGCTTCCACGGTATCGACTTCAAATGGTTCGAAGGCGGCGCTGCCGACTTTCCCCGGCTCAGCGTCAAGGTACGCGATGAGATCGTGTCCTTCGGTGCTCCCGGAGAACTGAAAGTGGACCAGAACGGCGTAGTTGGCGGCGGCACTCACCTCCAGCCGGAAGAGCTCCACGCATTGCTGGAGCAAAAGAAGGCAGCCGGGCAGGAAGTGAAGTTCTTCGATGGACGCAACGCCTTCGAAGCCCAGATCGGCAAGTTTAAGGACGCAATCGTTCCCGATGTCGCCACCACCCACGACTTCATCAAGGAACTCGACTCCGGGAAGTACGACGAGCTCAAGGACCAACCCGTGGTCACATACTGCACCGGCGGGATCCGCTGCGAAGTCCTTTCCAGCCTCATGGTGAACCGCGGGTTCAAAGAGGTCTACCAACTCGACGGCGGCATAGTCCGCTACGGCGAAACCTTCAAGGACCAAGGCCTGTGGGAAGGCTCCCTTTACGTCTTCGACAAGCGCATGCACGTGGAATTCAGCGAGGATGCCAAGACCATCGGCCAGTGCGTCCGCTGCCAAGCGCCCACCAACAAGTTTGAGAATTGCTCCAACCTCAGCTGCCGCAACCTCACCCTGTATTGCGCCGAATGTGCCTCAAGCCCGGAAACGTTGCGCTGCCCGGAAGGCTGCCCGGCCTAGGTCCCGGTCGCCTAGGTCCCGGTCGCCTGGCTCTCTGTCGCCTGGGTCGCCTAGATGCGGCTCACGCGGTATGCGAAGTTCGCCGGGGCATTGGCTGTCACCGTAATACCCAGGACGGCATCTTTCTCGAGTTGCAGGACGTTGACCCGCGTGGTGCCGCACTGCAGCATCAGCTCGATGAGGACGTCACTCCCGTTTCGCACAGTGAATTCGGTGCTGCGGGCGCCGCGGCACGCGAGTGTCACGGCATAAGAACCGCCGGGAAGTTGGGTTGTTTCTTCAGCGCGGGATTCTCCACGTGACAACAGTCCGTAGCTGTTATAGAAGGATTGCCCGTTCGCGTCCGGAAGTACGTCCCGCGCCCAGGCTTTCAATGCATCGCCAGTGACGGTCTGGCTCAATGCCGGATCGCGGGGCAGCACGGGATCCGTGAAGACTGCAGACGGCGGACCGCTCACCGGCGCGCGACCGTCGTCGTAGGTGTATTCACACGAGGCCAGCGTGCCGCACGCGAGCACACCACAAAGCACGACGGCGGGAATCGCCACCCGTGTCTCCGGTACGTTCAGGGCGTGTACCCACCCCATAGTCCGACTCTACGCCGGGCCGCCACCGTAGGAACGCCGCCGTAGGAACAAGAGGGCGTCAGGAACCCGGAACCAGTTGGTACGCGTAGATCAACGGCGCATCGACGCTGCTTGTGCTGATGCTCAATGGACCGGACGAGGGAACCTTGATCCGGGATGTTTCGCGGCTGCCATTACACGCCGCTCCTGCCTCGGTGAGCTGCTTGCCGGACACGGAAACGGCGAAGAATGCCTTGCCACCGCCATCGCAGGCCACCGTCAAGGTGTACGTGCCTGCAGCCACGTTGGCTACGCTCTTGACCAACGGTTCGCGGTTCAGGATTCGTCCTGAATCCTCCAGGACGATCCCGGCCGCGGAGGGAATGGTCGTTGCCTTCCACGAAGGGATGTTGGCGTCGGTGATGGACCCTGCAGGGACGCACGCCGTCATTGCCAGAGTGCCGGCGCCGATAGCAAGGAGTGCTGCGTGCCGCCGGCTGGAGGAGTGAAATGCCATGATTCAACGCTACCCGCTCGGCCGCCTGCCCCGGGACGCGAAGGCCCGCTCCGAGACGGCGGGTGCCCACCCGCCAGCCCCAATAGACTTGCACGGTGACTGATCCCGCAACGCCCACCATCTTCGGGACCACCCCGAACACTCCCAACACTCCCAACGCTCCCCGCAGCGACCTCGCAGAACTGCTCACAGCGCTCGCCGGCGACCTGCGGAGCGTGGGCTACACAGTGGACGGAGTGGCAGAACTCCTCGGGGCGTCGGCCCACGCTGCCCTCGCCCGGGATCAGCTCATTCCCGCACTGATCGTCACCGAACCGACTGCCCGCACCGGAGAACCGGTGACCGGCGGCACAAAAGCCGCGCTCGCCGTCGTCGTCCGCTTGTGGCTCCTGGCCGTCCCCCAAACTGCAGACGACATCGACGCCGCCCTGCCGTGCGTCCGCTCCTCGGGCCTGCTGGAGCTTGGGTTGGTGGTGAAGAACGACGCCGGTGCTGTCGCCGCCAAGGTGGATTTGCGGCCCTATGGTTGGGATTCCAATGAAGACGGCAGCGGCGGTGCCGAGCTGTGGGTTGCCAGCGATCTCGCGGCCCATCAGCAACCCGGCGTGCTCCGGCATGACCACGTGCTAGGCATCGGTCAGGCGTCCACCACGCTTGTGCAGACCACTATCCGACGGCACTCGAAGCGCGCCCTGGACCTCGGCACGGGCTGCGGAATCCAGACCTTCCACCTGCTGCACCACAGCGAGCACGTCACGGCCACGGACATCTCCGAGCGGGCCCTCGCCTTCACGCGTTTCAACCTGATGCTCAACGCCGAGGCGTTGCACGTTGATCCGGCTGATCTTGAGCGGCGCGTGAGCTTGCGGCTGGGATCCCTTTTGGAGCCCGTGGCGGGTGAGACGTTCGATCTGGTGGTGTCCAATCCGCCTTTCGTCATTACGCCACGCAGTGCCGGCGAGCACGCGTCGGATCAGTTCACGTACCGCGACGGCGGGCTGCCCGGCGACGACATCGTCGCCAACCTCGTCCGCACGTTGCCGGACGTCCTCGCACCCGGTGGGACGGCGCAGATGCTCGGCAACTGGGAGATCCCCGCTGGCACTGGATGGAGCGATCGGCCCGCCTCGTGGCTGGCCGGTTCCGTCACGGAAGCGTGGTTCATCCAGCGGGAACAGGTGAGCCCGGAGCTCTACGCGGAGACCTGGTTACAGGACGCTTCCGAAGGCCGCGACCGTGAGCTCTACCGCGAGGCCTACGCCGCCTACCTCGATGATTTCGCCTCCCGGAATGTGGAGGCCATCGGTTTCGGGATGATCTGGCTGCGGCGGCCCGTGCGGGCGGGTATCGCGCGTCCCGGGGCGGTGGCCGCCCGTTTCGAGGAAATCACGTATCCCATCGAGCAGCCGATTGGTCCGCATCTTGCCGCCGCGATCGAACGCGCCGACTGGCTGGACTCCCACGAGCTCGCCGACGCCCACCTGGTGGTGGCCGAGGACGTGACCGAGGAACGCCACCAGCGGCCGGGCGCCGAACACCCCGGAGTCATCTTGTTGCGCCAGGGCGCGGGGCTGCGTCGGACGAACCTGTTGAGCACCGAGCTGGCCGGCTTCGTTTCTGCGTGCGACGGCGAACTGTCCGTCCGCCAGCTGATCGGCGCCTTGTCGGCGCTGCTGGGGGGAGGGGACGACTTCGACGACGATGCTTTCCGCTCCGGATTGCTCTCCGACGTCGCAAACCTGGTCCGCGACGGTTTTTTGCTGCCCGTGGCTTCGGACAATCAGGGCGACGCTGCCGGATAAACTGTTCCGGTGAATGAAGACAACGGGGTATCCAACGGGCTGGCATCCCCGAAACGCCGGAAACGGCCCGGGAAAACGGTGGAGATCACCGACCCCAAAGCCATCCGGGCGCTCGCCCATGCCGCCCGGCTTGAGGTCATCTCGGAGCTCTATTCAACCCAGCTGAGCCGCACGGCAACGGAACTCGCCGCACTGACAGGGCTCACGCCCAGCGCCATGAGTTACCACCTGCGGGCCCTCCAAAAATGGGGCATCGTGACTGCTGCGGACAACGAAGGCGATGCACGCGAACGCCGGTGGAAGGCCGCCGGTTCGGACTTCACCATCAAATCGGGCGGCAACGCACCGAGCCCGGAGATCGCGGTCGTCGAACTCGAACTGGACGCGTTCCGGCGTCGGGCCACCGCCTTCACCCGGGCCCGCGGTGAGCGGCGAAAGCGCGGCGAGTCAGCGAACGAGGCCGCCGCCATGCTCTTGTCCAGCGATCTGCTGTACTTGACTTCGGATCAGCGGACGGAGCTCAAGGCCAAATTCCATGACCTCATCAGGTCATATGAGCTCGAAAATCCCACGCAGATCCCCGAAGGCGCGGTGCGAATCGCTACGATGTGGTCAATGATTCCGGACGACCGGACGCCCCCCGCAAGCTAGTCCCCACCGGCTCCCAACCTTCGCAAGCTCAGGTCGGGGCCCTCGCCGGCGTGGGCCCACCCACCGCCACCCTAGCCTCGCAAGCGCGGCCAGGGAACCCTGGCGGCGTGGGCCCAACGCACTGTTCCTCCACAGCAGTTATCCACGTGGAAACGCACGATTCTGCAAAATATGGTGAACTAGGCCAATATGGGCACGAGCCCAAGCAATTCATTTTTCTGTAGGAGAACCGTGCCCAGCAAGGCAAAAACCGGCAAGAAACTCGTGATCGTGGAGTCCCCGGCCAAGAGCAAGACCATCGCCAAGTACCTGGGCGAAGGCTTCATTGTCGAGGCCTCGATCGGCCACATCCGCGACCTCCCGCAGCCGTCGGACCTCCCTGCAGAACTGAAGAAGACCTCGGTGGGCAAGTTCGCCGTCGACATCGAAAACGACTTCAAGCCGTATTACGTGGTGTCGCCGGATAAGAAGAAAAAAGTCGCCGAACTCAAGGCCCAGCTGAAAGACGCTGACGCGCTCTACCTCGCAACCGATGGGGACCGCGAGGGCGAGGCCATCGCGTGGCACCTCTTGGAGGTCCTGAAACCAAAGGTTCCCGTCTACCGCATGACCTTCGGTGAAATTACCAAGGAAGCCATCCACCGCGCCATGGACAACCTGCGCGACGTCGACAGCGCTTTGGTGGATGCCCAGGAAACGCGCCGCATCCTGGACCGCTTGTACGGCTACGAAATCTCCCCCGTGCTCTGGCGAAAGGTCGCCCGGGGCCTGTCGGCCGGCCGGGTGCAGTCCGTCGTGACCCGCATGGTGGTGGATCGCGAACGCGAACGCATGGCCTTCAAATCCGCGTCCTACTGGGACCTGACCGGCCAGTTCGGAACCGGTTCCGCGTCCTTCAAAGCGAAGCTTGCTGCCGTGGACGGCGCTAAGGTGGCCAGCGGCCGCGACTTTAACGACGACGGCGTCCTCACCTCTTCGAACGCCGTGCACCTCAACGAGGAACTCGCGACGTCGTTGGCGGCCGGACTGGAGACCGCGGATTTCCGCGTCCGCTCGGTGGACACCAAACCGTACACGCGCCGTCCCGCTGCACCGTTCACGACGTCGACACTTCAGCAGGAAGCCGGCCGCAAGCTGCGCTTCACCTCCAAGAGCACCATGCAGATCGCCCAGCGCCTGTATGAAAACGGCTACATCACTTATATGCGTACGGACTCCTCCGCATTGAGCGACGAAGCGCTCACGGCCGCCCGCCGCCAGGCCGCTGAGCTGTACGGTCCCGAGTATGTGCCGCAGTCTCCCCGCGTCTACGCCAACAAGGCCGCCAACGCGCAGGAAGCCCACGAAGCCATCCGCCCGGCGGGTGACTCCTTCCGCACCCCGGCGCAGGTGGCAAGCCATTTGACCGGCGACGCCTTCCGCCTCTACGAACTCATCTGGAAGCGCACCATCGCCTCACAGATGGGCGACGCCAAGGGCTCCACGGCCACCATCCGCCTCGGCGCGGTGGCTGCCGATGGGCGCGACGCCGAATTCTCGGCCTCCGGTACTGTCATCACCTTCCCGGGCTTCCTCGCGGCCTACGAAGAAGGCAAGGACGAGAGCCGCGGCGACGACGAGTCCGATGAAGCCCGCCGCCTGCCCAACGTGGCCAAGGACGATTCCCTAACGGCTTCGGAGATCGTCGCCGTGGGCCACGAGACGTCCCCGCCGCCGCGGTACACGGAAGCGTCGCTGACGGCGGAGCTTGAAAAGCGTGGCATCGGCCGTCCGTCCACCTACGCCTCCACCATCTCCACCATCCAGGACCGCGGCTATGTCCGGAAGCAGGGCTCCGCGCTGGTTCCCAGCTGGATCGCCTTCTCTGTAATCCGCTTGTTGGAGCAGCATTTCACTGACTACGTGGACTACGAATTCACGGCGGACATGGAAGGCGACCTGGACAAGATCGCCAACGGCCAGGCCGTCGGTGCCGCTTGGCTCAAGCACTTCTACTACGGTGAAGACGCCGATCCCGGACTGCTGAGCATCGTCAACAACCTCGGCGAAATCGATGCCCGCGAGATCAACTCCGTGCCGATTGCCGAAGGCATCACCCTGCGCGTCGGCAAGTTCGGCCCGTACCTGGAGAGCTCGATCCCCACTATCGACCCCAAGACCGGCGAGGTCGTGGAGTCGGCGCGTGCTAACGTCCCCGAGGACCTCGCACCGGACGAACTCACTGCGGCCAAGGCAGTGGAGCTCATGGAAACGGCAGCCCCCGAGGAACGCGTCCTCGGGGCGGACCCGCACACCGGGCACACCGTGGTTGCGAAGAACGGCCGCTACGGCGCCTATGTCACCGAAATCATTCCGGAAATGACGGAAGAACAACTGGCAAACCAGCCGGTGGAGTATTACAAGAACGGCAAACCCAAGCCGCCAAAGAAGCCCGTCAAGGCCAAGCCGCGCACAGGTTCGCTGTTCACGTCCATGTCTGTTGACTCGATCACGCTCGACGAAGCAATGCAGCTCATGAGCCTGCCCCGCGTCCTCGGCGCGGACGCCGAAGGCAACCCCATCACCGTGCAGAACGGCCGCTTTGGGCCTTACCTGAAGAAGGGCACGGACTCGCGCTCGATCGGATCCGAGGAAGAGATCTTCACCATCACCCTGGAACAGGCACTGGAGATATACTCCCAGCCGAAACAGCGTGGTGCACGCTCAGCCGTCCCACCGCTGGCCGAGTTCGGTCCGGACCCGGTCTCGGAGAAGAACATCGTGGTGAAGGAAGGACGTTTCGGCCCCTACATCACCGACGGCGTCACCAACATCACGGTCCCCCGCGCTACGTCCTTGGAAGAGCTGACCCGGGAGCAGGCAATCGAGCTGCTCGCCGAGAAACGCGCCAAGGGCCCGGTCAAGCGGACCACCACGGCCCGCAAAGCGCCGGCGAAGAAGGCTGCGGCGAAGTAGTAGCAGTTGCCGAAATCGTGGGTGGGCCGGGTGCTGCGTTCTTGAACGCAGCACCCGGCCCACACCCACGTAACGGGGTTTTGCACATAGCTAGATTGGCTGCTTCCGGGATCTCCAGCGTTCGAAGAAGCTGGTGCAATGAACAGTTACGGAAACATCGACTCTCGTATCCCGGTGGACCCGCTCGCGGAACTTTGGGATTACGTGGAACCGGCGAAAACCGCAGCAGGTTCAGCGCACGCGGGCCCGATAAGCACGGCAGTTTCAGCGCCCACAAGCTCGGGAGCGCCCTTGCTTCCCCTGCACGGAAACATGTGGCGGACAGAGGAATTGCTGTCCCAAGGACTGAGCAAGCGATGCATCAATGAGCACCTCCGCTCCGGCTCCCTGGTTAGGGCCCGGACGGGAGTCATGGTCCGTGGCAGCTTCTGGAATGGACTCGCGGACGACGGTCGCGAAAGAGCCCAGTTGGCCGCATATAGTCGACGAACTCTCCCGGCCTCCGCAGACGGATTGACGTTCAGCCACACCTCCGCCGCACGCCTGCATCGCTTGTACCTGTGGAAGGTGGATCAACTGATCCACGTCACCATTCCATACCACGCAGCAAGGGGATCCCACGCCGCCGACGTCAGAGCTCATTCAGGCCTCATCCTGCCCGGTCAGCGGATTGAGATTGACGGACTGCCGGTGACAACGCTTGATCGCACTGTTGTGGACTCCGCGCTGGTGTTGAACTATCGGCAGGCATTGATACTCCTCGACCACGCTCTGCGACGTGGCTGCGGCCATGAATGGCTGGAATCGGAATGCGCAGGGCTGGCCGGTGTGCGTGGAGTCGCTGCCTTCCGCAGGGCCTTGGCATTCTCGAACCCATTGTCCGAGTCCCCGGGGGAGACTCTCACCAGGGATGCGATCGCCAAACTGGGATTCCCGGAGCCAGTACTCCAGTTTCGGGTCCAGACGACTCGGGGCGCCAACAGGTTCGACTTCGCCTGGCCGCATCTTGGAGCCGCTTTGGAGTTCGACGGCAAGGCAAAATACTTCGACTACATGCCAACTGCGCAAGTGATCTTCGAAGAACGGCAAAGGGAGAAGCTGCTGACTGAGCAGGGCTGGCGGATCCTGCGCATCGATTGGAAAGACCTCTTCGACGAACGTGGCCTCAAGGTACGTCTACTCAGGCTCCTTCGAGGCTGAGATCGTGGGTGGGGGCCGAGGACTACGTTCCGGAACGCAGCCCCCGGCCCAGACCCACGATCTCGGCGGCGGACGGACTGCGGTTGGATGGTTAAGGAATTGCGTCCGGCATGGGAACCATGATCGAGTGGAACCATGACAGATCAGCCCGCCGCCCCGGAATCCCTGCCTTTGAACGACCTTGAGTCCAAGCTCGCAAAAGCCGGGCAACCTGACGCGAACCCGGTGGACGTCATCCTGGCCTTCCTGAACAACGAGGTCTACATCCTGAGCACCGACTCCTTGGAAAAGCCTGACGCAGCCGTGGAGCCACTTGTCCTCGCCAACTCCGAGGGCCAGCCCGTCCTTGCTGTCTTCAGCCACCCTAGCCGGGTGGAGTCGCAGTTCCTGGAGTCCGCGCCCAACGTCCTTGGTACCCATGGCGCTGCGATTCTGGACAGCATCGGTGACGAACTTGGCCTCGTGATCAACCCCGGCAGCGAGCACGGCTTCGAGATGGGCCCGGAGGGCATCGCCAACGTCCGCAGGGACTTCACCCGCGCCGACGAAGGTGCCGACGCGGCTCCACACGCGGCTCCACACGCAGCCACCAGTCCTGCCGATGGCGCCACAAACGCCGGGCCCCAGGAATAATTGACTAGCCGCCAACACGAATCGGCAGTCGCACTTGCTTCACTCGCTTCGAATCGGGGAATAATGGCAGAATGCGTCTTGGCGTCCTAGACATCGGTTCCAACACCGTCCATTTGCTTTTGGTGGACGCGCACCCGGGCGCACGCCCGGTCGCGTTTGCCTCCCATAAGCGACCCCTTTCGCTGGTCCAGTTCCTGGACGCCGAAGGTAACATCAACGACGCCGGACAACACGAGTTGATCGAGTTCGTCCTTGAGGCGTGGGAGTTCGCAGCCCGCCACAAGGCCGAGGATCTCCTTGCCTTTTGTACGTCGGCTATCCGGGAAGCCACCAACGGTCCCGAAGTCCTGGCCAGGGTGAAGCACGAGACCACCGTGACGCTGCAGGAACTGACCGGTAGCGAAGAGGCCTCCATGACCTTTTTCGCGGTTCGACGCTGGTATGGCTGGGGCGCCGGTCCCATCCTTGACCTGGACATCGGCGGCGGCTCTTTCGAAATGGCATTCGGCCAGGACGAGCTGCCCGAGCTCGCGGTCTCCGTCCCCCTGGGTGCCAGCCGCTTGACCCGCGACTGGCTCCACAATGACCCGCCGACGGCCAAGAGCGTCAAGGAACTGCGCAAGTACATCCGCCAAACACTCAAACCCGTGGTGCGTGAGTTCAAGCAACTCGGCCGGGCCAACCTGGTGGCCGGGACCTCCAAGACCTTCCGTTCGCTTGCACGCATCGCAGGCGCCGCCCCCAGCGGCGCCGGTCCCTACGTCAAACGCGAACTCCATGCCACGGACTTGGGACTCTGGACGCAGCGCATCTCGGCCATGACTGTCGAAGACCGGCTCTATCTCCCGGGGGTCTCGGATGCGCGGGCCGGGCAGATCCTTGCCGGAGCCCTCGTAGCAGAGGCGGCCTTGGAAATGTTCGAGTTTCCAAGCATGGAGATCTGTCCGTGGGCATTGCGCGAAGGCTTGATCTTGCGCCGACTCGACCAGCTGATCTTCGACGGCCCGCTGGCCCCGGCCCCGCACGTCGGGCTCGGCGGTGCGGTACCGGTGCCCCGTATGGGCGCCAACACCCGAACGGCCGCGCCCGCGGCAGCGTCCTTTCCCATCCCAACCGCTGGCAGGCAGGCCAACTGACATGAGCACCGACGTCGAGCACTCCGAAGAAGACACGCCGAGGATCCCGGTGGCGCTTTCCAGCGCTTCTGTCTATCCACTCAGCGTCCATGACGCGTTTGCGGTGGCCCAGGACCTGGGGTACGACGGCGTGGAGGTGATGGTGACCAATAACGCCACCAGCCAGAACCCGGATGCCCTGATCCAGCTCAGCCATCGTTACGACCAGCAGATCGTCTCCATCCATGCACCCACCTTGCTGCTGACCCAACAGGTCTGGGGTCCGGCGTGGAACAAGATCGAGATGTCCTGCCAAATGGCGCGGGAGGTCGGCTGCAACACGGTGGTGGTTCACCCGCCGTTCCGCTGGCAGTCGAACTACGCCGAGAACTTCGCCGCCGGTGTGCGCGAGATCGCTGCGATGTACCAAGTGCACATCGCGGTGGAGAACATGTATCCGTGGCGCGTGCGCGGCCGGGAAGCGCTTGCTTACCTTCCGCACTGGGACCCGATGGGCCAAGATTACGACGACGTCACATGGGACTTCTCGCACGCCGCCACTGCTGGGGCCAACAGTCTTGAGGCCGTGCGGGCGCTCGGGAGCAAGTTGCGCCACGTCCACCTCACCGACGGTTCCGGTTCGGGCAAGGACGAGCACCTGATCCCCGGGTACGGGACCCAACAGTGCGCCGAGGTGCTGCAGCACCTGGCATCCAACGGATTCGAGGGCACAGTGGTCGCCGAGATCTCCACGCGCAAGGCAAAAGCTGCCGGAGAGCGCGAGGAGTGGCTCGCTGAAACACTGCGCTTTGCGCGCCAGCATTTGGGAGCGCCACTCGTGGGAGCCTTCGAGATCTAAGGGCTGTTGAGATTTAGCCGCACGACGACGCCGGGCGGCTGAGTTGCTCTGCCCCGCCGTCGCGCATGCACGGGGTCGCCCCGCGTCGCGCTTGGTACGTGACCCGATCACGCGGCTTAAACGAGAAAGCACCGGCGGTCGACACGGGAAAATGGGGGGAAACCCGTTCGACCACCGGTGCTTGTGGCGGACATCCCCATGCCCGCCTCATCACTCGCACCCTCAATGAGGTAACTACTAAGTTACGGAGCGATATTGGGTGCAGCCTGCAATAAGCTTGGGAACTAGCTGGGAATCCTGGGCGCCTCTGGACAACCCTGCAATTGGATCTGCAGCGGCGCAGCTGAACTGGCATCATGGAGCCATGAGCATCCGAATCGCATTCCTTGGCTGTGGGTCCATGAACGAGGCCATTCTGGGTGGCTTGCTGGCCGCCGGAACGGATCCGTCGGACGTCGTCGCCACCGTACGCCGCGCAGAACGCGCCGCCGAACTGGCCGAGCGCCACCATGTCATGACCATCGCCGGAGCAGAGGAACCAGACAACAACAAGCTGGCCACCAAAGGCGCGTCGGTTGTCATCCTGGGTGTCAAGCCCGCGGGCATTGCTGATCTTGCCCGCGAGATCTCGCCCGCGCTGGCCAAGAACACCATTGTGATCAGTGTTGCCGCTGCCGTGTCCATCGCCCAGCTCGAAGCAGCGTTGCCGGCGGGCCAGCCGGTCATCCGCACCATGCCCAACACACCCGCCAAGCTCGGCCGCGGGGTGGTCTCAGTTTCTCCCGGAACCAACTGCACTCCCGAACAGCTTCAGCAGGCCAAGGACATCCTCGCCACTGCAGGAACCGTGGTGGAAATCCCCGAGGAACAGGTGGATGCCCTGTCTGCCATCAGCGGCTCCGGGCCCGCGTACGCGTTCTACCTTGCCGAGGCCATGGCCGCTGCGGGCGTCGAACTTGGCTTGGATCCCGAGCTTTCCCTCATGATTTCCAGGGAGACCGTGGCAGGCGCCGGCTTCATGCTTGCCGAGCCGGGCGCAGATCCGACCGCCCTGCGCATCGCGGTGACCAGCCCCAACGGCACCACGGAGCGCGCCATCGCCGCCTTCAACGAAGGCGGCATACCCGCCATCATCGCCGACGGTGCCCGTGCAGCCGCTGCCCGCGCCGCAGAAATCACGCAGCAACTCGCCTAGCCTTCTCCCTCAAAGAAGCACGCCGCCTGCGCCGCGGGAGTCGGCTAGATCCAGTCCCGTTTCTTGAACGCCAGGTACAGGAAAATTGATCCGCCGGCCATGAGTGCGCAGGACAACCAGAGACCGTAGTCGCTTTGGAAGCCGAAGAACGGCACGTTCTGTCCGAAGAAACCTGTGACGGCTGTGGGGACGGCGATGATCGCGGCCCAGCTGGTGACCTTTTTCATGACCAGGTTCATCTGGTTCCCCTGGATGCTGATATGCGTTTCCAGGATGGTGGTGACCAGGTCACGGAGCGATTCTGTCCATTCCGTGGCGCGCAAGACATGGTCGTAGACGTCCTGCAGGAAGGGCTGCATCTCGGGACTGCAGCCGACGAGGTCATCGCGGCGCAGGAGGGTGTTAAGGACTTCGCGCATGGGCAGGATCACGCGGCGGAGCCGGACCAGGTTCTTTCGCAGCTCGAAGGTCTTCCGCTGCAGGTCGTGGTCGGGGGAGTGGTCGTCAAAGAGTGATTCTTCGAGTGCGTCGATGTAACCGTCGAGTTCCTGGACGGCGTCGAAGTGCCCGTCGACGATCAAGTCCAGCAGGCCCCAGAAGAGGAAGGGCGCCCCATGGGCGGTCAGGTCAGTTTCCGCGTCCCAATGCGCCATCAACATGTCGGTGTCGAAATCAGGGCCGTGCACAGTCACGAGGGCGTTCCGCGTCACGAAAGCCGAGATTTCGGCGATCGAGAGTTCGCCGGTGCCGGACTTCAGCCCTGCCTGATAGGCCGACAGGAACAAATGGTTCGGGTACCGGTCCAGCTTGGGCCGCTGGAAGTCATGGACGGCGTCCTCAACGGCGAGGCGGTGGAGCCCGTATACCGTCTCGACGCCCAGGAGGTCATCCGCTGTCGGATTGGTGAAGTCGATCCACAGCACCACGTCATCCTGGTGGGCCAGGGCCTCGATCTCGTGGGCGCCGACGTCGTCGCGTTCGAGTTTTCCTTCGCGGTACAGCCGTATGAATACCATCCGCCCTATGTTACGGGAGCTGTCTCCGAACATTGGTCTCGAAGGGGACTTACGGCCGGGCCGCGAAGCGCTCCAGCAGGTCCACGTGGCCGGACACAATCAGCATGTCGCGGCCGGAAACCTTCGTGTCCGGCCGGGCATAGGTGAAGTCCTCGCCCGGGGATTTCACGCCGACAATCGTCACGCCGTACTTGGATCGGACCTTGGACTCATCCAGCGTGAAGCCGACGGTTTCCTTCGGCGGGTACATTTTCACGATCGCGAAGTCGTCGTCGAACTCGATGAAGTCCAGCATGCGCCCAGAGACGAGGTGGGCCGCACGGACCCCGGCGTCGGCCTCGGGATAGATAACGTGGTTGGCGCCGATTCGCGTGAGGATCTTGCCGTGTGAGGCAGTGATCGCTTTCACCCAGAGGTGCTCGATGCCCAGATCCACGAGGTTCACCGTGATGAGCACAGAGGACTCGATCGACGTACCCACGCCCACCACTGCGGAGCTGAATTCCTGCGCGCCGAGCTGGCGGAGGGCGTCGATGTTCGTGGCGTCGGCCTCCACCACATGAGTCAACACGGACGCCCAGTTCTGGACGAGCGTGCGGTCCCGCTCGATGGCCAGGACTTCGCGTCCCTGCTTGACGAGCTGCTCGGCAGTGGCTGCACCGAAGCGGCCCAGGCCGATCACCAGCACGGGGGCGTTGTGCGCCGGCCGGTTGGGGGCGCCTGTTGAATTAGCCAATGATTGGCCTCTCTTCCGGGTAATGGAATAGCTGCCTGCGCTGGCGGAGGGCCAGGGCGGAGGCAAGGGTGATGGTGCCGATGCGGCCGGCGAACATGAGGACGGCCAGAATGTAGACCCCCGACGGAGGCAACTCGGCACTGAGGTTCGTGCTGAGGCCCACTGTTGCGAAGGCTGAAATGGTTTCGAAGAGTACTCGGTCCAGGCTGGCCCCGCTGATGGCCAGCAACAAGAATGCTGCTGCGCAAACCAAGGTGGCACCGGCTACGATCACCGAGATGGCCACCCGCATGGTGCCCTCGGGGATCGTGCGGCCGTAGACCTTGACGTCGTCGTCGCCACGTGCCTCAGCGACGATGGCAAGGAACATGACCGCGATGGTGGTCACCTTGATGCCGCCCGCCGTCGACGCCGAACCGCCGCCGGCGAACATGAGCGCGTCCGACAGCAGCCTGGTAGTGGAATCCATATGGCTCTGGTCAACCAAGTTGAAGCCTCCGGAGCGCGTCATGACCGAGGCGAAAATGGAATGCGTGATCTTGTCCCCAAAGCTCATGTTGGCGATGGTGTTGGTGTTGTCCCACTCCATCAGGGCCCAGAGGACTGCGCCGGCAACGAGGAGAATCAGCGAAACCTGGATGGTCAGCTTGCTGTGGAGGCTCCACTTCTTCCAATTGAGGCCGTGCCTCCGGAGCACCAGCATCACGGGGAAGCCGAGGCTGCCGAGGAACACGCCAAGCATCAGCGGCACCAGAATCCACAGGTCCGCCTCGTACGGCACGATGCCGTCGGAATGGGGTGTGAAACCGGCATTGTTGAAGGAAGAAATCGAATAGAAGACCCCGTGCCAGACGGCCTGCCAGAAGTCCTCTCCGAGCGTCAGGAACCGGGGAATCATCGCGACGGCCAGTACGGCCTCGATGGTCACGGACGTCGAGATGACGATCCGCAACAACGTACCCACCTCGCCCAAACGTCCGGCGTTGTTCATCGCCTCCTGGGCAATGAGCTTGCCCCTCACGCCCAGCCGTTTGCTGACCATGAGTGCCAGGAGGGAAGCGAGTGTCAGGGTTCCCAAGCCCCCCACGAAGATGCCCACGAGAATCACGAGCTGGCCGAAGAAGGTCCAGTGCGTCGCCGTCGACACAACGGTCAAACCGGTCACACAGACGCTGGAGACAGCGGTGAACAAGGCCTGGTGGATGGGAGTGACCGCGCCGTCAGCCGATGCCGCTGGCAGGGAAAGCAGGCCGGTGAACAGGAGGATCGCGAGGCCATAGGCCGTCAGCGCCAATCGGGCCGGTGTGGTGTTGGCGATGTTGTCGATGAAGTCGCGAATACCCGTGAAAATCCACAGGCCTCCCCGCTCCGGCTGGACGGTTTGCCAGCTGGCCGGGTCTCGGGACCTCGACTGGCTCTGAGTCATGGCAGTGCTGTTCGCTTCTGGTCGATTGATTCTGCTTTCTTGAGTAGTAAACCACTAATCGCCCGCCGTAACGGGGCAGGTGCGCTCCCGCCGCTCGGGTAGCCTGTCATTGATGACTTCCTGGGCAGGCCCCCGTCCGTCCGCGCTGCCAACGACGGTGGCGTGGGATCCCGCCATGACCGCATACAATTTCGGTCCCTCGCATCCGATGGCCCCCGCGCGGCTGGAACTGACGGCCAGGCTCGCCGCGGCGCTCGGACTCTTCGACCTGGAGCATGTGTCCGTCCAAGCGCCCGAGGTCGCGACCGACGTCGAACTCCTCGCCGTTCACAGCGCCGAATACGTCGCCGCCGTGCGGCGCGCCAGTGAGGACCCGACGACGCCGGACCCGGAACGCGGACTCGGCACCGAAGATGATCCCGCGTTTGCGGGAATGCACGAAGCAAGCGCCCGTCTTGCCGGCGGATCGTTGCTCGCGGCCGAGGCCATCCTGTCCGGGACCGCGGTCCGGGCCGTCAACTTCGGCGGCGGCATGCATCATGCTTCCCGTGAGCGGGCCAGTGGGTTTTGTATCTACAACGACGCCGCCCTCGCCGCGCAGAGGCTGCTCGACGGCGGAGTCCGGAGGGTTGCGTACATCGACATCGACGCCCACCACGGTGATGGCACCCAGAGCATCTTCTGGAACGATCCCAGGGTCCTGACGATCTCCCTGCACGAGAGCGGCCTCTCGTTGTTCCCGGGAACGGGATTCGCCAACGAGATCGGCGGTCCGGATGCGCTCGGCGCAGCCGTCAATGTGGCGTTGCCTGCGTGGACGGGCGACGCCGGGTGGCTGCGCGCGTTCCATGCAGTGGTGCCGCAACTCGTGCGGGCCTTTGATCCGGAAGTCATCGTGAGCCAGCACGGCTGCGACTCCCACAAACTCGATCCGCTCACGCACCTCAACCTCAGTGTGGACGGTCAACGCGAGGCGGCCACCGCCATCGCGGGTCTCGCCGCCAGGGTCTGCGAGAACCGCTGGATTGCCACCGGGGGAGGGGGCTACGACATCACGGGAGTGGTACCGCGGACCTGGAGCCACTTGATAGGAATCGTGGCCCAGCATCCCGTGCAGTTGACAGCTCCGGTCCCGGAAATCTTCCGGAGCTACGTCAAGGAGAAATACGGGGACTCGGTTCCGGAACTCATGGGCGACGGCGTCGACACCTGGTGGCGTTCATGGGAGGTGGGGTACGACCCTGCCGACGCCGTGGACCGCACCATCATTGCCACCCGCAAGGAGATCTTCCCCCTCTACGGACTGGACCCCTGGTTCGACTAGCGTTCCCGCCAGCATCAAACCGATCGGCTGGCCTCAAGGCTAGTGGCTTGGCTTCTCTGTCTGGAAAACGACGCCGGCCGCTCCCACCAACCAGCCCAACAGGGACAGCGCGAAGGCGCCGATGAGATCCGTGGACGCCGTGCCCTTGAACAGCCAAAGGATCAGCACCAGCAGCCCGATCACCATGTACACCATGATCGCGGCGATAATCCGGCCGGACAGCCTGGCCGCCACCTCGCTCGGGTAGGAGGCAGTCTCCACCCTCTCGATGGTCTCGACGACGCGGTCCCGCCGGATTTCGGAAATCGTGAAGCCCAGGGCCGACGCCGTTAGTGAACTCAGAGACGTGGCCAGGACGCCCGCCGCAGTGACCAAGGCGCCGTTGAGGCTTGGTGCTGCGGCGTCGCCTACCGGAATCCAGGTCAGCACGCGGATGAGTACCGCCAGCCAAACGGCCACGAAAAGAAGCAGGAACACAGCGGCGATAACGTTGAACAGTTGCCGGCGGAAATATTCAGTCATGGCATCGCACCCCAACCCGCTCAAACGGCCCTGACCTGGATCCGCGCTTCCGGCGGGCCGTGGCGGACCGTGAATCCGTTCTAGCACCGGCCCCGGGCGCGGTCAACGATTCCTTGCTTCACGCCGACCGAAATAGTTGATGCCTTTTGGCGTATATGTCGCTAGGGTGGGAGGCATGGTGACTGACGACGTATTTGCCGTCATTGCTGAGGCAACCCGGCGTGACATTCTGGTTTCCCTCCGCTCTGGGGATAAAGCTGTGGGGGAACTGGTGGAGGAGCTCGCAGCGAGCCAGCCCACCATCTCAAAACATTTGAAGGTACTCCGCGAGGCGGATCTCGTCAGCATGCGCGCACAGGGGCAGAAACGCTACTACGCGTTGAACCCCAAGCCGCTCGCTGGGGTTGCCAGCTGGCTGGAGACGTTCGACGTCGGACCCGCCCGGCCTGCCGCCGAGGCAGCCGCCGCGGCTGGTAGCCCGCGCGCCGCGAGGAAGCAGCTCCCGCAGCCCGACGGCGAGCCGGAGGTCCCGACGTCGGCGAGCGCCGACGTCGCGCGCTCGCCTGAGCCCACGCCGGATTCGGGCGCCGCTGCCGCCGCCGCGGGAATGGACGACACCATGCCGCAGCAGATCGGCCGCACGGTTGGCCGTGCCGCCACGAAGGCAGCGGACCTCCTGGCGAACCTGCCGAACCTACCCAATCTGCCGAAGTTCGGCCGGAAGAAGTAGCGCGTAGCCACCCCAACTAGCTAGCAGTTGTTGTCGTTTTGGAGGCCCAAAACGTCATTAAGTGCGAGCTAGTTGGGAGGGTAGCCGCAGGTTAGTGCTGCAGGAGACGCACGTGGTCCGGGGTCAGTTCCGAGACCTTCGTTACTCCAAGCAGGGCCATGGTGCGCGCCATGTCCTTCTCCAGGATCTGGATGGTGCGGTCCACGCCGGCGCGGCCACCGGCCATGAGCCCGTAGAGGTAGGCCCGGCCGATCAGCGTGAAATCGGCGCCGAGGGCAAGGGCCGCCACGATGTCCGCGCCGCTCATGATGCCCGTGTCCAGGATGATGGCCGCGTCGCTGTTGTCCGCTTTCAGTGCGGCGGCGACCTCCGGAACGAGGTGCAGCGGAATCGGCGCGCGGTCCAGTTGGCGTCCGCCGTGGTTTGAAATCACGATGCCGTCTGCGCCGTGGTCCACCACCTTGCGGGCATCTTCGACCGTCTGGATGCCCTTGACTACCAGCTTTCCCTTCCACGTTTCGCGCAGCCAGTCGAGGTCGTCAAAGGTCAGGGTGGGATCGAACATGGAGTTGATGAGATCGGCCACTGTGCCCGTGTAGCGCGAGAGTGAAGCGAAGGTCAGTGGCTCGTGCGTGAGGAAGTTGAACCACCAGGCGGGCCGATAGGAAGCATCCAGCACGGTCTTCACGGTGAGCGCGGGCGGAATGGTCATGCCGTTGCGGACATCGCGCAACCGGGCGCCCGCGACGGCGGTGTCCACCGTGACCATGAGGGTGTCGTTTCCGGCCTTGGCAGCGCGCTCGATCAGTTCGAGTGACCTGTCCCGATCCGTCCAGAGGTACAGCTGGAACCAGTTGCGGCCGTTCGGAGCCGCTGCGGCAACGTCCTCGATGGAAGCAGTGCCCATGGTGGACAACGTGTAAGGAATACCAGCCGCTTCGGCAGCCTGCGAGCCCGCGTACTCACCTTCCGACTGCATCATGCGCGTGAATCCCGTAGGCGCTATGCCGAACGGAAGCCGGGACATTTTGCCCAGGATCTCGGTGCTGAGGTCGATGCTGGAGACGTCCCGCAGGATTCCCGGGCGGAACTCGATGTCCTGGAACGCCTGGCGGGCCCGGCGGAGGGTGATCTCCGCCTCGGCCGCGCCATCGGTGTAGTCGAATGGTGCTTGGGGAGTTCGCCGCTTGGCCATGTCCCGCAGTTCCCAAATGGTAGATGCGCGGCGCAGCCTCGCCGCGTTGCTGAACTCGGGCTTCTTGAATTTCATCAGGGGAGCCAGGTCTGCGTATTTGGGAATCCGACGCTTCAGCGCAGCGGGGCGCTCGACGGCAGTAGGGACGTTCGCGGGCACCTCGAGGGAAGGGGTGCTGCTCGGCTGGACGGTCTGCGTCATGATGCTGTCTCCAGGGTGATTGTGTGGTTGGACCACACTCTATGCCATGTGGTCCAACCACATCAACTAGTATTTATCCATGCGAACGCACGAACTCGTCCTCAGTTGGATCGAAAAGCAACTGTCGGACGGACATTTGGTGCTGGGCGGGCGGCTTCCTGCCGAACGGGCGCTCGCCGAGCAACTGGAAGTCTCACGGACATCGGTCCGTGAAGCCATCCGGATCCTGGAAGCCATGGGTGTGGTGCGGGCTGGCGTAGGGTCCGGCAAGGACGCCGGGACCGTAGTCATCGCCGAACCGGCCACGGCCCTCGGCTCCGCGCTCCGCCTTCACGTGGCCACGCAACATTTGCCCGTCGCCGACATCGTGCAAACCCGGGTCCTGCTCGAATCGTGGGCGGTATCCCGCGCCAAAGCCGACGCCCCTGAACTCGTGGAAGCAGCGAGGCTGCTGGACAAAATGGACGCAAGCTCCGCCGTCGACGACTTCCTCGCGCTGGACGTCGCCTTCCACCTGGCGCTGGCGGAAGCCGCCGGAAATGCCGTGGTGAGCACCATCATGGGCTCGCTGCGCGAAGCGATCGAGGGCTATGCCGCGGCACTGACTGCCAACCTGCCGAATTGGGATAGCACCGCGAACCGCCTGCGGTGCGAGCACCGCGCCATCTTGGAGGCGGTGCACGACGGCGACGGCGGCCGGGCAGCCACTCTCGTCACAGCGCATATCGAGGGGTACTACCGCGAGGCCGGGCTGGGCCGGCCGCCCGGGGAAACTAGGCCTTGACGGGCCCGGTGCTGCCCCTGAGCTCAATCCGCGGGGGAAAGTAATTCGTGGGGGAGGCGGCGTCGTTGGCCTGGATCTGCTCCCGCATGCGGCGCCACGCAAGATCGCCGAGGTCGGTGATCGGCACGGCCGCGGTGGTCAGCGGAGGCATGGTGTACCGGGCGAAGGGCATGTCATCGAAACCCGTGAGGGACAAGTCTTCCGGCACGCGGATTCCACGTTGGCTCAGGCCGCTCAACAGGCCCATCGCGGCGACGTCGTTGAAGACGAGGATGCCGGTAGCGCCGCATGAGGCGACGGCATCGCTCGACTCAAACCCGGCGTCGAACGTGTTGCCTCCCGGAATGAACTGCAATTCGACGTCCGGGTACTCAGCCGTGAACTTCTCGAGCCCGCGGAGCCGCTGCACGTTGGACGCGCTCCGGTCCGGACCTGTCAGGTAGGCCAATTTTCGATGGCCCAGCTCAACGAGATGGGCGGCAAGTTCCTGAATGCCTTGGCCATAGTCCACCACCAAGCTGGGCGTCGGAACCGACTCGGTGGTCCGGTTGATCAGCACGAGCGGATAGAGCGTGGGGGCGAGTTCTTCGAGTTCGGCGTCGCTCATGCGGGGGGCGCAGAGAACGACGCCGTCGCAACGCCGCCGGGCTTCCCCCGCGAGAATTGCTTCTTCACTGGAGACCTCGGATGAGTCCGCGATCAATACGCGGTAGCCATCGCGGGCGGCGGCAATGCTTAGCCCGCGAAGAATGGCCTGGAACGTGGGATTGGACAGGTCCGGAACCACGATTCCGATGGTGTCCGTCTTTCCCAGGGCCAGGCTTCGGCCCACCGGGTTCGGCTTGTATTTCAGTTCCGCGGCGGCTGCGCGAACGCGCGCGGCAATGACCACATCCACCGTGGTGTTACCGTTCATGACCCGGGAAACCGTGGCATGCGAAACGCCGGCCATGGATGCCACATCTGCGATGCCCACCCGCCGGGTATTTCTTCCGCCTGCCATGGGTTCCTTCCTGGAGCCGCTGCCGCCTCGGGAGCGGCGATTTTGTTCTGAGGTGAAGTTTATATTGCGCGGGGAAGCGGTTTCTCTTGATGTCGTTGCATTTCGATTTGCGGGCAGCTGGAAACCGACGCTATGGTTTCGCTATGACTAACCGTTGGTATGCGTATTTTTCGTTGGCTCTGGAGGGGCCCGCGTCTAACTGACACGCATCCAACTTTCCTTCAGAGCCAACAGGGCAGAGATCATTCTCTGCCCTTCGCCATTTCCAGGCGGGCTCTGAGTAGGGTCCGCTCCTCTCCGGAACAGGACCCACTTCATGACCAGCATCGCCGCAGAGCCCAGCACACATAACGCGGACGTCGGGACTGCCGCCGCGCAGTCGACGTCGAACCTGCGCGTCAGCCGCTTCGAACCGCTCCCCACGCCGCAGGACATCATCGCGGAACTGCCGCTGGACTCCAGGGCCTCCGCCGTCGTCGAGCGCGGACGCGACGGAGTCCGCGCCATCATGGACGGCGTTGACGACCGCCTCCTCGTGATCGTTGGCCCGTGCTCCATCCACGATCCGAAGGCCGGCCTGGAATACGCCCGCCGCCTCGTCAGCCAGGCCGAGAAGCACAAGGAGGACCTGCTGATCGTCATGCGGGCCTACTTCGAGAAGCCGCGCACCACCGTCGGCTGGAAGGGCCTCATCAACGATCCCCACCTGGACGGCAGCCACGACATCGCGGCCGGGCTCCGTGCGGCGCGTGGATTCCTGCAGCAAGTGACGGCCCTCGGCCTACCGACGGCCACAGAGTTCCTGGAACCCATCAGCCCGCAATACATGGCCGACCTCGTTGCGTGGGGCGCCATTGGAGCCCGTACCACCGAGAGTCAGATCCACCGCCAGCTCGCCTCCGGACTCTCCATGCCGATCGGCTTCAAGAACGGGACCGACGGCGACCTCCAGGTAGCGATCGACGCTTGCGGTGCGTCTGCCGCAGCGCAGGCATTCTTGGGGATCGACGGCGATGGCCGCGCCGCCCTCGTGGCGACCTCGGGCAACCCGGACACCCATGTGATCCTGCGCGGTGGCCGCAAGGGCCCGAACTACTCCGCCGACGACGTCGCCGATGCCTCGGAGAAGCTCTCGGCCAAGGGACTGAATCCCCGGCTGATCGTGGACGCGAGCCACGCCAACAGCGGCAAGAGCCACCATCGCCAAGCCGAGGTTGCACTGGAGATCGGCGCCCAGCTGGAGGACAACGTGGCTTCGCCGATCGCCGGCGTGATGCTGGAAAGCTTCCTCGTAGGTGGGGCACAGAACCTGGAGGTGGAACGGCAGCTGGCTGGGGAACAGGATTTGGTGTACGGCCAGAGCGTTACCGACGCCTGCATGGAATGGGACGTCACAGTGTCCGTCCTGGACCAGTTGGCGGCCTCGGCACGCAAGCGTCGTGTGGCAGCTGCAGACTAGCGAAAACCATGCCCACAGTTGGCCGAAACACTTTCACTTTGGTACCAGCAGCCTCTAGAGTATCTAGCACATGGTTGTTTGATGGCTCAGCATCGGCACACCAGGTAATGAATGCTGGGGTTCGCCGCTAACCGCTGAGAGCAAAGGAATATGGAGAAATGTCCGCAGAGACTAACTTCTCGAACGCGCGTTTCATGACCGTGGCCGAGGTTGCCGAAGTCCTCCGGGTTTCCAAAATGACCGTGTACCGCCTGGTCCACTCGGGAGAAATGCCAGCCGTCCGTTTTGGGCGGTCATTCCGTGTCCCCGAGGAAGCAGTGAACCAGTACCTCAAGGGTGCGGTCGTCGACGGACGCTCGGAGACCGCTTGAGACTTGCTTGGTTTCCATAGGGCCAGCGGTCATCGGGTGCCCCCGATAGGCGGTACCCTGTTAAGGAACGTTTTACGTCATTGTAAGAATCTGTCAGTTGTAAAAGTCTGTTGCTCAGTTCAAGGACCTCACCCAGCAGACAGAATCTCAATCTAGTTTGGTAAGGAACTTACGTGGGTTCAGTTATTAAGAAGCGCCGCAAGCGTATGGCCAAGAAGAAGCACCGCAAACTGCTTCGCAAGACCCGCCACCAGCGCCGCAACAAGAAGTAGAGATACTTCCTACAGCGTGAATGCCCGTTGCCTTTCGAGGCCGCGGGCATTTTTGCGTTTATCCCCCGACGACGCTCGCTCACGTTTGTAGCTTGTTTCGATGACGCCCGCTCACTTACGTCCCCAAAAAGCCGAACCCTCCTTCACATCGAGTCGCCCAGTTCATATCGAGTGCAGGAGGGTTCATCGTTTCGCCGAAAGATCCGCAGGAGGATCGGCTAAAACCGGCACGGAAGTGAGCGAGGATCGCGTGCGCTAGGCCCTGGGGCTGCGGAACTTGGAGAAGCCCCGCCAGAGGCCGTACACGGCGCCTCCGACGGTCGCAGCTTTGAGGCCTAGCGTGGCTGCCCGGCGGCCGGAACGGAAGTCGTAGACGGGCCAATTGTTCTCCCGCGCATGGCGCCGCAGTCTGGCGTCGGGATTGATGCACACGGGGTGGCCCACCAAAGTGAGCAGCGGGATGTCGTTATGTGAATCGCTGTATGCCCAGCAGCGGTTCAAATCCAGGCCTTCTTCGTCAGCCACGCGCTGCACCGCCACGGCTTTGGCCGGTCCATGGAGGATTTCGCCTACCAGGCGCCCGGTGTAGGCGCCATTTTCAACCTCGCCCACGGTGCCCAAGGCGCCTGTCAGCCGCAGCCGGGTGGAAATCACGGTGGCGACTTCGATGGGGGTGGCGGTCACCAGCCAGACCTTCCGGCCAACGCGCAGATGCTGTTCCGCCAAAGCCTTGGTACCGGGCCAGATCCGGGACTCGATCATCTCGTCGTAGACTTCTTCGCCCAGCTCCTGGATATCGGAAACCTTGATGCCTGCCGCGAGGATCAGTGCGGAATCCCGGACTGAATGGACGTCCTCCATGTTTTCGCCCCGCAGGACAAACTTGAACTGCTTCCAGGCGAAGCCCGCGGCTTGGGAGAGGGTGAACGCCTTACGTTCGTACATCTTGCGCGCGACGTGGAAGAGGCTGGCGCCCTTCATAAGGGTGTTGTCGACGTCGAAGAATGCAGCTTCGCCGCGTTGGTGCGTTGCGGCCGGCGTGATGGCCACAACAGCGTTCTTCTCGACGGGCATGCCATGAGTCTAGTCAATCGCCCGGCTCCGTGCCGTTCGTGAGGGTGCCTTGCGGTTCCGCGTCGAGCGTTCTTTGGGCTGCGTGACGCTGGGTTGAGGGCTGTTTTCAGGCTGGGTCCACGCCAACGCGATACCGTTGAACCATGCCGAATCCCGACGTCGTACTCCTCACCAAAGCTGACTGCCACCTGTGCACTGCGGCACGCGACGCCGTCGAACGCGCGACCTCAAGCCTTGGGCTCGAGTGGACTGAGCAGTCGATCGATACAGACCCGACACTCCGCGAACGCTATGCCGAGGAGATCCCGGTGGTATTCGTGGACGGAATACAGCGGGACTTCTGGAAAATCGATGAGGCGAGGCTGGTGCGGGTCCTGAAGAAGGCTTTGGCTTCCTGAACATGCGTCCAATGCTTTGTGGCAATAGAGTGGGAAAACAAAGCGACGCAATGGAGAAGAACGTGACTGCGCTGGAACCGTCCGCCGAAGCTCTACCCGGGGACGCTGTACCTGGGGACAAGGACTCTGCCGCGAAGCAGATACCCCCCGCGGCCGTGGCCCGGATGACGCTTTACCTGCGCGCGCTGAACTCCCTGCTGGGCGAGGGCGTGGAACGGGTTTCTTCCGAGGCGTTGGCCGAGGCGTCAGGAGTCAGTTCCTCCACCCTGCGCAAGGACCTCTCCTACGTTGGCTCCTACGGAACGCGTGGCGTGGGATACGAGGTGCAGTATCTGAGCCGGCACATTGCTGCGGCGCTGGGCCTGACCCACGACTGGAAAGTGGCGATTGTGGGTGCCGGCAACCTTGGCAAGGCCTTGGCCCGGTACGGCGGATTCGAATCGCGCGGCTTCGACGTGGTGGCGATCCTCGACGCCGATCCCATGGTCATCGGGAACGAAGTCGGCTGGCTGCGGGTCAGCGATGCCGCGAATCTTGAAACGGTCCTTCAGCGGACCGGCACCAACATGGTTGTCCTGGCTCTCCCGGCCGCGGTGGCGCAGGACGTCTGCGACCGCGTGATCAGCGCGGGGATCCGCAGCATCCTCAGCTTTGCTCCTGTGCTGCTGCAGGTTCCGCCTTACGTGAATCTGCGCAAGGTGGACATGGCCACCGAGCTGCAGATCCTTGCGTATCACGCACAACGGGCACAGACCCCGGGCCAGGCTCTTTAGGCCAAGGCCGGGTCTGCGCCCGTTGTATTCGTCGAGACGTGCCCCCTAGAGGCCGAACGACCTCAGGGCTAGCGGCCGTACGGCGCCTGGTTGTAGGGGTTCGCGAAAGGCTGTGCTTTCCGGAAATACGGTGCCGAGCCCGGCAAATACAACAGCACCATGGCGGCGATGCCCAAGAGGATGGTGATGGTCTGGATCAATCCGTAAAGCAGGCCGAACGTGAATGATCCACCAAGAAGGCCAAAGAGCGAAATCGCCGCGAAGACGGTTCCCAAGATCCGGGCCCAGTTCTTACCCTTACGGACCGGGAATGCGACAAGCGCATAAAGACCCAGCGATATCAGGCCGCCGATGATGGCGCCAAAGACGATGGCGCCCTGCATGCCTTGAAGAGCGCCGGCGGGAAGCCGCTGACCCTGCTGGGCTGCGGACTGCTGCATTATGGCCGTAAAGGTGTCGCCGCCGGTGAATGCGAGAACCAGTGCGCTGACGAAAGAGAGGACGGCAGCGGAGACGATCATCAAGAACGCAGTGTTCACCAGTTGCGGGATACCGGACGTCCCAGCGGGCTGCTGGCTCGGCCACGTGACGGGTCCGCTCTGCCCGTACTGCGGAACGGAGGACTGACCGTACTGCGGGACGGAGGACTGACCGTACTGCGGGACGGAGGACTGACCGTACTGCGGGACGGAGGACTGACCGTATTGGGGCTGTTGGCCCGGCTGCGGAGCCTGTTGGCCCGGCTGGGGAGCTTGCTGGCCGTACTGCGGAGCTTGCTGGCCGTACTGGGGTGCGGAGGGCTGGCCGTATTGCGGCTGTTGGCCCGGCTGCGGAGCTTGCTGGCCGTACTGGGGCTGCTCAGGTGTGGGGTTTTCGCCCGGAGTGGATGGCGGATACGGAGGGGTGCTCATGGCATTCCTTTGCGTGTCGACTGCAGATACGGCTGCCGGGTGCAACGTGCCCTGCCCCCAGCTCGGCTTAATTCCACCGTACCCCGGCAGAACAGTGCCCGGGATGATTCACGGCAAGAATTCTGCCCGGACTGGTTCGGCGGATCTCCCGCGTGTGAACAGTGCCGGGCAAAGGGAAGGCCGCGGGGTCCCCCGGGAACCTGCCGCGGCCTTCGACTCGAAAAACCGGCTTAGAGCAGTGTGGCTAAATGGTGCTCTTCACTGACTTGAACCATGTTTGCGAATTAGGCAGCCACATCAGGATGGTTGCCACGAGGCTGATGACGAAGCTGAACCAGTTGTTGCTCTGTCCATTGGCCATCGCTCCTCCCACGATCGAGAGAATCAGGGAAATACCTGCGATTACGGTCAGCGCGAGGCGCGCCCACTCCTTGCCTTCCTTCATCTTCATCGCGAAGACGATCTGGGCGGCCGCGACAACCAGCGCGACCAGCACCAAAAGGAGGACGACGACGGCGAGTCCCGGCGCGAGCGCGAAAAGCACCACGGAGCCAAAGAGGCCGAGCAGGCCACCCAGGAGGCCCAAGAGCCCGCCGATAAGCCAGATCCAGTACGAGACCTTCAGCTCGATGGGCATTCCGGTGACATTGAACATGCCGGAAAAACCGCCCCTGGGCAGGACATCGTTGAAGTTCTTTGGACCGTCAGTAGGCATCTCGAAGTGGAAACCTTCGCTGTGCCCGGGTTGGCCCGTCGGAGGGCTGCCGGGGGCTGGCTGCTCGTAACCGGGGGCTGGCTGCTGGTAGGACGGGGGCGCTTGGTAGGAAGGGGGTGCTGGGTATCCCTGCGGAGGCTGGTAACCCGCAGGAGGGGCGGTGCCGGGCTGCTGAGGCTCAGCTCCGGGCTGCGGTGGCTGGGCACCAGGCTGCTGAGGCTGAGGAGCTTCGTTTGGGTTACTCATGGCATCACTTTAGACCTGAGGTTTAAGGATTCATAGGAAATTCTTAGCCAATTCGCCGCTAAGTATCGGGTTTTTCCCGAACAATAAGCGGGTGACACCGCTAGCAACGAAATGGCGCCTCCGGGGCCGCACGATGGATCGCATGCAGCCCCGAAGACGCCATTCAGGCCAGGAACCGGGTGGATTAGGCAGCCGGTGCGATGAAAGCCAGTTCGAGGTTGATGACAACCTTGTCGCTGACGAGCACGCCGCCGGCTTCGAGCACGGCGTTCCAGGTCAGGCCGAAGTCTTTGCGGCTGATGGTGGTCTCACCGGAAACGCCTGCGCGGGTATTGCCGAAAGGGTCAACTGCCACGCCGTTGAACTCGGTCTCGATGGTCACCTCTTTGGTGACGCCCTTGATGCTCAGGTCGCCCACGAGGTCGAAGCTGTCGCCATTGGCCCTGACGTGGCGGGAGACGAAGGTGATTTCCGGGAACTTCTCCACGTCGAAGAAGTCCTCGCCCTTGACGTGGCCGTCGCGGTTGGCGTCGCCGGAGTCGAAGCTGGCGGTCTGGATGGTGGCGTTGACCTTGGAGTCAGCCAGGCCGCTGCCGAGTTCCAGGGTGGACTCGGCCTCGGTGAACTGGCCGCGGACCTTGCTGATGCCTGCGTGCCGGACGGTGAAGCCGATCTCGCTGTGGGAGTTGTCGAGGGTCCAGATGCCGGTGGTGACGTTGGCGGGAAGTGTCATGGCGTTCTCCTTGGGAAGGTGTGGTCGTAGCTTCATCGGACGTTCGATCGCACTTAGTTGAAGTGTCAACCGAACCTTGTGTCAAGTATAAACATGCAAATGCATCTTTTATTCCATCTTCAGGGAACATTCTGGAGAAACTTTCAGTTCTACGAAACGTAGAAGATTTCAGATCGCCCGCCTTCTTTGAGAAACTGGTAAACATGCCCCAAGCAACTGTCCATCTGCTCCGCCATGGCGAGGTCTACAATCCCGACCGTATTCTGTACGGCAGGTTGCCCGAATTCCACCTCTCCGAACGCGGCCGCGAGATGGCCCAGATGCTCGCGGACCACTTTGCTGCCCGCGCTGCGCAGGGGGCGAACATCGTCCACCTTGTCGCCTCGCCGTTGACCCGCGCACAGGAAACTGCCCTTCCCACGTCCCACGCGTTGAACCTTGAGATCCACACGGAACCGCGGATCGTCGAGGCCGCGAACCACTTCGAGGGGCTCAAGGCCAGCGCCTCCGAGTTCATCAAGCCCAAGCACTGGTTCGAGTATCGGAATCCGCTGCGTCCGTCCTGGGGCGAGGCCTACAAGGACCAGGTCACTCGCATGCGTGCCGCCGTCGAGGACGCCCGCCTGAAGGCGATCGAGCTCGGCGGCGACGGCGCGGAGGCAATCCTGGTCAGCCACCAGCTTCCCATTTACGCCACGCGCCTTAGCGCGGAGGGCCGACGGTTGTGGCACGATCCGCGCAAACGCGAGTGCACGCTGACGTCACTGACGTCCCTGGTGTTCGACGACGACGGCAAGGTTGCGCGGGTGGAGTACAGCGAACCTGCCGCCGTGCTGCTGCCCGGTGCCGCGAGCACTCCCGGAGCATGACAATGAACCGCACCGCCAACGGCATAAGCAATGGCATTAAGACCACCAGCGCAGCCCTGACCTCCCGCCGCAGCATCCTTGCCGCCGGGGGGCTGGCGCTCACTGCGCTGACCATGGGCCTGTCCGCCTGTGCGCAAGAAGACGCCCTCGCCAAGCAGGCGAAGGCCGGCGACAACAAGAACTACGTCGCCGGAGACGGCTCCGTGACGGAATTCGTCAAAACGGACCGAAAGGCCGCCGTCGGGATCAAGGGCACTTTGTTTGACGGAACTGCCGTGACACCGCAGGACCTGCTCGGCAAGGTGACCGTCCTCAACTTCTGGTTCGCCGCGTGCGCGCCGTGCCGAGTCGAGGCGCCGATCCTCGAAGAGTTGCATCAGGAGTTCAAGAGCAAGGGCGTCCAGTTCTACGGCGTGAACCTCAGGGACGAGAAGGCCACGGCCGATGCGTTCGACAAGACCTTCAACCTCACGTACCCCAGCTTCAATGACAAAGACGGTGCCGTGCTCCTGTCTGTCTCCGGCATTGTGCCTCCCGGCGCGGTGCCCACCACCTTGGTCCTGGACAAGGAAGGCAAGATCGCTTCCCGAGTCCTGGGTGAGATCGAGAAGAGCACCCTCAAGGCACTCATTACGTCCGCGGTTGCCGAGTAGGTGGCACGGACAGCGTGAACAGCCCCTTCGCCGAGACCATCCTGAGCGGTTCCTTGCTGCTGGCCATCCCCGTGGCCTTGCTTGCCGGACTCGTGTCCTTCCTGTCGCCATGCGTCCTGCCCCTGGTCCCTGGCTACCTCGGCTACGTGACCGGGCTGACCGGTATGGACCTCCAGAAGCAGAAGCGTGGGCGCATGCTCGCGGGAATCGGCCTGTTCGTGCTGGGCTTTTCCCTGATTTTTGTCCTGCTGGGTGGTGCCTTCGGCCAGTTGGGGACCCTCATTACCGGCCCGCAGAACGCCTGGATCACGCAATTGCTGGGCTTGCTGGTGATCATCATGGGCGTCGTTTTCCTCGGCGGCTTTGGTTGGTTGCAGCGCGACGCCAAAATCCATGCCAAGCCCCCAGCCGGGCTGTGGGGTGCGCCGTTGTTGGGCATCACCTTCGGGCTGGGCTGGGCGCCGTGCATCGGCCCCACCTATTCCGCCGTCCAGCTGCTGAGCCTCTCCGGGGGATCGTCCGCGGCGAAGGGGGCACTCCTGGCGTTTGTCTATAGTCTTGGCTTGGGCATCCCCTTCCTGCTGATCGCCCTCGCAGTCCGCCGGGGGATGGGTGTGATGTCTTTCTTCCGCAAGCACCGCTTGGCCATCCAGCGGATGGGCGGGGGCATTCTGATCCTCCTCGGAATCCTGATGGCCACGGGAGTGTGGGGCGCCTGGGTTACCGGGCTGCAGTACTGGTTCCAAACCGATGTGAAGTTGCCGATCTGATGAGCGAGCCTGTGCAAGGTAAAACGAAGTCCAACAAGTCCGCGAGCAAGCCTGCGGGTGGCAAGGCAGCTGACAAGCCGATTGACAAGCCGATCGACAAGGCAGTTGACAGGGCTAAAGCCCAGGCAGCACTGCCGGTTCTGGGGATCGTGGGCATGCTGCGCTGGGCCTGGACCCAGCTGACCAGCATGCGCACCGCGCTGTTCCTGCTGCTGCTCCTGGCCGTCGCGGCGGTGCCCGGCTCGCTGTTCCCGCAGCGCCCGGTGAACCCTTCGATCGTGACCCAATACATCAAGGACCACCCGGACTACGGCAAGATCCTTGACTCCGTGCAGCTCTACGACGTGTACTCCTCTGCCTGGTTCTCGGCCATCTACATTCTGCTGTTCATCTCGCTTATCGGTTGCGTCACGCCGCGGGCCATTGCCCACTACAAGGCGATGCGCTCGCAACCGCCACGGACGCCCAAGCGTCTCTCCCGCCTTCCGGAGTACGGCACACTCGTGCTGCCCGCCGACGCCGGGATCCCGGCGTCGAAGGCTATTTCGGATGCCGCTGCCGTGCTGAAGAAGCGCGGCTACCGCGTGGAGGTGCGCGACGCGGACGGAGCCATGCCTTCCTTGGGTGCCGAGCGCGGCTTCCTCAAGGAAGTGGGGAACCTGGTGTTCCACGCCTCGCTGATCGGGGTGCTGGTTTCAGTTGCCGTCGGAGGGCTGTTTGGCTACAGCGGGCAGCGCATCCTGGTGGAAGGCGACACCTTCGTGAACACCTTGGTGGGCTATGACCAATTCAGCCCTGGCACAAATTTCCAGAGCAGTTGGCTGCAGCCGTACTCCATCCAGCTGAACAAGTTCGACGTCCAGTTCGATCGTGAATCGCCTGCGCATTTCGGCCAGCCCATCGACTTCACAGCGGCCGTCACCACCAAGGACACGCCCGATTCGCCCGCCAAGAAGCAGACCCTCAAGGTCAACGATCCCGTGACGCTTGGCGACACCAGCATCTACCTGACGGGCAATGGCTATGCCCCCGTGGTCACAGTCCGGGACGGCGCCGGCAACGTCGCCATGCAGGGACCTGTGGTGGCCAAGCTGCAGGGTGACAACTACTATTCCTCGGTGGTCATCAAGGTTCCCGATGCCAAGCCCGATCAGCTCGGCTTCGCTGGGTTCTTCCTGCCCACGGCGATGGTCACGGACAAGGGTGTCGCCTTCAGCGGCGATCCCGAACTCATCAACCCGCAGTTGAACCTCAACTCGTACTACGGCGACCTCGGCCTGAACAAGGGCACGCCGCAGAACGTCTTCGAGCTCGACGTGGCCAAACTGACCCCGCTCAATGGCCGTGGCATGGCGGAGAAGGCCATCGCGCTCGCCCCGGGAGGCACATACACGCTTCCGAACGGCAAGGGCAGCATCACTTTTGACGGCGTCAAGAAGTACGTTGGCGTTGACATCCACCACAACCCGGGCCAAGCCACTGCGCTGATATTCGCGTTGCTCGCGGTCGCCGGACTGATTCTCTCCCTCTACCTGAACCGCCGCCGCGTCTGGGTCCGGACGGGAACCCACGACGACGGGCGCACAATGGTGGAGTATGGCCTCCTTGCCCGCGGCGAGGACCACGGGCTGGCCGGCGAAGCCGCCGCGATCCGCGAACTGTTGCAACGAGAATGGCTGCCCTCCGCGGAGCAACCCACCGACACCGTTTCTTCCTCAACCTCGAAGGACCAGTAATGTTCCCCATCAACGAAACCATGGGCCAATACAGCGAGCTTTTCATGCTGCTCGCGGCCGGCACTTACACGGTGGCGTTTATCGCTTTCGCGTGGGACCTCGCCAAGAGCAGCAAGACGCTGCGGGCGGTGGACCTGAAGGCAGCCTCTGCTGAGGCCGTCGAGGTCAAGGTGCCGGTGGCTGCCGGACGTGCCGGTGGGAACGACGTCGGGGGACCTGCTGGCCGCATTGAGCGCCCGACGTCGGCGGTCACCTCAGTCAGCCAGACCGCCGGCGGCGACATGAAGTATGCCGCTGAGCGCCGCATTCCCGCTCGCGTTGCCGTGGCGGTCGCCATTATCGGCGTGGCTATCCACGGAGCCGGTGTGATCACCCGTGCGATCGGCGCGGGGCGCGTGCCGTGGGGCAACATGTACGAGTTCCTGACCACTGGCGCGTTCCTGGTTGTTGCTGTCTTCCTGCTGTCGCTGATCCGCCGGGACTTGCGCTTCCTTGGCACGTTCGTCCTGGGCCTGGCAGTGATCATGCTGGTAGCGGCGTCCGTGGCTTACTGGACTCCCGTAGGGCATTTGGTTCCCGCGCTGCAGAGCTACTGGTTGGTCATCCACGTCTCCATCGCAGTGATGTCCGCGTCCCTCTTCACGTTGACCTTCGCCATGTCCGCCCTGCAGTTGGTGCAATCGCACCGGCAGAAGACCCTGGCGTCCGGCGGAGCAGACAAATTGGGCTTCATGCGCCTGGTTCCCAACGCCTTGAGCCTGGAAAACCTGTCCTACCGCATCAACACGGTCGCATTCGTGGGCTGGACCTTCACCCTCATGTTCGGCGCCATCTGGGCCGAGAAGGCGTGGGGCCGTTTCTGGGGCTGGGACACCAAGGAAGTCTGGACGTTCGTCATCTGGGTGGTGTACGCAGGCTACCTGCACGCCCGCGCCACCCGCGGCTGGACCGGGACCCGCGCAGCGTGGCTGTCGATCGTGGGCTACTTGTGCGTGATCTTCAACTTCACCATCGTGAACCAGTTCTTCAACGGGCTGCACTCTTACTCGGGGCTCGCGCAGTAGGGTCTTCAACGCGCCGACGTCCGCGGGCCGGGTCCGCGGGCATCAGCGCCTTGCCGTCGCTTAGCGTTCCGCCCTTCCCCAAACTTCGCAAGCTCAGTTCGGGGCCCTGAGGGCGTCTCTTCCTCCCGACGCCTCACTCGGCCGCGGGCGGCCTCATTCAGCTCTGGTCGGCGATGCGCTCCTTAGCAAGACCCTGACGCCCTCTCGTGCCGCAGGTTCTGTTGGCGGGGTGTCAGGTGTTGACGTCGCCGCTGTCTTCAGCGTTGGATCCGCCCTTGAGTTTGCGATCCTTGGCTTCGAGCTCGGCCTTGAGCTTCTTGAGGCGTTCGGCCTCGGCTTGGTTGCGACGGCGGATCTCGAGGTTCCGCAGGAAGTCGGGGTCGTCGTCGGGCGCGGTGGGATGGCTCGCGGGCCGCGGGGTGGGGCGGCTGTTGTAGGGGCGGCCCAAAATGAACCAGAGAGCGGCTCCGAGGATCGGCAGCAGAACTACGACAATGATCCAGGCGGGTTTGGAAATTCCCCGGGTGGCGCGGCGGTCCGTGCGGATGACGTCCACCAGCCCATAGACGTACACGAGCAAGACGGCGACAACTGCAACTACGCGGAGCATACCGTCAAGTCTAGTCGCCGTCGGGTCCGGTGATAGCTGCACGATCAGGGTGCAATCAGGCTGTGCGGCTAAACTTGATTCGTGGCTTTCCTCAAATACTCCTTGATCCGCATGGCGCTCTTCGTTCCGCTATTCGCCCTGTTCGTCTTTCTGCAGACGGGTTGGTTGCTGGCGGTGATCTTCGCGGGTCTGATTGCGTTCGCCATCAGCTACCTGTTCTTCCAGAAGCAGCGCGACGCCGCTACTGCCGCCATGCGCGAACGTTTCACAGGCCGCGCCAAGCCAATCCGCTCCGCATTGGAGATCGAAGATGCCGAGGTCGAGGACCGGCTGGTGGATCAAAACCCCACGGTGACGGTCGAGAACGACAGGCGCCCCAAGGAAGCCTAGAAACTCAAAGCTGCGCGAGCGTCGGGGGAAAACGCTCGCTCACCTTTGGAGGGTTTCCTGCGGACGCTCGCGCAGATGATGTGAGCGAGGGTTAGAAGCCGTGGCTCAGGATGAGGCCCAGCGAGAACAGCACGCTGTAGCCGAGGTTGATCAGTCCGGTCTGCTTGAGCACCGGGATCAGGCTCTTGCGCTTCCTGCCGTTGACCATGAGCCATGCCGGCATGAGGCAGGCGGGGATCAGCAGCAGCACGATCAGCATCCACGGCTTGGCGGGCGCCAGCACGATCACCAACAGTATGGCTACGGCCAACATCAGGACGTAGCTCTCGCGGGCATGACGGTCGCCAAGGCGCACCGCCAGGGTGCGCTTGCCCGCGGCCATGTCCGTCGGGATGTCGCGGACGTTGTTGGCCATCAGCAGGGCGCAGGCGATCAATCCCGTGCCGATTGCTCCGATGACGGCCGGCATGCTCACCTGCCCGGCCTGCGTGTAAGTGGTGCCAAGGGTTGCCACGAGGCCGAAGAAAACAAACACGAAGAGGTCGCCCAAGCCCATGTAGCCGTACGGGTTCTTGCCGCCGGTGTAGCCCCAGGCAGCAAGAACGCTGCCGAGGCCCACTAAAATCAGCCACCAGCTCTGCGTGATGATCACCAGAACCAGGCCGAACACCATGGCCAGGCCGAAGGCGCCGAAGGCAGCCCACTTGACGTGGTCCGGGCGTGCCACGCCGGAACCAACAAGCCGGAGTGGGCCTACGCGGTCCTCATCGGTGCCGCGGATGCCGTCCGAGTAGTCGTTGGCATAGTTGACTCCGATCTGCAGCAGCAGCGCCACCAGGGCGGCGAGGATGGCATTCAATACCCGGAAAGACTGCAGTTCGTAGGCGGCCGCGGTGCCGATCAGCACCGGCGCGATCGCGGCCGGCAGGGTGCGTAGGCGGGCGCCTTGAATCCATTGTGCAGCTGTTGCCACGTTCAGTACCTCGTGTTGTTTCGCGTTGGGGAAGGCTGACGGTCGGGGAGAACTTGTCTATTCTCCCTGATGCACCTCGGTGAGCAGCTCGATCATCGCCAGCCGGTCCGGTTTTCCGTTGGGGAGCATGATGAGCCCATCGGTCGTGAGCACCGTTTTCGGAGCGAGGGACCCCAGCTTTTCCTGGCAGAGCGCCTTGTAGTGCTCAATGCCTTCCGGGGTGCTGTCCTCGACCGCCACGTAGGCCGCCACTGCCTGGCCCCACTCACGCGAAGGTACGCCGGCCACGAAAGCCGCGGTCACGCCGTCGAACTTTTCAAGCTCCGCCTGGATGAACGCGGCGGAGGCTTTGACGCCGCCGGTGATGATGACGTCGTCGGCGCGTCCCAGCACAGTGAGTGTGCCGTCTGCGGCGAGCTCGCCGAGATCGTTGGTGCGGTACCAGCGGGTGCCATCCTCCTCGAAGAACGCCTCGGCACTCGCCTCGGGCGCGTCCAGGTAACCGGAAGCCACGGTGTCGCCGCCCAGGAGGACGCGGCCGTCGTCGTCGAGCATGACCCTGACGCCCTCCAGTGGGCTTCCGTCGTACACGCAGCCGCCGCACGTCTCAGCCGAGCCATAGGTTGTCACAACCTTCAGCCCGGTCTCCCTGGCAGCGTCCAGCAGCGCGGCGGAGGCAGGTGCCCCGCCCAGGAGGATGGCGTTGAAGCGGCGAAGGACCGCAAGGGTTTGCGGCGAGGGCGAGTCCAGGAGTCGCTGCAGCTGGGTGGGCACCAAGGAAGTGAAGCGGATTTTGTCCGTGAGTTCTTCGGCGGCTGCGGTGAAGGCCTCGGATGTGAAGCCGTTGGAAAGGTCCATGGTCCACGGACGCGTGCCTGCGAAAAGCGAGCGGACCAGCACCTGGACCCCGGCGACGTACTGCAGCGGCAAGGCCAGGAGCCACTGTCCCTCGCCCCGGAGTGCGATTGCTGTGGCCATGGAAGAAGCTGCGAGCTCGTCGACCGTGAGCACGGTGGCCTTGGGCGTGCCGGTGGAACCGGACGTGCGGACCACCACTGCCGCATCTTCGAAACCGGGTGTTTCGATGGGGGAGGCGTGCGGGACGCCGTCCTCCGATGCGGTGATTTCGACGGCGGGGCCCTCGTCGTGGAGGGCGGCGGCCAGGGCCTTGAGAACGGGATCGATGTTCACGGGCAGTCCTAGAAGTAGTAAGGGAAGTTGGACCAATCCGGATCGCGCTTCTCGAGGAATGCTTCCTTGCCCTCCACGGCTTCGTCCGTCATGTAGGCCAGGCGCGTTGCCTCGCCTGCGAAGACCTGCTGACCAGCAAGGCCGTCGTCGGCCAGGTTGAAGGCGAACTTGAGCATGCGAATGGCCTGAGGAGACTGGCGCGCGATGTCCGCGGCGTACTCCAGGGCCACCTCTTCGAGGCGGTCATGGTCGACAGCTTCGTTGACGGCGCCCATCCGCACCATGTCCGCTGCGGAATACTCACGGGCCAGGAAGAAGATCTCGCGGGCGGCCTTCTGGCCGATCTGGCGGGCGAGCAGCGCCGAGCCATAACCGGCGTCGAAACTTCCCACGGTGGCGTCGGTCTGCTTGAACTTGCCGTGCTCGCGGGAGGCGATAGTCAGGTCGGAGACAACGTGCAGCGAGTGCCCGCCACCGGCTGCCCAGCCGTTGACGACGGCGATGACCACCTTGGGCATGGTCCGCATGAGCCGCTGGACCTCCAGGATGTGCAGGCGGCCGGCCCGGGCGGGATCGATGCTCTCCTGCGTCTCGCCGTCGGCATAGCGGTAGCCGTCCCGGCCGCGGATCCGCTGGTCCCCGCCGGAACAGAAGGAGTGGCCGCCGTCCTTGGGGGAGGGCCCATTGCCGGTGAGGAGCACCGTGGCGACATCCGGGGTCATTCGGGCGTGGTCCATGGCGCGGTAGAGCTCGTCGACGGTGCCGGGACGGAAGGCGTTGCGGACCTCCGGCCGGTTGAAGGCGATCCGGACCGTGGGAAGGTCTTTTGTCACGGAGCCGGCTGCGTCCCGCTCGACTTGCCGGTGGTACGTCATGTCCTGGAAATCGTCGAAACCGGACACGCTGCGCCAGCGCGACGGGTCAAAGACGTCGGATACCTTGGCGGGGAAGTCGTTGCTCACCCTCCGAGTCTAGTAATCCCCTCAGCTGATGCAGAACTCGTTGCCTTCTGGGTCGGCCATGGTGTGCCATTCGTGCGGCCCTTGCTTGGCCGTCCACAGGTATTTCGCGCCCCGGGCTTCCAAGGCGTCGCGGACCTCGTCCTTGTCCTGTCCGTTGAGGCGAACGTCCCAGTGGACGCGGTTCTTGACGGTCTTGTCCTCCGGGACGGTCTGGAACAGGAAGCGCCTGCGGGTGTCCTTGTCCCGGTCTTCCGCCGGACCAATGGCAGCGCCGTCCTTCCACACGAGCTTGCCGTTGTGCGTGGTGGTCTCAGACTCGGTGGCGAATCCCTGATCCACCATGGACCGGATAAACGCCTCGTCCTGGGGCTCCACAATCCAGTCGAGCGTCCCGGCCCACCAGTCGGCCAGGACGTGCGGATTTTTGCAGTCGACTACTACCTGAAAGTTCAGTGCCATGGACTGAACCTACGACGACGGCGCGTGGCAACGGAAGTGCCTAGCGGACAGTTTCGGTCCGGGTTGCCCAACTGACTCGCAGTTGTTGTCGTTATGAGCCCTGAAAACGACACCTACTGCGAGTCAGTTGGGTGGGTTAACCGAGTTCGGTTGGTTAGCCGCCCAGCAGTTGCGGCGGGATCGCGTAGATGAGCAGGAGTGCCAACAGGTTCTTGGTGGCGTGGACGAAGTAGGAGAACATCACATTCTTGCCCGTCCAGACATACACGGCCACCAGGACGGCCCCCATTCCGAGGTAGGGCGCCAGAGCGGGAAGCACCAACCCTTCACGTCCCACCACATGGATGGCTGCGAAGCAGAGTCCTGACAGGACACAACAGACCCAGATGTTCAGGTGGCGGGACAGCTTGCCGATCAATAAATGCCGGAACAGGTATTCCTCCACGAAGGGACCCAGCACCACCAGCAAAGGCACCACGAACCAAGCCGGCAGTTGCTGGACCAGGGACTGGAGGCCCAGTTGGTTCTGCGATTCCTTGGCGGATCCGGTAGCTGACACCAGAACGGCGGTGAGCACCAACATGGCCACGATGGATAGGGGAATCATGGCCAGCGTGAACCACGGGCGCGTGGCCAGAATCAGGAGGTCGCGGGCTATCACGCGCCACGCGGACGCAACCGCGAACAAGCCAACCGACGCATAGAAAGCAAGGTTGATCGCATAGACGGCGGTAGCCGGGTCCGGGAGTATCTGCTGCACGAAGGCTGTCACCGGGGCTGCGGCGAGGCTCAGGACAGCCGCCAATGATGCATAGAGTCCTGCGGCCGCAGCGTCCAGGCCGGTGAAACGGTATAGCCTCCCGGCCGGCGGAATGGTGCCCATGTGTCCAGCGTAGCGCCCCTCTTTGTTGCCCCCGTCACGGTCGACCGGAATCACCGGGTACGATTGTCTTGCCGGATTTACCTTCGACGCTTCCGTGTTTGCGCTACTGATTCGACTCGCCAACAGGCCAAAAGCTCGAATTGCGTGCGCCGAGACGCGTGAAGCCAGGGCCGGTATTTTCCCCAACCCACAAGGAACAGCTGTGCCTCAAAACACCACAACCGACCTTCAGCGCGAGCCGGAAACCCTGGCAGCGCCCAGTACTTCTACAACGTCCGAAAACCTCAGTGCCGAGGGCTACAAGAAGACCCTGAGCGGCCGCCACGTCACCATGATCTCCATGGGCGGCGCCATCGGCGTCGGACTCTTCATGGGTGCCGGCGGGCGGCTGGCCTCCACCGGGCCGGCCCTGATTTTCTCCTACGCCATCGCCGGCGTCATCGCCTACCTGCTCATGCGCGCCCTCGGCGAGCTCATCATGTACCGCCAGACGTCCGGCTCCTTCGTCAGCTACGCCGGCGAAATGTTCGGCAAGAAGGGCGCCTTCCTCTCCGGCTGGATGTACTTCATCAACTGGGGCATGACCGGGATCGCGGAACTGATCGCGATCGGCCTGTACTTCCAGTTCTTCTTCCCCAATGTGCCAGTCGAGGCGTCTGCCATCTCGGCGCTGTTGTTGCTCGTGGCCGTGAACCTGCTCAGCGTCAAGGCGTTCGGCGAATTCGAATTCTGGGCCTCGGTCCTCAAGGTCGGCGCCATCGTGATCTTCTTGGCCGTAGGCACCTTCATGGTGGTCACCAACGCCAAGGTGGGTAACGGCCACGCGTCGGCGGCCAACCTCTTCGACGGCGACGGGGGAATGTTCCCCAAGGGCGCCCTCGTCATGGTCCTCGTCCTGAACGCCGTGATCTTCGCTTACAACGGCATCGAACTCGTCGGCATCACGGCCGGTGAGATGCAGGATCCCAAGCGTGAAGTGCCCAAGGCGATCCGCGCCGTCGTGCTCCGCATCGTGGTCTTCTACGTCGGCTCCGTCCTTCTGCTGGCCATGCTGCTGCCGTCCGACCAGTACAAGGCCGGCGTTTCGCCGTTCGTCACCGTGTTCGGTCAGATGGGCCTTGGCTGGGTGGGCGACGTGATGAACATGATCGTCATCACGGCCGCGCTGTCCTCCTGCAACTCCGGCCTGTACTCGATCGGCCGCGTGTTCCGCACCATGGCCAACAATGGACATGCCCCGCAGTGGCTCACCAAGATGTCCTCGCGCCACGTCCCGTACGCCGCGATCCTGGCCATCGCCGCGTTCTACCTCGTGGGCATCCTGCTGAACATCTGGCTGGGCGGCTCGCATGCCTTTGACCTCGCGCTGAATACTGCGTCCATCGGTGTCATCTTCACCTGGGGGGCCATCTTCGCCAGCCAGATCGCACTGCGCCACCAGAAGGGCAAAATCTCCACCCTTCCGATGCCCGGATCGCCGTGGACCAGCTGGGTGGGCCTCGTTGCCCTCTTGGCCATCACGGTCCTGATTGGCTTCGACACCATGACCAGCAAGACCGGCGAGGTGTTCCTCCTGGGTCTCTGGACCCTGGCCACCATCCCGTTCTTCGCCGTCGTGCTGTGGCTCGGCTGGCAGAAGGTCAAGAACAACGAGCCAAAGAGCGAGCTGTTTAGCTAATTTCCCCCTAAGTAGCCCGACGACGGCGGGCGCCTCCCGCTCCGGGTGCGCCCGCCGTCGTACTTTGTTCAGCCCTCAGCCCTTCAGGTACTTCGCGAAATGGTCCTCGATGCGCTGCCAGGCTTCCGGCGCGGCAGCGGGATCGGGTTTGATGCCCATTACCCGCATCAGTGGCCTCAATGCCCGGGGCCCAACCGGAGTGTCGTTCAAAAAGGCGTGGCCCGCCGTCGGGAATTCCTTGACGTCGTGCTCGATCCCGAGGTCCGTGAGCGCGGCTTCCAACTTGGCGGACGCTCCCCGCAAGGTCCGGTCCTGGCCTCCATAGTTGGCCACCACCGGACATGCCCCCTCCAACGCCTGCTTCAGATCCCGCGGCAATTGGCCATAGTTGACCGAGGCGGCGTCGAAGTCGTCATGGGCCGCGAGCAGGGCGAACGCGCCTCCCATGCAGAACCCGATGACCCCCACCTTTCCCGTGCACCTGGCATCGCCGCGGAGCCAGGACCGTGCCGTGGACAGGTCAGTAAACGCCCGGCCCGTGCGAGACATCAAGGAGCGCATGGTCGCCACGAGGCAGCGCCTCGCGCCGCCGTCGCTATAGAGGTCGACGGCGAGCGTCAGGTAGCCCGCCGCGGCGAGCCGATCTGCGTGGCGGCGCATCATGTCGTCGAGCCCGAAGGCTTCATGGATGAGTACGATGCCGGGGAACGGCCCCTCGCCGTCGGGCTCGGCCAGGTACCCCTGCAGCGTGCGGGAGCCTCCGGCCGCCGCGCTCTCCGTGCTCAAATCGATGTGCACCATGGTGCAATCCTGCCAGACCGCGCAAGTGTCTTGTCGGCTGTTTTTGTCTGCGGTCGCAGTTAGGCTCGATGCATGGACCACAGCACCACTCTCAGCCAGCACGTCAACGCCTCCCGGGAGAAAGTCTGGGCCGTCATCTCTGACATTCCGGGCTCGGCCAGGACCCTCTCGGGCGTGAAAGCGATCCAGATGCTCAGCGAGGGACCCTATGGCGAGGGCACGCGCTGGAAAGAAACACGCGTCATGATGGGCCGGGAGGAAACCGTGGAAATGCAGGTTTCCCAGAGCGATCCGCCGGGCAGCACCACGGTCACGGCGCGGCAGGGCGGCGCGGACTACACCACCCGCTTTACCTTGAAAGAGCACGACGGCGGGACGGAACTGACGTTGTTCTTCGGTGCCGAGGTCCTCAAGCCGACTTTCCTCAGCAAAGTCATGATGGCTGCGTTCGGGAAGCTCGGGATGAGTGTCACGCGTAAGGCGCTCGCGAAGGATCTTGCCGAGATTGCGGCGAAAGCGGAGTCGCTCTAGTGGCGGCGGTCGGCAAGGTGACGGCACCCCGGATTTCCCCGATCAGGCTTGACGAGCTCCGCGACGATCCCGCCCCGGACTTCCAGCGGGGCGAACGGTACGACGGCGTCCGCTTTACCCGCGCAGTGGCTAACGGCGCGGAGTTGAGCGGGGCGGACTTCATCGAGTGCGAATTCAATGGAGTCTCATTCAACGAGGCTGAACTGCGCGGCGCGACCTTCCGCGACTGCATCCTGAACGAGCCCTACGCGCCGGTGTTCACCGCTGCGCGGACCTCGTGGCGTGAAGTGGAGATCAGCAACCCGCGTTGGGGATCCGCGGAGATGTACGAGGGCGCCTGGCATTCGGTGAAGATCGACGGCGGCAAGCTGGACTTCCTGAATCTGCGCGGATCCAAACTTACGGATGTGGTGATCACGGGCTGCATCATCAACGAACTCGACCTCGGGGCATGTACCGCGACGCGCATGGTGCTCAAGGACTGCACCATCGGGACGCTGGATGTCACGGGGGCCAAGCTCAAGGATGTGGACCTGCGTGGCTCGGATTTCCGGACGATCAATGGACTTGGCGGACTGTCCGGCGTGGTCATTGACGACTATCAGCTCAGCCTGATGGCTCCGCTTCTGGCAGGGCATCTGGGGATCCGGGTGATCTGAGTGAAACAACGGCCCCGCCAGGTGGCGGCGGTTGACCCGGTTGCACTTGACGGTGTCGCAGCTGACCACGCGGCAGTTGACCACATGGCGGCGCCGTGTAATCTTTATAGAACGAACGGTCGGTAAATTATTCACCGGCCCCGCTCCCTTCGCGAAGGATGTTCTCATGGTCGAGGCTTTTCTTGTTGGCGGTGCCCGCACCCCTGTAGGCCGGTATGGCGGAGCGCTTTCCGCGGTCCGTCCTGATGACCTGGCAGCCCTCGTGATCCGCGAAGCCGTGGCCCGGGCCGGCGTCGACCCCGACGCCATTGATGAAGTCATCCTGGGCAACGCCAACGGTGCCGGCGAGGAAAACCGGAACGTTGCCCGGATGGCCACCCTCTTGGCGGGACTTCCCCTCCACATCCCCGGCATCACGGTCAACCGCCTGTGTGCCTCCGGCATGAGCGCCATCATCATGGCCAGCCACATGATCAAGGCCGGCGCAGCGGACATCGTGGTGGCCGGCGGCGTCGAGTCCATGAGCCGGGCCCCTTGGGTGCAGGAGAAGCCCTCAACAGCCTTCGCCAAGCCGGGCCAAATCTTCGACACCTCCATCGGTTGGCGCTTCGCCAACCCGCTTTTCACCAAGGGCGAGTTGTCCCGCGGCGGCAAAATGACCTACTCCATGCCGGAAACTGCTGAGGAAGTTGCCCGGGTGGACGGCATCTCCCGCGAGGACGCCGACGCTTTCGCCGTCCGCTCGCACGAACGCGCGCTTGCTGCGATCGCCGGCGGCCGCTTCAAGGACGAGATCGTGCCGGTCACAGTGAAGACCCGCAAGGGCGAAACACTGGTAGACACCGACGAAGGCCCTCGCGAGGGAACCACGATGGAGGTTCTCGCCGGTCTCCGTCCCGTGGTTGCCGGTGGCTCCGTTGTTACTGCCGGCAACTCCTCCACGCTCAACGACGGCGCGTCCGCCATCATCGTCGCTTCGGAGGCTGCCATCGAAAAGTTCGGCCTCACGCCACGTGCCCGCATCATCGACGGCGGCTCGGCCGGCTGCGAACCGGAAATCATGGGAATCGGCCCGGTCCCCGCTACCCAGAAGATCCTGGGCCGTTCCGGACTCACCGTCGGCGAGCTTGGCGCCGTCGAACTCAATGAAGCTTTTGCGACGCAATCGCTCGCGAGCATGCGGCGTCTGGGCCTGGACCCGGACATCGTGAACACCGACGGCGGCGCGATCTCCCTGGGGCACCCGCTGGGTTCCAGCGGCTCGCGTATTGCCATCACCCTGCTGGGCCGCATGGAGCGGGAGCTCGCAGGCGCAACCAACGGGCGGAAGATCGGCCTCGCAACGATGTGCATCGGCGTCGGGCAGGGCGCCGCCATCCTTCTGGAAGGCATGTAATGGCTTTGGACGCCGGAGAATTCGGAACCCTGCTCATCGAGGAACGCGAGGACCGTGTCACTGTCCTCCTGAACCGGCCCGAGGTCCGCAACGCGATCGACCAGCAGATGGTGGACGAACTCCACCAGGTGTGCGATTACCTTGAGCGTGAGCCGAAGATCCTGATCATTGCCGGCGTAGAAGGCGTGTTTGCGTCGGGCGCGGACATCGGCCAGTTGAGGGAACGCCGGCGTGACGACGCCCTGCGCGGCATCAACTCCACCATCTTTGTCCGGATCGCCAAGCTGCCCATGCCCGTCATCGCGGCCTTGGACGGCTACTGTCTGGGCGGCGGGGCCGAGCTCGCCTACGCCGCAGACTTCCGCATCGGTACGCCCAGCTTGCGGATCGGCAACCCGGAAACCGGGCTGGGCATCATGGCCGCGGCCGGGGCCACGTGGCGCCTCAAGGAACTCGTGGGGGAGCCGATCGCCAAGGAAATCCTTCTGGCCGGTGCTGTCCTCCGTGCCGAGGAAGCCCTGCGGATCAACCTCATCACCCAGATCCATGAAGCCCCGGTGCTCATGGAAGCTGCCCACAACCTGGCTGACCGGATCGGCCGCCAGGACCCCTTGGCGGTGCGGATCACCAAGTCGGTCTTCCACGCTCCGGCCGAGGCGCACCCCGTGATCGACACCCTGGCCCAGGGCATGCTCTTTGAATCCCAAGCCAAGTTCGACCGCATGCAGGCGTTCCTCGACAAGAAGAAGCGCAGCGACAACCCAGACAGGACCCGGAAATGACAGCAGTCCCCGCAATCCCACATGTTGTCGGTGTCCTCGGCGGCGGACGCATGGGTGCCGGCATAGCCCACGCCTTTTTGACCAAGGGCGCTACGGTGATCGTCGTGGAGCGCGATCACGAAGCTGCGGCCGGTGCGCAGGGTCGCGTCGCTGAAGCTGTGGCCAAGTCCGCTGCCCGCGGCACCCTGACCGAGACCGCGGACGAAGTATTGTCCCGGTTCAGCACCTCCACCGACTACGACTCCTTTGTTCACTGCGGGCTCGTTGTGGAGGCCGTACCCGAGGATTACGAGCTCAAGGTTGCGGCCCTCAAGTCTGTGGAGGAACACCTCTCCGCGGAAGCGTTCCTGGCCTCGAACACCTCGTCCCTCTCGGTCACCGGCCTCGCTTCGCAGCTCCGGAGGCCAGCTAATTTCGTGGGCCTGCACTTTTTCAATCCCGTCCCGGCCTCCACGCTCATCGAGGTGGTCCTGGCCAGGGAGACCTCGCCCGAGCTTGCTGCCACAGCGAAAACCTGGACCGAGGCACTCGGCAAGACCGCCGTCGTCGTCAATGACGCTCCGGGCTTCGCGTCCTCGCGGCTGGGCGTCGCGATCGCCCTGGAGGCGATGCGAATGGTGGAAGAAGGCGTGGCGTCGGCGGAGGACATCGACGCCGCCATGGTGCTCGGTTACAAACACCCCACCGGACCGCTGAAGACCACGGATATCGTGGGCCTGGATGTGCGCCTCGGCATTGCCGAATACCTGCATTCGACGCTGGGGGAGCGCTTCGCACCACCCCAGATCCTGCGCGACAAGGTTGCCCGCGGCGAACTGGGGCGCAAGACCGGCAAGGGCTTCTTCGACTGGACAGACTGAGCCTCGGGCCTCCCAACTAGCTCGCATTAGTTGTCGTTTTGAGCCCTCATAACGACAACTACTGCGAGTTACTTGGGGATCCAGCCCCGGCCCAAAAGCACGGCACGAACTTTCGCGACGGCGGACCGCGCCTCCTTCTCCATGTGCCGTTTGGAGATCCTGACCAAGTGCCAGCCCGCACGGGAGAAGTCCTCTTCGCGGGCGATGTCCCGGACTATCTGGTCCGGCTCGGAATGCGGCTCGCCGTCGTATTCGACCGCCACGCGGTGTTCCGGATAGGCCAGATCCGGTTGACGTGCGACGCCGGCACTTAGCTCAGTAGCTACGTTCAGCTGCGGTTCCGGCAGTCCGGCGTTTTCAAGGGCCAGCCGGAGCCGCGTTTCGGGGGCCGAGTCTGAGCCGATCCGAGCCTGTTCGAGGGCCAGGCGCGCCTTCCGGATCCCAGGCGTTCCTTTGTGCCGGTCCAGCATGTCGGCCAATTGTTCCAATGTCGCGTACGGCTCTGTCCGGCCTTCAAACTCTGGCCGAGGGATCCGCACCAGATGGTCAGCCACAACGGTCAGTTCGACCACACTCATCTTCCTGGACACATCAAGCCAGGTCCGGGTGCGCGTGGTGACGAGGACACCGTCAAGACTGGTGATTTCGTCATCGAAGAATTGTCCCACATGTCCCACCACTCCGGTTCGTCGCGGAATCGCCATGGTGTCCGGGCGCGAAATGTGGATGCGCGGATCATCGCCGCCCGGCAGGAACCCTGGGAATGACCACAGCGAGAAGGCTGTGGCGTGAGATGCAGCTGAGAACTCGGTCACTGCGGTGAATGGCCGGACGACGAGCGGCAAACTGGCGTCCTTTGGTTGCTCTTGGGCAAAGGCTTGATCCGGAATCCTGATGCCCCGGCTTGGCGAGGGCAGCGATCGGTGCCGCAACCGCCGTCGGCTCACGCCGGCGTCGACCGCTTCCTGAAACGTAAACGGAGTACACGCCAGCAGCGCAGGCAAGGGTTGCGGGGTCCTCATCGCATTATCGTTGCAAATCCTGGAACGCCATTTTGAGTTATCCACAGGCACGCTCCTCGGATCCCCAACTGACTCGCATTTGTTGTCGTTTTCAGGCCTCAAAACGACAACAAATGCGAGCCAGTTGGGTCGGTTAGGCTAGCCGGGTGACTCTCATTGCACCTGTAACCCTGGATGGCCGCTTCGTAACCTTGGAACCGCTGAGCACCGAGCACCACGATGGCTTGGTGGACGCCGCCAAGGACGGCGAGTTGTGGAAGCTTTGGTACACCTCCGTGCCGTCGCCTGAAGGCATGGCTGCGGAGATCGGCCGCCGGCTCGCGCTGCAGGAGCAGGGATCCATGCTGCCATTCGCTACGCGGTTGAAGGCGGGCGGCAAGCTGATCGGCATGACCACCTACATGAACATTGACGCTGCCACCCCGCGCGTCGAGATCGGCTCCACGTGGAACGCCGCCTCTGCACACGGCAGCGGCAGTAACCCCGATTCCAAGCTGTTGCTCCTCCGCCATGCCTTCGAAACCCTTGGCTGCCCCGCCGTCGAATTCCGCACGCACTGGCTCAACCACCAATCGCGTGAGGCCATCGCCCGGCTGGGCGCCAAACAGGACGGCGTGCTCCGCAACCACTCGCGCACGGTGGACGGAGTACTACGCGACACGGTGGTGTTCTCCATCCTCGAACACGAATGGCCCGCCGTCCGTACCGGCCTGGAGTTCAGGCTCGCGAAGCGGTCCTGAGGTCGAGAGCCCGAGCGCGGCACCCGGCGAGGGGCCCGCGGGCAGCGCCAACTACTTCTTGAGGGCGCTGTTGACCGCCGTCCGGTACCCCTGGGAGTAGCCGGCGTCGTTCGGATGGAAGTTCTCCAAAGCGAGCGCAGGCGGATCCAAGGGCGATGGCTGGGTGTAGTGGATCCACGGATTATTGGAACCAATTCCGTGCCCAGTGAATCGCTCCGTCACGCTGACGTAGCCCACACCTGCGGCGGAGGCGGCGCCGGCAATGGTCGCATTCAGCTGGTCAGCCATTCCGTTCAACGTGGTGGCCAGCTGTTTTTGCGTGGGAGGCATCTTGGGGCCGACGGTGAAGAGTCGAGGGTAGCCCGTCAGCACGATGTCGGCGTTGGGTGCCTTCTGCCGGATGGACTGCACCAAGGCGACGATGTTGCCGGGCAGCGCGGGTAGGGCATTCCCCACATTTTGCACGGCCGAAGCACACGCCAGGGCGTCGCCGCTGGTGCAGGCCACCGCCACGGCTCCCGTGCCGACGTCGTTGCCGCCCACCGTGACCGAGACCTCGGTGGCGGATCCCAACGCGATTGCTGCAGGGTCGGTGGGGGCGAGGTTGTCCAGGCCCGCCTTGACGCTAAGCGACGTGGCGCCGAAGCAACCCAGATTGAGGCCGCCCAAAAGAGCTGGGTAGCCGTCCAGGCTTTGGTGGCAGGCAGGCAACGAGGCCGGGGCCGGGCTGCTGCCGCCCGTCCCGGCGGCATAGGAATCGCCGAGAGCTACATAGACATCGGCCGGTTTCGCCGTGACAGGGTTCGCTTGGGCCGGTCCAGTTCCGAGGCCGGCCACGAGTGCGACGGCGGCGAGCGCCCCACCCAGTAGGCGGCCGTGGCGGCGCCGCGGATTTGCTGTATGCATTACTTTTATCCCCCTCTTGTCGGTCTGCAGTGCCGCCTTGGCGGCGCGGGCCATCCCTGCCCCAGCAGTCTTGCGGCCCAGACTACGCGAGCCACGCGCCCGCGGCTACGAAAAAAGGCTTGGTTCTTCCATTCGGTTTAGGTCCGGCCACGCACCCGGCACGTCCTGCCACTGGCTTCCACGCGTCCGCTCTCCTTCGCCGGACGCGGCTACACTTTTGAAGGCAACAAGTGCCGAAGATCCACTCCTCCGGAAGCAGTCCTTGATGGTCGAACAACTGATGGCCTTTGCGCTGACGTGCGTCGTCGTGGTCCTCGTTCCCGGCCCTGATTTTGCGCTTGTGCTGAAAAATGCGCCCCGCGGACCCGGATCAGCGGCAACCACCGCAATCGGAATCATGGTGGGCAACACGATCCTTGCTCTTCTTGCCGTGCTCGGCGTCACGGCGCTGTTAGGGGCGTCGGAAGTTCTTGGCAACGCCATTAGGATCGCCGGTGCTGCGTACTTGCTCTATCTGGGGACCCGCGCTCTGCTGGAGGCCTTCGGCCGCCCCCGCAGTCAACCTATGGCGCCGGAACCCAGGTTTGGATTTCGAGCAAACTCACCATTCCTGCAAGGAATGGTGAGCAATCTGCTCAACCCCAAGGTCGCAGTGTTCTATCTGTCCCTTTTTCCTCAATTCAATCTCGCACCGCTTCCCCCTCTGGGACAGCACGCGTTAATGGCGGGCATCTTTCTGCTCACCGCGTTGGCGTGGTACGTCGTGCTGGTACATGCGCTCAAGAAGATCTCCACGGCACTGGCCCGTCCCCGCGTGAATCGGATCATCACTGGTGGATCCGGGACGGTCCTGATCGGCGTCGGCGGCACAATCCTGACGAAATCCCTCGCCTCCACCTAACGGTCCGCCAGACGTGGCGGCATCTTCGCGACCCTCGCTCACATCATCTGCGGGAGGGTCGGCCGGGAGGGGTCGATATCTGCAGGAGCGTCGGCGGGGAGTCGACGTTCCAAACCCTCGCTCGCATATATCGGCCTTTTGCGCGACCCTCGCTCACATCCGGGTCGTGTGGTTAGCTGTCCGGTATGGATGGGATCTCAACCGCCGCCAAGCAACGAGGCGTCCATTGGGACGGTGCCGTGAACGCCTGGCGCATCGCCGGAAGCGTGTACCGGATGGGCAGGCGGGAATGGCTCACCGAAGCTGGTTGGCAGCAAATGTACGACGCCGGCATCCGCACTGTGATCGACTTGCGGACCGCGCGTGAGCAGCAGCCCAGGGAAGTCGATCCCGCGGTATCCGCGCAGGCGACTGCACGCTTTGACATCGTTCGTTGCCCCACCGAGGACCCGGAGAACAAAGAGTTCACGGAGCGCTTTGGCCCGTACCTGAAGGACCCTGCCCACTACGCCGACTATGTGCGGCTCTTCCCGGACAGGCTTGCGGTGGTCTTCAAGGCCATCGCCGCGGCGACAGGCGGGGTAGTGGTGCATTGCGCGGCCGGGCGGGACCGCAGCGGAGTCGTCGCCGTGATGCTGCAGAACCTGGCAGGGGCAAGCGACGAGGAAATCGTGCGTGGTTACCAGCAGGGGATGCGCGGTATCAACGAGCGCCACCGGTATCATCGAGCCCCACATGCCCATGACGCCTTTCTTGAGGAAGAAGCGCTAGAAGCCATGCTGGCCATACGCACGGCCAGCCTCCTCGTATTCGCGCACTCCATCAATACCGCCGCTTTCCTGGCGGCAAACGGCGTTTCCGAGGCCGAAATCGGCGCCGTCCGTACCAAGCTCGGGAGCCGGGCGGGCTAACGGGGGTAACCACGCGCCGTCGTGACCTTCTTTGATGTCGGAAAGCGCTGACGACACGGCGAGTCGCCAATCCTGGGCGTCAAAACGCGTCAAAGAAGGGGAAAACGAAGCCAGTCCGAAGAAACATCTGGTGTGCAGATCGGGGCTCTCATGTATTCTGGGGATATTACCGAACGGCCGGTCAGTAATTTGCGGCCGTTCAGTCCATTTCGTGCCCGTGCCTTGGAAGGACCCGTCGACGATGACCAGTACCGCAGTCGCTCCGGAAGCCACAGTTGTTGAAACCGTGCCCAGTTTCGTCCAGGGCGAGTGGTGGACCCCCCGCGCCGACGCCTCCGCGGGCGTGCCCGTCCGCGACGCCAGCACGGGCGAGCTCCTCGCAACGGTCAACACCGACGGACTGGACCTTGCCGGCGTCGTGAACTACGGCCGCACGGTGGGCCAGCGCGAGCTCGGCAAGCTCACCTTCCACCAGCGCGCCCTCAAGCTCAAGGAGCTGGCCCAGTACCTCAACGGCCGTCGCGAGGAGTTCTACACGTCCTCATTCAAGACCGGCGCCACCAAGATCGACTCGATGGTGGACATCGACGGCGGCATCGGCGTTCTCTTCACCTTTGGCTCCAAGGGCCGCCGCGAACTGCCAAACTCGCGGGTTGTAGTGGACGGTCCCATGGAAATCCTGTCCAAGGATGGCTCCTTCGCCGGCGAGCACATCTACACCCGCATCCCGGGGGTCGCCGCGCAGATCAACGCCTTCAACTTCCCCGTCTGGGGCATGCTCGAAAAGTTCGCGCCCGCATTCATCGCCGGCGTCCCCACCATCGTCAAGCCGGCCACCCCCACCGGTTACGTGGCCGCCGTCGTGGTCAAGGCGATCGTGGAGTCCGGGATCCTGCCCGAAGGCTCGCTGCAGCTCATCTCGGGATCCGCCCGGAACTTGCTGGACCATCTCGATTACCGCGACATTCTTGCCTTCACCGGTTCGGCATCCACCGCCAACTCGCTGAAGTCCCACGTCAACGTGGTCCAGGGTGGCGTCCGCTTCACCTCGGAAACGGACTCGCTCAACGCCGCCATCCTCGGACCCGACGCAGTCCCCGGCACCCCCGAGTTCGACGCCTTCATCAAGTCTGTCGTCACCGAAATGACGGTCAAGGCCGGGCAGAAGTGCACCTCGATCCGCCGCACCATCGTGCCGCAGGCCTTGGTGTCCGACGTCGTCTCCGCCATCGGCGCGCGGGTGGACGAGCGCGTCGTCGTCGGTGACCCCCGCGCGGAGGGCGTCACGATGGGCGCCCTCGCGTCCCTCGAGCAACTCGCCGACGTTCGCGCGGCAGTGCAGTCAATGCTCGACGCCGGTGGGGAGCTTGCGTACGGGGCGCTCGATTCGCCGTCGGTCACCTCGCTCGACGGCACCGTTGGTGTCGTTGAGGGCGGAGCATTCATGTCGCCGGTCGTCCTGAGTTGGGCTGACGCGGACTCGGAAGCTGTCCACTCGCTCGAGGCGTTCGGTCCGGTGTCGTCCGTGATCGGGTACACGGACCTCGACGACGCCGTCCGCCTCGCCGCCCGCGGTGGCGGCTCCCTGGTGGCCTCCGTATGCACCAACGATCCCGCTATTGCCCGCGAATTGGTGACCGGAATCGCGGCGCACCACGGGCGGGTCCTGATGCTCAACCGGGAGGACGCCCGATCGTCAACCGGGCATGGTTCGCCCGTGCCGCACCTGGTCCACGGCGGACCGGGCCGTGCCGGTGGCGGCGAAGAACTCGGCGGTATCCGCTCGGTCATGCACCATATGCAGCGCACCGCCATTCAAGGCTCGCCGAACATGCTCACTGCCGTGACCGGCGTCTGGCACGCAGGCGCGGACCGCAACTTTACGGTGGAGACGGAAGGAACGCACCCGTTCCGGAAGTCCCTGGCGACTTTGCGGATCGGCGACGCTGTGCGGTCTGGACTACGGCAGGTCACCCTCGAAGACATCACCGCCTTCGCCAACTCCACGGGCGACACCTTCTACGCCCACACCAACCAGGCAGCAGCCGAGGCGAACCCGTTCTTCCCGGGAATCGTGGCGCACGGATACCTGCTGCTGAGCTGGGCCGCCGGACTGTTCGTGGAGCCCGCTCCGGGGCCCGTCCTGGCCAACTACGGCCTGGAGAACCTGCGCCTCGTCAAGCCCGTGCCGGCAGGGGATTCGATCCGCGTCACCCTGACAGCTAAGAAGATCACCCCGCGCGAAACCGACGAGTACGGCGAAGTAGCCTGGGATGCCGTCCTGACCAACCAGAACGACGAAATCGTCGCCACGTACGACGTCCTGACCCTCGTGGAGAAGTAACCCTCCCCCTTCCCCTCCCACCCCGACGCTCGCTCACGTTTTTCGGGTTTCCTGCGGACGCTCGCTCACGTTTGTGGGTGTTTGCCACCGCGTCCGGGATTTCGAAGACCCCGACGACGTCGGTCTCGCCGAAAACGTAGTAGAAACATTCGAGCGATCCGTCTACGGATTTGAGTGAACCGCGGTCTAGGCCAACGCTCGCTCACAAGTTCTTTCCGACCTCGTCCGGCGTAAGATTTTCAGCGTAGGAGGTGGCGAAGTGAACCTAGCACTCAGAACAGCCACAACTGTCTTGCCCGTCGACGACGTAGCCCGAGCCCGCAGCTTTTACGCGGAGAAGCTCGGCCTCCCGCACCGCGGCATGACGTGGGATGGAAATGATTTGTTTGGTATCGATGGCGGCCCAATGCTGCAGTTGATGCCCATCAAGGACGGCATGCACTCATCGCACACTGCCCTTTCCTTTGAAGTCAGCGACATCGAGCGGACAGTCGATGAAATGGAGGCGAGCGGCGTCGAATTCCGGGATTACGACCTCCCGGATCTCAAGACCGAACACCACATTTGTACTACCGACGCTGATCGGTGCGCATGGTTCATGGACACGGAAAACAACGTCCTCTGCGTCCATGAAAGCTTGGGGATCCAGGCCGAATACCAGCTCTGACTGGCTGAAAAGCACTCACGAACACCACGCAGAACCCTCCTTCACTTCTTAGTGAAGGAGGGTTCTGCCAATTGGCCATATATGTGAGCGAGCGTCGGGGGGGAGTCGGGCGAGGGGGGAGGAGGGGAGGGCAGAGGGGAGGAACGAGCCCTACGCCGAGGCGTGCAGGCCGTCGAAGGCCATGGTGATGACGTCGTCGGCCAGGCGCTGAGGGGACAGCGAGCCGCCCGGTTTGTACCACTCCACGATCGAGTTGATGGTGCCGAACAGAAGCCGGGTCACGGTGCGGGGATCGATGTCCTGGCGCAGCGAGCCTTCTTCGCGGGCGGCCGAGATCAGTGCGGCCACCTTGTGGTCGAAAGCACGACGCCGTTCCAGGGCATCGCGCTCGATCTCCGTGTTGCCGCGGAGCCGCAGAAGCAGCGTGACGAACGGGAGCCGCTCCACCAATACGGCGATGGTCTGCCGCAACACGAATTCCAGGCGTGCGTCGGCCGCCCCGGTAACAGCCTCGGGTTGATCCAGGATGGCCTCAAGCCCTCCCAGCGCGTGCTCAAGGGCGAGCTTCAGGAGGTCGCCCTTGGACGGCACGTGGTGGTAAATGGCCGACTTTGAGATTCCGAGGTTTTCGGCCAGAATGCCCATGGACGTGGCGTCGTAACCGTGGCGGTTGAAGACGTCGACGGCGATGAGCAGCACTGATTGCTGGTCGTATCCGGGGCGTCCCCGCTTGGTTGCTGTTTCACTAGGCATGCTGGCCATTTTCTCATGAACGGTCGGTTGATTCGTGCACCCGCCCGGCCACGTTACCTCTTGGGTCGCATGTCGTAGACGCGGCGCAGTTTGCCGTTGGAACGCTCGAGCGAACCCGGTTCCACCACATCAACCACGCACGAAGAACCCACGTGGATCTTGATCTGTTCCCGCAAGGCGTGTGCCGCCGTCGTACCCGCCTCGACGGAAACGTTATCTCGGCGCTCGATCTTGACCGTGAGCGAATCCATGCGCTTGCCCTCGAGGCGTGTGAGCTCGAGCTGGAAGTGTGGGCTGAGCTCGGGAATGCGCAGGGCGATTTCCTCGATTTGCGACGGGAAGAGGTTCACGCCGCGCAGGATGATCATGTCGTCGCTGCGGCCGGTGATGCGGCCCATGCGGCGGTGCGCCGGGCGGGCAGTGCCCGGCAGAAGGCGTGTGAGGTCTTTGGTGCGGTACCGGATGATCGGCAGCGCTTCCTTGGTGAGCGAGGTGAAGACGAGTTCGCCCGGCTCGCCGTCGGCCAGCACGGCGCTAACCCCGCGGGAGGGGTCGAACGGATCGATGATTTCCGGGCGGAAATGGTCTTCCCAAATGTGGCAGCCGTCCTGAGTCTCCACGGCCTCGCCGGCGACGCCCGGGCCCATGACCTCGGAGAGCCCGTAGATGTCGCAGGCCTTGATGTTCATGGTTGTTTCGAGCTCGTGGCGCATTTCCTCGGTCCACGGTTCGGCGCCGAGCACCGCGTACTTGAGTGAGGTCGACGCCGGGTCCACACCCATGTGTGCCATGGCGTCGGCAATGGTGAGCAAGTAGGTGGGGGTTGCCAGGATCGCGTCCGGCTTGAAGTCTTGGATCAGCTGGATCTGGCGTTCGGTCTGGCCGCCGGACATCGGGATGACGGTGCAGCCGAGCGCTTCGGCCCCGGCATGGGCACCCAGGCCGCCGGTGAACAGGCCGTAGCCGTAGGCGTTGTGAACCTTCATGCCTGGACGGACTCCGGAGGCGCGGAGTGAGCGGGCTACCAAGGTGGCCCAGTTGGCGAGGTCGTTTTTGGTGTATCCGACGACGGTCGGCCGGCCGGTGGTGCCTGAGCTCGCGTGGACGCGGGCTACTTCGTTCTGCGGGACGGCGAACATGCCGAACGGATATTCCTGGCGGAGGTCCTCCTTGGTGGTGTACGGGAACTTGCCGAGATCGGACAGTTCGCGGAGGTCCGTGGGGTGGACGCCGGCGTCGTCGAACTTGCGCTTGTACAGCGGCACGCGATCGTACGCGTAGGCCACGGTGTGCTGGAGCCGGCGGAGCTGGAGGGCCTCGAGCTCGTCGCGGGAGATGGTTTCTTCGCGGTCCAGCACGGGTGCGTCAGGAGCGGCGACGGTGTTCTGTGTCATGGTCTTCCTACTTCTTGGAAATGGTGCGGCTGCGGCCACGGAACTCGGCGATGAGCTCGCCGTAGCTGCCCGGATCCTCGGGCGACCCGACGGCGGCAGGTTCGCTTGCGTCGGCCGCGAAGATCTGGATGTCGTACAGGCCGCTGCGCCCGTTGTTGGCGCGGCGGTTCGCGACGGCGGTGATCACCTGGCCTTGATAGGCCGGCTTGAGGAAGTTGATGTCGACGCCGGCGGCGACAGTGATGTTGTCAGCCTCCGACGGCGATGGGACGGCCGGGTTGCAGGCGAGGGCAAACGCTGAATCTGCGAAGGCGAAGATCATTCCGCCGTGGGCCATTCCGAAGCCGTTGAGCATTTCCTGGCGGAGCTTCACGCGGACGGTAGCGTGGCCGTCGTCGATCTTGAGCACCTCTAGGCCCATCCACTCGGAGGCGTAGTCGTTCTTGAGGATCTGGTGCTGCGCTGCGCCAGAAAGGGTGGTCTCAACCATGCGTCATTGCCTCCAGCTTTATTTACCGAATGTTCATTAGGTAATCCCAGTTTGCTTGAACTGTCAAGAGGTGACCGCCCGGCGGACCCGGCGTGGGCCCCCATCGATTGCGACCCACCGGCTCCCAGCCTTCGCAAGCTCAGGCCGGGGCCCTCGCCGGCGTGGGCCCCCTTCACGGTCGTTTTCAGCCCCGAAAACGACAGGTTTGGAGCAATCGATGCGCCACCCCGGGCGTAGTAGCCTCGAGGCATGCCGCTCATCGAACTTCCCATTCGGACGCCGAGGCTCACGCTTCGCCGCTTCGAGGCCACCGATCTGGAGCGATTCCACGCCTACCAGTCCTTGCCGGAGACCGCGCGTTTCCTCCTCAGGCAGGAATTGACCCTCACGCAGTCCATGGAGGCGCTGGGCCGCTACGCCAACTTCAGTTTCGAACAAGAGGGCGACTGGGTGTGCCTCGCGATAGAGCGCGCCGACTCTCCGGGACTGCTCGGCGAAGTGGTGCTCAAATGGCTGCCGGGCACGGGGCAGGCGGAAATCGGCTGGATCCTGGCTCCGGAAAGCCGAGGCCAGGGATACGCGGCAGAGGCGGCCGAGGCCGTGCTCCGCCTGGGCTTCGAGACCCTCATGTTCCACAGGATCGACGCCAAGCTCGACGCCCTCAACACCTCCTCGTCAAGCTTGTGCGAGCGGCTCTGTATGCGCCGCGAGGCAGTCCTTGTGGACAACTGGCACTACAAAGGCCAATGGTCCACCGAAGTCATCTACGCCATCCTCGATTCCGAATGGCGCGCACGGAAGTAGCATGAGTGGGGATACCAGACTTTGCTGATGTTACGGTGGGCTGGGCAGCGGAGATCGGGGCGTGAAGTGAGCACAGCTGGCGTAGCTGTAGTAATCGAGGATGACGACGATATCCGGGAAGTGGTCCACGCCGTCCTCGAAGCTTCAGGGCTGGAGGTGTACGCGGCCGGGAACGGTATTGATGGTGTGGCTGCGGTCCGCCGTCACAACCCGGACGTCATTACCTTGGACCTTGGCCTGCCCGATATCGATGGCATAGAGGTCACCCGTCGCGTGCGGGAGTTCAGCGACGCTTACATCGTCATGCTTACGGCCCGTGCACGCGAGGTGGACACGCTACAAGGACTGGCCGTCGGTGCGGACGATTTCGTCACCAAGCCCTTCCGCCCCCGGGAGCTCCTTGCCCGGGTTGAGACGCTCCTCCGCAGGCCCCGGGGCAGCAAGCTATCGGGCGGCACTTCCGCAGGGATCACGACGGCGGAGCTGTCGCCAGCAGAGGGGGCGCCGCCGGCTGCGGCGCCGAACCCGTCGGCAACAGCGGTGCACCGAGGATCGCACGAAACAACCAACCCACAAGAGTCGGACCATACCGGGCTGGAACACAACGGCCTCTACTTGGACGTGGCCACGCGGACAACACGCGTCGATGCCGAAGAAGTGCAATTGACCCGAACTGAGTTCGACCTGCTCCAGGCGCTTATGGAAGCCGGACGCGTGGTCAGAAGTACGTCGGGGCTGGCCCGCTGGCTACATGCCAGGGAGTACGAAACCGGAGCCTACGTGAGCGAGTCCGAAGAGCGCGCCATCCAGGTTCACATCGCCAATCTGCGGCGGAAGCTGGGTGATTCGGCACAGTCGCCACGTTGGGTGGAGACCGTGCGCGGCATTGGATACCGCCTGGCCGCAAAGACTACGGAAAACTGATCCGATCTTAAGGGAACGTTTAACAACGCTCCTTACGCTGGGAAGGTCACCTTCGGATTTCTAACGGCTCAAAGGAGCAGTGCATGAAAAAATTCGCCGCAACACTTCTCATGACGGGCATGCTGGTTATTGGCGGATTTGTTACTCCTGCCAATGCCGCGCCGAAGACCACTCACCACACCACAAGCACCACGGTTACCACCGTCCCTGTTGTGTCCGACCCAGTGCTTTACGCGCAGGTCGGTTGGTGGCCCAACTAGGGCTGATCGCCAGACGTCAAGACTGTTCCAACACCGCCTCGGGGCCACCGCCCGGGGGCGGTGTTTTTTGCGGTGTCTTTTGGGGCCGCGGGTCAAAACGAGTTCCCGTCCTGACCTTGTTTGGCGGGTTTGAGCGCCGAAATAACGCGACTCGCCGTGTCGTAAGCGCTTTCCCACACGAAACAAGGTCAGGACGGCGCGCCGAACCGTCGTCCGCCGAGCCGAGGACGGCGCCGAACCGTCGTCCGCCGAGCCGAGGACGGCGCCGAACCGTCCGTGTCTCCTTAGCCGCCGGTATCCAGCGGAAGCCGGACCGAGACCGTGGTTCCCACACCGAGGCCGGACTCGATATTGAGCTTGCCGGAATGGCGCTCCACAATGTCGTGGGCTATCGCCAGGCCGAGCCCGCTGCCGGGGATGGCCGCGGTGGAGGCATTGGAGGCGCGGAAGAATCGCGTAAACACTTGGTCGATTTCCGTTTCCGGGATCCCGACGCCGGTGTCTTCGACGCGCACCACCACGCTGGGAACCGTCCCTGGATCGGAGGCGATCCCGCTGCTGACAGCGACGTGGCCGCCGTCGGGGGTGAATTTGATCGCGTTGCTGATGATATTGGCGAAAACCTGCTCCAGCTTGGCTTCGTCGGCCTGGACGGTTACGGTCCCTGGGGCATGCTCCACGGTGAGGGACAGCGAACGGGAGTCCGCGAGGGGCTGCAACGTCGAGACGACGAGCCTGAGCAGGGTGCCCACGTTGACGCGGCTCAATTGGAGATCGCCTGAAGTGTCCTGGTGCGAGACGGTGAGCATGTCCTCGATCAGGCGGCGGAGACGCTCGGCATTTCGTGAAATGACGTCGATCATCCGCGCCACACCCGCAGGAATCGGTCCGCCGGCGCCGCTGCGGATCATGTCCAGATAGGCGGTGATGGACGTCAGCGGGGTTCTAAGTTCGTGGTTCACCGTGGTGAGGAAGTCGGTCTTGGCCTGGTCGAGTTCCTGGAGTTTGTACATGACCTGCTGCTGTGCGCCAATCAGGTGGCTTTGCATCAGTCCATACGCCAAGTTCCCAGAAACGTGCTGGATCAGGCCGATTTCGGCTCGGGTCCATTCGTGTGCGGTGTCCGGTCGCGCGATCCAGATGACCCCGAGGACAAGATCACCTTCGCCCACAGGAACCACAACAGAGGCCGACGGCGAACCGGCGCCACCGTGCCGACCTGCTCCACCGGGGCGCCCCGGGAGAGCCCGGCCCGGCGGAGTTCCTTTCGGGAGCGGTTGCACGTCTGCTTCGGCCCATAGGCGCTCCGCCAGTTCGAACATGGAGGTTTCGTCAGCTAATTCGGGAGGCAGGACTCCTCGTGCCAGTCCCGGGGCGCTCCATTCGGCGGTGACCTGCGGCACGCGTACGTCCGGGAATGTGGTGAACCAGACGTGTTCCGCACTAAGGGCCTCGCCGATACCATCCACCAGGTGCCGGGCAATCTGTCCGGGATCAATGGTTGAGCGGATGGCCGAGGACACCTTCCGCAAGCTCTCACGCAGTGATTCGGCTTCGGAGCGGCGACGCATACGTTCGGCGGCCCGGGCTATGAGGACCAATGCCCTGGATGCCCGAAAGCCCGGTGCTTGGCCCTTGTATACAAAATCCGCAATTATCCAGGTTTCCAGGGCTGCGACATCCAGCTTGTCCTCGGAATCCAGCATGAGCAGGACGGGGACGCTGTTCCTGGGAAGGAATTCGCGGAGTTCGTTGTCCAAGACCACCACGTCGCTCGGCCCGCTTTCCAGCGCGGCCGCAAGCGAGCCGGCGTCGAACGCTGTACGGACCAAGAACCCCGCGGAGATGAGGGCCGCAACCGTCTCTTCGAGACGCACAGGATCGGGGTCGGCCACCAAGGCACGGTTTGGCGCCGATGCGTCGTTAGTCAAGCGACTCTCCACTGCGCTCCTACTGTTTCGGTTCGGCCCCCATGGGAGAGCCTACTATCGAGAACGCTACTTGAGCCCTGCGCCAGGCAGCAGATCGACGGCGCCGAGCGAGTCCGCGACGAAGGCATAGTCCCAGGCGCGCTCACGCCACTGCACGTACCGACCCGATGCCCCGCCGTGTCCACCTTCCATCTCGATCTTCATCACGATCGGCGCTGTGCCGGTGGTCTCGGAACGCAGCACCTGAACCCACTTGGCGGGCTCCACGTAGAACACGCGGGTGTCGTTGAAGGACGTCACTGCAGCAATTTTCGGATAGGAGACGGCACGGATGTTCTCGTACGGAGTGTAGGACTTCATGTACTGGTACACCTCGGGATCGGTGATGGGGTTGCCCCATTCCTCCCACTCGAGCGCGGAGAGCGGCAGTTCCGGGTCCAGAATGGTGTTCAGGGCATCCACGAACGGCACGGCGGCAACAACGGCGGCGTACTTCTCCGGCGCAAGGTTGGCCACGGCGCCCATCAGCAGGCCGCCGGCAGAGCCACCCATGGCCGCGATCCGGTTCGGTGCCACCCAGCCGGAGGATGCCAGCCAGTCAGTTGCTGCGATGAAGTCCGTGAAGGTGTTCTTCTTGTTGAGCTTCTTGCCGTCGTCGTACCAGTGCCGGCCGAGCTCGCCGCCGCCGCGGATGTGGGCGATCACCATGACGATTCCGCGGTCCAGGAGGGACAAACGCGCCACGCCGAAGCCCGGATCCATGCTGACCTCGTAGGAGCCATAGCCGTAGACCAGGCCCGCGCCGGTTGAATCCTGCGACACGGAGGCGTGCCGGAGCACGGAAAGCGGCACGTGCGTGCCGTCCGCCGCCGTCGCCCATTCCCGCGTGGCCACGTAGTCTGACGCGGCGTACCCGCCCAGCACCGGGCTTTCCTTCCGTAGCAGCAGTTCGCCCTGCGGGAGTGCGGCGGTGGGCAGCACGAAGTCGTATACCCTCGACGGCGTGAAGAAGGACGTGTAGCCGATGCGGATCACCGGGGCCTCGTAGTCCGAGCCGGCCACTCCTGCCGTGTACAGCTCCTCGTCGAAGGCGGGTTCCACCGCAGCGCCCTGCGCCGCCGTTCCCAGTCCAGCGAGGGGCAGCACCTGAACGCGTTCGATCGTGTCCTGCCGCACCGCAACCACCAGATGCGTCGACGTGACGCCGGCGCCGTTGACGCGAACGGAGCCGGAGTGCTCGACGACGGTGCGCCAGTGCTGCTGGGCCAGCGGCTTGGCGAACTCGGCCGGGTCCGCGATGGAAACCATCGAGTTGATGGCCTCCTTGTTGTGCGTAAGGAGGATGGTTTCAGCGCCATCCAGCAGGAACGGCTCGGCCTCGTAGAGGATGTGTTCGTCGCGGGATATCACGGTGGACAGGCCGGCGTCGTAATCGTCAAAGCGCAGCAAGCGCGTTTCGCTGAATTCCGAGCAGCCGATGCTCAGCACGAGGTACCGCCGGTCGGAGGAGATTTCGAATCCGAGCCACATGGCGACGTCGTCTTCTTGGTAGATGACCAGGTCATCGCTGACAGGCGTTCCCAGGACGTGCGACTTCACCTGGTAGGGGCGCCAGGCGTCGTCCACCACGGTGTAGAAGATCCGGGTGCCGTCTGGGGAGAAGGCCACGCCGTAGAAAATGTTCTCGATGACATCCGGCAGCAGTTCGCCGGTCCGCAGGTCCTTGATGCGAAGAGTGAATCGTTCCTCGCCGGAGTTGTCCACGGCGTAGGCATAAAGGTTGCCGTCCACCGTCACAGCGGTACCGCCAATGGAGAAGAACGGCTTGCCTTCCGCTTCGACGTTGCCGTCCAGCAGGACTTCTTCGCCCTGGAGTTCGACGCCGGGTTCCACCGCCGGCGGCGTCCAGTCGGCCACCGCATCGCCGGAGTGTGCTGCGCGGAAACGGCAATGGATGCCGTACTCCTTGCCCTCAATAGAGCGGGTGTAGTACCACCAGTTGTCCTTGCGGCTGGGGACCGAGAGGTCCGTCTCCTGGGTGCGGCCCTTGATTTCCTGGAAGATTGCTTCGCGCAGCGGTTCCTGGTGTGCGGTGACGGCCTCCTGGTAGGCGTTTTCAGCCTTCAAGTGCTCGACGACTTCGGCGGATTCCTTGTCCCGCAGCCATTCGTAGTTGTCCACGAAAACATCGCCGTGGTGCTCGCGGGTGTGCGGCACCTTTTTTGCGACAGGGGCTGTTGGGCCTTCGGTGTGGGACGGCTGGGCGGAACCGGGAGTCTGGGTCATGTTCTCAATATATAGAGCCTGCCCGAGCGCCGGAGCCTGCGTTCGCTGCGGGGGTAGCCGTGGCTCAGTAACCATGCGCGACGGCGTACTCCGGCAGTGTGTCGTCCCGCAAGGCGGCGGCCACTTCTCCGATTCCGGCGTAATCGGGCAGCACGATCGATTGCCCGTCCGGGGAAGTGCCGGTCCCCGCCGTGGGCAGGGTGAAGAAGACGGAGGCGCCGGGATCCACAGTTCGGAGTCCGTAGGCCAGGATGGCTACGGAAACGGGGTCGAATCCCTGGTCCACCGTGAGGTAGTTGGCCGCGAAGTTGACCAGACCGAGGACTCCCGCGGGGGTTTGGATTCCGCCCCTGAGCTTTGTCAGTAGGGCCTGGAGAAACGTGTGCTGGTTGCGGACGCGCTGGTAGTCGCCGTCCACGAATGAGTAGCGCTCGCGGACGAACTCCAGGGCTGCCTGTCCGTCCAAATGGTTGACTCCGGCGGGGAATACGTGATGGGTCTCAAAGCTTGCGGTGAAGGGCAACGTGACATTGACGTCGATCCCGCCGAGGCTATCCGTGAGGGTCTTGAAGCCGTTGAAGTCCAGCATGATGGTGTGGTCTATGTGCGTGCCCAACAGTGATTCGACCGTTCGGACCACCAGGGGGGTGCCTCCCACCTCAAGGCTGGCGTTGATTTTGGAGGCACCATAGCCCGGGATGTCCACCCAGTTATCGCGCAGGATCGAAATGCCGTAGATCTTGTGCCGGTCCGCCGGTACGTGGATCAGCATCAGGCAATCCGAGCGTTGGTCCGATGACTGGCCTGTTGTGATGGTCTGATTGTTCTGTTCCCTGGCATTTTCGCGGCTGTCGCTGCCAATCACCAGGATGTTCATGGGGGTTGCCGGAAGCTCAGGGATTGTTGGTGGCGCCGGTACCGCGGCAGGTGGCGCGGGGGATTGGGTCGCGGATGGCGTGCTGGTTGGCGTTGCGCTCGTGGCCACGCTTGAGGGGGCGCTTGACGGTGACGGTCCGGACGAAGTCCTGCTGGACCCGGCGACGATCGCGGCCAGGACAACGATGAGCGCCAGCAGAGCTGCCAGTCCTGCCGCAAGCCACAGCCGCCGTCGTCTGTTCATGACCGGAACGTATCACTCAGGTGAGTTAAAAACGTGCACAAGAAGGCCTCGATTTGGCCACAAAGGGTGCGGACGCACGGTTGACCGGCAGCCCCTGAGCGGGCCCTGCGGCGGTTGCAACCCCCAGGTACAACTGGATGCCGCAGCCAACGAACGCACAGCGAGGGGAGGCGCTGGAAGCAGTACGGGTCTAATGCACTGTCTTCTGCGCTTCCGGGTGTGCGTGGGATTCATCGACACTTCGAAGCTGACAGCCCCCGGTCAGGTTTATTCCAATCCTTGGACTAACCTTGGGTAACCCTCCGCCGGCGGGGCATAACTGGGAGAATCCTGCGCTGGAACTGCGGAAGCACGAAAAATGGGAAAGGTTGAATTTGAATGGGCCGGCGACCTCTACAGCGCCGCTGGCCGGCACGAACTCTCAATGGCCTCCTGGCAGGCCATGAACTGTGCCCGCGAGTTTGCGCGGCCACCGCTGAATCCCGGCAACCGGTCTCAGTCGGGAACCTCCCGTTCTGAACGATGAATGAGGACACTGCTCAGACGCATCAGCGTTCATTTTCCTTGGCCTGTTGAGCGAATCTTAAGCAGAACTTGAGCTCTTCTACACGCCACCTTGAGTTTGACTAGGTAGAGGAGACCTGTTCCGCATAAGATCGGCGGGTTGTCCTAATGAAAGGCGCCCTAGCAGTGGATTTCATCCGCTATGCCGTCGACCTCGCAATTTTCGAGGCCGTCACACTTGTGCTGTTGGTTTCCCTCCACCTGCTCCTGCTGTGGCACGGGAGCCGGAAGCACGCTGCGTTGCCGCGCCCTGAGAAGTAGCCGCGCCACCATGCCCTACCTTGACATCAACCCCCATCGCCAGGGCCCGAAGTGGCCCGGGTACGCAGTGCTGGCGATCCTGGCCGTCCTCACAGTCCTTGTCGTCATCGCCGCTCTGGCCGGTCCGTAACCATCCCGTTTCGGCTCAAATGGTGCGGGCGGGATCCGCTGACTCCCGGGGACGATTGCCCCTCAGCGCGTCAGGGTCATCGAAGGTTGAAAAGGACGCAGGCAGCTTTACTGAACGGTCCTGTGCCACGATTGCGGAAGGGTCTCTGCCGAGAACCGGCGACCCAAAGAGAAGGTTGCCTGGGGGTGGGTTTGAAAGATACTGGTGAACGCGGATAGCCGTCCCGCCGGGGGCAGGAGTAGTTGAATTAATCCGTTGATTCCGGTATCTCGACAAAATAACGTTCTGGGAGCACGATGGGATTTAAATCTCTCCGCCTTCACATGGGCCGGCTTTTTGCCGCGTCCTATCCGTTCCGCAATGGGGGGTTCTTTTACCCGTGGAACTGGACGTTATCCCTCCGAGCAAGGGAGGATCCCGCTTGGCCCCATCGTCGCGGCGCCGCACCGAATGTGGGGGACGGGCAGTAGTTGCGAGCTGAAGTTCATAGGGAAGTTCAAGGAAACAGAGTCACCGTCAAACGACGCCATGGTCTCCGGCGCCTCAATTTCCAGGCTGGAAACAGCCGGTCAGCACAGATTTTTCTAAGGAATGAGTCTTATGACTGCTCATCCAAAACCCCTTTTATTGCCGCGCCTGAGGGCGCTCTTGGTGTTGCTCCTTGCTCTGGCGTTGCCAGTAGCGCTCAGTGGCACGGCCGTCGCGGACAGCGGCAAATCCGCACGGACGTGGACCGTTCAGGTCGGCTCCGAATCGTCGGACCAGGCCATTCAGGGAATGTCCTTCCTGCCGAAGAACATTTACATCAATGCCGGTGACAAGGTCACGTGGGAAGCCAATGCGGCCGAAATTCACACGGTCACGTTCCTGGCCGCGGGGCAAACGATTGAGTCCACGCAACCCTTCGATCCATCCAACCCTCTGTACTTGCTGGCTCAAGGCGGCAAGTCTTATGACGGGCACTCATATTACAACTCCGGTGTGATGTCGAACGTCTCGGACAGTGGGTTCCCGGCAGTTGATTCGTACACCTTGAAGTTCCCGGATACAGGCGACTTCACGTACTACTGCCTCGTGCACGGCACGGTCATGAAGGGCACAATCCACGTGCGGGACAAAGGCACGGACTACCCGTACACCCAGGAGCAGTACAACAACCGGGCTGATCGGACGGCGCGAGCCATCCTCCGCGACGGCTATGAGCAATGGAGCGCTGCCCGTGACCAGGCCGACGACCACACCGTTTTTGCGGGAGCCGACGACGGCGTAGCCATGGTCATGCGGTTCATCGAGCCTAAGGTGGTCATCCATGTTGGCGAGATCGTGAGCTTCGTGAACAACGGCATGGGCGCTCCGCACACGGTGACCTTCGGCACCGAACCGGCCAACGTCTTCCCTCCGGTCGGTGATCCAACGAACTTCACAGGCGGGCAGCTCCATTCCGGTTTCATGACGCCGGGCACCACGTTCACTGTGAAATTCAACAAGGCAGGAGTCTATGACTACATCTGCGCTCTGCACGACTTCATGGGAATGAAGGGCAAGGTGGTTGTGGAGGACTGAGCATTGATTTGAGCGCAAAGGGTGGGGACCGTTGGCCCCCACCCTTTGCATGTCCATCAGTCCAAGCCTTGGTTTCCGTAAAGATTTGCTCAAGATTCACTTAAGTCCTGAGGAAAAATCCTAAACAAACCTTATTGGAATATTTGAGCCGTCTTGATGTGGGCCCAGCAAAGTGGATCTTGTTCCACTACACGGTCTCAAACGAAACGGAAACGTCCCGATGGGCAGCTCACTCAGCTCCAGCACGGGTCCCCGTCTGGGGGCGAGGATCCGTCAACGTATTTCTCCACGCCGCGTGCTCGGCATGATCGCGACGACGGCCGCGACGCTCGCCGCACTGGTGTTCCTCGGCGTCGGGGTCGTGGCCCCACTTCTGCACATCGGATTCTCCCCGGTCCTGACCGGCAGCATGCGCCCGGCCTACGCCCCCGGGGACCTGCTCATCACGGCACCGGCCGATGTGACCACCCTTCGTCCGGGTCAGATCGCAGTGTTTACACCTCCGGGTGAGAGCACCCCGTTCGCCCACCGCATCACCGCCATCGCCGGCACTCCGTCGAACCCGGTCCTCACCACCAAAGGTGACGCGAACCCGGCTCCGGACCACTGGACGGCCGTGCTGGACCAGGCCCAGGTGCCCGTCGTCGTCGGCGTCATTCCCTCGGCAGGAAGCGTCCTGTTGTGGATCGAGAGTCCCCTCCAGCGGGCCCTCCTGACCGCCTTGTTCGGCCTGACGGTCACCGGTTCCGCTGTCTGGTGGATCCTCCGAAGCACCTCCGCCCCGTCGGCACGCCGCACACCGGGCGCCTCCGGCCGCCGCAGCGCCATCCCCGTTCACTAAAACCATCCCCGCACCAGCTCCCGTAAAGGATTCGTCATGTCTGCAACCCCAGCCCGCCGCGCCGCCCGTTCCGCCGCCCGCCCGGCGCCCGCGCTGTTCGCCGCCTGCGCCGTGGCAGCGGCCGGCCTGGCAATCACCGGAGGTGGCGTGTTCGCTGCCTTGAACGCCACCGCTTCCAACGCCACTGCCCAGAACGCCACCTCCGGCACCCTGAGCCTGACGATGGCAAACAACGGAACCGGGTTCGGCCAGTCCGTCTCCAACCTCGCCCCCGGGGACACCGTGATCCGCTACGTCAACCTCACCCAGGGCAACACCATGGACGCCAAAGCCCTGACCCTCGCGGTCGCGGATGCTACCTCCAGCAAGCTCACCACCGACGCCACCAAGGGACTCCACGTCACCGTCACCCAGTGCTCCGGCACCTGGACCACCACCGGTGCCGGCACCTGCACGGGCACCGGTGCCACCACCACCGTCCTGGCAACAAGCGTTCCCCTGAGCTCCCTCGTCGCGGCGCCTTCGACCCTGATCGCCGGGTCCGTCACGGCGGGGTCCACTGTGAACCTCCAGCTCTCCCTGACCCTGCCGGACCAGAACGAAACCACGACCAACGGCAATCTTCCCGCCAGCCCGATTCAGGGCCTGTCCTCGGCACTGACCTGGACCTTCGGCGAAACCCAGCGCACCTCCACCACCACCGGAAGCTAGCAACGCGTGAACGTGCACCGCTACTCCAGCAGGGCCGCAGCCGCCATCGCGGCAGCGGTCCTGCTGGTTTGCACGTCCACCCCGGCTGACGCGGCGACGACGGCGAACACCACCTCCGCTTCCCAGACCGCTTCCAGCGGCACATGGGCAGCCGTCGCCTCATTGAGCACCGCCGCTCCCTACGGCAGCGGCCCACTGACCCTCAACTTCGCTAACAATGGCGGCACTGGGAATCCTTCGTTTACGCCCCGGTACTTCACGGTCGGGAACACGGGCACCTTGCCCCTCACGGCGGCAAGCTACGGCGGCTCCACCTCGGCCCCGTCCACCGTGCAATTCTTCATCGAATCCTGCAGCGGCACGTGGAATGAACCCAGCGGTGCGTGCTTGGGCGGAACCGTGGCAACAATCCTGACAACACCCTTCGGAACCTCGACCATCCCCGACACCACCGGCCCTGCTCCGGCAACTTCCGCAGCAGGCCTCCGGCTCCGGGCAAGAATCAACTTCAACGGCAACGTCCCCAAGACAGCCATCTCGGCTCTGACCCTTAGCATCTCGGTCGACCGCACCCAGGTCCGGAGCGCAACGACCACCGGCGGCTGACCAGCACGGCAACGGACCCACCGGAACGGACATCCGGAGATCCGGGCACGTCCGGACGCGCTCGCGTTTCAGGTTGTTAAGGAGTCCGGAATCTCTGTTCGCGCGCTGTATTCTGGAGCCTTGCTGATTAATAAGCACGCTTAGGAAGTGGGTTTTTGCGCCATGGTGGACAGCCCCCGTACGTATTCAAGTGCGCTGGGCGGCGCGGGGTTTCTGGCCGGAACCTTCCTTTTTGATCCCCTCTCGGGCAAAGCGGAGTGGTCCGACGGACTGTTCAACCTCCACGGCTACCAGCGAGGGGAAGTTGTCCCGACGTTCGAGCTGCTGATATCCCACAAGCACCCCGATGACAGGGCGCGGACTATCGAGATCCTCGATGAAGTATTCCGCGACGGCGGACACTTCTGCATCTACCACCGGATAATTGACGCGCATGGACATACCCGACGCGTGCTGACGGCGGGGCACGGGCATCTGGGCGCCTCGGGGATGGTCGCAACGTTGGAGGGCGCCACGATCGATCTGACGTCAACCCTCCGCCGGGAAACCGAACAGGCCGCGCGCGACGCCGTCGCCGGTGCCAATGCCACGCGTGGTGTCATCCATCAGGCGCGCGGCATCCTGATGGGACGCTTGCTCATCACGTCCGATGCTGCCTTCAAATTGCTTATCAGCGGCAGCAGCCGGACCAACGTCAAAGTCGCAATCCTCGCCTCCCAACTTGTTCGCTTGGCTGATAGCGATCAGGGACCGGAAACGGTGGACGAATTCATTCGGGTTCTCCGGGCCTGCGACCAGTCGTAGGCGCAAAGCGCTGCGGCCGTTGAGCCCTCGGGCCCCCAGACGCTCACTCACCTTTAACGGTGTTTCCGCGGGCGCTCGCTCACCTGACGATTTGAGCGTGAGCGAGCGTTCGCCATTTTGGCCTTAAAGGTGAGCGAGCGTCCACTGGAAGTGCCGCGACCAGTCGTTTAGCGTCCGACGGCGGCAATCCGGAGGCGCTATCTTCTCACCTTGGATTTCGCTCGGCAGGGTTGCCCAAGACCGGAGGTTTTCCCAGTTTTAACACAAGAAATGCGCAGGATCGCGAGTCTTGCCACAGGATGTCCCAAGGACTGCGCCACGGGGAGTTGGGCCTTGCTACGTTGCTAGTGGGTTGGTGCTGGACCAGCCCGCATCCCCTAACTCGCTCAGGAGTTTCACATGTTTGCTTTCTTCTCCAATGCCGCATCTCGCATCCGTCGCGACGAGAAGGGCGCCACTGCCGTCGAATACGGCATCATGGTTTCCCTCATTGCCGTTGTCATCATTGTCGCTGTCACGCTGCTGGGCGGGACGGTCAAGGACACATTCACCAAGGTTCAGTGTTCCGTGGCTGGCAAGACTACCTACGCCGCCGGGACAACCGCTGGTACGGCCACCTGCCCCTAGGAGGTTGCTTCCTACCCGGCCGTTCGTACCAGACAACAAGGAGCATCAATGCTTTCCGCTTTCCTAAAGTCCGCGTTTCACGCGAGGCGTGACGAAACCGGTGCCACCGCCGTCGAATACGGCATTATGGTTTCCCTCATCGCTGTTGTCATCATTGTCGCCGTCACGCTACTGGGCGGGACGGTCAAAGACACATTCACCAACGTCCAGTGTTCCGTGGCTGGCAAAACGTACGCCGCAGGAACGACCGCCGGCACCGGTACGTGCCCTTAGGCGTGGCACCGCACAGTGCCCGGGAGGCAATACCGGCACAACAAGCAATTCCCGAGTGGCGGCGGCATTCAGGCGGCCGCCACTCTGCTTGATTCGAACAATCCGTTCTCTGGAAGGTCAACAGTATGCCGAGGGCATCAGAGCGCGGTGCCGTGGCGGTCGAGTTCGCCATCTTGGCACCAGTCCTGATCATGCTGCTCCTGGGAATCATGGAATTCGGCAGGGCCTACAACGTCCAGGTGTCGCTCTCAAATGCAGCCCGCGAAGGAGTCCGGGTCATGGCAATCTCAAATGACCAGACGGCCGCCAAGACAGCGGCGAAGAACGCAGCTGTGTCGTTGAACCCACAGCTGGCGGATGCGAACTTCACCTTCGGTCCCGCCAGCTGCAGCTCCGGTGCCCAAATGACCCTAACCATCAAATACACGCTCAGCACCCTCACGGGAATCGCCGGTCCATTCCCGATGCAAGGAGTAGGAGTCATGGTATGCAGCGGCTGATGGTCCGTGACGACGATGGCGAGCGCGGGGCAGTGGCGGTCCTGATCGCTCTCGCTCTGGTCGTCTTGCTCGGGTTCGCGGCCCTGGCTGTGGATGCGGGAATGCTGTACTCGGAAAGGGCGCAAGTGCAGAACGGATCCGATGCGGCTGCCCTCGCGGTAGCCCAGAAATGCGCTGCGAATACGAGCGATCCGAATTGCTCGGCCACGTCCCAAATCGCCACTGATGTCGCAAACAAGAACGCTGTCGACGGCTTGAACAACGTCAAGTCGGTCAGCCTGGACCTGTCCAACCGCAAAGTAACGGTGACCGCCGGGGCCCAGCAGGCAGGCGGCGCGCCGAACGCCGTCTCGCTCTTCTTCGCCCGTGTCCTTGGAGTCAACACCACGGACGTTGTGACCACTTCCAGCGTTCAATGGGGAAGTGCCGTCGCAGGCAGAACCCCCTTTCCCCTCACGTATTCCATCTGCCAGGTGCAGGGATATATCGGCGGAGCACTCCAGCTTCTTCAGGACCACGGTTCGGGCGCCAACCCCAGTTGCAATTACGGCCCTTCCGGCACCACCGTGCCTGGGGGTTTCGGCTGGATCACGCAAGATCCCGGTGCGTGCGGAGGGACGATCAACCTCGCGGTCAGTGAGGGCGGCAGCGCCCCGGGGAACAGTTCGCCAGGTAACTGTGCGGCCACCCTTCAAAAGTGGGCCGATACCCTCACCGCTGGCCGCGACGTCGTCGTTCTGCTACCGGTCTTCGACGGGGTGACAGGTACGGGCAGCGGGGCTGTTTATCACCTCGTGTCATTCGCCGCATTCAAAGTGACGGGGTGGAAGTTCAGCGGCAACAGCTCTCTCCCGGACACGTTCCGCAACACAAGTCCCGATGTCCCTTCAGCGCTTTCCTGTACCGGAAATTGCCGCGGAATCATTGGGAGTTTCGTCAAGTACGTCTCGCTGGCAGATGGCTACTCGCTGGGGCCTGTAGACGCCTACGGGGCCACCATCGCGCGCCTCACCAACTAGTTTTCATCCCATTCTTTGAGCACAGGAGTAGTAAGTGAAGTCACGCTTGTTGGCCGGATCGGCAGCGGCACTGCTGGCCGTCGTCGGGGTGATTCTCGTATTCTCCTACGCGCAAGGAGCGGATCAACGGGCCGTCCAGAACCTGGCCCCCGTTGACGTGTTGGTGGTCAAGGCGGCCATCCCTGCCGGTACCTCTGTAGACGCCATGAAGGACTCCCTGGCTACCCAGCAACTACCGCAATCGGCGGTCCCAACCTCGGCACTACACACCCTTGGGGACTCAGCGGGCAAGGTCGCTGCCGTTGACCTCGTCCCTGGCGAGACGTTGGTGGCCGAACGTTTGGTGGCCCCGGATGCACTCAAGACTCCTGGGAACGTCAAGGTGCCCGCAGGGCTCCAGGAGGTCTCCTTTCAACTGGAACCCCAGCGGGTGGTCGGGGGACTGCTGGTTCCTGGTGACCACATTGGAATATTCATCTCCATGTCGAGCGACAAGCAAACTACCGAACTGGCGATTCACAAGGTTCTTGTGACTTTGGTCCAACGCGCCCCTCAAGCGGCAGCGAGTGCACAAGCGACGCCGAATCCCAGTTCCGGTGCGGCAGGATCCAGGGACAGCGCACTTCCCACCGGCTCCCTCCTGCTGACCGTTGCCGTAAATGATTTGGACGCATCCAAGATTGTCTTCGCCGCCGAGTTCGAAAAGATCTGGCTCAGCAAAGAGCCGTTGGATGCCAAAGACAGTGGCCCCACCGTCATGCAGCAGAGCGGGGTATACAAATGAGCCGCTTCGTCCTGATAACTCCCAATACTGACTTTGACCAACGTTTGCGCCAAGCTGTTGCGGGTGGCCTGCCCGGAAGCGTGCAGACCTTTTTCACCAGCGTCTTGCCGGCTGATCCGGCCGAATTGTTCGGCGCGCTCAACCAGGAACAACTCGAAGTGCTGATTCTGGGACCCGACGTGCCCGTGGAGGACGCCCTTCGCCTGGCCACGGTTCTCGATGTGCAGTTGCCCGAGCTGAGTGTGATTCTCGTCAGTGAACTGGATCCTGGGTTCGTCCTCCAAGCCATGCGGTCCGGCATTCGCGACATCATGAGCCCAGCTGCGGACGTTGCCCAGATACGGGTGATGCTTGAGCGCGCGTGTCAGTCTTTCGCGAGCCGTCAGCGCACCATGGAACCCAAGCAACCGGGGTCCCCGAAGGGCTTGGTGATCGGCGTCTTTTCCCCCAAGGGTGGCGTGGGCAAGACGACAATCGCCACGAACATCGCGGTGGGGCTAGGCAAGATAGCGCCGATGGGCGTGGTGATCGTGGATCTGGACCTGCAATTCGGTGATGTCGCGTCCGGGCTTTACCTCAATCCCGAGCACACCGTTACCGACGCTGTTACTCCGTCCGCCAGCCAGGATTCACTGGTACTCAAGGCCTTTCTCACCGTCCACCCGGCAAGCATCTATGCCTTGTGCGCACCGAAGGATCCTGTTGAAGCAGACGAGATCTCGCCGGAACAGGTTGGCCGGCTGCTCGAACAGCTGGCCCAGGAGTTCCAGTATGTGGTTGTGGACACTGCACCCGGATTACCCGAAATCGGGCTCGCTGCCCTCGAGCAATGCTCGGACGCTGTGTGGGTGACTGGCATGGATGTTCCAAGCGTCCGGGGCCTTCGTTCCGGCCTGGACATTCTCCGCAAGTTGAACCTGTTACCGGAAACCCGGCACGTGGTGCTCAACATGGCTGATTCCAAGTCAGGCTTGTCGGTCCAGGACGTCGAATCGACCGTCGGTGCCCCGGTTGACGTCAGCATCCCTCGCTCGAAGGCCGTTGCGTTCTCCACCAACCGCGGCATTCCCGTGCTCCAGGAAGCGGTGAAGGATCCGGCCGTCAAGGGACTCAAGCAGCTTGTGGAGCGCTTCAATCCGACCTGGCGCGCCACAGCGCAGCGCAAAATGCACAGAAGGGTTGTGGTCTAGATGAAGCTGTCTGAACGTATCCATGCGGTCGAAGACAAGGTCGAAGCGTCCGCCGGCGCGGGGGGAGAACTTGGCCCGAGCACGCTCTCTGTGCCTAAACCAACATTCGCTGAGTCCACTCAGCAAATCAGGCCAAATCCCGCCGGGAAGCCTATCCGTGTTGCAAAACCCAACACGTCAGTCAAGCTGGCCGATATCCCGGACTCGCCAAAGCCCAGGGCTCAGCAACCGGTTGATGCCTTCGCTGCCCTCAAGCGGCGCGCCGCCACGGCATTGTTCGAGCGGCTCGGGGCGCGGTTCAACGACTCGAGCGTGAGCGAACATGAGTTGCGGACAACTGCCAGGGAAGAGCTCACCCGGATCATCGACGCCGAGCAGGTCCCGCTGTCTGCGGACGAGCGCAGCCGGCTCGTGGCGGACGTGGCGGACGACGTCCTTGGCTACGGGCCGCTCCAACGCTTGCTGGACGATCCGGAAGTCACGGAAATCATGGTCAACAGGATGGACCAGATCTACGTCGAACGAAAGGGCAAGCTGACCCTCACGGATTCCGGATTCAGCTCCGAAGGCCATCTCAGGAGGGTCATTGAACGCATCGTTTCGAAGGTAGGGCGGAGGATCGATGAGTCATCCCCGCTGGTCGACGCGCGGCTTGAAGACGGCTCGCGCGTCAATGCCGTGATCCCTCCGCTAGCGGTTGGAGGCTCGTCGCTGACGATTCGAAAATTCAGCAAAATACCGTTGACCATCAGGAACCTGATCGATTTCGGCACGCTCACGCCAGAGATGGCCGAGCTCCTCAATGCTTGCGTCAAGGCGAAACTGAACATCATTGTTTCCGGAGGTACCGGAACCGGCAAGACCACGTTGTTGAATGTCCTGTCATCTTTCATCCCGGAGGACAACCGCATTGTCACCATTGAAGATGCCGTGGAACTGCAGATCCAGCAGCAACATGTTGTCAGGCTTGAGAGCAGGCCACCGAACACCGAAGGTAAGGGTGAAGTGACCATCCGGGAGTTACTCCGGAACTCCCTTCGCATGCGCCCGGACAGGATCGTCGTCGGTGAGGTCCGCGGCGGGGAGTCCCTCGACATGCTGCAGGCCATGAACACCGGTCACGACGGTTCCCTCTCAACGGTGCACTCAAATTCCCCTCGGGACGCAGTGGCGCGCCTTGAAACCCTCGTACTTATGGCAGGCATGGACCTGCCACTGCGAGCAATCCGCGAACAAATAGCGTCAGCGGTGAATCTCATCATCCAAATCTCCCGTTTGCGGGACGGAACGCGCCGCATCACGCATGTGACCGAGGTGCAAGGCATGGAAGGCGACATCGTCACCCTCCAGGACGCTTTTGTTTTCGACTACTCGGCGGGAGTCGACGCCCACGGGATGTTTCTTGGAAGGCCGGTGCCCACGGGCATCCGTCCGCGGTTCATCGACCGCTTCGATGACCTGGGTATCCACGTTTCTCCCGGGGTATTTGCCGCTCCCTTGGCAACAGCAGCAAGGACGTGAACGCAACATGACGCTCTTGACCGGAATGGCCTTGATGCTTGCAGCCATCCTGCTTTTCGGGGTGGCTGTGATCCTGCCGAAAGCCCCCGAGGTGCCATTGGATCGGAGGCGGCCCTACCAAGTAGGCCCAGGTTCGCAGCTGACGCGCTTTGCAGGTTCCACCGCCGAGGTACTTCATGGATTCCTGACCAGGCGGAACATCCGGCTCTTCAACCGTGAAGAACTGGAGAATGCCGGGCTGAGAATGAGCCAGGCGGACTTCTTCATCCTCGTGATTTCCGGGGCATTAGTCGGTGCCTTGATCGGTCTCGTCATCGGAGGCCCATTGGTGGCCTTTTTGTTTTTCATCCCGGCACCTCTTGTGGCACGATTCGTCCTCAGCTCCCTGGGCGGCAAACGGCGCGCGAAATTCGATGGTCAGCTCGGCGACACCCTCCAACTACTGTCTGGTGGCTTACGGGCCGGGCACAGCATACTTCGTGCGATCGACGCCGCGGCCACTGAATCGGCCAGCCCGACGGCCGAGGAAATGCGCCGGATCATCACAGAGACAAGTCTTGGCCGCGATCTCCAAGCCTCGCTTAACGATGCGGCCGAGCGAATGCGGTGTGAGGACTTTGTGTGGATAGCACAAGCCATCCAAATCAACCGCGAGGTGGGCGGAAACCTCGCAGAGGTCCTGGACCAAGTCAATGAGACCATACGCGAACGCAGCGAGATCAAGGGACACATCAAATCCTTGGCAGCGGAGGGCAAGTTTTCGGGATATATCCTGATGGCGCTTCCCTTCGGCATCGTTACCATGCTCGTGGTTGTCAATCCCGGCTACATGGACGTGATGCTCACCCATCCGCTCGGTTGGGGAATGTTGGCGGGGTCAGCCATCATGATGACCATTGGCGGTCTCTGGATGCGCAAAATCATCGACTTGAAGTTTTGAGGTGACGCGTGAATCCCTCTCTTCTTCTGTCCTTGCTCCTAGTTCCCCTGCCTATTGCCTACCTAGCTTGGTCATTCCTGTCGACTGACAGAAAGACCCAACGCGCCGTCCGGGTGCTATTGACGAGGGGCGCCAACATTGCTGAGGTCGGTCCGCAGAGTCGGGGCGGTGCACTTGAGTTCATTGGCTACCGACTGACCCCTGGAAGCTACGTCCAGAAGCTAGATCGGCTGCTCTCGTTGGCCGGCCGTCCGCCGTCGCTCCCTTTGGGGCGCGTCCTCGCAGCTAAGCCCTTACTCGGATTGTGCGGAGCACTTCTTGGTTTGTTCATCAGTGCCAACAGTTCGAGCGGGATCATCAAGCTCGTGGGGATATTTGTTGTTTTGCTTGGTTACTTTATCCCGGATCTGCTGCTGTACAGCAAAGGAAAAGAGCGCCAAAAAGCCATGCAATTGGAACTCGCAAATACCATGGACCAAATGCTGATATCCGTCGAAGCGGGCCTCGGTTTTGAAGGAGCAATGGCCCGCGCCGGAGAAAATGGAAAGGGACCTTTGGCTGAGGAGTTGGTGCGAACGCTGCAGGACATGCAGGTTGGACGGAGCCGCCGCGAGTCCTATCTGGCACTGGCCGAACGCACTAACGTTCCGGAACTCCGAAGCTTCGTGCAGGCCGTGATTCAAGCGGACACATACGGCATTGCCATCAGCCGGGTCCTGAGGGTGCAAGCGAAGGTCATGAGGGTAAAGCGCCGCCAACGTGCAGAGGAGAAGGCGATGAAGCTTCCAGTGATGATTCTCTTCCCTCTTCTGTTCTTCATCTTCCCGGTGCTGTTCATCGCCATCCTGGGTCCGGCCGTCATCAACACGATAGCTACCTTCAGTGGCGGCTGAGCGCAATAACGCATTCGCTGAATTAGCACACTCGATCAAAAGGAGGTAAATCAGGAAAGGCCTAAGATTTCCTTAAGATAAGCATAAGTTCGGTTTTTCCGAAATTCAGAAAGTAGCATTGGGCTATGTTCAGTTCAGGTTCCAGCGAGGTCAACGAGGATTCAGATCCGAGCCATACAAGCTCGGCCGACGACTCCAACGGGCTGCCCGCAGGCCCGCTTGTCGAACATCCCATACTGGATCTGGCAGAATTCCAACTCCTGGAAGATCAAGTGGACAATCCGCTGATCGCGCGCACGTTTGCCGGCGACTTCGCAAGACTCTGGGGAAAGCGATACGAAATCCTCGCATCCGCCGTCGAGCACGGTGACGTGGCGGCGGCACTGAACGCGGTCCTAAGCCTCAGGACCTCTTCCATCATGGTTGGCGGGGTTCGCCTCGCGGTACTTGCAGCGCAACTGGAGGAACGCATTCGAAAAAGCGAATTGCGTGAAGCCCGGCCCCTCCTCAAGCAAGTTGCAGAATGCGGGCACCAAACGGTCCTGGAACTAAAGGACAGCTATGTACTCCGGAACGGCTGACGTCCGAGCCGCTTAGTCCGGTATTTTCGGCGTGAGCCGATACCCGACGCCTCGGACGGTCTGAAAAAAGCGCGGTGATTGTGGATCTTCGCGAAGCTTTCGGCGGAGGTTCCCAATGTGGGTCTCAACAGCCCGTTCGTCGGATTCGCTGATATACGCATCGTCGTCGTAGTAATCACCGCGCGCTGCCTTGACGAGATCGGCGCGGGTCCGCACCTCCCCTTTGGCCCGGAGCAGGTCGAGGAGCAGATCGAATTCGCTTCTCGTCAACGTCAGGGCTGAACCTTGAAGGGTAGCCGTGCGTGATTTGTAGTTCAGTGCCAAGCCATTGTGCTTTATCACCGCTTGGTTGGCCCCATTTGAACCGGCATAAAGGCCGCCGCGATCTTCCTCCGGCAAGGCAAGCCGGCCTTCCGCGCGAGGCCGGCGCATCATGGCGGTGACCCGGGCCCTCAATTCACGCGGCAAGAACGGCTTCTTGACGTAATCGTCTGCACCGGTCAGGAAGGCCGTCAACGTGTCCGGCTCGTCGTTCCTGGCCGTCAGCATCACGACATATGCGTCGCTGAATTGCCGAATTCGCCGCAGGACCTCGTGGCCATCCATATCCGGAAGTCCGACGTCAAGCGTTACCACGGAGGCGCGGTGATCCCGTACCACTTCCACGCCTTCGCGTCCGGTGGCGGCAGAGTGCACCACAAATCCAGCTTCTTTGAGGATGGCGTCAACCAAATTTCGTACGTCTTCGTCATCCTCAATGACTACAGCTACCCCAGGCTCGCTCATTGGACATCCTCGAGGGTGCACATCGCCGCAAAGCCCAGCGCAACGCGGTAAATGTCACCCAAATACTCACGATACAAGCATTGCGGTCATCTGGCATCTAATATGTGGATTAAGCGCGCTCCGAACTTCCATGTTGATCGTTCGGGACCGTCGTATTGTTGTTCCTTGGGGGAATAGATGACTCCGGGCGCTCCTTCGGGAATCGCTCGACGCAGTAATTGGTTCGCGAATCTCCAACGAAGGGTCTTGACTTGAGCGAGCAGTCATTCTTCCGCGCGGCCGCCCGTTTCTTCAGAAAACTCACACCCCGTGCCCGGTTGGCTGTCTGTGAATTGCCGGTGACGTTCATCGTCACAGGCCTGGCGATCGCAGCCCCTACTTTGTGGCCAGGACTAATCCAGAATTGGTTATTCGTAACCGGGGTTTCCCTTCACGGGATCCTGTTCCTGGGCTGCCTACTGGTCCCATGGGAGCGCTTGGCACCGAGTCTGAGCCTGACGATCCCCATTTTGGATCTTGTCGCCCTATGCTTCACGCGAAACGGCGCCTTCAACTCGATACCGGGCCTCGCCACATTGGCTATCTTTCCCGTGATCTGGTTGTCTGCCTCGGGCATGCTTTCTAGGACGAGCATGATCCTCAGCTTTGTGGGTCCTTTCTTCATTGCCCTCCCGCCAGTTATTTCGCACCTGCCAAATCCCACCCCATCTGACCTTTCCTCGGTGGTCCTTTTACCGCTCATGATGTTCGTGGTGGCAGTCTCCGTCCGCTTGGCCGGCTCCAATGCCCGCCTCCAACAACGGCGGGTAAACCAGCGGGATCAGGCCCTGCGGCAATTGTTGGCCGCTAGCCGGGAGCGGGAAACGCTGCTCAAGACAATCTTGGACACGATCGACGTCGGAATTGTCGCCGTCGATTCGAAGGGCAAAACCCTTCTGGTCAACAACCAACAAAAGGCATTCCTAGAGATGGCAATGCCGGCGGAAGGCTCGCCGGGGGCCGCGGAACAAGACCGGCTGGTTTTCGGCCAGGACCGGCGGACGCCGCTTCCACGTGAAAAGGGCCCTATTCAAAGGGCCGTTCAAGGGGAAACATTTTCCGACTATCTTCTTTGGTTCGGCGCCGGTACCGAACAACGGGCCATCTCTTCCGCCGCCCGGGGCATGAAAAACGACCTCGACGACGGGTTTGGCGGTGCGGTCATCGTTTTCAGGGACGTGACGGATGTTGTCGATGCCCTTGCGGCCAAGGACGAATTGGTTGCCAACGTTTCCCACGAATTCGGTTCGCCTCTGACGTCGATCCTGGGCAACATCGATCTTGTGCTCCGCGGCGCCCAAGAGCTCCAACCAGCTACGAGGATCGGATTGGAAGTCGCGGAACGCAATGCCGAACGGCTCCGTGCCCTGGTTGAGGACCTCCTTTTGTCAGCCGTCGCCGTCCAGAGCGTGCATCCACGGCGCACTGATTTGGCTGGGCTGGTGGAAAACAGCTTGGTTTCTGCACGGGCGCAGGCCGACGCTGCCCGCGTGGGCCTTGTCGCCGACGTACCGGCACCCCTGTGGGCGAATGCCGACCCCTTGAGGCTGGGACAGGCCTTGGACAATTTGGTTTCCAACGCCATCAAGTATTCGCCGGGTGGCGGATTAGTGACGATAAGGGCAGAGCGGAACGACGGCTGGGTCCAGCTTGAGGTACAGGACACGGGAATGGGCATGACCATGGACGAGTCGACCAGAATTTTCACCCGGTTCTTCCGGACAAACGCTGCCCGTCAGGCGGCGATTCCAGGCGTTGGCCTCGGACTGTCCATTACCAAGTCCATCGTGGAACGCCATGGAGGCAGCATCACTTGCAGCAGCAAGCCCGGTGGTGGAAGCACCTTCACGGTGGCGCTGCCGGCTGGTCCGCCCCAGGAGCCTTCACGGACAGACGCGCCGGCACTGTAACAACCCTGTTCCGGACCGGGTAGTTGCTCTCCGTGCAGGTAGCCAACTAGTTAAAGTAGAGTACCCACTACTCGTGACCGGCCCTAGAGGCAGCGGATTGAATGGAACCCAGTTGGTCTCAAGCGCAGTTCCTGGTCTCTGGGGGTTTTCCGTATGTGTGTTTCCTGCAATCCTGTTGTCTTCCTTCCGCGTCACAATGCGACGGAGGCAGTCCGTTGAGCGCGGGAATGGAATCCGCTGCCATGTTCGCGGGGTCGCTGCCCGGGCTGATCCTGATGGACCTGGGCCAGGCAATGGTGGTGGTATGCCTGTGCTTCGACATGGTTCGTGCCCTGTCCGTACCCCGATCGCATCGTCGCTACGTGGCCAGCACCATCTTCAGGACCCTGGCAGTGCCGTCGATTCTCGTCATGGGCGTGAGCGTGCTGGCCAAGGCTGTCCTCTGGTCTTGGATGGACGTGGCCATGGGAGTCCTTGTGATGGTGATGATTATCTTCCGCTGGCACCACGACAAGGATGAGGACAACTGGTGGAAAGGCAAGGGCAAGAAGCTGGCCCGCTGGGCGCGGAAGCAACTGGCGCCGCGACCTGTTTTGGCCCCGGCGATGGCTTGACCCCCAGGCGGGAGATCTCAACCCCTTGGGCGCGTGAAAACGCCGAGATCTCACTTTTGAATGGCGCTCGCCGCCCCCGGACGCTCGCTCACCTTTAGGTTGTTTCCTGCGGACGCTCGCTCACTTGATGTGAGCGAGCGTCCCGGCTTTTGCCCATATATATGAGCGAGCGTCCCGTCGATCCGCAGCGCCCGGTTCGTTAGCCCCCAACCCGGCCCGAGCGGCGGCCCACCCCGCGCCGTGGGCCCGGCCCCCTCGCCCCGCCGGGCCCCGCCGGGCCCCGCCGGGCCCCGCCGGCCCATACGCTTGACGCATCTCGCGCCTTCCGCATATTCTGAACGAACGGTCGGTAAATATTTAGGAGCAACCATGGCATCGCAGAATCTGCAGTCTGTGCCCGCTGAGCTGTCCCCGGAAGAGCAAGAGCGGGAGGCGGCCGGTCAGGCGTACTTTGACCGCATCATCTCCGAGGACTCGCGCATCGAACCCCGCGACTGGATGCCGGAGGCCTACCGCAAGACCCTGCTCCGCCAGATCTCGCAGCATGCGCACTCGGAGATCATCGGCATGCAGCCGGAAGCCAACTGGATCACCAGGGCTCCGAGCCTCAAGCGCAAGGCCATCCTCATGGCGAAGGTGCAGGACGAGGCAGGCCACGGCTTGTACCTCTACTCGGCCGCGGAAACGCTTGGCCAGAGCAGGGACAAGATGACCAGCGACCTGATCGCCGGCAAAGCCCGGTACTCGTCCATCTTCAACTACCCCGCGATTTCCTGGGCGGACATGGGTGCGATCGGTTGGTTGGTTGACGGTGCCGCGATCTGCAACCAGGTTCCCCTGTGCCGCGCTTCTTACGGCCCCTATGGACGCGCAATGGTACGTGTCTGCAAGGAAGAGTCGTTCCACCAACGGCAGGGTTTCGAGATCCTCCTTGAACTGTCCAACGGCACCCCTGCCCAGAAGGAGATGGCCCAGGACGCCGTCAACCGCTGGTATGCGCCCGCGTTGATGATGTTCGGTCCGCCGGACGACGATTCGCCCAACTCGAAGCAGTCCATGGCGTGGAACATCAAGCGTTTCAGCAACGATGAGCTCCGCAGCCGGTTCGTCGGCATGATGGTGGAGCAGGTCAGGGTCCTGGGCCTCACGCTCCCGGACAAGGACATCCGTTTCAACGAGGAAACCAAGAAGTGGGAGCACGGCCCCTTGGACTGGAACGAGTTCAAAAACGTTCTGGCCGGCAAGGGTCCCTGCAACGCGCAGCGGCTTGAGCGCCGCCGTGAAGCGCACGACGACGGCGCTTGGGTCCGCGAAGCCGCCGCCGAATACGCGCGGAAGCAAGCAGAAAAGGAACACGCAGCATGATCCCCAACGACTCGCAGTCCACCCAGCCCCACGAAACCCCTTGGGCCCTCTGGGAAGTTTTTGTCCGCTCCAGCCGCGGCCTGTCCCACGTCCACGCAGGCTCCTTGCACGCTCCTGACGCGGCGATGGCGCTGCGCAACGCCCGTGACCTGTACACACGTCGCAACGAGGGCGTGTCCATCTGGGTGGTTCCTGCCGAGGCCATTTCCTCGAGCGACCCGGATTCCAAGGGTTCCTTCTTCGAATCTCCGCAGGGCAAGGACTACCGCCACGCGACGTATTACACCAAGAGCGAGGGCGTGAAGCACCTGTGAGCACGCCCGAACAAAACAACACGGACTTCGCCATCGAAGGCCACGGCGACATCTCCGTCGGCGTCCGGGGAGCGGGTGCTTCTGGAGACGGTTCCGCCAGCGCCACCCGCATCACTCCGGGGAACGCCCTGCGCCCGGAAGATATCGCCCTCGAAATCCGCCGCGGCACCACCAAGCCCACAAAAGACGTCGCGGAATACGCTTTGCGCATCGGCGACGACGGTTTGATCCTGGCCCAGCGCCTGGGCCATTGGATCTCCCGCGCGCCGGAGCTCGAGGAAGACGTCGCCCTCGGCAACATCGCACTCGACCAGTTGGGCCACGCACGTTCCTTCCTGACCTACGCCGGTGCGGCGTGGGACAAGTCCGAGGACGATCTCGCCTACTTCCGCCGGGAGCACGAGTTCCGTTCCGCTCACCTGTTCGAGCAGCCGAACGGTGACTTCGCCGTCACCATCGCCCGGCAGTTCATTGTGAGCTACTACCAGTTCGAGCTCTACAAGCGGCTCACCGGCTCCACGGATGCCACTATTGCGGCCATCGCTGCGAAGGCCCTCAAAGAGGTCGACTACCACCGTGACCACAGCGCCCAGTGGGTGCTGCGGCTCGCCGGCGGAACGGAAGAGTCCCGCCGTCGTATTGTCCAGGCCTTCAAGCTCGTCTGGCCGTACGTCGAAGAACTCTTCGAAGACGATGAGCTCACGGCCCGCCTCGCGGAAAGCGGAGCAGGCGTGCAGCCCTCCAGCCTCCGCGCGGACTTCGACCAGCTCACGGGCGAAATCCTGAGCGAAGCCGGCCTCGAAGAGGACCTCAAGCTCGGAGCCATCCCGCAATCCTTGGGTGGCGGCCGCCAGGGCAAGCATTCCGAGCACTTGGGTTACCTGCTCGCCGAGATGCAGGTGCTTGCCCGCGAACATCCCGGCGCAAGCTGGTGACGGTGGACATGTTCCTTCAGGAAACAAGCGCTAAGACCAAGCAAACCGCCGAACAGAAGGCTTGGGGCATCGCAGCCACGGTCTGCGATCCGGAGATTCCGGTCCTCACCATTGAGGATCTGGGGATCCTCCGTAACGTCCAATTGTTCGACGACGGCGGGCTGGTCCCCGCTGTCCAGGTCACCATCACGCCGACCTACTCGGGTTGCCCCGCCATGGACGCCATCCGCGACGACCTCAAGACCGTCTTCCACAAAGAGGGCTACCCCAGTGTCTACGTCGAGCTGGTCCTTGCCCCGGCCTGGACCACGGACTGGATGACAGAGCACGGCAAGGCCAAGCTGCAGGAATATGGCATCGCTCCTCCAAGTGGCAAAGCAGCAGCCGGCGGCCACTCGGGCCCTGTGCGGCTCAACCTCTCCGTGAAATGCCCCCAGTGTTCTTCGCTGAATACCAAGGAACTCACCCGCTTTGGTTCCACGTCCTGCAAGGCGCTTTTTGTCTGCCAGGACTGCAGGGAACCGTTCGACTACTTCAAAGTCCTGTAAGGAATCTGACATGCCCGTTGTCCGCCAGACCGCAGCCGAACAGGCACAGGCCACCGGCCGCCGTCGTGCGTCTTTTCATTCCCTCAGCGTTTCGGAAGTCCGCCGCCTGACTGAAGACGCCATTGAGGTCACGTTCGCTGTTCCGGCCGAGCTCGCCGGCCAGTATGACTATCTTCCCGGCCAGTACGTGGCGCTGCGGACCACGCTTCCGGATGAAAGTGGGGAGCCGCACGAGGTCCGCCGCAGCTACTCCATCTGCGCCGAGCCACGCAGCTTCGCGGACGGCAGCAGCGAGATCCGCGTGGCCATCAAGAAGGACCTGGGCGGCATCTTCTCCACGTGGGCGAATGCCGAACTCAAGGCCGGCGACACGCTGGACGTCATGAGCCCCATGGGCGCTTTCATTTCCAAACATGGCAAGGACGGCAGGACTGTCCAGCAGAATGTCATGAACTCCATGAACAATCCGCAGAACATGGCAGGTGAGTTTGGCGACGCTGGTTCCTTCGTGGCCATTGCCGCCGGTTCCGGTATCACCCCGGTGATCGCGATCGCCCGCACCCTGATGGCCGCGAACCCGGACACGCGCTTCGACCTGATCTACGCCAACAAGGCCGCCATGGACGTCATGTTCCTCGAGGAACTGGCGGACTTGAAGGACAAGTACCCGTCGCGCCTGGCGCTGCACCATGTGTTGTCGCGCGAGCAGCGCATTGCGCCGCTCATGACGGGACGTATCGACGCCGAGAAGCTGCAACAACTGCTGGGCACCGCCATCCATGCGGAGGATGTGGACGAATGGTTCCTGTGCGGGCCGTTCGAGCTGGTCCAGCTGTGCCGCGATACCCTGGCTGCCCGTGGCGTTGAGCCCGAGCACGTGCGCTTCGAGCTGTTCACCACCGGCCGCCCGGACCGCCCCGAGGGCAACGCCGGCCGGCCGGTTGTGGAGGACGAGTCGCAGGACACGTTCAAGATCACCTTCAAGCTGGATGGGTTGACCGGCGATGTCGCCAGCCCCACCCACGCCCGGGAATCCATCCTCAACGCGGCTTTGCGCGTCCGCCCGGACGTTCCGTTCGCGTGCGCCGGTGGCGTGTGCGGCACCTGCCGCGCCAAACTGGTGACTGGGACGGTCAGCATGGACGAGAACTACGCCTTGGAGCAGGATGAGTTGGACAAGGGCTACGTGCTCACGTGCCAGGCCCACCCCACCAGTGAATCCGTCACGGTCGATTTCGACGTCTAAGGAATAAACGAATGATCGAGCTCTCCATCGCCAACGGCATCGCCGAAATTGTCCTCAACGCCCCGGAAAAGCTGAATTCGCTTGACGAGGCAGCGCTCGCGGAACTGGATACAGCGTACGACGACGCCGCTGCCGCCGCCTCTCGCGGCATGGTGCGGGCGCTGCTCCTCCGCGGAGAGGGCCGCGCCTTTTGCGCCGGACGGGACATTGCGGGCGTGAGGCCGGAGAGCGACGACGCCAAGGCCTACCTCAGTGGGCTTGTGGAGCCCCTGTTGAAGAAGATGGCAGCCTTCCCTGCCCCGACCTTCGCGGCTGCGCATGGAGCGTGCCTGGGCGTCGGGCTCGGTCTGTTGCTGGCCACGGACGTGGTTTATGTGGCGGAGAATGCCAAGTTCGGTTCGCCGTTCGCCAAGTTGGGTGCCACGTTGGACTCGGGCGGGCACTGGTACTTCACGGAACGCCTGGGCATGCACCGGACACTGGACCTCATCTACACCGCGGATCTGATCGGCGGTGCCGAGGCCGTGGCGCAGGGCATGTTCAGCCGGGTCATGCCTGATGACGCCTTGCTGGAGGCCACACGGATCATCGTGGAACGGGTGGCGGCGGGTGCCACAGGTGCGTTCACGGCCAGCAAGGAGCTGGTGGCCCACATCCGCGATCAGCGCCTTGGCCTGTGGGCAGCCATGTCCGAAGAGAACGACGAGCAGGCACGCCTGTGCAAGACCGAGGACTACGCCGAAGGCTTCCGGGCGTTCCAGGAGAAGCGGGCGCCGGTCTTCAAGGGGTAGTGCGTCCGGGATGGTTACCCTGAAGGGGTGACTCGTGTCCGTCGGCTGAGCGTCGTCCTGATTTTGAACCTGGTGCTGGTGGCCGGGTTGGTTGTCGTGGGAATCTCGGCGAACTCGCTGGGCGTGCTCGCTGAGGGCGCGGACTACCTGGCCGATGCTGCTGCCATCGGGGTGTCGTTGTTGGCCGTGCGGGTATCAAAGCTGCCGCCGACCCCAAAGCGTCCCCAGGGATATCCGATGGCCACCACCTGGGCGGCAGGGGTGAACGCCGGCTGGCTGCTCGTCTTGAGCGTCGCGATTTTGGTGGGCGCAGCCGGACGCCTCCTCACCGGTACCAGTGAGGTCCACGGGCTGCCGGTGCTCATTGTCAGCGGGATCGCCGCCGTTGTGATGTTCGCGGGTGCCCTCATCCTCGGCGGTGACGGCGACAACAAGGCCGGCGGTGATCTGAACATGCGCGCGGTCCTTCTTGATACCGCCGGCGATGCCGCGGCAGCGGCCGGGGTTGCCGTGGCCGGTGCCGTCATCTACGTGACGAGCGGCCTTTACTGGCTTGATCCTGTTGTCGCGGCGATCATCGCCGTCGTGGTGGGATATCACGCGGTCCGGTTGCTGCTCGAAATCTTTCAGGCTCTGCGCGCGCATCGGCGAAGTGCCTCGCGGCCCTGAGCGTGGTGCACCTTGAATAAAACGTCATCGCTCGGTCTCGTCCGGCCTTTTCAGCCCCCGCTGTCCACCGAACGAGAAGAGATAGCACTAGGGGCTCGCCCACAAAAAGAACCAACAAACCGCCGGCTAGCGGATCAGTGTGTTGTGAAGGGAACCGAAGACGATAGCGGCGATCAGGGTGAAGGATCCCATCGGGGTGATCCATCGGGGTTTGGGGGTTCCTTTGGCGCGGTAATCCAAGACACCGTAAGCCAGGGTGAGGGCGCATCCGGCGATCACGGCGTACAGGACCCACAACACCGGCTTCGCGGCCGTGAACGCGAGGATCCCGTAGACGACCGCTCCGAGGATGAAGATGAGCGACTGGGCAATCCCGGGCATCAGGTTACGGGTTTCCGCTTTCGTTGTCCGGGTGCTCATGTCTTGGTTCTTCTTTCCATGACCAGGTAGTCCTGTCCGTCCTTCCGGTGTGTTTCCGGGTACTTCATGAGTGTCCTCCCAGGGGTCATCCCGTGCAACAGGAATCGCTCCACGATGGTCGCCGGAGGATGGCTCGGCCGCTATCCTGATCCCGCTCTGACGGAAGGCCACTGGTCGGGCTAGGCAGCGTCCGATCCTGGCAGGCGTTCGCGTGGACAGCTCGTCAGATCCGCTCTTGAATCGCGCCCCGGGATTGCTTTCATTTGACGCAGGGGATCGTGCCGCCTTGAAGGGCTCCCGTTGAGTCGGCATACGTGCTGGTCGTCGGGGCCGGTGCCGGGTTGGCCGGTGCCGGGTTTGCTGAGGCAGGGTTGGCGGGCGCGGCGGTTTCAGGTGCGGCATTCGCGGGAGCCGGAGCCGGTTCCGGGGCGGTGGTACTGGTACCGGGTGCCGGCTGTGTGGCCGGCGGGGCTGGGGTGAGGATTTCCTTCACGGTTGCCTGCACTTCGTTGATGTCCACGGTGTTGATGGACGCGCCGTCAGGAGACGTGCCGAAACCGGTGATCGGCAGGGTGGTGAAGGCTATGTTGCCGCCGGTCAGGGAGGTTGCCTGCTGGACCAGTTCGATGAGGTTCAGCTCGGAATCGACAACGATGTTCTTGCTCACGGCGTTCAGCACGCCCTGCATTTTGCCGATGTCGGTGAAGGTTCCGGCCTGCTTGAGCTGGCGGGACACGGAGGTGATGAAGGCCTGTTGGCGGCGTTCACGGTCCAGGTCGGAGAACTGGTAGTTCGGGTCGGTGGTGTCCCTGCGCTGCCGGACGAAGGCCATGGCCTGTTTGGCGTCGATCTGCTGCATGCCGGCTTTGAAGTCTGCCCCGGAGAAGGTGTCCTGGGTGGCCCGGTTGACGCACACGGTGATGGGTGCGATGGCCTGGGCCGTCTGGTAGAACGCGGCCATGGTGACTTCGATGAAATGGTCGACGTGCACGCCGCCCAGGAACTGGGTGACGGTCGCGATCTCGGCCTTGCGTCCGGCGTCGCGCGCTGCCTGGTAGGTGGTGTCGTCGTCGGGCTTGCCGGCGTTGATCAGCGAGCTTTTTGCGGCGTCGAACCCGTAGCCGTAGGCTTCCTTGATCTTGGCATTGAAGGGCCCGTTTCCGGGGATGCCGCTGACCTGGACGTAGTCGTCGCGGGGAATCGAGATTCCGGTGGCTTTGGATCCGTCCGCGGGGATGTGGATGAGCATCAGGACGTTGGAGTTGTAGCCGCCGATGCTCTGGTCCCCGGCATGGAGTGCGTCGTACATTTCCGGCGGAAGAGGCTGCCCCTTCTCGTCAACCCGGGTATCCAATCCCATGACCAGGATGTTCGTGTCCTTGCTCAACTTCGGGACATCCTGGCCGTTCAGGGCGTCGGAGCGGTGGAGGTTTGCGTTGAAACCGAGCACGGTCCCGCCCACATAGACGATGACGCCGACTACGAGTGCGGCAGCGGTCAGCGCGGCGACGAAGACAATCCTGCGACGGCGGAACTTGCGGTCCCGGTCACGCTTCAGGAGTTGCTCGTACAGCGACAGCCGTTGCGGGTTGTTGGGTTCAATCATCGGGGTCTTTCACTTTGGCTGGTGCGCGTCTGGGTCTGGGCGTGGTTGCTGCCGGGAGCCGCGCGGTTGTGTTCGCGGCGGGCCCAGTCGTTCGGAATCGCCGCTTCCAGGGCGTCATCAACCGTGATGACGCCGAGAATCCGGCGTTCGGCATCCAGCACGGGGAGTGTGAGGAGGTTGAAGTCGGCCATGGTGGTTGTTACTTCGATGATGTCATCGCCGGGGTGTGCGCTGACGGGCTCGGGGTCGGCGACGTCGCCGAGGGTTTTGCTTGGGTCCGATTGCAGGGCCTGGACCAGGCCGATGACGCCTGCGAGGGTTCCGTCCGGGTGGAGGGAATAGATGGTGGTCAGTGCTTCCGGCTGTTGGGCGGTGGCGGTCCGCACGCTGTTGATGGCCTCTGCCACGGTGGTGGTTGAGGGCAGTGCCGTGTAGTCGGTTCCCATCAGCCCGCCGGCGGTCGCGTCGTGGTAGCCAAGGAGCGCCATGACTTTGGCGTGCTGGGTTGGGGGCAGGAGGGCCAGGACCGCTTTGCGGCGTTCCTGTGGCAGGTCCATGACGGCATCGGCGGCATCATCGGCGCGCATGTGGGCCAGGACGTCCGCGACGTCCCCGTCACTGCGGTCCTTCAGGATGCGGGACTGGCGGTCGTCGTCGAGCTCTTCAAAGACATCCGCTTCGAGTTCGGGGTCGTTGTGGACCTGTGCCAGGAGTTCGTGCTGCTCTGTGTCGGAGGAGTCCTCGATGAGGTCGGCGATCTGGGCCGGCTTCATCTTGCGGAAGCGTGCCGGATCCGAGCGGACCTTGCTGGAGTCCTTGTGGCCGATGAGGGGCAGGAACTGGTTCCAGTCGCGGGGGGCGTGGGGCTTGTGGCTGCGCTCGGTCCTGAACCAGCGTGGCTTGTGGACGTCGAGTCCGGTGGCCTCCCAGGAGTCTGCGGTCTGGCGGAGTTCGATGTCGTAGGCCTTGACCATGATGGTGCGTTCGGTGTCGATGAGCCGGTGTCCGAGGACGTCTTCCTTGAGCAGGACTTCGCCCTCGCGGCGGCTGAAGGGGCGCAGATCCAGCTTGGTGGTGCGCAACCGGACACGGTCGGCCTCGATGCCGGCCAGGTCTTCGACGCTGGTGAAGATCTGGGTGTTGCCCACGTCGATGACCAGGCCGCTGAGCGTGGGGTAGGAGCCGTCGCGGAGCCGGACGATGACGTCGGCCAGGACGCCGATCTGGTTGCCCTTGGGGTCGAGGACGGGCTGGCGCACGAGTGTTGAAAGCATGAAGCGTGGTGCGCCGGTGATGTCTTGGGTGTTGCTCATTGCTGGGAGCCTTTCGGGTGAAGGGGGCTTGATGGGCCTGTTGTGGAATCTACGCCACCGGGGTTCAGCCGCCAATAGCGAGCTGGACCACGCGTACGATGACCAGGATCATCGCGATCAGGAGGTAGACGCGCAGGACTGTGAGTCCTGCCCTGCGCGCGGTAGAGAGTTTCGGTGCTTCCAGGAGCGTCAGCGGGGGCATTCTCCATTCGCGGCGCTCGGCGTGGCTGACGGTTTCCCTGGCGGGGCCGGGCCGGAAGGCGCGGTAGGCCACATAGGCGATGCAGCCGAGCAGGCAGGCACCGGCGCCGATGAAGATGATCGCGACGATGGTTTCCCCGGTCATGTCCGGGAACAGGACGCTTGAGGTCAGGACCAGGGACAGGATCACGAGGATGCCGATGATGAACGCGGTGAAGATATTCAGGAACTTGCCGTTGACCCAGGGGCCGAGCACTTGCTTGTCGTTGCACAGCAGCAAAAGGAACACCGTAGCGGAGGGCAGCAGGACGCCGGCAAGGACCTGGACCCCGACGGTCAGCAGGCCCAGGGGCGCTCCGGGGATCAGAACGACGACGGCCGAGATCAGCAGGATGCCGGCAAAGACGGCGTAGAAGCCCTTGGCGTCGGTGAACTTGCGGTGCAGGGAGTGCTTCAGGCCAAGAACGTCACCGAGCGCGTAGGAGGTGGACAGGCCCACTGCTGCGGCGCCGATGATCGAAGCGTCAATCAGGGCGACGGCGAACAGCACGCCTGCGGTCTTTCCGACGTACTTCTCCAGGCCGGCGGCCACGCCTCCGGCGTCGGTGAAGTTTCCGAATTCGGGCTGGCCGGCGAACGTCGCGGCCGTGAATCCCATGATCGCTGCCGCGCCCACAATGACGATGGCGATGCCGATCCAGAGGTCGGCCTTTTCGTAGTTGATGAATCGCGGGGTGATGCGCTTGTCGATCAGGTAGGACTGCTGGAAGAACAGCTGCCAGGGCGCAATGGTGGTGCCGACGATTCCGATGATGAGCAGTGTCACTGTTGACAGATCCGAACCAGCAGGAACACTGGGGACCACGAAGTCGTGGGCCATCTGGCCCAGGTCCGGGTGCACCATCACGATGATCGGAACCAGCAACAGGGATCCTGCCACGAGGATCATGCAGACACGTTCGAAACGCTTGAGGGATCCCGTGGAGGCCGCCCCGATGATGATGGCGGCCGCAACAAGGACTCCGATGACCTTCGGGATGCCCAGGTAGTCAAGGCCGAGGCTGATGCCGATGAACTCGGTCACGATCGTGAGGGCGTTCAGGATGAACAGGTCGATGACGCTGAACGCACCCCAGAACTTGCCGAACCGCTCCAGGATGAGCCGTGCGTGGCCCACGCCGGTGACGACGCCGAGCCTGAGCACCATTTCCTGGTTGACATAGAGCACGGGAACCAGCAGCAGGAGGGTCCAGAGCAGCGACGTGCCGTAGTTCTGGCCGGCCTGGGTGTAGGTGCCGAACGCTCCGGCGTCGTTGTCTCCGACCATCACGATCAGGCCGGGCCCGACGACGGCCAGGAGAGTCTTCAGCTTGGCTTTCCAGCCGCTGCTGGGAGCCTCCTGATCCATCTTGATGGTGCCGAAGGCGCCCTTGATGTCGCCGATGTGCGCGGTGTCGAGCGATGCGGTTGCTTTGTGTGCCGCAGGGATTGTGGGCTGCGGATCCGTGGGGACGTTCGTGGGCATGGGGTGTCCTTCCCGGGACATGAAGACATCCACCCGTGACATGCCGAAGGCGCCGCCGTCATGGCAGCCGGGTGGAGTCGCGGGCGACTAGTTGGGGGAACAGGCGCAGGCTAAACCTGCGTGAGAAGCTGGATTCAGGGCCGCGTCGGGGCGGCACCACTGGATCGACTATGATCACCACTCATTTGGTGACCACCTCCAATCGGCGCTCTGCACAGCCAGGGAGGAGGCCGGGCATCCCACCCGGCGGTTGCCCCTCCTCGTAAGACCTTTGGCACTTCACGGCGTGAACCCGGCGTTCCGGGAGCCAATCGGGGCAACCCCTTAATCCGGGGGAGCCTGTCCTGACCCGGGGCGTCTCTCGACGTTGGGGGTCGCTGGCATGTATCCGCGAAGGAGCCTCAGCTAACGAATGGCACCTTACGTTCCGATGATAGGGCACGGACCTGCACGTGCCAAACCGGCTTTTCACAATTGTTCCGCGCGGCAAAAGCACGTCCGTTCACCACGCGTGTGCCTCAGCCGGCTGAGTTAGACGTGGGGGGAGGCCTGTTGAGCTCGCGCCCGGTGGATGCGGTACTCGCGAGCGGTGATCCAGACGATGAAAATGTCGAATGCCGTCAGCAGGACAAGGCCCCAGGAGAAGGCCACCACAATCCGATAGCTTTGATACAGGATGAAGACCAGAAGGAATGCGATCATCCACGGGTAGGCCCAGAGCTTGTCCCTGAGGACGGCCCAGACCAGGACGATTTTGACCACTCCGTGGAGCAGCAAGTAGATCGCGCCGAACAGCGACGCCGATACCGAGAGGTTGGAGCTGAAGTGGACCAGGCTATTCGCCACGAAGTCGTGCGGGTCCCGGGCTAGCTCGTGCTGGGTGAGGAACCGGACCAGATCTCCGATCTGCTCGGGTGTAATCACCAAAAGGAGTATGCCGCCCACCAGCTCAAGAACACCGTCCAGGCCCTTCAAGATGAGGCTGACGCGAAAGGTCCTGTCGAGCAGGGTTGTTCCAGGTTGATTCGTTCTCATGACACTTCCCTTCGGTAACCCAAGCTACCTTCAAGTTGTGGCAAATGCGCGCCGGGGACTCAGAGATCTCTTAGCTCGATCCCTGTTTCTCAGCCGCTGAGCCGGACCACTTTGGCGCCGAGGTCGGGACCACCCAAGGTGAAGTCGCTCAGGCTGGTGAACTGCACGAATTTGCCGATCAGGCCCTTGCAGCTGCCCTTGCAGCTGACCACACCGTTGTTGTTCCAGCTGTGCCCTGGGAAATTAAAGCCAAGGAGCTGGAATGCGGCGAAGCCTTTGATGTGGTAGTTGCCGCTGCTGTCGACGTCGTCGAATACGGGCAAAATGATGATCTGGTTTTCCAAGGAATCGAATACGGCCGAGCACTGCCCGGGTTCGCTGACACCCTGACTAGACTGAACCGCCGGATTGGCGACTGAAATTGCGGCCCCGCACTTTCCCGGGTCCGACTGCAGCCAGCCAAACCCTCCGGGGATGATATGACCCGACGGACTGGAACTGACACAGGTGGTGGTTCCGTGGATCGGCAGGACCTGGATCACTCCGGACAGATCGAACTGGCATTCGGAGAAGGTGACCGGCAAGACGACTGGTCCGCCGGAGGGCGATCCCCACTTGACTGTGGACTCAGCCTTGACATCCGCGCGGGTGAGCCCGAATATCCTTGCCAGGCCCAGGGAGACTCCGCTCCCGTTGGCGTCCTGGGCCGAGACATCGACCACTACGGTGCCGGGACTGGGGAAGGTCGGGGCAGCCACGTTGGCAAAGCCGCCGTCTGCGTTCGCTTTTGCAAGTTGCAGCGCCTTCCCTGCGGCCGCAGCGGTGCACAGGATCGTGCCCCGTGTCGAGCAGTCCTGGGCGATCGCCAAAGCCGCCGCATCGGCTCCGTTTTGGAGTTTCGCTTTCGTGGCGTATAGGTTCCCGACGTCGATGGCGATGGCTCCGAAACCCAGCAGCACCACCATAAGCAGCGCGATCAGGACAGCCGCGGCACCGCGTTCACTAGTATCTTTCAAACCCGCCCCCAGGCAGAGTGCTTTTTGGGTCGCCAGTTCTCAGGGGCGACCCTTCCGCAAGCATAGGGGCAGAGGACGGTACAGAACAGGGTGCGGGTTGACTGATCAAAGTTTCATGCTCCGGGACGACCCATCTGATCCGGAGTTGACCGTGGACACGGCGGGCCCGGACCGGGAAGAGGCCTGTCAGCCGGGGGATCTGTCATCATTGATTTTCAGGCGTTGCCACGATCCTGGCACCAGCCAGTTTCCGAATCAGGAGAATTTCATGGCCGATGGGCACCACCGTCTCCCCGGCGGCTCATCCGCCATAGAGGCAACTCCCGGCGCCCCCCGGCACATGCGCCGCAAATCTCGGCGCAAATCCATCATCCTGGTCTCGGCTGCTGCCGTCGTGGCACTCGCCGCCACCACTGCCGTCACCTATGTGGGCGGGACGGCGGTTTCAGTCAACAACAACCTCCACAGGTCCGATGTCCTCAGGGACATGAAGGCGTTGCCGCAAGCGGTGCCGAAGCTGAGCCAGGACACGAACATTCTGGTTATGGGTCTGGATACAAGAGTTGACGAGAAGGGCAAGCCCCTTCCTCCGGAGATGTATGACGCCTTGCACGCGGGGGATGAGAACATCGGCGGCTACAACTCCAACGTCCTGATGCTCATCCATATCCCAGCAGACGGTTCCAAGGCGACGGGTATCTCGATTCCCCGGGATGACTACGTCCAGGTTGACGGCATACCGGGAAGCGGCCCGTTCAAAGCCAAAATCAAAGAGGCGTACGGTTACGGTTTCGCGGCGGAGAAGACCTCCTTGATTAATGCAGGCAAGCCCGACGACGACGCCACCTATCAGGCAGCGCGCGACGCCGGGCGCAAAGCCGAAATAGCTACCGTGACCAAGTTCTTGGGTAGCGTCCACATCGACCACTTCCTCGAGGTCACCATGGCCGCGTTCTACCAGACGGCCCAGGCCATCGCCCCCATCACTGTGTGCATTAACCGGGCCACCCAAGACACCTTCTCCGGGGCCGACTTCAAAGCGGGGATGCAGCAGATCGATGCCAAGCAGGCCATGGCCTTCGTCCGGCAGCGCCGGGACACGTCGGACCCGAACTACCAGTTCTCGGACCTGGACCGTGAACGCCGCCAACAAGCATTCATAGCTGCTGTCTCCCACCAGCTCAAAGACGCCGGGACCTTCACCGACCTCGGGAAAATGCAGGGCGTCCTGGACGCCGTGAGCAAGAACATCGTGGTGGACTCCGAACTAAACCTGATCCAGCTGGCCCAGCAAGCAACCTCCCTGACCGGAGGCAACATTTCCTTCACCACGCTGCCGATCACAGGCTTCGGCTGGTCCCCTGAAGGCGCCTCCATCAACACAGTGGACATCAAACAAGTGCAGGCGACCGTCAAGGAACTCCTCAGCCCGGCCCCGCCGGCCCCTGCAACTACCCCGGCGACGACGGCGACAGCCGCTCCCGCAGCCGCCGCTCCCGGGACATCTGCACCCCAAGCCCCACCCGCTTCGGAAGGCGCAACCCAACCACAAGCCAGCCCGTCAGCACCTGCAAGCAACATCTACGCGAATTCCACCGGGGCCCTCCAAGGTGGTGCCATTCCCTGCGTCAAATAACGCACCCGGCTCCAGAGTCTGGAAAGTTCTCTCCGATAGGCTCGGCGGATGAGTGAAAATACCCCGCGGCTTGCGGGCTATCTGGACAAGACACTGCCCGGACTTTATCAAGCCCTGTCCGGCTACGCGGAGCAGGTCACCTCGGAAGCGGACCGGACCGGGATCCCGCGCCGTACCCTGGAGCTGGTGAACTACCGGGCCTCGCAGATCAACGGCTGCGCCTTCTGCCTGGACCTGCACCACCGCCGCGCTATTGGCAACGGCTTGCCCTGCTGTCTGTGTTTGGCCAGGTGGACCTCTTCAGCGAGGCCGAAAAGGTAGCGCTTGAACTGGCCGAACAGATCACTCGCATGAGTGCCGCCCGTCCCACGGCCGAGCTGTTTTCCCGCGCACGTCGGGTCTACACGGAAGAACAGATCAGTGTGCTGTGCATGGCGTGCATCGGTATCAACGCCTTTAATCGCCTATCTATCCTGAGCGAGCATCCGGTTCGGAAGGCGCGGAACTAGGACCTCTGCATGGATAGCCGTGCGTAGCGGAGAATCCGCAGGATGGCGGGGGCGAGCTGGTCTTCCATCCGCAGGTAGGCCTCGGCGCCTTGTTTGTAAGGATCCGCGATGTCGTTGTCCTTGGACTCTTCCGCCAAAACGAGGTGGCGGACGGACGATGCCCGTGCCGGCAGGTCTCGCCACTGCTGGGTGTAATCGGGGCTCGACGGCCATGCGTCGCCGCGTTCCTCGAGGGCCGTCACCATCCGCGCGAATTCCCGGATGGTGAACGTGCGCTTGAGTATGGAGGCATCCAGCTGCAGAACTTCCCCACGATGATGTGACGCCATCGTGAGCACCAGGTCTACATCCCTGAGGATTTTCGAAGTAAGCTGACGTGCCGCGAAGTTGTCGGGTGAGCCGCCGTAGGTTCGGATGATGTCGGCGGACTGTGGTTGGATGGGGCTGCCCACCATAGCCCGGGTGCCAGCGCTGCGGACTTCGAAGCCTCCGGGGAGAACCTGGTCCAGTCCCGCTTGTAGCAACCGTTCTGCGACGGGGGAGCGGCAGATGTTGCCGGTGCAAACGGTCAGGATCTGAACGGGGTGGGGCGATTCCAAAGGTATAGCTCTTTCACTTAGCTGGGAGGCGCGCGGTGCACCTTCTACAAGTTAACACGGCCCTCAGGCTTATCACGGGAGTTGGACGTCAGGGCTCACCCAAGGCCGGGCGGCGCAGCTGCACTCGTTTCAACAGCGTTGCAAACAGCAGCCCGATGCCGACCCCGAGGGTGTTCATGAGGATGTCTTGCCAACTTGAAAACCGATGTGGAAGAAACAGCAGTTGGCCGAGCTCCACGGTGCCAGACATTGCTGCCCCGAGTGCCAAGAGCTGCCACCATCGCTTGCGAGGAAGCGTGAGCGCTAGAAGCAGACCTGCGGGCGCAAAAAGGAGTACGTTAGCCGATGCCTCGACGAATCCGTAGTTCAACCACTCTGGAATACCGTGCCGGTGAAGGAAATCCAGGAGCGCTGCGAGGTCGCTGGCCACCGGTTTGTCAACGGGTGAAGGCCAGAAAGCGATATTCGCCAGGATCATCAGATAGCCCAAAAGGACCCAGCGGTGGAGTCTCGGGCGGGCAACAGGTTTTAGAGTAGAACGCCATTTCACGAGTGGCGCATCAAGGCGAAAGTCGCAACACCGAAAGAAACCACGGCCAGAAGAAGAAGAAATATGATGGGCCATGTCTGGCTTTGGATGGATGGAAGTCGTGGAATCTCCGACAATTCCACCCTGAGGCTCAGTCTCTTTCGTCGCCGCCAATGTCTCCCCATGGTTATAAGTTACCGTACGCACAAACAAGGAGGGGTTGTTTCCGAATTACCGGAAACAACCCCTCCTCGTTTTGCGTTTAGGCTGCGGCTACTGCTTCGCCTTTTGCGCGACGGCGAACCACCACTACGGAGGCCGTGCCGGCTACAAGCGCACCAGCGCCAACCAGACCCCAAAGAATCAGGCTGGAGTCCACACCGGTGCTTGCCAGTGCTGCGCCGCCGGTGTTAGCCAGACCCGCGCTGCTAGCCCCTGTTGCGACTACGGTTGCCGTGACCGTGTGGCCGGAGGTTGCGCCAACGGCGGTCAGAACGTAAGTGCCAGCCGAGTTCAACTGGACGGTGACGGAATATGCGCCTGCGCTGTTGGCAACGGCAGTCAAGGTAAGCGGTGCCATCGGAATTGCCCCGGCAACTCCCATGACCACTGAACCGCCGGGAGCTGCTGCGCCCTGCGCCGTGCTCGTCTGGTTGACCGTGATGTTGACGGTTTCTCCGGCTGCGAATCCGCTGCCGGAGAAAGTTGTGGTTCCGCCGACGCCGACTGTCGCGTTGGAAACGGTGCCCTGCTCGGCAGGTGCCGGGTAATTGACGGCCATTGCTGGAGCCGAAGCGGCAAGCGCAATGGTGCCCGCAAGCGCGAGCACTGCAAGTGATTTCTTCAATTTGTCCCCCTGAGACTTTGGTATGTAGTTGAGACCCGATACGTAATTCAATGTGATGACCTGATTTCATCCACCACGAACACGTGAGCTGAAATCTGAGACCTACCCCAAGAGAAGCTACCACCATAAGGGTGCTTACTGCAAAGTAAATCCAAAGCTGTTACAAAGGCTTAACCTGCTGTCTATCCGGTAGTTCCGCAGCTTTCGGACTGAGTGGGCAGTACCACCTTGTCCACAGATTGGATTGTCGGGGTAACCACCACTTCAGGCTGGTTGTGTTGGACGATCTTTCCGAAGATGAATTCAACGGTGCTGCTTTGTCCCGGCGCCAGCCGCACAGTGAGGCTGCCCACTGGCCGGTTGCCGTGGTGCTGCGCACCGAAGGGGATATTCTTGCCGTCCTGTGTGGCGGTTTCAACATGTGCTTGGGCAGGTCCGTAGGCGATAACGTTGCTTTGAACATCGCCCGTAGGAATTCCGGTCCCGAGGCCCCCGGTCACGTAGGCCGGCAAGGAGGTCGCGGCATCGGCCGGAGCGGTGTTTGTGCTGGTGATCCGCACCTTGACAGTCTGGTAACCGTTTGCGGGGCACTGCGTAATAAGCTCAACGGTGCGTTTCACGTAATAGTCCATTTTTGCGCCGGTGCCGTCATTGAAATAGACACCGAATTGGGCCGCCGGCACGCTGGGACCGGAAATAGACCCGCTGAGCGAGTATTTGCTCAGAACGGACTGTTCGCTTGTATCCGCGGACCAGACTAGGACCCTGTGTTCTTCTACGCCCTTCCCAATTCCAGTAAGGAGGCCCTTAGCGTCGCTCTTGCCTGACGAGAGGGCCCCAAAGACTTCTTTGGCCACCGCGGCGAAGTATGCGTCCTGCAGTTTCGGATTATTGAACTGGGCGTAGACGTCGGAGAGCAAGGTCTTCACCACGTTCTTGCCTGAGAGTTGGCTGGGCAGTTTTCCGGCAGTAAGCGCGAGTAATTGCGGGTCCTGAAGGCTGACGGGGCCGGTGGCGTCCAGGATGTAGCCCAGCGCCACTGGGTCGATCGAGATGGCGCCGTCCAACCGCTCGCCTTTCCTCTGTTCCCACATTTTCAGTGCCGTGGTGGCGGCAGTTGGGAAGTCAGGCGTGAAGTTGACGTCCTGCATGAACGTGCCCAGCCGGGTGCTGTAGATGCGCTGCTGCTCTGCATCAACCGGAATTGGCGGATCGAATTCGCCAAGATCGTGGCCGCTGATCTGGGAAGACAAACTGATCTTTCCCTTGTCCGCGGTTAGCACTGCAAGGGCGCCGGGAATGCCGCCAGAGGCTCGCGCCTCGGCGTTGTTTTGGACCAGGAGCAGGTAGTGCCGCGGTCTGTCGGATCCCAGCATCGCGGGAGTCAGTCCGGCTGCGTCCGACGCCGTGTTCAGCTGGTCCACGACGGAGCCTAGTTGCTGCCTGGCCTGAGCCAGGGGTCCGGCGATCTGGGGGAACAGGCCGCTAGCGTCGATACCGTTCAGGCGCTCGGCCGAAACGCGCACAGCGTGCGCTGCGGATGCCATGGCGGGGGCCGCCTTGCGGATCGGTTCTAAGTCGGTACCGCTGCTGCCCGGCACCAGCTTGTCCCAGTTGAGGGAGTCATAGACCTTCACAAGGGGAGCGACGCCCAGAACGGCTACATCGTCTGCCGAACGGGCAATTTCGGCGGTCGCCGAAAAATTCGCACCCAACCATGGTGTCGCCGAAGCCAAAGACCACAGCGGATCGGAGGCGGCGTCCCGAGCGACGGCGGTGTGGCGGCGGAGCTCGTCGACTATAGCGGTCGCCTCGGCGGGGCGGTTCTGGAGAACGTTTTCCTTGAGTTTGGGCACCAACTGCGTGGAAGCCTCAAGCTCTGTTTTGATCGTGGAGGCCTTCGCCGCCAGCCACACCGCCGCGGCTCCGGCCATTAGCAGAATCGCGACAAGGCATATACCGGCAGTGAGCAGAGGACGAGGGCGCTTCCCCCAGGCGGTCTTCCGCTTGTCCCGGCGCAGATCGGGTTCGTCCGGGATGATTTCGGATTGTTGGTTGTCGGTCACGCTTATGGCCTTCCGAGTCCGTGGTAATGCCTTATCAGGCGGCGCACCATTTCGCGGCGTCCGGGACGTTTAGTTCGTCCAGGATCAGGAGCCGGCGACGCGGTGCTTACTTTGAGGGGGTCAAGCTCATTGCAGTGCTGCCACTCGGTGAGCAAGAGCAGCATATTGGCTAAGGCTAGCGCCGCGTACCGAAGTTCAGAGAATCGCTTGGCACCGTTTTCCAGGGCCTTCCGATAAGCGGTCTCGCCAACGGCACCCCGGGTTGGGATGCGGGTGTCGATGCTGACTGTGAGTTCGGGACGCCGTGGTCTCGCGTTTGAAGTCGGCGCCGAGCCCTGTGATCCAATTCACCCAGGAGAATAAGACCTGATCGCCTTCGAGTTCGCGGCTCTGGCCATGAAAGCGCGGGCGTCCTTTGGGACTCGTCCTCCCCAAAATTGGCAGTCATCAAGAAATCTGCCAATCCCGTCATCCGTATCTGTTGCCTCTCAGAGCCGAGGTGATCGGTGACCAATCTTGGGCGTGGGTAAACCTCAGCCAAAATGGGAACGGTGCCGAGGTAATCTACTCGAAAACAGGTATAGGCATATCTCTTGGCCTCACCAAAACCCGGAATGTGCGGCATTAAGCCGATGAAATCGTGGCGAATCATTGTCAGATCGCTCCCCGGCTCGTAAGAACTGCTCTGAAAGTCTTAAGCAGGATTACGATGTCGCCCATAAGTGACCAGTTTTCCACATAGTAGAGGTCGAGCCTGATGCTTTCCTCCCAGCTCAGATTGGAGCGCCCGCTCACTTGCCAGAGACCACTCATCCCTGGGCTCACGTATAACCGTCGATGTGCAGCGTCGTCGTAGAGAGCAACCTCGCCTTCGCGTTGAGGACGCGGACCCACAAGACTCATGCTTCCGTCCAAGACGTTGAGCAACTGAGGCAATTCGTCAAGCGAGTATTTGCGAAGTATGCGGCCAAAGGCTGTTATGCGAGGGTCGTTCTCGACTTTAAATAGCGGTCTGTCACTCGATCCTTGTGCCTGGAGAAGCGTCTTCAATTCGGCGTCAGCATTGACCTTCATTGATCGGAACTTCAGCATATGGAACGTGGTTCCACGCAGCCCAATTCTCTCCTGCCGGTACAATACGGGGCCGGGGTCAGTGAATCGAACAAGCAAGGCAAGAATCACGAGAAGGGGCGAGAGGCTTACTAATAGTATGCCAGCAATTATGATGTCAAATGCCCGCTTGGCGACCTTCTTCCCACCTGCTAGTTTTGGTGTCGAAACGTGGATGAGTGGCAATCCGGCCAGGGGTTGAATGTGAATTCGCGGCCCCGCTACGTCGGTAAGAGCTGGTGCCAGGATCATATCTATGTCCCGCGCGGCTAATTCCCAGCCCAACCTCCTGAGATCTCGCGGATGAATGTTAACGCCAGCCGAAACAGCAACGGCGTCTACATTAGAAGCCAGAATCGCGTCAAGAATGCTTTCGAAGTCCCCACCGACGCCCGTCACGGGAACTGACAGACCTGAGTGACGGTATGTCCCGGAAATTGCACCTGGTATATGGGCTGCCACCGGCATATAGCCCGCTGCTGGTACGCTTTTGAGCGAATCTGCAAGATGAGCCGCGGAATCCGTTCCTCCGACTATTAGGACTCGGGAATTGCTCTTGCCATGTTTCCGGTCGAGGCTTAGATGCTGGCGGACCAGCCATCTCGCCACGAGCAAGCCAAGTGCCCCGGCAGGAAAAGCCAAGCCCACAAATCCCCGGGCGGTATCAATTCGTAGACCATAGGAAACGACGGCTACAAAACCAAACAACCACGCGGAACTCGCAATGACACGCTTGTATTCTTCCGATCCTGAACCGAGTATCCTAGCCTCTCTGGACCCCCAGAACTCGAGCATAAGCCACCATGCGATTACGAGAGCGAAGGACAATAGCACGTAGTCAACATCGCGCGTCGCGCTGACACCAGAATCGGAAAACCCGAATCGTACACCATATGCGCCGATGATTGCCCAAACGACAGTAAATCCGTCGACGAGCCTGAGCATTTTAGCATATCTGGAACGCCAGGTACGACCAGCATCAACCACGATTTCCCCCGTGTCTTGAACCCCATAGTGAGTCCGTTTCGAACTCGCTTTGATCTTAGTCGTCTCACAGCAAGATAACTTCAGGCGACCGAATTTCCACGCGCTGCCGGATCGAGATTGCAGCAGAGAACTTAGCCGGAATCGATGGTCAAGCTCCTGAGCGGTGATCGCCAATCATTGTTGTAGTCACGCGAGATGTCAGATTAAACAGCACGCCAGCGTTGAAGGGTCGACGTGCCCGGGCTGAGGCTAAGCCCGTCATGCGGGATTTGGCCGTAGAGAGTGTCGTGAATCAGCACAATGAGTAAAGCGCCGAACAGGTTCACAGAACGTGTCCACGATCGTAGACACCACGGGATCTCGTTGCTTTTATCGGCGATGTCGACTTGGCTAGCGACGCGCCATCTGTGGGCGAATGCGGCCAGAAGCTGAACGGAGGCACACACCCCGGGCATAATGCGCCGAATCGCGGAGGCCTGGGGGTCTCCGTTGCCCCAGCTCCGCCAAAGGGGACCGGGTCTTATCTGCCCTCTACCGCCAGTGGCAGCCTAGTTATGCCCGCCCGCGAAAATCAGACTCACCGAGCGACCAGTAAGCCTCAAATCTTCCGGAGATGTGCCTTTTGAAAGATCGAGGTTTGGCGCTCCAATCATTGACTTCTCAACCAGATTTCCGAGTCGATTACGCTGCACTGTGAGGATTGAAGCTACTCGATCCTCAAATTAGCCAAGGCGCTCATGTAAAAGGTGAAATTGGCTGCGACCGGCTGGATGCCGTCGGGGGACCGAATGCTACGACTCGTGCATTTGCCGGGTACACTGGGCGGGACCGCACGAAAGATCCCGCTTTGGTGGCGTGCCCCAGGCGGGGCCTTCAAGGCGTGGACACATGAGGGGGAGTAGTTTTGGATCTTCGCGACTATCTGCGCATTCTTCGGCGAAACTGGATTCTGGTCGTTGCTGCGACTCTAGTTGGGCTGTTGGGCGGGGGGGCCGTGTCGTTGTTAGTGAGGCCCACATACAAAGCGCAGACTCAACTATTCGTGGCTATTCAGGGTAGCGGCACGCTAACGGATCTTCAGCAAGGCAACACTTTCAGCCAGGCGAGGGTGCAGTCGTACGTGAAGACCGTTACCACCCCGGTTGTCCTTCGGCCAGCCATTGAGGCCCTCGGCTTGCCGACGTCCGTAGATGAACTTAGCCACCGGGTCACGGCCAGCACGGATTTGAACACGGTGCTCATTAACATCTCCGTTTCCGACAATTCGCCAGCTCAAGCCGCTGCCATAGCTCAGGCAGTCGCGGACAGCTTGGTTAAGGCCGTAGACAATTTGGAGAAACCCAAGACTGGGGGTACCTCTCCGGTGAGCCTGTCCATCATCACTCCTGCTGAAGCGCCGTTAGCCCCGTCCGCGCCGAACGTAGTGCTCAACCTGGTCCTAGGATTCATCGGAGGCCTGTTGCTCGGTTTGGTGGCAGCGATACTTCGAAGCACGCTGGATTACCGCATCAGCGGCGAAGCAGACCTGCGGAAAATTACTGACGCGCCACTCCTGGGTGGAATCGCCTTCGATCAAGACGCAGTCAAGAAGCCTCTCCTAACCCAAACCGCAGCTCAAAGCCCGCGGGCGGAGTCATTTCGTCAGCTGCGGACTAATCTACAATTTGCTAACGTGGGAGGGGTCGCCAAGACTGTCCTACTCACGTCTTCATTGCCCGGTGAGGGTAAAAGCACAACTGCGACAAACTTGGCAATTGCGCTAGCCCAGGCAGGCCAAACGGTCTGCCTGATCGACGCTGACCTCCGCAGGCCAATGTTGTCTGAATATCTTGGGCTAGAGCGGAATTCCGGACTTACGACAGCTCTCGTGGGCGCGGCGGACATCAACGACCTCCTCCAGCCATGGGGGAATGACGATCTATTCGTTTTGACATCCGGGCAGATCCCGCCAAATCCGAGCGAGCTTCTCGGCTCAGAGGCTATGCGCGATCTTCTGGCTCGGCTTGAAAAGGTGTTTGACATTATCGTCATCGATGCACCTCCTCTTCTTCCCGTGACGGATGCGGCAGTTCTAAGTCAATATGTCGGAGGTGTGGTAGTAGTCGTTGGATCAGAGCGGACAAAACGCCACGACTTGGCGCGTGCACTGAGTGCTCTGGAACTCGTTGATGCGAAAGTACTGGGGATTGCTCTGAACCGGCTGCCCACAAAGGGGCCGGATGCTTACGCTTACAACTATTATTCCTATGACTCTATCTCCCCTGCGCAAGAGCAGAGCCGCAAATCTTTGCAAAACATAGAAACGCCGAACTCCGGTTTCGTCGAAGAAATTTATGAAGGATCAATGCGTGCCGAAAGCCATTTCCGCGGAGGTAAATAGGTCCACGCTGAACATCTCGGAAGGGATCTCGGATCCGCGATCCCGACCGGTACGAGTACGTGGAAAGATTGCGGCTCAGTTTGGCAATGGGTCCTTCAACGTCTTGTCTTCTGATCATTATGGTTCTTTAACATAGTGATGGACACGCTCCACCAATTTCGACTTCGTGCTTTTTGAGTCGCCAACGTCATCGCGAACGGTGCTCTGCTTCCGAAGAAGGCTTTGGGCGCGACCCTATCTGGGGTGTCGTGGTGACCATGTTGCTGATAGCTGGCCCTGACAAGCCCGCGAAGTCCTGAGACACGCCATAAAGAAATGGAACGCACATGAATGACACCGAGCCGGCCACGATGCGCACCGCTCCCTCGGATCTGGTCGTCGTACTGCTAGCTACTTTCGATGGTGCGCGCTATCTCCGGCAGCAGCTGGACTCCATCGCCGCGCAGAGCCACCGGCACTGGCGACTCATCGTCGCCGACGACGGCTCCCGGGACGGTACCCTCGCGATTGTTGAGAGCTTCGCCGATGACCACCCGGACCGGGTCCGCATCGTGCGTGGCGGGCCAGCCGGATCCGCGCGTGACAACTTCTTCCGCCTCCTTCGCATCGCCGACCCCGCACCGTATTTTGCGTTCTGCGACCAGGATGACGTGTGGAGTTTTGACAAACTCGAGCGTCTCGTCCTGCAGTGCCAGCAGGATGAGGCTGAGCACCGCGATCAACCGTGCCTGGTCTACTCGGACCTTAAGGTCGTCGACGCGCAGCTCGGTATCCTGAACCCCTCCTTCTTGGACCAGGTACGTGCCCGTCCCCACGACATCACTCATAAGACCCTGCTCGCGGAGAACGCGATACCTGGGTGCGCGATGCTATTCAACGCCGCGCTCGCCGACGTATTCCGCGCCCGCGAGTTCGATGCGCGAAGAGCAATCATGCACGACTGGTGGCTCGGGCTCCTCGCGTCGACCGTCGGTCACATTTCTTATATCCCCACCCCGCTAGTGAACTACCGCCAGCACGACGCGAATGCGCTCGGGAGCGTTGAAAGGTCGGGACTTGGGTTTGCTCTGTCCAAGCTATTCCGAGGGGATCGCTCCGTTGCGCTACGGACCTACGGGCAGGCCGATGCATTCCTCGGCGCATACGGTGATCTGCTAGATGCCACCGTGCGTGAGGAAATACGTACGTTCGCTTCCCTTTACCACCGCAACAAGTTCGAGAGAGTTCGGCTGCTCCTGAAGCACGGCATCCTGAAACAGACTCTTGGTCGACGCGTCTACCAGCTGTTGCGAGGGTGATCCGCAGTGATCTACTTGTTTGGTGGGTTGCTTGCAAGCGCGGCCATGCTTTTATACCGCAGGCCTCCGCCCCGCACAAGCCCGCTCTGGGCCGTTACTCTCGGGTCCGCCCCCCTCACCTCGCGGCTGAAGGGGAACGGAGACAGGATTGCAGGCATATTTGGGGTGACCCTAAGCTTCTTAATCCTGTTTCTGATCGCCGCGTTGCGATATGGCATCGGAACCGACTACTGGTTCCGTTATGCTCCACTTTTCGAACAGATCCAGCACGGCGATGTCAACGGGCAGGAGCCAGGCTACGTTCTGCTCAATAAAGCAGTCGGGCTGATTACGGACGATTATCAGGGGATCTTCGTCGTCACCTCGTTCCTCACGATCGCTTTGTTCTACCGGTTTTTCTTGCGGATGTCGATCAATCCCGCGCTCTCGGTGTTTATTTACGCCTTCGGTGGCTTTTACCTCGAGGACTTTAACCTCGTCAAGCAGGGACTCGCTATCGCGATCCTCGTGAACACATTCGAATTCGCGCTCCGGAAGAAGCATCTGGCTTTTGTGCTCGCCACGTTGCTTGCCGCGTCGTTCCATGCTAGCGCTCTCGCGTGGTTCGCAGTCTGGCCGCTCATGTGGATCCGGGTAGGCCGCGCTGCGCGCATCGTGATCGCGCTGGCCATGATCCTGGCTATCCTGCTGGTGCCGCAGACGGTGTCGCTGCTCGTGGAGCAATTCGCACCGAGTTATGCGTGGTACTTCGACTCCAATTACGGCGCGACGCGGAGTATCCATCCCGCCGTGGTCACCGTCGCCCTCGCCGCCCTCGCGTTCACCCTCGTCAAGGTCGGCAAGGCCGGCAAGGTCGGAAGCGCGGATCGGTTTGAGGACTCGGTGGTAAAGGTGCCCGCCGTGAGCGCGGAGGTTCTCGTTGCCACGAAGGTCGGTAAGGCCGGAAGCGCGGATCGGTATGCAGACTCGGAGGTAAAGGTGCCCGCCGTGAGCGCGGAGGTTCTCGTTGCCACAAAGGTCGGTAAGGCCGGAAGCGCGGATCGGTATGCAGACTCGGTGGTAAACGTACTCGCCGTGAGCACGGCGGTTCTCGTTGCCACGACCACGATCGCTTATCTATTCTCACGTCTGGACTACTACTTCGCTCCGGCCCAGCTGGTCGCTGTTCCCCTGGCGCTGTCTCTCGTCCGGAACCGACTTGCCCGTCACCTGCTCACCGTCGCCTTCATGTCCGCCTATATGACGAGTTTCGTCTTCCAATTCTTAGTCTGGAATGCCCATGGTGTCCTCCCCTATGACTCGATCTTCTCCCGCTGAGTCCGGCGGTGGCCTCCTCGTCACAGTCGTCGTTCCGGTCTTCAACACGCATCCAGAGCTGATCGAACGCGCCGTTGTCAGCGCACTAGCCCAGACACATCCGGATCTCGAGCTGTTGATCGTGGATGACGGGTCCACTGTGGAAGTCGCGGAGTTCCTCTCCCGTGTCGCCGAACGAGATGCGCGGATCCGCGTCGTACACCGCGCGAACGGCGGGGTGTCCGCGGCGCGGAACACGGGGGTGGAGCAGGCGCGCGGAGAGTTCATCGCCTACCTTGATGCCGACGACTACCTGGAGCCAGGGTTCCTCTCCGCCGCTCTGGACGTAGCGCGGACCACGGAGGCCGAAGCCGTCTTTGGTGGCATTCGCATCCTTCACGAAAGCGGCACGGCGGAGTGGCGAACCGGCGGCCCCTCGGCGAGGGAGCCACTGCTGGGCACCCGCGACATGATCATCACCGCCTGTGTCCGCGCGCTCTCGGATTCCCCCTCGCCCCAGCAGCCGACGGGGCTTCTGTCGGTCACGAACGTGGTGGCGTCCCTACACAGGACAGACAACGCCCGACGGCATCGCTTCCGGGAAGGGGTGTCCCATGCCGAGGACCGACTCTACAACCTCTCGATGCTGCTCGAGACCGCCCGCGTGGCGTTCTGTTCCGACCCTTGGTATGTGTACGACCAGACCCACGAGCAAGGCGTGACTCGCCGCGTGACTCTCAGTATGATCAATGCCCTCGAGCGCACAGTTCGGGAGTTTGCTGGTGTCGTGGGCGCCATCTACGAGCGACGCGACCTCACAGACGATGCCCGGGACCGTATCGCGCGGGCCGCTGCGGACGGCTTGCTGAATTACCTCAAGCTACTGACCGGGGTGATGGCCGCCGTTGGCGGGAGATCCGCAAATAGCTTGATCTTGCGCGCGCTCCTGGAAGAACCATCCGTGCGCATCGCGGTTAAGCATGCGGCGCGGAATAGCTGGCGGGACCGTATTTTTGCCTCAGCCGCATACCGCGGACACGTCGGCCTGCTCTGCCTGCTAGGCCGGGTATGGGCGCGCAGCGGCCGCCTCGGAATGTCAGCGGCGGACGCCGCTCCGCAGGGCTCGGGGAAAAAACCATGACCGAATTGAAGGGCGGGGACCTCTCCGTCCGAGGGGCACGAGGAGGAGGCCTGGTCCTGGTGGGAAGCGGAGCGACCTTCGTCATCCAAGTCGCCTCGTTGCTCATCCTCTCCCGACTGTTGACGCCGTCGGATTTCGGCCTGGTCGCGATGGTGACGATCTTCGTCGTACTCGGCAACCTCCTCCGCGACTTCGGACTGCCGCTCGCCGGCCTGCAGGAACAGTCGCTCTCCCGCCAGCAGGCGTCGAATCTGTTCTGGATGAGCGCAGCGACCGCAGCCATCTTCTCGATCCTGATGGCCGCAAGCACGCCCGCGCTCATCGACCTTTTCCGCGAGCCGCGTCTAGCCCAGATCGTGCCGGCCCTCGCGATCTCGGTGTTCTTGGGCGGGATGACCTCTCAGCTCCAGGTTCAGTTGGCACGCAACATGCAATTCGGGGCGCTGGTGGCCAGCGACGTGATCGGGCAGCTTGCCGGACTCGCTGTCGCGATCGTGCTTGGGATTGCCGGCGCCGGATACTGGGCGTTGGTTGCGCAGAGCCTCACTGCTGCAGCGCTCGTTTTGGTCTATCGGTGGATCGCCAGCCGGTGGATTCCTCTGGCGCCGAGCAGAGGACCGGACGCGCTACGGCTGTTCAAGATCGGCGCAACTTACAGTGTCGCGCAGCTGCTAGCGTACGTGCAAAGCAACATTGGAACCATGCTCATCGGCACCCAGCTCGGAGTCACGCAGCTCGGATACTACAATCGCGCATACCAACTGCTGACCGCGCCTGCCGGCCGCTTCCTCGACCCGCTCACTCAGGTCGTGATCTCGACGCTGAACCGCGCCAAGGACGAGCAGCGAGATCCCGACGCACTGCTATGTAAGATCCAATTCGGGGTGGGGTCGCTTATCGTCTGGGTGTTCGCCGTCACTGCAGGGACCGCGCCGGGTCTCATCCCACTCGTCCTCGGAGATCAGTGGCGCCCGGCCGTGACAGTCTTCCAGATTCTGGCGATTGGCGGCTCTGTGCTGGTGTTCAACCACGTGAATTATTGGGCGTTCATCGTGAAAGAGCAGCCGAGGGCTCTTTTGCACTACAATCTCGTATCGAAGCCGCTTGAGATCGCGAGCATCTTCATCGGCTCTCAGTTTGGTCTCGACGGCGTCGCCTGGGGGTACGCGGCCGCAGTAGTCTTCTCCTGGCCCCTGTTCCTGATCTGGCTCTCGCGCGCCACTGGCCTATCCACACGCCGCTTCTTCACGAACGGCTGCCAGATCCTCCTGGCCGGTGTCTTCGGCAGCGCAGCGTCTGCTGCCGTTTACCTCGCGCTCGCACCGCTCGCCACCTTTCTATGCGTTCTCGGGGGAGTTTTTGCCGGAACCATCGCATTCGCCGCGGTGCTCCTCGCCATCCCGGCTAGCCGTACTCAGCTTGCCGACTGGTCCCGGCTCGTTCGGTCCGCGCTCCTGAGGCAAAGAGAAGCACTTTAGCCATGTCTAGGATCGATACCCCAGCCGAGCCCGGTCGCCGCTCGATGACATCGCGTCCTCGCATCGACGAGGCAGTACGCTACTGCGTGGCCACCTACGTCAACCAAACTGGTGAGTTGCGCGCAATGCCAATGAGGAATGCGCTTACCATGTTGGCGTCTTCCTGTCCGAACTCACCCACCCTCACCCGCTCCCGACCACCAGGACTGAGAATTTCCGCATGATCATCGCCGGCATCGTCACTTTCGAACCCGACATCGACCGACTCCGGGAGAACCTGGAGGCGATCTCACCTCAGGTACCTCACGTCTTCATTTACGACAACGGCTCGAGCAACAGCGAGGCAATCGCAGACCTCGTTCATACCTCACCGAACGCTGTGGTCGTCTACAGCGAAACAAATAATGGCATTGCGGCCGCGCTCAACCGGCTAGCGGAGGCCGCCCTCGACCACGGCGCAACACTCCTTCTTACCCTTGACCAAGACAGCGTGTGCTCCCCGGCGATGGTGTCGACACTCGCCGCGGAGTTCGCTGACGGTATCGGCATGGTCACGCCGTACATAGTTGACCGAAACAAACTAACCCTCGAGGAATTCAGGGCTCTCCCTTTACCGCAAGTCGAACGGTACCGGCAACCGGCTCGGAGGGGCGCCATCACGTCGGGAGCTATCGTCGATCTCGTCGCGTGGAGCCGAGTCGGCGGGTTCGATGAATTGTTCTTCATCGACTACGTCGATTACGACTTCAATCAGCGTCTCATGGATGCCGGATACGTGATCCTTCGCGTTAACACGGCCGCCCTGCTCCATGAAGTGGGGCGGGCAACCCCCACTTGGCTTCGGGTGCCGCGCAAAGACCTCGCGGGCCGCTGGCATATAGAGCGGTTCTTCGCCTTTGGGCACAGCCCTGCCCGCTGCTATTACAAGGCCCGCAATCGCGTCCTCTTCACTCGCAAGCACGGGCGCAAACTAGGCCTTACCCACGAGGGCATCTGGCAGATTCCACAGCAAATCGCCTTGACACTCGTGTTCGAGCGTCAACGCTTCGCCAAACTGGCGCGTTTCGTCCACGGAATCCGGGACGGCCTCCGTGCGCCCCTAACGAAGCGGTAACGTCGGCGGTCTTATCAACACGCCGGACATAGTCGGCCGCACTCCCGACCATTTAGAGAGTTCCGGGAAGCGGATCTCTCTAGGTATTGAAATCCAAATTGCCGCAAGTATGGCCAAGGATCGCGCAATGGACGCCTGCACTGTTTGCGGAGGAAGAGTTGGAGAGTGGAGTCGCGTGGCTTTCAAGGGGCTCCGCGCGGCTCGCTTTGTCTGATTGACCGCCCTACCGCGTATCCAAATCCTCAAACACCAGGAACGTCTGCGTATCCTGCACCCCTGGCATTGACTGCAGTTGGTCGAAAATGACACGGCGTAGGTGAATATTGTCGGTGGCGCGCACCAACAGGATGACGTCGAAATCGCCGCCCACCAAGGCAATGTGCTGCACTTCGGGAATGAGCCGAAGCTCTTCCCGAAGCTCACGCCACGAGTGCTGCTGCACCTTGAGCGTGACGTAGGCCGATGATTTCAAGCCGGCCTTTATGGGGTCCACCAGCGCTGTGAACTTGGTGAGCACACCCTCGCCCGTCAGCCTGGAGATTCTTGAGTACGCGTGTGCCCTGCTGATGTGGACGTTCTCCGCCACCTGGGTGACTGACATCCTTCCGTCCCGCGTCAGCTCGGCAATGATGTCCCTGTCCACTTGGTCCAGGGGGACTTCCGCCTGATCCGCTTCGACCTCGGCCATCGCATCTCCAATTCGTCCACAAGGTGAGCCAGTTACCCAGCTCACATTTGCAATTTGTCTTCCAGATTAGACCTTTCTAACAAGCTTTTCCATGATTCTGGCTAGAGCTGGATACGAAACTTCTCTAGGGAACATACTGGTGACAAATAGTGGATACAGAAAGACGGACCAATGACGATCTCCGCGGACCATGAGGCCCAGGGTCTGGCTGACGCTCGGCCGGACGACTCCGAAGTAAACGACCAAGCTTCCGAAGTACGGCGCAAGTTCGGAATCAGCGTGGAAGACTACATGCTGCCTGCCCGGCACCAGATCCAGATGGTGGACCCGTCAGGCACGCTCAAGCCCGAAGCTGAGCAGGGCACCGAACCCGGCCACGAATATCCCATCCCCGGTGACGCCGAACTCATGGCAGCGTACGAACAGCTCGTGGTCGGGCGTCGCGTCAATGACCAGAACTCCGCCCTCGTCCGGCAGGGCCGCATGGCCGTGTACCCCTCCAGCCACGGCCAGGAAGCATGCCAGGTGGCTGCTGCCCTCTGCTTGCGCGAAGGTGACTGGCTGTTCCCCACCTACCGTGATGCCGTCGCTGTCATGTCCCGGGGCGTAGACCCTGTTGAGACCATGACGATCTTCCGCGGTGACTGGCACGGCGGCTACGACCCCACCAAGCACAAGGTGGGCATCCAGTGCACGCCGCTGACCACCCAGCTGCTACACGGGGTCGGGGTTGCCCATGCCGCCAAACTGCGCGGCGAGGACACCGTGGTGTTGGCAATGTGCGGCGATGGTGCCACCAGCGAAGGGGACTTCCACGAGGCGCTCAACTTCGCAGCAGTCTTCCACCTGCCAGTAATCTTCTTCGTGCAGAACAACAAGTACGCCATCTCGGTGCCCCTGAGCCACCAGTCCGTGGCGCCCTCACTGGCCCACAAGGCCGTTGGCTATGGCATGGCCGGTGAACGCGTGGACGGCAACGACCTCGTCGCGCTGCTCGCCGTCCTGGACCGCGCAGTGAAGCTGGCCCGCGAAGGCTCCGGCCCGCTCCTGATCGAGGCCCACACGTACCGCATGCAAGCCCACACGAACGCTGACGACGCCACCCGCTACCGGGAAGACAGCGAAGTTGCCGAATGGACGGCCAAGGATCCCATCAGCCGTATGACGTCGTATCTCACCGGCCGTGGACTGCTCGACGACGGCGGTTCCACCCGGATAGCAGCAAAGGCCGAGGCGGTTGCCGCGCAGCTTCGCGAAGGCCTGGGCGAGGACGTCCCGGTAGATCCGCAGAACCTCTTCCGCTACGTCTTCTCCACCCCCACTTCGCAGTTGAAGGAGCAGTCCGCCCTGCTCGCCGACGAACTCGCCCGTGAGGCATCCAGCCAGAAGGAGGCAGGCAAATGAGCCCCGCCGTCACAACATCCTCTGAAGCCACCGAGCGCGCAGTCACAGGTGACGTCAGCTCCGCCACGGCCAGTGCGGCAGCCAGTGCAGCGGCCGTTGCTGAAGCGTCCGGTCTCCAGACCATCACCATGGCCAAGGCGCTCAACACCGCGATGGCGGACGCCATGGAGGCCGACTCTTCCGTTCTGGTGTTCGGTGAAGACGTCGGCCGCCTGGGCGGAGTCTTCCGCATCACCGATGGCCTCATGGCCACCTTCGGAGAACAGCGTTGTTTCGACACTCCACTTGCTGAGTCGGGCATCGTCGGTATGGCCGTGGGTATGGCCATGAACGGAATGCGCCCGGTAATCGAGATGCAGTTCGATGCGTTCGCCTACCCCGCCTTCGAGCAGATCGTCAGCCACGTGGCCAAGATGCACAACCGGACCAAGGGCGCCGTGAAGCTGCCCATGGTTATCCGTGTGCCTTATGCTGGCGGGATCGGCGGCGTGGAGCACCACTGCGACTCGTCCGAGTCCTACTACGCCCACACCGCCGGCCTGAAGGTCTTTACGCCGGCGACCGTGGCGGACGGCTACCGCATGCTTCGCGAGGCCATCGATTCCGATGACCCCGTCATGTTCATGGAACCCAAGAAGCTCTACTGGTCCAAAGACCAGGTGGACTTGGGCGCCCTGCGGGCCGAACACGCTGCGAACGCTTCGGCAGGATCAAGCAGCGAGGGACGGGCCGCCGTCGCGCGTCCCGGCACTGATGCGACGCTCATCGCCTACGGACCCTCTGTCCCGACTGCGCTCGCCGCCGCGGCTGCGGCCGCTGAAGAGGGCCGTTCGCTTGAAGTGATCGATGTCCGCTCGATCGTGCCTTTCGACGACGAGACCGTGTGCGCTTCTGTGCGCAAGACTGGTCGAGCGGTTGTCATTGCCGAGGCGCACGGCTTCGCCTCTGTATCCTCCGAAATTGTGGCCCGCGTGCAGGAGCGCTGCTTCCACTACCTGGCCGCGCCCATCCGCCGGGTCACCGGTTTCGACGTCCCGTACCCGGCTCCGAAGCTGGAGCACTACTACTTGCCGAGCGTCGACCGCATCCTCGACGCCGTTGACGACCTTCAATGGGAGAACTGACCATGAGCTCAGAAATGCAGGTGTTCCTGCTTCCGGACCTAGGGGAGGGCCTCACCGAGGCCGAACTCGTCAACTGGTTTGTGGCCGTGGGCGACGAAATCCGCGTCGACCAGCCGATCGCCGAGGTGGAGACCGCCAAGTCCATGGTGGAGGTGCCATCGCCGTACGCGGGCATCGTCGCCGTGCTGCACGGCGAAGCCGGCCAAACGCTCGACGTCGGGAAGCCGCTGATCTCGGTGGCGCCTGTTGGCGCTTCGGTTGCCGCTGAGCCCGAAACTGTGGAAGAGGCCGGTCCCGCGGAAGTTGTTTCCGAGGCACCCGCTGCGTCCGCAGCCGCCGAGGCGTACCGGATGGAAGAGAAGGCCGGATCCGGGAACGTGCTCATTGGCTATGGCACCTCTGGTGGTGGGGAGGCGCGGCGTACGCGGCCGCGGAAAGCTTACGGTTCTGCTGCGGCCGTGTCCTCGGCCCCTGACTTTGCCGAACTTTCGTTGTCCCGCACTCGGATTCCCGGGAAGCTCTCTGCCGTGATTTCCCCGTTGGTACGGAAGATGGCGCGGGACCACGGGGTTTCGTTGGACGCCGTGCCTGGTTCGGGGGAGAGCGGGCTCATCCTGCGCCGGGATGTCGAGGCTCTCATCGGTTCGGTCACGCGTGAGACAGAGCGCGCGGAGGTCCCGGCTCTGAGGGCTCCGGCCGTGGTGGAGCCTTCCGCCGGGGTTCAGGATGCCCGGACCGGCTTGCCCATCGCCTCGCGTACCCAGGTTCGCGGAGTGCGGAAAGCTGTTGCTGCGAACATGACTCGCAGCCGTTCAGAGATCCCTGAAGCGACTGTCTGGGTGGATGTCGACGCTACGGCCCTGCTGGAGATGCGTGCTGAACTCAAGAAGCACGATCCGCACGGCGCCCCTGGATTGCTTGCGTTCATCGCTCGTTTTGTCACAGCTGGGCTAAAAAAATTCCCGGAGTTGAACACCCGGATCGTCACGGCTGAAGACGCGGCCGGCGGTGAGATGCAGGAGATCATCGCGTTCGACGGCATCAACCTTGGCTTCGCTGCCCAGACAGACCGCGGACTGGTGGTTCCCTCGGTGCGCAACGCCCACCTGTTGAGCGCCCGCGAACTGGATGCCGAGATCCGCCGGCTCACCGCCGTGGCGCGCGACGGCAAGGCAACCCCGACTGAGCTGGCCAGCGGCACGTTCACGCTGAACAACTACGGGGTGTTCGGCGTGGACGGTTCCGCGGCGATCATCAACTATCCCGAAGTTGCCATGCTCGGAGTGGGCCGCATCATCGACAAGCCTTGGGTGGTGGACGGCCAGTTGGCTGTCCGCAAGGTGACCGAGCTGACACTCGCGTTTGATCATAGGGTTTGCGACGGGGAGACCGCTGCCGGTTTCCTTCGGTATGTTGCGGACGCGATCGAGAACCCGGGAACGGTACTCGCGGACCTGTAGGTGCGAGCGTAGGGTGCATTCCCGAGGGCATTGGTAACTCTCTCGCACTCTGCGCCGGCTTCATTCGATCGATTCAGCCCGTTTGTCAGAGCAACACCCGAGGTCCTCCCAGATGTCTACCGCAATATTCGGAATTCAGGAGTCAACTTGCGCAGAGACAGGGGGGACAGGCCGGACAGGGCGCCTTGACCGGTTTTTTTGGCCCTTCCCACTGGCGACCAGTTCTTTGGGCGGGGCCAGCTTCTCGCCGAAGAGGGCGAAGCGTGCCCAACGTGAACGGCGGCTAAGTATCTGAAGCAGAATCGGGAAGCTGATGCCAGCAGCCATGCCCAGTGCGAATTTCACTAGCTCGCTGTGCATGCCGATGGCGCGTGAGCCGATCCAGATGATGGGGAGGGCGAAGTAATGGAACAGATAGATTCCGAACGCGTACCCTCCTACCCATGTGAGGAAACGACAGGTCAGCGCCTTGCGGAAGTGAAACAGAACAAGGACGGAAGCGATCCCAATGACCATAGCTAGCGATCGGTCTACGCGGATGTCGCCAATCGCGATCACCTCATTTAGTGCCAAGATACGGGGAAAGAAGGCAGCGATGAGCGCAAGCACGAGGAAACCTAGCCACAGCCTGGAGAGTTCCGGCGGGAATCGCTTTAGGCCATAGCCGAGTAGGAAGAAGGGCAGAAGCCGGACAGCGGGGCCGATCCCCAGGAAGTCGATGGCTGGCACGAGGGCGCTTACGTGTAGGAGGGCCGATAGCGCCGTTACGGTGAGCCACCCCGGAAACTTGCCTAGGAAGCCAATAGCATCGAGCATGCCCGCCGCGAGGAAGATTAAGAATATGGCCTGCAGAAACCATACATGGTCCATGCCGAAGAAGTAGACCTTCCACCAGTCGCCGAGTTCAACGCTGGCGCTGCTGAAAGGGTTGAGCATTTTCGCCCAGAACACGAGGGTGCCCACGACGAGGAGCGGAATGAGGACCCGTCGCATCTTTGCCTTGACGAGCGACCCGTACTGCGGCCAATCCCGCGTTGGGCGGGCCGCGTAAACGAACCCTGACAGCACTGTAAAGAGTGGCATTCGGACGTCTTGGAGACCCCAGAAGATCAAGCGCCAGGGCGAGTCGTCGGCTACTTGCATCGCGTCGTTGGCTTCTGCGCCGACAACATGCCCAGCGACCATGAGGATGATCGCAATGCCGCGCAGAGTCTCAATGGACGGGTCTTTTGGTTTTGTCCCCCGATTTGCCACACGCAGAAGCTTAGCGGAAGCGCCCGTTTTCTCCGGTATCTTTACTTACCAAAGCTGGCGTGCGGTCCTATGCGACCGTGCTGTCAGTGACGAGTCCGAGGCCGACGAGTGTTGTCCGGATTTGGGCCTGCGCTGCGTTTTCGGTGGCACGCGAGTAGGTTAACGCTGGCCTTACGGTCGGGGTCGCTCCGTAGAATCCAAGTTTTTGTGCCGGGTTGGTTCCGATCTGTGCCCCCACGTTGGCGTCCATGACAATGTCAACGAGCCGGTTGCGGTTAGTTAGCATGTGTACCACATTGCTTTGAGTGCAGCCGATATATGTGACTGATCCGTAAATGGCGTCTACGGCTTGAATATCGGAGTTCATGCGCAAGGATTCGGAGGCTCCGTTGAAGAAGTGCCCGACGATTACTGCAACAGAATAGGCGGATTCAAACCGGATGCCGACGACGGTGTTGTCTGCGATTTGCGTTACGCCGGGGTTCAGATAGGTTCCGCACTGGACGAGAGTCACGTTGTAACCGTAGATGTGCCAGCCGTACTGGGTGGGGCTGTCGGCATGGCAGGAGTTGTAGTGGCTGCCGTTGGAATGATCCTCGAATCCGACCTTCATGGCACCCTTGGCAGGGTCCGCCCATGCGTGCACGTCGTGTACGACGGCGTTGCCGCCTACCGGGAGGGTGACACCGGTTTCGTAATTCTGGATGATGATCTGCGAAAACGAGTGGTCGCCGGAGTTTTCCACCAGAATGCCGCACCCGCCGGCAATGACGGTCGGGGCGTTGCTGAAGAGTCGGACTCCCGAAATAACTGCTTCGGCGGAGCGCCCGGATGATCCGGCGTCCCCCAGCTTGATTGCTGCGAGCTTGCCACCTGTGACCGATAGCCCTCTAGCCTCGAAGTAGAGAAAGTCGCGGATATGCAGCCCGATCTCGGCATTCGTGTTGGCGTCGATCACGCCTTTGCCGCCGATGTAACCCCTGTCGAGCCTTGTGCCGATACTGGTACGGATCACCGCCGTCATAGCTGCCCCGGCTGTGATCTTGGCGCCCTCGGCGAGGCGCATCCTCTGCAAGCCTTCCAACGTGGCCGTTATCTTGTATGTTCCGGCTGGAACGTACACTTCGACGTCTTCTGTATTGGCTGCATCGATAATGGATTGGATATGAGCGGTCGCGTCATGGACGCCGTTACCGTAGGAGGGGCTAACGGTCTTGACTGCGGGATAAGTGGCATTTTGTGCGCCTGGCACAGATAGTTTCCTGGAGATTCAGCTAGGCATTGTCGAACTGGCTCGGTCCTAGTCTATGTCAGTTGCGGTGGATAACCTGGGTCGCCCGACGGGAGGCACCCAGACCGAATTGGACAGTGTGGCATTTTCACCAACAACTACGGATTATTCAGCTTTGACGGATCCGCGGCGATCGCCAACCATCCCGAGGTCGCCATGCTTGGCGCAGGCCGTATCCTCGTCGAGGGGCGGCTGGCTAGCCCCTCAATTTCGCGGAGATCACCACTCAAATTCCAGGCGGACGTTCTGCCCAGGGGGACTGCCTGGTTGGACACCGGACCCTTTGACGACCTGAGGGGTGGTTAAAACTTCATCAGGACCGTAGAGCATCGCCAGGGCCTGAAAGTGGGTGCTCCGGAAGAAGTGGTTTGGCGCGCGGGCTTTCTTTCTGACGATGAGTTGCGGGCCCGTGTTGAGCCGCTTGTGAAGAGCGGCTACAGTGCTTACCTTCTTGGTCTATTGGAATCAGGCAGGACGACCCCAATGCCGGAGCCCTCCTATAGTCATTGTTTGTTGAGCGTTCCTCCGCCGGGTGCCCGGACGGCCGCGAACCGGTCTTTTACAGCCCTGTGTGGCGACAAGCTCGAGACCGGAGGTACCGTTCGCGCTGGCAACGTATGCGGCATTGGAGAACAAGTCAGGATCTGTTCGTCGACGTAGGGCTCACGATGTTACTCGCGCTCGCTGTCGGGGTCGATTAGCGCGCTAACCTGTCAGCCCCTCAGCAGTCCGGGTGGATAGCGACCTTCACGAAGGCTGCGGTTTGGTATACATACTGGTACGCCCAGGTATTGGTTGGGTTGGTCAAGGAGACCGGCGGCAGGCCCCGCCGGTAGGCGATCATATGCAGGTCTCCCTCGTAGCAGCGGGTGACGATCACGCGGGCTCGGGTCACATGGAACTGGGCCGTGAGGACGTTGGCGCTTTTCCAGCCGTATTGGCTCGAGAGATCCCTGAGTGCCCGTGCTTCGCCTTGTGTGGTGAACGGATCAGGGTTGAAGCAGATAATCCGGTACGGGCGGTGAGCAGCACATACGTCTGCCTGGTATTTGCCGTCTTTTCCTACTGGGCTTGAGACTACAAGCGTGGGTGCATATCCCTGCTGCATCAGCTGTTCTGCGTAGCTCATGCGTTGGTCCGGGGGCCCGAGGACGAACACCACATCCGCGTGTTCGGGTTCGTCGGCCGGCGGTGAAACATACAGAAAGATGCCGGCAATGGCCCAGACCATCGCCAGGGCGCCGATTGCGGCAAATGACTTAATGAGCAACCGCCTCTTTCGCCTGGGCGACGCGGTTTCTGTTTCGGGATTACAGATAACAGTCATACCGTCCTTTAGCCAAATGCGGATGTAGGCGCGGCGCTGCACTGCTCCAAGACTACTATCTGCTCGGTCCTGACAGCTCGAAGCGTGGAGAAAGCCCTACTGCAGCTTCATCAAATTGTGCGTAGCCGGCCCTTCGAGCAGCTTCCCCGCAGCCGAATACCGCGAGCCATGCAGCGGGCAGTCCCAGGACTTCTCGGCGTCGTTCCAGTGCAGGATGCCGCCCAGGTGTGCGCATTCCGCGGACACCCGGCACACCACACCATCCACGGTGCAGATAGCCGCGGGTTTCCCATGAAAAAGTCCCGTGACGCCCGTGCCCTCGGCGGGGTGGGTTTCCTCCGTGATGGCTGGCTTCCCCTTCAGGGCTGCCTTGTCCCGGAAATTCTGCTGCTGTGTCTCTACGTTGAACGAAATCGTGGACGCTGCACCGCGCGGACCCGTGACCCGGTGGTGGATGGTCCGTGCCCAGGGGAGCTGACCGCTCCCCGTGATGTCGGAAACGACGTCCAGCGCCGCCGCAACGCCATTGGTCATGCCCCACTTGTTGTAGCCGGTGCCGAACAGGATCTTGCGGTGGCCCCGAGGGAACCTGCCAAAGAACGGCATGAGGTTGGTGGCCTGGTAGTCCTGGGCCGACCACGTGTGCGTCACCTCGGCGTCCGGATAATACCGTTGGGCCCAGCCAACCAGCTCGTCCACGTGAACCTGCGCAGACGGCGCCCGGCCGCCCGCGTGCCCGAACCCGCCCACCAAAAGCAAGCTCCCGCCGTCGGGCACTGGATAGTCCCGCAGCGACCGTGTGGGCGGCTCGGCTGAAAGGTACATCCCCGGCGGCGGGCTCATGCCCTCCGGCAGCCGCAGCGCGGCTGCATAAGAGCGATTCGGCCGCAGCTTGGCGAAGTAGAGCCCGCGGTTCAGCATAGGTGTCCCGGTGGCGAGCACCACGTCGCGGGCGGTGACCTCACCCTTCCTGGTGACCACCGCCAAGGGATCGCCGTTCCGGACGTCCATGACGCGCACGCCCTCCACGATGCTTCCACCAGCCGCCCGAACATCCGCGGCCAGCGCGTCCAACACATCCATCGGATTGAACTGCGCCTGGTCCGCAAGCCGCAAGGCGTCGTCGACGTCGAACGGCAGCCCCGTGTCCCGGGTGGACTTGACGTTGAGTCCGGCAGCCCGGGCCACGAAGGCTTCCGCGCGGAGCCGATCCGCGCCGGCCGGGGTGGTGGCGAACGTGTAGGCATCCCGATACTGGAAAGGCACACCCCGCCCCTCGAGGTAGCCGAGCAACCACTTCTGGCCCGCCCTGTTCGCGTCAACGTAGGCACGGACCACGTCCACGGGATACTGATTACGCAGCGCGGACAGGGTTGTGCCCTGCAACAGGCTCAGCTTCGCGGTGGTGTTTCCGGTGTTGACTGCGCCGACATGCCGGGCCTCAAGGACCAGCACATTGCTTCCCGCCCGTGCCAGCATGAGCGCCGAGGCCAGGCCGGTGATTCCGGCGCCGACCACCACGGCGTCGTAACTGTTCCCGGGCGTGAATTCATCAGGGCTTGTTGCACCGGGGGAGTCCTTATCCGGCCCGCGCGCGTCCAGCCACAGAGAAGTCATGACGGTCCCACTTCCCTTCAACCGGGGCACGATCCACACCGGAGTTAGCGCGGCGGCGGCCCGGTAGTGCCAGAGAAGCAGAAGGCCACGAGAGAAGCAATAGGCGGGCGCCGACGTCGTGAGTTGCTCGGTGCAAGATCGACATGACGGACCGCCAAAAAGGGCCTGACAGACAGGTCTGTCTTGTGGGTGTGCGAGTAGAATTGCTATTGCCATGACTTCGCCAGATGCCTCGGATGCCACAGGTCCGGCCTCGTCGCCAGCCGGACAAACGACCACCCGAGATGACGCGGTGGATCGGATCTTGGACGCTGCCTACGAACTGTTTTCCCGGCGCGGGATCCGCGCTGTCGGGATCGATCTCCTCATCGAGCATTCAGGAGTAGCGAAGGCCACCTTCTACCGGCACTTTCCGTCCAAGGACGATCTGGTCCTTGCCTTCCTGGCACTTCGCGACCAGATCTGGACCGTGGACTTGATCATCTCCGACGCCAAGAGCAGGGGAAACACCGCCGAGGAGCAATTGCTCGCCATCTTCGACGTGTTCGGCGATTGGTTCAAGCGGGAGGATTTTGAGGCGTGCTCGTTCATCAACGTCCTGCTTGAAATGGGCCGCGAACATCCGCTGGGGAAAGCCAGCATCGGCTACCTCGCCAGAATCAGGGGACACATCCAGGCGTTGGCAGAGGAAGCCGGCCTGGAGCGGACCGAGGAGTTCGCACGCTCCTGGCACATCCTGATGAAGGGCTCCATCATCTCGGCCACAGAAGGAGACGTCCTGGCGTCCAAGCGCGCCCAGCAGATGGCCGCTTGGCTGATAGAACAGCATCGAGGCCCAGGGCGCCCTTCCTGAAGTCCAGTCTTATTGAAGCGTCAGGTCCGCATGGCCCTTCCGGTACCGCCTGGGAAGATGAGATGCCCGGCGCGCTCGCCCCAAGTGGCCCATTCGCTGGGCTGGACCGAGGGCCGCCCAAGGTGATAGCCCTGTCCGACCGTTATTCCCAACCCGGCAAGAGTGGCGAGTTCGGCGCTGGTCTCGATGTGTTGAGCAGTCAGGACCGCCCCGATCTCCCGCGCGAACCCGACCTCCGCCGCAACGATTTCCTGGCGCAGGGGATCCTGGTTAAGACCTGCAGTCAGTCTCGGGTCCAGCTTGATCATCTCCGGCTTGAGCCGATGAATATGGCGGACCGCGGCGAAGTAGGAACCCGTATTTTCGATGGACAAGCGCACGCCGGCACTACGCAGCGGCCCCACCGCCGCGTCGAGCGAAGCGGCCTGGTCCGGGGGGAAATGCCCGGAGATTTCCAGGATCACACGGTCGGGCGCCACCGGACTTTGATCGAAAAGTGCAGGAAGGCGTGGATCCAGGCAGACCGCATCGGAAAGCTTTAACGCCACGAAAAGGTGGGGTGGCAGATCCAGCGCCGCTGTAAGCGCCGACTCCAACGCCGCGAATTCAAGATCCGTGCGGAGCCCGGTGTCCTCGGCTTCCGCGAACCAGAAGTCGGCAGGGTCTCCACCGTCGCTGACGAAGCGCGTCAAAGCCTCGGCGCCCACCACGGTAGCCGTGGTGAGATCGAAAACGGGCTGGAAGGCGGTCATCAGCATGTGGTCCCTGAGTACCGCCTCGAGCCGCGTGGTGACATGCTGCGACGAATCCGAGTTCAGCTCGTCCATCTGCGAGGGCGGGGCAGCGGTGTCCTGAACACCCAGGCCGGGCTGTTGCGTCCTGAGCGAAGACAAGTGTTCCAGCAGGGCCTCTTCCGGATGCCCCGGATGGGCGGCAACATGCCGGCGGAGTTGTTCACGCACGGCATCCGTTGCCTGCGAAGAGTCCGCCAGGACTTCATCGATGATTTCCAGGACCTGGCTGCGTAGCCCACCCAGCTCGTCGCGGGGCCCCACGAACGCCGGACTTGCGTGCATGGCGTTGGTCAAAGCAAGAAAAGGCGGCTTCTGCGTCGACATGAAATATTCCTTTGCCTATAGCTCCGGCTGAGCCCGGGACCTGCAAACTAAGGGAATACTACAGCCGGACAAACCGGTCAGCCTGCATTGGGATGAAATAGGCACGCCGTTACTTGGTTCCCGCTGTGGACGCGCGGCAGATCACGATCCTCCCAGCTCTCCGTGGGTAGAATCGAGGCCTGAACACTGCCGGAACGCATCTGAAGACGGAGAAACAATGTCAGCATGGCTCGAAGTCGGCCCAGACAACTACGTGCTGGAGACCGAGGGTTGCCTGCTCAACACGGGCCTCGTGGTAGGCACGGAACGAGCCATGGTGATCGACACCGGCTGCGGCCCCCGTCAAGGCCGGCAGATCCTCGCCGCTGTTCGCGAAAAGACCCAGCTGCCGCTGGTAGTCGTGAACACCCACGCCCACTACGACCACTACTTCGGTAACGCCATTTTTGCCGACGACGGCGTCACGGAGTTCTGGGGGCACGTCAACTGTGCAGCCACAATCGACGACGACGGCGACCACCAGCGCCGCTTCGTCGCCGCCACGGAACCGGAAATGGCCGCGGGCAAGGGCGACGCCGTCGAAATCGTCATACCCAACGCGATCGTCAAGGACCAGCCAGTCCTGGTTGACCTCGGCGGCCTGACCGCCACCCTGTTCTACCTTGGCCGCGGCCACACCGACGGCGACCTCCTGGTAGGCACGCCCAGCACCCTCTTCGCCGGCGACCTCGTGGAACAAGGGGCCCACCCATCGTTCGAGGACTCCTACCCGGAGGACTGGGCAGACGCGCTGCGGCACATCTCGGCCCTGCGCCACCGCTACGAATTCCTGATCCCCGGCCACGGAAAGCCCTGCAGTGACCAGTTCGTGAAGACCATGGCCGACACCATGTCCACAGCGGTACGGCAAGCGAGGCAGTCGATCCGGGACACGCCGTCGGACGCTACCAAAGCGATCCCGGTGCTTCCCTACGGGCCCGAACAATCACGCTGGTTCATCAAGCGGCTCCAGGAAACGCAGGCGCACCACTAAAGAGGGTGTGGCGCAGACTGCCCCGTCACTGCGTCGGTGGCGTGAGCCACGCGGTCAGGGGAGTGCCGCAGGTCCATTCTTTCCAGTCCGCGGGGCGGGTGGTGGGCCGGCCCAGGAAATAGCCTTGCCCTGCGGTCATGCCCAGGCCGGTGACGGTTGCCAGTTCTTCGGGGGTTTCGATGCCCTGGGCGATGACGATGGCACCGATTTGTTCGGCGAATCCGACCATGGCCTCACCGAGGGAAGAGCGGAGGGGGTCCGTGTCGATTCCGGCAATAAGGTTCCGGTCCAGTTTGATGATCTCGGGCCGGACGTGCCTGATTTGCCGGACCGAGGTGAAGAACGAGCCAGCGTGGTCGATCGCCAGGCGCAGTCCCCTTCGGCGCAGCGGAGCCAGCGCGGCAACAAGAGGTGCGGGCTGCTCTTTGGTCATGGCCCCGGTCAGCTCGAGGACCATGCGACCCGGATCCAGTTCCGTCTCCTCCAGCAAGACCGGAAGGAGCGGATCCAGGCAAGTGTCCGGGGAGAGTTTGAGCCCCACGAACAGGTGGGCCGGCAGTTCCTGGGCGGCCGCGAGGGCGGACTCCAGGGCAGCGAAGTCAAGATCACCCGTCAGCTGGGTACGCTTCGCATCGGCGAACCAGCCCTCCGCACTATCGCCGCCCTCGCTCAGGAACCTTGTCAACGCCTCGGCCCCGACAACGCTGCCACCCGCAAGGTCACGGACAGGCTGGAACGCCGTCACCAGCATCCTGCCCTCCAGGACCGCCTCTATCCGAGACCGGATGCTGTCCTCCGAGCGCGGGAACAGGGATCCTGTCAATTGCCGCGCCCCGGGGCTGCCCTCCGCGGGGAAGGTGTCCTGCATGCGGTCCCGGAACCTGTCCAAGGCCCTGGTGTTCACCAGGTGTTCCAGCAATGCAGTTTCGGGGCGTCCGGGGTGGGCGGCAAGACATTGACGCAGTTGTTCCCTGATGTCCGCCTGGTCCGGCCCGGATCCGGAAAGCACCGAGTCAATGATCTCCTCGGCCTGCCGCCGTATTGCCGGCTCACGCCCGCCGGAGCTGCTCGACGGTTCAGGGCGGAGGACAGCACCTGGCGGGAAAGGCTGCGACTCTATCGACATTGGCTATTCCTTTGTTTCCCCGTCTCCGGCTGAGCCCGGAAACCGTAGCCCGCCCGCCCTCTCCCTCTCGGGTTCCCCTGGGCGGAAGAACGGTAGGCCGTGAAGAAACTTTACAACGGTACAGACCGGTCTGTCCCTCATCGGGGAGTAGAATTTTTTACCATGACTCCTCAAGCCGGATCGGTCGCGGCCTCCGGTCCCCGTCCGGGCACCGCCTCGCCCGACGCAGGCCAGAGAATCCTGGACGCCGCGTACGAACTCTTCTCACGCCGGGGCATCCGGGACGTCGGCATCAGCGAACTGATCGACCGGGCCGGCGTGGCCAAGGCCACGTTCTACCGCCACTACCGCTCAAAGGACGACGTAGTCCTGGCCTTCCTCTCACAACGGGACGAACTCTGGACAGTGAACCAGATCATCGCCGGAGCCCGAAGCCGCGGGACAACCCCCACACAGCAACTCCTGGCGATCTTCGACGTATTCGGGGACTGGTTCATCCGTGACGACTTCGAGGCTTGTTCCTTCATCAACGTGCTCCTGGAGATGGGCCCCGGACACCCGCTCGGGCAGGCAAGCATCGATTACCTCGCCCGGATCCGGGACCACGTCCAAGCCCTGGCCGAAGAGGCCGGACTCGCCCGACCCGAAGAATTCGCACGGTCCTGGCACATCCTCATGAAGGGATCAATCGTCTCGGCAACCGAAGGCGACACCCACGCCGCGGCCCGGGCACAGGAAATGGCCGGCTGGCTCATCGAACACCACCAGCGGTAACCACCCGAGCAGGATACGTACCCGGACGATCGCTGCGGCCCAGCGGCCGGCTCGATCAGGCGCACCACTAAGGGGTGGTGTGTTTGAAGGCGTGGCGGGCCTCGAGGAGAGCGTAGTAAATGATCACGACCCCCGCCAGGGGATCGGCCCACCACCAGCCGAACAAGGCGTTAAGGGCGAGCCCGGCCAGGACCGCGCCGGCCAGATAGGCATCCACCAGAGTCACTCTTCCTTCAGCGCGGAGCACCGGATTGCCCAAGCTGCGCCCGGTGCGGATCTTCCCCCAAGCAAGGGCGAGCATGACCACCAAGGTCAGGGCCGTCCACACGATGCCCGGAGCTGAGGTGCCAGGGCGGACGCCTGTGGCAAACACAATGGCCAACTGGATGAGCAAGTAGGCGCCGAGAACGGCGAAAGCCGTCCCTATCAGTCTCATCGCGGGAGCTTCGCGCTCCTTGTGGGCGCCCTTGAGCTGCCACACGACCACCACCGAAGCGAAGATCTCGATCAGGGAATCCAAGCCGAAACCGGCCAGCGCAGGGGAACCGGCCTGAATGGCCGCGGCGGCAAGAACGCCGAGGCCCACCACGTTCCAGCCGAGGGTCGCGTATTCCAGACGAAGGCCGCGGCGCAACAGCATCCCGGAGTCTGTGGTTGGGGTTGCGTTGACGTCAGGACTGGTCATGGGGTGTCTGCTTCTTCCATATGAACAAACATTCAGGCGCACCACTACGTGGTGGCGTGTTAGAAGCCGTTGGTTGCCGCGACATGTACCGTGACGCCCAATTCCTGGATGTTCTCTTGGGTGTCCTGCGCCAGTTCGTCGTCGGTGACAACGGCATCTAGTTGCTCGATCGGCGCCACCCGGAACTTCGCAAAGGTTCCAAACTTGGTGCTGTCCGCCAGCAGGAAGCAGCGCGACGCTGACTCGAGCGCGGCCAGTTTCATTTCCACCTTGTCCATGGACGGCGTGGTGACGCCGCGGGACAGGCTCCATGCGCCCGTACTCATGAAGAACAGATCGATGTTGATGTGCTTGATGGCGTCGGCTGCCATACGGCCTGAGCTTGAGGCACTGGAAGCATCCACCACGCCCCCGGTGTGGATGGTCTCAACGTTCGGGTACGCGAACAAAGACGTGACCACGTAAAAATCGTTGGTGACCACCGTGATGTTCTTCCGGGCGCCGAGGTAGGGGACCACGGACTGGCAAGTGGTACCGGCGTCGAGGAACAGAACCATGTCATCCTCGACGAACTGGGACGCAAGCTCGGCGATTGCTTTTTTCCGAGGCAGCTCCAGCTGCGCCCGGGATTCCCTCTCCCGGGGAGGCTCCTGGCTGGTCCCCTCCGCTAAACGCACGCCACCCTGGACCGACAACACATGCCCGGCATCTTCGAGGGCTGTGATGTCGCGCCGGATGGTCATGTGGGAGACGTTCATGGATTCCGTGAGGCTGCGGATGCTCAGCACCCCCTCGCGGCGAAGCAAGCGAAGGATCTCCTGATGGCGCTGCTCCGGGATCAGGGGAGGTGATGTTGACGAACTCAAAGTTGCTCCTTCGCGGTGGACAACCCCATCTTAACAAGTTTTCACACGCTGTTCCGATTTGTGCTTGCCGGAGCCGACATCCCTGATAGGTGCACGGCCTTGCCTTAAACATCGACAGATGTAAATATTTACAAGTGTCTATGTCATTGGAGTTAACGCCCGTCCAGGCGGTGGCGTGTTGTTCGCCCCTATCGAGGGAACCGCTCTCGGAATCGGAAGCCGAGGGGATTGTGCCGCTGCTGAAGGCGCTGGGCGATCCGGTGCGGCTGCGGCTGATGTCCCTCGTTGCGTCCCACGAAGGCGGCGAAGCCTGCGTATGCGACCTCAACGACGCCTTTGAGCTGTCCCAGCCGACCATCAGCCACCACCTGAAGGTCCTGCACGAAGCGGGCCTGTTGGAGCGCGAAAAGCGAGGCGTCTGGGTCTACTACCGTGCGCGCACCGATGCCCTGGAAAACCTTGCCGCCCTCATCGGGGGAAAGAGCCGGTGAGCGTGCTCATGCGGCGCGCCGTCGCGGAGTTCGCCGGCACCGCCTTTCTGATCATGGCTGTGGTCGGGTCCGGGGTGATGGCCTCGCGCCTGTCCCCGAACGACGTCGGACTGCAGCTCCTGCAGAACAGCATCGCCACGGGCGCGGCGCTGGTGGCCCTGATCCTGGCCCTGCAGCCGGTCTCGGCATCCTTCAACCCCGTGGTCACGCTGGTGGAACGGGCACTCGGCATACTGGACACGCGCACCGCCCTGGGCCTGATCGCCGCCCAGTTCGCCGGTGGCCTGGCCGGAACCGTGATCGCCAACCTGATGTTCGGCCTCGACGCCGTGACGCTCTCCACGCATGAACGCGCCGGGACGGGGTTGTGGCTTGGCGAGGTCATCGCCACCATCGGGCTGGTCCTGATCGTCTTCGGCACCGTCCGCTCCGGCCGCGCCGAAAGGGTAGCCTTCGCCGTGGGCGGCTACATCACGGCTGCCTACTGGTTCACCAGCTCCACCAGTTTCGCCAACCCCGCCGTGACCGTGGCCAGGACCATCACCGACACCTTCGCGGGGATCGCCCCGGTCTCCGCCCCGGCGTTCATCATCGCCCAGCTGTTGGGCGGCGCCGCAGGATTCTTGCTGATCCGTGCTCTCTATCCATCCATACCCGCACCCGCCTTGGCCGCGCCCGCCTTGGCCGCGCCCGCCTTGGCCGCGCCCGCCGTGGCCGCGCCCGATCGAAAGGTCCTCTCATGAGCACTGAAACCGTCAAGAAACCCTCCGTTCTCTTCGTCTGTGTCCACAACGCCGGGCGTTCCCAGATGGCTGCCTCCTTCCTCACCACCCTTGCTGAGGGGCGGATTGAGGTCCGTTCCGCCGGGTCCCAGCCCGCAGACAAGGTCAACCCCGCCGCCGTCGAGGCCATGGCCGAACTCGGAATCGACATGTCCGCCGAGATCCCCAAAATCCTCACCACCGAAGCCGTGAAGGAATCCGACGTCGTGATCACCATGGGCTGCGGAGACGAGTGCCCGTACTTCCCCGGCAAGCGCTACGAGGACTGGGTCCTTGAAGATCCGGCCGGCCAGGGCATCGAGGCCGTCCGTCCAATCCGGGACGAGATCAAATCCCGCATCGAGGCACTGATCGAGTCCCTCACCCCCGCAGCCAAATAGCGCAGCACCGCGGGAAGCGGCGGCTGCCAGGATGGACTGTTGCGGTTCAAGATCCAGAGTTGCGCAGTTCCACGGCCGTCATGTTCCATTGGTCTGTTGTTGGCGCCGTTGCCCCGATTTTCACCTGGGTACCTGCGGCCCCTGTTGACTGGTTGGTGTATTCACTCCAGGAGGTGTCGCCGTGTGTGGGGTCAACCCATTGATCCAGCATGGCGAAGCCGGTGGGAAGGGTCCTGGCGGTGGCGTTGTCCCAGTCATGACCGACGGCGAAGACGAGCGACGTCGCCGAGGTTGTTGTTACGGTCAGACCCGGGGCCCGGCTGGCTGCGCTACCGGTGGAGACTGCCCCTGTTCCGGCCGCGCCTTCATAGGCGACAACGGTCAGGTCCTGGGCGTAACCGGTCTTCGTGGGTGCTGATTTCACGGTGACCTTGTTGAGTACTGTGCTGGCCGTGGCGGACCAGATTTCGGCATCCCCGGATTGGGAGTTGGCGCGCCCAACCAGCTTCCACGTCAGGCCGGCACCTGACACTGTTGCTGACTGGTTGCCCGCCCCGCTGGGGCCGTCCATGGAAACGAATGCCAGCAGCACCTCGCCGGCCACCACCGTACTGAAGCCGGGCGTCTGGACGGTGCCCGTTCCCCGTGCATTCACGTTGGCCTGCAGGACGAAACAGATCATCGGCGGTGCCGGGTTCTGGACCGTAACGGTGATGGCAGGGGCGGTGCCGATATTTCCGCTGGGATCCGTCGCCTTCGCTGACAAAGTGTGCGCACCGTTGATGGCTGTGGTTGTATTCCAGCTGGTCACATAGGGCGACGCCGTGACAGGACTGCCCAGCGGTTGGCTATCGAGCAGGAACTGGACTGAGGAGACCGCGACATTGTCCGTGGCATTGGCGGCTACCGTGATGGTGCCGGACACGGTCTGGCCCGCCGTCGGGTTCGTGATCTGGACGGTCGGAGGGGTCATGTCCGGCGGTGGCGGACTGGACGCCCCGGGAATGATTTCAACGCCGGCCATGTTCCACTCATCTGCCGTCGGTGCGGTGTCGCTCAGTGTGACGGTCTGCCCGGCCGCCGTGGTCAGGGCCGTGGTTGTCTGCAGCCAGAAGGTATCCCCGGTTGTGGTGTTGAGCCATTGAGCGACCATCTGCTGTCCGGAAGCGAGAGTACGGGCAGTTGCGCTGTCCCAGTCCTGGCCGACAGCGTAGGTCAGTGACCCGGCGGATTTCGATGCGAAACTCACCGAGGGCGGTCCGGACGCGACCGCGGCTGAACCTGACGCGCCGATTCCCCCTGAATTCATGAAGCTTTGCACGGTGAGCTGCTGACTGTAACCGGACTGGCCGGGGGTTGACGTTACCGTGACCCCGGTCAGTGCCGTTGTGGCTATCGCACTCCAGATTTCGGCGTCGCCGTGCACGGAATTGCTTCGCCTGACCAGGCTCCAGGCCAGTCCGGCCCCGCTGACGGTCGCTGTTTGTCCGCCCGTGGAGGCCCCATCGGAGGAAACTTCCGCAATCAGCGTTTCTCCGCTTGTCGCTGTGGAGAAGGCTGCCGTTGTCACTGGCCCGGATCCCCGTGCCTGGATGCTTTGGTCAACGGCCAGCCCCGTGGACGAACTCGGCACCGAGACCGGGACCACTGCTGCGGTGTTGGTGTTCCCCGCGGTGTCAGTGGCCCGCGCACTGAGATAGTGCGTCCCGGGTGGCGTATTGCCCACGGTCCAGGAATAGGTGTAGGGCGAGGCGGTCACGGGAGCGCCCAGCGGCTGGCCGTCAAGGAGGAACTGGACCGTGGAGACCGTGGCGGGTGACGTGGCGGCGGCGTTGGCTGAGACGGTCACCGTCCCGGATACCGAGGCCCCGGGCAAAGGGCTGGTCACCGAAACGCTCGGGGGAACAACCTTCGGGTTGCTCTGGGAAACGACACTCACGCTGGTCCCGTTGATGGCCAGCACGGTGTCCGTGACGTTGTTCGTGGCATCGCTTTCCGTCAGAACATGTAAGGGGTCGGCTACAGCCCGCAGAATATAAGTTCCGTTGGTAATGCCGCTCAGATCAATTGGTTGTCCTGGGTCGGTCTGGTCATACTGATCTCCCCAGCCCACGGACCAGCCAAGCGGCTTGGTTGGATCGGTGCAGTTCGATTGCGGTATGAACGTGTTTGACGGAGTGTTAGGAACCGTGCCGACTCTGGTGTTGGCAGTGATGCAGTAATCGGTCTTCGGGCTGGTGGCTACTGCCGCCCCGATTGAGCCGTCCGCATTGATGGAGTTCAGCGTGAATCTGGTGAGCGGGAACTGATAATCGCCCGACGCGCTGAAGACCCCGGTGGCGGCCACCGGAACGGTGTGGTCAAGTGACCAGACTCCCGGGCTTGGGCTGTTGTAGAGGGACTGGATGAAGGTGGCGGTTCCGGTGGCGGAATTGTAGGTAGGGTCGATTTCAAAGGGACCCGTTCCTGCGTCCCAGGTGATGTGCGTGAAGCGGAGCATCGGATGGCCGCTGGTAGGGTCAAGCCCGATGGAGATGAGGTTGGTAGGTACCTGGATCTTCATGTCCGGCGGAGTAAGTGTTGCCGCCGTGGCCGGGCCGGGCGCACCGACCATGAGTCCCCAAACCAAAGCAATGGTGGCGGTGAGCACAAGACCGAGGCGTGGATCTTTTCGCATGGCATTCGTCCCCTGATTGAAGCGTCGCAAGTGTCGACAAGGCCCTGATCGCGGCACGTAGCGAAAACGCGCCGCTCAATTCCGACTCAATTCCGACCGCGACCGACGGTCGACAGTCTCGCGCAGAGCATATTCGATGAGAGGTTGCCAGGGCGCGAGTAGTGACTACCCGTTAATTGAGGTTCCTTCGCGCGCCGACAAACCCGCTTAACAAGTTTTCACAGACTGTTCCGATTTGTGAATATTTGGGGTAATCTCTTAATCAATGTTAACAAAATTCGAAGTACTAGAGACCATCGTCCGCACCGGCGCCTTGCTGATTGCCCGCCTGGACAGTGCCGACGAGGCCTACCGCGTATCTGAAGCTGCCATCGAGGGCGGCATCCGTGCAGTGGAGGTCCCGTTGACTGTTCCCGGCGCCCTGGGAGTCATCGAGCGGCTTGCCGACAAATACGGGGACCAAGGCATCGTGATCGGTGCCGGTACCGTGCTCGACGCAGAGGCTGCCTTCGCAAGCATCTCTGCGGGCGCGCGGTTGCTGGTCAGCCCGCAGTTCAACCCGAAGATGATCGCTGCCGGAAACCGCTACCAAGCCGTCACTGCCAGCGGAGCGTTCACCCCCACGGAGGTCGTCAACACCCTGGAAGCCGGGGCGGACATCATCAAGCTGTTCCCCGCTGAACTCGGTGGGCCTTCATACGTCAAGACCATCCTGGCACCCTTGCCGCAGGCACCCATCATGCCTTCCGGCGGAGTGACCCCCGCGAATGTCGGCGCCTGGTTCGACGCCGGTGTGACCGCCGTCGGCGTGGGAAGTTTTGTGACAAAGGCGGCCCGGAACGACGGCGACTACGGACTCGTTGCCCGCGCTGCACAGACCTTCCTCGCAGCGATCGACGAAGCCCGGCGCTAGCCGAACCCCGCGATCCAAAAACCCGGCGCGAGCCGGAGTCCGGCACCGGCCGGCAAACAAAACCCGGCAGGAGCCGGCGAAAGCACAACCCGACAAAGACCGTCGGTCAGAACACAAAGGAGTGAGCTGCATGAGCCAAGCATCAGCAGATATTGATACCGCGGACACCAAGCCCCTGCATCGCGTGAGAATCAGGTGGTACCTGGTAGCCCTGCTGGTCATCGGCGGGATCGTGAACTACCTCGACCGAAACAACCTCAGCATCGCGAACACCACGATTGCCAAGGAATTCGGCCTCAATGCGCTCCAGATGGGACTGTTGCTCTCGGCATTCTCGTGGCCCTACGCCATCGCCAACCTGCCGGCCGGCTACCTCGTGGACAAATACGGTCCCAAGCGCATGTTCGCCTGGGCGGCCGGGCTCTGGTCCATCATCTCGATGCTCTCCTCCCTCGCCAACTCCTTCGGCTTCCTGTACGCCGCCCGCGTGGCACTCGGTATCTCCGAATCCCCGTTCTTCACCTCCGGGCTGAAGGTCGCCGACCGCTGGTTCAACAAGACAGAGCGCGCCCTCCCGGTCTCGATCGTCAACACCGGCTCGCAGATTGCCAACGCGATTGCCCCGCCGCTGCTGACCTTCCTCTTGCTGACCATGACCTGGCGCGGCATGTTCATCGTCATCGGCGCACTCGGCGTGATCATCGCCCTCGTATGGCTCCGCGTCTACCGTGACCCCACGCTCAAGGAACAGTTCCTCATCAAGGGTGCCGAGTTCGAAGAGCAGTCCAAGCCAAAGGAAAAGCAAGCCGGCTGGGGCGAACTGCTCAAGCAGAAGAACACCTGGTTCATGGTTCTGGGCGCATTCGGCATCTTCTACACGGTGTGGGTCTACCTCACCTGGCTCCCGAGCTACCTGCAGACCGCCCGTGGCTTCAGCCTCAGCCAGAGTGGATGGCTCGCAGCCCTTCCGTTCCTCTGCGGCATCATCGGCGTGCTGACTGGCGGCGTGATCTCCAGCAGGGCCATCCGCCGCGGTATTCCTACCGTCACCGCCCGCAAGCTCCCGATCGTCGGAGGCGCACTCCTCGCAGCCGCAGCCGTCCTGCCCGTTGCCTACGTTGACAACTCCGCACTGGCTATCGTCCTGCTCTCTGTCGGTTACTTCGCCGCCCAGGTGCCGATCGGTGTCCTCTGGACGCTGGCCGCGGACATCGCAGAACCCACCCAGGTTGCATCCTTGGGCGCCATCCAGAACTTCGGCGGCTTCCTCGGTGCGGCACTCGCCCCGATCGTCACGGGCTTCATCCTTACCGAGACCGGTGGAAACTACACCTTCGTCTTCCTGATCGGCGGAGTCCTGCTAGTGGTGGGTGCACTCTCCTACGGCTTCTTCGTCAAGGACCGTCGGGCCACCGTTACGGCCTAGTCTCAGCGCTGTGGCGGGGACGGCAACAAAGCCCACCCGCCACAGCCCTTTGTTGAAAGAATTTGATCCAGCGTTCAATATCCAGGGTTCAATGCAGAACAGACAGTTGAAGACAACCATGCCGCAGGTATTTTTCGTGATCGGGCCGGCGGGCTCCGGCAAGTCGAGCGTCAGCAAGCTCCTCGCCGAACACTACGGCGCCGCTTACATCGACAAGGACACGGCCACCAAGCGATTCACGGAGCTGCTGCTGACGCTCAACGGTTCCGATCCGAACGAGCGGGACAACAACGAGTTCTACCAGCAAGCCATCCTGCCGCTGGAGTACGCGTCCATTTTGGACCTCACCCGTGACAACCTGAGCATCGGCCGCTCCGTGGTCCTGGACGCGCCTTTTGGCAAGTTCTTCGTCGATCCGGACTACCTCATCGACGCCCGGCGGGAGCACCAATGGCCTGAGGCCGAGCTGATCGTGGTGCATGTTCGAACCGATGGCGAGGCCGTCAGGGCGCGCCTTGTGGCCCGGGGGTATGAGCGCGACGAGTGGAAACTCAACAACTGGGAGCAATTCTGGGCCGCGTCCCAGGCCAACGCCTGCGAGTGGAAAGCTGCCCGCCACGTCGACCTCGACAACAGCGGCGACGCGATCGACGTCGAGCTTCTCGACATTGCATTCGGCGCCGACGTTCCGCCGGCTGACGCACCTGCCTGACTGCCGTTACAGGGCCTTCCAGCTTCCGAGGCACGCCTGCCATGACGGGTTTGTGACGGTCTCCACCTAGAATTGTTGGTTGAAGCAATCTAAACGAGAGCCGCGGCGCATAACGCTGCGAGTCCTAGGGGACAAGACCATGCCGGATTCTGTGGAAAACGAAGCGAGCGCCGCTGCATCAAGCGAAGGGCAGCCGGAACTTCGGCGACGCCGCGATCGCCGCCGCGCAGAGGGTGACGACGACGCCTGGACAGGAACTATGCCGATCATTACGCCGAACGATTCCGTAGCAACCGCTGCCCCGCTTCAAAGCAGATCCTGGGCTGAAGCGGCAGCCGCCGCCGACGCGTTCATCGAGGCGGAACCGGTCAGTGAAGACTCCAGCCGTGAAGAACCCGGCTTCGAGCGCCCGACGGCGGCAGCACCGGCGTCGGGGGCTCCGTCGTCCGGGGCTCCGTCTCCAACAGCTGGGCGGGCCGGACGCACCGCGGCTGCGAATGCTCCGATTTCCGACTTCATCTCGTCGCCCGGGTCCTTCGTGAGGGAACAGAAGCCGCGCCCCATAGGCGGCTTTCGCGGCATGCTCTACAAGCTCACCGGTGGCGCCTGGAACCTCGGCCCGAGTGCCAAGCAGCGTGAGGAAGACGAACTGGCGCGGCGCATTTCCCGGCAGCTCCAAGGCAGCTACAACACCGCCGTCCTGAGCCTCAAAGGTGGCATCGGCAAGACTTCCACCACGGTAGGCGTGGGCCTCACCCTCGCGGAGTTCCGCGGCGACCCGCCCTGCGCCATCGACGCCAACCCGGATTCCGGCGACCTCGTAGAGCGCGCCCTGGGTGAAGGCATTTACCAGAAGGCCACTCCGCGCACCATCACGGACTTGCTCCAGAACGTCGACAACGTCGATTCGCTGACGGCGCTTGCCCGGTATATGCACCACGCGGGCCGATTGCACCTGATCGCCGGCGAACAGGACCCGGAAGTCTCGGATTCACTCACCGCCGAGGAGTACCTGCGCATCCGCCAGCTGATCTCGGGCTACTACTCCATTGCCCTGACCGATTGCGGCACCGGCGTCACGCACAACGCGATGAGCGGCATCCTCCAATCGGCCGACAACCTGATCATTGCGGCCGGCTATGCGGTGAGCGGTGCCAAACGCGCCCGCAGCACCCTCCAGTGGCTTGCGAGCCACGGCTACGAGGACCTGGCCCGCAACGCGATCGTGGTCATCACGGACAAGGACGAAGTCTCGTCCCGCGTGGACAAGGACGCCATCGAGGAACACCTCTCCGGGATCTGCCGCCAGTTGATTGCCGTCCCGCACGACAGGGGAGTGGCCGACGGCGACCTGGTCACCCTGGACGTCCTGCGCCCCGATACCCGCCGCGCGTACAAAGAGATCGCGGCCGCGATCGTGGACGGGTACGTGTAGCGGCTCCTGCATTTCGCGGCGTAATTTTCCCGGCGCTGCGCTTCCGCACTGACGCTACGCGAATTTCGTGCGCGCAGGACGAAAAGTGCGTCGCAGCGCGCGTTGGCCCGTCCACTCTATTTACTACCTGGCCTGCTCGGCTTCATACTCGACTGCTACCTGGATTGCAAATTGTCGCTTCTGCCCAGACTTTCCTAAAGTTGGTGGCGGACGTCTTCCGTATTGCGGGGCGTCCTCGCCATGACCGGGAACTGGGCCCGGCCATGGTGCACCCCCATCTTTCACTTTTGTGACAATTCGCTGCGCCCGTTTCTGAACTCGCGGCCAGCACCCAGGAGCCTCATTTTGATTCCAAAGAACCTAGCTTTCGCGTTCGCTGCATTGCTCCTCGTCGGACTGACCAGTGCCTCAGCCACCGTCCCCGCCCCCATTGCCGGCCGTTCCACCAACCCAGCGCCCGACGCCGGCCCCGCACCCATCGCGAACGCCGCGCCCGCCGCCCAGGTCGCCCCGGTCGCCACTCCGGCTGCGGTTCCCGCTCCGGCAGCAGCTCCAGCACCTCCCGCCGTTCCGCAACCTGCCGCCGCAGCGGCGCCCGCCGTCGTCGTGCCCCAAGCTGCCCCGAACGGCTCCGTGAAGGTGCTCGACACCACCGCGGCCATCACCGACCCCGCCTGGTTCCGTCAGGCCTACGCCGAGGGCTTCCGTCTCTACGTGATGCACTCAACCGTTTGGGGCACGTGCACCCCGTGGCAACAGACCCAGGTCCAATTGAAGATGGCGCTCGACGCCGGCCTCAAGATCGCGGTCTACACGCGTGACGCATCGTGCTGGGAAGGCGGCATCAAAGCCGCGGGCCCATACATGTCCCAGTTGCAGTTCTTCGCCCTGGACGTCGAGCCCGGGAGTTCGCCCGTGACGCGTGCCATGGTGGATGGCGTGCGCAGCCTGGGCGTTCGTCCCGTGATCTACAGCGGAAGCGGCATGTGGCCCGGGTTGATGAACAACTCCACCGCGTTCGCGGACGTACCCCTGTGGGATACCAACGCGAGCAACATCAACTACGCCAGCTGGACCGCGAACTACCTGGCTCCAGCCCCGGTGCAGTACGGCGGCTGGAACACGGCCAGGACCATGCGCGTGGGAATCCAGCAGAAGTTCGAGCACACCCTGAATGGCATCAACGTAGACCTGAACTCCTTCAGCGCCAGCTTCCTCAAGTAGGCGCGGCGCTTCTTGCCCTGCGCGGCGCTAAATTCCTGACGCAGCGGGAAATCCGGGGGCGTCAGGAAAACACGGTGTCGGAGGGCACGGGGCGCGTCGGGATTGTTTCCGCGGAGTTGTCCACATGGAGGAATTCGGTGCTGCCGCGGGCCGCAGTCCACGTGGCAGTTTCTCATGCATGACCCACTTGCCCCGTTTGATCCTCAGCCGAGATCACCTTTTTCACGGAATCACTCTCAAGGAACTCGCCCGGGCTGCCAAGGCGGGTACCCTGCATCGTGTGCGCCAAGGAGTGTATGTGGACGGCGCCGCGTGGGCCGCGCTGAAACCGTGGGAACAATACCGTGTCCGGGTCAGCGCCGCAGCCGAAACTTCCATCGCACGGACCATATTCGCCAGGCACTCGGCAGCGTCGGTCTGGGGGATCCCCACCATAGGCGTGCATCATCCGGTGCAGGCTGTGACCTTGAAGAACGACGGCGGCCGCTCGCGTGCCGGGATATCCCGCCACTACGCGGACCCCACCAGCCTCACGGTGCGTCGCAGAGAGGGACTATTGGTGACGGACAGGGTGCGCACGGTCTTGGATCTGGCCGCTTTTACCCCGTTCGTCGAATCCATCGCTCCCTTGGACCACGTGCTCAAAGACGATCGGAAACGGGGACTGCCCGCCATCTCGAAAGAGACGCTGCTGGCAAGAGTGGATGGAATCTACACGGCAGCGGCCATCCGGAGGATCCAAGTGGCCGTCGATTTCGCGGATCCCCTGTCCGGATCGGCGGGGGAAACCTACAGCCGCGCTTTGATGCACGCTGCCGGATTCGAGGCTCCTGTCCTTCAACGTGAATTCCGCGACGAAGCAGGCCTCGTGGGCTATTCGGACTTCTATTGGAAGGGTGTGCGGGTGGCAGGGGAGTTCGACGGCATCGACAAGTACCTGAAGCCGGAATTCCTGAAGGGACGGACTGCCGCTCAAGCCGTGGTCGAGGAGAAGCTGCGTGAGGACCGGATCCGCGCCACGGGGTGCGGCGTCGTCCGTTGGGTGTGGGCAGAACTCATGGTTCCCGGCGTGTTCGAACGGAAGCTGGCAACGGCAGGGGTGCCCCGGCGTCGTCCGCGAGGAGCCTTATGACGCGCAAAGTATCCCGCGCTGCGCAGAATGCCTGGCGCTGCCGGAATTCCGGGTGCGATAGGTATTTTGCGCAGCGCAATAGAAGGGGCGTCCTAGGATAAAGGGGATGACCACCACCAGCACCATCCAACCCTTCAATCTCCGCAGCATTGCCCTGCCCGCCTTCGGGCCCGCCCTGCTGTTCTGCATAGGCGAAGGCGCGGTGCTTCCCGTAGTGGCATTGTCCGCCCGCGATCTTGGCGCCTCCGTGGCCGTTTCCGCACTCGTAGTCACCTTGATCGGGCTGGGCTCCTGGCTTTTCAACCTGCCGGCGTCGCTCATCACCATCAAGTTCGGTGAGCGGTGGGCAATCGTAGGCGCGGGTGCCGCCGGAGCCTTGGCTTTGCTGGCCGCCGGATTCGCGCCCCTCCTTGCCCACAACGGCATCTGGCTGCTTGCCGCGGCGATGACCGTGGTGGGGATGTCCACGAGCGTCTTCAACCTGGCCCGCCAGAAGTACCTCACCGAGGCCGTCCCGGTCATTTTCCGGGCCCGCGCCCTGTCTACGCTGGGCGGCGTCACCCGGATCGGCGTGTTCATCGGCCCGTTCGTCGGCGCGGCCGTGATGCAGTTCGCAGGCATCAGCGGTGCGTATTGGGTCGGCGTTGTGGGCATGGCGGCCGCAGCGGTGCTGTCCCTCACCATCCCGGACCTCGTAGTGCCGGACGACCCCGACGGCGGCCCCAAAGGACCTGAGCCAACCCTCCGGGGAGTGGCGGCTTCCCACGCGGGCGTGTTCCTCACGATCGGTACCGGGATCCTCCTGCTCAGCGCACTCCGGGCCTCCCGCCAAGTGGTCATCCCTCTATGGGCGGACCACCTGGGACTGGACGCAACGCACGCCTCACTCATCTATGGCCTGTCCGGCGCGATCGACATGCTCGTGTTCTACCCGGCCGGCAAACTCATGGACCGCAAGGGGCGGATGTGGGTTGCCGTGCCGTCCACGCTCATCATGGGCGCGGCGTTGTTCCTGATGCCCCTATCGGCCGAGTTTGCGGGATTGCTCCTGGCTTCGCTCCTGATCGGTTTCGGCAACGGCATCAGCTCGGGACTCATCATGACGCTCGGCGCCGACTTTTCCCCGGACAAGGGCCGCGGCCAATTCCTTGGCTTGTGGCGGTTCATCTCGGACGCCGGTTCCACCGGTGGACCCGTCCTGCTCTCGGCCCTCACAGCCACGGTATCCCTTGCAGCGGGGGTCTGGGCCACAGGCGTTCTGGGCGTGGCCGCTGCAGCCGTGTTCGCCGTCGCGCTCCCCAAGCTCAAGCACCGCCGCAACTACTAAGGCGCCCGACGACGGCGGGACGCGCCGGCGTCGGACGCTGCCTGATGGCGGGCTGCGGAGTCAGCCCGTAGCGGCAATGTGGGGCAGATCCTGCACCCAGGCGGCCTGCCGCCCACTCCCAGACTCCGGTCAGGAGCCTCCGGTATGGTGGACTGGATGGTTTCAGTCATCACGCCTCCGCGTCCCGCCACTACCCGGAAACCCACCGGGAATCCGGCCCCGGCGAAAACCAGACCGGATGGCGCAGGAGCTCCCCGGCCGAGCGATTCACAGCAGTCCAGGCCCGATCTCGGGACGCTGACCGCGCTGCGTTTCGTCGCGGCCCTGTGGGTGGTGCTCTTCCATCTTCAGGCCATGCGGCAAACTTTCCTTGCCCCCGTCTACGAGCTGCTCGGCCCGGTCATTGCCAATGGTGACCTGGGCGTGGACGTGTTTTTTGTGCTCAGCGGCTTCATCATCACCTACACCTACCTGGACCGTCTAGGCCCCCGGTTCCGCTGGCGTGCGGCCGCGGACTTTGTCTGGGCCCGGTTCGCCCGGATGTGGCCGGCGTTCGCCCTGGTGGTGGGCGTGCTGGGCCTGTGGTTCGCGTATGGGACCGAGGAGCAATCCGCGGGGACCTGGTCGCTGCAGACCCGGGCCCCGGACCTGTCGCCGTGGGGGCTGGCCAAGCAACTACTGATGGTCCATCTCTGGTTCCAACCGGGCACCGACGGCGCCAGCTGGTTCGGCCCGGGCTGGACGGTCAGCGCCGAATGGCTGGCTTATCTGGCGTTCCCGCTGCTGGCGCTGGTCCTCTTCCGGCTGCGCCGGCTGCATCCGCTGGCAGCGCTTGCCGCTTCAGTGACGGTCCTGCTGCCGACAGCCATTTGGGGCCAGGACCTGCCAATCGCCGCCGGCGAGCATCAGCCGTACGAGTGGCTGCTCCGGATCGCCTGCTGCTTCCTCTCCGGCGCCTTCGCCTGTATCGCCGCCCGGAATGCGGACCAAATGAACTTCAACTCCGCGCTCGCCGGGCCCGGCGCGGTACTGGCCGGAACCGCCGTCGTCGTCTTCCTGGCAACGGCCGGAAAACCGGGCCCCGGACGGCTGGCCGTGCTGGCCTTCCCGCTGCTGATCGCACTCCTGAGCCTGACCCAGGGTTGGCTTCGCTCGATGCTGTCCGCACGCTGGCTGCAGTATGGCGGACACAGCTCCTACAGCCTGTACCTGGTCCACATGTTCTTTATCTATCTCTACTACTGGCTGGAAAGGGACTGGCCGAATGGTGCGGGTCCGGTGGCCACGAACGTGCTCGCGGCGGGTTGCCTGGCCGGAATTGCCCTCGCCACACACCTGCTGTTCAAGTATGTCGAGGAACCGGCCCGCCTCCGCCTGCGCGCGCTGGTACCGCGGCCGCGCTGAGCCTCTAGGTCCACACGTCAAGATCCGACCATTCTTGGCCGGGCCGTTGCCCCGATTTCCGCGGAAGTACAGGGATCCGGGACGACGATACCGGTCAAAAGTGGTCAAACGTTGAGTCACCGACCGGACCAAGGAACGCCGTCGCGTCCTCTGCCACCCGGTCCGGACACTCCCACAAGACCGGGTGCCCACACTGTTCGCATCGCCCTGCCCGGAGGTCGGGCGCGTAAACCCTGAAGTCGGTCAGACGGGGTACAAGACGGTCAAAGCTTAGACGGGCTTCACCCCATGCATGCAATAGGACCAGCGGCCTTGCACCGACGCCGCCCTGGACGAGACACGGCACCGTGATTCCCGTGCTGAGCCTGGGATTCAGGACTTCGGAGTCCATAGCCCTCAGGGTACGCCGACGGCATTGTGGCGACGGCAAATGATCCCCTTCCACCCCGCTGAATCTCCCCACGTTTGGCAGGGCCGCGGCTTCGGAATCCGCAGAAATACGGGGATTCCGGACAACGACACCGGCCAAAAGTGGTCGAAAGTGGGGAAACCACGACGACGGCCGGCGTCGGGCGCTCAAGGCGACGGCCGGAACTAAGGCGACGGCCGCCGTCGGGCGCTCAGTCCGAAAAGCCAGGTGGCAGCGACGGTTGCCAGATAACCGGTGATGACGATCAGCGCGGCCCCGGCCCAAAAGTAGTTGGTGGTGCTGCTTTCCTGGCCGAAACCAGGGGCGATCTTGATCAGCGAGTACACAGCAACAGCCGCCGCCGCGACGCCCGCCAGCGCCGACAACAACAGCCACAAACGCGAGGAAGCCCAATGGTCGCCGCGATCGTCATGGACGTTCCAGCGATTCCCGGTGCGCAGAACCAGCCAACCGGCCGGGAGCATGACCGCTCCCACCAGGAGGAACGCCGCTACGACGTCGGCGGGCCGGTGCCACTGGTTGATCAGCGTGGCCACCCCGGCGGCCACCGCGAACGTTCCGCCCAGGAACCCGGCCACGGGCCGCCAACGCGGCGAGACCACCAGGAACACCGCGGCTGCCGCGGAGGCCGCCAGGGTCGTGTGGCCGGACGGCAGCGAATTCAGCTCGATGGTCTCGACCCCGCGGAACGGCCTGTCCGGGAACCAATCCTTCAAGACCTGCGTGGCCAGGTTTGCCGCCACGCAAGCGGCCAGGGCAATGCCCGCGGCCTTCCAGCGCCGGCGCGCTATGGTGACGAAAAGGACGACGACGGCGGCGATCGCCACCGAAATGACCGGCAACCAATCGAGGAACTTGGTGGTTGCCCGCTCGGCCGGGCCGTTGAGGGTCACGGCTTCCACCAGGGCGGATTCGTCGATGTACTGTCCCGTTGTGGTGCGGACGAAGAAATAGTAGGTGGCGACGAATCCGGCCACGCATGCCAAGGTTGCCAGCACGAAAAGGAAGCCCGTTCCGGCGCCTGCCCAGCGCTTGTTTGCGGTCCTCTGTGTGGCCGTCAGCCGGCCTGTGCTAGGAAAACTCATCCCCTTCAGGGTGCCATATCTAGCTGGGAGGATCACTTTTGCTCGGCGAGAAGCTCCTCATAGAGCTCCAGGTGTTCCGCAACCATCCTTTCGGCGCCGAAATAGGTTTCCGCGGCCCGGCGGCATTCGCCGCGGTCCAACGTGGCGGCGGCAATGAGGGCGGACGCGAGTTCCGGGGGAGTGGAACCGAGGTAGCCGGTGACGCCTTCACAAACGATCTCCGGGGCGGATCCTCGGAATGTTGCCACTACTGGCGTGCCGGTAGCGAGGGCCTCGATCATGGCCATCCCGAAGGGCTCATCCCACTGAATCGGATTCAGCAAAGCCACGGAGCCGCCCAGGAGGACGAACTTGTCCACGGCGTTCAGCTCGCCGAGGTATTCGACGTCGGGCCCCAGCAACGGAGCAATGACCGCAGAGTAATACTCATGTTCCTCCGCGCTGTACATCTTGGCCGCAATTCGGAGCGGAATCTGGGCCAGTCTGGCGGCCTCTATTGCTTCCGGCAAGCCCTTGCCGGGGTGCATCCGGCCAAGGAAGCTGGCGTAGCCGCCGTCGCCGGTTCCGAGCGGGACGGATTGTGTGTTGATGCCGTGGTGAATGACCCTCCGTACCTTGATTCCCGGGGCAGTGTCTGCTTGATGCTGCGAGATGGCAATGATCGCGGTGTCGGTTGCCATTGCTTGGTAGATGTCATGGTTTTCGGTTGAAAAGGGGAGATGGGCCGTTGCGACGAGGGGAATTCCGCTTGGCCGATGCCTATAGAGCGGCCCGGCCAGCGTGTTGTCGTGGATGAGGTCCACATCCTCCATGGCCGCGAAGGCATACACGCTGTGGCGAAGTTCGTCGGTGCCGTTCCCTATCCTGGATCCGTCCGCGAGCGGAGGGCCCGGGACTCTTTCCACTGGACATGTGCTTCCGGAGGCCGCCGCCAGAAGCACATCATGGCCGGCTGCGGACAGGCCACGCGCCAGGATATCGATGATCGACTCGGTGCCGCCGTAAGCGGGCGGTGGGACGGGGATCCAGGGCGGGGCAACCAATCCGATGCGCATCTACTTCACCCGCCGCGGTCCAGCGGTGACATGGTGGACATCCAACAGGTCGGAAAGCGGCTTGCGGGCCTCGAGGTGCAGCGCGATATTCTCAGGTAGGTCCATGACCCGTGTTTTTCCGTTGACCACCTCCACGGAAATCCGGGATCCGGCCAGCGGAATGTTCCGCATCTTGATGTCCCCGAAGCCTTCGGGGAGCACAGGCGCCAGCCAGAGGCCTCCGTGTGTGAGGCAAGGATCGAAGCGGAGCAGCACGCGGAGGAGGTGAACCGGTGTGGCGGCCGCCCAAGCCTGCGGTGAACACGACGAGGGATACGGAACGGGCATCCCGTAGGTTTTCCTGTCCAAGCCGCAGAACAATTCCGGCAGCCGCCCGCCAAAGGCCTCCGCCGCATCCAAGAGGCCCGTGACGATCCGCTGGGACTCCTCCACAAATCCGTACCGCATCAAGCCGCCGGCAATGAGGGCATTGTCGTGCGGCCACACCGAGCCGTTGTGGTAGCTCGCAGGATTGTAGGCTGCCATGTCTGAGGCGAGCGTCCGGACACCCCACCCGGTGAACATGGTGTCCGACATCAGCCGTTCCGCGACCAAGGGAGCCTTGTCGTCGTCGACGATTCCGCTCCAGAGGCAGTGGCCCATATTTGACGCGCACGCATCTACTGGCCGCTTGTCGCGGTCCAGGGCGATGGCGAAATAGCCGCGTTCAGGAAGCCAGAACTGCTCGTTGAACTTGCGCTTGAGTTCGGCCGCCCGCGAACCCCACACTGCGGCAAGCTTCGCATCTCCGTCCTCTTGGGCCATGAGTGCCCTGCTGAGATAGGCCGTGTACACATAGCCCTGGACTTCGCACAGCGCGGTTGGTGGGGTGGCCAAAGTGCCGTCGGCGAAGTTGATGCCGTCCCCGGAATCCTTCCAGCCTTGGTTGAACAGGCCTTGGTCCGTGGCCCGCGAGTACTCCACAAAGCCATCCCCGTCGGCGTCTCCGTAGTCTCGGATCCAATCCAAGGCCCGGTCCACCGCAGGCAGGAGGGATTCCGTGACCTCCGAGCGGAATCCCCAGCGGGTGAGCTCCCCGGCAAGCGTGACGAACAATGGAGTGGCATCCACCGACCCGTAGTAGGCACTCCCGCCCCCAAGGGCCAAGCCCGTGCTGGCGCCCAGGCGGACCTCATGCAGGATCCGGCCGGGTTCCTCTTCGCTGAGCGGGTTGACGGTGCGGCCTTGGTGATCGGCGAGGGTTTGCAGGGTTCCCAAGGCCAGCGAGGGGTCGAGGGGAAGGGTCATGAAGGAAGTCAGGAGCGAGTCCCGGCCGAAGAGGGCCATGAACCAAGGCGATCCTGCTGCCACCACGGTGCGTCCAGGATGGTCGGGGTCGAAGATCCGCAACGAGCCGAGGTCTGCCCTGCTTTGATCCAACGCCTTTTCGAAGACGTGGTTGGCCACTTCCGTTTGAGGAACCTTGCCGTGCCACTCCTGCAATCTCTCTTCCGGGACATCGTAAGGACGCTGGCTGCCCCAAACAGAGGCGTCGGCATCCGGGCCAACCCCGTCAATGCTTGGCGTGGCAGTCACATTGGTGGACCAATGGCCTTGGGGTGCAATGGCCACGTCATAGCTGAGGACATCACCGTCAACCAAGGCATTCGGGGCGTCGACAGTGACCAGGACATGCCGCTCCTGCCGCTGGGACTCAAGGACCAACGCCCCATTGCTGCCCTGCGCCAAATGCACACTCTCGTGCCGTGCCCGCCCTTCTTTGACCTCGAAGATGTCGGCAAAATCAGCGCTTACCGTTAGCGAAACAGTGCATCGAGTGGCTTTGTTGGAAAAGTTCCTGACCGTGATTTCCTCGCGCACTCCGCCGAACAGGCTCCGTCGGCGTTCGATCAGCAGGTGGCTGTCTGCCAGGCCGTCGGTGCGTGCCGCCCGGCCGATGAAATCAGCACGATAGGGCTCCGGGACCGGGGAGCCCAGGGCCTCGATGGCGTGGCCGTTCACCGCCAGCACCCAGTTGGACACAAACCGCGTGTCCCGGAAAAACATTCCGTGGGGGCGTATCTGATCCATATCGCCGTTGGCTGCGGACACGCAAAAGGACGTTCCCGCCAACAGCGTCACGGCGCCTGCGCCCGCCGAACCTGCAAGGTTTTCGGCATTCCAACCTGTCATCGATGAGCTCCAAGGTAGGGAAGAGAAGGGAAGGAAGAGGAGAGGGTGGTGATGGGGTAGGGAACGAGATAGGGCCAGTGAAGGCGATGGGAACTGGATCTGGGATTGGAAACAGGGGATGGGGATCGGGAAAACTGGGCAGCTTGCATCAGCGTATTCTGCGCGTCTTCGGAAGTGAACCCTCCCGCACGTGTGGCGGCCTTTTGGTGGACCCTCCTGCAGGTTTGGCGGGTTTTTGGTGGACCCTCCTGCACGTATGGCGGGTTTTCCACTGACGCTCCTTCAGTTCTAACCCCTTGTTGCCGCGGATTGGGGGCGATTTCTGCCGGAGGGTTGGGGTTTTGGGCGCTATATGTGCTGGAGGGTTTGTCGGGTGGGGCGCGATATCTGCAGGAGCGTTGGGGAACCATCACCTAACACGGATGTGATGCTTGACACGTGTTAGGTGGTGGATTTACACTTCCTAACACGTGTTAGGAAGGAAGGGCATGGCAGGAAACAATGGCCACGGTTGACCGGCATGGACATCCCGGGCCGCGGCATCGGTTTGTCCGACACGTGGTGTTGGCGGGCGTGATGCTCTCCATGATTCCTGCCCTGGTGGTGTTCATGTTCGGCCAGCGCGCCCTGTGTGACGGACTCACCGCCGGCACCGGCAAATAGCCCTACTTTTCTGAAAGGCCTTCGATGACGGACCTTGTACCCGCTACTCCTTCCCTTGCTGTGGCGGCCACCCACCCGGACCCCGCGTTCCCGCATTTCCACCCCCGCCCTGCCCAAGGCTGGATCAACGATCCCAACGGCGTCAGCCACATCAACGGCCGGTACCACGTGTTCTTCCAGTTCAACCCGGAATCGGCCCGACACCACCGGATCCAGTGGGGCCATGTGAGCTCCCCGGACCTGGTGCACTGGGATGAGCATCCCGTCGCGCTGCGCCCACAGGACGGCGGGCCGGACGAGTTCGGTTGCTGGACCGGCGTAGTGACCGACGACGACGGCGTCCCCACCGCCGCGTACTCCGGCGTCAGGGCGGATGGGGGTCACTCGCAAGTGGTGATTTCCAGAGGCTCCGCGGACTTGGTGTCCTGGGAGCAAACCGGCCACGTGGCGGCCACCATGCCGTCCGACGGGTTGGTCACGGCCGTGCGCGATCCCTTCCTCTTCCGTTTCAACGGCAAGCGGTACGCCATGCAGGGCGCCGGGCTGGCCAATGGACATGCTGCCCTTTTGCTGTACACCGTGGAGGACATGTCCGACTGGAAGTACCAAGGGATCTGGCTGACCTCCGAAAACCCCGTGGCCGCCACGCACACGCCGGCCGAAATCTGGGAGTGCCCGCAGCTGGTCCGAGTCCCTTCCCACGGCGCACCTTCCGACGGCGCACCTTCCGACGATGTACTTTTCGACGGCCCTGAAACCTGGGTCATGATGTTCTCCCTGTGGCTCTCCGGTGACGACCACGAGCACGCCAACGGAGTGGGCCACCTCATTGGCTCGCTGGCCGAGGACCCGTCCTCTGGGCTCCCGGTGTTTGTTCCGCGCTCCGGCGGCAAGTCTGACCTTGGCCGCGATTTTTACGCCCCGCAGATCGTTCAGCTGCAAGTCGCTGGGTCCTCGTCGGAGCCGCGCGCCCTGCTGTGGGGATGGGCCAACGAAGGCCCGGGCCGTGATGGGCGCCGTGGCCGTTCGCAGGACCAGATCGACGCCGCGGGCTGGGCCGGCGTGTTAACCCACCCGCGCTTCCTCTCGGTTGAGGACGGGTCACTGGTGGTGGCTCCTGCGCCCGAGGTTGAGGCTTACCGTGGTTCCTTGGCTGCGGGCGGGGCGGCCGGGACCGTTCCCTTGCCGCCGTTTGCCGAAGCAATAGTGACTGGTGGCCTTGATGGTAGCCCTGGCGAGGTTCGTCTGGTGCTGGCCTCCGGAGCGGAGCGGCAAGTGGTGTTCGCCGGGCCGCTGTCCGAGGGCGAGGAGCTCCGCATCTTTGTCGATGCTTCCCTGGTGGAGGTGTATCGGAAGGGCTCGGTGGCCACGACGCTCCGCGCCTACCCGGCGGCCGGGGAAATATGGAGCCTTGAGCTTCCCGAAGGTGCCGCGGCGGACATCTGGGAACTGAGGCTGCCCGAATAGGCGGCAGGCCGCCGTCGTGGTTTCCCCACTTTTGACCACATTTGGCCGGAGTCGCAGTCCAAAAGCCCCGTACTTTCGCGGATTCCGGGCTGCGGCCCGGCCAAAAGTGGGGAGATTTAGCGGGCAGGCACGGGTCCCGTGGACTCACGAACCACCAAACGGCAGGAAACCATGGTTTCCAAGCCGGCGTTGGCCGCCAGACCCGCCCTGCCGCCGGCCGCCGCAGGCCTCTGGGCCGCATCCTCAATCTGTTCCAGCAACATGCTCATGGCGGCCGCGCCCATTTCCCGCAACGGGAGGGCCATGGTGGTCAGCGCCGGGACCATGGTGGCGGCGATGCGGAACTCGTCGTCGTAACCCATGACCGAGAGGTCGTGAGGGACGGAGAGGCCCAACCGGGCAGCAGCCAGGGCAACCCCGACGGCGAGGCGATCGTTCGCGCACGCAATCGCCGTGGGCCGCTCGGTGGAGGAGAGCAGTCTCATGGCACCGTGGAATCCGTCGTTGATGTCCCAGCCGGCCGTGAATACGCGGTCGTCGCGAACGGGGATGGCGGCCTTGGCCATGGCCTCCCGGTGGCCTTCGATGCGCAATGGCACAGCCGGGGAGGTGGCGGCGCCGGCGAGGAAGGCGATGTCGCGATGGCCCAGCTGCAGCAAGTGCTCGGTGGCTTCCCTGCCGCCGGAAACCTCGTCAGGGATGACATGGTGGAGCCGCGGGGTGGGGCTGTTGTCGAAGCAGTTGGCCAGCACAGAGGGGACCCGCAGCATGCCCTGGGGCACGTCGAGTGGCTTCAAGCCGACCGTGACGTACATCAGCCCGTCCACTTGCCGGTCCAGCAGGGTTTCGACGGCGCTCTCGTCCCGCGAGGCGTCGCGCTCGGTGTCCATGACGACCGTGACAAAGCCGTGGGCGCGGGCCACATCGTCGGCGCCACCGATGATGTTGCCGTCGAACGGGCTCACAACCACCTCGTCAGACACGATGCCAATTACGCGCGTGCGTTGGTTCCGCAGGCTCAGGGCGATGGCGTTGGGCGAGTAGTTGAGCTCCGCCGCGGCCTGCCGGATGCGGTCCTGGCTCTCCTTGGCCACATTGCCGTCGCCGCGCCCGTTGAGCACCAGCGACACCGCACTCCGCGAGACGCCCGCCCGTTTCGCGACGTCGAGCGCTGTGGCCTTGCGCTGCATGCGGGCTCTCCTCCGGGGGTGGTTCGGGTTTCTTGCTGCATTCTACCTAACGCGTGTGAGGGCCGCCGGTACTGCAACCCTCCTGCACTTTTAGAGCCCTTTACGGCGATCCTCCTGCAGATATATGCCCTTCCACCCAAACCCTCCTGCAGATATGCCGGGCGTAGAGTATCCACCATGCCCGAATTCCCCACCCTCGACGAGCTCCTTGCCACCGCCACCGTGGTCAGCCTGCCGATGCGCGTCAAGTTTCGGGGGATCACGGAGCGCGAGACCCTGCTGTTCCGCGGCCCGGCCGGATGGGGCGAGTTTTGCCCGTTCCCCGAGTACGGCGACGCCGAGGCCTCCCGTTGGCTCGCCGCCGCCGTCGAAGCCGCTTGGCAGGGTTTTCCGCCCCAGCTGAGAGACACTATCCCCGTCAACGCCACGGTTCCCGCCGTGCCTGCCGCCCGGGTGCCCGAGGTCCTGGAGCGCTTCGGCCGCGTGGACGCCGTCAAAGTCAAGGTGGCCGAGCGCGGGCAGGAACTCGCCGACGACGTCGCGCGCGTCACTGCCGTCCGGGACGCCCTGCCGGACGCCGCGATCCGCGTCGACGCGAACGCGGGCTGGGACGTGCCCCAGGCGATCGAGGCACTTGGGCGACTTTCCGCCGTCGGGCTCGAATACGCCGAGCAACCCGTACCGGATATCGAGGGCCTCGCCGAAGTCCGCCGACGGCTCGCGCAGCAGGGCACGCCCGTGCTCATCGCCGCCGATGAATCCGTGCGGAAGGAAGACGACCCCCTCAAGGTGGCCCGGGCCGGCGCGGCGGACCTGATCGTCGTCAAGGTGGCGCCGCTTGGGGGAGTGCGGCGCGCGCTGGACATCGTGGCGCAAGCAGGGCTTCCCGCCGTCGTGAGCTCGGCGCTGGACACGTCGGTGGGGATCCGCGCGGGGCTGGCGCTCGCCGCCGCGCTGCCGGAACTGCCTTACGCGTGCGGGCTGGGGACCGTGCGGCTGTTCACCTCGGACATCACGCGGGATCCGTTAGTGCCCGACGTCGGCGCCATCCGCGTCCGCGAAGCCGTCGCCGACGAGGGGCTACTGGAGCAATACGCGGCTCCCGCTGAACGTCGCGACTGGTGGCTGGACAGGCTCCGCCGAGTGCACGCTCTCCTGGCCGGGCAGTTCACCGGAACCTAACCGGAGCGTCCTCTCGCCACCCGACGGTCGCTCACCTTTGCTTTCATAGGTGAGCGAGCGTTTGAGGGGGAGGCGCCGCTAATAGACTGGTGCGGTGACTTCGCAAGGCTCCCTGAGCTCCCTCGCCGCTGCCCGGATCGCCGTTAAGGCGTTGCTCGACGGCGGTGTGCGGTACGTGGTGGTCTCTCCGGGTTCGCGCTCGGCACCTATGGCCTACGCGCTGGCCGAGGCCGAAGCAGCCGGAAACGTCCGCCTCCTCGTCAGGATCGACGAACGCTCAGCTGGTTTCACGGCCCTGGGCCTGGCCCTGTCCACGGGCGCCCCGGCGGCCGTCCTCACCACCTCAGGCACCGCCGTCGGGAATCTCCTCCCCGCGGTCATGGAGGCCAACCACGCTGCGGTTCCCCTCGTAGTCCTTTCGGCCGATCGTCCCGCCGAACTCCTGGGCACCGGCGCCAACCAAACCACCATCCAGCTGGACCTCTTCGGCGAACACGTGCGCTTCGCCGTCGACATTCCCGCGGGCAGCAACCCCCAGCACGCCGTCGAGACCGCCCTTTACGCGGCAACCGGCGCCCTCGAGGACACCCCTCCAGGCCCGGTGCAGCTCAACCTTGCCTTCCGCGAGCCATTGGTTCCGGAACCAGGCGAGGCGCTGCCCGCCACCAAGGGCCACGGAGTCTTCCACTACGACTCCGGTCCCCAGCCACTGAGCATGCCCCCCGCTCCCGCGGAACTGACCGAACGGCGGACGGTGGTCCTGGCAGGGCACGACGCCGGTCCGGTCGCCGAGGCCTTCGCCCGCGCCCACGGCTTTCCCTTGCTCGCCGAGCCCTCGTCCAACGCGCGCTTCGGCCCCAATGCGATCGGGCCGTATCGCCTGATGCTGGACAACTTCGGACCAAGCTCTGCCCTGCCGATCGAACGGGTGGTGGTCTTCGGGCGTCCGACCCTTTCGCGGCCCGTCGCAGCCTTGCTTGCCCGAAACGACCTCCCCGCCGCGATGTACGAGCCCGTTCCGGTGGCCTGGTACGAGCACGGCCGGCGTCGTGAGGAACGCTTTGATTCGCTGACTGAATTGGCGGAGTTCGCAGGCCGGGGCTCGGACGAATGGCTCGACGCCTGGCTCCTCGCCGGGGCCGCAGCCCAACACGCGCTCGACGGCGTTCTCGAAGCGGAGCCTGCTGCCAACGGGCCCGCCGTGGGAGCCGTCGTTTGGAAACAAGCCCGCGGGCAGCTGGTTCTGGGCTCCTCCAACGGCATCCGCGACGTCGACCTCGCCGGACAGCCTGCCTCCGAGCCCCTGGCCACGGTTTTCGCGAACCGCGGCCTCGCCGGCATCGACGGAACCATCTCCACGGCTACGGGAATCGCCCTCGGCGCGGGCCGCGAAACCACTCTCCTCCTGGGCGACGTCACCTTCCTGCACGACGCCGGCGGCCTGCTCCTCGGAGCAGGAGAACCCGGGCCGGACCTGCGCATCGTGGTCCTCAACGACTCCGGCGGGGGCATCTTCGGCCTCCTCGAGCACGGCAAGGTGGAGGACGACGGCGGCTACGGCACCGCCGTCGAGCGCCTCTTCGGCACCCCGCACAGCGTCGACATTTCCGCGCTGGCCGCGGCATACGGCGTCGGGCACACTTCAGTGCGTACGACGGCGGAGCTCGCCGCCGTGCTTGCCTCGCCTTTGAAGGGGCGCAGCATCGTCGAAGTACGCGCCGACCGTTCCGAGCTGCGCCCGCTGCACGTGGGCATCAGGGCCGCAGTAGGCGCGGCCGTGTCCCAGGTGCTGCTGGGGGCGTAGGGGCTCGGAGCTGGCGACGCGCACACCGACTGGCGACACGGAGGCAGACCCTCGACGCGGACGCTGACTGGCGACGCGGAGGCAGACCTCGACACGGAAATGCCCTGTCGCGGCTGGATTTCCAGCCTCGACAGGGCATTTGCGCGTCGCCGGGTATTTACCGCAGCGCAGGATCTACAGCACGCGGCTGAGGAATTCCTTGGTGCGGGCGTGCTGGGGGTTGGCGATGATTTCGCGGGGGTCACCGGATTCCACCACCACGCCTCCGTCCATGAATGTCAGCGTGTCGCCGACCTCGCGGGCAAAGCCGATCTCGTGGGTCACCACGATCATGGTCATGCCGGACTTAGCTAGATCCTTCATCACGTTGAGCACGTCGCCCACGAGTTCGGGGTCAAGGGCGGACGTGGGCTCATCGAAGAGCATCAGCTCGGGTTCCATGGCCAGGGCCCGGGCGATGGCAACTCGCTGCTGCTGGCCACCGGAAAGCTGTGCAGGGTAGTGGTTGGCGCGGTCCGCCAGGCCTACGCGGTCCAGCAGTTCAAGGGCCTGCTTCTTGGCGATGCCCTTGGCTTTGCCCTTGACCTGCACGGGCGCTTCCATGACGTTGTAGAGCGCGGTCTTGTGCGGGAACAGGTTGAAGCGCTGGAAGACCATGCCGATTTCCCGGCGCTGCGCGGCGATTTCCTTGACCTTCAGGTCGTGGAGGCGGCCGTTGACTTCGCGGTAGCCGATCAGCTGGTCGCCGACTGAGATGCGGCCGGCGCTGATGGTTTCGAGCAGGTTCACGCAGCGGAGCATGGTGGACTTGCCGGAACCGGACGGGCCGATCACAACGGACACTTCGCCTTGGTTGACCGTCAGGTCGATGCCGCGGAGAACATGGTGGGGACCGAAGTACTTGTGGAGGCCTTCGATCCGCACCAGCGGTTTCTGGGTGGTGATCGTCATTTTGCCTCATCCTCCGGGAAGTCCATCTTCAGTGACGGCTCTGCTTCGGCACTCGGTGCCACTGCCGCGGACGCCTTGGCAGCCGCGGGGTTGATGACGGCCGGGGCGAGGTTGGTGTCCACGCCCTTGCCGTAGTAGGCCTCGATGTAGCGCTGGCCCACCATGAGGAGGCTGGTGATGACCAGGTACCAGATGGCTGCCACGATCAGCAGCGGGACCGGAAGGTAGATCCGGTTGGCCAGCGCGTTGGTGGCGAAGGTCAGATCCAAGGTGAACGGGACGGCCAGGACCAGTGAGGTGGTCTTGAGCATGCCGATGGTCTCGTTGCCGGTGGGCGGGACGATGATGCGCATGGCCTGGGGCAGGATGATGCGCCACATGATCTTGCCCTTGCCCATGCCCAGGGCTTCAGCGGCTTCGGTCTGTCCCTTGTCCACGGACTTCAGGCCGGCCCGGAAGATCTCGGCCAAGTAGGCCGATTCATTAAGGCCAAGCCCCAGAATCGCGGCAACAAGAGCCGTAATGACTGTGCTCGTGTCCAGGCTGAACAGCTCGGGGCCGAACGGCACCCCGGCGCTGATTTTAGGGTAGAGGACGGCGATCAAGCCCCAGAAGACCAACTGTGTGTAGACCGGGGTGCCGCGGAAGAACCAGACCCAAACCCAGGAGGTGTAGCGCAGGACCGGGTTGTCGGACTGCCTCATGACGGCCAGCAAGATGGCCAGGACAATCGCGATGACCATCGACGCCACGGTCAGCAGCAACGTCCAGCCCACACCCTGGACGACCTTGACGTCCAGGATGTAGGTCCCCACAACGTCCCAACGGAAGTTGTGGTTCGTGATCACGCTCTGCACCATCAGGGCTAGTACGCCAACGATGACGATGGCGCTGATCCAGCGGCCGGGATGCCTGACCGGCACCGCATTGTTCAGCACCGGCACCGCGTGGCCTTGTTGATGATGATCCATCTGTGCACCTGATTTGTTATCGGTGGCGGGAATACTCAAGACTTGACCGCCGGGTTGACCTCGGACTTGGTGATGGCGCCTTCGGCGTTGCCCCAGCCAGTGAGGATCTTCTTGTATGAACCGTCAGACATGAGCTTGGTCAGGGTCTTCTGGATGACATCGGCGAGGGCGGTGTCCGACTTGGCAACGGCGATGCCCTGGGGAGCGGCGTCGTAAACGTCGCCGAGCTTCTCGAGCTGGCCGTTCGTCTGGGTCAGGGCGTAACCGATGATGGGGGAGTCGGCTGCCATGGCGTCGATGCTGCCGTTGACGAGCCTGGTGGTGACGTCGGTCTGGTTCTTCAGAGTGACGATGTTGATCGGCTGCTTGCCGTCAGCTACGCACTTCTTGTTGCGGCCGGAGAGGTCCGGGTCTTCCTGGACGGTGCCGGTCTGCACGCCGATGGACTTGCCGCAGACGTCATCCAGGGAGAACTTCTTCGGGTTGCCCTTCTGCACGGCCCAGGCGGTGCCGGCGTTGAAGTAGCTGACCATGTTGACGGCGCCGAGTCGCTCGGGGTTGATGGTGAAGGAAGAGACGCCGAGATCGTACTTGGGGCCGAGAGCGGGGAGGATGCCCGTGAACTCGGCGGTCTGCACCTGGACCTTCAGGCCGAGGGTGGCGCCGATTGCCTTGGCGATGTCGACGTCGTACCCGACAGGGGTCTGGCCGTCGGTCCCGAGGAATTCCGCGGGCGCATAGGTGGTGTCCGAGCCGACGGTCAGCGTGCCCTTGGACTTGATGGCCGCCGGGACCAAGGCAGCAAGGGTGTCGTCCTTCTTGATGGTGCTGGGGTCAAAGCTTGCATTGGCACTGCCGGAAGGCGAGGCGGCACTCGACGTGCCTTGCTCTGAGGCGTTGGTGCAGGCGGTCAGGGCCAGGGCGCCGATTGCGATGATGGTTGCAGCCTTGAGCGTCGAATTGACCGGAAGCGAACGGAATTTCTGCATTTTCTTACCTTTTTTTGCAGTGGATGCGAAACTAATCGGTTTATAGTGTAGCGCCGAACATGAGATGTGCGTCACAGAAAACTAAGTTTTACTATTGGATAACCTACCAAGCCAAAAATCAAGACCCTCTCCATAGCCTTTGTCTCACATCCCAGACATCACGGGGATAGGCGAGGGCCGGGAAGTCAAAGGGTCGGTTCTTAGCTGTTGATACCCAGTGATTCAAGCATCGGCCGGAATTTGGCCCAGGTCTCGGCCAGCTCGGCCTCGGGAACGGAGCCCTCAACGATCCCGCAGCCCGCGTACAAGCGGACGGTTGTTGGGCTCTCGATGATGGCACCACGCAGTGCGATGCCCCACTCACCGTTGCCCGCGGCGTCGAGCCATCCGACCGGTCCCGCATAGGGCCCGCGGTCCATTTGCTCAAGCTCCCGGATCAGTTCCCCGGCCACCAAAGTAGGCGTCCCGCACACGGCGGCCGTGGGGTGAAGTGCGTTGATCAGGGCGAGGCACGTAGGGACATGTCCCTCGATATCGGCCAGTTCAGCCTTCACGTCCGAGGCCAAGTGCCACACATTGGGCAGCTCCAGGATGAACGGCTCACTGTGGGCGTTCATGGCCTCGGAGAAGGGCGCAAGCTGCGTGGTGAGCGACTGGATGGCGATCTCGTGCTCATGTCTTTGCTTCTCGGAACCAGCCAGCACGCGTTCGGCGTATTCCATAGGGGAGCCGTCCATCCCCTCCGCATCGCGCCGGTCAAGCGTCCCGGCCAGGACACGCGCCTGCGCGGTGCGGCCTTCCACTTGGATGAGCATCTCCGGCGTCGCGCCTACCAAACCGTCGACGCCGTAAGTCCAGCATTCGCGGTATCGGCTGGCCAACTGGCGGAGCACCTGGGCGGCGTTGACGCCGTCGGGCAGCGTTGCCACCACGTCGCGGGCGAGGACCAGCTTCTCCAGCTTTCCCGTCCGGATTTCCGTCACGCCGTCGGCGACCGCCTGCTTCCAGTCGGCTTCGCTCAGCGAACCGCTCTCCAGCGTGACGTCCCCGTCCCCCAACTGGCTCGCATTTGTTGTCGTTATGGGCCCTCTAAACGACAACAACTGCGAGTTAGTTGGGTGCCCGACGGCGGAGCCTCCAGCCGCCGTTGGTTGCCCGACGGCGGGGCTAAGCCAGCCTGCCAGGGCGGCGAGGGCGCCCGCCTCGCTGAGTTCGGCGTCGTCGAGTGTCAAGTGGGTGAGCCAGGACTGCCCGTCCCGGATCCCGACCACAATTTCCGGAAGGATCAGGCGCGATTCAAAGGCGGACGTCTTGGAGAAAGCAAAGGAGCCGAAGGCTACGGGGCCGGTGCCGGGGATCTCGAGGGGATCCGTGACGTCGGCCTCGATGACGAGGTGACGCCACCAGATATCGGCCTCGAGGAAGCGATCAGGCCCGGTGGCAGTGAAGCGTGCGAGTTCGCCAAAACCAACCAGGCCGTTCTCGCGGCGGGACCAGCACAGGACGTCGTCCCGGACCAGAAACGACGGCAGCCCCCCGGAGGATGAATAAACATCGAGGGGGACTGTCAAGGTGCGGAGCGTGCTCGTCATGATGGAACAACATTACTCCCGCGGGAGCGTGCGGCCGTGTTGCCCGGGCGGGAACCCGGACGGGAACCCCGGCAAGAACGGAGCGCCCGAAAGTTCTTCCCAATTTTGTCTGAGACAATTGCAGGGTGAACCGAGCATCCTTGGAAAAGCGTCCGGACGAAGTTGCGACGATGTTTGACGATGTCGCCCCCAAATACGACGTCGTCAACGATGTCCTGTCCATGGGGCAGACCCGGCGTTGGCGTCGCGTCGTCGTGGATGCGATGGATGTTCGGGTGGGCCAAAAGGTCCTGGACTTGGCCGCCGGGACTGGCACCTCGAGCGAACCCTATGCCGACGCCGGAGTGGATGTTGTAGCCTGCGATTTCTCGCTGGGGATGCTGAAGGTTGGCAAGCGCCGCCGTCCGGACATCAACTTCGTTGCCGGAGATGCCACCAATCTGCCGTTCGCAGACAACTCCTTTGACGCGTGCACCATTTCCTTCGGCCTGCGCAACGTCAACGAACCGCACAAGGCCCTCGCGGAGATGCTGCGCGTCACCAAGCCGGGCGGACGCCTGGTCATCGCAGAATTCTCGGCCCCGGTGGTGCCCCTCTGGCGCACCATGTACACCGAATACCTGATGCGCGCACTGCCCGCCATCGCCACCAAAGTCTCCTCCAACCCGGACGCCTACGTGTACCTTGCCGAGTCCATCCGCGCTTGGCCGGACCAGGACCACCTGGCCGCTTGGCTGCAGGAAGCCGGTTGGACGGACGTCAACTACCGCAACTTGAGCGGTGGAATCGTGGCAGTACACCGGGCCCAGAAGCCCGCCGCCCCGCACACCGCCAGCGTCCCCGTGGCCAAGCTGCGCCGCCAGATCAAGCCGCGCCGCCAAGCCGGCGATCAGTCCCGCTAACCGGCTCATAAACAAGGATGCTGTGAACGTACTGATAGTCGGCGCAGGACCTGCCGGGTCCACCGCCGCGTACTACCTTGCCCGGGCTGGAATAGCCGTGACGGTGCTGGAGAAGACCAGCTTCCCGCGCGAAAAGGTCTGCGGTGACGGCCTCACTCCCCGTGCGGTCCGCGAAATCCAGAAGCTCGGCCTTCCGCACGCCGCGGACGGGGGCTGGCGGCGCAACAAGGGACTCCGGCTGATCGCTGGCGGCCGGACTATCGAGCTGCCCTGGCCCGAAGTTGCCGACTTTCCCACGTACGGCCTCATCCGCACCCGCCTCGGATTCGACGAGGAGTTGGCCCGGCACGCCCAGGCCGCCGGCGCCGTCGTCCTTGAACGCCACAGCGTCACCGAAGCCCTGCGCGACGACGCCGGGCGGGTGATCGGCGCCCGTGCGGCGCTCCTCGACGAGTCCGGACGCAAGACGGGCGAAACGCGCGACTTCCACGCCGACGTCGTACTCGCCGCGGACGGCAACTCGACCCGCACAGCCGTTTCGCTCGGGATGCACAAGCGAGATGACCGCCCGCTGGGCGTCGCGGTCCGCACCTATTTCACCTCGCCCCGCCACGACGACGACTGGATGGAAGGCTGGCTTGAGCTGCCGGGCAAGTCCGGAAAGCCGCTGCCCGGCTACGGTTGGGTGTTCGGCGTCGGAGATGGAACGTCCAACGTTGGCCTCGGAATCCTGAACTCCTCCAAGGAATTCGGCAAGCTCGACTACAAGCAGGTCCTGCGCGAATGGACCGCCGCCATGCCGTCCGGCTGGGGCTTCACTCCTGAAAACCAGGTGGGGGAGATCCGCGGCGCAGCCCTGCCCATGGGCTTCAACCGGACCCCGCACTACTCGCCGGGGCTCATGCTCCTGGGCGACGCCGGCGGCATGGTTTCCCCGTTTAACGGCGAGGGCATTTCCTACGCCATGGAGTCCGCCCGCTTTGCGGCCGAGTTCATCATCGACGCGTCGTCCCGTTCGCGTTCAGCGGGATGGGGGTCCGGGACGGAGGCTTCCAGAGCCGCCGATGCCCACCTTTCGCGGTACGCGGACTACGTGCGGGACCAATGGGGTTCACACTTCACCTTGGGACGGGTCTTTGCTGCCCTCATCGGCAAGCCTGCCGTCATGAAACTCGCGCTGCGGACCGGCATGCCCATCCCAGTGCTGATGCGCTTTGTGGTGAGGGTACTCGCCAACCTCACAGATGCGTCCGCCAAGGGTTTCGAGGACCGCGTCATCCGCGTCATCGAGATGCTTGTGCCAGCCACGTCCAACACCACGCCCACCGTCGTTTCCACCCGCGCCGGCACCGAATCAACGCTTTCCACCGCGAAAAGTTAGGGTTAACCCGTGACTCACTCTGCCGAACACAGTTGGACGCACGCCGGTCACGGCCTGCCGGAGACTGTCGAACCCGCTCCCACCACCACCGCGATTGCCACTGGCCTGCAGCTTCCTGCCGGTTTTGCGGCTATCGCCAAAGACGTGGAGCTGGGTCCTGCCATCACCACCAACCTTGCCCGCGTGGAGAAGAAGCTCCGCGAAGCAATTGCCAACTCGGACCCCTTGGCTGACGCAACGTCGCGTCACCTGGTGGAAGCCGGCGGCAAGCGCATCCGTCCGCTGTTGACCCTCCTGTGCGCCCACCTCGGTGACGCCTCCCGTCCGGAGGTGGTCCAGGCCGCCGTCGTGGTTGAACTGACGCACCTCGCAACCCTCTACCACGACGACGTGATGGACTCTGCTCCTTACCGCCGGGGCGCCCCCACGGCCCACGAAGTCTGGGGCAACTCGGTGGCCATCCTCACCGGTGATCTGATCTTTGCCCGGGCCTCGATCCTGGTGTCCGAACTCGGTTCGCGTGCCTTGGGAATCCAGGCCCGCACCTTCGAGCGCCTGTGCCTCGGGCAGCTGCACGAAACCGTGGGCCCGCGTGAGGGCGAAGACGCCGTGGAGCACTATCTCTCCGTTATCGCCGACAAGACCGGTTCCTTGGTTGCCGCCTCCGGCCAGCTCGGTGCCATCTTCGCAGGCGCCGACGAAGCCTTCGAAGACGTGCTCGTGGAATACGGCGAGAAAGTAGGCGTGGCCTTCCAGTTGGCCGACGACGTCATTGACGTCACCGGCGTGAAGGTCAAGTCCGGCAAGTCCCCGGGGACGGACCTCCGCGAAGGCGTCCCCACCTTGCCCGTCCTGCTGCTTCGCAAGGCTGCCGACAATGGCGACCAGTCCGCCGTCGAACTCTTGAAGCTGGTGGACGGCGACCTGTCCTCCGATGAAGCGCTGGCCTTGGCCGTCGCCGGGCTGCGCAACCACCCTGTCACCGTTGAATCCTGGGTGATCGCGCGTCAGTGGTCCGCGGAAGCCATCGAGGCCTTGAAGCCGTTGCCCGAAGGCGTGGTCAAGGAATCGCTCACAAACTTCGCCCACGCCGTGGTGGAGCGCGCCAGCTAGTTGGGTGGGGCGGGCTGCCCTGTGGAGGGTGCCGTCGTTGGCGCCCCCTTTTTCTTCGCCGCGGACCCAACTAACTCGCAGTTAACGTCGTTTTGACCCGTCATAACGACAACTACTGCCAGCTACTTGGGCGGGGACGGGCTTAAATGCAATGGCCCCGGTTCATTGCAACGCTACGAGTCACGCGCTGCAATGAACCGGGACCATAATCTCCGTTCGCATCAGACTCACCGGAGGCATTTAGTGAATCCGGTTACAGCATATGACAGGTTTGTCACGGGTGCAACTTTCTCGGTCAATAGATCTTCCGGAGTTTGCGTAGGCCATCGCGTCGTAAATTCCCCACCTTTGACGCTGCCCAGGACCTCAAAGCCTGAATTCTCGGTGTTGGTAACCCGGCAACTCGCTCAAAACCGGGGAGTTTCCGCGCCTACACTCTTATCCACATAGCGAAGCCTTCACCTTCCGGCGTCAACGCCAAACTGCTGAAGTTTTCTCATGGACCTCGTTGGCTTCCTCAAATACGCTGGCTCGGCTGCGAGAACCTCCACGGTGAAGCAGGCTGGTTTCTCCGATCGTGCCATTCGGGCTGCGGTTGTTGGCAGCAAAGTCGTGCGGCGACGCTGGGGTGTGCTGGCCTTGCCGGGTGCCCAGGAAGATATCGTCGCTGCCCTCAGCGCCAACGGACTGCTCACGTGTGCATCCGGCGCCCGTCACAACGGCATCTGGGTTCTGCACGAACCTCGGACCCCCCATTTACTGTGCAGGCACGGCAACGCCAAGGGATTTGTGGTCCACCGTGAGTCAGTGGTGGAGACTCGGCACATCCGACCAGTGGCCAGCCTTACAGATACCTTGCTGCATTCCCTCCGTTGCCTGCCCGACGTCGAGGCGGCCGTCATGGTGGAAAGTGCCCTCCTCCAAGGACGAACCAACCTTGATTACCTCCGTGAGAGGCTGCCTGGCAACCGGAACGGGGCGGCCCGAAAGGTGCTCTCACTCGTCGATGGCTCGGCAGATTCTCCCATCGAGGTCTTGGCGCGGATACTTTTTCGTCAAGCAGGCATCCGGACCGAGACACAGGTCGAATTGTCCGGAATCGGCATCGTCGACTTCTTGCTGGAGGGAAAGCTGATTGTGGAGGTGGACGGTGAGAGCCATCTTCAGCCCCGGCAGGTCAAGAAGGATAGGCGCCGCAATAACGCAGGAACGGTGAAAGGCTTTCTGGTTCTCAGATACGACTATTCGCAGATTGTGTATCAGCGGGAAACCGTGCGTGCCGAGGTTCTCCAGGTCCTTCGCCAAGGATGCCGCTGAATCCGTCACGGATGCCGCTGAAACTCCCCGGTTTTGGCCAGGCGGGGACCGGAGTGCCCTTAGAAACAAGGGGCCCGGGCCCTAGAGGCAGCCCAAAGGTGGGGAGAAGGCTCCGGTCTCCGCTAAAACAAACCCAACCCTCAGTCTTCGTCGCTGAAAGCCCAGTCGAACATGTCGAACACGAACTCGGAGAACGTGCCTTCTTCGGATTTCCACTGGCCGCGGGCGTTGTTGCGGCGCCAAACGATGGGATCCGGGACGCCAAGGTCGCCTACGCGGAAGCCCCAGGTGAATTGCTCTTCTTCGTCCTCCAGGAACATGAGGAAGCCTTCGTCGTCCACTTCGAGTTCCTCGGGGTCCCAGAAGTAGTGGTAAGCCTCCATGAGGTCCTCGCAACCACCGATCGCAAGGTAGAACTCGCGCAAAACCATGGGAACGGTGAACGAGTGGGCGGCCAAGGCTTCGTTCAGCTCGGAGGCGGTGAGGCCGTCTTCTTCCTGCCATTCGTCCTCGAGATACTTCGGTACAAGCGCGCGGAACTTCTCGAGGAACATGTCAGTCATGCTCCCATCCTAGCTAATCGCGGGCACGTGAATCGGCGCCTGTCGAGACCCCGGCGCGATGCCATCCGCGGACCGCCAAGGGCACTCGCCAACCGCGTCGCCAAGCCACCACCCGGAAGGCGAAAACCAAGGCGGCAATCAGGGCAGCGGTCAGCCCGTTGAAGGCACCCGTGTTCCAGAGCAAGGCCGTCAGTGCCGCTCCGCTGAAGGCCGGCAGGGCGTACAGATCCCGGGCATCGAAGAGCGTGGGGATTTCGTTGGCGGTGATGTCGCGGAGCAGTCCGCCGCCCACGGCCGTGGTGACGCCCAACAGGACTGCAGCCACCGGATTCATCCCCGCGGCCAGCGCCTTGAGCGTTCCGGTGATGCAGAACAATGCCAGGCCGCCGGCGTCGAACAGGGTCAACAGCGAGGTAAAGCGTTGGATGCTTGAAAACAGGAAGTACACCAGCACGGCGGCCAACAACGGCGGCAGCAAGTAGACCGGGTTGGTGAACGCCGCGGGCGGGCCGGCGTTGATGATGATGTCGCGGATGACGCCGCCGCCCAGTGACACGAGCGAAGCCAAGAGAAGGGAGCCGATGATGTCGAACTGCTTCTTGGCCGCGAGCAAGGACCCGGACACAGCGAAAAAGAACACGCCGGCCAGATCCAGCCATACCAGCGCGAGGTCAAACGTGAACAAATGCAGCTCCATTCTTCGTTCACAGACGGGCGATCATGCTTGCCCAACGTTACGCTTGCACCCATGAACAGCCCCGTCTTGATCGCGTGCGCCCACGGAACCCGGAACGTCGAAGGGCAGGCCGCCATCCGCCGGGTCATGGCTGAAATCGAGGCACTCCGTCCTGGCCTGACTGTTGTTGAAGCCTACGTCGACGTCCAGGAACCCGAGTTGTCCGGCGTGGTGGCGGGCCTCCCGGAAGGCACCCCCGCCGTCGTCGTTCCTTTGCTGCTCAGCACGGGCTACCACGTCAAGGTGGACATCCCCAAGGCGATCAGGTCCCGTCCGGAAGTGTCCGCGGCACCGCCGCTGGGGCCGGATCCGCGGCTCGCGGAGCTGCTCGCCGCACGGTTGCGCGACGCCGGCCTGGGCGACGACGACGGCGTCCTGCTCGCCGCCGCGGGCTCATCCTTGCCGGACGGTTCCGTCGATTCGGAAGAGCAGGCGCGTCAGCTCGCCGAGCTGCTGCCCAATAAGGTGCGCGTCGCCTATGGCGCAAGTGCCGAACCGAATGTGCCCGACGGCGTCGCGGCCCTGCGCGCGGAACTCACCGAAGACGGCGGCCGGGTTGTGGTGTCCTCGTATCTGTTGGCCACGGGCTACTTCCACGACCAACTGTCCAAAGCCGGGGCCGACGTCGTGACGGCGCCACTGCTGCCTTCTCCGGTGCTCGCGGAGATCGCCCTGGAACGCTACGACGCAGTCCTCGCCGCACGTTCCTGAACCGTTCTTTCGAATGCATAGCGGGGCCTCTCGAACAAGGTCCGACGGCGGTTCGTGACGAAATGTTTCCCTAGGTGACTCTTCGTTTCTGCTCCATTGTTGGAGAAATCTGGGCGGTTCTACAGTCGATGCATGACTGATACAGCTCTAGCCGGAGCGTCTGCGGACGAGGCTGCACCCAAGCGCCCGGCCCGCACCGCCCGTCCTGCCGCTAAACCCCATGGCCAGTGGAAGGTTGACGGCACCACGCCGCTCAACGCCAACGAGACCTGGAAGCAGGAAGACAACGGGCTGAACGTCCGCGAGCGTATCGAGTCTGTCTACTCCAAGCACGGCTTCGACTCGATCGACGGCACGGACCTGCACGGCCGCTTCCGCTGGTGGGGCCTGTACACCCAGCGCAAGCCCGGGATCGACGGCGGCAAGACCGCCACGCTTGAGCCGCACGAGCTCGAGGACAAGTACTTCATGCTTCGCGTCAGGATCGACGGCGGTGCGCTCACCACCGAGCAACTGCGGGTGATCGGCCAGATTTCCGTTGACTTCGCTCGCGGAAGCGCCGACCTGACTGACCGCCAGAACATCCAGCTGCACTGGATCCGCGTTGAGGACGTGCCGGAGATCTGGCGTCGCCTCGAATCCGTTGGCCTGTCCACCACCGAGGCCTGCGGCGACGTCCCGCGCGTCATCCTGGGCTCCCCGGTCGCCGGTATCGCCAAGGACGAGATCATCGACCCCACGCCGCTGATCCACGAACTCGCGGAGCGCTTCATTGGCGATCCCGAGCTCGCCAACCTGCCGCGCAAGTACAAGACCGCCATCACCGGCCACCCCTCGCAGGACGTTGTCCACGAGATCAACGACTTCGGCTTGGTTGGCATGGTCCACCCCGAACTTGGTGTCGGCTACGACCTCTGGGTGGGTGGCGCGCTCTCCACGAACCCCATGCTGGCCAAGCGGCTCGGCGCGTTCGTGAAGCCCGAGGAAGCCGCCGAAGTATGGCTCGGCGTCACCAGCATCTTCCGCGACTACGGTTACCGCCGCATGCGCACCAAGGCCCGCCTGAAGTTCCTCTTGGCCGACTGGGGTCCGGAGAAGTTCCGCCAGATCCTTGAAGACGAATACCTCGGCTTCAAGCTTGCGGACGGCCCGGCGGCGCCCAAGCCTTCTACACCCGGCGATCACGTTGGAGTGCACGAACAGAAGGACGGCAAGTTCTTCATCGGCGCCACCCCGCTGGCAGGACGCTTGTCCGGCAGCCAGCTCGTGAAGCTGGCCGACACCCTCGAAGCCCGTGGATCCTTCCGCCTGCGCACCACGCCGCACCAGAAGATCGTTGTGCTGGACGTCGCCAAAGAGCAGGTGGAACCGCTCGTCGCCGAACTGGACGCACTGGGCCTCTCCGCCCGTCCGTCCGTGTTCCGCCGCGGCACCATCGCCTGCACCGGCATCGAGTTCTGCAAGCTTGCCATCGTGGAAACCAAGGTCACCGCAGCCACCGCCATCGCCGAACTGGAACGCCGCCTGGCCGACCTCGCGGACAGCGGTCAGCTGCCACAGGCACTATCCCTGCACATCAACGGCTGCCCCAACTCCTGCGCCCGCATCCAGACCGCGGACATCGGGCTCAAGGGCATGATGCTGCCAACGCCCGACGGCGACCCCACCCCCGGCTTCCAGGTTCACTTGGGCGGCGGGTTGGCTTCCTCCGACCGCGAAGAAGCAGGCCTCGGCCGCACGGTGCGCGGCCTCAAGGTTTACGTCGAGGACCTGCCCGATTACGTAGAACGGGTAGTCCGGAAATTCGTGGCAGACCGCGCCGAAGGCCAGACCTTCGCCGAATGGGCACACTCCGCAGATGAAGGAGATCTCCAGTGACTACCAGCACCAAGCTCCGCTCCCACGACGAACTCAAGGCCCTGGCCGAATCCGGTGCCGCAGAGCTCGGCTGGAACGCGCCCGCCCGCGACGTCATCGCCTGGGTGGCCCGCAACTTCGACTTGCCCGCCGTCGCCGTGGCCTGCTCGATGGCCGACGCCGTGCTGCCGGCTCTTGTCGCGGACCAGTTTCCCGGCGTCGACGTTCTCTTCCTGGAGACTGGCTACCACTTCCCGGAAACCCACGCCACACGGGATGAGGTCGCCGCGAACCTGCGTGTGAACATCGTGGACGTGCTCCCGGAGAACACCGTGGAGCAGCAGGACCGCCTTCTCGGCAAGGACCTCTTCGCCCGCGACGCCGCCCAGTGCTGCGCGCTCCGGAAGGTCCAGCCGCTGCGGCGGACCCTGGCCGGCTACGAAGTCTGGTTCACCGGTGTCCGCCGCGACGAGGCCCCCACCCGGACCAACACTCCGCTGATCACCTGGGACGAGACGAACGGCCTGGTCAAGGTCAACCCGATGGCCGATTGGAGCTTCGACCAGTTGGTCCAGTACTCCGAAGACAACATCCTTCCCGTCAACCCCCTCCTGAGCCAGGGCTACCCGTCCATCGGATGCCAGCCGTGCACCAGGAAAGTGGCCCCGGGAGCGGACCCCCGCTCCGGCCGCTGGGCAGGAACCGACAAGACAGAATGCGGACTACACGTATGAGCACCCAAATCACCAACGAGGACCTGGAGTTGTCTGTGCTGGAAACCGACGCTGCTGAGACGCCGACTGCCGCTCCGGCTCTGCGTTCGGCCCGCCTGTCCAGCCTCGACACCCTCGAGTCCGAGGCCATCCACATCATCCGCGAGGTTGTTGCCGAGTTCGAGAAGCCTGCGTTGCTGTTCTCCGGCGGCAAGGACTCCGTGGTCATGCTGCACCTGGCTACCAAGGCGTTCTGGCCGGGCAAGGTACCGTTCCCCGTCTTGCACGTGGACACTGGCCATAACTTCCCTGAGGTCATTGATTTCCGTGATCGCACGGTGGAGCGCCTGGGCCTCAAGCTCGTGGTTGGCTCCGTGCAGGAGTTCATCGACCGCGGCGAACTCGCCGAACGTGCCGACGGCACCCGCAACCCGCTGCAGACCGTGCCGCTCCTGGATGCCATCCAGCGCAACAAGTTCGACGCCGTTTTCGGCGGCGGCCGTCGCGACGAGGACAAGGCCCGTGCCAAGGAGCGCATCCTGAGCCTGCGTGACGAATTCGGCCAGTGGGATCCCCGCAATCAGCGCCCCGAATTGTGGAACCTGTACAACGGCCGCCACACCGTGGGCCAGCACGTCCGGGCATTCCCCATCAGCAACTGGACCGAGCTGGACGTCTGGCGCTACATCGAGCGCGAAGGCATTGAGTTGCCCGGTTTGTACTACGCCCACGAGCGCGAAGTCTACGAGCGCGACGGCATGTGGCGCGCAGTGGGTGAGGTCTCCATGCCTAAACCCCATGAGGAAGTCATTACGAAGCTCGTGCGTTACCGCACCGTAGGCGACATGTCCTGCACCGGCGCCGTCCTTTCCGACGCCCGCACCGTTGCCGACGTGGTTGTCGAAGTTGCCGCATCCACACTCACCGAACGTGGCGCCACCCGTGCAGATGACCGCATCTCCGAGGCAGCCATGGAAGACCGCAAGAAGGACGGCTACTTCTAATGAGCACTGAGACTTCACTCCTTGAGAGCGGCCTGCGCGAATCCACCCTGTTTCGCTTTGCCACTGCTGGGTCCGTCGACGACGGCAAGTCCACCCTGGTGGGACGCTTGCTTCACGATTCCAAGGCGATCCTCGCCGACCAGCTCGACGCTGTGGCCCGCACCTCAGCGGACCGTGGCTTCGGTGGAGCCGGCGCCACAGGCACTCAGGCGATCGACCTTGCCCTCCTGACCGATGGCCTTCGTGCCGAGCGGGAACAAGGCATCACCATCGACGTCGCATACCGCTACTTCGCCACCGACCGTCGCAGCTTCATCCTCGCGGACTGCCCGGGCCATGTTCAGTACACCAAGAACACGGTGACCGGCGCGTCTACCGCGGACGCCGTCGTCGTACTCATTGACGCCCGCAAGGGAGTCTTGGAGCAGACCCGCCGGCACTTGTCCGTGCTGCAGCTGTTGCGCGTGGCGCACGTGATTGTCGCCGTGAACAAGATCGACCTCGTGGACTTCCGCGAGTCCGTCTTCCGCGAAATCGAGACGGACGTGCAGAAGGTTGCCCGCGAGCTTGGCTTGGGCAGCGATGGCATTGCCGACGTCGTGGTCATCCCGGTTTCAGCGCTCGACGGCGACAACGTGGTGGACCGCTCGGACCGCACCCCCTGGTACAGCGGGCCCGCACTGCTCGAGGTCCTGGAAACCCTTCCGGCCGCCGACGAACTTGAAAGCCACCTGGAAAGCTTCCGCTTCCCGGTCCAGCTGGTCATCCGCCCGCAAGGCGCGCTGGCCCCCGACGCCGTCGCCGCAGGCCTCGACGTCGAGGCGTACCGCGACTACCGTGCCTACGCCGGCCAGATCACGGAAGGAACCGTGAAGCTCGGCGACAAGGTCACCGTCCTGAGCCCGGGCCACGAGCCCCGGATCACCACGGTGACGGGGATCGACTTCGCCGGCAACGACTTGGCCGAGGCCACTGCTCCTCAGTCCGTGGCGATCCGCTTGGCCGATGAGATCGACATCGCCCGCGGTGACACCATTGCCGCGGCAGGAACGGTGCGCGAGAGCTCGGCTGACCTGTACGCAGCGCTGTGCTGGCTCTCGCCGAAGCCGCTGCGCGAAGGTGCCAAGGTGATCGTGAAGCATGGCACCCGCACTGTCCAGGCGCTGGTGCGCAATGTGACCGGCAAGCTGGACCTGGCCACGTTCAACGTGGAGGCTGCCTCCAGCCTTGAACTGAACGACATTGGCAACGCCCAGCTTCGACTCGCCGCGCCGTTGCCCCTCGAGAATTACCTGCACCACCGCCGCACGGGCGCGTTCCTGGTGATCGATCCCGTGGACGGCAACACCTTGGCCGCCGGTTTGGTGAAGGACCACCCGGGCGACCATGAGGACGAACGTTACGTCATCTGACTTTCTTGGTGACTGGAACCGCAGCTTGTTTCCCAAACCCCGCCTTCAAGGACCGGGATGGGAAACAAGCTGCGGTTTTTTGCGTTGGGACCAGCCGTCAGGCGCCGACCAGTGGGAGCTTGACCAGTCCGCCCAGAACATCGTCCGCTACTGCGCGCACTTGAGGTCCCTGGTTTTCGAGCCGCGCGCGGGCGGACTCAAAGGCCCGGACGACGCCGGAGGAGACTTCCGTGACGGTTTCATTGGCCTGATCGATCGAGAGCCCGAATTTGGGCCCAAGCGCTGCAAGGTTCGACCGACTGATGCGTTCAAGACTGTATTCGCCACCGACATTCATCGCGCTATCGATCCTGCTCGTGCCATCCCAATACGGGGCGTATGTCGCCAGATCGTAGAGGGGCGCCAAGCTCACGTTGTTTCCACGGAGCAACAGCGAATAGTTCTTTGCGCGGGCATCCAAGGCCCTGTCGTAGCGTTCGGTGACGAAGACGTCCCACTTGCCGATGGATACGATTTCTGACTTGGCGACATCATTCCCCAGCACGGAAGCCGCGTGCATGGTCATCTGCTCGACGACGTCGAGCCGGCTGAACGGGCCGGTGGCGGGTTTGAGGATGTGGGTGGTCGGCGTCGCTCATTCGGCACGCCCCATCCGCCGTCGGCCATTTTGTGCAACGCGATCTTTGGCTGGGCGCCCGCCACACTGAAGCGGCCAGCACCGTCGTCGTAAGGCGTACCGTCGGCGTATTCCGATACGGCATGGTCCAGCATCGTGGCAACGTCTGATTCGACGACGGGACGGACGTCGTGCCGTTGGAGGACGCCGTCGGTGGGGCGGCCATCCGGGCCGCAAATCTGAATGGCTCCAGCCACGTCGAAGCCAATGTGCTCCAGGATCGCGAATGGGTTGCTAGGAGAGACCGAGAAGCGACGTCCGATGGCTCGCAACGCCTCCTCGTTGTCCGGCAGGAGCCCCTGCAGAAAGGGCAGTACCGAACGCTTCTTATGGACCAACACGGCCAAGGGCATGGAAAGGGACAGGGGCGTTGGGTTGGAGCCTGAGCGATACGAATCGTCATATTTGAACGTCAGGTTGCCGCCCGAAGTCTGCTCAAGGTGACCACACAATATGCCGTCCAGGTAGACGTACAGTCCACGCGTACTCACCAGCGCACCTTGCCCGTTTCACGGTTCCGGATGGCGATTTCGTAGCCTAACGCTTGGAACACGTCCATGAATTTCCATGTTTCAACGGTGGATTTCCCGGCCTCCAGGTCCACGAGGAAGGATCTGGATACCCCGGCCCGGCTCGCGAGCTCGGCTTGTGTCCAGCCATGTTCTTCCCGGAGTTCGCGTACAAGAGGCCCTGCCTCGCGGACTGTAAACATGAAAGACCCCTGTCGCCGTACGGCTACTCCGGTGATTGTCGCCGTACGGCTACAGTAACATTTGATGCCGTACGGCGACAATGGTCTCTGTCGCTGTACGGCGACAACCAGTGAAGGAGTGGCCTGGGCCCGATTGTGACGCCGCATGAACGTGCGTGACCCCGGGTTTCCGGGTCGTTGAACGGCAATTATGACAGTCCCTATGGTGAATCCATGACCTCTTCGGATTGGTCCTTGCCTGCCCTCTCGGGGCGATGTCGCAGGGCCTGACAACCCGCCCAGCCCCTTCCGCAACGCATCCCAAGGATTCCCCCCATGTCAAACACCCCAGAACCCACGCCGCCCGCCTCGAACCCGGGAACCACGCGCATCGTCGCGGGTGAAAGCAACAAGCCCAAGCGCCGCCGCACGCTCGAGATCGGCATCGCCGTCGGACTCGTACTCCTGATCGGCGCCGGCGCGGCCGTGGCGTCCGTTGTCGCGAAGAACAACGAAACGAAGCCCGCGGCAGCGACGACGCCCGCCGCGGAACTCCGGCTGGGCTACTTCGGCAACGTCACCCACGCCCCCGCACTGGTCGGGGTGAGCAAGGGCATCATCGCCAGCAAGCTGGGCAGCACCAAGCTCACTACCCAGATCTTCAACGCCGGACCGGCCGCCATCGAGGCCCTGAACGCCGGCGCGATCGACGCCGCCTACCTTGGCCCGAATCCGGCCATCAATTCCTTCGTCCAGAGCAAGGGCGCGTCCATCAGCATCATCGCGGGTGCTGCCTCGGGCGGAGCCCAGCTGGTGGTCAAGCCCGGCATCAACTCCGCCGCAGACCTCAAGGGCAAGACCCTCGCCTCACCGCAGCTCGGCGGCACCCAGGACGTGGCGCTGCGCGCCTGGCTGGGCAAGCAGGGCCTGAAAACCAACCCGAACGGCGGCGGCGACGTCGCCGTCAACCCGACCGAGAACGCCCAGACCCTCAAGCTCTTCCAAGACGGAAAGCTCGACGGCGCGTGGTTACCAGAGCCCTGGGCCTCCCGACTGGTGCTTCAGGCCGGCGGCAAGGTGCTGGTGGACGAGAAGGACCTCTGGGACAAGGGTGAGTTTCCCACTACCATCCTGATCGTCAGCAAGAAGTTCGCCGCAGAACACCCCGAGACCGTGACCGCCTTGCTCCAGGGCCACGAGGCCTCCGTCAAGTGGCTCAACACGGCCTCGGCCGCCGACAAGGCCGCCGCCATCAACGCCGCGCTGAAGGCGACCGCGGGCAGCACGCTCCCGGCCGACGTGATCGACCGCTCCCTGAAGAACATCGTCTTCACCGTGGACCCGCTCGCCGGAACCTACAAGAAGCTGCTCCAGGACGGCGTGGACGCCGGCATCACCAAACCCGCCGACATCAACGGCATCTTCGATCTCCGCGCCCTCAACAGCGTCACGGGACAGAAGACATCGGCCGCAGGACTGGGCCAGGACTGAACCGCCGCCACCCAACTGACTGGCAGCTGTTGTCGTTTTGACGGCTCATAACGACAACAACTGCCAGTTAGTTGGGTGCACATTCAACAAACGAAGCAACAAACGAAGGACGGGACCATGCCAGTCGTACTGGAACACCTGGGTAAACGCTTCGGCGACGGCGCCCCGGTGTTGGACGACGTCAACGCCACCATCCAGCAGGGCGAGTTCGTCGCGCTGCTCGGCGCGTCCGGCTGCGGCAAATCCACCCTGCTGAACATCCTCGCGGGATTGGACCAGCCGACGTCGGGCGCTCTGGAGGTGCCCAGCGACGGCGCCGCCTTCATGTTCCAGGATTCTGCGCTGTTTCCGTGGCTCACGGCCCGTGGCAATATCGAACTCGCGCTGAAGCTGGCCGACAAGTCCGGCAGCACAAGCAAGGCTTCGCGCGCTGCGCGTACAGGCGAACTGTTGGACCTCGTCCACTTGGGCGGCGCGGGAGACAAGCGCCCGCACGAGCTCTCCGGAGGCATGCGGCAACGCGTCGCCCTGGCTCGCGCTTTGGCCCAGGACCGGCAGCTGCTACTCATGGACGAACCGTTCGCCGCGCTCGATGCCATCACCCGCGACCTTCTCCACGACGAGCTGGAGCGGATCTGGAAGGAAACCGGCCGCACAATCGTGTTCGTGACGCACAACGTGCGTGAGGCCGTGCGGCTGGGCCAGAGGGTGCTCTTGCTGTCCTCCCGTCCGGGACGGGTTGTGGCCGAATGGAACGTCTCGGAGGAACACCGGACCGACGCCGGCCGTGCCGGGGAACTGACTGGAACCATTACCCGCCGCCTGCGCGAGGAGATCCGCCGCCATGCCAATTGAACAAGAGACCCGGCTTGCCGGGGAAAGCACAGGGGCGGAGAACGCCGAGCAAGCTTCGGAGTCCCGCCACATCACGTCGCCGTCCCTGAAGGGAAACCCGGATGAGCTCCGGGACCTTGAGGCCGGCCTGGACAAATTGCAGTCGGACTCACACCGCAAGGCGCGCATCGACTGGACCCGGGTCATCCTCCCCATTGCAGCGCTCTTGGTGCTCATCCTGGCGTGGCAGTTCTACGTCTCCCTCGGTTTCAAACGCCGTGACCAAGTTCCGGGCCCGCTTGATGTCCTGGGCCAGTTCGGTGCTCTTTGGGCCGAAGGCAAAGCCCAGGAAGCCGTGCTGACTTCACTCCAGCGCGGCGTAATCGGGTTCCTCATCAGTGTTGCCGTGGCCACCCCGCTGGGCCTGCTCCTCGCGCAAGTGCAGCCGCTGCGCCGTGCCTTCGGGCCGCTCATTTCGGGGCTACAGGTGCTTCCATCCGTGGCGTGGGTTCCTGCCGCCATCATCTGGTTCGGACTATCGGACGGCACTGTGTACTTCGTCGTTCTGATGGGTGCCATCCCTTCCATCATCAACGGGCTGATTTCCGGTGTGGACCAGATCCCGCCGCAATACCGGAGCGTGGGCAAGGTCCTCGGTGCATCGCGGCTACAGATGGCCTTGCAGATTGTCCTGCCGGCGGCCCTTCCCGGCTACCTCGGCGGCCTCAAGCAGGGCTGGGCATTCTCCTGGCGATCCCTCATGGCTGCCGAAATCATCGCGGTGGGCGGTACCATCGGCTTCGGACTCGGTTCGCTCCTGGACCAGGGCCGCACTCTGTCCGACATGGCCACGGTCATGTCCGCGATTCTGGCCATCTTGTTTGTGGGCATCCTTATCGAGCTCGTGGTGTTCGCCCCGATTGAGCGCCGCCTCCTGTTGCGCCGCGGTCTGCTGGCGGGGAGCACGCGCTAAGGAATTCCGCGGCCCACCCCATTGGGGGCCTGTCCAAGGCTCACTGACTCGTTCGGCCGGCGACGCCTTGCTGCAGGGGATTGACTTGGCCGTCGCGGCGGAGGAACTCGAGATCAACGGAGCGTTCTTCCGCGTGCACCACTTTGCGCCAGCAGTCTTTCCCGTTCCCCTTGTTGGCTGCCATCGCGGCCCGGACCAGCCGGATCGAGATGGGCACCGGCGTGATCCACATGCGCTATGAAAATTCCTAGTGCGTCTTTGAGCTCAGCAAGACCGCATCTTTAGGGTCACGGAAGTGTCAAACATGAGCGTCGTCGGCCTCATGTAGGCTCTGGCTGGAAAATTAGCAAAAAGGGGGATGAGGGGCATCAAGAGTCTTAAGGAAGCCTGGGAAGAAGCTCAACAGCAAGGATGGTCCTCTGGCGAGACGTCAAGCCTACAAAATTTGCGGTTTGAAGCCAGGTTGGACAAATGGGAGGAGGTGGAGACGCGCTCAGGACAGGGAACGGAGACCATGCTGCGTCCGACCTCGCAGGCTGCAGCGCCTTATCCTCGTTCGATTAGCGCAGTTTACGGATTGGACGAGCAGCCGCTACATGTGGACGGCGCCCATTTCCCCACTCCTCCTGACGTGGTGCTTCTTTTTTGCGACGCGCCGAATGAGACGCCTACGAATGTCCTCAGCATTAAGGAGTTGGATCTTCGTTTCGCGAGCGCGAAGGAATATCTTCCATCCGAATACCTCCGGCATGGGATTTTCATTGTCGGTAGTGGCCCTGCAGCCTTTTTGGCGCCCGTTCTGGATGCCGGACGGCTTCGCTACGATCCGAACGTGATGGAGCCTGCCGATGCAAGGGCGCGGGACGCAGCAGACTACCTACGATCGCTGCAGGACAAAGCGACTCCCTTTCATTGGTCCGTTCCAAAGTCGTATCTCTTGATCGCGAACCGATTGGCTTTGCATGGGCGAGCGAAGGTAGTTGAAAGCGATAGCGCGCGTGAAGTAACGCGGGTTGCTTACAGGATTGGAGCGAAGAGGTGAGTCACCAGTCATACGACCACGAGGCGCTTTGGCTGAAGGCGAAACTGTTCATCAGTCGCGCCATGGACGAGCAAGAGAACCAGTCCTTCGATGAGCAAGCTTTGTGGGCGTCTCTCGCCCTGGAGTTGCTCGGCAAGTCCGCACTGGCAAAGATATCCCCGCTTCTTATCGCAGAGCCGACCGAGGAGGGAAGAAACATCCTGGCCGCTATGGGCATCGGTGACGGGGATGGAAAGTTTACGACCGTGAGCGCGTCGACAGTCTTCAAGAGGTGCAAACGCGCGTTCCCTACGTTCAATCTTGTCCACGCTACGGAAATCGCAACCGCGCGGAATGAGTACCTACATGGCGCGGGAGTCGGATTCGGCGCCCTACCTCCAGACAAGTGGTGGCAGAGGTTCTGGAGTTCGGCCAGCACTTTGATAACTGGGCAGGACAAGACTATCGATCAACTTGTCGGCTTCTACCGCGAGAAAGTTGTAAACAAGTACCTAGAACAGAATCAGCAGTATATGGAAGAACGATTTCAGTCATTAGTAAACCGCGCCGAGCAGCGGTACTTGCAAAAGTCGCGAGGTGACTTGCCGGAAAGACAGCAGAAGGTTTGGAAGACTGAGCGCCAGTTGGCTCTCGGCCTCAGGTACTCAAAGAGTGCAATTTGTCCGGCGTGCGGGAGTTCAGGGTTGCTTGAAGCCGAGGAGGTGCAAAACGAGCGGTCCGATGGCTATTTTGATCCAGGCACGGGCGAGCACGAGTCGTGGGGTGTAGCGGATGCCCTGCCTGACTACTTTTCTTGTGCAGCATGCCAATTGATTCTGAATGAGCTCTCCCTTTTAGAGTCGGCTGGGCTTGACGAGCCTTTCGAAGTGCAAGGCGAGGAGTTTCTGGTGGAAGCTGAAGGCGAGTACGGAAACGACTGAGGGGCGGGGACGGAACTGCGATACGGCGCGTCAGACCCAGCCGGGTTTGCAAATCGCCGGTGCTGCCTCCGAGCGCTCGCCGTCGCGGCGAAGCGCTTGTCCGGGGGCGCCGGATATCCTCGCAACGTGAATATTTCGGCCTTCATGGCATTACAAAATTGGGGTTCGGTTCCTGACTGGTTAGCAGCTGTCGGAACGATAGGCGCCGTGACAATCGCTTTGTGGTTTGGCCTCAGGGACGGCAAGCGACTAGAGGATGAGCGCGACGAAGCAATGGATGACCGGGCGCTCTTCCGTCAGCAGCAAGTGTCGGAGGCTGAGGCACGGAAGCGGAGTCTGGCGGCAAAAGTGAGCTTGACCGCTGAGAGGTCGCCGTCGGGCCTTCACCCGTCCATGGGCCAGACTCGACAGCACGTTAATTGGATCGTGCACAACGGCGGCGACGAACCTAACTCGATGGTGTCAGTCGTGCAAAGGCTTCGTCCGGAGGCGCCAGGGGCGGGCACGACTCCAACAGAAATCAGTAAGACCTGGCCCATGAATGCCCCCGGTGGCTTTGGTAACGCTCGCACTCAGATTTACAGGGATCCTCAGGATTTCGGGCGCGAGCGGGAGGTCCAGTTCACTGACGGGACGGGACCGAGGTGGCAATTCAAGGAGTTCGGCACACTGCGACCGATAGCGCCAGACGACGTCGAGGCGTTGGCCATGGTAATCCTGCCCGCTTGATCCGACGAGGTCAGGCAATGCCAAAGGCCCCCCTCTCTCGGCCCAGAACGAAGTTCCTGTGCTCTGGGAGGGGCCTTTTGCTATAGGGACGATCTTTAGCCTCCCGACTTGTTTGGCTGGCTGGGGACGCGGTGGATAACATGAGCCTTCAAGTGTTGAGCATCAGCAAAAGGGGAAGTAATGGGCGGTAGTCGGACCTGTTCAATTTGTGGGGTTGAAGGCCATGACAGGAGGTCGTGCACCGTTTCGCAAAACGCAGGGCAGTGCAGCGTCTGCGGCTTCCACGGGCACGACAAGCGAAACTGCCCCGACAAGTAGTCGGCAGAACGACGATGAGCGCCGTCCTTACCCGGCAAGGGCGGGTTCTCGCGGTCGTTGCAACACCCAGAATTTTGGGAGTTGCAACGACCGTGTCGTCTTTAACGAGAGAAGCTGCCGGCCGGAGGAAATACACGCCGGAGCAGAGGGCTCAGTTCTTTTCGGTGTTGGACCGCGTTGGGAGTGTGAGCGCGGCCGCGAAGGAGCTCGGATTCAACCTGATGACGTGCTACCAGTGGGTCCACAAATCCCGG
>NZ_JAPFFT010000039.1 GCF_026241105.1 Arthrobacter rhizophilus | reverse complement strand
GCATTCCCCGCCGTGGCTGTTACCCCCGAAGGAGCCGCAGGAGCCGTCGCCGAGGGTGCGGGGGTAACCGGCGCCGAGGCCGCCGACGCTGGCGAGGTGCCGATGGCGTTCGTGGCCGTCACCGTGAAGGTGTAGGCCGTGCCGTTCGTCAGACCCGTCACGGTGATGCTTGTCGCCGGCGGGTTACCAGTGACGGTGACCGGGGCCAGGGTCGTGGTGCCCGCGTGCGGGGTGACCGCATAGGACGTGATCGCCGAACCCCCGTTGGCCGGCGCGGTCCACGACACGGTCGCCGAGGCATTCCCCGCCGTGGCTGTTACCCCCGAAGGAGCCGCAGGAGCCGTCGCCGAGGGTGCGGGGGTAACCGGCGCCGACGCCGCCGACGCCGGCGACATTCCCACCGCGTTCGTGGCCGTGACCGTGAACGTGTAGGCCGTCCCGTTCGTCAGACCCGTCACGGTCGCCGTCGTCGCCGGCGGATTGCCGGTGACGGTGACCGGGGCCAGGGTCGTCGCGCCCGCATGCGGGGTCACAGCATAGGAGGTGATCGGAGAACCGCCGTTCGCCGGCGCCGTCCACGACACCGTGGCAGAAGCATTCCCCGCCGTCGCGGTTACTCCGGTCGGGGCCGCAGGCGCCGTCGCCGCAGCCGTCGGGGTGACCGGCGCCGAGGCCGCCGACGCCGGAGACGTTCCCACAGCGTTGGTGGCCGTCACCGTGAACGTGTAGGCCGTGCCGTTGCTCAGCCCCGTGACGCTCGCCGTTGTCGCCGGCGGGTTGCCGGTGACGGTCACCGGGGCCAGGGTCGTGGCGCCGGCATGCGGGGTCACGGCGTAGGACGTGATCGGAGAGCCGCCGTTGGCCGGTGCGGTCCAGGACACGGTTGCGGAGGCGTTGCCCGCCGTCGCGCTCACCCCGGCAGGGGCGGCAGGTGCCGTCGCGGTCGCCGTCGGGGTGACCGGCGCCGAGGCCGCCGACGCCGGGGAGGTGCCGATCGCGTTGGTCGCCGTCACCGTGAAGGTGTACGCGGTGCCGTTGGTCAGGCCCGTGACGCTCGCCGTCGTCGCGGGCGGGTTGCCGGTGACGGTCACCGGGGCCAGGGTGGTCGTGCCGGCATGCGGGGTCACGGCGTAGGACGTGATCGCGGAGCCGCCGTTGGCCGGCGCGGTCCAGGACACGGTCGCCGAAGCGTTCCCGGCGGTGGCTGTTACCCCGGTGGGGGCGGCAGGCGCCGTCCCCACCGATTGGCTGTTGGTGAGGGTGACGTCGTCGAGGTACATCCAGGTGTCATCCGCCGGGCTGGACCCGTCCAGGTGGACGTTGAACCAGAGCGTGATGGTCTGGCCCTTGTACGCGGACAGGTCAGCGGTGAGCTGGGTCCAGGCGCCGGAGTTGCTGCTGAGTTTGAACAGACTGGCAAGGGTGGCGCCGCTGGTGTTGCGGACCTGGGCTTCCATCCAGTCGTACCTGCACGTGGTGCCGCTACAGGTGTCGTCCGCGGTGTGGGGCTGGTACCAGAAGGACAGCGTCGAAGTCCCGGCGGCGGGCACGGTGATGGTCTGGGCCAGGGAGCTGTCTCCCAAAGGCTCCGTCCCCGACGCCAGGCCCAGCAGTGCCGACCCGGTGCCGGTGTGGGCGGTGGTGGAGGCCACCGGTGCCCTGACGCCACCGGTGGTCCACGAGGTCAGCCCGGACTCGAACCCGCCGTTGGCAATGGTCGACGCCGTCGTTCCTGTGGGAGTGACTGGGGCGGACGCCGCGGACGCCGGCGACGTTCCCACCGCGTTCGTGGCCGTCACCGTGAACGTATACGCCGTCCCGTTGCTCAGGCCCGTCACCGTCGCCGTCGTCGCGGGCGGGTTGCCGGACACCGTCACCGGCGCCAGGCTGGTGGTGCCGGCATGCGGGGTCACGGCGTAGGACGTGATCGGAGAACCGCCGTTCGCCGGCGCGGTCCAGGACACCACAGCAGAAGTGTTCCCCGCCGTCGCGCTCACCCCGGTCGGAGCCGCAGGCGCCGTCGGGGCAGCCACCGGGGTGACCGGTGCCGAGGCCGCCGACGCCGGCGAGGTGCCGATGGCGTTGGTCGCCGTCACCGTGAAGGTGTAAGCGGTGCCGTTGGTCAGCCCGGTGATGCTCGCCGTCGTCGCAGGCGGATTGCCCGTCACGGTGACCGGGGCCAAAGCCGTGCCACCGGAAGAGGGCGTCACCGTGTAGGAGGTGATCGCCGAGCCGCCGTTAGCCGGAGCCGTCCAGGACACGGTGGCGGACGCACTCCCCGCCGTCGCGCTAACTCCGGTCGGAGCTGCGGGCGCACCCGCAGGAGTGACCGGTGCCGACGCAGCCGACGCCGGGGACGTGCCGATCGCGTTGGTGGCCGTCACCGTGAACGTGTACGCCGTCCCGTTCGTCAGACCCGTCACAGTGGCCGTCGTGGCGGGCGGATTGCCCGTCACGGTCACCGGCGCCAAAGCCGTGCCACCCGAAGAGGGCGTCACCGTATAGGACGTGATCGCCGAGCCCCCGTTAGTCGGCGCCGTCCACGACACCACCGCGGACGCATTCCCCGCCGTCCCGCTAACCCCCGAAGGAGCCGCGGGCGCCGTCGCCGCCGGAGTGACATCTATCATCGAGTAGTCGTCCGTGGTGATCGAACCATTCGATTGGATGTTCAGTCCGTAGCTGATACCCGAGGCACCAGTCGGCAGAGCCGGGGTGGTCCATGAAACTTGCGACCAGTTGCTACTGGCGTTGAACAACGGACTCGAGGTCCAGTAGGTCCAGTATCCCGTTCCGGTTCGGTAATAGAGCTCGAACTGGGTGATCACGTCGGATTTATACCAGGCACTGAGCTGATAGATATGGCCGGGCGTGCCCGTGGGTGAGCAGCCGCCAAGGTCCAAGGCAGGTAGGAGCTTTGCGTCACCACTGACGTAGCCGCTCAGGGTCAGCAGTTCTGCGTTGTTTCCCGTGTGTCCGGGCGAGACCACTGAATAGCTGGGCGTATTGGTGCCGTATCCACCGGCAGCCCAACACTGCGGAATTCCGCTGGTGAGCGTCTCCAAGCTCGGGTTCTGGATCATGTTGGTCCCCTGCGGGGGCGGCGGGGGCACGGCAGGGCCGGAGACGAGGGGCTGGACGGCGCCGCCAATTACTTGGTCAACGGTCTTCACCGCAACGCTGCCCGCTGTCTGTTGTTGCGCCAACCATGTGGTGAATTGGCTGAACAAATCGGGGCTGATGGTAAGGGTCGGATCGGTCCCCACAGCGATGTGGTGGAACGTCAGCTGAACCCAGCCACCGCCAGCTGCCTGGGCCTTGGTCACGGAATCTTCGAGGTTGGCCAGCGTCCATGTGCTGTCCACTTCCTCCGGCGCCGCGGTGTCATAGGGGTTGGCGGGCGGAATGGTTTCCGCAGCCGGGAGCCCGGTGTCGTCCTTGCTGTAGAGGTCTCCGAGCCCCCGTGCACTGTTGAAACCGCAATTCTTCACAATGGTCTGCACCGCCGGATCCGAGGAAGCAAAGGGGTAGGCGAAGCTGGTGACCTTGAAACCCATGTTGGCCAGGGCAACCCTGCCGTTGCACACTTGGCGCGTCACTTCGTCCGAGGTCAAGGTGACCAAGTCGGGGTGAGTGACAGTGTGCCCGCCAATCTCGTTGCCGTCCGCGAAGAGTTGCTGCAGGTTCGCCGAGGTGAAATAGCTCGGCTGATCGATCCACCCGGAGGGGACGTAGAAGGTACCGTGCAATCCGACGCTCTTCATCGTGGCTGCGGCAGTCATCTGGTCGGCATTGCCGTCATCGAAAGTGAGCGTGATGACGGTGCTTGCGGCGGCATGGGCCGGCAAAGGAAAACCGCTGAGTAGTGCCAGGACCATCGAAGCGCACGCCCCGACGGCGGCCCAAAGGGTCCCGAGGCTCGTCGTCGCCGCCCCATTTCGCGTCGGGAATTTGCCCACAACACTCACCGTCCAATCGAAGCCGGATCATCCGGTCAAGGATGGGAGTGCTCCCCCACAAGACCTGCGCTGACCTTACGGCTCCGCATCCGGCCGCGTCGCGAGTGTGCCTCACCCGTGTGGCAGCACCCCGGGCTGGCGAACACTCCAAAGCTGGTTAACGATCTACAGCGCCTTAACAGCGCTCAACACCTTGGCCAGCGATTCCTTTGCGTCTCCAAAAAGCAGTGTGGTCTGCGGCTCGTACATGAGTTCGTTCTCGATCCCCGCGAATCCCGGACGCATGGACCGCTTCAGGAAGACTACTTGGCGCGCATCGGCCACTTCGAGGATGGGCATGCCGTAAATCGGCGAGCCTGCGGTCGTTTTCGCAGCCGGATTCACGACGTCGTTCGCGCCGACCACCAGCGCGACGTCGGCCGTGCGGAATTCCGAGTTGATCTCGCCCATTTCCTTGAGGGACTCATAGGGCACGTTCGCTTCGGCGAGCAGGACGTTCATGTGCCCTGGCATCCGTCCTGCCACCGGGTGGATCGCGAAATCAACATCGATGCCCCGCGCCTCGAGTGCAAGCGCCAACTCCGCGGCCGTGTGCTGCCCCTGGGCCACTGCGAGCCCGTAGCCTGGAACGATGATGACCCGCTGCGCGTAGCCAAGAAGCACCGCGACGTCTTCCGGGCTGGACGAGCGCACCGGACGATCGCTCACCGCCGTCGACCCCGCCGTCGAGCCTCCCTTGAACGCACCGAAGAGGATTCCGGCAACGCTGCGGCCCATGGCCGCGGCCATTGCTCTCGTGAGGATGGTGCCCGAGGCGCCAACCAGCGTGCCCGCCACCACCAGCAGCACATTGCCAAGCACCAGGCCCGAGGCCGCCACGGCCAGGCCGGTGAAGGCGTTCAGCAGCGAGATGACGATCGGCACGTCCGCGCCGCCAACCGGCAGCACGAGCAGTAGGCCGGCGGCCAGTCCCAGCAGCAAGAGCACCAGCGCGAGCGCGAGGGAACCACTGAAAACGACGGCGACGGCGGCACCCACCGCCGCGAGCAGCACCGCCCCCATGAGGGTCGGCAGGCCGGGAAACACCACCGGGCGGGTGGTCATAAGCTCTTGGAGTTTGGAGAACGTGATGGCGGAACCCGCGAACGACACCGCCCCCACCAGTAGCGTGAAGACAATGGCCACACGAACCCAGTGATCCTCCGTGGGCGCGAGCTCCAAGAGCGCCACGAGTGCCGCGGCGCCACCGCCCACACCGTTGAACAGCGCCACTAGTTGCGGCATCTGGGTCATCTTGACCTGTCGCGCGACAGGCGCGGCCACTCCCGAACCGACCACCATCGCGGCAAGGATCCAGGGAACGTTGTCCATCTTGACCGAGAAGAAAACCGTGGCGACCGCGAGCGCCGCACCGAAGGCGCCCACCAAATTGCCGCGCCGGGCGGTGCGGGGAGAATTCAGTCCCTTGAGCGCGAGGATGAAGCACACGGCGGCCGCGAGGTAGAGGAGCGAGGTCCACACTGGATTGATGAGGGTCATCGCAAGCCCTCCTTCGCCTCGGGCTTTAAGGCCTCGGGTTCCCTGCCCGGGGGAGCCACTTCACGCTTGCGTCCACGGAACATCTCGAGCATGCGGTCGGTCACCACGAAGCCTCCCACCAGGTTGGCGGTGGCGAGGACGACGGCGAGCAAGGCAACCGCGAGAACCCATGGGTCCGAGGCCTGCCCTGCAACGATGATGGCGCCCACCAAGATGATCCCGTGAATAGCGTTGGCGCCAGACATCAAGGGCGTGTGCAGCGTGCTCGAGACCTTGGAAACCACCTCGAAGCCGACGAATACCGCCAATACGGTGATGGTGAGCAGGGCGATGCCATCCATCACGAAACCCCCTCGTTCGCGGAGCCCACTGATTCCGCGGTCCCGGCGGAGAGTGCCTCAAGAGCCGCGGCCGTAGGACCGTGCCGCACCTCGCCGTCGTGCGTCAGGCACGCACCCGCCACCACCTCATCGCCAAAGTCCGGAACAACGGCTCCATCACAAGTCATGAGGGCCAGCAGATTGGCGACGTTCTTCGCGTAAAGGCGCGAAGCGTCCGCGGGCATCGCGGAGGCCACATCCTTCATCCCCACGAGGGTGACTGTGCCCTGGCCGTCCGCCGTCGGGATCTGGAGATCCATGCCGGGCACCGAGCCTTCCACGTTTCCGCCGGATTCAGCGGCGAGGTCGACCACCACCGAGCCTGGGCGCATGTGCTGAACCATCTCGCGGCTCACCAGGAGCGGGGCCTGCCGTCCGGGGACGGCCGCCGTCGTGATGAGCACGTCTGCCTGGGCGACGTGCGGCGCGAGCAGTTGGCGCTGCAGGGCACCCCGATCGGCGCTGAGCTCACGGGCATAACCACCGGACGCCTCCGCGGTCTCCACGTCGAGCTTGATGAACGTGCCGCCCATGGAGGCGACCTCGTCTGCCGACGCCGGCCGGATGTCGTTGGCGGAAACACGGGCACCCAGCCTCTTCGCGGTGCCGATGGCCTGCAGGCCCGCCACACCGGCGCCCAGCACCAGCACGCGGGCCGGGGGGATGGTTCCGGCGGCTGTCATGTATAGCGGGAAGAAGCGCGGCAGGCGCATGGCCGCCTCGAGCACGCAGCGATACCCGGCCACGAGGGCCTGGGACGTGAGGGCGTCCATGGATTGCGCCCGGGAAATGCGCGGCACCAGTTCAAGCGCGAAGGACGTCACGCCCGCTTCGGCGAGCGCGCGGACGGTGGGAAGTTCGGACGACGGCGATGCCAGGCCCACGGTGACCGCGCCCCGGCGCAGCGCGGCCGCCGTCGAGGGTTCGAGGGGGCGGACGTGCGCGTAAACGTCCAGTCCCGCGAGATCCAAGGTGGGGACGAGGAGGGCGCCCGCCTTTCGGTAGTCGTCATCGCTGTGTCCTGCGGCCGTTCCGGCTCCGCTTTCGACGAAGACCTCCAGTCCGAGGCACGCCAACTGCTTGACCGTTTCGGGCGTCGCAGCAACCCGCCGTTCACCGTCCAGCCGTTCCCGCGCTATGCCAAGTTTCACTCGCGCTCCCTTCCCGACACCCCATTGCCCTTGTGAACATCATTGCCCCGAGGCGTTGTTGGCTTGAGTCTAGGACGCGGAAGGGCCGGGCGGGAGGGGGACCCGTTTTGCAGCGCCACCCGGCGCTCTCTTTGCCCACCACGGCCAGCCGATCGACGTGGGCCTGAAGATCATCGACTTCGAGGGACAACTTCGCAAGACGAGTTCGTTGGCCATGGCCGCCGACGATACCATCCCGGGGTCGGGCCAGACGAAACTGGAAAGCTCCACCCCTGTTCCGCCGTCAGGTGTTCGCAACATGACGGTCTCTGTACGGGAATCAGGGATCGCTATGACTGTGTCGATGAACTCGCCCTCCACGAACGTCCGGCCCTCGACCTCGAGCCCGAGTCCAACGAAGAACGCCGTTACTTGACCGAGGTCCTTGACGGTGACACCGACGTGGTCGAACCGCATGATGCGCGACAGGAGAAAGCCTCCTGCCGCGGGGCCGACTCTGTGTACGGTCTGCGACGATGCCTGGGTTAGCGCGTTCAACTCACCGTCTTACTCAGCAAGGGTCACGGCAGTTCAGTATGACGAGGCCCGACGTTGTTGTGAGGTCAACCCGTCCGAGATGGACCCCAAATGCACCGCATTCCCGCAGCAGGTTCACGGTGAAATGACCCGACGTCCGTGTCTCGAAGAACTGTGGGTTTTCGAGACGGCAACGTGGTCAAACTTCGGAGGAATCTAGGTTGCTGTTAGCGCCCCCTCACAGTGCATTTGCTAGAGAAGCGGCCCGGACGTGGTCATTGCCTGCCGGAACGAACCAACCCGACGACGAGGACGGCAGCGATTGTCCCGGCGCCAGCGAAGAGCAGTCCGGTGGTGCCGGACACGATGCCGACTATCGCCCCGCCAGCAATGACACCGATGAGGGTGGCTGTGTTGTTCACGGCGCCCAGTGCGGTGAAGGTAGTGCCGAGCCGGGCCTGTGGGGTGGCGTCGTGGACGATGGTGCGGATCGAGAGTACCTGTTGGGTGTTTGCTGCACCGGCGAGAAAGAACGAGACGACGACGACAGGGCCCACCGGAACCAGCGCGGCCGAGGCGAGGGCGGCACCCATGAGAAGGCATGCGGCTGTGAGCAGCGTCGTGGCGCGGGCGGGAACGGTCACAAGGGATGACAGGAGCGATGCCCCAAGCCGACCTGCGGCGTAGGTTGCCAGTACAGCTCCGTAGAGGGCCGGACCGATGGCAAGGTCCTTGAGAAGGAACTGGGCCTGTGCCACGGGCAACGCCGCTGTGAACAGGATGGCCAGGGCCAGCATCCACACCGACGCCCCGACACCGGATTGCAGCAGCCGGCCAACCCCGTTTCGTCCCGTCCAGTTAGCATCCGGCACGGGATCCGGGCCTTGATCGATGCCTGTGGAGGAGCGCAGCCGTGCGATGTGGACGACGGCGGCAAGGATCAGCGAGGACACTGCGTCCAGGATCAGTGCCAGCTGGACCGAGCCGGCCGCGATGAACACGCCGGCCGCAACGGGGCCGGCGATGGCGCCAAGGTTCCGGAACAGGGCGAGCCGGGCGTAGACCTTGAGAGTCTCCATGTCTTCCGGTTTCACTGCAGGGGCGAGGGTGAGGATTGCCGGGTTCTCCATAACCGACACGGCACTCGCGCCCAGGAACAGTGCAAGCACCAGGACGGTGTCCGTGGTGAACGACAAAACAAGCACAAGCAATGCCCTGGCCAGCAGCCCGGTCTTCAAGACCGTTCCGGCGTCAAAGCGATCCATCAAATGTGAGACGGCAGGTCCGATCAGAATGCCCGGCAACAACGAAGCAACAATCAGCAGCGTGACCAGCAGCGGGCCTCCGTCGCGGGCCTGCAGGCCGACGATCAGGGCCGTCAGCGTCACCAGGTCACCGGCCGCGGACAGTCCCTGGGTAGCCGCCAGCGCCAGCAACGGACCTGAGCCCGTGCGTGTCGCCGTCAAGGCCTGAGCACTCATTTGGTGTCCTTGCCATGAGAGAAGGGTCCGGGCTCGCCCGGACCCTTCCTTCGTACGGATCGTGCCTCAGGCGGCCAGGACGTAGTGCTTGACCTCGACGTCGGCGCTGCCGGCACCGAAGCCGGCGAACATCGCCAGGTGGTCGGCTCCCAGGTAAATGTCCTTCTTCTCCTGAAAGTAGGCCTCGTCATACCATGCCACGCCAAAGCGTACCGTCGCGCCGGGCTTGCCCTTTTCCGTTTCCTTCCAGACCATCACCCAGTCGTACATTTGCGGGACGTCGGCCAGTCGCTGGTCCGAGAGATCCAGTCCCCGCAGGCACTTTTCCACGGCGGCGTCGGAATTCAGACGGATGGCGACTTCGGACTGGGTCACGGCCTCACGTCCGCGGCGGCGTTCCTGGATTGAGCCGCCGAGAGCGACGAGCTCGAGCGTGGTGGCACTCTTCGTTTTAGACATCGAACAAACCCCAATCGTTTTAATGACAAAGTTGTAATACCGGTTTTCCGAATGTTTGGAATAGTCCGGCAATGACTAGTGCCATCATGGGCGCAAATGTGACGCGCCTCAGCGATCAACAATTCCCGGGCAACTCGACGCGAGCGGATCCTCGCACGCGCGGTTTGTCGGGGCGGTGCTGTCCCAAAAGGTTCTGTTGTGCTGGTACCACGAGAGGGCCACCGCCATCCGGCAATACGTCCCGGCCATCGCCAACCATCGAGGAACCAGCTACTGGCCTCTTGGGCGTAACGCCAGAATTGCTCTGGATGCGAAGACCGCTCCGGCAATACGGAGGACGACGGCGGTACGGTTGGCCTGGTCCAGAGGGTCGCCACCACCGTACTGGTAGGGCTGACCGCGCGTCGCGGCGAAGCTCGGGTTCACCGAGGAGGAACTGGAATTCACCGAGATTCCCATCAAGGACCTGCCCCTGTACAGCTCGGACTACGACGCCGATTTCCCGCCTGCAGGCCGGGCGTTGAAGGACGCGATCGCGGCGTCGGACGGCATCCTGTTCGTCTCCCCCGAGTACAACCGTTCCATCCCCGGCGCCTTGAAGAATGCCATCGACTGGGGATCCCGGCCCTGGGGAACCAACTCCTTCGCCCGCAAGCCCACTGGCATCATCGGAACATCTCCAGGCAGCATCGGCACGGCCGTGATGCAGTCCTCCATGCGCAGCGTCCTGAGCTTCCTCGACGCACCGCAACTGAACGCCCCGGAGGCCTACATCAAGTTCGATCCGGCGTCCTACAACGAGGACGGATCCGTCCGGGATGAAGGAACCGCGTCGCTGCTGCGCCACTACATGGAGGAGTACAGCGCGTTCGTCCAACGCGTCCTGGCCGCCAACGCTCCCGGGCACATTGGCGACGAACACCCGGACGGCGCCAAGCTGACGCGGTGATGTTGGCTTTGCCACTGGGAACACCGCGCCGCAGCCGAGCCCGGCTCCACCCGTGTGGTAATTTTCGCGAAGATCAGTAGCGGCTTGCCCATCACCGGGAGCCATGTCTTTCGAGGATTCCATGGTTTCTTTGCGTGCGCGGCTAAGGCGGGGCGCCACTGGCGTGGCTGCGGCATTGGGTGTCCTGGTTGTGATGTCCGGGCTGGCGGCCCCCGGCGCCGGGGCTGCCGTTATTGGCGGTTCCGCGATAACGCCGGCCGCCGTCGTGGGAACCTCGGCGAGGCCGACGGCGGCGGGCGCCTTCATTCCAATCGCACCTGCCCGGCTCCTGGACACGCGCAACAGCACGCCCGCGGGCCCTGACTCTGCCGTTTCCTTCCAGGTGGGCGGCGTCAACGGGATCCCCGACTCGGTTTCAGCGGTCACCTTCAACCTCACGGTCACCGGCCCGCAGTCGTACGGTTTCATCACCGCCTACGCCTCAGGAACCGACCGGCCAAACTCCTCCAACGTGAACTTCGCGAGCGGCCAGACTGTGCCGAACTCCGTTACCGTCCGGGTTGGCTCCGACGGCAAAGTCGCCCTGTTCAACCGGTCCCCCGGCAACACCCACCTCATCGCGGACGTCTCCGGCTACTATCTCCCCGGCACGCCGACGGTACCCGGCGCGTTCGTCCCGGTGGTCCCGGCCAGGCTCTTGGACACCCGACCCAGCGCACCTGCGGGCCCGGACGGCACGGTGTCATTCCAGGTAGGCGGGGTGGGCGGGATCCCGGCAACAGTCTCCGCAGTGACCTTCAACCTGACCGTCGCGAACCCCACCTCGTTCGGGTTCATCGCGGCCTACGCTTCCGGAACTGAACGCCCAAACTCCTCCAACATCAACTTCGCCGCAGACCAGACGGTTCCAAACTCCGTCACCGTTCCCGTCGGCGTCGACGGCAAAGTCACCCTCTTCAACCGCTCCGCAGGCGCCACCCAGCTGATCGCCGACGTCGCGGGCTACTACCTCACCGGTGCCCCGAGCACGCCCGGCGTGTTCGTCCCGGTGACCCCGGCCAGGCTCCTCGATACGCGCCCCGGCACGCCAGCAGGCCCGGATGGGACAGTGTCCTTCCGGGTCGGTGGCGTGAACGGAATTCCCGCCAATGCCGCGGCGGCCGTGTTCAACCTCACCGTCACCGGCCCGCAGTCGTACGGTTTCATCACCGCCTACGCCTCGGGAACCACACGGCCGAACGCCTCCAACGTGAACTTCGCCGGCGGCCAGACTATCCCGGGCTCCGTCACCGTACCGGTTGGTTCCGACGGCAAAATCACCCTCTTCAACCGCTCCGCAGGCGCCACCCAGCTGATTGCCGACGTCGCGGGCTACTTCCTCGCCGGAACGTCAACCAGTTCCGCCCTCACGTGGGGCGACAACCAGTCCAGCCAGCTCGGCAACGGCACCACACCCTACCTCGCGACTGCGGCGGCCATCGCAGGCCTCTCCGGAGTTAAGTCCTTCGCCGGGGACGGGTCCACGAGTTTCGCGCTGCTGGGTGATGGAACAGTCCGGGCCTGGGGCCTCAACAGCCGGGGGCAGCTCGGCAACGGGACCACTTTGGACAGCAGCACCCCTGCTCAAGTCCCAGGCCTCACCGGAGTCACGTCGATAACCAGCAATGGGGGCACTGCGTATGCGCTTCTGAACGATGGAACCGTCCGCGCGTGGGGCGATGGTGCGTCCGGCCAGCTCGGCAGCGGGATCACCTCCAGCAGCACGCCGCTCCAGGTCCAGGGCCTCACGGGCGTCACCTCCATCACAGCCACCTACTATGGAGCCTTCGCCTTGCTAAGTGACGGAACTGTCCGTTCCTGGGGCGCCAACTTTGTGGGTCAGCTCGGCAATGGCACTACCGGCAGCGGCAGTGGATCCCCGGTCCAAGTTATGGGCCTCACCGGCGTCACCTCCATCACGGCCAGCGACTTCAGCGCCTATGCACTGTTGGCTGACGGAACCGTCCGCGCCTGGGGCGACAATTCGAACGGGCAGCTTGGCACCGGAAATTCCGCCAACGTCAGCAACACCCCTGCCCAAGTTCAAGGGCTCACCGGCGTCACCTCGATCGCCGCCAGCAACTCCAGCGCCTACGCCCTGCTGTCCGACAGAACCGTGCGTTCTTGGGGCGCCAACGCGAGCGGCCAGCTCGGCAACGGGACAACATCGGATGGCTACACCCCGGTCCGGGTCCAGGGCCTCAGCAACGTCACGTCCATGACGGCCAGCGCAGGCACCGCATACGCGGTCTTGGGCGACGGCACCGCTCGCGCTTGGGGCTCCAACCAGTCCGGACAGCTTGGCAACGGCACCGCCACCAACAGCAGCATCCCCGTCCAGGTTCAAGGCCTCGCCGGAGCCGCCTCCATCACGGCCGACAAAGGGGATTCCAACAACACGGTGGCTTACGCCGTGCTGCGCGACGGGACTGTTCGAAGCTGGGGACTCAACCAATCCGGCCAACTCGGTAATGGCACCATCACCAGCAGCAACGCCCCCGGCCAAGTCGCCGGTCTTAGCGGAGTCGGTTCGGTTACGGCCGGCAGAGGGGCCGCGTTCGCCTTGCTTGCGGACGGAACCATCCGCGCCTGGGGCGACAACTATAACCACCAACTCGGCGTCACTGGCACAACCTCCTTCAGCAGCACGCCGGTCGGCATCCAGGGCCTCGCCGGGGTGTTCGCTGGAGCTCAGGGCGCGAGTACCAAGTACGCCGCGCTGATCAACGGAACAGTGTGGGCCTGGGGTGGAAACGGGTTCGGCCAGCTCGGAAACGGCACCACCACCGACAGCAGCATTCCCGTCCAAGTCACTGGACTGTCAGGGGTCTTATCCCTCACCGCCAGCGGAAGTACCGCTTACGCCCTGCTTGGCGACGGAACGGTGTGGGCTTGGGGAGACAATTCGTCCGGCCAGCTCGGAAACGGCACCACCAGCAACAGCACTACGCCGGTCCAAGTCCAGGGGCTCAGCACGGCCACCTCGATCACTGCCAACGGAGGCACCGCCTACGCTGTGCTGAATGACGGGTCGGTTCGCGCCTGGGGCAGCAATCAGTCGGGGCAGTTGGGCAACGGCACCAACGCCGCCAGCAGCACCCCGGTCCAGGTCACCGGCCTCACAGGAGTCTCCTCGATCTCGGCCAGTTACGGTACGGCCTACGCTGTCCTGGCTGACGGGACCCTCCGAGCCTGGGGCTACAACGGTTATGGGCAGCTGGGAAACGGCACCAAGGCCAACAGCAATACCCCGGTCCAGGTCGCCGGCCTCAGCGGAACCGTGTCCTTCACGGCCAACGGTGGGACGGCCTACGCAGTGCTGGGCAACGGCACCGTTTGGGCTTGGGGTTTCGGGGGCTACGGCGAGATCGGCAACGGCACCACCACCAACAGCAGCACCCCGGTCCAAGTTCAAGGCCTCGCAGGAGTGACGGCCGTAGCTGCCAGTGAAATCGCGGGGTATGCCCTGCTCAACGATGGGACAGTCCGGGCCTGGGGTGCCAACTGGTATGGCCAACTCGGCAACGGCACCATCACAAACAGCAGCACCCCTGTCCAGGTCCAGGGCCTCACTGGAGTCAGCTCGATCGCGAGCAGCATCTACGACGCATTCGCCTTGCTCAGCGATGGAACGGTCCGCGCGTGGGGTTACAACGCACAGGGTCAACTCGGCAACGGCAGCACAGGTAGCAGCACCACGCCCGTTCAGGTCCAGGGCCTCGCCGGAGTGACGCGGCTCTGGCTGTAGGCGCCACCTTCGGCGCTAAAGGCTGCCGAGACTTGTTTGGGGCTCAATGCTTCGCGGCAATATCCGCTGAGATCAGTCCAGCGGTGTGCACGATCGCATGACGGACCGAGTCGATGTACGCCGCGGGCTCGGGCTGTGCTGCGACGTTTTGGGCCTGGAGCGAGACGTTGACTGCGGCCACAACTTTCCCTGCAGCGTTGCGCACGGGGGCTGCCACGGACATAAGCCCGAGTTCCAGCTCTTGGTCCAGCAGGCACCATCCTTGTGCGCGCACGCGGTTCAGCTCGGCCAGAAGTTCCTCGCGGGTCATCATGGTCCGTGGCGTCAGGGCCTTGAACTCCACCGAGGACAGGTATTCGTCCAGTTTCTGCTTCGAAAGATCGGCCAGAAGCACGCGCCCCATGGACGTGGCGTAGGCCGGGAAGCGGGTGCCCACCGAGATGCCGACCGTCATGATCCGGCGCGTGGTCACGCGGGCCACGTAGAAGATGTCCGCGCCATCCAGTACCGCGGCCGACGTCGATTCCCCCAGTTTCAGCGAAAGGTCCTCGAGGTGCGGCTGCGCGAGTTGGGGCAGGGACAACGCCGACAGGTAGGAGTAGCCAAGCTGCAGCACCATCGCCGTGAGTGCGAAGGTCTTGCCGTCGGTGCGGACATAGCCCAGCTCTACCAGGGTGTGAAGGAACCGCCGGGCCGTGGCACGCGTCAGATTGGTGCGCGCCGCCACCTCGCTGAGTGTCATGACGGGGTTGGCCGCGTCGAAAGCACGGATCACGGACAAGCCACGTGCCAGCGATTGTACGTACTGGTCACTCGCCTGGGGAGCGCCTGCCTGGGGTGCTCCGGCCACTGCTGCGTCGGTCATGGTTACCAATCCTATTGGCCCCGTTCAGAGGCCGACGACGGCGCCAGCCGCCTTCAGCGGGACCGGCACCAGCTCTTGGAGTTCTTCGAAGGTGCAGCCGAACGTCTCACGCACGCTCACGCCGTCGGGCGCTATCAGGAAGACGGCTTTGTCTGTGTACACGCGGGTCACGCAGCCCACCCCGGTGAGCGGGTAGCTGCAGGTATCGACGAGCTTGGACACGCCGTCGCGGGTCAGCAGCGTCATCATGACGAACACATCCTTGGCGCCGGTGGCCAGGTCCATCGCGCCGCCTACGGCCGGAATGGCGTCCGGTGCGCCGGTGTGCCAGTTGGCGAGGTCCCCGGTGGCTGAGACCTGGAAAGCGCCAAGCACACAGATATCCAGGTGGCCGCCGCGCATGATCGCGAAGGAATCGGCGTGGTGGAAATACGAGGCGCCGGGGAGTTCGGTGACGGGGATCTTGCCGGCGTTGATGAGGTCGCCGTCGATCTCCTCGCCCTTGGCCTCCGGTCCCATGCCGAGCATCCCGTTCTCGGTGTGGAGCGTGATGTTCTGCTCTTCCGTGAGGTAGTTGGAGACGAGCGTGGGCTGCCCGATGCCGAGGTTCACGAACGAGCCGGGCGCGATGTCCCGTGCCACGAGCCGCGCAAGGTCGTCGCGGCCCAAGGGTTTTGTTGAGGTTTGGGTGCTCATGTCAGGCCACCTTCACGATGCTGTTGACGTAGATTCCGGGGGTCACCACGTTCTCCGGATCCAGGGCGCCGGTCGGGACGATCTCCGACACCTGGACGATGGTGTGCTTTGCCGCGGCGGCCATGATGGGGCCGAAGTTCCGGGCCGTCTTGCGGTACACGAGGTTTCCCTTGCCGTCGGCCTTGAGCGCCTTGATGAGCGCGACGTCGGCATGGATGGGCGTCTCGAACACCTGCCACTTGCCGTCGAGGAGGCGCGTATGCTTCCCTTCCGCAAGCATGGTGCCGTAACCGGTGGGCGTGAAGAACCCGCCGATGCCGGCCCCGGCCGCCCGGATGCGTTCGGCCAGGTTGCCTTGCGGGACGAGTTCAAGTTCGATTTCCCCGGCCTTGTACTTGGCGTCGAAGTGCCAGGAATCGGACTGACGCGGGAAGGAGCAGATCATCTTCCGGACCCGTCCTTCCTTGATGAGCAGCGCAAGTCCTTGGTCGCCCTGGCCGGCGTTGTTGTTCACGACGGTAAGGTCGGTGGCGCCGGAATCGAGCAGCGCGTCGATCAGTTCGAACGGCTGGCCCGCGTTCCCGAAGCCGCCGATCATGACGGTGGAGCCGTCCTTGATGCCCGCGACTGCTTCGCCAACTGTGTCAATGAATTTCAGCATTGCCTTAGCCCTTCACTCCGGCAGTGACGTTCTCAAGCACCACAGCTAGGCCCTGCCCGACGCCGATGCAGATCGCCGCGACACCCCAGCGCTCTCCGGAAGCCTGAAGGCTGCGGGCCAGGGTGCCCAGGATGCGTGTGCCGGAGGCGCCCAATGGGTGCCCCATCGCGATCGCGCCGCCGTGTCGGTTCACGATGGAGGGGTCGATCCCCCACGCATCAATGCAGGCCAGGGATTGCGCGGCAAAGGCTTCGTTAAGTTCGACGGCGCCCACCTCGTCCCAGCCGATGCCCGCCTTCGCGAGGGCCTTGTTAGCCGCTTCGACCGGCGCGTAGCCGAAGAACTGGGGATCGTTCCCGTGCGCGCCGCGTCCCGCGATGCGGGCCAGCGGCTCCAGGCCCAGCAGCCCGGCGGCACTCTCGCTGCCGATCCAAGCCGCGGAGGCGCCGTCGGACAGCGGCGAAGCGTTGCCTGCCGTCACTGTTCCGCCTGTGGTCTTACCTGCGGCGGCGTCCGAAGATTCGGGACGGAATACGGTCTTGAGCCCGGCGAGCTTCTCCGCCGTCGAGCCTGCCCGGATACCCTCGTCACGGACCAACTCAGTGCCCGGAACCTGTGTCACCAACTGGTCGTAGAAGCCTTCGTCCCAAGCGGCGGCTGCGAGGTTGTGCGAGGCCGCGGCGAACTCGTCCTGCCGTTCCCGGGTGATCCCGTACTTCTCGCGCAGGCGCTCGGTGGCCTCGCCCAGGGAAATGGTCCAGTCCGTCGGCATCGCCGGGTTGACGAGGCGCCAGCCCAGGGTGGTGGAGGCCAGGGTCATGTCCCCGGCCGGGTACGGCTTGGACGTCTTGGGTAGCACCCACGGCGCGCGGCTCATGGATTCGGCGCCGCCCACGAGCACTAGCTCGGCGTCGCCGGCATTGATCTGGCGGGAGGCGATGATGGCGGCGTCCAGGGAGGAACCGCACAGTCGGTTGACCGTGGTGCCGGGGATCGACGTCGGGAGCCCGGCCAGCAGGGTGGCCATGCGGGCGATGTTGCGGTTCTCCTCGCCGGCGCCGTTGGCGTTGCCGAAGACCACCTCGTCGATCCGCTCAACATCCAGGGCCGGCGCGCGCTTCACGGCCTCGCGCACCACGTGGGTTGCGAGGTCATCCGGACGCACCCCGGCAAGGCCCGAGCCGAATTTTCCAAAAGGGGTGCGCACGGCGTCGTACACATAGGCCTGGTTCATGGGGTCTCCTCTAAGTGTCTGTAGTCCCAACTAGCTCGCAGTTAATGTCGTTATGAGGGCTCAAAACGACATCTAATGCGAGTTAGTTGGGTGGGGTGGGGGCGTTGGGGGTCTTGTCGAGCTCCGCGAAGACCTGTTGCGCGGTCTTGAATGCGGTGTTGGCGGACGGAACTCCGCAGTAGATGGCGGTCTGCAGCAGGATTTCCTTGATCTCGTCCCTGCTCAGGCCGTTGGTGATGGCGGCGCGGATGTGCATGGCCAGTTCTTCCCAGTGCCCGTGCGCCACCATGGCCGTGATGGTGACGGCCGAGCGCATCTGCCGCGTGAGGCCCGGGCGGGTCCAGATGCCGCCCCAGGCGATCCGGGTGATCATGTCCTGGAAGTCCTCGGTGAAGGAATCCTTGTTCGCGTTGGCACGATCCACGTGCGCATCGCCGAGCACTTCGCGGCGGACCACCATGCCGGCGTCGTGGATTTCCTGCGAGGTTGCGTCGCGCTGAACAGCGCCCTGCGAAGGATCGGTGCTCATTTTCCGGCCTCCTTCATGAACGTCCGCATGAGGTCCGCGACGACGGCGGGCGCCTCCGCGGGCGCCAGGTGCCCGACGCCGTCGAGCGCAATAGCGATAGCGGTGCAGCCAGCTGTATTGAATCTGGCGTTGATGCCCGCGGCAATTTCTTCAGCGAACGACGGCGGCGCAACAGTGTCCTCGACGCCGGCCAGCGCCTGCGTCGGGACGGTGATGCTGCCGAGCTCGGAGCGGACGTCGAAAGCGGCGAGCGCCTCGCAGCAAAAGGCGTAGCTGAAGCGGTCAGCGTCACGCAGTGCGTGCAGGAGGCGGCTGCTGACGACGGGCTGGCGGTCCATGAACCCGGGAGCGAACCAGCGTTGGGCTGATCCCTGGATCATCACCGCGGTGCCCTGCGCGCGAACGGTTTCGGCCCGTTCGAGCCATCCCTCGGGCGTACCGAGCTTCGCTCCGGTGCATTGCACAGACAGGCTCTTGAGCCGCTCGGCGTGTTTGATGCCCAATTGCAGCCCCGTGGCGCCGCCCAGGGAGTCTCCTGCGTAGTGGAACACGGCGCCGGGAGCGATCGAGTCCACCAAGTCCACCACCGCGTCGGCCAGTTCGGCGACGCTGAACGTTTCGGAAGCCGCGGGCGAGACGCCGTGACCAGGCAGGTCCCAGCCGATGACGTCGAAGTCGTCGCCGAGGAGGGCTGCCGTCTCGGTCCACAGCACGGTGGACGTTCCGAGCGAGGGCCCCACCACCAGGAGGGGTTTCTCCCCCAGGGGGCGCTGCGGGGACAGCAACACCGCCTTGACGTTGGGCTTAGCCACGATCGGCTCCCTTCGGATTAGTGTTGGAAAATTCCGGGTAGGCGGCGAGGATGCGGCGACTGATCTCCGCAGCCTCACCCAGGTAGTTCGCTGGGTCCAGGAGCGCCCGCAGTTCCTCGTCGGACAGCTTGCCCACTGGCACGGCCTCACGAAGGAGCTTGGTGTAGATGCGGGACTGCTCCGCAGCGGGTGCCTGGAGGGTCTCGTCGACGACGGCTTGCAGCTTGGCCTTCCCTTCGGCCCTGTCCACGCCGAGGAGCGGAGCAATGGAGGACGCCACGGCTTCGCTGAGCAGCAATGGCCCGGAGATTTCCAGGTTGCGGCGCATGGCCTCGGGGAAGACGCGGAGTCCTTCGGCAAGCTCGCGGAGCTGGATGGCGGAGCCAAGGCTCAGGCGCAGCAAGCCCCGCAGGGCAGGCCATTCGCTGTGCCAGGCACCGTCGGGGCGTTCGTCGTTGAAATTCGCTGCTGCCAGGTGCAGCTGCGCAGCCAACCCGGGAGCCTGGAGCGCGGCGCTGCGGATCAGCACGGACAACACCGGGTTCTGCTTCTGCGGCATGGCCGAGGAGACTCCGCGGCCTGCGGCAAGGGGTTCACCTAGTTCGGCAACCTCTGGCCGGCTGAGGAAAAGCAGGTCCGAGGCGATCTTGCCGAAGGAGTCCGTCAGGGAAGCCAAAGCGTCGCCGAGTGCAGTGACGGCCAGCCGGTTCGTGTGCCAAGGCGCGGGGACGGGAGCCAGGCCCAACTTCCGGGCCAGGGCATCTGCCAAGCCAAAAGGGTTCGACGGCGAGCCTTCCGTGAGCACGGCCCCGGCAGCCAGGGTGCCGCCAGCCCCGCCGAACTGCGCCGGCAGCTCCAACGACTCCAGACGGCGGGCCGCGGCAGCAACACCGTGGAACCACTGCGCCGCTTTGAGTCCGAAGGTGAACGGAAGCGCATGCTGGGTCAGGCTCCTGCCCACACACAGCGTGTCCGCATGCTGCTCCGCAAGAGCGGCGAGCGCCGTCGTCGTGCCTTTTACTTCGGCGAGAACAGCGGAAACGACCCGCCGCGCGAGCAGCATCAAGGCCGAATCCAGAACGTCCTGGCTGGTCAGCGAGGTGTGCACGGCAGCAAGTGCGCCAATGGCCCCGCCGGGATGCTCGGCGTCGAGTTGCCTGACCGTGCCCCGGAGGTCAGCGAGCAGCGGAATGACCGGGTTGGCGCCGCCCTGGGCGCGTTCGGCGATCGAAGCGGCGTCGTAGGCCCAGGACTCCGCGGCCTTCGCGACGACGGCGGCGGAACCGGCGGGCGCGAAGCCCGCCTCTTCCAGCACGGATGCCCAGGCGGCTTCGACGTCGAGGATGGCCGCGATGACCGCACGGTCACCCGTCAGCGCCGCCACGGCGGACGACGCCGAAACCGGGCTGAGCAGCCCGAAATCGCCGTCGAGGCTCATCGGGAGGCGCCTTCGAAGTCGAGAAAGACAGTCTCGTTCCCGCCTTGCAGGCGCAGATCCCAGGTGAGCCCGCCATCCGCGTCGCGTCGGGCGATGAGAGTCTGGCGACGCTCGGGATCGAGGGAGCTGAGCAGCGGATCGGCCGCGAGCGCTTCCTCGTTTTCCGGCAAGTAGATGCGGGTGAACAGGCGGTTCATGAGGCCACGGGCAAAGACGGCCACGGAGATGAACGGAGCCGCTCCTGGTTTTCCGGGGACTGGGGAGGTGGCGCCGGGGTTGACCGTCGTGAAGGTGTAAACGCCGGAGTTGCCCACCGCCGCGCGACCCCAGCCGGTGAAGGTGTAGCCGTCGCGGACCAGGGAGCCGGTGCGCTGGACCACGTTGCCTTCGGAATCGGGCTGCCAGATCTCCAGGATGGCGTCCGGGATGGCTTCGCCGGCGCCGTCGTACACGGTTCCTTGAAGGCGGATGCTTCCGGCGCTGCCCGGGGCAAGGAGTTCGTTGTCCTTATTAAAGGGGAGGGCGTAGCCGTAGAACGGGCCAACGGTCTGGCCTGGTGTCGGAATCAACTTACTCATGTGCTTACTCCTCGTCCCCGGCGTCGCCAAAGGCTTCGTTTTCGGTCCAGGTCCGCTTCGACCCGCTCAGGACAATGTCCCAGTTGTAGCCGAGGGCCCATTCGGGGCTGGTCAGATCGTGGTCGTACTTGGCCACGAGGCGGTCGCGGGCGTCTTGGTCCACGATCGACTGGTAGATGGGGTCCAGCGGGAACAACTGGTCGCCCGGGAAGTACATCTGGGTGACGATGCGCTGCGTGAAATCAGTGCCGAACATGGAAAAGTGGATGTGCGCCGGCCGCCAGGCGTTGAGGTGGTTCTTCCACGGGTAGGCGCCGGGTTTGATGGTAGTGAAGCGGTAGGAACCGTCCGGTCCGGTGATGCAGCGTCCGACGCCGGTAAAGTTCGGGTCGAGCGGGGCGGGGTGCTGGTCGCGCTTGTGGATGTAGCGGCCGGCGGCGTTGGCCTGCCAGATCTCCACGAGCTGGCCGGCAACTGGCCGGCCGTCGCCGTCGAGCACTTTGCCCTGAACGATGATCCGCTCGCCCTGGGGTTCGCCGTTGTGCTGGATGGTGAGGTCCGATTCCAGGGCGTGCACGTCCTGGTGCCCGAACGCCGGCGAGTACAGCTCGATGGTCTCCGGGTCCGCGTGGTGCAGGCTCTTGGTGGGGTGCCGCAGGATACTGCTGCGGTACGGTGCGAAGTCCAGCCGAGGCTGGGTCTCCGGCGCGGCACCGTTCTTGAGCGCCTGGGCGTACGCCTCGCCGATGGCCTTGATCTCTGCGCTGAGATCCGCTTGGGTTTCGACGGCGGCGTCCGACGGCGCGTGCGCGGCATGCGGTTCGGCCGCCGGTACGAGCTCGTCGTCTTGGTAGTGCCCGGCATTTGCGTCTAGCAGCACGGCCGGCTCCTTTCGGGTGGTTGCTTTCCTGGTTTCTGGTTGCGTTCCTGCTCAGCGGTGCACGTGGTGGGCATGAAGCGAGTCGTACTGGACGGCGTCGTATTGGACGGCGTGCCGCACGGGGGCATTGGGGGCGCCGTAGCCGTCGTAGTTGCCGCGGCGTTCCACCATTTCGAAGAACACGCTGCCCACCGTGGCGGTGTAGAAGTGCAGGAATTCACCGTTGGCGTCCCTGTCGTAGAGAAGGTTCAGTTCCTTGAGGGTGGCAAGGAAAGCAGGCTCGAGGGCGAAGCGTGCATCCAGGTCCTCGTAGTAATTGGCCGGAATCTGGAGGAACTCCAGTCCGCGCCCCTGCGCTGCCCGGGCCGCGGCCACGAGGTCATCCACCGCGAACGCGATGTGTTCCTGGTAGCTCTTGCGGGCGCCGTTGCCTTGCTGGCCGGGTTCCTGCTGAAGCACCGGAGCAAGGTTCAGCACCAGGCGCACGGCGCGGTCGGAAGTCACCATGACCTGCGAGCGCACCAGGCCGCTCGGGCTTGGAACCTCGGCGAACGGCTGCGGTTCCAGGGCCAGGGCACTCGTGTAGAAGAGGACGGCTTCGTCGAAGTGCTGCCAGGGCTGGGCGAGGTTCACGTGGTCGATTACCGCTTGCGTTCCCGCTGAAGGGTGTTCAAGGCCTTCGCCAAATTCATGCGTCCAGGCGGCTGTGCCGTCCGGGCTGCCCTGGCACAGGAAGATTTCGGTGGAGTCCGGGGCTGCGATGCCTTGGAACACTTCCTCGTCCGCTTGGACCTTGCGCGGTACCACAGGGGCCTTGAGTTGCTGGGCGCGAGCCGAGGCAATCACGGGAGAGTCGACGTCGAACCCCAAGGCCGCGATGGCGGGTTCACTGTGCGACGGCGCCTGTTCGTTGATGATGACGCGTGCCTGGCCCATGGACCACAACTGCACGTCCTTGGTCCGGTGCCGGCCGTCGAATTCGAAACCGAGCTGGCCCAGAAGCGTCTCGAGCTGTGCGGGCTCATCGGTCTTGACCTCGGCGAAGTTGAAACCGGCAGGTTCGGCCACCTTGGGCAGCGTGGCCAGTTCCATGGGATAACGACGGCGGCCTGCAGCGTTGGCGAGCGAGTCACCGCTGGCGGCACCCGCCGCTCCTCCCGCTGTTAAGGACGCAGCGTTCGCGTCGAGCCATTTGGCGCTCTGTTCCTCAAGCCAGATCAGCGAGCGCATCGCGTCGACGGCGGTGCGGGCCACATCCGATTGGCGGAATACGTCGTTGAAAATCTCCAGCGAAACCGGGCCGGAGTAGCCTGCACGGGCAACGTGGCCCATGAACTTGGCAAGCTCGAATTGTCCTTCGCCCGGGAACACGCGGTAGTGGCGGCTCCAGGACAGCACGTCCATGGAGAGTTTCGGGGCGTCGGCCACCTGGACGAAGAAGATCTTCTCGGGCTTGATGGCCTCGATGGGTGCGGTATCCCAGTCGCGGGACAGGATGTGGAAGGAGTCCAGGCAGGTGCCTAAATTCGGGTGGTCCACCGCTTCCACCAAACGGTGAGCGTGCTCGTAGTCGTTGACGTATTTGCCCCAAGCTAGGGCCTCGTATGCCACCTTGACCCCGTGGTCCCCGGCCAATTCCGCCAGGCGGCCGAGCTGCTCGGCGCGGAGGTCGTCGTCGTCGATCGTGGCAGTTCCCACGTTGGTGCAGACCAGGATGGTGTCCATGCCAAGGCGGGACATGAGCCTGAACTTGGCGTCTGCCCGGCGCAGGTTTTCCTGGAGGATCTCCTCTGAGACACTGTCGAAGTCGCGGAACGGTTGGTAGAGATCCAGGCCGAGCCCAAGGTCCGCGGCCATCTTCCGCACGTCCTCGGGGCTGAGCGGCGAGGTGACAAGGTCCTGTTCGAAGATCTCGATGCCGTCGAAGCCCGCGATGGCGCAGGCCTGCATCTTTTCCTTGAGTGTCCCGGAGAGGCAAACCGTGGCGATTCCCGTGCGCATCAGTGCCCCGCCCCGGCGAGTGCCTCGTCGGCCTTCGATGCTTCAGCCTTGGCTTCTTCGGCGCCCACCAGCTCCAGGAAATGTTCCCGCATCCGGTCCGGATCGGCGTCGCGGCCTGTGAAGAGGCGGAAGGCGTCGGCGGCCTGTCCCACGGCCATGCGTCCGCCGTCGAGCACGCGGCAGCCCTTGGCTCGGGCCTCGAGCACCAGCTGGGTCTCGATGGGGCGGTAGACGATGTCAGCCACCCAATGGCGGGGTTCCACGAGGGACATGTCCAGTGGGAGGCCTGGATGCGCAGCCATGCCCACCGGCGTGCAGTGCACCAGACCGTCGGCAAGCGGCATCAGCTGCGGCAGCTCCGCCGTCGTGCGCGCCGTGACGGTGCTGCCCGGGAACAGGTCGGCGAGTTCCGCCGCCCTTTCGGCGCAGCGCGCGGGGTCCACGTCCACAAGGTCCAGCGTCTTGACGCTCGCGGAAAGCAGGGCGTATGCGACGGCGGAGCCGGCCCCGCCCGCGCCCAGCTGGACGACGCGGTCCAAGCCGGCGTCGGGAAGGCCGCTGGCCAAAGCCGAACCGAAGCCGGAGAAGTCTGTGTTGTGGCCGACGAAGCGGCCATCCTGGATCAGAACGGTGTTCACAGCGCCGAGCCGCTGGGCGTCCTCGGAAATCTCGTCCAGGAACGGCAGAACCAGCTGCTTGCACGGATGCGTGATGTTGAGGCCGTTGTAGCCAAGCCGGGCAGCTGCCGTCAGGAGATCGCCGACGGCGGAGCCGGGCAGGGAGAGCTCCAGCAGGTCGATGGGCCGGTACAGGTAGCGCAGCCCCTGGACGTCGGCCTCCTTCTCATGCATGGGCGGCGTCAGCGAAGGCGTCACGCCTTCGCCAATAAGGCCCACCAGGAAGGATTCGGCTCGGTTGCTCATGCTCATTGCTCCTTTGACAACTGCGCCCGCGGATGGGCCTTCTCCGGAGTCCTTTGGGACGTGCTGAGTTCTCCGATGTGAGCTGCTCCGCTGGGCGGTATGAATCAGACTACACAAAATGTTCACATATTGCACTAGTGTTCTTATCGCGAACAAAAGTGGCTGACGCCGGACTCTTATCGCTGCGGCAGGCGGTCGGCAAGCTCGGACGCCGCACTCTTCAGCAGGGGAACGACGGCCACGAGCTGCTCCACGCTCATCCGGAAAACAGGGACCGCCGTGGCTAGGGATGCGAAGGCAACACCTTGGGAGTTGAGCACGGGGACGGCGACAGCGCGCATGCCCACCTCGTTCTCCTCGTCCATGATCGCGTAGCCCTGGCGTCGGACCTTTTCGATTTCCAGGCGGAAGGCGTCGCGATCTGTGATCGAGAATTCCGTCAGCGGCTCCAGCTCGAGCTCTTCCACCAGCTGCTGCCGCTCGCCGTCGTCCGCGAAGGCAACCAGTGCCTTGCCTACTGCCGTGGTGTGCAGCATTCCAAGATGCCCCGGATCGCTGGTGACTCGGAACATTTGGGGGCCGTCCACCTTGTTGACCGTGAGGTGGTGATGGCCATCACGGACGGAAAGGATGGTGGCCTCGCCGGTCCCCTCCGTGACGCGCTGCAAGATGGGCCGCGCGGTACCCGCAAAGCCGTGGTGATTGGACACCCGCTGCCCGAGCTGGAAGACACGAAGGCCCAGGTGGTAGCGGCGCCCATCGGGCTCATAGTCCACAAAACCGTCGCGAGTCAGGGATCCGAGCAGCCGGTAAGTAGTGCTGAACGGCAGCTCCGCCTGGCGGGCGAGCTCGGAGGCGCTGGCCCCTTTCGGCTCATTGCCCAGCAATACGAGGAGGCCCAGGGCCTTGCCGATCATGTCGGTCTTTGTGTCTTCCTTCACATTCATATCTAAAGATTGCCACATCGTGAGAGCTATATCTAGATGGTGAGTAAATATCTTGACAAGTGACTGCGCTCACAGTCATCATTGCTATATCGCACAAGTAGCTCTCACAATGTGGCTATAGTGTGAGGCCGCTGCCGGACCCACATCAGCGTTCCAAGTAAGCAATTTCAGCCAGATGCGACATCGCCGTCACACAAAGGAACATCATGAGTCACACCATCCCGTCTACGACGCCGGGCACCGCCGCCACGGCGGGGACGCCAAAGAAGGCCGCCCTCGCGAGCTTCCTCGGCAGCGCAGTCGAGTACTACGACTTCTTCATCTTCGGTTCGGCCGCGGCCTTGATCTTCCCGCACGTCTTCTTCCCCAGCGCGGACGCCAACGCCGCCATCATGTCCTTCGCGACATTCGGCTTCGCCTACATAGCAAGGCCCGTTGGAGCCATCATCCTGGGCCACTTCGGCGACCGCATCGGCCGCCAGCGGGTGCTGATGTTCACGCTGGTACTCATGGGCGGTGCGACGTTCATCATTGGCTGCCTCCCCGATTTCAAGGCCGTTGGCTGGTGGGCTCCGGCCCTGCTGGTCTTCGCGCGCCTTTGCCAAGGTCTTTCGGCTGCCGGCGAGCAAGCCGGCGCTTCGTCCATGACGCTGGAACACGCACCGGACAACCGCCGTTCCTTCTTCACGTCCTGGACCCTCACGGGAACCCAGGGTGGCCAGATCCTCGCAGCATTGGTCTTCATCCCCGTCGTCGCCCTCCCGGACGAGATCAAATACGGCATCGGCTGGCGCATCCCGTTCTGGCTCAGCGCTGTGGTGGTTCTGGTTGCCTTCTTCATCCGACGCACCCTGCACGAGCCGCCGGCATTCGCCGAAGCCAAGAAGAACAACCAGATCGCCAAGCTCCCAGTGGCCGACCTCCTCAGGCTGCACTGGGCCGATGTCCTGCGCGTTATCTGCTGCGCCTTCATCTCGGCCGTGAGCACCGTCTTCGGCACCCTGGCCATTGCGTACGCCAAGGACGTGGCCCACGTCAACAGCACCATCACGCTATGGCTCGTCGTCGCTGCCAACATCGTGGCCCTTGGCACCCAGCCGGTCTTCGGCAATCTGGCTGACCGGATCGGCCGCAAGCCCGTATTCATCTACGGCGCCATTGCCAGCGCCATCATGACGCCGGTGTTCCTCCTGACGCTCGAATCCGGAAACGTGCCGCTCATGTTCCTGGTGTCCGTGGTGTACTTCGCCCTCGGATACGCCGCCGCCAACGCCGTGTGGCCTTCCTTCTACGGCGAAATGTTCAGCACCAAGGTCCGCTTCTCCGGCTTGGCCATCGGTACGCAGATCGGCTTCCTCATGGCAGGCTTCGCTCCGACCATCGTCACCGCAATGGGCGGCACCAAGGCCGGCGGCTGGATCCAGATCAGCATCTTCACCGGAGTCATCTGCATCATCGCAGCGGTCTCCGCGATGACGGCCCGGGAATCCTTCAAGACCCCGACGGCGGAGCTCGGCCTGAGGTAACTTCTCCCCCGCTCTAACCCCATCCATTGTTCCGTACCCGTCGTTTTGAGCCCTCAGAACGGCAGGTACGGAGCAATGGATTTTTTTGCTAACGGAAGTCTTACCCACGGCTAACCCGCACGAAACCACCCTGCAACATTGGCCCGCCACACTGGAATAGCCGGCAAACGCTGGCAGCTCCAGCCAGGGAGGCCACCATGTTGAAGGAAGTATCAACCCGCCCCACAAGAATCCGCGCACTTGACCAGCTGCACCGCGGCGACCAGATCGAAGCCCGCCTCTCCGTCGGACCCTCCTACGATGACGTTGTCATCCGCAGGGGAAGCGTCCAAGAGACGGCCCCGGGAATCGGCGTCGTCTGGATCATGGATCAGCTGACTGGCCTGCGCAAGGCCATCAATACCGACGAATGTACAGTCTGGCGAGTGGCCTGATCCTGGCCCCGAACCGCTCAGCCGCCAGCCACGGACTGGATGATCAAGACCTCCTGGCCGGCCGCAACCTCAGTATCCAGACCTTTCAGGCGCCGGACCTCCTCGCCATTCACGTAAATATTCACGTAGCGGCGGAGGGACCCGGTTTCGTCCCGGAGCCTCCGGGCCAGCACCGGGTAGTCCCCGGTCACAGCATCAAGCAAGCTTTCCACGGTCACAGCTCCGTTGGCGGGCGTAGTCAGGTAGGACTGCCCGCCGGCGAGTGGCTGGAGAACGCTGGGCAAAACCACGGTGATGTCGGACAAGTTCCGTCCTAAGCCGGCAGACCGGATGCCGTAGGGGCAGCGGCCAATTCGGCGAGATCGCCGGAGACAACGGCCGCCCGGACGCACAACACGTCGGGCAGATGCGAGGCAACCTCAATGAAGGACTCGCCCTCGTCAGCGCTGGCGTAGACCGAACCGCCGCGTGTTCCGAAGTACACCCCGACAGGTTCAGCTGAATCCACCGCGGCCGCGTCACGGAGCACCGCGTTGTATTCGTGGTCCGGGAGTCCCACATCCAAGCGTTTCCAGGTATTCCCGGCGTCGTCCGTGCGGTGCACCGCGAGATGGCCATCCGGCGGAATCCGCTCGCTATCTGCCTTGATCGGAACAACCCACGCGGTTCCTTCGCGGCGGGGGTGGGTGAGCATCACGAAGCCGAAATCGGCGGGCAGCCCTTCCGCAATCGAAATCCAGTTCTCGCCGTTGTCATCCGTGCGGTACACGCCGTGGTGGTTCTGCGCATACAGACGGCCCTCGACGGCGGCATCCGCGGCGATCTTGTGCACGCACTGGCCGAACTCCGGGTAAGGATCCGGCATGAAGCGTACCTGGATCCCCTTGTTGCGGGCTTCCCAGGAGGCTCCGCCGTCGAGCGATCTGTAGACCCCGCCAGTGCTCATGGCAACGTGGACGTTCTCCCCGGAGGGGTTGACCACGATTGAGTGAGCGGCAGCGCCGCCGTAACCCGCTCCCCATTCGCTGCGGTGCGGATGGTCCCACAGGCCACGGTTCAGCTCGAAGTGCTCGCCGCCGTCGGTGGATTTCCAGACGGAGATCGGTTCGCAACCGGCCCACACGACGCCGGGCCGGGACGCGGAGTCCGGGTAGATCTGCCAGATCCGCTCCAGTGCGGCATCGGTGCCCTCTGGGAATTTGATGGCGCCTTGTTCGGGCTCAGTCCACGTTGCGCCTAGGTCGTCGGAGTGGGCCACGGTGGGACCCCAGTGTTCGGAGCGGACGCCCACCATGATCCGGGGATTGTCCCCGCGCGTATCAATCCCGATGCTGGGGATCTCGCTCATGAGGAAGTGCGGACCGGAAAGGGACCATTCCTTGCGGTCTGTGCTGCGTGCCAGCCACAATCCTTTTTTGGTCCCGATCGCCAAGACATAACTCTCTGCGGTAGCCATGAACCCCATGCAACCATCCCCGCGCGGGAGCCGCAACGGTTTTGCGAACCGGTCTAGGAAATCGGCTCAGTCCACGAACTCCGACTGCGTCTCAATAAAGTCCCAGTCGGCATCGGTCAACCCGCCAGCCAGCTCCTCAAGACGCGGCCCACCGACTTCGGCAATGCGTTGCAGAACCTCCAGTGGAAGCTCGGCAGCCCGCAGGTTCTCCCGCAACCATTCCTTGCTCTTGAGGTCAATGTCCAGCCACCACATGAAGATCTCCACGTGGACCACCCCTTCCTGTGCAAGTTAACGCTAGGCCTGCGGAAGGTGCTCTACAAGGGGCGGAGGGCCTGATCAAACGCCGGATCCGGCCCTAATTTCGGGCCTGGAACTGGCCCGGAAAAAGTAAAGTGAAAGTAGTTATTCAGATTGGTAGCGGAGGGCCGTTGGGGCACGTAAGCTAATTGTCAGCAGGAACCCAAGAACCTGCTCCAAAGTCCGCTCCGGAGTGCGTATCCCCCAATAACGCACTCCGGAGCTCTTTGTTTAAGCGACCTCGGCGATGCGCAAATTACCAGGGGACGCCCAAAATCCCTGGCGCCCCCGGAATTCCGGGGGCGCCAGGGATTTTGCGTGTCGCTCAGCTCTTAGACCGAAGTTACGTCGGCCTCTTGTCTGGATTCGTTGAGTTTCCGGGCAGGAGGCCTTCTTTCGGTCGGAAGATGTAGA
>NZ_JAPFFT010000038.1 GCF_026241105.1 Arthrobacter rhizophilus | reverse complement strand
GCTCGGACGACTCGGAATTTCCATAAGGTTCCTTCCCCGCCACAAAAGTGTCACGCAACAGGCTGACACACAGGGAATACGGGCGTCGAGGGTCCGTCTGCGCGTCGCAGACGATCTTCCGCGTCGGAGCGGCCCGCCCAGCAACGCGACACAACAAAAAATCCCCGGAACCACATGGCTCCGGGGATTTAATTTTGTGGCAGATGAGGGATTCGAACCCCCGTAGGCGTTGCCAGCTGATTTACAGTCAGCCCCCTTTGGCCGCTCGGGTAATCTGCCGAACTTCAAAAGAAGTCACTCCCGATCATCGTTTCGTTTCGGATCCGGTAAGCGCGAGCAAGACAACCTTACAGAACTTCGGCCGAAGAATCGAATCGAGGCTTCGGAGCCCCAAAATCAGCGGAAAACTCAGGCATCTCCGAGTATCCGGCCCGCCAGTTTGGCCTCAAAACTTGCAGCCTGCTCCATTGTGATCTGGTTGAGCTGCACAGCCCGCAGCAGGTCCGCGTGGACACCATCCATCCGGGATGCCGCGTCCGGGACCGGGCTCAGGACCACGGAAGCCGCGAGCGCCGCGGCTGCAACCGCTGTCGCAGCAGTGGCAGCGGCGACTCCGATCGAACCGGCGGCGGCAGCAGCTGACTTGGTGACGTATCGGACGGCCTGGTTGCTCATGGTGCTCCCTTTCAGGATGGGCTCTTCAAACTGGTACAACTCTGTCGGGGCAGTCTCAGTTCCGGCCATACGTGTGCTGTGAGCGAACTGTGAACCCGCGGCACACACCGGGCGCTTCCGTACTAGGCTGGATGGCAGACAAAACCGCCCGATTCCGGGCCACACCCACCGATCAAAAGGAGAGTCATGGCAGGCGAATCCACATTCGACGTCGTCAGCAAGGTAGACAAGCAGGAAGTTGCCAACGCGCTCCACCAGTCCCAGAAGGAAATCGCACAGCGATACGACTTCAAGGGCGTCGGCGCCGAGATCGACTTCAGCGGCGAAAAGATCCTCCTGAAGGCCAACTCCGAGGACCGCGTCCTCGCTGTCCTGGACGTGTTCCAGTCCAAGCTCATCAAGCGCGGCATCTCCCTGAAGTCCCTCGACCAGGGCGAACCCTTCCCCTCCGGCAAGGAGTTCCGCCTGGAATGCTCCATCAAGGAGGGCATTGCCCAGGACATGGCGAAGAAGATCAACAAGATCATCCGCGACGAGGCCCCGAAGTCCGTCAAGTCCCAGATCCAGGGCGACGAGCTCCGCGTCACGTCGAAGTCCCGCGATGACCTACAGGAAACCATGAACATCCTGAAGAAATTCGAAGAGGCCGATCTCCAGTTCGTGAACTTCCGCAGCTAGCGGATCACGCCTCACCTGAGCCGGGGTGCAGTGTCGAATTATGACACCGCGCCCCGGCTTTTGCGTGCCCCGCCGATGTAATCTCGGCAATTACGACATGTTTTTGTTCTGTTCGCGGTACCCCCGGGCATCAAGGCGGGCGGCTTCATTGGTGAGGGCCTGTTCGCATGAAGCCGCCCGTCGTCGAACGCGGCGCTGGACCGGTGCCTCTTTGGGCGGCCGGTTAGGAAAGCGGCCGTCCAGCCATCCGCTCGAGCCGCTCGATGCGCTCGCGCATGGGCGGGTGGGTAGCGAAAAGCTTGGTCATGGCGCCGCCGCGGAACGGGTTGGCAATCATCAGGTGCGAGGTGTTCACGAGCCGCTGGTCCTGTGGCAACGGCACCTGCTTCACGCCTGCTTCGATCCTGCGCAGGGCTGAGGCGAGCGCCAGCGGATCGCCGGTGAGTTCCGCGCCGTCGTGGTCGGCGTCGTACTCCCTGGTACGGGAAATGGCGAGCTGGATCAGCGAGGCGGCAAACGGCGCCAGGAGCGCCATGGCGAGCATGGCAATCGGATTGGCGTTCCGCCGGTCTCCGCCTCCGAAGAACAGCAGCATCTGACCCACGGAGGTAATGACACCGGCGACGGCGGCTGCGATGGACGAGGTGAGGATGTCGCGGTTGTAGACGTGCATGAGCTCATGACCGAGGACACCGCGTAGTTCGCGCGCATCGAGCAAGTTCAAGATGCCCGCGGTGCAGCACACGGCGGCGTTCTTCGGATTGCGTCCCGTGGCGAAGGCGTTGGGTGTCATCGTCGGAGAAACGTAGATCCGCGGCATGGGCTGCTTTGCCCGCACTGAGAGCTCCCGGACGATCTGGTACAGCTGGGGAGCCTGCGCTTCCGAGACCGGGTAGGCGGCCATGGAACGGATGGCAATCTTGTCGCTGTTCCAATATCCGTAGGCCGTTGTCGCGACGCCGACCAGGGCCATGATCCAGATGGGCGCCGCGCTACGGGTGCCCGCACCGATCACGGCACCGAGTCCCAACAGCACCGCCCACAGCACACCGAACAGCGCTGCGGTTTTCAGGCCATTGTGATGATTGTGCACTTCACTACTTTCTTGCAGTTCTCTCGCTAATGGGTGTGGCTATGTTCGGATTAACGCCGACGGCGGTCCGGACGTTCCGGCTTGGGGCTGCGGAATGCGCTGGGCTGGGGCAACCGGCTAGGGCACGGGGTGAACCGAGTCGTATCGGAGGAATCCGCGCTGCCAGCGGGGCACGAGCCAGGCCAGGACCGCACACAGCACGCCGCCCAGGAGTAGTACCCAGCCTTCGCTGAGAACTTTGGTGACGCCACCGGCGAGCATGTCCCCCACTCGCGGACCTCCGGCAACCACCACGATGAACACGCCCTGCAACCGTCCCCGCATGTGGTCCGGAGTAGCCGATTGCAGAATGGTGGTTCGGAAGACCGCACTGACAGAATCCGAGATTCCGGCAAGGGCACAACAGATGGCGGCCGGGATGATCCAAGGCGTCACGCCGCCGCGACCGGCGTCGCCCGCAAGGACTACCACCAGGCCGAAAGCTGCGATCGAGAAGCCCCATCCGGCCACGGACCATACCACCGCGCTGCCCTGGCGCCGCACCCTTCCCAGGGGGCCGGAGAACAACCCCGCCAAGAAGGCGCCCACTGCCACCGAGGCGAGCAGTACGCCCACGGTGGTGTCACCGCCGCCGATCATGGTGGCGCCAATCGCCGGCATGAGGGCGCGCGGCTGGGCACAGATCATCGCTATGAGATCGATGATGAAGGTCATGCGGAGATTGGGTCGGGTGCCCAGGAAGCGGAAGCCTTCGACGACGGAGCGCAAGCCGGGTGCCGACGCGTTCTCGGCCGCGGGAAGGGGCGGAAGCTTGAACAAACTCCACAGCGCGAAAGCAAAGCTGAAAGCGTCGATCGTGTAAGTCCAGCCAAAACCGCTCGACGCAACCAGCACACCAGCAAGCAAGGGGCCCGCCGTCATGGAAATGCCCATGTTGAGCATGCTCAACGCGTTGGCCGCAGGCAACAGTTCCTTGCGGACCAGCAAGGGAATAATGGCGCTGCGTGCGGGCCCGTTGATGCCTTGCGCGCCGCTTTGGATCGCAACGAGCGCAAACAAGATCCAGACATTGTTGAGTTGGAACCACGCTTGGAGCGCGAGGGCAACGCTGCAGGCCCACAAAACGAGGGAAGAAACGATCGCGACTTTCCGTCGGTCATAGGCATCCGAAAGGGCACCCCCAAACAAACCCGCGATCACCAGCGGAACCAAGGCAAAGACACTCAGCAGGCCTACGTAGAGGCTCTGCTGGGTGATGCTGTAGACCTCAAGGCTTACGGCAACGAGCGTCAACTGGGATCCGACCATCGACACGGAGGACCCGAGCCACAGGCGGCGGAATGCGGGGCTTTCGCGAAGCGGGGTCATGTCAGCGAGGAGTTTTGCCACCGTCCAACCCTACCCATCAACACGTACCCCTCCCGGAGGCAACGCGTCCTCACTCCCGGAGGCAACGCGTCAGCTCGCTGGGGGTGCTCTCCGGGGCCGACGCCTGCTCGGTTCATCCGAAGTTAGCCTCGCCTTATTGTGAAGGACTCATAATAAGTGCTTCAATGAGGGTATGGCAGATCACTCGGCAGACCAGGAAGCGTGGGCTTCCGCCCTGCATTCTCACGGACGCCGCGTGACCAAACAGCGTTTGGCGGTCCTCGCTGCCGTTCAGCACAATCCACATTCTCCGGCCGAAGGCATCCTGGCTGCCGCGCGCAAGGATCTTCCCGAACTGACAGCGCAGTCTGTTTATGTGGTGCTGAGCGACCTCACCGACCTACAGATGCTTCGACGCTTCGAGCCGCCCCACTCCCCCGCGCTGTACGAGACGCGGGTGGGCGACAACCACCACCATGCCGTCTGCATCAGTTGCGGCCGGGTGGAGGATGTCGACTGCGCCGTAGGCCATGCCCCCTGCCTCACCCCGCACTGGGATGAGCACTCCAAACCCATGACCATCCAGATCGCAGACGTCCTGTACCAAGGCATCTGCCAGGACTGCCAGGCCAAACAACAGCTTCCTACTCAAACGCAAGTAACCACGAAATAGGAGAACGATGACCGCGAACATCTCGACCACCCAGTCGGGCGCCCCCGTCACCTCGGACGCGCATTCCCAGTCCGTTGGTGCCGATGGTGCCATCATCCTGACCGACCACTACCTGGTGGAAAAGCTCGCCCAGTTCAACCGCGAGCGCGTCCCGGAGCGTGTTGTCCACGCCAAGGGTGGCGGCGCTTTCGGTACCTTCAAGACTTCCTCGGACGTTTCCAAGTACACCAAGGCAGCCCTGTTCCAGCCCGGTGTCCAGACGGACATGCTCATCCGTTTCTCCTCCGTTGCAGGCGAGAATGGCTCCCCTGACACGTGGCGCGACCCTCGCGGCTTCGCCGTCAAGTTCTACACTTCCGAGGGCAACTACGACCTCGTGGGCAACAACACCCCGGTGTTCTTCATCCGCGACGGCATCAAGTTCCCGGACTTCATCCACTCCCAGAAGCGCCTCCCGGGCACCCACCTGCGCGACGCCGACATGCAGTGGGACTTCTGGACCCTGTCCCCCGAGTCCGCGCACCAGGTCACCTGGCTCATGGGCGACCGTGGCCTGCCGGCTTCCTGGCGTGAAATGCAGGGCTACGGCTCTCACACCTACCAGTGGATCAACGCCGAGGGCGAGCGCTTCTGGGTCAAGTACCACTTCAAGTCCAACCAGGGCGTCAAGACCATCACGGGCGACCAGGCTGAAGAGCTGGCCGGCTCGGACGCGGACTTCTACATCCGCGACCTCCAGGAAAACATCGCCGCCGGCAACTTCCCGTCCTGGGAGCTGCATGTCCAGGTAATGCCCTACGAGGACGCCAAGACGTACCGCTTCAACCCGTTCGACCTCACCAAGGTCTGGCCGCACGCGGACTACCCGCTGATCCACGTGGGCACCATGGAGCTCAACAAGAACCCGGAGAACTACTTCGCGCAGATCGAGCAGGCCACCTTTGCGCCGTCGAACTTCGTTCCGGGTATCGCAGCTTCCCCGGACAAGATGCTGCAGGCCCGCATCTTCTCGTACGCGGACGCACACCGCTACCGCGTTGGCACCAACCACGCCCAGATTCCGGTGAACCAGCCGAAGAACCAGGTCAACAACTACAGCCAGGACGGCGCGGGCCGCTACCTGTTCAACGCTCCTTCGGTTCCGGTCTACGCACCGAACTCCGTGGGTGGCCCGGCTGCTGTTGAACCTCAGAACCCGGCGGGCGGCTGGGAGAACGACGGCGAGCTGACACTCTCCGCACACTCCCTGCACGCCGAGGACGGCGACTTCGTCCAGGCCGGCGCCCTCTACCGCGAGGTGTACGACGACGGCGCCAAGGCCCGTCTGCTGGACACCATCACGGGCGCTGTGGGCGGCGTCAAGAGCCCCGGCATCAAGGAACGCGCCATCCAGTACTGGACCAACGTCGACGCCGAACTCGGCGCCAAGCTGCGCGCCAACCTCGGCGCCGGTCAGGGCGAGTCGGCTGCTGAAGCAGCCAACAAGCTCTAACAACGTCCAATAACAGGCAACCCCGCTGCGGATTCTCCGCGGCGGGGTTGTCTGTTTCTACCTGCAGTTGAAACCCCATCCTTGTTCGCCGGACACGGCGTTGTACGTGATGAAATGCGAACAAGGCGCGGGTTGATCCGAGCTTTCCGGGCCGGGGCAGCTACCTGGTCGCGGCTTCACCGACTGGGATTATCCACATAAGCCAATTCGGTGCTGGTCATGCTCATGCGGTGGTCCATAGGATCCTTACATGAGCACATTTACCGGGATCCCCGCCGCTGCTATCGCCTTCTATGCCGAGCTTGAAGAGAATAACAACCGCGAATGGTGGCTGGCGCACAAGGACATTTACGACTCCGCTGTGAAGGAGCCTCTAACGCTATTGCTGGAGGAACTTGAACCAAGATTCGGGCCGGGCAAGGTTTTCCGCCCCAACAGGGATGTCCGCTTCTCCCAGGACAAGTCCCCCTACAAGACGGCGCAGGGCGCGTTTGCGGCCCACAAGGAGGGTGTGGGCTTTTACCTTCAGCTCAGTGCGGACGGGTTGCTCGTGGGCGGCGGATGTCACTCGCGTACCCCGGAGCAGATTGCCCGGTTCCGCGCCGCCGCGGATGCATCGGCCAGCGGAGAGGAACTCCAGAAAATCGTCGATCACATCGCTGCGGCAGGTTTCGCGGTTGAAGGGGAGAAACTCAAGACCGTGCCGCGTGGTTTCGAGAAAGACCACCCGCGCGCCGAGCTCCTCAAGCACAAGTCCCTATCTGCCGGGGTGACTTTGGGTGAACCTGAGTGGATGTCGCAGCCCTCAGCCAAGGAGGAGATCGCCCAGCGTTGGGAGGTACTGCGACCGCTCGTGGAGTGGGTCAACGAGCACGCGGCCCCGTAAGCGTTAGAGCCGCACGTGTTAGAGCCGCACGCGTTGGAGTCCAATAGGAAGCCCCCCCCTCAAGCCGAAGCTTGAGGGGGCCTGGATCCAGTCAGGGGCGTCAGACCTTGCTGAGGCTGTCCTCGTCGTCGTTTGAGTCGGTTGAATCGCTGGAGTCGGTTGAGTCGCTGCTCCTGCCAGAGACCGCAGCCTTCGCCGCAGCGAACTTCTCGTTCAGGCGGGAGTGGCGCTGGCCGTAGGCAAAGTAGATGGCAAGTCCGATTGCCAGCCAGATGGCGAAGAAGATCCAGGTTTCTACGGCCAGGTTCGTCATCAAGTAGAGGCACAGGACGGCCGAAACCACCGGAAGCACCTTGCCGAACGGAACCCGGAAAGCCGGCTTCAGGTCCGGGCGCTTCTTACGCAGCACCAGGATGCCCAGGCTCACCATGACGAAGGCTGAGAGCGTGCCGATGTTGATCATTTCCTCGAGGAGATCCACATTGGTCAGGCCAGCCACGATCGCCACGGCCGCGCCACAGATGATCTGGAGGCGGACCGGCGTCGAACGCTTCTCGCTCGTCTTGGACAGGGAGCGCGGGAGCAGCCCGTCCCGGCTCATGGCCAAGACGACGCGGGCCAGGCCCATGAGCAGCACCATGATGACGGTGGTCAAACCGATCAGAGAACCGAAGGCAATGACCTTGGCCGCGTCGGTATTTCCAACAGCCTCGAAGGCCGTGGTGAGGGTAGGACTCTTGGCTTGGGCAAGTTGTGTGTAGGACACCATGCCGGTCAGGGCCAGGGAGACCAGGATGTACAGCAGCGTCACGAGCGCCAGTCCGCCGAAGATGCCCCGCGGCAGGGTCTTCTGCGGGTTCTTGACCTCTTCCGCGGACGTGGCAACCACGTCGAAGCCGATGAACGCAAAGAACACCAAGGCTGCGCCGGCAAAAATACCCAGAGTTCCGTACTGTGCCGGAACCGCGCCGGTGAGGAAGCCAAAGAAGGACTGCTTCAAGACGTCGGCGCCGTCGTTGCCACCGGTCGGCTGCGATGCCGGGACAAAGGGCGCGTAATTGGAGAACTTGACGTAGGTGAAGCCGACCACAATCACGAACAGCACCACGGCGATTTTGATCAGCGTGAAGATGTTGCCCACGCGAGCGGAGAGCTTGGTGCCGAGCACCAGGAGCGCCGTGAAGATCGCGACAATCAGGAACGCGCCCCAGTAGAGGTCCACGCCTGCGATGTTCAGGGCCGGGGGCATGTCCACGCCCATGAGGCCGAACACCTTGCTCAAGTAGATACCCCAGTACTTGGCGATGACTGCAGCGGCGGTGAAGAGTTCAAGGATGAGGTTCCAACCGATGATCCAGGCGAGCACTTCACCCATGGTGGCGTAGGTGAAGACGTAGGCGGACCCGGCCACCGGGATGGCGGTAGCGAATTCGGCGTAGCACATGATGGCCAGGGCGCACGTGACGGCTGCGACGGCGAAGGAAATCGTCACGGCGGGCCCGGCAAAGTTCGCGGCGGCTTTGGCGCCGACGGAGAAAATCCCGGCGCCGACGGCGACGGCGACACCCATGATCATCAGATCCCAGGTGCTGAGGGAACGCTTGAGCTTGCGTCCGGGTTCATCGGCGTCCGCAATGGACTGCTCGATTGACTTGGTCCGGAAGAGGTTCATAGAAGAGTCCACAATCTTGATGAGGCGGTAGAAACAGACTCATCAAGATTAGTGTCCAGCCAATGGACCCCCACATTTGTCCCAAATCGTGAGACGCAAGGACGGTCTATTTTCAGAGCTTGGGGACGTTCCAGTCCATCAAGGTGGAGCGGATGAGGAAGCGTTTGCCCTCCGGCGACTCCACGGAGAAGCCGCTCCCCCGGCCGGCCACCACGTCCACGGTCAGGTGGGTGTGCGACCAGTAGTTGAACTGTTCCCGGGACATCCAGAACTCCAAAGGCTGGGACCGTCCGTTATCGCCGATGTCGAAAAGGCCGAGCAAAACGTCCGAGTCGCCGGTAATGAACTCGCCGGCCGGGTAGCACATAGGCGAGGAACCGTCGCAGCAACCACCGGACTGGTGGAACATGAGCGGCCCATGCTGCTGCCACAACTTCTTGAGCAATTCGATGGAGGAGGCGGTGAGCGCCACCCGGGAAAAATTTTCCCCGGGCAGCGTCACTGCGGCGTCAAGCCTGTTGTGGGGCATTAGAACCTCAGCACCACGCGGCCGTCGATCTTGGCATGCTTCATCTCGTCAAGGACCGCGTTGACCTCGGAGAGCTCACGCGTGGACACGGTCGGGTGGATCTTGCCCTGCGCGTAGAAGTCCAGCGCTTCCTCCAGGTCCTGCCGCGTCCCCACGATCGAGCCGCGAACGGTCAGGCCCTTGAGCACAATCTCGAAAATCGGTGCAGGGAAGTCTCCCGGCGGAAGACCGTTGAAGACGATGGTCCCGCCGCGCCGGGCCATGCCGATCGCCTGCCCGAATGCCGACGGATGCACGGCCGTGACCAAGACGCCGTGACAGCCTCCGGTTTCGCGCTGGATGACTTCCACAGGATCCTCGTGCAGCGCGTTGACCGTGAGCTCCGCGCCGTGCTTCCTGGCCAGGGCAAGCTTGTCGTCAGCGATGTCCACGGCCGCGACACGCAGGCCCATCGCCACCGCGTACTGGACCGCGATGTGCCCCAATCCGCCGATGCCGGAAATGGTGACCCACTGGCCCGGCCTGGCCTCGGTCATCTTCAACCCTTTGTAGACGGTGACGCCCGCGCAGAGCACCGGGGCAACCTCCACAGGATCCGAACCTGCCGGAATCCTCGCGGCGAACCGGCTGTCCACCAGCATGTACTCCCCGAACGAGCCGTCCACACTATAGCCGGCGTTCTTCTGGGCTTCGCACAGCGTTTCCCAGCCGGTCCGGCAGAACTGGCAGTCGCCACAGGCGGACCAGAGCCAGGCGTTACCCACGAGGTCCCCGACGGCCAGGTCGGTGACACCTTCACCGAGAGCCACCACTTCGCCCACCCCTTCATGGCCAGGCACGAACGGCGGTGAGGGCTTCACGGGCCAGTCCCCCTCCGCGGCGTGCAGGTCCGTGTGGCAGACGCCGCTGGTCAAGACCTTGACCAGCGCTTCCCCACGGCCGGGAACGGGAATGGGAAGGGACTGGATCTGAAGGTCTTTTCCGAATTCGGTTACTACGGCTGCTTGCATTGTCGTCGTCATTGGCGAAATCCTTGCGTCGTTGAAGCTGGATGGTGCGGTGTGGGTGCTGCTGCTTTCCTGAGGGGTGGCCAAGTGGATCGGCGGGGAGGGATCTGTGCTGATCCCTCCCCGCCGGGTTTAGCGCGGCCTAGAAGAAGCCGAGCTTGTTTTCGTTGTAGCTGACCAAGAGATTCTTGGTCTGCTGGTAGTGGTCCAGCATCATGGCGTGGTTTTCGCGTCCGATGCCGGAGGACTTGTATCCGCCGAACGCGGCACCGGCCGGGTAGGCGTGGTAGTTGTTGACCCAGACGCGGCCGGCCTGGATTTCCCGGCCTGCCCGGTAGGCGACGTTCCCGTTGCGGGACCATACGCCGGCCCCGAGTCCGTACAGGGTGTCGTTGGCGATGCCGATCGCGTCGTTGTAGTCGCTGAACTTCGTCACGGAAACCACCGGGCCGAAGATCTCCTCTTGGAAGATCCGCATCCGGTTGTGGCCCTCGAAGATGGTCGGCTGGACGTAGTAGCCGCCGGCTAGGTCACCGTCCAGCTGGGCACGGGCGCCGCCTGTGAGGATCTTGGCGCCTTCCTGCTTTCCGATGTCGATGTAGGAGAGGATCTTCTCGAGCTGGTCGTTGGAGGCCTGGGCACCAAGTTGGGTCTCGGTGTCCAGCGGGTTGCCCTGGATGATTTTGTTGGTCCGGGCCACAGCGTCCGCCATGAAGGAGTCGTAGATGCCTTCCTGGACCAGGGCGCGCGACGGGCAGGTGCAGACTTCGCCTTGGTTGAAGGCAAAGAGGGTGAAGCCTTCCTGGGCCTTGTCGTAGAACGCGTCGTTCTGCGCGGCGACGTCGTCGAAGAAGATGTTCGGGCTCTTGCCACCCAGTTCAAGGGTCACCGGGATCAGGTTCTGGGACGCGTACTGGCTGATCAACCGGCCCGTGGTGGTCTCCCCGGTAAAGGCAATCTTGCGGATCCTGGGGCTGGAAGCCAGAGGCTTGCCGGCCTCGACGCCGAAGCCGTTCACTACGTTTACCGCACCGGCAGGCAGCAGGTCGCTGATCAGCTCCATCAGGACAAGAATGGAGGACGGGGTCTGCTCTGCGGGCTTGAGGACGACGGCGTTGCCCGCGGCCAGGGCCGGGGCGAGCTTCCACACGGCCATCAGGATGGGGAAGTTCCACGGAATGATCTGGCCCACCACGCCCAGCGGCTCGCGGAAGTGGTAGGCGGTGGTGTCCTCGTCCAGCTGGGACAGGTGGCCTTCCTGGGCGCGGATCGCGGAGGCGAAGTAGCGGAAATGGTCCGCCGCCAAGGGAATGTCAGCGTTCAGGGTTTCGCGGATCGGCTTGCCGTTGTCCCAGCTCTCGGCGACGGCCAGCATTTCGAGGTTCTCGTCGATCCGGTCGGCGATTTTGTTTAGGATTGCGGCGCGCTCCGTTGCCGAGGTCTTGCCCCAGGACGGTGCGATCTTGTGCGCGGCGTCAAGTGCCAGCTCAATGTCCGCGGCCGTGCCCCGGGCAACCTCGCAGAAGGCCTTCCCGGTGACCGGGGTGATGTTTTCGAAGTACTGCCCCTTGACCGGGGCAACCCACTCGCCGCCGATCCAGTTCTCGTAACGGTCCTTGAACGTGACCTTCGAACCCTCGGCACCCGGCTGTGCATAAACAGTCATTGCTAGCTCCTTTGCTCCGCATGATGGTGGCTTTGCTATGGCTTCAGCGTAGGAGCGGGAAGGTTGCAAGCAGGTTGCAACCTTGTGGTTCAGATCACTTCGAGGCTGGTTCGAAGGCTTGAAACCTAGAGGCCAGCGGGGAAGGCATAGGAGCTCGGAAGCGGGGAGGGCGCCGATCCAAAGGAGAGCACTACCTCGTCGTGGGCCTTGAGAACCACGTCGGTTACTGGAACATCCTGCTTTGAGCCGTTCACGTAGGCTGTCCAGCCGCCGGTTCCGCCGTGCGGTGCTCCGGTGGCGTCCTTGCCGTCCAGGACACCCCATTCGGTGAGGGCCTGGCCGAGCGTGTACTTCAGTCCGGCGGTGGGCGCTTCGATGTGGAGGATGCCGGATGTGTCGTGGGTGTGCAGGGCCGAGATTCCGTTCGGCCGCCCGTCGGTCCCGAAACTGAAGCCGATTTCAGCCGGGACGGTGACGGGCTTGCCGTCCACCAGCACGTCCAGATGTGCGTGGTAATGCTCGGCGGTGCCTTCCGCCGTCAGGATGTCCAGGCCGGCAGCCTTGATTCTTTGCGCGCCCGCGGCGGGATCGAGTTCCCACGCAGGTGCAGCAGTAGTTGCCAAAGCAGAAGCCGTTGACGATGGCGCGGTCTGGGCAGGTGCTCCGCAGGCTGTGACTCCGGCAAGGAGTCCGGACACGGTCAGGGCGACGGCGAGGCGTTTGTTCAACACGGAGGAAGCTTCTTTCGTTTGGCTCGCTTCTACGATACGGGCCGAAACTTCGTATTTGCCGAATGCCACACGGTAGGCCGGCGTCAGGCCGACATCTCCGTTTCCAGGCGTTCAAGTTCGGCGACGATGGCGGCCCGCTTGGGCGAGCGCGGCGGCAGGAGCTTGAGGGCAGCGAGCCGGACATCGACGTCGTTCTTTGCCTCAGGCAGCCCGGCATACTTGAGCAGCGCCTCGGCACTGCCGTCGTTGAGGACCGCCTCGCGCAAGAGCGCGGAGACCTTCTGGCGGAGCTCCACTATGCCTGGGGCTTCCGAATGCGGCAGGACAGAGCCTTTGTAGATCTCCAGGGCGATGCGGTGGGCACCCCGCTGCAGGCAGGAAAGCACTTGGGCGGCATCCTGGCCGAGGTCGATCGGGAGCCGGTAGGGGCGGGATTCCGGGACTGCCGCGGGATCGAGTTCGCGTAGGACCTTCCGCAGGCGCACCATTTCGGCCCGGAGGGTGACCGTGAATCCATCTCCGGGATACAAGGCCAGGGCCAGTTCTTCGGCGCTGAGACCCTCGGGACGGGTGCCCAGCAATGCCAGGATCTCGCTGTGCCTGGCGGAGAGCGGAATGCTGCGCCCTCCTATGCTCAACAGCGCCTGGTCCCGGCCCAGCAGCTGAAGGCTGTTCCGGTACAGACCGGTGCCCTCTCGGGAGCCGACGGCGGAAGACGAGTTCCGCCGTCGGGCAGGCAAAGAGTGCTTAGTGGCCGAGAGCTGAAGCCTCTCGACACGCAATTGGGCCTGCGCTGCCGCCACGGTCGCTTCAACGAGCGAAAGCGTGTGGGGTGCGACGGCGGCTTCCGTGCCAGTGATGTCGACGACGCCGAGAAGCGCGCCGGAGTCAGGGTCATGGAAGGGCACGGCGGTGCAGCTCCACGGATGGACGGAACGTTTGTAGTGCTCGGCGCCGGAGATCTGGATGCCGCGGCCCAAAGCGAGCGCTGTGCCGGGCGCGCTCGTGCCCACCGCCGCCTCGGACCAATCCGCGCCGGCCACGAACATCATGCCTTCGGCACGGCGCCGCATCGCGGGATTTCCGTCCACCCACAGCAGCCGGCCGAGCTCGTCCCCCACAGCGACCAACAGCCCGCTGTCATAGCTGGGCTGGATGAGGAGCTTCTGGATGACGGGCATGATGATGGCCAGCGGGTGTTGGCGGCGGTATTCCTCGAGCTCGTCTAGGTCCATGGCCACGGGAGCTTCGGGCTGGTCCGGGTTCGCCTTGAGCTTCGCGGATCGCTGCCAGGATTCCTTGATCAGCCTGCGCAAGCCGGGAAGCTCCGCGGCGTCGGGAGGCCCAAAGCCCCAGGAGTCCAGTTGTTCGTGACCTGCGCGGGCATGGCGCTGCAGCAGCTCGGCGGCGTCGCCAACCAGAGCTGCCGGTTGGATCGGATTCCTCATCGAACTCCCAAACCTGACGCAGCGCAGTACGAGTCAGTCTAGTTGGGACGCAGGGCTTTGCCTATGGGCGTCCGGCGTCGAGCAGTTCGTTCGGCGAAATCGCGCCGCGCCGCTAGGCGCGGGAGATCCCGATCATGTCCTCGCGAGGGACCACCTTGATGCGTTCGCGTGCGACGCCGGTGCCCGGGTTTTCGGCGGACCATGCGGCACCGAGGGCGACTTCGTGCGCATCGAGCTTGTTCCAGCCTTCCCAGGTGGTGTACTCGATCCCCCGCTCTTCCAGGAGGTTGATGATGGCCTGCGGGTCCGGGTTTTCGGCCGGGGGCAGCGTGAGGCGGTCCTCCAACAGGCACCCGATGGTCTCCAAGGCGTCGCCCTTCGTGTGCCCGATCAGGCCGACTGGTCCGCGCTTGATCCAGCCAGTGGCGTAGATGCCGGGTACCGGCTTGCCGTCGGAGTCCAGGACCCGTCCGCCGTCGTTCGGAATGACCCCGCGGCGTGCATCGTACTCAATCTCGTCCAGCGGCGAACCGTGGTAGCCGATGGCGCGGTAAACGGCCTGGACTGGGTAGTCCACGAACTCGCCGGTGCCCTTGACATTGCCAGTTCCGTCCAGCTGCATGCGCTCGAACTTGATGCCGGAGACTTTGCCGGAGCCGTCTTCCGACACAATTTCCACCGGGCTGTGCAGGAAATGCAGGTGCAGCCTGCGCGACGAGGGCTGCTCGGCTTCGGCATGTTCCTCGACAAGCCAGTTGGTCAGCGTGTTGACCATGGTCTTGATCTGGTTGTTGCTGCGGATGGCCTCGTCGGAGGCTTCATCAAATTCGAAGTCCTCCGGGTACAGCACAATGTCTACGTCGTTGGAGTGCGAGAGCTCGCGCAATTCCAGCGGAGTGAACTTGATTTGTGCCGGTCCTCGGCGGCCGAAGACGTGCACATCTGTCACCGGAGAGGACTTGAGGCCGGCATAGACGTTGTCCGGGATTTCGGTCACCAAGAGGTCATCCGCGTGTTTCGCGAGCATGCGGGCCACGTCCAGTGCCACATTGCCGTTGCCGATGACCGCCACTTCCTTGGCGTCCAGCGGCCATTCGCGGGGGACATCAGGATGTCCGTCATACCAAGACACGAAGTCGGCTCCACCGAACGATCCTTCGAGTTCCACGCCGGGAATGTTCAGCTCGGCGTCCTTGACTGCTCCGGTGGAGAAGATCACCGCGTCATAGAAGGCCCGGATGTCATGCAGCGTGAGGTCGCGGCCGTAGGTGACATTGCCAAGGAAGCGGATGTCGCCGCGGTCCAGGACCTTGTGAAGCGCGTTGACGATGCCCTTGATGCGGGGGTGGTCCGGCGCCACTCCGTAGCGGATCAGCCCGTACGGCGCGGGGTATGCCTCGAAAAGGTCGATGCTGACCTCGACCTCGCCATCCTTGACCTCGCTGGATTTGGTCAGGATGTCCGCGGCGTACACGCCGGCCGGTCCCGCGCCGACAATGGCGACGCGCAGTGGACGTTTTGAGGTGGTTTCGGCCGAGTTGGACACCGTGAACCCTTCTGAGACGGGAATCCGCCCCGCGTAGTGGGGCGCGCAGTTTCCAATTCTAGTTCTCAGTTGCCTGTTGATTGTCAGCGGGTGGCGGGAGTGACACGGTGAGGCGAGGAAACTCACACAAACTTTCCGGCCGTACGGTCAGGAATACCTTCGCAACATGTGGTGTTCTTGACATTGTGCCTACGCCCGAGCAAACCGTGCCCGCCCTGTCCACCGCCCCGGACGCAGCAGCTTCTGCATCCGCCGCCGCTGAGGCAAAGAGTGCAAAAAGTGAGACGACGGCGGGGGTCGTGTTCGGCATCGGAGCGTACGGTCTTTGGGGCCTGCTTCCGCTCTACTTCGTGGTGCTGCAACCCGCCGGAGCGGTGGAAATCGTCGCCAACCGAGTGGTGTGGTCGCTCATTTTCTGCGCCCTGCTCATCACCATCACCCGGACATGGCGCCTCCTCGGCAATGCCTTCAGGGACCGGGCCGTCCTAGGACCGCTCGCCATGGCTGCCGGACTGATCGCCATCAACTGGCTGACCTACACGTTCGGCGTCACCACCGGGCACGCGGTCGAAGCCTCGCTCGGCTATTTCATCAACCCGCTCGTGTCGGTTCTCCTTGGCGTGTTCGTCCTGAAGGAAACGCTCCGCCCGCTCCAGTGGGCCGCCGTCGGGATCGGCTTCATCGCCGTCGGCGTCCTGACAGTTTCCTATGGAAAGCTGCCATGGATCGCCTTGGTCCTGGCGTTCAGCTTTGGACTCTACGGTTTCGTGAAGAAGCGCGTAGGACCGAAGGTCAACGCCATCACGAGCCTCACGGTGGAGACCGTGGTTCTCGCCCCGATCGCCGGCGCCACCATGATTGTCCTCGGCCTCACCGGAGCCGGGACCTTGGGAAGCAACGGCCCGGGCCACTTCTGGCTGCTGGCAGCTTCGGGCATCATCACCGCCGTGCCGCTCCTGTTCTTCGGTGCCTCTGCACGCCGCCTGCCCATGACGACGATCGGCCTGCTGCAATACTTCGCGCCGATCCTCCAGTTCATCGTGGCCCTGGCCGTCCTCCACGAAACCATGACCCCCGACCGCTGGGTGGGTTTCGGCATCGTGTGGCTGGCCCTGCTGCTCCTGACCGTCGACATGCTCCGCACTGCACGCAAGAACTCGGTCATGAGGAAGAGGGCACGGCTGAGCGCAGCTTGAGCAGCGCGCCCCTACGGCATCGAGTCCGCACGCTCGTAATCGCGCGGTACCACCACCATGGGCACCGGCAGCGCCCTGAGAATCTTGTTTGCGGTGCTGCCCATGAAGAGTTTGCTTCTTTCCGCCAGGCGCGATGAGCCGATGATGACCACTTCGCCGTCGATCCACTCCAAGCTGTCGATCGCTTCTTCAATGCTGCGGCCGTGGGCAACTTCCACGGTCACATCGTGCCCTTGCGGCAGACGGGAAGCAGCGTCACTCAGGACGGTGTTGGCGTGGCGATGAGACGCATTGGTGGCCTCGCCTCCAACGTCGGTGCCGGCGTCGAGCGTTACCAGCGAGACGAGCCGCAACGGCACGCCACGGCGTTTGGCCGCGCCGATGGCGGTGGCGATCGCAGCGTCGGCCCCGGAGCGCTGCCCCGTGGCCAAAGTGAACCGGGTGACGGGCTCGGTGCGGTTGAACCCGCGCGGCGCCAAAGCCACCGGAACCGGCGAAGCATGGAGCAGCCCGTTGGCAACGCTGCCTACCGTGAACCTCTTGAACAACCCGTTCCTCGACGCTCCCACCACGATCAGTCCAGCGTCGGTCCCGGCGGCCTGGATCAACCCCGAGGGGAACGATTCAGCAGGCAGCGCACGGAAGGTGGCCTCGACGTCGTCGGGCACTAACGCGAGGCTCTGGGCTTGCGCGGTCAGGACGGACTGTTCAGCGGGAGTTGCGCCAGTGCTTTCGGGGTACAGCCCCGAATAAGGAGTATGCGCGTCCACGACGTACACAAGGTCCAGTACTGCGCCCTGCGCGCGGGCCAAGGATGAGGCCAGGGCAACGGCGTCCGCGCCACGTTCGTTCGGCGTGTAGCCAACTACATATCGCATGTGAAGACCCCTTTGTCGGCGGCGAATTCCAGGGCCCGTCCGGGGAATCCGGGCAACGTTGGCCGGTCTGGATTCGCTAGCTAGGCATGACTCTACCTGCGGAACTGCTTCCCACACCCGGACATGCCCTTTCTTAAATGCCAAGGATGGACATAGTCGCGCTATGTCCATCCTTGGCACGCAAAGGTGGGCATGTCCACCTAGGTTGTGGCTAGGCGTTGGCCTTGATGGCCGCTGCCAGGACCTCGAGGCCGTCCAGGAGTAGTTCGTCGCTGATGACCAGCGGCGGCAGCAGACGGATCACGTTGCCGTAGGTACCGCAGGTCAGGATGATGACGCCTTCCTGGAGGCACGCGGCGGCAACAGCCTTTGTCAGTTCGGCGTTCGGTTCCTTGGAGCCGGCCTGGACCAGTTCGATTGCCAGCATGGCACCGCGGCCGCGGACGTCGCCGATAACGGAAACTTCAGCCGCGAGTTCACGCAAGCGGCCGAGTGCGATTTCCTCGATGTGGCGGGCGCGGGCGTTGAGGTCGTGCTGCTCCATGGTGCCGATGGCAGCAAGAGCGGCGGCACAAGCAACCGGGTTGCCGCCGTAGGTGCCGCCGAGGCCGCCCGGGTGGACGGCGTCGAGCAGGTCTGCACGGCCGGTGATCGCGGACAACGGGAGGCCGCCGGCAATGCCCTTCGCCATGGTGATGATGTCCGGGACAACACCCTCGTGGTTGACGGCGAACCATTCACCCGTGCGGCAGAAACCGGACTGGACCTCGTCGGCAATGAAGACGATGCCCTTTTCCTTGGCCCATGCGGACAGCGCCGGCAGGAAGCCTTCGGCCGGGACAATGAAGCCGCCCTCGCCCTGGATCGGCTCGATGATGATCGCCGCAACCTGGTCGCCACCGATCTGCTTCTCGATCATCGTGATGGCGCGCTTGGCGGCCTCGGCACCGGTGATTTCCGGGTTTTCCTCACGGAACGGGTAGCTCATCGGCATGCGGTAGACCTCGGGTGCGAACGGGCCGAAGTTGGTCTTGTACGGCATGGCCTTGGCTGTGAGCGCCATAGTGAGGTTGGTGCGGCCGTGGTAGGCGTGGTCGAAAGCGACGACGGCGTCACGGCCGGTTGCCAGGCGTGCCACCTTGACGGCGTTCTCCACTGCCTCGGCGCCGGAGTTGAAAAGCACGGTGCGCTTCTCGTGGTCGCCCGGAGTGAGGCGGTTCAGCTGCTCGGCGACGGCGACGTAGCCCTCGTACGGGGTGACCATGAAGCAGGTGTGGGTGAAGTGGGCTACAGCGTCCTGGACGGCCGCGACGACGGCGGGATCCGAGGCACCCACGCTGGTCACGGCAATGCCGGAGCCGAGGTCGATGAAGGAGTTGCCGTCGACGTCGCGGATGATGCCGCCGTCGGCGTCCTCAACGTAGACCGGCACGCCCGAAGAGACACCGGCAGCGACGACGGCCGCGCGGCGCTCGTTCAGGGCCTGGGACTTGGGGCCGGGGAAGACGCCGTTGATGCTGCGCTTCTGGTCCAGGCGGTAGGTGATTTCATGTGCTGTTGCGGTCATGATGGTTCTTTCTTTCTTATGCTTGCCGTGTTTGGGCGTCGGGCGCTAGGCGCCTGAGTTAGGCATCAAGTGCAGACATGACGTGCTTGATGCGCGTGTAGTCCTCGACGCCGTACATGGACAGGTCCTTGCCGTAACCGGACTGCTTGAAGCCGCCGTGCGGCATCTCAGCGGTCAGCAGGATGTGGGTGTTGATCCAGACTGCGCCGAAGTCCAGGTCGCGGCTCATCCGCATGGCGGTGCCGTGGTCCGTGGTCCAGACGCTGGATGCCAGGGCGTATTCGACGTCGTTGGCCAGTTCGAGTGCCTCGGCCTCGGTGGTGAACTTCTGGACGGTGATGACCGGGCCGAAGGTTTCCTTCTGGACGACGTCGTCCGTCTGCTTGGCGCCCGTGATGATGGTGGGCTCGAAGAAGAAGCCCTTGTCACCAGCACGGTGGCCACCGGTTTCGATCTTGCAGTTGGCCGGCAGGTGCTCCACTACCGAGTTCACGGCGTTGAAGTGGTTCACGTTGTTGAGCGGGCCGAAGTAGTTTTCGTCGTCGTTCTGCGAACCGGTGTGCAGCGTCTTGGTGTGCTCCACCATCGCGGCAACCATGTCGTCATGGATGGAATCCTGGATCAGCACGCGTGTGATCGCCGTGCAATCCTGGCCGGCGTTGAAGAACGCGAACTCGGCGATGGCCGCTGCGCTCTTCTTGACGTCGGCGTCTTTGAAGACGATGGCTGGGGCCTTGCCGCCGAGCTCCAGGTGGGCACGCTTGAGGCCCTTGGCTGCCCCGCTTGCCACGGCAATACCAGCACGGACGGAACCGGTGATCGAGACAAGGCCCGGGACCTTGTGCTCGACCATCATGGAGCCGGTGGCCGCGTTGCCGAGGACCACGTTGAGAACGCCGGCCGGGAAGATCTCGCCGGCCAGCCGTGCCAGGACCAAGGTGGATTCCGGAGTGGTATCGGAGGGCTTGAGAACAACAGTGTTGCCTGCGGCGAGGGCGGGGCCGATTTTCCAGATGCCCATGAGGAACGGGTAGTTCCACGGCGCAACCTGAGCTACGACGCCGATCGGTTCGCGGCGGACGTAAGAGGTGTGGCCCTCGAAGTACTCACCGGCAGACTTGCCTTCCATGATGCGCGCGGCGCCGGCGAAGAAACGGAGCTGGTCTGCACCAGCGGCAACTTCCTCGGACGCGATGAGGGCGCGGACCTGGCCGGTGTTTCGGTGCTGTGCCTCAACGAGCTCGTCGCTGTTTGCCTCGATGGCGTCAGCAAGCTTGAGCAGCATGAGCTGGCGCTGGCCCGGCGTGACATGCTTCCAAGACTTGAAGGCTTCCTTCGCCGCGTTCATGGCAGCATCGACGTCGGCCTCTGTGGAGATAGGCGCACGGGCGACAATCTCCCCGTTGGTGGGGTTCACGATGTCGAGCAGTTCGGTGCCTGCCGGCGTGACGAACTCGCCGTTGATGAAGTTCTGCAAGGTTTGGACCACGGTGTACAACCTCTTTCGGTGTCTAGGCATTGGTTGCAGCTGCTCCGAGCCTATGCCAGCACCCCGCGGCGCGGAATAGTCATATGCACACCCTGACCATCCCGACTTAGTGCGAATGACCAGTGCCGGGATATCCTTTTTGGCATGGCAATGTCACTCGCCGCGCTCGTCGCCTTCCCCTCTCTTCGGCTCCGCAAAGCCGGCCTCGCGGAAACTACCTGGAACGAAGATATCCGCTGGGTAGCCGTCACCGAGCAAGAGGATCCCCAGCGCTTCCTCAACGGCGGCGAGCTGATTCTGACCACCGGGCTCAGGCTCAATGGTGCCGCGGAGCAGCGCCGCTTTGTGCGCCAGGTCCAGCGCGCGGGAGCCGTTGGCATCGGCTTCGGTACCGGACTGACCCACGAGGCCGTGCCTCCGGCCCTCATTGCGGAGGCGAACCGCTGGGGCCTGCCGCTGGTGGAAGTCCCTTACGAGACCCCCTTCATCGCCATCGGCAAGCTTGTCGCTGATTCCCAATCCGCGGACCACTACTCCAAGCTGGAGCGGCTCATCGCCGGGCACCAGATCCTCGCCCGGGCGCTGCTGACCGGTGGCGGGCTCGGGGAACTGCTCAAGCAATTGGGCAGCATGCTCCGGACCGACATCGCGCTCACGCAGTTCAGCGCGCAGCTTTACAACAGTGCGGCGGGCAGTCCCGCGCCAACCGCCGAAGACTGGGCATCCTTCCCTATCCCCACTGGCCGCCGCGACGCCTGTACCTTGTGGATCAAGCAGCCTTTCGGCGACACGGGAATTGTCGGTTATGCCCAGAACCTGATCAGCGTGGAACTCAACAACATGGTCAAGCAGCGCCAAAGCCAGCGGGCTTTGGCGGGCCAAGTGCTGGACGACGTCATCCACGGAACCCTGGATACGGTCGAAGCCTCCCGCCGCCTGGCCGGCGTCGGAATCAACAGCACCCGCAAGAATGTGGTGCTGCTGGTGGTCTCCGCCGCCCACCACAAACAGCTAGGCACTACCTCCCTGCCGCAGTCCCTCGACGGCGGGGTCACCGCCGTCGTCGGGAAGGATCTGGTGACGGTGGTGCCCGACGACGGCAGTTCCGCGAGCGCGCTGGCCAAGGATCTCAGCGACCACCTTTTGGAAGCGGGGATCCACGCAGTGATCGGAATCGGTGGGGCCTACACCAAGCCGAACGGCGTGCGATGGAGCTACTTTGAAGCGCGCGACGCCGTCGCGCACGGGCTGCCGGTCAACGAACCTGAGCGGCTCAGCCTGACGTCGCTCCTGCTCGCGAGCGAAGACGTGCCGCTGGCGGACATGGCCAGTGAAGCCCTCACTCCCCTGCGCAAATTCGACTCCACCCACGGCTCCGAGCTCATTTCCACGCTGGAAAGCTACCTCAACCACAACGGTTCGGTCGCAGCCGTCGCCGAAGCCCTGACCCTGCACCGAAACACGGTGCGGTACCGGCTGGCACAAATCACGGACCTCACCGGCTACGACCCCGCCCAGACGCCGGACCGGGTGCAGCTTTGGCTTGCCTTGGCGGTGCAACGGCTGGGATCGCGCAACCCGCGCTGAGAGTTGCGCGCCGCAGGCCCAACTGACTCGCATTTGTTGCCGTTTTGAGCCCTCAGAACGGCATTAACTGCAAGTCAGTTGGGCTCCACAGCGGCTTGGAGATTTCCACCACAAAACTTTCCAACCCAAACGTCAAACGTCTAACCTTTAGATATGACCTCAACCCACCCGACACCAGACGCAATGGAAGCAACGACTGCGCCGGGCACCGGCGGAACCGCGGCGCCGAAATCCCGTGTGGTCGCCGTCGTCGGGATCATGGCCGTCGTCCTCATCGGGCTGAACCTGCGCGCCGGCATCACCAGCGCGGCGGCACTGTTCCACGATTTGCAGGCATTCCTCGGCTACGGGGCGCTCGTGGCGTCGATTCTTCCGTCCATCCCCTTGCTGTGCTTCGCCGTCGCAGGGCTCGGCACCACCTGGCTGTCGCGCCGGATCGGCGTCGAAAAGTCGATCTTCGTGGCGCTGGCGATGCTGGCTGCCGGCCTCCTGGTCCGCAGTATCCCCGCAACGGGCGCCCTCCTTGCCGGAACGGTGCTGGCGATGTCCGGCCTGGCGGTATGCAACGTGGCCATGCCGTCGTACATCCGTGAGCACTACGCGGCGAAGACCTCCATGATGACCGGCCTCTACACCTTCACCATGTCCGGCGGCGCGACCTTCGCCGCGGCGGTCAGCGTACCTCTGGCCCAGCAACTCGGCTCGCCGTCGATGGGTCTGGCCGCATGGGGGATCCTTGGCGTCGCCGCACTTCTTGGCTTCCTCCCGATGGTCCTCCACGCCCACCGCTCGTCTCGCAAGGCCAGCCAGGAGCACGTATCCATGTGGCCGCTCCTGCGCACACGGCTGGGATTCCTGATCACTTCCATCTTCACGCTGCAGGCATTCCTTGCTTATGCCGTGATGAGCTGGTTTGCCTACATTTTGACCAGCCAAGGACTCAGCGCTTCCGAGAGCGGCCTGCAATTCGGGCTCATGCAGTTGGTTTCCGTGGCCGCGGGCATGATCCTCCTGGCCATCGGCTCCCGGCCAGGCATGATGCGGCCCGCCCTGTACCTAGGTAGCGGGACGACGCTGGTGGCAATCCCCGCCATGCTGTTTCTGCCGACGTCGCTCGCCGCCGTTCCCGCGGTGATGTTCGGTTTCGGCCTGGGCATCTTCCCGCTGGTCCTGGTGATCATCAGCCGCAGCGGGCGTACGACGGCGGAAACCACCGCCATGTCCACCGTCGCCCAGTCCGTGGGCTACTTGATCGCGGCCTTGGGACCGTTCGGCATGGGGGTGCTCCACAGTGCTACTGGAGCCTGGACGCTCCCCCTTGCGCTCCTGGCCGCGGTGGCGCTTGCCCTCATGATGACCTGTCACTTGCTGACCAGCAAGCGCACGCCGATCAAGGCCGGACCGAGGCCGGTCGCATGAGCCTGGTTCCTTCGCACCGTCCCGTCCTGGCCGATGAGGTCACCAGCCAGCTGCGCAGTATGATCCAATCCGGAGAGTGGCCCCTGCAGGAGAAGATTCCGGCCGAGCCGGAGCTCATGGCCTCGCTCGGAGTCTCCCGCGGCACACTCCGCGAAGCCATCAAAGCCTTGGCGCACGGGGGCATGCTCGAAGTCCGCCGCGGTGACGGCACGTATGTCCGCGCCACCAGCGAGATCTCCGGCGCCGCCCAGCGGATGTACAAGGAGCATACGCAGGAGCACGTGGTCGAGGTCAGGGTGGGGCTAGACACCCAGGCCGCCCGACTGGCCACGAAGCACGCCACGGGCGAGGATATCGCCGCCATGCGGGCCCTTCTCCAAGTCCGCCACGACGCGTGGCTCGCGGCCGACTACCCCGCGTGGGCCCGCGCGGATTGGGACTTCCACGAACGGGTGGCGCTGGCTTCGGGCAATCCATTGCTCCACCAGCTGTATGTGTCCTTCGGCGGGGTCTTCCACGACGATCTCCTGCGCCAGCAGCGCAAGGCCGGCTTCAACGGCATTCCTCACGAAGGCCACGACGAGCTCGCCGACGCCATCGAGGCGCGCAACGAGGCCGCCGCCGTCGCGAGCGTGTACCGCAACCTGGACTTCGCCGCGGAGTGGCTCAACAGCTGACGCCCGCTCACATATACCGGGGTTTTTCCCAACGCCAGCTCACCTCTACCAGGGTTTTTCCCAACGCTCGCTCACCTCAAGTGAGCGAGCGTCCGCGGCGAAATACCCCAAAGGTGAGCGAGCGCCGGCGGGAAACACCCTAAAGGTGAGCGAGCGTCTCTCGGGCAGCCCGGGCATCTAGGCCGGAGCGGCGCTCGCCAGTTCGACGCCGGCGCCTGACGCCTCGCGGAAGGCTGCGTCAATGAGCACAACGTCGCGGCCATCCCTGTGCAGCAGGCTTGCGGCAACACCGGCCCGGTAGCCGGAGGTGCAATGCACCCAGGTTCTGACGTCCGGCAACTGCGCCATCCGGAGCAATAGCTCATGCAGCGGAACATTCACCGCGCCTTGCACGTGCGAGACGGCATATTCCTCGGTTCGGCGCACGTCCAGCACCGTGTCTCCAGGGGTTCGGGCCCGCAGCAGCCCCGTCCAGTCTGTGATCGGATACTGCACGAGGGACGTGCCTGGTGCCAGGGCCCCGGGATCGTCGCCGACTGCGGCGTCCGGGGAGTCGATTCCGATCCTCGAGAGGTCGCGGATGGCTTTTTCGACGTCGTCGTGGGCGCCCAGCAGGGTGAGCGGCTGGTTCCAAGGCAGGACCCAGCCGAGGTAGCTCGTGAAGCTCGATCCCGTCCCGTATTCAAAGGCCACGCTGCCGCGCAAATGGCTTGCGGCGAATGCCACGCGGTTACGCAGGTCCACCACCCATTCCCCATCCTCGAGCCGGCGCTCCAACTCCGCGGCTTCCACCGATTCCGGTACATCCAGCCCAGCGGGGCCCGGACCGACGGAATTGAGCGGGCTCATGTGCGCGTAGTAGCTCGGGTAGGCAGTGATATTGGCGAGGAGGTGCCGGACAAAATGGTCTTCGTCCGGGTCGGTGAGCGCATGGTTGGTGGCGGTCTGCTCCCCGATCGTCGAGGCGGGGATCCTGCTCGCAGGGCCGATGGAGCAGAAAGAACCGAAGCCATGGGTGGGATAGAGGACCGCGTCCGGGGCTGCCTCAGCCACGAGCCGCCGAACCGAGGCGTACTGGTCGTGGGCCAGCCCGGCCGTGTCCTCGGGGCCAAGCAAATCTGTCCGGCCGACCGACCCGTAAAGCAGGCTGCCACCCGAAAACACGGCTTGCCGTAGGCCCGCTCCGGGGTCGGGGTCCGAAACCACATAGGCCAGGTGCGTGTGCGTATGGCCCGGGGTGGCCACTGGCTTGACGGAAAGTCTGCCTACCTTGAACGCCTGCCCAGGAGCAACTGGCTCACGTTCAAACGCGACGCTGTCCGCGGCATTCACCAAGTAGCGGGCGGTGTGGTCCCGGGCAAGAACGAGGCCACCCGTGAGGTAGTCGTTGTGGAGGTGGGTTTCAGCGACGTGCGTGATGGCAACACCTGCGCTGCGAGCGGCTGTTTCGACGCGGTCGGTATCGCGCTGGGGGTCGACCACGAGCGCCACCGTGCCGTCATGAACGAGGTAGCTGCGGTCCCCCAGTTGGGTCGTTTCGACGACGACGACGTCCATGAGGCGAGTCTAACCCCGATAACAAACAACGCGGGGTCACTTAGCGCCCATTCCGATGCTCCGGATGGGCGCTAAGTGACCCCGCGTTGCTTGGGGCCTTGAGGCAGTAGACCTAGACCTGGGCCGCCACGCCGTCGCGGGAAATATCCACCATGTCCTCACGCGGCACAACCTTGATGCGTTCGCGCTTGACCTCGACGCCGTGCGATGTACCAGCTTCGGAAGCTGCGGCACCCAGAGCAAGCTCGTGGGCGTCCAGTGCCAGCCAGCCTTCCCAGCTGGTGAACTTCACGCCGCGGGCGTCCAGGAGATCGACGACGGCGTCTGCCTCGGGAACGGGGGCGAACGGCAGGTTTTCGCGGTCTTCCAGGAGGTAGGTGACCGTCTCCAGAGCGTCGCCCTTGGTGTGCCCGATGAGGCCGACGGGGCCGCGCTTGATCCAACCCGTGGCGTACAGGCCAGGAACGTGCCCGCCGGAAGCGTCCAGCACGCGGCCGCCGTCGTTCGCGACGACCCCGCGGCGGTGGTCGAACTCAACGTCCGGCAGGGCAGAACCGAAGTAGCCGATGGCGCGGTACACGGCCTGGACCGGGTAGTCGACGAACTCGCCCGTGGCGCGCGCGTTGCCGGTGCCGTCCAGCTCGGTGCGCTCGAACTTAATCGCGGCAACCTTGCCCGGAGCCTCTGCGGAATCCACGATCTCCACAGGGCTGTGCAGGAAGTGCAGGTGCAGGCGGCGGGAGGCCTTGAGCTCGGAGAGGTCCTCGGGCTGCTCTGCGATCCAGTTGGTGAGCGTGCCCACCATGGTCTTGGTCTGGTTGTTCGTCTGGATCTGGCGGTCCGACTCTTCGTCGAACTCGAAGTCTTCGGCGTAGAGGATGATGTCCACATCCTTGGAGTGGGACAGCTCGCGGAGCTCCAGCGGGGTGAACTTCACCTGTGCCGGTCCGCGACGGCCGAAGACGTGAACGTCCGTGACCGGGGATGCCTTGAGGCCGGCGTAAACATTATCCGGAATCTCGGTGACCAGGAGGTCATCGGCGTGCTTGGAGAGGACACGGGCCACGTCCAGTGCCACGTTGCCGTTGCCAAGCACAGCCACGGAGGTGGCTACCAACGGCCACTCGCGGGAGACGTCAGGGTGGCCGTCGTACCAGGAGACGAAGTCGGCGCCGCCGAAAGAGCCCTCAAGCTCGATGCCCGGGATGTTCAGGTCCGCGTCCTTGATGGCGCCGGTGGCGAAGATGACGGCGTCATAGTGTGTGCGCAGGTCCTCGATGGAGATGTCCGTGCCGTAGTCCACGTTGCCGAAGAAGCGGATGTCGCCGCGGTCCAGGACCTTGTGCAGGGCGTTGACGATGCCCTTGATGCGGGGGTGGTCCGGGGCGACGCCGTAGCGGATCAGGCCGTAGGGAGCCGGGTAGCGGTCGAAGAGGTCGATGCTGACCGTCAGCTCGCCGCTCTTGACGGCCTCGCTCTTGGTCAGGATGTCCGCAGCGTAGACGCCGGCCGGGCCGGAGCCGACGACGGCGACGCGCAGCGGGCGTGCAGCGGTTCCTACGGTGGTGCTAGATGACACGGCTGTGTTCCTTTTCAGTGTGCTTCCCAACTAGCTCGCAATTGTTGTCGTTTTGAGAGCTCATAACGACACCTACTGCGAGCTAGTTGGGTGAGGGGCTAGGGAGTAACGACGCGGGGCTTGTTGGGGCTCAGGGTGCTGTAGTCAGCGGTCTTGAAATGCTCGGGGGCGAACGGGCTGACACGCACAACATCGCCGATCACAATCACTGCGGGATTTGCGACGCCGGTGGCCTCGGCTTGGTCGGCGATGGTCGCCAAGGTGCCGATCGTGACGCGCTGTTCGGGCATGTAGCCGTTCTCTACGATACCTACCGGCGTGTCCAAGGGCATTCCGGATGCCGCGAGGGCAGCCGCGGATTCACGGAGTTTGGCGACACCCATGAGCAGGATAACGGTGTGGTCGGGACGGGCCGGGACCTCGGATAGTTCCTCGTGGCCGGTCACCACGCTGAAACCCTTTGCGAGTCCGCGGTGCGTCACGGGAATGCCTGCTGCCGCGGGCACGGAGATCGCTGAGGTGACACCGGGAACCACTTCAACCTCGACGCCGTTCTGCCGGCAGAATTCCGCTTCCTCGCCGCCGCGGCCCAACACATAGGGGTCGCCGCCCTTGAGCCTGACCACGCGGTGGCCCGCGAGTGCCTCCGCCACCAGGATCCGGTTGATCTCCAGCTGCGGCACGGGGTGGTGTCCGGGGGTCTTCCCGACCTCGATCACGCGGACGTCCGGAGCGAGTTCCTGAAGCAAGTCGCGCGGTCCGAGGCGGTCTGCGACGACGACGTCGGCCTGGCCCAGGAGACGGCGTCCGCGGACCGTGATGAGCCCGGAGTCGCCGGGACCGCCACCCACCAGGGCGACGCTTCCGGTTGAAGCCCGACGACGGCGGAGCGGAAGGTCACCGACCTCAAGTGCGGTAGCAACGGCGTCGCGCAAGGCCATGGCGCGGCGGGGGTCTCCGCCGGCGTTGATGGCGATCTTGACGTCGTCCACAACGGCCACGGCCGGGGTCCATGCCGCCGAGGATTCGTGGTCCGAGGCGTTTACGCACCAGATGCGCTGCGCCTCGGCGTCGGCGGCTACCTGGGCGTCCACAGCGGCAACGCCAGTGGCCGTCTGGACGAACCAGACGCCGTCGACGTCGGAGGAAAGGTAAGTGCGCGGCTCCCAGGTGAGCAGGCCGGAGGCTGCGAGTTCGCGGAGCGCGTCAGAGGCAACGGGGGCCACCACGGTCACCCGGGCGCCGGCGTCGAGCAGTCCCTTGGCGCGTCGCGCAGCCACGGGTCCGCCGCCCACCACCAGCACCGGGCGGCCAAGCAGCCGCAGGGCTGTGGGGTAGATGTCCTGTATTGCCATGAAAAAACTGTAGGGCCGGGCCGTAACATGCTTCAAAGGTCCGGAAACACCAGTTCACGCTAGGTAACCCTGCGTCACATTCCTCTTACGGTGTGGGTGTTTCCCAGCCGATCGCCGGGGCCACGTATTTGGCGATGTTGCCTAGCAGCTTGGCGTTGTACTCAACCCCGAGTTGGTTGGGCACGGTGACGAGCACCGTGTCCGCAGCCTGGACCGCGGCGTCCTTCGCGAGGTCCTCCGCCAATGCATCGGGCTCGCCGACGTAGCTCTTTCCGAACCGCGACAAGGCACCGTCGAGCATGCCCACTTGGTCCCGGTTCTCCACCTGCGCGCGGAGCCCGAAATAGTGTTCGTCCTCGGCGTCCACCACGGGAATGATGCTGCGGCTGACCGAGACTCGCGGCTCAAAGCCATGTCCGGCTGCTGCCCATGCCTCCCGGAACATCCTGATCTGTTCAGCCTGGAGCTGGTCGAACGGAACCCCGGTGTCCTCGGTGAGGAGCGTGGAACTCATCAGGTTCATCCCCTGTTCCGCGGCCCAGACGGCGGTCTTGCGAGTGCCGGCGCCCCACCAAATGCGCCGCGGCAACCCTGGTGACGTCGGCTGGATCGGCAGGAGGCCACGGCCGCCGCCCATGAAAGATGGGTCAGCCTCCGCCACGCCATGGCCTGCGATGGCATGGCGGAACACTGCCGTGTGGCGGCGGGCCATCGCGGCGTCGTCCTCACCCTCGGCATGCGCGTAGCCGAAGTACCGCGCGCCGTGTAGTGCCGGCTCCGGTGAACCACGGCTGATGCCCAACTGGAGCCTGCCTTGGCTAATGAGATCCGTGGCTGCTGCTTCCTCGGCCATGTACAGGGGGTTCTCGTAGCGCATGTCGATCACGCCGGTGCCCATCTCGATCCGGCTGGTCCGGGCCGCGATGGCAGCCAACAAGGGGAACGGCGAGGACTGCTGGCGCGCAAAGTGGTGCACGCGGAAGAAGGCTCCATTGATGCCGAGCTCCTCCGCCGCTACTGCGAGGTCGATCCCCTGCAGCAGGGCGTCGCCGGCCGAGGGAGTCAGCGAGCCTTGGACGGGCCCCCAATGGCCGAAGGAGAGAAAACCGATTCGTTTCATGCCCGCGTCAACCACAGGGTGGGCCGGGGAATTCCTTAGCGCGTGCTCGAAGAGCACGCTCGCGCCGCCGAGCACGCCCTCAGGAAGCACGCCGGAGCCGCCGTGCCGCAAGGGAAACCCCGAAGTCCGCTATCGCCGGGCGGGATCAGACCCGCACCGCCGCTGGCCGCCCCGGCCGCGACTGGCGCAACTTGGCGCCCGTCACCTATCGCAACCTCGCCCGCGTCACCCCCTGCGCCGCTTAATCCCTGCCTGAGGCACGAAAGAGCCCCGTCCCTACTTGCTTGGATTCTAGGGGTCGTTGCAACACCTGTTGGTTAGGTGGTTAGTAGTAAATCACGTAAACGCTCGGCTGGAGTA
>NZ_JAPFFT010000037.1 GCF_026241105.1 Arthrobacter rhizophilus | reverse complement strand
GAATCGCTGAAGAAGTAAGCCCCTCACCGGGCCACCCACGGCACCAAACCACCACGCAAAGGCGGCGGTCCCCTCCCGGGAACCGCCGCCTTTGTCATGAAACCCGCCGTCGCAAGAATGTGCCGTGGTCCCGGACGTCGTCATCGCCAACCAGAACGATGAAGCCGGCTCACCTAGGACTTTCCAGATCGTCGTTGTATACGCCGAAGGTGGTCGCCCCCGCCGGATTCCGCTACTGGGATCCGACATGGGCGACCACCTTGCGGGACCACCGGTGCCCGCGGTTCCAGGACTAGTGTCCGCTTACGACGGAGACTTCGAGGGGACTGTCGATGGTGCTCATCACTCTGTCTGTGACATCCTCGATCCCGCCGAGGCCATCAACCTTTTTCAGGATGCCGCGCTCGGCATACTTGGCCACCACGGCTTCGGTCTGCTCGTGGTAAAGATCCAGCCTGTGGCGGATAACGGCTTCGTTGTCGTCGCTGCGGCCCGTCTCCTTGGCGCGGCCCAGCAGACGGTGGACCAGTTCGTCGTCCTCGGCGGTCAGCTGCAGGACAACGTCCAGCAGTTGCCCGCCCCTCGCCAAGACCTCGTCCAGGTAATCAACTTGCGCCGTGGTGCGGGGGTAACCATCCAATAGGAAGCCGTTCTCGACGTCGTCCTGACAGAGGCGGCTTCGCACCATCTCGTTGGTGACGCTGTCGGGGACAAAGTCACCGGCGTCCATGTACTTCTTGGCTTCGATGCCAAGGGGCGTCCCGCCCTTCACATTGGCGCGGAAGATGTCGCCGGTGGAGATCGCAACGACGCCGAGGCGTTCGGAGATCCGTTCCGCCTGCGTACCTTTGCCGGAACCGGGCGGCCCAATTATCAGCATTCTCATCATTCAAGTAGCCTTTCGTCGTGTAGTTGTTGAAAGCTTGCTGTGCTCGTCGCTCAGGCTCTAGAAGAAGCCGAGCTTGTTTTCGGAGTGACTGACCAGGAGGTTCTTGGTTTGCTGGTAGTGGTCCAGCATCATGGCGTGGTTTTCGCGTCCGATGCCGGAGGACTTGTATCCGCCGAACGCGGCACCGGCCGGGTAGGCGTGGTAGTTGTTGACCCAGACGCGGCCGGCCTGGATTTCCCGGCCTGCCCGGTAGGCGACGTTCCCGTTGCGGGACCATACGCCGGCCCCGAGTCCGTAAAGGGTGTCGTTGGCGATGCCGATCGCGTCGTTGTAGTCGCTGAACTTCGTCACGGAAACCACCGGGCCGAAGATCTCCTCTTGGAAGATCCGCATCCGGTTGTGGCCCTCGAAGATGGTGGGCTGGACGTAGAAACCGCCGGCAAGGTCGCCGTCAAGCTCGGTCGGTGCGCCGCCTGCCAGGATCTTGGCGCCCTCTCCGAGCCCGATGTCGATATAGGAGAGGATCTTCTCCATCTGGCCTACCGATGCCTGGGCACCGATTTGGGTGTTGGTGTCCAGCGGGTTGCCCTGGATGATCTTCTGCGTCCTGGCCACAGCGTCTGCCATGAAGGAGTCGTAGATGCCTTCCTGGACCAGGGCGCGCGACGGGCTGCTGCAGACTTCACCCTGGTTGAAGGCATACAGGGTGAAACCCTCCAGGGCCTTGTCGTAGAAGGCATCGTCGGATTCGGCGACGTCGTTGAAGAAGATGTTCGGGCTCTTGCCACCGAGCTCCAGCGTGACTGGGATCAGGTTGGCGCTAGCGTATTGGCTGATCAGGCGCCCGGTGGAGGTCTCGCCTGTGAACGCGATCTTCCGGATCCGCGGGCTGGATGCGAGCGGCTTTCCCACCTCAGACCCGAAGCCGTTGACGATGTTCAGAAGGCCGGCTGGCAGCAGGTCCGCGATGAGTTCGGCCAGGACCAGGATGGAGGCCGGGGTGTTGGAGGCGGGCTTCAAGACCACCGCGTTCCCAGCGGCCAGGGCGGGGGCCAGCTTCCACACGGCCATCAGGATGGGGAAGTTCCACGGAATGATCTGTCCCACCACGCCCAGCGGTTCGTGGAAGTGGTAGGCGGTGGTGTCCTCGTCCAGCTGGGACAGCCGGCCTTCCTGGGCGCGGACGGCGCTGGCGAAGTAGCGGAAGTGGTCCGCCGCGAGCGGGATGTCCGCGTTGAGGGTTTCGCGGATGGGCTTGCCGTTGTCCCAGGTTTCAGCGACGGCCAGCATTTCGAGGTTGGCATCGATCCGGTCTGCGATCTTGTTCAGCACCGCAGCGCGCTCAGTGGCTGACGTCTTGCCCCACGCCGGGGCGACCTTGTGCGCGGCATCGAGTGCGAGTTCAACGTCCGCCGCGGCGCCGCGGGCCACCTCGGTGAATTGCTTGCCGTTCACGGGGGAGACGTTCTCGATGTATTGGCCAGTAGTTGGAGCCACCCATTGGCCGCCGATCCAGTTCTCGTACCGATCCTTGAACTGGACCTTGGATCCTTCTTGGCCGGGCTGTACATAAACAGTCATGGTCACTCCTCTGGGAAACAGACGTCTTCGTCCTGGCCCCCATGCTAGGGGTTCAGAGGTTGCGACCAGGCTGCAATGGGGCAGGTTGAGCTGGCTGGGCGACTGCATATCAGTCAGAACAGAGTGACCGTGTTCCGGCCCACGATATCGAAGCCTGCCTCGGCCACCGCGGTGAGCTCCTCCGGGTCCGCGGGAGGTGCGGGGACATCGGTGCTGGATTGGATCTTGGTGTACGAGTGGGGGACCTCGATGTGGCCGATGCTGACATCCGCCGCGCGGAGGACCTCCGCCGTGGGGGAGAAGAAGGAGGCAGAGTCCGGCTCGTCGAGGACGAGGTCGCCGACGGCAGCGATCGTGATGGTCATGGTGCCACCTTCTCTTAGTAGGTCTGAAGAGGCGCTTCGGCTTCATCGGGGGGCAGGAAGCGGTTCTCGACGTTCCGCCGGACGCTGAGCGCGCACCGCTCCAGATACGATTCGCCCTGAAATACTTAACAGCCACGGAATTGTGCACGGCGGTTACCTCTTTTTGCTTGCCGATACCGCTCTTGCCTACCGCTGCGCCTCGCTCGGCCGGCTCTCGGTGACCCGTAATGCTGAGATTGCGTTCGTGGCTGCAGCCCAAGGGGGCGTGGGTCTCGTGGCCAATGCAGTGATCCGCGCTACCTACGGACGCAACTCAATCTGCGACATCAGCATCACAAACGAAAAGGGAGAGCTGCTTGCGGAGTTCCGGGGCAATGGGTCGATAGTGACGGCGCCAAAATGAGACCTGACCCCGCACGAGTGCCGCGGGGGCTTCCCGGAAATCGCGGGCATTCATCGCGTACGTGTTTCGATCTGGGACTTGACTAGAAGCGACGCCTTCTGGAGTGAGGTCTCCAACCAGTCTCTCGGCGCGGAGCGGTGCTCGGTGTTGCTCAAAGGCTTTTACAAGGGGCTGCGCACTATGTGCACAGTCTGGCCGCCGGGGCTCTTGTACCTCTCGTCCCCGCCGCCTCTTTTGCATCCTCAACGGCAGGCATCTACGGCGATGGGGGTGGGTCAGGGCGGTCCAGGCGCGCAGACGCAGGTCGCCGTCGTCGGTATTCCCGTCGTCGGACGTCGTCGGTGAAGCGCCCAAGGGGCTGGGACACGGCAGGGCAGTGGGGGAAGCGGGTCCGGCTGTGCAAGACGCGTCCTGAGGACACAGTGAGTCAATGCGGCTGGGGCACTGGAAGGTCTTCGAGGAGCACGTCCGCGACGATCTCCGGGATGTTGTGCGGCACGAAATGGTCAGAGTCCACGTCCCGGACATCCGCGACAGCTTCTCGGGCCCATACCCGCTGCTGCTCGCCGTTCAGATCGTCTCGATTCCCGAGCAGGATCGTTGTAGGGATGTGTTCCCAAGCGGCAGCGGGGATCGGGTCGGAAAGGGTCCGCCTCGTGACGGCGCGCAACGGGTTCGTTGCGTAGTGCTCCCAGACCTCTGGCCGGAAGTCCCTTCCCTCCTTCCACGCATCGTTGAGGACGAACCGGTCCTGATCGTCCCAGACCATGATTGGACTGCCATCGAAAATGCCGCCGTCTCGGGGGTCAGGATGAATCTTCTGCGGCACGGAGGAGACGTACACCAGCCTTGCGACGTTCGCTTCGCCTTCTGCGGCGACTCCGATCACGTCGGCTCCGTAAGACCAACCGGCCACACAGGTGGGCGGAGCGCTCGAGCGGATTGCGGCTTTCACTTCCTCGACGTCGTCGAGGAATCCCGCATCAGGGAGCCGGTGCGAAGGGAGGTCCGGCACCAGTACTCCAACACCCCTGTCCTCAAGCCGGCGCTGGACCCATTGCCAGTCGCCGGGACGGCCCCACATCCCGTGTACGAGGACGACGCTGCGCGGAGTGGAAGGCCGGGACGCATCCATGGTCAGAAGATAGCCCTGCCCGATACCGCTGGCAAGAGGTTGCGCTGACAAACGAGGGTTCGAGCGCGAGGGCCCAGTTGTTGATGGGTTGGTTCAAAGCAAGGCTTACGATCCGACCCGGCAACGGGCTTCCCAGTCGCCGGGCGGTATAGGTGGTCGCATGACCAGGGATACCCCCTGACGGATGTCGCGAGGCTGCCGCCATGATGTTGCCGGGTTGGAGATGGAGTAGGCTGCTGAGGCTTTGGCCCCTGAGTCAGGGGGCGGAGGGGTCCTCATAATTGACGCCTATCGACCGCCCGCGCGCGAAGTGGGCGTTGGCGATTTCACTGAGGTCCCGGCTGTTCTTCTCTGGGTTGGTCAGCCGGATCCACTCGTAGTCCCATTCCTGCATGTCCCGTATGTGGCGGTCCTGTTTGGCGGCGCGCATCTGGTCCGCGAGATCGTCACTGACGAGGGCCGGCCCAGGTGATGCCCTGACCGGTTGGGGCTTGGGCGGACGGGCAGGCTTGGGCGGGCGCACCTTGGCCGGACGGGGCGGGGCCGCAGCGACGCGGACGAGTGCCACGGTCAGTGCAACCACACCGAGAGCGATCAGGAGAACCCACCAGTACTGGATGAGGAGCCCGATCACGATGAGCGCGAGGACGGGGCCACATCCGACTGCGCCGGCGCCCGCGCTACTTGATCGACGACGTTTGGTTGCCATGATGCAGGATCCCACCTGGTGCCGACAATTTGTAGGGGCAGAAGTGCTCGAGGGCCAGGGAACTTGATTTCACGTTCTGCTTCATCGGTGGCGAGCCCTCGCATTTTCGACGGTTTGGGGCCGCTGAATTCTTGCGCGTCGGCCCGACGTGACGGGAACGGGCAGTCTCTTCACTTGTGGGTCCCCCGTGGAGTTGTCGAACGTGAACGTCACTTTCGCATGGTGCCCGAGACATGTCATGCGTATCTATTACTCGACTTGGGGGAACCCTCTTGGAGACCATGGGATCAGTACTCAGATCGAGTAGGCCTGCCCACGATTGTCCAAGGGGCCAGACAGCGAAAGGCATGGAGTCATGGCGATTCTTTACCGAGGCTTCAGCTCTCGACTCGAGAGAAAATCGCGCTGCCCGATAGCCGGCCCTCCACGGATGTCATACGAGTTTCTCCAGAGTTTCCTTGCTATCCAGTGAGAACTCCTCCGGCCAGTCCCGGCACCAAGGCCGATCACCAAGGCAGGTTCGGGAGTCCCGACTCGCTACAGAAGTCCTGACACTAGCGACCGTTGTATTCGTCGTCTGTGATGTGCTCGCGCCAGGTGGTGGTCTTGGAAGGGTCCTCGCCGTGCTGAAGCATGGCGATGTGTTCCATGAAGCAGCCGGGGGCAGCAGCGTGCCAATGCTCCTCACCCGGTGGAGTGTAGAGCGTCTGGCCCGGATGGACCTCGATGATCTTGCCGTCTCGGGTACCGAAGCGGCCGACCCCCTGGGTGACGCGTAGGTACTGGCCGTGCTTGTGGGAGTGCCAGGCGGTGCGGGCACCGGGAGCGAAGCGAACGGTCGCGACGACCATGGTCTGGTCGCTCTCATGGGGCAGTGCGATCGGGTCGAGCCAGACGTCGCCGGCGAACTGGGCCGGCGGGTTCTTCGTGGTCGGCGCAGTGGGTTCGATATTCATGGTCTTCCTTACTTCTTTTCTTCGTCGAAGAGTTGTTTGGCGCTTACCGCCGGTGCGGTTACGGCTGTCACCGTCGCCTTGCCAATGGTGTCAGTTCGTGGGCTCCGTAGCTGTTGTCCTCGGGGTTGACGGTGACACCGGGTGCGACGAGCTGGTCGATGCGGTCAAGCACGTCGGTGCTCAGTGTGATGTCCGCGGCAGGCAGGTAGGACTCGAGTTGTTCCATGGTGCGTGGTCCGACGATGGCGGCCGTGACGCCCGGGTGGTTGATCACGAACGCGATGGCCAGCTCGATGAGCGTCAGTCCGTTTTGTTCGGCGAGCTGGGCGAGTTCCTCGACGAGGTCGAGCTTGCGCTGGTTGGCCGGGCTGCTCATATCGAACCGGGCGTTCGGACGGGCTGAGGAGGTGGGTGTGGAGGCGGAGTCTTTGCGCCAGCGCCCGGAGAGCCAACCGCCGCTGAGCGGACTGTATGTGAGGGTGCCTATGCCGTGGCGTTGGACCGTGGGGAGGATGTCTTCTTCGATGCTTCGGACCAGGATCGAATACGGCGGCTGCTCGGTGACGAACCGTTCCAGGTTCCGTTCCCGGGATGCCCACTGGGCTTCGACGATCTGGGATCCGGAGTACGACGAGGAGCCGATGTAACGGACTTCGCCCTGGCGGACGAGGTCGGTGAGCGCGCCGAGGGTCTCTTCGACGTCGGTATCGGGGCTGGGCCGGTGGACCTGGTAGATGTCGATGTAGTCGGTGTTGAGCCGGCGAAGGGAGTTTTCGACCTCGCGGATGATCCAGCGCCGGGATCCGCCGCGCTGGTTGGGCTCCTCGTTCATGGGCATGAAGAACTTCGTGGCAAGGAACACGTCATCTCGGCGCCCGTCCAGCGCCTGCCCGACGATTTCCTCGGATGCCCCGCCGGAGTAGACGTCGGCGGTGTCAATGAAGTTGATGCCCGCGTCGAGGGCTCGGTGGATGATGCGGATGGAATCGGCGGTGTCGTTGTTGCCCCAGGGGCCGAACATCATCGCACCGAGGCATAAGGGGCTGACCTGCACTCCGGTGCGGCCGAGGGGGCGGTATTCCATAGTGGTCCCTTCTCTCTGTCTTAGGCTTCGGGGATGACCATGGCGAAGCGTTCCTCGCGGGCTTCGTCAGGGTCCGGACCGTTGCGCACGCCCGTGTCGAGCGCGTCGATGGCGGCGAGTTCGTTGGCACTGAGTTCGAAGTCGAAGACGTCGAAGTTCTCGGCGATGCGGGCAGGGTTGGTCGATTTCGGGATGGCTGAGCGGCCCTGCTGCAGGTGCCACCGCAGCATGACCTGGGCCGGACTCTTGCCATGGGCCCGTGCGATGGTGGCGATTGCCGGGTCTTCCATGACGTTCCGCCGCTCCTGGCCGCCCCATCCTGGGTAGAAGGTGATCCCTCCGATCGGCGACCAGGCCTGGGTGAGGATCCCGTGTTCGGCGTCGGCTGCCTGGACGGCGGGCTGGGTGAAGTAGGGGTGCAGTTCGATCTGGTTCACGGCCGGGACGACGTCGGTCGAGTCGAGCAGTTGCCTCAGGTGGTGCGGCATGAAGTTGCTGACGCCGATCGCCCGCACGCGCCCGTCGGCGAGCAGGGTTTCCAGCGCTTTGTATGCGGCGATGGTTTTCTCGAACCGGTCGGGTGCGGGCTGGTGCAGGATGAGCAGGTCCAGGTAGTCGACGCCGAGCTTGCCCATCGCCTTTTCCCAGGCATGCAGGGTCTGGTCGTAGCCGTAGTCACTGACCCAGACCTTGGTCTCGATGAACACCTCCGCCCGATCCAGGCCCGAGCGGTGGATGCCCTCACCGACCTCCCGCTCGTTGCCGTACGCGGCGGCGGTGTCGATGTGCCGGTAGCCGGCGGCAAGCGCGGCCTCGACAGCCGCCGTCGTTTGTTCCGGGGCGCTTTGGAAGACGCCCAGGCCCAGGGCAGGCATTGTGACGCCGTTATTGAGAGTTAGTTCCATGTCCATGCCTTTCACGGTATGCAGATGTGCGGGGTTGTGGGAGTGCACGTCAGTACCCCCTTTAAAGTGGGTGGTCGGGAGGTTCAGCGGGCGGCTTCGAGCTGCGGCGCCGGGACGGGCTCCCGCGGTGTCCTGGTGCGGCGGGCCGCCAGATCCGCGGGAAGGATGAGGGCCGCCGTGACGGCCAGGGCCAGGAGCAGGAGAATGCTGCCTGTCGTGAGGGCGAGGCTGACCTGGGCGGCCAGGTGCGCGACGGCGGAACCGGTGGTCGGGACGGTCCCTGCCGCCGCGACCGCGATGCCAAGCCCGAGGCAGGTGCCGACCTGGTGGAAGGTGTTCACAAGGCCCGACGCCGCGCCGGCGTCGGACGCGGGGGCGCCGATGATGCCGAGGGAGGTCAGGGGCGCAAACCCGAGACCCTGGCCGGCCCCAATGAGGACCATCGGCAGGGCAACCCCGGTCAGGTATGCGGAGTCGACACCGACCCTGCTGAGCCAGAACATCCCGGCAAGAGTGACCAGGATGCCGGCCACGAGCGGAATGGAACCCGGCAACCTGCCCATGAGCCGCGGGATGCTCATCGCGACGGCGAAGTTCACTGCGGTCATGGGCAGGAATCCGAGGCCGGCCTGCAGGGGGTCGAAGCCGAGCACTTCCTGCAGGAACTGGGTGGTGAAGAAGAAAAACCCGATCATCGCGCCCAGGTACAGGAAGCGGGCGACGTAGGCGCCGGTTCGGCGGCGGCTCGCGAACAACCGCAGCGGCATGATCGGCTGGGCCGCCGTGCGCTCGATCAGCACGAACAGGACCAGGAGCACGACGCCGGCACTGACGGCTGTGACCGTAACCGGCGAGTTCCAGCCGGCGTCGACGGTGTTGATGATGCCGAACACGAGAGCGCCGACACCCACCGTGGCGCTGAGCGCGCCGAAAACGTCGAAGCGGCCGTGGGCCCGGCCTGATTCCGGGATGAACCGCGGCGCGAGTGCGATCATCGCGGCGCCGATGGGCACGTTGACGAAGAACCCGGCACGCCAGGAGATCCAGTGGGCCAGCGCCCCGCCGATGACGAGTCCCAGGCTGGCACCGATCCCTGCGGTGGCGCCGTACAAGGCCACCGCCCGGGTGCGCTCACGGCCCTCCGGGAAGCTCGCGGTGAGCAGGGAGAGTGAGGCGGGCGCGACGATCGCCGCCCCGACACCCTGCACGGCGCGGCCGGCGATCGCCCACCAGCCCGCTGGGGCCAGTCCGATCAGCAGCGAGGCGATCGAGAACACCACCAGCCCGAACACGAAAACCCGCCGGCGGCCGAGCAGGTCTCCTGCCCGGGCTCCGAGGAGCAGCAGGCCTCCGAAGACCAGCGTGTAGGCATCCTGAACCCAGGAGAGCTCCCCGGTGCTCAGCTGCAGATCTGCCTGCAGGCTCGGCAGGGCAGTGAAGATGACCGAGTTGTCCAGCAGGATCATGAAGTAGCTGACGAGGATGATCGCCAGGATCGCTCCCGGGTGGGAAGCTGTTGCGGGTTCAGGTTTCATGCTTTCAATGCAACCTTGATTCCTGACGGGCCGGGAGTCACGGCCGTTCCGGGTAACGCCAGTGCCTCCCTCGTCCCATCGACCGCGCGTAGCGTGGATGCCATGACACACAGCGACGACGTGCGGAAGTTCCTGACCTCCCGCCGAGCAAGGATCACGCCGGATGAGGCCGGGCTGCCGGTCTACGGCGGCAACCGGCGGGTTACCGGGCTGCGCCGCGAGGAAGTCGCGATGCTCGCCGGGATGAGCATCGACTACTACATACGCCTTGAGCGGGGAAACCTCTCCGGTGCCTCGGACAGTGTCCTCGAAGCCCTCGGGCGTGCATTGAAGCTCGACGACGCCGAAACGGCCCACCTCTTTGACCTGGCCCGCGCCGCCACCGCCTCCCCCCGGGTTCGGCGCAAGCACAGCCCGCAGACAGTGCGGCCGAGCGTGCAACGCGTCATCGATGCGATCACGGCCGCCCCCGCCTGGGTCCGCAACGACCGCGGGGATGTCCTCGCCTCCAACGAATTGGGCCGTGCCCTCTATCTGGACATGATGGTAGAGGGGCCCACTCCGCCGAACAGTGCGCGCTTCACCTTCCTGAACCCGAAAGCGCGGGCGTTCTTCGCCGACTGGGAACGCGCAGCGGATGACATCGTCGCAGTCCTGCGCTCTACAGCCGGTAAAAACCCGTACGACAAGGACCTCACGGATCTGATCGGTGAACTCTCCACCCGCAGCGAAGAGTTCCGTACCCGGTGGGCCCGTCACGACGTGAAATACCACCGCGCCGGCCGCAAGCGCCTCCACCACCCGATCGTCGGCGACCTGGACTTGAGCTTTGAAGCGCTGGAACTCCCCGCAGACCCGGGATTGCGCATCAACGTCTACACAGCAGACCCCGGGACACCCTCCGAGGACGCCCTGAAAGTCCTCGCCAGCTGGGCCGCCACCCAGCGCGACACCACACAAATAGCGGTCAAAGAGAAAAAATGAACGACCGTCCCACCACGGTCCTCATCGTCGGCGCCACCGGCAGCATAGGCCACTCGAGTGCCAACCGGGGCACGGTAAGTAGGCGCTACTCGTGTTTGTGCCCGAGGCTAAGGAATACCCTGTTCCGGCTGGGGGCGCGTCATTTCGACTCAAGCTGTTCTGGTGGGCGCAGAGAACGCTTCTGAATTCCTTGCCGGGCTGTCTAAGCTCGCTGCGGCTTCGATTTCTGAAGCTTCCGGCGACGAGATCGAATGCGCAGTCACCGTAAAAGTCAGACGCCGGCCCCTTACTGCCGCCGGCAGCAGCACACACGCCGTGGAGCTTGACCGGCTTGAGCAGGCTCTCGGTGACGGCCCCGCATCGAGGCACTCCGCGAGATGTCCCCTGTGATCATCGACGACGGTTCGACCGATCTGCGCTGGCCGGAGCTCACCAAGAAATTCGCGGAGATGGGCGTTCACGGCTCGTTGGGAGTTCCCATGGAAATCAGCGATGACGCCAGTGCCGCGCTGAACTTTTTCGCATCCAAGCCAGGCGCGTTCACCCCGAATGTCTACGACAAGGCCGTGGGCTTTGCAGCCGCTGCCCACAACATTCTCCACCTGTCTGTGCGAATCGACTCCGCCCACAACCGGGCGGAGGACCTGGAGTCAGCCATGCAACGCAGGACCGCCATCGACCTGGCCTGCGGTGTCATCATGGCGCAAAACAAATGCTCACAGGCCGAAGCGATGGAAATCCTCACCAGGGTCTCCAGCAACCGCAACCGCAAACTACGGGATGTAGCCACCGAACTGATCGAACAGCTCTCCGGCAACAGCGTCCAGACCCACTTCGAAGCGTAGGAACAGCCACACCCGCTAAGCGCCTCGGTCCTGCTTATGACCATCCGGGCGTTTCCCGGTTGAGGCTGTGTGCGAGGTGGAACGAGGCCAGGGCAGGGTTCGACTATTTGGGTAGTAGGACCCCATGGTGCGCCGTCACCGGGTTGGTGTTGGTGTCTGGTCGGCGGTGATGATGATGTTAGTTCCCCAAAGGTCGGCGGCGTAGCAGCTGACCAGGACAAGCCTGTTCGGGACCTTGTCCCAGATGGGGCTGTCTTTGAGGGTGTTTTTGTTTTCGGTGGAAACTGTTTTGACGGTGTAATTTTCCTGTCCGGCTGCCGTGGTGAGGGTGAGGTGGTCTCCGGGGTGTGCCACGGTGCTGAGGTGGTTGAAGGCTGAATCGCGACCTTCCCAGCTGTGTCCGACGATGTACGTGGTGTCGGTGGAACCGGGGCTGCCGTACGGGGTGAGCCAGTAGGCGTCGACGGTCATCGGCGGAACGATTGAGGCCTGTGTTCCCTGCGCCGGTGTGAGAGGAAGCACGTCCTGGTCCATGCCGACCCCAGGATAGGTAATATGCAGCGGAGGGGAGCCTTGCTGTGCGGGCGCAGCCGGCTTCGCCGTCGTCGGGGCATCGGTGGGTGAAAACGGTGCCGCGACAGGGCTTGGCCCCGAGCCGGATTGGGGTGAAGCCGGGCCTGCCAGGAGGCTGAACAGGATAGCCAGCCCAGCCGTCACAAGGGCAGCCCCGCTCAGCAGCTTGGTATTTGGGCGACGCGGGCCCGGGGCGGTTTCGGTCATCGTGTGATCATCCGCATAGACGATGCTGGCGCCGCAGCGCCGGGGTGCACAAGAGTTTTTCTCCTGTTTTTACTTGTTTTGTCGGCCCGGGCGCCTTCTGAGGAACAGCATGCACGCCCCGATCAAGCCCGCCGTCAGTGCTGCGGCGCCGATAACCGGTCCGGCGTTCGGGGCATGAGTCTCTGCGGCGGTATCGATGTTCAGGCCACGGCCGGTCGAGGCCAGCCCGCTCCCGGTCGAGGCCAACCCGGTTCCGGTGGTCGCCGTCCCGGTTCCGGCGTCGGCGCCTGCACCCGCGCCCGCGCTGGTCGATGCGATCGCTGTCGGGGCCCCGGTCGGGGGAGGGGTTGTGGTGGATGTGGGTGACGCAGTGGCACAACCGGGCATGGTGAAGACGTTAGTGTCCAGCGCTACTTGCCCGTTTCGGGCGAGTGCCCTGCCTTCGACGCTGGTGCCGGTAGTTGCGGTGATGGACGTAAGGGCCAGAATGTTCCCCTTGAACGTCGACGCCGTGCCCAGAATTGCGGAGCTACCGACCTGCCAGTAGATGTTGCAGGCCTGGGCGCTGTTGGTCAGGACGATGCTGCTGGCCGAAGCCGTCGTCAGGGTGGAGGCAACTTGGAATATGAACACCGAATTCGGATTCCCTTGGCCGTTAAGGGTCAGCGCGCCGCTGACGGCCAGCGGACCAGCGGATTTGTACACGCCAGCTGTCAGTGTTTGTCCGACCAAGTCGCCGGCAACGCTCGCGGTCATGGGCCGGCCGGCCGCGTCGTCGTAAGCCGTGGTCAGAGCGGACTCTGCCTGGCCGGCCTGGGCGTCTCCGGCGTGGGTGGCGCCCGCTGCAAGGCCAGGGGGAAAGCCCGTGATCGCGCTACCGGGGTTCACTCCTAGGTTTCCGGCCAAGGTGGTGGGGCCGGTGTTGGTGACTGTCGTTCCTCCGAGGACTGAGTACGCGGCGGCCGTCCCCAGGCCCACCGGGGCGTCGGCCGCGTACGCGGGCGACTGCCCGGCAACTGCCCACGCCACGAGGGCCGCTGCACCTAAGGCGGCACCCGCTGCAGTCCGGCGTCGCGCGCGGGATCCCTCGCGGAATTTGGTTTGAAGATGGGTGTGGCCGGGAGCGATCGAAAGCATAATGGGGACCCTTGCTGATCGGCGGCCCGGCTGACCGCAGGGGCCCCGTAGCTTTGCGTCCCGGGCTCGCACCCGGTTTGCCTTTGTCGACGAGCGGATGCTCGATCTTCTGTCACAGTAGCAGTTTGAACCGCGCGTCCTTGGCAAGCTTGCCAAATTTAATCAAATCGATTTAGTTCTTCGCTAACGTTGCACTCACGGATTCATGGGTAAGAACCCTCCACCGACGGAGGATTCGCCGAATTAGCCTTGAGGTTACCAGCGCGAATGAATTGTCTCGCGGAGGTACTTGTCGTAGATTTCCCTGACGCTGTTCTCGAAGTCCGGGTCAATGTGGTCCAGCATCTCGCTGGAGGCTGCGTTGGAGCGGGCTTGTTCACGGTTCCTGGCTCCTGGTATCACGGTGCTGACGCCTTCTTGTGCCGCGATCCAGGCGATGGCGGTTTGGGCTGTGGTTGCGCCGGACGGGACTAGTTTTCTGAACTCATCCACCGCCTTGAGGCCCTGTTCGAAGTCAACGCCGGAGAAGGTCTCCCCGACGTCGAATGCCGCTCCGGTCCGGTTGTATTTCCGGTGGTCATTTTCCGCAAAGAATGTGTCCTTGGAATACTTGCCCGAGAGCAAACCTGAGGCGAGAGGTACCCTGGCGATGACCCCGACTCCGGCGTTCTTCGCCGCGGGCAGGACCTCGTCCAGGGGTTTGAGTCTGAAGGCGTTCAGAATGATCTGGATGGTGGCCGTGCCGTGTTTGATGGCTTCGAGTGCTTCATCGGTTCGCTCGACGCTGACGCCGTAGTTCCTAATCGCGCCTTCACTGACGAGCGTCTCCAGCGCTTCGTAGACTTCCGGGCGGCTGTAAACCGGGGTCGGAGGACAGTGCAGCTGGACCAGGTCCAGGCAATCCGTCTGGAGGTTCCGTCGGGAACGGTCAATCCACTGCCGAAAGTTGGCAAGTGTGTAGTTCTCCGGGGTCTGCTCCAAGCGCCGCCCGATTTTGGTGGCAACCATGATATCCAGTCCAGGGTTGGCAGCGAGGTACGCGCCGATGGCTTGCTCGCTCCGTCCGTCGCCGTAGACATCCGCGGTATCAAGAAACGTCACGCCGGAATCCACTGCCGCTTCCAGAATGTCGCTGGCTTCCTTGGTGTCCACGTTGCCCCAGTCGGCACCGAGCTGCCAAGTGCCCAGTCCCACAAGAGAGACTGCTCGTCCTGTCTTGCCCAATATTCGTTGCTTCATCCGTCGACTATAACCACGATTCAACGTGCCCGTCCTCGCTGAAGGGGACTGGCTGATCCTAGGATACGAAGGGCCACCCAGCTCCTGTCAAAAAGCTGGCGGGCCGCCACACGGCATTCCCGCGGAAGTCTTCCGCCGGATACAGGCTTTTTTCGAGCCGACCGAAATGGCGCCTACTCCTCCTCATGCCGCTGCGGGGCGAGGTCTATCGCTTGACTGAGTGCCTCGAGAAGCGACTCGTGATCTGCAATGTTTTTGCCTGCAATGTCGAAGGCAGTTCCGTGGTCGACCGATGTGCGGACCACAGGAAGCCCGACAGTGATGTTGACACCCTTCTCCAGTCCGAGGACTTTCACAGGGCCATGACCCTGGTCGTGGTACATCGCGACCACAAGGTCAAAGTCTCCTCTGCCGGCGCGAAAGAACACGGTATCGGCGGGAAGCGGGCCGAAGGCGTCAATGCCTTCCGCCCGAGCCTGCTGGATGCCCGGCTCAATCTTTGTCGCTTCTTCCCCGTTGCCGAACAAGCCGTTCTCGCCGGCGTGGGGGTTGATGGCGCACACAGCGATTTTGGGGTTCTTGATGCCTGTTCGGATCAGCAGGTCATAGCCGCGCTTAATAGTTCTGTAGACGAGCGGACCATCGATTCGTTCCACTGCGTCTAAAAGGCCGAGGTGAGTGGTGACGTGGATGACTTTCATCTTTGGAGCAGTCAGCATCATGGAGACTTCCTCCGTGTCGGTGAGCTGCGCCAGCAGTTCAGTGTGCCCGGGGAATTTATGTCCTCCCGCATGGAGGGCCGCCTTATTCAAGGGTGCCGTGCAGATGGCATCGATCTCCCTTCGAATGGACAGCTCGACTGCCTTCTCCAAGAACAGATAAGCTGCATGCCCCGCCTCTGCCGACAGTTCGCCCCAAGGCAAATCCGGCCGCACGCTGGGCACATCCAGGCAATCAATCGTTCCCGGCTCAAACCGCGCCTGAGAGGGTTCCTCGATCGTATTGACTTCGAGAGCACTTCCAACAACGCTCATCGCCAGTTCCAACCGGGCTCTGTCGCCAATAACAAATACGCGTGCCCGAGCCTGAATGCGCAGCCCGGCCATGGCCTTCGCGATGATTTCGGGGCCGATCCCTGCCGGATCTCCCATTGTGATAGCTACGATTGGTCGTCCCATGATTTGTCTCCCTTAGTAAGTGAGTCGTGTGATCCTATTTGTTCGAGGACGTTTGTGATTGTTTGTCGGCCACCGAAGGCTCCCGCCTTGGTTACTACCAGCAGATGCCTTGCAGTGATGCTATGGACCACAACTCCGGGCTCTAACTCGCCCTCAACATGCATTTTTCGAACTTTGAGGGAATCGAGAGTGGCCCGCGCCGTTTCACCGCCGCACAGGATGAGGATGCGGGTTGATGTGATAACCGCGCTGACGATCCGTGCCAACGCCTCAGCAATCTCTCGTGCGTTCTGTTTTTGAACCGGTGCCATTCGGTCGGGTGTTAGTACAACGTGGCCCAGGCTCAGGCCTGCCAAGACTTCGCCGCTGATTCGTTCAGATGAGAGGTCCGAATGGTTCAACGACACATGGCAAACTCCAGAGGAAACAAGGTCATCCAACTGTTGGCGACTGCGATCTGAGTAGCTGCCGATCACAACCAGTGCGTTTCCATGCCAATCCCCAATGGAAACCGATGCGAGCGACGCGCCATGCCCTGAATTGGCTATGCCGGCCGCCAAGCCACCCGAGCCGACCAGAAGCGCCGGAAGCCCTAGGATTCTGTGTGCAGTCGCCACCGTCATTAGGTCTTCATCTGTCATACAGTCAACGACTGCTGCATCACACTCTGAAACGAAGACGCCACGGATCCGGTCGGCCAGCGCCCGTGCATTCGCATACTCGTTCCTTCGGATGACTGCTCCGCGCAAGCCGCCCACCCGAAGTGTTTCGAGGATGTCTGCATTGTCTATTTCGTCTGCCGCGTCTTGCCCATCAATGAAGACGGTGCCGCCCATCGTTGTTCTGCCGGCGCCGGGGAACGCTGGCGCGACCACCGCGAAGGCCGGCAGGCCGTTCCGCTCGAATGCCCTAAGCGCGCCGGCGACCTCGTGCCCGACATTCCCTCGAAGCTGAGAGTCGATCTTCTTGAAGATCTGCTTTCGGTTCTGCTTGATAAGGGAACCAACCAGTGATTCAACCGCTAAAGACGCCGCCGAGGGGCTGAGGTAGCGGCTCTCGGTGTTGAGGGACAACACATCCCGTTCCGATTGGGAGGGCACGCCGTCGACGATAATGGTCGTATTCGCGCGCCTGGAAAATGGAGCGGCCGCATCAGATGCCCCGGTCAGGTCATCCGCGACAATCGTCCACGAGTCACCGGACTCGTAGCGCACTGCCGATCTGTGAAGATCCGGTCGACTACCGTTCACGCGATGCCTTCTTTCTTGTAGTCCGGACTTCTAAAGCCGCTGAAGGGTACGGCCGCTGGTACTCCCATTGACGAACGCCGCCAGTACGGGACTCAGGCGCACCTGTCCCAGCTTTTACTGCGGCGATATGACGGAGTGCGGCCCCGGCAGCTCAGAAGCGTACGCATCCCTCCCCAGTAGCCACGAAGAAAGATCTCGGAACTAGACCACGAAACTTTCTAAAGAAGATGCTACGCCTTCGATCAAAGATAGCGCTTCTTGGCATCGCTTGACCAGCCATTGCCTTGGCGCCTACGCTGTAATTCAGCGCGAAACTTTTACGAAATGTTTCCTTAATCGTGAAGCGTTGACGGACATCCAAGAGTCGCGAAAGCACCTGAACCTACATTCCGGCGACGACTAATCCCGATACGGATTCAATGAGGAACCATGCCAAGGATTTTCGATAGCCCCGCAGACTTTGCGGATGATGCGCTGGACGGATTCGTTGCCGCGAACCGTGGATATGTTGCCATGGTGGACGCGCTGCTCCCGTTCCGGGTTGCGTTCCTGACAGAGTTCGACGCCGGGGCCCCGGTTGACCGGGCCCTCGCGGCCGCTGCTGCGGCGGCTGGGTCCGCGGCGGTTGAGACGGCCCGTTTGCGGCCGCTGAAGGGCCGTGCCCGTCCGCTGGCGGAGAAGAGCGTGGGCCACCCTGATCCCGGCGCGGTCTCCTTCGGGCTGATCACGGCGAGGATCTCACAACATATCGATTCACGGCTGCGCGGTTCACAAGCCGTCCCGGCAGGAAACGGAGTTCAGGCATGAGCACATCCCAGGGCTGGCGGATTGTCGTCGGCAATGACGAGGCCGGCGTCGAGTACAAGCAGGCACTGATGGCGCTGCTTGAGGCCGATCCGCGGGTGGCGTCCGTGACCGACGTGGGCGTGGGCGTCAACGATTCCACGGCGTATCCGCACGTTGCCGTGAACGCGGCGCGCAAAGTCGCCGACGGCGAGGCGGACCGGGCCCTGCTGATCTGCGGCACGGGCCTGGGCGTGGCGATCGCGGCCAACAAGGTCCCCGGAATCCGTGCCGTCACCGCGCACGACAGCTACTCCGTGGAGCGTTCGGTCCTGAGCAACAACGCCCAGGTCCTGACGATGGGCCAGCGGGTGATCGGCCTGGAACTGGCCAAGAAACTGGTGGATGAATGGCTGGGCCACACCTTTGACGAAACATCATCTTCCGCCGCCAAGGTGGACGCCATTTGCTCCTACGAGCCCGACTACACAAAGGCAGTGTGACATGACCCAATCCCAGAGAACCCCGGCCGGCACGGCGGCGGCCCGGAAGATCGCCGTCGTCGGCTCCGGTTACATGGGCGGCGGGATCGCGCAGGTCCTGGCCCTCGGCGGGGCGCGCGTTGCCCTGGCGGACGTGTCCGCGGAAATCGCGCAGAAGAACTACGACCGCCTGCTGGTGGAGTCGGACGAATTCGTGGCCGCGGGCCTCTTTCCCGAAGGCTCCACGGCCATCCTGAAAGCCAATCTGTGGGCGGCCAGGGACATCGAAGAGGCCGTGGCGGACGCCGACTTCATCGAAGAAGCCGTCCCCGAGGTCCTGGACATCAAGCACCGGACCCTGGCCCGCATCAGCGCCGCCGCCCGCCCGGAGGCCCTGATCGGTTCCAACACCTCCACCATTTCCATCGCCGATCTCGCCGTGGCCGTGGCTGGCCCGGAGCGGTTCCTGGGCGTGCATTTCTCCAACCCGTCCCCGTTCATTCCCGGCGTCGAGATCATTCCCCACGCCGGCACCACCCCGGAGACCGTGGCCGCTTCCCGTGAACTGGTCCACGCGGCCGGCAAGCAGACCGCGGTCGTCAAGGACGTCACCGGTTTCGTGCTCAACCGGCTGCAGTACGCGCTGTTCCACGAGGCCGCCCAGCTGGTGGAGCAGGGGATCGCGACAGCGGACGACGTCGACACCCTGGTCCGTACGACGTTCGGCTTCCGCTTGCCGTTCTTCGGTCCGTTCGCGATCGCGGATATGGCCGGACTGGATGTCTACGACTTCTGCTACAAGTCCCTCCAGACCGGGTTCCCGGAGCGCTTCGCGACCCCGAAGATCCTGAGCGACCTCGTGGAGGCAGGAAAGCTGGGCACCAAGACCGGCGCGGGTTTCCTCAACGTCCCGGCCGACCGCACACCCGAACTCATCGCCTACCGGAACAAGGCCTACGTGGCCATGCAGAAGCTCATCGATGAGCTCGGCCCCGCACCCATCAACTAAGCACAGAAAATGTCCGTGTTAACGACGGTCCTCGGGGTGCTGGCGGGATCACTGCAGACGGCGTCGAGGTTAGCGCGTCCCGCAAGGACATTGCCAATAATTCAATGAATCCATCTATCAGGAGACAACGTGCACGCTCAAGCATTGCCGGGTAACCAGCTCGAAAGGAGTCCGCTTGGTACGACAGGACTATCGGTTACACCAATCTGTATCGGCACGAGTCCTCTGGCCAGCATGCCCGGGCTCTACGGATACGAAGTGGGCCAAGAGCGTGCGGTTGCCACCGTACTAAGTGTCTTTACCAGCCCGATCAATTTCATGGACACTTCGAACGGCTATGGCCACGGGGCTAGCGAGCGACGGATTGGTGAAGCCATTCGCAGGCATGGAGGGCTTCCGAGTGGATTTGTCCTCGCAACAAAAGCCGATCCCGACCCACGTAACGGAGATTTCTCTGCCGCGAGAATCAGGGCTTCTGTGGAGGAGAGCTTGGAGCGGCTAGGGCTGGACCGGCTGCAGTTGCTGTATCTTCATGACCCAGAACGACTCTCCTTTGAGGAGGGAATGGCCGTTGGAGGCCCGTCGAGGCTATGGAATCGCTGCGCGCAGAAGGCATCGTCGACAATGTGGGAGTCGCTGGGGGCCCTGTAGACTTGCTGGCGCGTTACATTAATACGGACATATTCGACGTGGTTCTCACCCACAACAGATACAGCCTTCTTGACCGTTCTGCGGATTGGCTACTTGACCTGGCCGCACACCGCGGCATGGGTGTCGTAAACGCCGCACCGTACGGGGGTGGGATGCTGGCCCGAGGACCTCAGGATCAACCAAAATACGCCTACGGCCAAGGTGGCGAGGCTACTCCGGGGCGGGCTTTTGCCATGCAGCTCGCATGCAGGGAATATGCCGTTCCTCTGGCGGCTGCAGCACTGCAGTTCTCCATTCGGGATAAACGAATAAGTTCGACAGTAGTGGGCGTATCCTCCCCGGACCGAATTGACCAGACTCTGGACCTGTTGCGTCATCCGATTCCAGAGGCGCTCTGGGACAACTTGCAGAAACTTACACCCCCTTCCGATGAATGGCTCGGTTAGGTCGTCAGGAGTGTCTTCAGGCCGGGCGGGCAGTACTATTGCGCACTACGAGACTTGTGGCGAGATCGATGCGGAGGCTCTCGACTTCCCGACCGTTTCGCAGACGAAGCACAAGACGTGTCGCCTGTGCCGCCATTTCGGACAACGGTTGTTTGACGGTTGTAAGCGGCGGCCCTGCCCATTGGGCGATCTGAAGGTCGTCGTAACCTACAACAGACAGATCCCGGGGAATCTCGACACCGACCGATCGAGCGGCCTCGTAGACGCCGAGAGCTGTGAGGTCGCTTCCAGCGAAGACGGCAGTCGGGGGATTCGGCAGGGACAGCAATTCCTGCCCCCGTTCTATGCCGTCCTCGCGATGGAATTGCCCGGGAACAATCAGATGATCCTGAATCGGTATACCTGCAGCATCGAGTGCAGAACGGTATCCCGAAACGCGGGCGCGCGAACACATCATGTCGTCCGGGCCAGTGATCATGGCAATGTTGCGGTGCCCAAGATCAATTAGATGGCGAGTGGCCAATACGCCGCCGGACCAGTTTGCCGAGCCGATGGACGGTACATCAGGTGCCGGATCGCCCGCCGGATCCACCACCACGAAGGGAATGTTTCTCGTCCGAAGCTGGCGTTTGTGGTCAGGTGAAAGGTCCGAGAAGACCAAAATGACGCCGGCGGGACGTCGTTGCACGACCCCCTCAATCCAATCCGGTGCGGGAGAGTGCCGGTCTCCGCTCTCCGTCAGGATGACGCTCATTCCGTTCTCCCTGGCGACCGCTTCGACACCCCGGATTATCTCGATCGCCCACAAATTGTCCAAACGGCTAAAAACCAGCTCTATGAGTGCCGCCGTCTGGCCGCCGCCCCGACGGTTATACCCATGGACAGCCAGGAGCTCTTCAATCCTGATCCTGGTGGTCTCGGAGACGCCGGTGCGGCCATTTAACACCTTCGATACGGTGGACGTAGAAACGGCGGCTTCCGCGGCGACGCGCGAGAGAGTGGCGCGAGCAGAGGCTGTATCAACGATAGTTTCCTCAGACATGCACCCACTCTATCGCGAAATTCCAAGAGCCTTGACGCGATTATCGCGAAAACTTTAGATGATAGCCTGAGATAATTTCTCAATCATTGGCGAAATATTATCGGTGCCGCGGCCGCCTCAGTCCGGAGAATATTGGGCAACCCTTACGAGCTGATTCCCTGAACCTGTGCGAGCGGTGCCGCCAACGCGGTCAACTCCACGGGGTCCGGCCGTTCGACCGTGCTTTTGATGGTCACCGCGGTCCCGCTGTGGGCGGATGCCAGCACTGATTCCATGACCTCCAGCGCGTGGTAAGCCAACTGACCGCCCGCACGCGGTTCCGCGCCGGCCGGAGTGGCGGCGAGGTCGGCGATGCCGAAGCCGCGGCCGGAATCGATGTAGCCGGCCGAGGCCGGTAGCGTCTGCCAGGAGTCGGCGCCGAGCGTGAAGAGCCGGACGTCGCCGTCGAAGTGGTTCGGGTCGGGAACGACCAGGGACCCTGTGGCCCCGTGGATCTCGATGTTGGGGGACTTGGTTTTCACGGCGTCGAAGCTCATCACGAGCGTGGACAGCGCGCCGGAGGCGTGGACCAGGACCCCGGTGACGTGCGAGTCGATGGTCACGGGGATCGTTTCGCCCTCGCGTGGTCCGGAGCCGATGGTGCGCGAGTTCCGGGTGTGGCTTGCGGCTCCGATGACCGAGACCACCGGGCCCAGCAGCGTGACCAGGGCGCTGACGTAGTAGGGGCCCATGTCCAGCAGGGGTCCGCCGCCGGGCTGGTAGTAGAAGTCCGGGTTCGGGTGCCAGCGCTCGTGCCCCGGGGTGGCCATGGTCGCGGTGGCCGAGATGGGTGTGCCGATCAGGCCGTCGTCGATTGCTTTGCGGGCGGTCTGGATCCCGGTGCCGAGCACCGTGTCCGGTGCGCAGCCGACTACGACGCCGGCCTCCCGCGCCGCGTCGAGCACTTGCCGTGCCTCGGCGGTGGTGGCCGCGAGCGGCTTCTCCCCGTAGACACTCTTGCCGGCGGCGATCGCCCTCAAAGCGACCGGCGCATGCGCGGCCGGAATGGTGAGGTTCAGGACGAGCTCGACGTCCTCCGCGGCGAGGAGCTCCTCTACGGTGAGTGCACGGACGCCGTCGTAGGAGTCCGCGACCGCTTGCGCGCGGGCGGGGTCGAGGTCCGCGACGGCCACGAGGTCAATGGCGTCCAGGCGGCGGAAGTTGGTGAGGTACTGGGCGATGATGGCGCCGCAGCCGATGATGCCTACTTTTATTGGCTTGGCTGTGTCTATCGGGTTGCCCAAAGCATGCCCCTTTCGATGATGGTGCGGACATTGCTGTCCTGGAGGATTTCCACGCGGTGGCCCGGGGTGCAGACGAAGATCCTGCCTTCGGCCCACTGCCGGGTCCAGATGGCGGGGGAGGTGACTTCACGGTTCCACGGGTCCCAGTCGCGGACCTTCTGGGTAGTGGTGGCGAGGACGTCGATGTAGTCGTCCGCGAGGACCCAGTACTGCTCGGTGACCAGCTCGAAGTCGCTGATGCCCTGCGTGATGGGATGGCTCGCGGCGGCCGGGACCATGGTGACGGTGTACGGCATGTAGTTGTCGGACTGCTCGCCGATGCGTTCGTCCGGGTGTTTGCCCGGATGGCACGCGAACTGGCCGCCGATCATGTGCAGGTAGTCCGAGTTGTTCCGGTAGGAATCGGCGATGCCACCGTGCCAGCCGGCCAGTCCCGTGCCGTTTTCGACGGCGGTGCGGAGCCCCTCGAATTCGTCCTTTTCGATGGTGGACATGGTCATGCACTGCACGATCAGGTCAACGCCGGGCATGTATGCCGAATCGGCATATACCTTGGGGGATTCCTCGACCCGGACGTCGTAGCCGTTGTCCTTGAGGAACGGGATAAAGAATTCCGTGGCCTCGAATGGCTGGTGGCCATCCCAGCCGCCACGGACCACCAGGGCGGTCTTCTTGTCAGTCATGGTTTCCTTTGCGTTGAGGACGGCCGGACAGCCGGAAGATACGGATCCCGTCACGAGGTCCACCACCTGGTGCGTGAAACCGTGCACGTCAGGGAATGAATCAACGCCCTAATGTGCAGTCCGGGGATTAGGACGTCATCGCCCGTGTGTCTGCGCGAAGAGCCCTGGCAAGTGGGAGGCTCTTATCGCACGTATCAAATCGGAAGGACTCCGCTAGTGAGCTCGCGGCCGCCGGTTCTAACCCTTCGAAGCTTCGTCCGAAATCCCCAACCATCGCCTCGGCAAGCAGCACGTGCCTAACGAGTCCATGAATCCAACGCTTCTGGCCCCACGGATAGGGTTGGAAGTCCGGGAATTCCCTCTCCACCAGCGCCTCGATCGGTCCCAAGATATCCCGCACTCCAGCATCCGTGGACCCCCAAGAGTCCACGCCGAGGCGCTTCTTCTTTTCAAGTACCGAAGCGATCTGCTTCATATACGGCGCCTCCGCTGGGACCGACACGACGCCCTGAAGGCCGATATCTTTATATGTCCACAAGGCCCAGCTGGCCTCGTGCTCCCGGTAAATTTCAAGTTGATCCTCAAGGAGCCGAATGCGCTGCTCGTCCCGCTCCGGGTCGCCGGTGTATACGGGACCGAATTCGCCTACCCAGATCGGAGTACCCGTCTGCCTCATGTATTGGGTGCGATCAAGAAAGGTCTTTTCGATCACCGACCTGTCGACGTACTTTCCGCGACTTTCTCCTGGGTAGGGACCCCCATCGACAAATCCCGGAAGAGCATAATCATGCGCCGTATACACGGTGTTGGGTAGCGGATCGCCCAACTGGTCAAACTGCGTCGAGTACCTGTTTCCGTCCAGGAACAGTATGTGTTTCCTATCGACAGCCCTGATCGCAGATTCCAGACGACGGTAGAACGGTCCAATGACGTCCCCAACTGCGTCGGCAGGTTCATTTATGGGGTTGTAGCCTGCTACCCAGGGATTGTCTTTGTATCGGTCAGCAAGGGCCTCCCACAGGTGAACAACGCGGTCCTGGAAGTGCTTGTGGGTCCAAAAGCTTGCCCAGTGAGTGGGGTTGTCGCTGTGCCAGTGCTGATTCTGGTGGCCGGGCAGGGCATGGAGATCAAGAATTGAATAAATGCCCCGACTCGAGCATGCGTCGATGGCCTGATCGAGGCGCCTAAAGCCCTCCTCCTTGAGTTCGAAGGGTCTTCCGTCGTCCTCAAAATGCCGGTAATTGAAAGGGATACGAACCGAATTTATCCCCAGAGACACGAGGTAGTCCGCGTCCTCTTCCGCAAAAAACACGTCAAGGAACCGGTCGAAAAAAAGATCATATCCTTCTTGACCCAGGACAGAACGAAGAACCTTCCGCTGCTGAAATTCAGCACCCGCATACCCGGTGATGAAGTTTTCCATATTCATCCAACCGCCAAGGCCGACCCCTCGCAAGCGCACCACTGTGTCGCTTTCGTTCCGAAGATGCCTACCCGAGACGCGAAGCATGGCTCCTGGGTTCGGCATATCCGCCACTGTCACTTGTGCTCACCCGATGGAGCGAGTCCTTCGAAAATCTTCTTTGAGTCGTAGTAGCCGTTGGCCATACGGTCGATTATGCCTTCGACGGTCGGATCCCCTGCGGCTTCGGCCGGGTGATCGCGTCTCCACTGTGCCATCTCGACAACCGTCCGAATGAAGGTCCGGTTCGGTGCATAACCGGGCACGTAGCGGCGGATCTTTGAGTTATCGAAAATAGCGCTATGCCCGAGGTCACCGACGAATAGCTCAGACCATCCCCAGTCAGGCGCGGCTATCGGAAAGAACTCCGAAGGAACATGTACGAGGTTTGCCGGTACCCCGACCGCATCTCCGACGAGTGTGTAGATCTGGTCCCAGGTGTACACGTCGTCAGAAGTGATGTGGAAGGCCTCCCCAACTGCCCGCTGATTGCCCAATAGTCCCACGAGTCCCTGAGCTAAGTCTGCCGCGTGGGTTAGAGTCCAGAGCGATGTGCCGTCGCCGTGCACAACTACCTCTGCACCTCGCTCGATTCGATCGAAAATCGTCCACCCGCCAGCAAGAGGGGGATTTGCTTCATCGTAGGTGTGTGATGGCCGCACGATGGTTACAGGGAAACCCTCATCGACATGTGCCTGCATGAGAAAGTTCTCGGCATCGATTTTCTTCCGGGCGTAATGCAGGAACCTGTTCTGACGCAGGTTTGATTCCACGATGGGTACTTGAAGGATGGGCTTTTGGTACAACGAAGCCGTGCTGATGTGGATGTAATGGCTTGTCTTGTTTCGGAACATGCCCACTGCTTCGGCCGCGTCTTCGGCGCTGTAGCCAAGAAAATTCACAACTGCGTCGAACTGTAGGTCACCAAGTGCAGTCGCGACCGAGTCGCGGTTGGTGATGTCAGCGGTAAGCCATTTTACGGCCTCAGGCAGCAGCCGTCCCTTAACGTTGCGTCCCCGGTTGAGAACGAAGACCTCCATACCCTGGGCGACCGCGAGGCGGACGGAAGAGGCACTGATCGTGCCTGTTCCGCCGATGAACAAGACCTTTAGGGGGGTGACGCTCGATGTCATAACCGTCCTCCAAAATTAGTTTGAGCCATGAATCGGCAGCTTCTTCTCGTATGTGCCGCCGGGGAAAGAGTTAGAGTCTGCCGGCGTACCAGTCTTCGAAGCCGTTCTCAACGACCGCGATCTGGATGTCTTCTGGCCGGATTCCGATAGCAGCCATCCGTTCAACGATGTGCTTGTACAGGCCCTTCTTCATAGCGACCGAGTACTTATGGACCATCGTGATGTGAATAACAACCAGATTCTGACGGTCAACTCCGTTGTACGTGGGGTCGAACTTGATTTCGCCGGCATCATGCGGCCGGAACACCTGAAAGAGATCGTCTGCCGGTATCGCCAAGGCGTCAATCTGGGCCTTGTGTAGCTCGCGGCTGATCTGTTCGTGCTTCTCGTTGTAAAGAGTTCGGTCGAGATCTATCTGAATGAGCGGCAACTTTACTCCCTCGTTGGCCAGATCCGGGGTCTAACCACCGGTGCTGTGCGCGTATCGAACTGACTCAAGCAAAGCTACATTGCCGCGCAGAAGTTAGCAAACTTTTTATAGAAGTCGCGAAAACTTTCGCACGGCAGATTTAGCCGCCGCGCTCTGAGGCCCACCGCTTCGCAAGCAGGATGGTGGCTCGGCCGATATCCAAGTAAACACGGGGCCCATGGCGGCAGGGATGAGACTCTAGATCAGTTTCCACGAACGGTTGGCGGACCTCCCGGTGAAGGGCCGCTGTCGCTGAAGCGGGGCGACGGACAGGCATCCGTGGTGTCGCGAAGCCTTCAGGCATTCACGAAATGTTTCGTTATTCTACTGAAACTTGACTCTAGAAATTAGGGAATGTATCTTGAGTGTGACCGGCAACACAGGGAGAATCACCCTCAGCAAGTCAGGATTCATGCGCAGGACATGGGCGTCGAACGTGTGAATGGGGGTCGCGATCATAAATCTGAAGGGACTTAGCCGCCCACGGTCACGAATTAGGTAGACGGAGGGATTCCCGCTCTGGTTCTCAACGCATTGCCCACAGCCTCTTCGCACAACCAGATAGTCCCTCGGACCTTACCCCTCGACAATTGCGGCACTGCATCGGCAGTAGCTTCCGGAGAAGGAGACACAATGTTTAGATCTATCGGCGCGAAATCAAGGCTTCGACCTGTGGCCGCAGCGGCCATACTGGGGATGACGGCCTTGGGCCTTAGCGCCTGCGGTTCGTCGGGATCGTCGGCAGCCGACGAGGGCTCAGCGACGTCGGGAAACGTGACCTGGTGGGGCTGGACTCCCCAGCCGTCCGGTGCGGAGCGTTACATTGCGGCGTTCAACAAGGAGTATCCGGATATCAAGGTCACGTATAAGCAGCTGACCATTGACGGTTGGAACGCTGCGTTGAAGCCTGCATTGGCTTCATCCAGCGGCCCGGACATCTACGACATTAATCCTGGTGTTCGAATGGACGACTTCAGCAGCTTCGCGGCTGATCTGACGCCCGCAATGGCTAAGTCGCTGGGCAGCGACTGGAAGTCAAAAGTGTCGCCTATCGGGGTTGATGGCCTGACGACGAAGAGCGGCAAGCTTGCGGCCATTTCCGTGGGATCAACGTACTCGGGTTCATTGTGGACAAATAAGAATCTCTTTGATCAGTACCACCTGACACCTCCCAAGACCGTCGATGAATGGGTGAACGTTTGCGGTGTATTCAAAAAGAATGGCATTAAGTGCTTCGTCCAAGGAGCAGCTCAGGTTGCATTCAACCGGGACACATTGCAGGCCATCTCGAACAGCATCGAACCGGGTGTTTGGAACAAAGCATCAACCGGTGATACGAAGTGGACCAACCCCACTATCGTGAAGGCGCTCACCACATGGAAGCGTCTGTTCGCGGATGGCATCATGCAAGACGGTGCGTTGGGGGTCCAGCAGTACCCTGATGCGAATAATGAATTCATGTCCGGAAAATCCGCAATGGTCATGATGGGCACCTGGTATATGCAGTATGCGACAACCGCCGGCATGACGCCAGCGATCTCGGCGGCAGGGGTGGCAAATCCAAAACCGTTCCCGATCGTACCGATTCCGTTCCCTGCAGCTTCCGGTGCCGGCAGCTCGGACTTCGCCCTCTCGGGCGACTCGGACTACGGACTTGCCGTGAACAACAAATCGAAGGTCAAAGCGGCCGCGACCACTTTCGCCACATGGCTCGGTACTTCCAAGGCGGGTCAGCAGGAAGTCGCGAACGTGCTGAATGACATCCCTGCCCTTAAGGGAATCGCACCGAACTGGGACACCATCCCGATGACCGACCGGAGTGCCCAGCAGCCGTCAGTCCAGAAGTTGATTGACCAGGCAGCTACGGTCACGGAACCACGTCTTGGACTAGTCAGCTCGGATCTTTCGACGGCTTTTGGTGTGGCTTCCACAACGGTGGCGGAGGGCAAGGCATCCCCAGAACAGGCGGCCCAAACTCTCCAGTCTTCGGCTGAAGCAGCAGGATTGAAGTTCAAGTAGCCTCGGACCAGCCGGGTCGATATGGACCAAGAACACCAGATGGGAAGACAGCGAAGTCATGGCCAAAACATCAGTTGAACCGGCTTTGGTCGTTCACTCCAGCCAGCAAGGGTCGGTGGGAGGTCTAGGAAGACGAAAGCGCAACCGCCTAAGACAGCGGGGACTCCCATGGATCCTGCCGGCCCTTATCGTGTCCATGGGACTGATCTTTTATGGCATGGGCTACACCGGCTACGTGTCGACACTGAAGTGGAATGGGACCGATCCGGATCCGCTAAGCGTAGGTGCCCAGAACTATGTCCACGCAGTTCAGGATCCAGTAGTTTGGCAGGCCATTTATCACACGGTGGTTTACTTCATAGTTACTTTCTTCATCCAAACGGCTCTTGGTGTCGTGTTCGCTGTTCTTCTGCATTCAAAGGTGAAACTTGGCGTAATCTACAAGATCATCATTTTTGTCCCTGTAGTTCTGGCGCCGTCGATCATGGCCCCCGTCTTCAGGCAAGTATACGGAGCGGACGGCCAATTCAACTGGCTCCTCCAGCATCTTGGTCTGGGGTCACTGGCTCAGCCTTGGCTCGCTCAGTCCAGCACATCTCTGGCCGTTATCATTTCCATTCACATCTGGGAGTGGACTGGCTTGACATTCGTGTTGTACTACGCAGCGATGAGTCAAATTGACCCGGAGATCCTGGAAGCTGCCCGAATCGACGGAGCAGGAAATATCCGTTCGTTGATAAGTATTATCTTGCCCGGAGTGCGGGGTACGACTGTAGCACTGGCAATGCTAAGTGCTATCTCGGCGCTCAAGACGTTTGACGTCCCGTGGCTGGTCACCATCGGCGGCCCCAACTACGCGACGGAGTTCCTTGGAACCCTTATTTATCGTGTCAGCATCCCGGAAAGCAACGTGGGCTATGGTGCAGCACTATCGATAATTCTCCTGGTATTGGCGCTGGGCATGGCCATCCTTCTCCAGGTCCGCGGACGCGACAAGGACGGAGTTTCCTGATGTTTGAGGCAAGGACGCGTCTCACTCGAGTAATTTTGCAGGTCGTAGTCACTGTATTAGTTCTGCCGTTCCTTTTCCCGCTTGCGGCAATGTTGCAGGGTTCGCTGGCTGGGGAGGGTTGGGGAAACTATGCCAAGGTACTCGCGGTTCCCGGCTTTGGCCTGTTTTTCAGGAACAGTGCAATCATGGCGCTGGCGACGATTGTCATCGTCTACATAGTGGCATTATTGGCTGCATATGGTTTCTCCAAGCTTCACATCAGAGGAAGAGAGATCTATTTCTGGTTACTTCTAGCATGCTTGACGCTCCCGGAAGTGGTCCTCCTTACCCCGTTGTTCGTAACCGCAACTAATCTCGGACTGTACAATACGTATTGGGCTGTCGTTCTACCGCTCGCTGCTCTACAGATTCCCTTTGCGGTTCTATTAGCCCGTAACTTCCTGAACGGGATTCCAAACGAGCTATTTGAAGCAGCCAGGGTGGACGGAGCCAATGCCTTCCGTGCCTTTTGGTATATTGTCATTCCGCTATCTCGTCCGATTGCTGCGGCGATTGTCATCTTCACTCTATTGGCCTCTTGGAATGACTATCTCCTGCCACTGGTATTCCTGCAGGATCCAGACGTCCAAGCAATAACATTGATTCCGCAGTTCTTCGTTGGCGAGTTCAGCAATGATCAGACAAAGGTTCTTGCGTCTGCGGTCATCACAGCGTTGCCGGAAGTTCTCGCCTACCTGCTACTTCAGAGATACTTCGAACGCGGGCTCGCTGCTGGCGCCATAAAGTGAGAACGAGGCTATTGGACAACCGGTTGTTCGGGCGTCCAATAGCCTCGTTCCATAATTTTGGCACTGCGTCGGGTCAGGGGAGTCGGCAGTTAGCTGGAACACAGGACTAGACGATATGTGTGAAGGGTTGCGGCCCGGGTTGGGTTCTGGTCCTTCTGATCGTCCATTGTCGCCGGGCGGTTC
>NZ_JAPFFT010000036.1 GCF_026241105.1 Arthrobacter rhizophilus | reverse complement strand
TCGTGAATTTCCTCCTGCGTCCATTCTCGGACACGAAACTCACACAAACACCGGACTCCTATCCGGGGACCCAACCACCTTGAAAGCCATTGCAGGTCCTCTGGAAACCCGCCATCGACCGGCCGCAGCCGCACAAAGGGATCCAATGCCGTGAACCGGTGCAGGTGCACGTCCTCCCAGCCAAAGGCCACCTGAAGCATACGGTGGCGGTCGGGCTCGCGCTGCTCGCAGCTTTCCCTGCAGCCCCGCTGTGGCTCATCGCGATCCTGATGGTCCTCGCCGGACTGGGCGGCCCCTTCGTCATGCCGCCCACCACGGCGATCCTGCTCAACAGTGTTCCACCGGGCCGCGGCGGCATCGCCTCCGGCGTATTCAACACCAGCCGTCAAGTCGGCGGCGCGCTGGCAGTCGCAGCCTTCGGCTTCATGCTCAGCAGCCATGACTCCCCCGCTTGTGAAACGGGAGCCTGCTCACCGCGGCAACCATATCGGTGCTGATTGCGGCCACTGCCCTGAAGCTGCAGACCCCGGGCACACAGGGACGGGATGATCATTTTGCAGCGGCCGATCCAAGTAGCCCAGACCTAAAGACGTGACCCGAACGCAGTGGAAGGAACCCTCATGGACATCAAGATCATCATGTCTTAAGTATCCGTGGCGGCCTGTCACCGGCGCCTCCGCTCGACCGCCGGTGCCTGTAAGCAACGGAAATGACCCTCATCCCGGAACGGCCGGCCGATCCCCTCAGGGCATCAGCCGAGGAACGGCCTACCGGTAACTTCGTCAAGCCAAACTGTAGTACCGCCTCATCCATCAGCCACATGAGGGCGTCGAGGAGGTGGTTAGCTAACTTCACGGAAGGGCAATTATCCTCGTCTTCAAAATTGGTGGGGAAAAGTAGGTGATCTCGGGGGGGCTTACTTTTTACACGCATTGCGTCTCCTTACCTCTTACCATCGCTCTCCAGTGATCCCGGTGGACAAGAAGATGCCCATCAATGCCCTGAGCTCGCAAGCCAAGGCGCGGCTGGCTGACTTGGTCGTCCACCGGCAGCATTGTTGCTGGTTGAAGGCATCATTTTCCGGCAAGGGCATCGAATCGCCTGGGGACGTATCTGCTGAACCTCGGGCGTTCATTCGTGCAGGAGCTTGACGATGTCCGGCCTGTTTACCCCGTTCACCGGCCAGTGGCCCGACCTCCCATTCGAAGAAGCGCGAAACTGGCCTCCGGCGGGGGCTACTACCGCCTGGTAATCGCAGTCTGCGCCAACCACCTGGACGCCCGGCGGTGGGAGCACCCTCGAAGCCGATCGGTCACCGCGAAGCATTCGGCCCAAACAGGGCCTCCCCCTTGATATGGCAGGACTCCGCCCCGTTCATCTCGGACTTCAAGGACCGGATCTGCCACTTGGACTGCAAGGACACCAAGGTCCTCCAAACATCGCAACACGCCTCAGATCAGCTGTCGGAGAAATCGGTTGCTTGCCACCGTCAGTCCAGTATCAGTTATTTTTTTCTATTGACGTGTGCGCTATTACTCTCTAGTGTTTCGGCTAGCAGAATGCTGATTCCACGATACGGATTACGGAACGGAGTTTCATGAAGATCCATAAGCAGCCTTCGGGGGTGGTGGTGGCATGTTTCGCTGCCGCGATGCTGGTCTTGTCGGCGTGCTCCCCGAGCGGGAGCAGCGCGTCCAAGGATGAGAAGGGCCCGCTCGTGATCGGGGCCGCCGTCGGGCTGACCGGTGTGCTCAAGGATTACGACGGACCGGTCCTCGACGTGGTCAAGTACTCGATCGATCAGCTCAACGCCAAGGGCGGCATCGACGGCCGCCAGGTGGATCTCAAGGTCCTGGACACAAAGTCTGATGTGGCGCGGGGTGGGCAGGTCGCGCAGCAACTCATCGACGACGGCGCCAAGATCATGATCGTCAGCAAAGACTTTGACTTTGGCAGCCCTGCTGCTTCCGTCGCGCAGAAGAACGGCATGGTCAGCATCTCGCTGGGTGCGGCGTCTCCAAAATTCGGTGTTCAGGGCATCGGAGACAAGGCGTACTCATTCGCCCCGTCCGCTGGAAACGCCGGAACCGTGCTGGCGACGTTCTGCAAGGAGAACGGTTACACCAAGGCTTTCACGCTTTTGGATGACACCCTCTCGTATACCCGAGGCGTGAACTCAGCCTTCACAAAGTTCTTCACGAACGGCGGCGGCACCGTCGTCGGCACCGACACCTTCAAGAATGACGACAGCTCGATCGCCGTTCAGATCAACAAGATCAAGGCCGCTGCCCCCGACGTGCTGTTCCTTGCCTCCTACCCGCCTGGTGGCGCATCAGCACTGCGGCAGATCCGCGCCGCGGGCATCGACATCCCCATCCTCTCGGGAGACCCGTTCGACGGCACTAGCTGGAACAGCGCGGTTCCGGATCTCAACAATTTCTACCACACCGCAACCGTCTCGTCATACAAAGACGACGCCGACCCGGCCGTGAACGAATGGCTGGACAAATACTCGAAAACGACAGGAACCACCCTGACCAACGGCGGCGGCCCAGTAGTCGGCGACACAATCGTCCAGGCACTCAAGCTCGCGATCGAAAAAACCGGCAGTACGGACGGTGCGAAGATCGCAGCGGTATGGAACACATTCACAGACCAGCCGTTCCTCACCGGCACCGTTACCTTCACCCCCCAAGCACACATCCCCCTGAACAGCCCGCTCAGGATCATCAAATACACCAACGGCAAGCCCGGCTACATAAAAACCGTCACACCATCGGTCCCCGCCTCCATCACCGACGGAATCGGCTGACACATGAACCAACCCCAACCGCAGGAACTTGCCGTCGACAACGTGTGCGTATCGTTCGGCCAGCTCAAGGCGTGTGACGTCGTTTCCTTCAAGATCAGCCAAGGAGAAACCCTCGGCCTGATCGGACCAAACGGCAGCGGAAAGACGACGATGGTAAACGTCATCACCGGGTTCCAGCGCCCTACGTCAGGGCGCGTGCGGATCGGCGACCGGGACATCACCCGTTTGCGCCCGGAAGCGAGGGTCGCGGCCGGCGTATCTCGCACCTTTCAGGCCGTCCGGCTCTTTGGCCGGCTCACGGTGGCGGAGAACATCGAGGTCGGAGCTCGGGGCGTGGGAGCCTCCAGGCGAGTCGCGCGCGACAGGGCCACGCAATTGATGGAGCAACTTGGGCTCGACCACCTATCCCAAGTCCAATCGTCCAGTTTGCCCTACGGATCAGAGCGTCGCGTCGCCCTGGCCCGCGCCCTCGCAACGGATCCAAAATTCATGCTCCTCGACGAGCCTGCGGCAGGCCTTGACGAGAGCGAAACAGACGACCTTGCCTCGGCACTGATCGACGTACGCGACACCAAGGGCTGCGGCCTGCTCGTGATCGAGCACGATATGCGCCTGATCACAAAAGTCTGTAACCAGGTGCACGTCCTTGCAGCCGGCCGAACTCTGGCTGTGGGTGAACCGCAGGTCGTCGTTCGCGATCCGGCCGTTGTCGAGGCTTATCTTGGAGCGGAGGCCCCCCATGTCTCGTCTTGAACTGAGCGACCTGCATGTCCGATACGGTGCAGTTGCAGCACTACGCGGCGTGGATCTCGTCGTAGAGTCTGGCACCATCCTCGCTCTTATCGGGCCGAACGGCGCAGGCAAGTCCACGACCCTCTTGGCGATGGCCGGTGCTTGCGAAGGCAAGGTATCGGGCCGGATCGTTTTCAACGGGAATGACATTTCCCTGCACTCGCCCGAGAAACGGACGCGGGCGGGCATCGCGCTCGTGCCCGAAGGGCGCCGTATTTTCACCAAGTTGTCCGTCGAGCAGAATCTGACGGTCGCGCGCGCAGGTCGCGCCGATCGTGCTGAGGTGGAGGTTGAAGAGATATATGAACGATTTCCTGTGCTCGGCGACTTCGCCAGCAGGCAGGCAGGTCTGCTCTCTGGCGGGCAACAGCAACAGCTCGCGATCGGGCGTGCCCTCATGATGCGTCCGACCGTACTCCTCCTCGACGAGCCCTCGCTAGGACTCTCGCCCAAGATCGTCGAGGAAGTGTTCCAGACTGTCGTCACACTGCGGGACGAAGGCATGACTATCGTGCTCGTCGAGCAGAACGCGAAGCGCGCCGCTGAACTGGCGGATGTGACCTACGTGATGCGACACGGCAAGCTGGAGGGCAAGGGAGCGACGGCGGTGACCGAGGAATTGGCCCAAGCCTTCTTCTCGGCTCGTGGCGACGAACGGACTTCCTCATGACATTGCTGCAGAACATCATCACGGGCATCAGTGTCGGCGGACTCTATTCCTTGTACGCCCTCGGGATCGCAGTGGTCTACGGTGTTGCCGGCATCATCAACTTCGCCCACGGCTACTTCATCGCTTTCGCGGCATACGTGTTGCTGGCTTTGGCTGGCGTCCCGGTGTTGGTGGCGATCGTCTGCGCTCTTGCAGCGGGCATCGCCATCGCCGTGGCGACAGAGCGTGGCGTCTTCCGCTTCGCTCGAGGTGCCGACCCCGGCACGCTCCTGGTTCTCGCATTCGCGGTCGCACTGGCGATCAAAAGCCTGCTCACCCTCGTCGCGGGCAGCGACACGGTGTCGACCTCGTTCGGGTCGGAGCTGGCAAAGCCGCTTCAGATTGGGAGCTTGAGCATCGTGTGGATCGATCTTGTGACCATCGTGGTTGCCGGAGTGATGCTCGCAGGGCTGGCTCTGCTTCTCAACCGAACCCCCGTCGGGGTGCAGTTGAGGGCTGCTGCGGAGGACTTCACGATGGCGCGCCTCGTCGGAGTGCGGTCAAACCGCGTGATGATGGTCGCGTTCGCCGTAAGTGGCTTGCTGGCCGGCGCCGGCGGGCTACTGCTCGTAGCCCGCTCGGGGACCCTTACTCCCACGAGCGGCCTCCAGCCTGTGCTCATTGCGTTCGTCGCGGTGGTCATTGGTGGGCTTGGCAGTCTCCCTGGTGCGGTTGCGGGTGGGTTCTTGCTCGGCGGCACGACAGTGGCGCTTCAGGTGCTGCTACCCGAGGAAATCCGCCCGTATCGCGATGCGATTCTGTACACGCTCGTCATCGTAATCCTGACATTCCGCCCGCAGGGCCTACTGCCCTCGGCTAACGAGAGGTCGCGCGTGTGAACACCCGACAGAATCCTGTTCCCAGCTGGTTGGCAGCGGCAGGGCCGACCGCAGGCCTTGTCGTACCATTGGCAGTACTGGTGGCCCTTCTCTCGCTCGGCAATCCGGCGCTTTCGAGCGTCGCCATCGGCGGGCTTGCCAACGTGGTCATGGCTGTCGGCCTCTATACCTTCTGGGGAATCTCCGGAGTACTCTCGTTCGGTCATATAGCCTTCGTGTCAGTAGGCGCATATACGTCGGCGCTCCTGACGATCCCGCTGACTACAAGAGCGTTCGTGCTTCCCGATCTGCCAGGTGTGTTGGCAAACACAGAGACATCATTCGTGGTAGCGACGATAGTCGCGGCCGTCGTCGCCGCTGCATTTTCGGCACTCGTCGCGATTCCGATGATGCGTCTATCGGGTCACGCCGCCGGAATCTCATCCTTCGCTTTACTGATCGTCGTCCTTAACGTCACCACGAACTGGACCAGCGTCACTGGAGGCCTCGGCACCCTCACAGGTATCCCGACCGACCTAACGTTGTGGGGTGCGTACGCCTGGGCGGCGGTCGTCATCGTTGTGGCGGCAGCCTACGGTAGCTCCCCGTCCGGAAGACGACTAAGGGCTTCGCGCGAGGACGAGATCGCAGCCCAGGCTGTCGGTGTAAAAGTGCACCGTGAGCGTCGGGTGGCCTTCGTTCTCAGCGGTGCCATAATGGGCGTTGCAGGCTCGATGTACGCGCATTGGCTTGGATCTTTCGGGCCGACTGACTTCTACATGGACCTAACCTTCGTGATTGTGGTGATGCTGATCATCGGCGGTCTTCGGAGTCTGTTCGGCGCTGTGAGTGGGGCGGTCGTCGTATCAGTTCTCGTCTGGGTGCTCGCACGCTGGGAGTCGGGGCAGTCGGTTGCATTCCTGTCGATCCCCCTGCCCCGCGGCTTCTCAGATCTTGTGCTTGCACTCATCCTTGTAGTGATCCTGCTGCGTAGACCGGATGGACTCACGCAGTCGCGCGAACTGTCGTGGCCAGGCCGAAAACGAAAGACTCAGCGCGCTGCCGACGTTGAACTCGTCGAACAAGAAGCCGGCTGAGACGCAGCGGCGGGGTCATCGGCGAACACAGAGTGCTTAGGGCAGACACCCGCTTCGGGACCGCGGCCATACTGAGCTCCGCGCTTTGAGTCGCTGTTGACCCAGGCTAGGTAATCGATCGGCTGACAGCCGACCGCCATTCCGCCGTTGCCGGATGAAAAAACACTGATGACCACACATAAAATCAAGTAAGGAAAACCACCAATGGCAAACGCAAGTTCAATTCCGAACTCTCGAGATATCCTCATCATTGGGGCGGGAGAGCTCGGCATGCCGGTTCTGCGCAATGTTGCGCGCCGAGCGCGAGACGTGGAGGGTGCGACCGTTAGTGTTCTGGTGCGGGCGAGCACCGTCAATTCGACGGTTCCGGACAAGCAGCGCGACATCGCCGAGATCCGCAGCCTCGGAGTCGAGATCGTCGAGGGCGACCTGATCAAGAATTCCATTGACGAACTCGCATCGCTGTTCGCGAACTATGACACCGTTATCGGATGCACGGGGATTACCGCCGGACTCGAAACGCCAATGAAGGTTGCGCACGCGGCGCTTCAGGCCAAGCTCCCGCGCTATTTCCCGTGGCAGTTCGGCGTCGACTTCGAAATTATCGGCCGCGGAAGCCCGCAGGACATTTTCGACTCGCAGCTGGACGTGCGCGAATTGCTGCGATCGCAGACCGAAACCGAATGGGTCATCATCTCGACCGGCATGTTCATGAACTACCTCTTCGAACCGAACTCCGGCATGGTCGACCTGCGGAAGGACACGGTCAACGCCCTGGGAAGCCTGGGCACAGCCGTCACCGTGACGACGCCCGAGGATATTGGGGTCCTGACGGCGGAGATTCTCTTCACCGAACCCCGGATTCGAAACGAGATCGTGTACCTCGCCGGCGACACCATCACTTACGGAGAGTTGGCGGACACTCTGGAGTCAGTGCTCCAGCGCCCGTTCAAACGAGTGGAGTGGACGGTGCAATTCCTGTTGGACCAGCTCGCCAGCGACCCAGACAACATGACGAGCAAGTATCGCGCTGTGTTCGCGCAGGGCCGAGGGGTGGCATGGGACAAGAGCGATACGTTTAATGTCCGCCACCTCATTCCCGTAACCAACCTGCGAGACTGGATCGGGGAGAATCTCGCAGTTTGAAACGACGGGGAGTAGTCGCTCTTCGCCGTGGCGGCTTTAGTCTCGGCCGTCCTCGGAGATGGCCCAGACCCGCTCGGCCGGTTTCTGTCGGCCGTGGACGGTCCCCCGTTCGGGAGAGCCGTTAGCTCGCGACGCTGGCGCGTTGTCAGGTCATACTCGCCAGCGTCGCGTTATCGCTTGCTCCGCTCCCGCAACCCCGGTTCGAGCGTGCAGAAGAGCGTTAGTTCTGCAGGTCGAACGTGGGAGCGCCGCCGTCGACCTTTTGTGTAATTGGAGTGCAGCTGCGTCGCCCGTGATCGACGCGATCACGGCCGTTTGAGAGCGGCCGGAGGAGCCGGAGGAATAACATGACAGAGGCCGGATATCTGGGGCTTGGCCGGATGGGATCGTCAATTGCGCGCCGGATGCTCGATTCGGGCATCGATCTGACAGTGTGGAACCGAAGCCGATCCGTCGCGCAGGATGATCTTGTTGCCGCCGGCGCCGTAGTGGCCGAAACGGCGGCCGAGGCGCTTGCCAAGCCTGTCTCCTTCTCGATGCTCGCGGACGACAGCGCAGCCGAGATGGTGCTTAGCCGCGAGAGCATCGGCGCGGCGGGCGGTCCGCGAATCCACGCGAACATGGCCTCGGTTAGCGCTGAGATGGGCGCGCGCCTTTCGCGCCGATTCGCGGATGCCGGAGTAGCCTACGTTGCCGCCCCCGTGTTGGGTCGACCCGAAGTGGCCGCCGAGGGGAAGCTAAACATCCTCTTGGGCGGCCCGTCGGATGCACTCGACGCCATCGACAGGTACTTAGCGCCCTGCAGTGTCAAGCGGTGGCGGTTAGGTAATGAGCCGCGGCAGGCGAATGCGGTCAAGATTTCAATGAATCTGATGGTCCTGCATGCGGTGGCCTCCATGAGTGAAGGCATCGCGCTCGTAGAGGCGGAAGGTGTTTCGGCCCGTGAGTTCGTCGACCTCTTCACCAGCACCTTCTTCGGAGGAGTCGTGCACTCGGTCTACGGCGGCATCATCGCTGACCGCTGCTACGAACCCCCAGGCTTCACGGTCGCCCTGGGGCTTAAGGATCTGAGCCTCGCGGAGCGCCTCGCGGCGGAGTCGCGGCTGGAGCTTCCTCTTACCCCGGCAATCCGAGCCCGCTTCGAGACCGCTCTCGCTGACGCGCAGCTTGCACATTTGGACTGGTCAGCCATTGCGGAGCTCGGTCGTCGCTAGGCGATGCCGAACTGACCGCCTGCGGATTAATAGGGCTGGGGTGACCGTGTGCAACATTCAGGCCAGAGGTGCGAATGCCGATTTCTCGTGCGATCGGTGTCGCCTGCGCCACGAGCGGCAGGCCCTCGGACCGAGTATGACAAAAGGCGGACATGCGCTCGGTATTCAATAAGCCTGGTCTCAGGGTGGAGACGGGAAAGACGCAGCCGTTGGTCCCGGCGCACGCCCTGCTTCGTCACATTTCGGTCGAGTGGCAGTATTTCTCTCAAAACAAGCTGATGTGCGACATGGGCTTGGAGTACGCACGCATGCATCCTGTCCTGTGAGACCGACTCCCCCACCGCCAACCTTATGCTCCCCGACGTGGGTGCCTTCGCCGAAGTCGAGCGCTCCTTGATCAGGGAACGTCAACGCGAGGGCATCGCCCTGGCCACACGGCGCAGCGCCCCAAAGGACGGAAGAAGACCCTGACAGCCGAGAGGGCGGCCGGACTGAACCAACCCGCCGGCAGCGGCATCCCGAAAGTCGTCCTCGCACATGAATACGGAATCCGTAGGGTAACGGTCTACCAGTACCTTCGGCAGGCAAGACTTCCGTGATTTCATCCTCTCCCCCGGGTACGTCCAGGGTGACGCAGCCGGTTAGCCCACCCGCCCCGCGTGTGTTCCCAACCAATTTTAAGGTTCACCGAGCGGGGTTGACCACGGAAGTTTCGCCAATACCAAGGCCTGCGGGCGGTTCCTGCGTCTTCGACTGATCGACTGTTTACGTGACAGCTTCAGCCACGAATGGCGTGACGAAGACGCCATTGAATGGCTCGAACCAGTCCCGGCTGACATTGGTCCATGGCGTCCTGGTATAAGCAGACCGCTGTCCACGTCCTCAAACATCAGCTCTTCGAGCTTGCCCCGCCAATCGTTCGCTAGATCCAGGTCGTAGGAGTCCTGAACGACTGACACCTGGTCAAGAACGCAGCCCAGCGCCAGCTCCTGGGGGATGCAGGAAGGGCGGCTCTATCCTCTGACCTATTGGACAAAGCCAACAGCGCAATTCTGAGCTCGCCTGGGCAGCAGACCGGACAACATGAAGGTATTGGCGATGTCCCCTCGATCAATCGATCGGGAAGCATTCTCGGCCCGGAAGATCCCCAAAGAGCCTTAAAAGGTCGGTGGCCTCTTCACCCACTACCAGTTCCGCAAGGGGTCGCATCAGCTGGTCCAGGTTCGTCCCGAACGGTAGTGCACTAGCCCCTGAATAGCCGGAGAGGACCTTGGGGCGTCGGAGCCAGCCTATCTTGCAGCCAGGACCTTTAGCGTAGAGTTCCACTGGAAATCCGGGAGCTGATCGTTGGCAGAGAGAAGGATGTGGAGGAACCCGGTTGCTCAAGCTGCTGGGCGCGGCGCTGGGTTCCAACGACAATCGGGGTAAGACCGGCAGCAACAACGAATTCGACCACGGCCTCGATTGCGGCTTGGTCGTCGCCGGCGATCAGCACATCTAGGGGTTGCCCGCCAACGGTCCCTTCTGCCAGCGTGGCGGCGAAGGTTGTATTGAATGCCTTGACCACCTTCGCAGTGGTAGCTTTTTGAAGCTCTTCCGTCGCGGAGCTACCGGCAGGTACCGTGAGGCCATCGAAGGTGGAGAAGTCGACCGGGTTCGTGATGTCAACATAGACCTTCCCCGTCAGTGAATCACCATAGAGGGCGACGATATCTCTCGCGGCGTCGAAGAATACAGCCGGAATCACGATCTCGCTGGTCAGCACATCGCCCACAACCCCAGTGGATACACTGCCTCCAAGTTCGGCTGCGAGAGCCTCTGCCGTGCCTTTGTCCTTGTGTGCCAGAAGCTGCAGACTCTTTCCGGCCGCGACCGCTCGGGTGGCCAGACCGAGGGCCATGTTGCCGGTTCCGATAATGGTGATGTCAGTCATTTTTTCCTTCTGCTAGTACTGGGTAGGAGGCGCTCTTGTGAGGGAAGGTGGTCCATCTACCCCTGGCTGTGGTATCTCAAGCGTGAGCATCTGCTGGAGCTTAGTTGACGCTTCAACAAGTGTCGCGCCCTGCCACCTTCCCGTCAAGTGCTACTTAACATATCTTGTCTAGTTAGGATGGTTCGGGTCGATATTCTCATTCACCCCTTGCCACGTCCTAACGACATGGGACCATTCGTGTTAAATTGTACTGAACGCGTGAACATGCCTCCGCGAGGACGCGGGCGCGCGGAGAATATTGCTAGAGATCAAGGGAGAAGTCCATGGGACTGGTTTTTGATCACCTGACGCTCGGTCAGCGAGTTCTGTTCGGGTCGGGGAAGGCCTCCGAGCACCTGACCGCTGAGGTGGTCCGGCTTGCTGCTAGGCGGGTGATGGTGATCGCGGCATCGTCAGAGGTGGAGATCGCCCGTTCCATCACCTCAGGGATCAGGGTGGAGCTGTGGTATGACGAGGTTGTGATGCATGTGCCGGTCAGGGTCGCAGAGAGGGCACGGGCAGCCGCGACAAGGGCGGGAATCGATCTGATCGTCAGCGTGGGCGGCGGATCGACGACCGGCCTGGCAAAGGCTATCGCGCTCACCGAAGGAATCCCTATCATCGCTGTACCCACCACCTACGCGGGCTCGGAGGCCACCAACGTGTGGGGCGTGACCGAGGGTGCCCGAAAAGGCACTGGAGTGGACGACCAGGTACTGCCCGTGACAGTGGTGTACGACGCTTCCCTGACCCTGTCGCTGCCGGTTGGCCTGTCGGTCGCATCGGGGCTGAACGGGCTGGCGCACTGCGTGGACTCACTCTGGGGGCCCCGGGCGGACCCGATCAACGCAGCGATCGCCGCGGAGGGCATCCGCGCCCTGGCCGAGGGACTACCGGCCATCGTGGCCGATCCCGCAGGTCTTGAGGGCCGGGAGCAGGCCCTCTACGGGGCCTACCTCGCCGCAGTCTCCTTCGCCTCGGCCGGGTCCGGGATGCACCACAAAATCTGCCATGTCCTCGGCGGGACCTTCGACCTCCCTCACGCCCAGACCCACGCCACCGTCCTGCCCTACGTGCTCGCCTTCAACGCTCCCTACGCCGCCGACGCCGCCTCCCGGATCGCGGCCGGATTCGGCGCCGCCGACGCCCTCGAGGGCCTCCAGGCGCTGCGCGAGAAGCTGGATGCCCCCCGCGCCCTGGCCGACTACGGGTTCACCGAGGACGGCATCGCTAAAGCCGTCCAGATCGCACTCCCCGCCATCCCGGCCTCCAATCCGCGCCCCGTCACCGAGGCCAACCTCACCGCACTGCTGCACGCGGCCATGACCGGCCAGGACCCCAAGACGCTCACCGACGAGCTCAGTTAAGGACAAGCACCATGATCGAGAAAACCACAGCACCAGCCCCTGCGGTCTCACCGGATCAGGCCGCGATCGAGCAGGCCCTCACCGACCAGGTCGTCGCCTCCTTCGCCAACACCCCCGACCCGCGCCTGCGCCAGCTCATGCAGGCCCTGACCCGGCATCTGCACGCCTTCGTCCGCGAGGTCCGTCTCAGCGAGGACGAGTGGAACAAAGTGATCGAGTTTCTTACCGCAGCCGGGCACATCACCGACGACAGGCGCCAGGAGTTTGTCCTCCTCTCCGACGTCCTGGGCGCCTCGATGCAGACTATCGCGGTCAACAACGCCGCCTACAAGGACGCCACCGAGGCCACCGTGTTCGGGCCCTTCTTCGTCCAGGACGCCCCCGAGATCCCGATCGGCGGGGACATCGCCGGGAACGCGCACGGACAGCCCTGCTGGGTCGAGGGCACCGTCACCGACACCGACGGCAACACCGTCCCCGGGGCCAGGATCGAGGTCTGGGAGGCCGACGACGAGGGCTTCTACGACGTCCAGTACACCGACGGGCGCGTCGCCGGCCGCGCCCACCTCTTCGCCGACGACCAGGGGAAATACGCCTTCTGGGCCCTTACCCCCACCCCCTACCCTATCCCCCACGACGGACCCGTGGGCAAGCTGCTCGCCGCCACCGGCCGGTCCCCCATGCGGGCCTCCCACCTGCACTTCGTGGTCACCGCCCCCGGCTTGCGCACGCTCGTGACCCACATCTTCGTCTACGGCGACCCGCAGATCGAGATCGGCGACTCCGTCTTCGGCGTCAAGGACTCGCTCATCAAGGACTTCCACATCCAGAAGGCCGGCATCCCCACCCCCGACGGGCGCCTCATCGAAGGCGACTGGGCCCACACCCGCTTCGACATCGTGCTAGCGCCGGCGAAGGTGTAACCAGCCAGATCGCTCAGGGCTCACGGCTGGCGAAGCCCTTGCGCTCATCCCGAAGCGACGATCGCTAGAACTCGCCAAGCTTGTATCGACTGTGGCCACAGTCCCGACGCTTTGGCCAGCAACTGGAGCTGGCTCGCTGCGCATAGGATCCTGCCATCAGGTTTCGCTTGCGACCAGGAACTTCCGGACGATGGATTGTGCCGTTGCCGCAATGATGTGCACCTACGCTACTAGCTAGCGCTTGTCGCGGAGGATTTGTCATGCCCTCCAAAGTTCCTGCGACGCGACGGCCGATGATGCGCCTCAATTCACTACCGCAAACCTGCTAGGGTCACGTCCCGCCCAGTGGTGGAGTTTCTCGACACCGTGCGGGTCAGCTGGTTTCGATTATGCCGCAGCGAGTTCGGGAATGGGAACCACCTCCTCGACGTGCGCGGCCGTCGGCGTGCCGGGTGCGTTGAGTTCTTGCATGGACTGCTTCGGAGAGGTAGCGGCGCTCCCCGGCTTCCCACTCGTCGTGCTGTTCGACGAGGACCGCTCCGGCCAGGCGCAGCAGTGCGGCGGGGTCGGGGAACACTCCCACAACTTCGGTGCGTCGTTTGATTTCCTTGTTCACGCGCTCGATCGTTATCTTCAGTCCTGCGGGCCGGTCATGCGTCTGACATGGGCTTTTGTGTTGTGGACGGTGTCTTTGACGTCGCTTCTTGACGTGGTTCGTTCTGGTTCGTCGGCGTCTGATTGTTGTTCAAGCGTGATGTTCATGACCTGAATCGGTGCCGTGGCCGGGCTGGCTTGCTCTCCGGTCACCGAGAGCGTGGGCAAGCCGGTGACGGAGCTTGTCGTTTTCCTCTGTGAGCCTGCGGACGCGTTCGGTGGCTGCTTGCAGCCGGGCCAGCAGCGAAGCGTCGGAGGCGCGCTGGCTTGCGGGGATGGCGGGGGCGGGCGCACGCCGGGTGGCGTCGCGGAGCCTTTCAATTTCCGCGCGGAGATCGGGCTGGGTGTAGAGGAAGGCCCGCGAAACGACTGCATGGCGGGCGACGGCTTCGAAAGAAACCGGGGCACCGGCCTTGTGGAGTTCTCGTAGCGTCCGGATCGTTTTGGACCGGGCAAGTTCGTGGCGGCGGCGGGCTGTGGCGGCAAGGTGCCCGGAGTTATCAGCTGGCATTGGCTGCCCCGTCGGGCCGGACGGTTTCGTTCTCGAGCGTGCCGATGATGGTGTCGAGGTTCTCGGCGACCTGCCGGTTCATCTCGACCAGCCGGGTTTGTCCCCGGGCTTCGGCGGCGCTGATGATCTGCAGGACCTGGGTGCGGTGTTCGCGGTGCTGGGGCAGGAACTCACCGGTGGTGATGAACATCGGGCAGGTCAGGCAGGCGTTTGCGTGCGGGCAGGTCTTTTGGACCGGGAGGCCGCAGAATCCGTTGGGCAGGGCCTGGGTGGCGCGGCCCAGACGCTGCTTGGCCCAGGCAGCCTCGGCCAGTGTGCTCTCCGGGTCCAGGACGACAGTGGTGCCGCTGATGTCGATCTTCCGAGCGGTCTCCCAATGGCGGCGGATGGTGGTGTCGTGCAGGCGGGCATAGTGGGCAGTCATCTGCGGCGAGTCGTGGTCCAGAATACGGCGGACGACTTCCTGGGGAACGTCTTTGTTGATGAGCCGGGTTCCCAGGGTGTGGCGCCATTGGTGCGGGGTCAGATGCACCGGCCGGCCGTGTTCGTCGCGGATCTCGCAGCGTTCCAGCCACCGGTAGAGGGCGCCCCGGTAGGTGCCGCTGCTCATCGGCTGGAGCCCGTCCGGGTTCTTCGTCATTCTCGCGAAGAGTAGCGGGGACCGCCCGACGCTGACCTGCCGAGCGGTGATCAGGGCCCGGAGTTCCTCGTCGATCGGTACCAGTGCGTCTCGTTTCATCTTGTGGTTGAAATAGCGCAGGTACGGTGCCCGATCCGCGTCGAGCACGATGCAATCGCGTTCCAGCCGGAGACCGTCGTTCACACGCAGGCCGCAGCGGATCAGGATCAGCGTCGCCAGCCGGTGCGCGTCGTCTTCGAAACGGTGAAGATTATCCGGATGTTCGATCTGCGCCATGACCTGTTCGGCCAATGCCCGCGGCGGGCGTTCGGACCGTCGGGGATAGTCGGTGCTGAACAGCATCGCTGTGGCCGGCAGCGTCGTGTCCCATGCCTGGGCCCGGATGGCTGTGAGGAAGGCGTTGAGCTGGCTGATCTGGTCACCGTGGCGTTGCAGGCCAGCCATCTCGGTCTGAAGGTCGGCCAGATAGTGTTCGAGCACCGCCCGGTCAACGCCGGTCAGCGCCGCGACGCCTGTCCGATGGCAGAAGGGGGCGAAGCGAATCAAAGAGCGCAGGCCACGGCGGACTGTTTCCAGCACCAGTCCGGTCGACAACCGCCAGCGCACCCACCGCTTGACCAGGCCCCGTAGCCAGGGCTGCGGTATCGGGTCGAATTTCAAGATGGGGTTGCCGTCGAAGCCGAGCCGGCGCAGCTGCCAGACGTCCCGGCCGTATTCGCCTTCCCAACCTCCGGACTGGGCAAGGTCCTCGATCCGGCGACGGGCGTAGAGCAGCAGGGCACGGGGGTTGGAGTCCTTCGGGGCAGGCCGTCCGATGCTGGTCCGCCAGTGGTCTTCGGTGCGTTCCAGCAATGACGAGCCCGCCGTGCCACGGAGAAACCTCACTACCTGCATCACCACGGCAGGAGGCGTCTTGGTGCTGCGGTCACCGCGCCTGCACTGCGGCGCATACTGGAGCTCGAGTTTCAGCTGCGGCGCCAGCCCGTCCAGCCTGACGACCTGTTCCTCGAGCACCGCGTCCGGTTTGAACCTGCCGACGAACTCTTCAATATCGGGTCGTCCGTTTGCCCGCCACGTGGAATTATGGGCATGGCATAACGGTCCTGCCGCCTGAGGCCACAGGTCACAGTGCGTGACGCGGCAGACGGCACCGGCCTCAGGTTGCTTGACCGCCGGCGCGGTACTCAGCCAGCACTCCAATTCGGGCCCGCCGCTGCGTGCCCACCCGTGCGCATGCAAGGCACACATCCCGGACCGTGCGGAACCATAACCGCACCCACCGACCCGGCAGACCATGTTCGGCTGCTGCCGGTGCCACCGCGGGTCGGTCGCGGCGACGAAGGCCTCCAGATCCGGCCGCCCGGCCTTCTGCCACCGCCCGCGGTGACCGGAGCAAAGTCCATATCCTGCACGCCCCACACGGCCGCACCCGCCGACACGGCAAAGACCGGAACCGAAAATCGGATCGTCGGCAGCGAAGACGAGGATGTCGGAGCGGAACTCCCCGGTCACGACGCCCACGAGTCTTTCCAGAAGCCCCGCCCCGATCGCCTCGTGCCCGGCCGTCCGGGCCGCGGACGTCACAGGATCACCGCGCAGTGCCCGCGAACCAGCCGGCCTTCTCCAGCGCCGTGCGGGCGTCCTCGGCAGTGAGGTGCCCGTAGATGTCCATCGTCGTAGTGACCGAAGCATGCCCCAGGAGGGTCGAGACGACCTCCAGCGGCACCGAGTCCCGCAACATCCTCGTCGCGGCGGAATGCCTGAACCAATGCGGGTCGAAATCCAGGCCGGTCCGCCGCCGCAACCGCACAACCAGGTCATAAACAGTCCTGTAGGACATCGCATGGCCGACCCGGCCGCCCCAGAGATTGACGAAGACATAGTCGTTGTCCAGATCGCCGTATTCAACATGCAGATAGTCCGAATACAGGCGCAGCAGCTGCGCGCTGACCGGGACCGTCCGGGATCGTCCGGTCTTGGCCCGGGCCCCGTTCTCATTGATGCCCGCGACAACCCTGACTTCGCGCTCGGCCACCGACAGGTCATCATGGCGCAGTCCCAGCACTTCGCCGATCCGCATTCCGGTGTCAAAAAGCACCGCAAACAACAGGCGGTCCCTCAACCGGTGCACCCGTCCAGGACCGACTGGACCTCCCCGACGGTCAGTACCCCGGGGCAGCTTGGCCGGGGATTTCAGAGCAATTGCCCGGCGCTGTTGCGGGCGTCCCTTGCTGATGTGGTGCAGAAACGGCTTCCACGCCTACCTGCCGCCCGGCGCCGCCCAGGTCACCAGCAGATCTCCGAGTTCCACTCCGTGCCGCGCCTGATGCTGGTAAAACGAGCTCACTGCAGAAAGCTTCCTGTTGATGGTGCCCGGCCCGATCTGCGGGGCCATCACGGGCAACACGGCCACCTGCCCCGTCCGCCCTGCCGGCGGTAACCGGAGCCACCCGACAAACCCGCCAACGTCCTCCAGCGTGACACGGCGCCAGTCCAGGCCCCGGTACGCGAGGAAGGCGAAGAAGTCCTTCAAATCGTGTGCATACGCCTTCACAGTGTTCGGCGATCGATCGACCGCGCTCAGAAAAGCCAGATACCCCTCAAGCGGCGCAACCGAAACATCATCGTCGCCAAGCACCGTCCACGACTCGACCCGCGACCCCGGGATGATCACCCTCTGCACCAACATTGGCCCTCCAGCCTGTTCCGTAATGGATACACCGGAGATAACCATGTCCACCACGGCGATCAAAACGGCCAGAACGTCCATGCCAGACATCGAAGACACGGCGCGGAGGACTGAAGATAACCATCGGGTTGGTGGACCAGACCTGCCGCCAACGCTTCTGTGGGAACCGGCAGAACGCGAGAACGTCTTCACGGGCGTCGTGGAGCATCCGGGCGACCTTCGGGTGGGACTTACCCAGCATGCGGGCGACCTCGTCGAACTGAGTGTTCACATGCCCGGCATCGGGCTGGGCGAGCACCGTTCGAATGATCGACGCCACCATCTCCTGGGCGCCCTTGGGCACGGTCGAGAGCACGTTGCGCATGAAGTGCACGCGGCAGCGCTGCCACGATGCGCCCTGAAAGACGGTATTGATGGCCTTCTTGAGCCCGGTGTGGGCGTCGGAGATGACGAGCTTGACCCCGCCCAGGCCCCGGGACTTGAGCGAGCGGAGGAACTCCGTCCAGAACGCCTCGTTTCACTGTCGCCGACGTCGAACCCGAGCACCACCCGGTGATTCACGCGCGCCCGGCAATACGTCGCGTCAAGAAACACGTACGGGTAGCCCAAGTCGGACAAATCCCGGTCACGGAACGCGCCGACCTCCGCGTCGAGGTCGGCGCAGATCCGCGACACCTCGGACTTGGAAATCCCGGAATCAGCCCCGAGGGCCTTGACCAGATCGTCGACTTTCCGGGTTGAGACCCCGTGCAGGTACGCCTCCATCACGACAGCGAACAAGGCCTGGTCCACGCGGCGGCGCCGTTCGAGCAAGGAGGGGAAGAATGAGCCTTGCCGCAGCTTCGGGATCTTCAATTCCAGATCCCCGGCCGTCGTGGCCAAGGTCCTGGGACGCACCCCGTTGCGCCGCGTCGTGCGCTCATCGGTGCGTTCGAACGGGCCAGCGCCGATAAACGCTGTCGCTTCCGCGTCGATGAGCTCCTGGTAGAGCTTCTCCGTGGCCGAGCGAACCCGGTCCGTGACATCGGTGAGTTTCAGTTGGCCAAGCAGGTCCGACAGGGCAGACTGGTCAAGAGCCATCGTGTGTTTGTGTCCTCTCGTGAGATTCCTAGACAGTTCTCACTGACCATCGCACGATGGCTCTTCACGTCAACGAAGCGACGCTCAGAACCCGAGATTTACTCCACTATCGGGACGTCGTCCGGTCGCACAGCCGGCCGAAAAGCGGGTTAGCAAGAAGGGCGATCAGGGCACCGACGCCAGCTACGAAGCTTAGTGCCCCTGTACGGATTTCCGGAGTGGTGATCTCAGAAATTTTGACAGCCAGCACCACTAGCGCAAGCGCCAAAAGCGCCATCCATAGGCCGGTACTCGTCGTACCTTCACTCAGGCCGGGTCATGCATTTTCTCGGGCGTCGCCGATCGCTGCGTGGTAGCTTCCAGCACCTGCGTTAAGAATCCGTCCATCAAATCCGCATGATTTGTGTTGCGAGATACTTGATCACGGCGTCGCGACTCCAAGCCAGGCAGACCACACGGTTCCCACTGATGCGATTCCCCGGTAATCTGCTCCGGTAGCGCGTGACCAGACGAATCGGGTGTTCCTGTTCGGCGAGCACGTCCATGGCCCCGCCACGGGCGGCCAGCCCTTCTTAATGAAGGTGCGGTTACGCTACCCAAGCGACCAAGTGACCGAAAACGGGCAAGAAGGAACTTCTGGACGTCCACGCGCTGGTGCCGGCTTCCCAAAGTGTCATTCCTGCTATGACTCTCCGGCGCCCCAGACCGGCGCTTTCCGAGTCAGCCCCTTCTCCGGAAGTTGAGGCCAGGGATATGGCAATCAGAATTCTCACCGACCTGGTCCAACGCTGGACCGACCGTCATGATTGAACAGAGACGTGTACACAAGGGGTCTTGCTACACGCGGCAAATTTGGCGGGCGTTACTTCAAGAACGTTGCGGCGCAGGGAGGCTAACGGCACCTACCTTACGCACCTGCGGAGACACCTATGGGTCCAGGACGCCGGTAGCTTGAGTTGGACCTACCGGCAGAGGTTGAGCTGGCCGCGACTATGCCACCATCGATCATGTGCAATCCGCGCACCGAGGCAGGCCTTCGTTCGCCCCATGGGTGGCCGGCAGCGATGTGGGGAGCACTGCACGAAGCAGCGAGAAAGAGAGAAGGAACGAGTGCCCAAGAAACAGTCTTTCGCCGTTATCGGTGCGGGAATCATCGGTGCCGCCGTCGCCCGTGAGCTGACCCGGCGGTTCCCCGATGCCGCCGTGACCATTTTCGAGAAGGAAGCCAGCCCTGCTGCCCACCAGACCGGCCACAATTCGGGCGTGGTTCACGCTGGCCTCTATTACGAGCCCGCTGGGCTCAAGGCCCGGCTCTGCCGACGAGGGGTGGGGCTGCTGCGAGAGTTATGTTCGGAGCGAGGGCTACCGTATGAGGCTTGCGGCAAGGTGCTCGTGGCACTCGACGCCGTCGAGGAGGGCCGTCTCGATGCCATTTTCGAAAGGGCGGTCGCGAACGGTGTCCCGGGCGTCCGCATGCTCAACCCTGAGGAATTGCAGGAGATTGAGCCAAATGTTGTGGGCAGGCGTGCGCTGCATTCGCCGGAGACAGCGATCGTCGACTATACGCGTATCACCGAGGCCTTGATCGATGACATAAGGCAGGCTGGGGGCACCATCAACTTCGTGACCGAGGTCCATAAGGTCAGCGAGTCCGGCACGGCAGCGCAGGTCGCGACAACGTACAGCCAGGAAATGTTCGACTTCGTGATCGTGTGCGCCGGCCTTCAATCAGACCGGCTCGCGGTGCGCTCCGGGGAGGGGAGTGATCCGTCTATCGTGCCGTTTTTCGGGCAGTATTTTGTCCTCGAACCGGCCTTTCGTCATGTAGTCAAGGGCTTGGTCTACCCGGTTGCGGATCCGAAGTACCCGTTCCTTGGCGTGCACCTCACAAAGCGGATCGACGGTGAGACAACCATCGGACCCAACGCCTTCCTGTCCCTTTCGCGCGAGGTCTACAGCGGACTTGGTGCCAACCTGGGCGACATCCTTTCCACGATGTATTTCCCGGGATTCTGGAGGTTCGCCGGTAGGAACACGGCGACGGCGGCCCGAGAAATTCAAACGGTAGTATCGAAGAAACGCTTTATCGCAGAAGCGCAGAAGTACGTCCCATCCATCGAAGGCGCAAATGTTGTGCGGGCCCCAAGAGGCATCCGCGCCCAAGCCCTTTCCCGTGACGGTGGGCTCGTGGACGACTTCATCATCCAGCAGCGCGGGCGCATAACCCACGTTCGCAACGCACCATCCCCCGGGGCGACATCATCGATGGCCATCGCGGAATACATCGTAGACGCGGCCATCAGCCAGCACTCGCTCACCGCGAGACCAAAGGCCCGTGAGTGAAACGCCTTGAAAGCGTGAACCAGGGTCAAGGTGCGGCAGGTAGTCACTTCCAAGCATCCCTAACGAAGAGTTACGAAGAAGTAACGGGGCTGGCGGGCACCCCGGAACGACCGCGCGGATCGATTTCCCTCAGCTGCAGTGAACGGCGGGTTGAACATGGATTTCCTCGCATCCGGACGCAGCTCGAAATATGGTTGCGTGAGGTAAGCAGGCCGGAAGAAGGCCGACTGCTCAGGCCCGGCTGCCGACTGCGCCTTCCGACTTGTGCACCTTCGGTCGGACCTGACACCTGTAGGGCTGCATGAAGGTAGGGCCGCACCGAGCGTACAGTGGGGCTTGACGTCCGTATGTTCTAAGTGGACACTGATCACTGAATGCCGGTCAGGCTCCGCAAATATCGACTGGCGTTACCGACTAAACGACCGTAGAGATCTGAGGCCGCCCGTGATCGCCCCTAACAAAATGCGAGTTCGCCCGTATTACGAAGTCTCCGACGCCGAATGGCAAGAGAAACTGACTGAGCTCGAGACGCAGAACTCGCCTCGGGTTCTCTTCCGAGGGGCCACCATCGTAACGATGGACCCTGAATATCCCGACCTTGCAAAGGGTGATCTCCTCATCGAAGGCAACCGAATTAGCAAGATTTCAGCCGACTTAACCGATGAAGCACTTACTGACGGCACAGTCGTAATTGAGGCCGAGGGCACAATCCTCGCGCCGGGACTTGTCGACGCGCACAGGCATTGCTGGGCGAACAGCCTCCGAAGGCTCATCCCCGATGTGGACCTGGCCGGTTACATGGCGACAACGCACACCGTGATGGCATCCAGTTATAGGCCGCAGGACATGTACGCCGGCGACCTAGCCACAATGCTGGGTGCCCTCGACAGTGGTGTCACTTGCGTACTCGACTTTTCACATAACTCGCGCTCAGCAGCTCACGCCGACGCAGTCTTCGCGGCATATCGAGACTCGGGGATACGAGCAGTTCATGCTTCCGCTGTGCCAGAAGCCGGTGACTGGGATCGGCATTGGCCCGATGACCTGGCACGTCTGAAGGAAGAGTACTGTTCCTCGCCTGCATCACTGAGCACGCTGCGAATGGCCGTCGTCAGCCGCCTTGTTAAGCCGCTCGATGAACTGATGGGCGATGCCCGATCCCTTGGCCTGGGTATCACCCTGGACGCCGTTCTCGGCCCGCAGGGCTCCGAGACAGTCGTTGATCTCGGCCGACGTGGACTCCTGGGCCCCGATGTCACACTGATTCACTGCACGGATCTAACCGACGAAGCATGGCGTCATATCGCGGACTCTGCGACCCGCGTGACCCTTGCCCCAACCTCGGACGCGCAGCTGGGCATCTTCGACGGACAATTCCCCATCCAAAAGTGCCTAGACTTCGGGATCCGGCCAAGCCTTAGCGTCGACGTCGAGATGTCACTCGCGAGCGACATGTTCAGTCAGATGCGCTGCGTACTCACAACGCAGCGCTCGGGCGCCGCGACACGACGCTATGCCGGGGACCCTGAGTTCCCAATGATCGAGACCCGTGACGTGCTGGAATTCGCCACGATCGATAGCGCGAAGGCCATCGGTTTAGAGGACCAGATCGGCTCATTAACACCGGGCAAGCAAGCTGACCTGCTCATGATCCAAGCCGAAGACATCAACAACATGCCCCTCAACAATGCCATAGGTACCATCGTGCTCGGCACGGATTCGAAGAACATCAGTGCCGTCTTCGTTGCAGGGATGGTGCGGAAGTGGAACGGCCGCCTCGTGGGACAGGACCTGAATAACGTCCGTCGGCTCGCCCAGGAAACCCGGGACCACGTGGCATCTCAGGTCGGGCTGCGCGTGGACCCGGTCGTGCCTGTGGGTCGATAGATGCGGGGGCGGCGTAGCAGGCCAAACAATTGCCGTTGACAAATTGACCGCCGAAGAACGTTGAGCTCCCTCCTCCGCCCAGTCACAGGTTGTTCTAACTCGCCGCGCGAGAATTAGCCCACTGAAATACCCGTGCTCGGAATCGCCTCGTCCCTCCCCGAATGTCAGCAGTGGTCGAAAAATGATCCATTTCGCGGGCTGAAAAGTGAGACACTTGACACTGGTTTCTATCCCGATCTTTCCGGTCTTGTCGAGGGCAGCGAGTCGGCATGAGCGTGTTTGAGGCGGCAGTCGTGCTCGAACGAAACGGAGAGGGCTTCGTCGACGATGAGTAGCCCTTAGCGGCGCAACCTGACCAGCTCTTGGGGCCGCCGGCCGTTCTGTTGGGCTGCCTGAAGCTGCTACCAGGTCTATGGCGGTGGCGAATCGGGCCAGTGACCGAGTTGGACGGCTCCCTAGCACAGAGCGGTGGCCAGGAGGTCTTACCGTTGCCGCTAGTCCGAGCAGGAAGATGTGCGATCCTTCGGACCGCGACGGTGGCAAGGCGCGCGATGATATGGCGTTTTGTAGCCTGGCCGGTGATCAAAGTTGAAGTTTTCAAATGATTTCCATGCCGGAACCAGGCGGCTCGCGGTCCTGACTTCGGCACCGGAGGCATCCCTTGCTGCGACTTCCTTGGACAGGACGGCGGCGAGGGATTCCTCATGGGTCCAGTCTCCCTTTGCGAGCCTGGTCCGCGACCCGGAGTGCTGCTTCCCGGATCAGCGTGCCGCCCGGGAGCAGCACTCGATCTGGACCCCGAACGCAGGTCATGGTCCGCCAGATCACCTAGCCCGGTGTCCCGCTGATGGATTGGCAGTCCTTCCACAACGCCCTGCCGCCTCAATATCGGGCCGGTGATGTTGAGACTGGCGCGACAGTACCGAGATCTGCGGTGACATCGCCGAACCGGCCGATGGCCTGCGGCTGGGCGGAGTATGCGCTTTGATCCCGTCCGGACGTAACAGTCCTTTGGGAGCCGCAACCTTGTAGAGAACCCCGTTACTGGTGGAACCGCCGGCAGCGCCAAGGATGGCGGCTGTGTCCGCAGGGAGCAGGTCCAAGGGTCGGGCGCCGGTTCGCCTGAGGAGCCGGGCGTTGGCCTTCGGCAGCCCACTGGCCGGGCCAGTTGTTGACGTCCTTCGGTGATATGAAGACCCAGCGTGGCAGGAAGAAAGTCTCCAGGAACTGGTTGCCCGCTCCAGGCCCTTGCTCTCCGGTCCTTTTGGCCTGCACAATTCTGGTCGAACGCTGGGACTCCCGCCGGCCCGATGCCCGTTTTGTTGTCCCAGATGGAACAGCAGGGCCGAGGGATCCAAGCAGCTCCCGCAACCGGGCCAGCAGGTCCCCGGTCATGCTGGACGGGATGGCGCGGCCATGATGAACAGCGAATGCGAGTTACACCACCAACATCCTGGCTTTGCTGTCACCGGCAGCGCCCTGACGTATGTTGGCAGACCGTCCCCTCGTCGGTGCCCGGGGTTTTATGTGCCCTCGAGACGCACGTACAGTATCAGTTATTTTTTTCTATTGACGTGTGCGCTATTACTCTCTAGTGTTTCGGCTAGCAGAATGCTGATTCCACGATACGGATTACGGAACGGAGTTTCATGAAGATCCATAAGCAGCCTTCGGGGGTGGTGGTGGCATGTTTCGCTGCCGCGATGCTGGTCTTGTCGGCGTGCTCCCCGAGCGGGAGCAGCGCGTCCAAGGATGAGAAGGGCCCGCTCGTGATCGGGGCCGCCGTCGGGCTGACCGGTGTGCTCAAGGATTACGACGGACCGGTCCTCGACGTGGTCAAGTACTCGATCGATCAGCTCAACGCCAAGGGCGGCATCGACGGCCGCCAGGTGGATCTCAAGGTCCTGGACACAAAGTCTGATGTGGCGCGGGGTGGGCAGGTCGCGCAGCAACTCATCGACGACGGCGCCAAGATCATGATCGTCAGCAAAGACTTTGACTTTGGCAGCCCTGCTGCTTCCGTCGCGCAGAAGAACGGCATGGTCAGCATCTCGCTGGGTGCGGCGTCTCCAAAATTCGGTGTTCAGGGCATCGGAGACAAGGCGTACTCATTCGCCCCGTCCGCTGGAAACGCCGGAACCGTGCTGGCGACGTTCTGCAAGGAGAACGGTTACACCAAGGCTTTCACGCTTTTGGATGACACCCTCTCGTATACCCGAGGCGTGAACTCAGCCTTCACAAAGTTCTTCACGAACGGCGGCGGCACCGTCGTCGGCACCGACACCTTCAAGAATGACGACAGCTCGATCGCCGTTCAGATCAACAAGATCAAGGCCGCTGCCCCCGACGTGCTGTTCCTTGCCTCCTACCCGCCTGGTGGCGCATCAGCACTGCGGCAGATCCGCGCCGCGGGCATCGACATCCCCATCCTCTCGGGAGACCCGTTCGACGGCACTAGCTGGAACAGCGCGGTTCCGGATCTCAACAATTTCTACCACACCGCAACCGTCTCGTCATACAAAGACGACGCCGACCCGGCCGTGAACGAATGGCTGGACAAATACTCGAAAACGACAGGAACCACCCTGACCAACGGCGGCGGCCCAGTAGTCGGCGACACAATCGTCCAGGCACTCAAGCTCGCGATCGAAAAAACCGGCAGTACGGACGGTGCGAAGATCGCAGCGGTATGGAACACATTCACAGACCAGCCGTTCCTCACCGGCACCGTTACCTTCACCCCCCAAGCACACATCCCCCTGAACAGCCCGCTCAGGATCATCAAATACACCAACGGCAAGCCCGGCTACATAAAAACCGTCACACCATCGGTCCCCGCCTCCATCACCGACGGAATCGGCTGACACATGAACCAACCCCAACCACGGCTGATATACCCAGGTGGCGCAGCCATGGACTGCGGCAACTGACCGTGAGTGTCCGTGACCGCAGCTAGGTGAAGTCGGGCCATGTACTCACCACCGCAGTAGTGGTGGAGCAGTTTGAATTTGCACAAATCAATGACCGGCATCTGATGCCAATTAAGGAGAAATTAATGTCTAACGGAATCGAAGTGGAAACGACCGCTTACGGCCTGCCGTGGGAAAAAGACTTCCATTACTCCCAGGGAGTCAAGGTCGGGGACACGATCTACCTGTCTGGCCAAATAAATCATGACGCGGACGGAAACCTGGTGGGTGTTGGTGACCTAGAGGCACAAGTCAGGCAGGCATATGCCAACGTCAAGTCTGTCCTCAGTGCCTACGATGCGACGCTTGCCAACGTGGTGGAAGACGTCATATTCGTGACCGATATCTCCGCCGCGATGGGCATCGTACCTGCCGTGCGCCGGGAGCTCTTTGCAGGGCTGACACCAGGTGCCTTGACGCTTGTTCAGGTTTCGGCGCTCTCCTTCCCCGAAACCCAAGTGGAGATCAAGTGCACCGCCAGGATCTAACCGTCCCGGTGTGCAGCGCAAAATGGGCACCGGTGGTGCCTGTATACACGCGGCGCGCACATCACGAGCGTAGGCAGGCAGTGAGCGGCCCGGATCGAGGAGGCCACTTTTGATCGATGCAAAGAATCCGGCACCGACCCATCGAGGCTGGGCCGAATGAGCATAAACATCAAGGCTAGTGATAGGAACGACAGCGAATGACATACACAGTGATGGGCAAGTGCGCGGAGACTGGGGCGATCGGCATCGCCATCACCACTGCCTCGGCGAACGTTTCCAAGACGCTTCCCACCGTCAGGGGCCTAGTGCCCACGATCCAGCAGAACGGCGCGATTGTCTGCTCGCAGTCCATGGGCAACCCGATGCTCCCACACAAGGCCTTTGAGCTGCTCGACCAGGGAAAGTCCTTCGATGAGTTTGAGCAATCTTTCGCGGCAGACGACGAGTACCTTCAATTTCGCCAGATCGGCATCGTGACAGTCAGCGGCGATGTCTGGGCATTCACTGGTGACACATGCTTCCCGGAGAAAGGACATTTCGTCGGCGACGATTATCTCGTCATGGGTAACTGTCTTGGCCCGAACACCCTCGCTGCAATGAAGGACACATACGAGTCTGGGGCCGGAACTGACCTCGCGGAGCGTCTGTTGAGCACGCTGGAAGCCGGGCGGGCCGCGGGCGGTCAATACTGGGAGGGCGAGCCGATTCCCGAATTGTTCTGCTCGCTCTCCGTCTACGACGGCCTGAACCCGTACCCCAAGGTCGATATGCGCGTCGATTTCGACTTGAGTGCAGTGGAAAAGATGCGGCGCATGTACGACCAGTTGCAGTCCCGGACCGAGACTTACTTCGAGACAATGCACCGCCGTCCGCATGAGTTCAAAGACACCGCATCGCATCTCTTGCTGGAAGTTGCCGGGAAGCAGATCTGACCATATAGAGCGCAGTACGCGGCGGGATCACTGTTGCGTGATCGACAGCGGCACCCTCAAGATCGGCCTCCGATCTACTAGGGACTGAGTAACTTGGGTCGCGAACAGCTGGCTGCTCACGGTTTTCGATTAAGTCCCTGACCTGAGAATCTCCCCCGGGAGCTTGGTGATCGGCGATAGATTTTAAGCAATAGGGGATCTCGAGAAGCTCTGGTGCATGTCAAGAGCGAACATTAAGCCAAGAGTCCGAGTGTTCCACCGTAACGCGTTTGGTTTATTCGGGTCGTCTGCAATTCGCACGCTGCATGGTTATTGATGGGTGGTTGTTGCGTCGGTCCGCTGACCGCTTCAACATTTCGGTCCCGACGGCGGCGCGCTAGCCCCGTCGCTACCGGGAGTTGGGAGAGGGTTGGTGGGGTGGGCCCGGACCGCGTATAAGCTGCATCCGAACGTCGTCACAGTTCCCAGCATCCTGGTCCGTTACCTGTGCCCGCCGCTGCGGCTTACCGGCAGTCTTGGTTGTGCTCGGCCAGGTCAAGGGGCTGACGCACCTTCGAACCGGCAGCACTCGGCCTGCTATTCCCCGTCCCGGTATGGACCTCGCTGAGCGAGGCCCGACCGGGACGGGGAACCTTTTACACATGCTGCCGCGACACCGCGCCTTCAGCTTGCGCGTTCCTCGCCCTTGTGCCGCACCCGCCGTCGAACTTCCCTTTCGTCTTTAAGGAGTCTGAAATGAACAGCCTCACCGATAGCTTCACCATTAACGGAATTACCCTGACTGCGCAGCCCATTTGCCGGCAGGACGAGGTGCTCACGCCTGATGCCCTCTCTTTTATCGCCAAGCTGCACCGGGCTACTGCCGACCGGCGGCAGGAGCTGCTGCAGGCGCGGCGGACCCGGCGGGCCGACATTGCCGCCGGAGCGGACCCGCGGTTCCTGCCGGAGACCGAGCACATTCGCAATGATCCGTCCTGGTGGGTTGCTCCCCCGGCCCCCGGCCTGGAGGACCGCCGGGTCGAAATCACCGGTCCGGTGGACAAGAAGATGACTATCAACGCCTTGAACTCCGGCGCCAAGGTGTGGCTGGCGGACATGGAAGATTCCTCCACCCCCACTTGGCGGAACGTCATCCAGGGCCAGCTGAACCTCACCGACGCCCTGGAACGCCGGATCGACTTCACCAGCGACGAGGGCAAGGAATACAAGTTGAAGCCGGCTGGCGACTTGCCCACCATCGTGGTCCGTCCGCGCGGTTGGCACCTGCCGGAGAACCACATGCTCATCGACGGGAAGCCGATCGCCGGAGGCATCGTTGACTTCGGCCTGTTCTTCTTCCACAACGCCCGCCGCCTGCTCGCCCAGGGCAAGGGCCCGTACTTCTACCTGCCCAAGATCGAAAACCACCTCGAAGCCCGCCTCTGGAACGACATCTTCATCCTCGCCCAGGACCTGCTCGGCATCCCGCAAGGCACCATCCGCGCCACCGTCCTGATCGAAACCATCACGGCCGCGTTCGAAATGGATGAGATCCTCTTCGAGCTGCGCGACCACGCCTCGGGCCTGAACGCAGGTCGCTGGGACTACATCTTCTCCCTGATCAAGAACTTCCGCACCCGCGGCCCCCGCTTCGTCCTCCCGGACCGCGCCCAGGTCACCATGACCCAGCCGTTCATGCGCTCCTACACCGAACAGCTGGTCCGGGCCTGCCACCGCCGCGGCGCCATGGCGATCGGCGGCATGGCCGCAGCCGTTCCCAACCGCAAGGACGAGGCCGCCAACACGGCAGCGTTCGAGAAGGTCCGCGCGGACAAGACCCGCGAAGCCGGCGACGGCTTCGATGGTTCCTGGGTCGCCCACCCGGACCTGGTTCCGGTGTGTCGCGAAGTGTTCGACGGCGTACTCGGCGACCGTCCGAACCAACTGGACCGCTCACGTGAGGATGTCACCCCGGACGACCGTGCCCTGATCGACATCGCCTCCACCGAGGGCACCATCACCGAGACCGGCATCCGTAACAACATCGAGGTGGGTATCCGCTACATCGAGTCCTGGTTGCGCGGCAACGGCGCCGTGGCCATCCACAACCTCATGGAGGACGCGGCAACGGCGGAGATCTCCCGATCCCAGCTGTGGCAGTGGATCTACGCCAAGGCCATGACCGACCAGGGCGAAATCGTCAGCCGCGAGTGGGTGGAGGAACTCTTGGACGAGGAATTCGGCCGGCTGGAACGCTCCGACGGCGACCGCTTCGAAGACGCCCGCGACATCTTCGAAGAAGTCACCCTGGCCTGTGAGTTCCCATCCTTCCTCACCCTCCCGGCATACGCCCGCTACATTGCGGAGGCCCGCGAACAGGCAACGGTCGAGGGACCGGCAACCGATTGAATCCATAGACCCCGTCCGCCGGGCTGCCGCCACTCTCGCGACAAGCACCCCGAAATCCGAGGCGCCAGCCGGGCGACGGCTCACCATTTTCAGCGGTGTATTTGAGTCCACGCCAAGCCACAATCGGGTGCAGCCCATGTTCGGTAACTCTGACTCGCTGGCTCGATTCACCGCCTATGAGGCACCACCGCAACTATCAGCAGGACGAGCAAAGTCAGGAGGTTCCGTCGCAGTGGATGAGCATGTAGCAGATTGGACCACCCTGACAGGCCAACTCATCTGCGTCCATAGAAATCGACGACATGTCCGCTACGGGGAGGCTGAAACAGTCTCCCCCGCCGGTGACATCCTTTGGCTGCGCAGCCAAGGAGTGGAACCCCGCGCCCTGTATGAAAAGTCCGACGGCTAGACGGCGTGGACGGAGGCGCTAGCTAATAACTCCATCCCGGCCAACATGGTCCAGCTTGGACCGTTCGCAACGATGTAGGAGCAGGGCAAGCGCAAGTGCTCGCCTGACCCCTGGCGCTCTGGGTTATCCCAACAACCTAAAGGGGCCTCTTCTGGCCCTTCGCCAGTCTCTCCATTCATCCTCCTACCATCCGAGGCTACCGACAGACCAGATCCTGGACACAACCGACCGCGACTGAAACAGTCCCCGCGCGCCGCAGGAAATTTGGCCAGCACACTGGCGGTATGAAAGTTCCCTGGGCCCGTCCGCATAAAACCCGACGCTGTCCTGGACGCGACGGGATCCGGGGTGCCTGCCTCGAGGACGGCCAAGCATTCGAGTATTTCCGTACGTTTCCTGTGCCCCACCGCCGTGAGGACTTCAGCGGCACCTACCCAAAACGGTCTTCTGACCCCGAACTGAAGGAGAAGGACGACTATGTCCAACGCAAACCCAGTGATGACGATCAAAGTTGAGGACCCCGATTCACGAGACCAACAACTAGATCAGGCAACGTCATTACTCCGTGAGATGGCCACTAGCTGCGGCATTCTCGTGACCAGGATCGACTTTACAACATTCACCATCGCCCTTAGCCCCAAAATCCATTTCGGCTACATCCGGGAAGTCGATTTGCTGTGAATGACAGCCTCATGCAGCCCATCGGTTTGGGGGCCAGTCTGTGACAGCGCAAGACGAACAAACGCACGCGAACTCCGGGAAGCATCCGTTGTTGATTTGGACAGGCCTCGACTGTGGAGACGTCGTGTCACTTCGAGTGTCCGGGAAAGGGGACTACATCGGAACAGTGGAGTCGAGGACAAACGACGGACTCATTATTTGGATTAGAAACGATCTAAATGAGAGAAGATTGTTCCATTTTCACGACTGTCAGTCCATCCGTCTTATCGGATGACGACGATGTTTCGTGAAACACCTTTGGCGTAGACAGGATGCCTGAATTAACACGTCACCCACAGCGCCGAGACTTTCCTACACTGACTTCCCTTGGACCGGTCCCTTTTTTCGTATGAGTACGGGGGCCGTCACGTCAAACTAAAGTACACCCTGACCTGACGTCAGACAGGTGGCCAAAGGGCTGGTTGGGCCCCCGTTAGCAGTCCAGCGTCTATGCGATAGCTAATTGGTTTTCTTGCGTCCAGTTCTCCCAGTAGCG
>NZ_JAPFFT010000035.1 GCF_026241105.1 Arthrobacter rhizophilus | reverse complement strand
TCGGGGGTGTGTCTGCGTGCCATGATTCGTGAATTTCCTCCTGCGTCCATTCTCGGACACGAAACTCACACAAACACCGGACTCCTATCCGGGGACCCAACCAAAGGCTCAGGCCATGAAAACACACGGCAGAGGAGCAGACGAAGCCTCATCGATTGTCTAAGCGCCGGTAACTGATAAGACAGGGCATCTGTTTCATGGACGGCGCAACAGGACGGACCTCGTCGGAATAGCCGCCAGATGGTCAAAGCGCTGCTGGGAGCATCTGAGCCTGGAGGCAGTGCACGGCTCTCGGGGGTGCCGGACACCGCATCGAGCCGCAGAGGCTTGCTGCCTGGACGCTGTAAGCGTGACATGGTGTCCGGGATTTGAGCCGACTTTACAAAATGGATGAGGGCAGGTGAACTCGGTAGACTGCCGAGTAGCCGGTAAGCCGCAATGCGGTGACTGACTGCGGGTCTGGCCCCATCGAGGTGAGATCTCCCCAACGGCTGTTGAAGTACATGCTCTCAGCGTTCTCCGGGCCTTCCAGGAACCCCATAAAGCGGAATCGTCGGAATTTGGGTCCTCCCATCCACCGGCGAAATCGGTACGCCTCAAGCCGTGTCCGCAGACCTTTGGATCCTAAATTCCGTTGCGGAGGACTCTCATCGGATCCGCATCTGGCAATAGAGAGCCGAAACTGGGTCCCTGGCTGGCGTTTCCTGCCGAGTCCTCTCCTCCCGTGACAAACCATATGCCTTTTGCGTCAGTTGCCGACTCATTGACAAAGAGGTGTGGCTCAGTAGCGTCAAAACAGAAGGAATCGCCCGGGCGAAGGAGGGTGCGCTCAAAACCCAGGAGCAGTGTCAACTCCCCCGCGAGAAGATATCCCGACTCGATGCCATTGTGACGGGTCATTTTTTTATCGACTGTGGACGCTCCTCTCGCCGCGTAAGTGACGAGAGTCGTCTGCACACTCCAAGCCGGCTGGCCAGCCAAAGGCTGCCACGTCACTCCGCTGGCACGCTCAATGGTGGGTCCCTCTGCGGCGCGCATCACCGCAACACGCGCCGTGTTCTGGTCCGGCTCCAATCGTGCGGCGCTGCCGTCGACGCCCATCAATAGATCCACGGAAATCCCAAGATGGGATGCGATCTGGTAAAGCGTGGCAACGGAGGGGTGGAGCTTGCCTGTTTCGACTTGAGAGAGCATGCTTGCGGAGATCCCCACGGTAGATGCAACCGCGCGCAGACTCAAGCCCATGCGTTCACGCTGCGCTCTAATGCCCTCACCTAGTTCTCTTGCCACGCCGCCCTCGCTGCCGTTGTAAAAGGAAGCACCAACGCGTCCATTCCAGCGCTGTTCAGTCTGGGTTCCCAGCATACCCCACCGATTGTTCACTGCAGCTCAATGTAAGTGCAGTGTTCATTTGGATTTATCGACCCGTGGCGCGGAAAATAGGCGAACACTCCACACCTTGCTTACCTAAGATGAACAGCAGTGTTTAGTAGCGTTCAGTATTGATTGACACCGCGGGTGGGTTGTTGTTATCTTGTGATGAACACCACGATGCGATGTTCCATCAGTTCATGGCAGGAGCTCTCCTTATGTCCAAGCCAGGCATTCGTCCTGAAATCACAGAGATAGTCGAGCAAATCGATGCGCTGCGGCCAATGCTCATTGAGAAAGGCCAGGAGGGAGATGAACGCCGGCGGATAGCTGACGACGTGTTTCATGCCCTTGCTGCAACTGGGGCCTTCAGCATTTCGGCTCCCCCCAAATTCGGTGGACTTGCAGCAAACACTCTTGAGTGCCACAAAGTTGCTCGAGCCATTGCCCGCGGTGACGGGGGTGCGGGGTGGGTCGCCGGCATTCTCGATTCTGGGGCATGGGTCCTGAGCCTTATGGACACCCGCGCCCAGGAAGACGTATGGGGCGGCGAAGCTGGAGTGAACAGCTTCGTGTCTATTGTGCTGGCTACCTCCTCGGAAGCAGAGCCAGTTGCGGGTGGATTCAAGGTAAGCGGTCGATGGGGCTACGGAACTGGCAGCCTGCATGCCCATTGGTCTCTATTGGGCATACCCCTTACCGACGAGGACGGAAGAGCCATTGACGCTGGGCTGGCGTTGATTCCGTCAGAAGACCTTACCTCTGAAGACAACTGGTTCGTTGCTGGCATGAAGTCCAGTGGCAGTGTCACACAAATTGCCAGTGATGTATTCGTCCCAGAACATCGCATCTTCCCGCTCACGGCAGCGGTTGAGGGCGGCTACTTGGGTCATAACTCCGAGCAGACCTACCAGACAGTGTTTGTGCCCTCTCTTTTCATGAAACTCATCGGGCCCCATCTGGGAATGGCTCGCGCAGCCTTGGACTACGTCGTCGACAAGGCCGATTCCAAAGCAATTGCCTACACGGGTTACGAGAAGCAAGCGGAAGCTGTGTCTTTCCAGCTGGCGATCGCACGAGCGTCCATGCAATTGAATGCCGCTGAGGTGGTCGCTGGACAGGTCGCCAATGAGATTTACGAAGGGGCGGGTAGGGGGTACTACGCGCCTTACGGAGAAAGGATAGAGATGCGTGCCAAGGCGGGTTGGATTGTTGAAACCATTACCGCCACCATGGATCAGCTGCTGACTGCTCACGGGTCGGCAGGCTTCGCCGAATCATCTCTACTCCAGCGCATGTGGCGTGACCAGGCAACGGCAGCCCGCCACGGCCATACGCTCGCCGTAAGTGGATATGAGGCGTTTGGAAAGGTCATCTTCGGTCGGCAGGACGAAGCCCGCCGCGTCCTGCCGATCGTCTAAGTAAGTGAACACTTCAAGGTCGTCCAGAAAGGAAATAATCATGACCACAACATACGCAGACCAAACTGTATCGGCTGAAGACTTCAAATTCGCGTTTCGGCACCATCCAGCCGGCGTGGGAATCGTCACCGCGGATGCAGGAAACGGGCCCGTGGCAATGACGGTTAGCTCTCTTGCCTCCGTCGGTATCAACCCCCCTTCCCTGGTTTTCTCCGCTTCCGCCCTCTCCTCCAGCACACAAACCATCTGTAGCGCCGAGACTGTCGTAGTCCATCTGCTCGCATCGGATCAGGTTGAGCTCGCCAAACTTGGTGCTACGAGTGGCGTAGATCGCTTCGGGGAGGGAATTGAATGGGACAGGTTGCCAACCGGTGAGCCCTACTACCCCCAGGCCAACTCCTGGCTAAGGGGCCGAGTAGTGAACCGCGTGGATGTGAGTGGATCAACTCTTATCATCGTTGAGGCCATCCAAGCGAAGCCACGGGAAGCAGCTGAGAAGGCAGATGCGTCGCCTTTGGTCTATCACAACCGTCGTTGGTTCGCGCTGGGTGACCACTCGGCCATTCTCTAGGCCAGCAAAGTGCATGCTGGCCCGCTGACTCGCTGGCAGGCCAACATTCCAATGTCGTCCGTAGTTCGGTTAGCCAGAGGCATACGGGAACCATCCTGGCTCATCAGACAAGGTTCTCTCGATATTCTGGCGGATGCTGCGGGCATCGGACACCACAAGAGACGAGTTGTTACGGGTAGCACTTTGCGCGTTCTCGTCACCGGCCAATTCCAAACTACGTGGCCTGCCGTACCACCGAGCAGTCTCATTGCGAAGCGGCACCAGAGTCGTCCACCGGTGCCGGCTTGTTGTTGGAGTGCTTGATAACAACGCACACATAGGCTAGAGCATCATACGAAGACGCGAGTAGCCGTTGTTCCATCAACGTTCTCGGAGTCGGGATGCCACGTCACCCGCGTTAGGAATCCATGGCGGCGCCCCTGACGGCCCCGTGCGTTTCCTGAGTAAATTCTCTCATCGGCGCTCTGCGAGACGATAACTGAAACTTAGCTTTGTAATCTGTCTGGCCTCAACGCGCTCCTGAGGCTACGACGTCCAGCAGATGGCTCGCGTTCTGGCGCCGAGATCATTGGCCGCTACTGGCGCGAATCCTTCTCGGCGCCTTCCCTCCAGCTCTGGGTGAGCGGGACTGCAGCCTCTTTTGTTGCCTCGGGGTCATAGGCCGCTGTGAGCGCGATCCGGTTGTTTGCTTCATGTTCGATATCGGTGGGAGTTTGCCCAGCCGTCGTTGCCTTCCCGGGTGATGGCAGGTCCGCTCAATCCAGGGTGCGATTGGCCAGCCGGAGCTCCCGCCTCGTCAGCCACCGCTGACGGTCGAGCGCGTTCTTCTGCAGCACAGAGAAGGATTTAATCGCGGCGTGGTAAGCGCACCCATCGACGCTGCCCATCGAACCGGTCAGCCCGTAGCGTCGGAGTTTCGACGAAGCGGCGCGACTAGATGCGCTTCGACCCAGTCACGTTCCGTCACGGAGCTGTCCTTCCACTGTAATACCCTTGCTTGCTTAAGCCCGACAACCCCGTCACCGCCAGGGGACCCATGCGGATCCCTTGATGCTGGGGACTGCTTGGTGGTGGTCCATCCAACGGCTGGTTGGAGGACGGCGTTGGGCCGTCTTTCTCGTTTAGTGGATTTTCTGCGTAAGCGAAGCGGGACATACTCGATGGCACAGGCCACCGATGCTTAGCCTGGTTCAGGGCGGCAAGCGCCACCGATTGATCCGGCAACGGCCAAAACCGCGTGCACTGTAGAAGCCAGCCACCGGAGTAGCACACGGTCGGAGTAGCACTCGATCGTAGCCGCCTGCGCCAACACAAAGTTACGACGCGCTTGACCAGGTTCCGCGGTGTGCCGTTAGGCTGGGGCGAGGGAGGCAAACTGTGGACTCATCCCGTCAGACCCACATTGAAGGCATCGAGTGGACTAACCCCTCGTAGTTGGCCAGGAAGTCATGAGAACGTTTGAGGCGTCGGTGATCGTCCAATTGCCGTCAACGACGAACCGGGCGTGCTGCAAACGTGCTTTCGGGTTAACAACGCCTGAGCGTGGGACACGAAGGCCTCCAGGTTTGCAGCGGTTGCGTAAACGTCAGCTTTACTCCACGTCGGGAGGCCGTCGGCATCCCGACCATCTCACGCCGTGTCCTCACACTGCCTCAATTAACCGCCACGGGCATAACAACGAGCAGCCGTGAATCAACAGGCTCCTTGTGGACCAATGCATCGAGGCAGCAGTGACGGCGGCCCAGACACAACAGCTGTAACAACCTGCCCGGTTCCGTGACCTCCCCGGGCAGGAAATCCGGAAAACAGGGAGCAGACCGGTGAGTGTCCCCGGTCTGGGATGGGTTTCCGGTCTGGGCATCTGTGTCATGACTCTTTGGGTCCGAAACTGCATCCCGTCCTTTTGGTCAGGCCATTACAAGCGCTGGACAGCAAGAGCCTGCGGCACGAGGGAACGCCAACAAGCCGATTAAAGCGATGGCACGGTTCGTGGTGCTGAACGCCTGGCGCCTCCAGCCGTGGTGAAGGCCAAGCAAAGATAAAAGGCCTCTTCCGGTATACCAAGTCGTGACGCCTGGTTCGGGAACGGCAGGCAGAGTCAAAATACGACCACTTGGTGACCGCTCAGCGGGCGGAACAGGGCTGCAGCTCTTTTTGAGCTACAGCCCTGTCTACCATCCTGCAAGTCATGCTGGTGCCCATAGAGAGGTCGCTATTTGGGCGGCGGCCTTCGGCATGTTCCCGAGCGCCTTTGCTCTACTCAAGTACGCTAGGCGGCGGCAGCCTCAATTAGCTGATCCGCCAGCCCCGGTCAACATTCAGACTGTGAGCAGAAATGCCCTTATTGAAGAGCAGGAATTTAGTCGCAGAGACTATGTCCTCCATGGTTGCGAGTTCACCGCCGGGGGTGCGGGACTTGTATCCCTCAAGCGCTGCCTCCTTTGAGGCCCAGAAGGGGCTGTCGCCAATGATTCCCGGATGGAGCGAATTTACTCGGATAGGGGCCAGCTCCAGAGCCAGGGTGTTCATAAGACCATCGACGCCGCCGTTGATGGTCGAAACGGTTGTGGAGCCTGGATAAGGTGCGTCCTTGGCCCGGCCTCCAAACAGAACAATCCCCGTCGAAACACTTGGTTGGAGACGATCCAAGAGTGTATGTACGGTCTCCGTGTACCCGATCAGCTTCAGGGTCACCAAGCGCCTTGCCCGGGCAATATCAAAATCGCGGACTGTGTTGGCGTCTCGCTCAATGGCTCCGAGGACAACGCCATCTAGCTTACCCACGCTCTTGAGCTGTTCTTCGATGCCTTCAGGTTCTGAAACGTCCAGTGCTACGCCCTGAGCGTTACTGCCGAGCGTGGAGGCCACCTGGTCTGCGGATTCAAGCGAGCGGCTCGTCACCACCACTTGATCGCCTGATGCAGTCAGGTCCTTCGCAAGCTCCAATCCGATTCCGCTCGAACCTCCGACAACCAAGATTTTCCGTGCAGCCACTGTAATTCTCCTTCGAAGTGGTTGATAGTTTATTAATTTCAGAGCATGTCTTGGTGGCTGATGCAGTTATCCTCAATGTCTTCCATTCCGTAGAACCAATACCATCAGGGATGCTTAGTTCTTGAGCAGCGCCTAACGAACAGGCAGCATTATCTTGAGGACCAAGGTCGTATCTGTATTCAGCGAGAGGACACAAGGAGAAGTATTAGCCACGCGCACAAGCCGGTAAGAAGTGTGTTGATCAGACCAACACCATGGATTTCGCGAAAGGGGGGCGGATGAATTCCGCACCCTCTTCCGGTCAAAAACCTATTTACACTGCAGCGATGGCATCGATTTCGATGGTTGAGTTGTTGAACAGCGCATCCACGCCGATCAGTGAGCTGGCAGGCGGAGCGTCCGTGTCCATGATCTGATCTCGCACCTCACGGTAAATCCGCAGCTTTTCCTTGTCGAGACCTGTGATGTAGATGTTGATGCGGGCAAGTGACGAGAAGCTTGCCCCGCCAGCAACCAGAGCACGTTCAAGTTCCCGCAGGGTGAGTTCCACGGCACGGGCGAAGTCTTCGGGCACCGAGCCGTCCTCTTCAAACCCTACAGCACCTGAAACGAACAGAAGGTCGCCGGCGCTAACTTTAACGCTGTCGGCAATCCCGGGAACCACTGGCGCCGGGATTCGTGTGAAGCGTTCATTGGACATAGTTGTTGCTCCTTTAATGTTAAGTACATTGGACTGTTTGGCTAGCCCTGCTTGGCTTTTTGGGCGAGTTCTACAGTCGGGGGTTAGGCCTCTGCCGTGGCTATAGAAATGAGACTAAACGTCCATGGTGATCGGATCGTCTGCTCCGAGGAGCACGCGTCCGTAAAGTTCCTTACCGACTTCGGCGGTCACGTATGCGTGACGGGCGCCAATCTCGGAATCACGCCAAATGCGTGACAAAACATTTGGCTCGGCAAAAGAGCCGGCTCCATTAGCTGTCAGCAATGCATCGATTGCTTCTTTCGCGAAATCTGCGATAAATCCGATGTCATTGCGGATTTGGGCGCGGGTCTCAATATCCTGGAGATGTCCTTCGTAAGCGAACTGATCGATCAAGTCGGCCGCATTGCCTGCAAGAAGTTCAGCGAGCCGGATCTTGGTGGCCGCTTGGGCGACACCGAGCTGATGCACGGGAGAGTTCTTGGCTGCGGTATAACGCGTGTACGCAACGGGCTTTTCGGGCAGTTTCTGGAGAGTGAGCTCCAGCGCATGGCGTGCCAGACCCAATTGAGGCGAGATCAGCACGAGCGCTGCAACGGCGATGAACGTCATGCGGGAATTGCGCTCTCGGTCTGCATACGGGGTCAGATACTGAGCGTCGCGCATGCCCGCAAAGCTCTGCACCCGGTGATCAGGTACGAACTGTTCGTTCATAACAACTGTGTTGGAGGCAGTGCCCTTCATGCCAGTTACATACCAGCTCTCTTCGATCGTGTACTGATCGCGCGAGAAAAGAGCGATGGCACGAGGGTCTTCGCCTTCGGGCACGTCCAATGCAATGCCCAGAGCGGCCCAGTTTGCGGCGAAAGCACCTGAAGAGTAGGGCCATCGACCGCTGACAACGTATCCGCCCTCGACTCGTTTCATAGTGCTTCCAGGCGTGAAGATTGCTGAGATCCTGGTGTTCGGAGATCCGGCAAACAGGTCATTTTGGGCCTGCTCGGTGAAGGTTGTTCCGAACCACGTTCCGGCGTTAAGCAGCGAGGCTACCCAGCCCGTCGAACCATCTCCGCGGCTAATCTCCGCCAGGACTTCAACGACGGTGCGCATGGAAGCTTCCTGCCCGCCGAGGCGGCGGGGAACAAGCAGGTTCAACAGGCCCTCAGCCTCTAGGGCATCAATGACTACGGGAGAGATCTGTCCGTTGGCAGACCCCTCAGTTGAGTGTTCGCGGATCAGCGGAATCAGCTTTGTGGCCCGGGCGACGAGTTCCTCGTCGAAAGTTGGCCTCTCAATGCCAGCTGAAAGAGGTGTGGTGCTCTGAATCGTCATAAGAATCCCCTCCGGGAAAAACTCCGACGTTTCCGTCGGCTGTTCAAGTCGGGCCAGTAGAAGGAGCTTCAGGCTAACATTGTGACTGCACGGTGTCCACTAATACTTAACAGGAGTCTCAACATGTCCAGTCGCCTCGTTCGCGTCCCGGCCCCGGTTGTACCAGGAATTTCGGATAGCGTCCTCGACCTACAGTCAAATCTTCTGTATGTGTCCGGGGTATACGTTCCCGATCCGGAGGACATGGAGCGTTCCATGCGGCTTACTTTTGGAGCGCTGGAGGAGGCGTTGCATCGAGGAGGGACAACATTTTCTAGCCTTGTTCGTGTCAACGTCTTCATTAAGCATCTCGATGAAGAGAAGTTGCAGACGTACCGGCGCGTACGTGACGCCGTCATTGATACAAAGAATTTACCCGCCAGTACGGTCGTGGGTGTTCATTCTCTCTACAACAACGCCGTGTTGGAGATTGACGCGATTGCAACAGTTGAACCACAAGCCGCTTCCATACTTGCCGCGAAGCACCGTCAGGTTTAGCGGTCCCATTCCGGCAGTCGTTCAGATAGTGGCCAGTTTGTATCGAGGAATGTTATGCGCCAGATTCTTGGCCACTCCGTCTATGGTCATTCGGAACTTGCTTCTGTAATCGTCGGACCGGCTGACGCCGCAGGGGTACCGGCCAGTGCTCCGGCGGCGACGGCGCCGAGCCCCATTGCGGCGGAAAGGGCGGTGCGACGGGTCAAGGTGGTCATTGGTGAGCCTTTCAAAATAAGAGCTTTGGGCGCACGGAACCCACGGAAGGGGCCGGGCACCAGGGAAAGTCAGGCTCGGTCTTCGTCGACCATGCGCGCTAGGTGGAGGGTCAGGTAAGTAACTTCGTCCCCGGTCAGGGGTTCGCCGAGCCTGAGTTCGAGCACGGCTTGGAGCTTAAGCGCCGTGGCATAGGCCTTCGGGTAGGAGTCCATGACGACGGCACGCAGCTTGCCTGCGCCTTCTTCGAGCTGTTTGCCGGAATTGGCGCGGACAAAGAAGTACCGCAAATGGGTGATGAAGCGGGCGGCGTTGACCGTGTTGCGGTCAACGGGTCGCCCGTAGGCTTGTTCCATGACTTCGAAGAGCTGGGCGAAAACTCCGGTCATTTGGTAGGTGTACGACAGGTCTCCAGTGGCGAAGCCCGCGTTGACCAGGTGCAGGGCGATCGCCACGGCTTCGTCGTCATGGAGCACAATGTCCAGATGCGAGTTCACAAACTGAAGGATGCATTGGGCAGCCTTTAGCTCTGCCGGGTAAAGGTGCGACACTTCGACTCGGAGAGGGTAGTCGAAATCCAGGCCCATCCGGCGCCTCTTGATGGCAAAACTAAGATGATCTGCCAATGCGACCGAAAGCACAGTGCTTCCTGGTATGTGCATCTCGGACCGCCCGGCTTCCAGAGCCTGCTCGGTGAGAAGGAGGTGCTCGGGAGGGATGGCCGCAACCATGGCCCCAAGGTTGTCAGGGTCTCTGCCATCTTCAGGAATGAAGGTGCGCAACACCTTTGACGGATCGACCATCTGTCCGGGTCTTGCTTGAAAACCCAAGCCACGGCCGGTGAGGATCACTTCCCTGCCGCTCGGATCCCGCGAAAGAACTACGTTGTTGTTGAAGACGCGCAGGATTTCCACGTCGTTGTAACTCCTTCCCCCGAAGGGTAAGCAGGACGGGGCAGGAAGCCCAGCCCTGCTGGGATCAGGCGACTGCTACGCCGTTGTCCACTACTGCGCCGTCGCTTGCGATGACGTCCCGGTACCAGCCGAAGGACTTCTTTCGGTACCGCTCCAAGGTACCCGTGCCGTCGTCGTTCCGGTCCACGTAGATGAAGCCATACCGCTTGCTCAGCTGGGAAGTTCCGGCACTCACAATGTCGATGCAGCCCCACGAGGTGTAGCCCATCACCTGGGCCCCGTCCGCGATCGCCTCACGGACCTGGACCAGGTGGTCGTTCATGTAGCGGATTCGGTAGTCGTCCTCGACGGTCGGGACGCCGTCCACCTCCACCAGGACGTCGAGGGCGCCCAGCCCGTTCTCCACGATGAACAGCGGCTTCTGCCACCGTTCCCAATAATCATTGATAATCACGCGTAGGCCCTGCGGGTCAATCTGCCATCCCCACTCCGAGGCCTCAAGTGTCGGGTTCGGCACACCGCCCATGATGTTGCCGGGGCCCTTCGTAATTGAGGCATCGGCCGACTCGCAGATGCTCATATAGTAACTGAAGGAGACAAAGTCCACCGTGTTCCGTAGGTCCTCGCGGTCCTGTTCCGTCACGTCCAGTTCAACCCCGTTGTCCCTGAAATGACGCAGAAGGTAGCCCGGGTACTCGCCCCGGCAGTGGATGTCGCCGAACGCGTAGCTGGCATGGGCAGTGTGCATGGCCTGCTCGACATCATCCGGGGACGGAGTGAGCGGGTACACCGGATGCGCGACGATCATGCAGCCCACCTGGGCATCCGGCATCAGTCCATGGGCCATGCGTGTGACCCGGCCTGACGCAACCAATTCATGGTGGATGGCCTGGTAAAGGTCCTGTTCCGTCAGCCCCTGCCGCGGCAATGGAATGCCACCGGAGACGAAGGGCTCATGAATGATCGAGTTGATCTCGTTGAACGTCAGCCAATACTTCACCCGGGATCCGAAGCGCTCGAACAGAATCCGGCAGTACCGCTCGTAGAAGCCGATGAGCGCGCGGTTGGTCCAGCCGCCGTAGCTGCGGGCCAGGTTCAGTGGTGTCTCGTAGTGGCTGATTGTCACGAGCGGCTCGATGCCGTGCTTCTCCAGTTCGTCCAGCACCCGCTCATAGAAGGCCAGGCCTTCCTCGTTGGGCTGCTCGTCATCGCCATTGGGGAAGATCCGGCTCCAGGCAATGGAGAAGCGGTAGACCTTGAAGCCCATCTCGGCGAAGAGCGCGATGTCCTCCGCATAGCGGTGGTAGAAGTCGATCGCCACCTGCTTGAGGTTGTCATCGGTGGGTCCTTCAGTGGGAGGCGCGGTGATGCCCTTCGGCATCACGTCCTGGATGGACAGGCCCTTGCCGCCCTCCGCGTAAGCGCCTTCAATCTGGTTCGCGGCGGTCGCACCGCCCCAGAGGAATCCGTCCGGGAAGGGCCCGGTGGCGGGCTTGGTCATTGCTTGGCTCATGCTTTTCTCCTCCTGTTGCGCTGGTCAGAGTTCGACGTCGAGTGCGGGGACGCCGTGCGTGACGTGTCCCACCGCAAGAGGTACGACGGCGGTCAGGTCCTTGGTGTTGGTGATCACCATGAGTGTGGTGGTGTCGTAGCCGGCCTCAAGGACCTTGGCGCGGTCCACCGTAGCGAGCAGCTGGCCCGCCTCGACGCGCTCACCGCGGGTCACGGCAGGCTCGAAGCCCTCACCCTTCATCTGCACCGTGTCAATGCCGATGTGCACCAGGACCTCCACGCCCGCATCCGACTTGATGCCGTAGGCATGACCGGTCTTCATGACCGCCTGCACGGTGCCGGCGACGGGGGAATGGACCCGGTCCTCGTCGGGCACGATGCCCAGGCCGGCGCCCATGGCGCCGGATGCGAACACCTTGTCCTGCACCTCGGAGAGTGCGACGACGGATCCGGAGACCGGGGCGAGGACGGACACGTTGCCGGCCGTGGGGGACACCGGGGCCGCGGCGTCCGACGCGGCCGCCTCCGCGTCGTCGTCGGCCTGTTCACGTGGACCGAAGAAGAAAGTCAGGGCGAACGCGATGACCATGGCGACGGCCGTGCCCAGAAGAAAAACAGCGAAGCTGCCCACGGCCGTGAATGCCGGGAGTGCCATGACAGAAAAGAAGACGAACGAGCTGGCAGCGCTGCCACCGATCGCAGCGATGGCGCCACCCACGGCACCGCCAGCGACGCCGAAGAAGAAGGGCTTCTTCAGGGGCAGGTTCACACCATAAATGCCAGGCTCGGTGACGCCGGCCAGGAAGCCGGAGAAGACGGCCGAGGTGGCGACCTGACGACGCTTGGCGCTGCGCGTGCGGATGGCCACCGCTGCCATCGCGGCGACCTGTGCCATGACAGCGGGGAAAAGCGGGGCCATGAAGAGCGAATGCCCCGTGTTGGCCAGCTCACTGGTCACGATCGGGAGCAAGCCCCAGTGCAGACCGAACAGGACGATGACCTGCCACAGGCCACCGAGGACGGCACCGGCCAACCAGGGAGCAAAACCGAACAATGCGGAAACACCTGCAGAGAGGGCCTGCGAGGCGAACGTGGTAATCGGGCCGACCGTTATGAGGGTCAACGGCACCATCACTGTCAAGGACAGCACGGGCGTCATCAAGTTCCGGAAGACCGAAGGCAGCACCTTAAGCAATGCACGTTCGATGTACCCCTGCAGCCACACCGCCGCCACGATCGGAATCACCGAGCTGGCGTAGTTCATCATCACCACAGGGATGCCTGCGAACTCCACAGGTTTGCCGGCCGAGGCGAGGGCGACGATGCTCGGGTAGACCAGGGCACCCGCGATGGCCATGGACGTGAACTGGTTGGTCTTGAAATGGCGGGCCGCGGTGACCGCCAGGAAGACGGGGAGGAAGTAGAACAGGGAGTCTGCGGCTGCGGTCAGGATCACGAAGGTCGGATCTGCGTGGTCCACCCAACCAAAGGTGGAAGCCATGCTCAAGAACGCTTTGATCAGGCCGGAGGCGGCCAGCGTCCACAGGATCGGCGTGAAAATCGCTGACACCATGTCGATGAAGCGGTTGAACAGGTTGCCCTGGGCCGGGGCCTCGGCGTGGGCGTCCTCGGAACCGAAGCGGGAGATCTTGCCGAGTTCAGCGAAGACCAACGGGACGTTGTTCCCCACCACCACCTGGTACTGGCCGCCCGCCTTCATCACGGTAATCACGCCGGGCAACTGCTCCACTGCAGCGGTATTAGCCTTGGATTCGTCGTGCAGTTTCAAACGCAACCGGGTAGCACAGTGGGTGGCGCCGGCGATGTTCTCCTCGCCGCCCACCTTCTCCAAGATACCGGCAGCCAGTGACTTGTAATCAAGAGAAGCCATAACAGTCCTTTCTGTCCATTGCCGTGTTTTGGGCATAAAAAAAGACCCGAGCCACACGTCACCGTGTGTCTCAGGTCTTGCCCCGTTTTTCGGGTAACAATCCTTTCAGGCTACATCGCCTGTTTTGGAGAGCATAGCCGTGATTCGCGTCACGGGCAAGTCAGGTCAGCCCGAGATCCTCGAACACAGCCACCAGACCCTCCTGCGCGGGCGGGGCGGCCGTGCGGTCAGCCAGCGCCAGCAGCTCCGGCGACGACCCTTCAATAACGACTCCGATCCCCGCGAAAGCGACCATCTCAAGGTCATTCTCGCCGTCGCCCACTGCGATGGTGTCCTCCCGCGGGATGCCGAAGTGCGCGATCACCGCGGCGACGCCGTCGGCCTTGCTGATGCCGCGCTGGTACAGCTCACCGGCGTGGCGGCCTTCGTCCGCAATGGAGTTCTCGACGGCGGCGATGCCCTCGCCGATCTCGGCCACCAGTTGCCGCATGGGTGCCGCGGAGTCGAACACCGAAACCTTGGAGAACGGCACCTTCGAGAGGTCCCCGTCGTGCTGCAGGGCGCCGAGGATGGCAGATGCACCAAGCTCACCACCGTCCGGAAGCTGGCTGAAGTGTTCCTCGATGATGGCGTGCAAGCGTCCTTCCGCGGCCGGCGGGACATGCAGGGATTCCTGGGCCTCCAGGACGTACACGGCGTCATGGGCGTCGAGCGTGGCCACGGTGCGGGCGGCAAGGTCCGGCGGGAAGCGCAGGTCCACGAGCACGGCTCCTCGCACTTCCGCGTAGGCACCAGCGCTGGCAACAATCCCATCGAATCCCGCGCCGCGGATGGCCTCTGGGAGCATCGTGAGAGGTCGGCCCGTGCACAGGAACACCTTGTGGCCGGCGGCCCGGGCGGCACGTACGGCACGCACATGTCCGTCCGGCACCACGCCGTAATCCGCGTAGGTGCCGTCCACGTCGAGGAAGACGGCGCGGAATGCGGCCGCGGGGATCGTGGTGCTCGGATTTCTGGTGCTCGGCTCAGCGCTCATGGCTCCGGATTATACCGGCGCGGGCCCTGTGACCCCAAGCGGTTTACACTCCGCGTGCTGTTCAAAAATGCTTGCCGCCACGGGTCAAAAACCTGCCGCGAACGGTCTGCCGGATTTTCCGACGCCGGTCAGTTAAAGTTGCCGCCTACAGCAGCCCGCTGGTCCCGCTGTTACCGCGATTGTGAAGCCCGCCCCCAAGACTGTAGGAGCCAGCCGTTAATGGGCCCGCACTGGACCCGGCTCACACCGCGAGGCGTGTGCTGGGTCATGGGGCAAAGAGGCGAGATAATCCATGCACACGTCAAGAAGCAAGGGATTTCCGACGCCAGCGGGCATGCATCCAAGGGCGGGTGTACGGCGAAGCGAATTACCGGACCCAGGATCTCGACCGAACCACATCAAAGCCGCGGCAAGGTCTGTGACTATTCTTCGTGCACCCCGCTGCGGGGTGACTATTCCCGGTTGTTTACTCCGAATTTGCTCGACCAAATCAAGGAAGCAGCCGCGGCATTCATGCGCAATGACATAGCCACCTTTGCCGTCCGGAGCGTCCAAAACTAGAACGTCCGACGCTAATAGTCGCCCCTGCTACTGCTCCAAGGAGTTCACAACCGTCCTCATCGATGGGGCCGGTGCCTGCCCATACCTCAGAAGTCGGACGTCAATCCTGCTACCCCGACTTCATCGAGTACCGCAATCAGCACAGAGCCCACGCCGCCCTCATACAAGTCTCACCCGTCAGCGGTGTCGCCAACCAGGCGCTTAGTACTTCTGGTGCGCAGCACGCGAACCGAGCCGCCCCCAGTTATGAGCGTGCATGGGTTGCTGCGCTGTGGGCGATCTATTCGGGACGGCATAACGGAGGCATCTCGACTCGAGCAGACAAGCGGAAGTGAGATTGATAACGCGAGCTTTACAAGGCCGAGATCCTATTGCCCAATCATCGTCCAGAGCATTGAAATTCGATGTACTTATTAGCCCAAGGGATTCTGTTCCGAAAAAGGCTAATGCGATCTACTGATAGCGGGTTTTTATATCAGTGACGAGGGAAATCACTTTCTGGAACAGAACTGATTGGCTGTTTGCGAGTTCCAGAAGGACCTCGAAGTGATCGCGGTCTTCCATGACAACTAGATCGCGAGCCCCGGCGCCAAGCATTGCGGCAAAGGCTGCGGACTGTCTTTGGAATTCGGGGGTTTCGCGGGTCCCGTGGCTCACAATAAACCCACCCTTCCGTTCCGGCGAGATGTGTCGTATCGGTGAGTAGGAAAGGACTTCTTCGGTAGAGAGAGAAACAAAGCCTTTCCTATAGCTGAGGATGACTGGATATAGATCGTAAACACCGCTCAAACACAAAGCGCCCTTCACTACATCCTGAGGTACGGAGTAGCCTGTCCAATCGCTCACAGCGAGGACTGCAGCCAAGTGAGCTCCTGAGCTGTGCCCCCCAATGACGATCTGGTCAGGGTTTCCTCCCAGTTCCCGCGAGTGATTATATATCCACCGGACAGCTTCATGGATCTGAGAGGACATTTCTGGAATTCGGACTGAAGGAATTAGAGAGAAATCCAGACTCACAAAGTCAATACCTGCATCAAGGAAGGCAGGGGCCAAGAATGAGTACATCTCTTTTGTTCCCAGCCGCCACTCGCCTCCGTGAATGAAAATGAAAATAGGGTTTGAGTCGGCAGTTTCCGAATGGAAGTAATCTAAGGTTTCATCCGCGGAAGCCCCGTAGGAATGACTGCTGAAGTTATTCGACGATCGCGTGCGTATACTCAATGAGTTATACAAGTCACCAACGGACGCAGCTTCACGAGCGTAGCGGAGCTGGTTGTATGCGTCATCTAGCTCGTCCTGCGTGTAGTTCAGAAAGACATACTCTGAAGAACATTCTGACTCCTCGGGAATGCTAAGCATTTTGAAAGTCTTTCGCGTCATAGGCCCGGCGTCGATGGTCGGGAGCGGTCATTTTCTCGGCAGGTCTTCGGCGGAAGCAGGGCAACTTGTGTTCTCGTAATGGGGAGAACCGGGCGGAGTGGGCCGGTCGGACCACGGTCGATTCTGGGTCCATGAACTAAGCCGAGACAGAGCTGACCTGAACGAACCGGCATCCGTAGAATACGTCTTACGTTCACGGGCCGTAAAGTGTTACTGAAGGTTCTTCTTAATCGAGGCCCGGTTTTCAATGATTACACCCACCTGTTGTCCATCATTGTTCATCCGTGCTGTACTGAGGTGGCAAGCCAATTGCGGGAATGTCCCTCCGCCCCGTCGACGGGTTCCACGCTGGGGTGAAGAGGCCAGGCTGGTTGGGATGGTATGGCCTGCCGTCGGGGCCAAGCCGCTCCACCTAAGGCCAGACATTTGCTAACTGCACGTCTTGAACTAATCAAGAGGCTCAATAAATCGCGACGATTTCAACTACGGTCATCACCAGATCCCAGGAGTTTAGTCATGTCCATCCCACCCGTAGTCCCAATGCAAGGCGCGGAGCTGACTGCGCGGGAGCCTCAGAAGCGGCGAGCCCGTGGCGAAGGCGGCATTGAACAGCGCTGGAACCGTCTGATACTCGTGCTGCTCCTCACCTTGACTTTCGGAACGGGAATCGTCGATGCCATTGGATATCTATCGCTGAACCACGTGTTCATCGGCAATATGACTGGAAACGTCGCCATCTTGGGGATGGCTTTGATTGGCGGCGACGGTCTACCGGTCGTGGGTCCCCTGGCTGCCTTGCTCTGCTTCGCCCTTGGAGCTGCTGTCTCGGGCCTCGTACTCCGCCGGACATCCAGTACGTGGTCAGTTTCTGGAGCAATCCTGCTGTTGCTCGCTGGACTGATTGTTATAGCAATGGGGGCTTTGTCGTTGCTTCAAAATGATCGGCCTGACTCAGGTGCCCAGGTGCTCATGTCGTCATTTTCAGCAATTGCAATGGGAGTCCAAGCCTTGGTGGCCAGGAAGCTTGCCGTGCGGGATGTTCCGACAGTTGTTGTAACGTCAACTTTGACTGCGTTGGCGGGCGAGCTGTTCCACGGCAGCAACCGGAGGTTCTTCAACCGCCGATCGGCGGCAATCTTAGCCATCCTCCTGGGAGCGGCGGCCGGTGCTGTCATCGTGAGACTGAGTTTAGGGGGGGCCTTGATCTACTCAGGTCTCTTGATCCTTGTTGTTAGCTTCATCGGACATGTCGGATCACGCCCGATGAGAAGCAAAGGTCTGGAAGAAGTTATCTAGCCCAAGCAGAGGGACTCATCCCCTGTTGTCCTTACGTTGGGTTTCAAGGTCAGTTGCCGGCTGATTGTGGATTAACCGTTCACGTCCGTAAATGCACCGCGCCACTCGTTCTGGCAGCCGACCGGGACAGCAACGTGCTGTCGCTGCCCAGGAGTTCCTGCCATTTGGCTGGAAATCCTGGGCAGGGCGAAATTGTTCAACAATGTGCTGTCTTCCAGCGGGCACCGGAGGAACCTTAACACAGCGTCCGATTGCGGCTGACGCGAATTCCTGACGTGAATTCGTTATGACCGCCCCAGGGAAGGTTGCGGTTGCGTCCGTACTGAGCCGTTGTGATCAGGCGGACTGTCAGCACGACAAAAGCGCGGGACCGCTGGGTCTAACAATTTTCCCTCGACCACTCGGGCGGATCGTCACTGCATGACGTTTAGATGACCCTAGTGCAGACGGCTCTGATTCTGATGTCTGCGTAGGCTTCACCGGATGGCTTCTCCGCCCCAAGAGTGGGCAGCCTCCGAGGTTGACTATATGGTCGCGTGCTGCCTGCGCTCCTCGCGTCCTGTGTTTATGGCCGAGTCCGTGAGTTTCTGACGCCTATTCCCGGTACCTAAACCAAGGCTCGGGAGCCATAGCACGGCCCCACGACTAAGCAACCGCGCCCAAGCCTCGGTCTAAAGGGAATGCCGGGGGCAAAGACCATCTGAATCTCGTTGAGCACCACCGTGGCGCCAGCTGAAGCTTCCGGGATCAGCGGCGCATACGCCATATCGTTTCGTCCGGACGCTATTTATGTATGTGCAATTTGCCTGCTTTGGCGAGCTGAGGCCCGCATCCAAGCATCGAGTTGAAATGTGGCACGAGCCAAAGTGGTAGCTTATGGCCCATAGATGCGATGTCAGCCGTTGAAATGCTGAACATCAAGGGCATCGTGAAATGCGCCATCGTCAGCAGCTTCGATGTTTGTGATCGGTCGTTCGCCTTCAACCACAACGCTATCGCCCACATCGAGGATTTCCAGGTTTACTCCGTGACGACGGGCGAACATGCCGGCCCTTTTCCTGTAAAGGTCCATGCCAGGCTCGTTGAGCAGACCGTCATGGATGGGTATCGCCTGACGCGGTCTGACGGCTGTTACAAAGTCCACCATTTCCGCCATCTTGTTCCAAGGAGCATTCAGTGGAACCAACAAGGTATCCGGAGCCGAGCCCGAAGGTACAACGAAGCTGTCACCAGGATGATAGATCAGGCCATCAACGATGTATCCGTTGTTCTCGACAACAGGAATATTGGGGTGAATCACTGCGTGTTGGCCTCCAACGGTCTCTATTGAGAAGCCGGCTAATTTGAACCGATCACCGGGTCCAACCGAAATTATTCGCGATGGGTCGACGCCGAAATCAGCCGACGAGGCCCTCAGTCTTTCTGCAGGAATCTCAGGTGCCCGAACTGTCACACCTGACGAGGATGCCATGAAGGTCAGGACCTTCGGCTCGTCCAGATGATCAGGGTGTTGATGAGTCACAAGAATGTTCTCAGCCCCTTCCAACGCCTCATCCAGATCCGTGAGATTGCCTGGGTCGATCACAAGGCGAGTGCCGTCCTTCTCTAAACGAACGCACGCATGGCCGAATTTTGTCAGGGAAATTCTGTTGGTCACTTCTCCACCATCTACTTAACGAAAATCCAACGAAGGACGCCCCTTCACCGGCAGTACAGCACAACTTAACAGCTTGAAGCAATCGCCGTATCAGAGGCTGGACTTCTCAGTGATTACCCCTCAGCCGTTCCCAAGGGCTTAAGTGCTGCTTAAGTGCTCTCAACAGTTCACAGGCCAGCACGGATGAATCCACGAGCTTCATGCTGAGGTGCGCGAGATGGAAGGTGTTGAATAGACTTCCCCCATGGAAGTCAATCGGTCGTCGATGACACTCAAGGATGTGGCACGTCTGGCTGGTGTTCATCCAGCAACTGCTTCCCGGGCCTTGGATCCTGCCCGACGCGACTTAGTCCGAGTAGAGACGCGGGAACGCGTGGTGCGAGTTGCTGAGGAAGTTGGATACAGACTTAACACGCTTGCTCAGGGCCTCAGGAAAAACGTGACCGGAATGGTTGGTATCGTCGTCGCAGACGTTGCCAACCCGTTCGTGCCTCCCTTATTGCGCGGAGTCGAGGAGGTTCTCCGCGAACAGAAGACGCTGTCGTTGATCGCAGAAACCCATGAGCATAGTGGGAACCTAAAACGGATACTGGATCAGCTGATTGCCAGAAGAGCCGACGCGATAATTCTTTGTGCAGCCCATGAATCGGATTACCAGACCGTAATGAAAGCGGCGACTGCCATACCTTTGGTACTTGCGGTGCGGACCGTCGGTGGTCCTTGGCCGTTTCCCGCCGTTACCCACGACGATTTCCTAGGCGCGCAGCTCGCCACTCGGCACCTGGTCACCCTCGGACACCCCAGAATCGCACAGATCCAAGGACCGCACGATGTATCGTCGTTCGTGCGCCGCTCTGCGGGTTACTCATCGGTTCTTTCCAGGTCGGTGGCGCGTGATGTCTCGATCAGAGACCAAGCCCGAAGCCCATCGGTGGAAGAAGGCCAAAGACTGGCAGCGTTGATTCTTTCGCAGTCCACGCCGGACCGCCCAACCGCCATTTTCGCGCACAACGACCTGATGGCACTTGGAGCACTGAAGGCAATAGCCGAAAAGGGGCTGGCATGTCCCGCAGACGTATCCTTGGTGGGCTACAACGATCAGCCGTTGATAGAGCACATCTCCCCCCCGCTGACCAGCGTCCGCCTCCCCAGCCTTGAGCTGGGGCAGCAGGCGGCTACCTTGGCGTTAGGTCTGGTCAAGGGAGGGGGGAACCTGAACCAGGTTGTGCAAAGAATCTCCCCTCCAAAACTAGTCCTGAGGGAATCCACGGCGCGTCCGCGCGCCCACCTTGAATCAGGGTCGGAGTCTTAGTCCTTAAATTCGTTGCAGGATTTCCTCCATGCGTTCCTTGGCATCGCCGAAGAGCATTTGTGAATTGTCTCGGAAGAAGAGGGGGTTCGGCACCCCGGCATATCCGGAGGCCATGGAACGTTTGAAGATTACAACATTTCCGGCCTCCCAGACTCTCAGTACAGGCATACCTGCAAGAGGACTTCCGGGATCTTCAGCCGCTGCCGGGTTCACTGTGTCGTTTGCACCTATGACCAAGACAACTTCGGTTTCGGACAACTCGTCGTTGATCTCGTCCATTTCCAGGACGATGTCGTAGGGGACTTTGGCTTCGGCGAGGAGAACATTCATGTGCCCTGGTAATCTACCTGCAACGGGATGGATACCGAATCGGACGTCAACATCACGTTCCCGAAGTTTGCGGGTTAGATCCGCGACGTGGTGCTGCGCTTGTGCCACTGCCATACCGTAACCAGGAGTGATAACGACACTGGAAGCGTTTCTGAGCAGCTCGGCGGTGTCTTCAGTGGAGATCTCGCGATGCTCCCCCAAGTTGAGATCTGCCTTGAAAGCCGAGGCTGTAATGCCGAACCCACCTGCGATAACTGAAATGAAGGACCGGTTCATGGCCTTGCACATAATGTAAGACAGATAGGCGCCGGATGAACCCACAAGCGCACCCGTGACAATCAAGAGATCATTGTTCAAAAGGAATCCTGCAGCGGCTGCGGCCCAGCCCGAGTAACTGTTCAACATTGAGACCACGACGGGCATGTCGCCTCCACCTATCGAAGCAACGAGGTGCCAGCCTAGGGCCAAAGCCACTGCAGTCACTGTAACCAGCATCCAGAGCTGAGGATCGAGTACATACCAGACCGTTAAACCTACGAATGTCGACAATGCACCGAGGTTGAGGAAGTTCTTCCCTGGCAGGACGAGAGGCTTCGATTGGATGCGGGCTGAGAGTTTAAGATACGCGATGATCGATCCGGTGAACGTTACTGCACCTATGAAGACGCCAATGAATACTTCTGCGTGATGAATGTCCTTCAACGCGCCCGGCAAGGACGGATCCTCAAGGTGGCCGTTCCAAGCAACCAGCACTGCTGCGAGGCCGACGAAACTGTGAAGCAATGCAATGAGTTCGGGCATTCCTGTCATTTGAACCACCCTGGCGCGCCGAATCCCGATGGTTCCGCCAATAGTCACGGCACTCAGGAGCAGGGCGATCCCGAGTGCGGCCTGGCTGTTAGTGAATGCATTTTGCAGTGCAAGCCACGCAGTGGAAAGCAGCGCAATAGACATTCCAGCGATACCGTATGCAACACCTGAGCGTGCAGTTTCATGCTTGCTCAGGCCGGCAAGGCTGAATATGAAAAGAAGTGCTGCCACGATATAGGCCGCGCCGGCCAGCGATTCTGCGCTCAGAAGAGCGGATGTGTCGTTAGTCAAGATGGGTTCCTTGCTCGATTCCAGCGCGCCCACGGCAACGGAGGGCGCTTTGCGTCGTCATTTGGAGAACATTGCGAGCATGCGTCGCGTTACCGCGAACCCGCCGAAGATGTTGATGCTGGCTAAGAGGACGGCCACGAAGGCTGAGACCTGAATCAACAGATTTGCGTGAGTGATTTGCAGCAGAGCACCTACGACGATGATGCCGGAGATGGCGTTGGTGACAGACATCAACGGTGTGTGCAGAGCGTGGTGAACTTTTCCAATAACGTAAAAGCCGATGACCACCGAAAGAATGAGCACGGTGAAGTGCTGCGGAAGCGGAGGAGGTGCTACGGCAGTGATGCCCAACAAGGCCAGGATACCTATAAGTAGAAACGTCAGCCTCTTCGCCGGTGACGGCTGCTTGAAAGATGCCGCCGTTGCTGGGGCGTTGCTGGCCGTTTGTAGCCTTGTGGGCGTCGCTGCTGATACCAGTACGGCCGGCGGTGGCCAGGTCACTTCCCCGAAACGAACCACTGTCACCGAGCGTTGTACGACGTCGTCGAAGTCGAGAACCAGCTTCCCGTCTTTGCCAGGGGTCAGCAACTTCAGTAGATTGACCAGATTGGTTCCGTAGAGCTGGGAGGACTGAGCAGGGAGCCTTGAGGGCAGGTCGGTGTAGCCAAGAATTATCACGCCGTTGTCGGTGACCACTCGTTGACCAGCGACGGACCCCGCTACGTTTCCCCCTTGGGCGGCAGCCATATCGACGATTACACTGCCGGGCTTCATGCTTGCCACATCTTCCGCTGTCAGCAATTTCGGCGCGGGGCGACCTGGAATCAGTGCGGTTGTGATTACAACGTCAACTTCACGTGCCTGTTCGGAGTAGATCTCTGCGGCTCGTTGGTTGTAAGCCTCTGTCGTTGCTTTCGCGTATCCGTCCGTGGAGACCATATCGTCTCCGACTTCGACGGCGAGGTATTCACCCCCGATCGATTTGACCTGGTCCGCGACCTCAGGCCTCGGATCGGTTGCCCGGACGATTGCTCCGAGGCTGCTGGCGGCCCCGATGGCTGCAAGTCCCGCAACTCCAGCTCCCGCGACCAGGACCTTTGCCGGTGGAACTTTACCCGCGGCCGTAACCTGCCCGGTGAAAAACCAACCAAATTCGTTGGCGGCTTCCACCACGGCACGGTAGCCGGCAATATTGGCCATGGAGCTCAGCACGTCCATGGACTGCGCACGAGAGATTCGCGGCACAGCGTCCATCGCGAGGGCGGTGACATTTCGAGCCGAAAGGGCTTCCAGCAGTTCCGGACGAAAGGCCGGGCTTAGCAAGCCAACGAGGGTCGAACCCGGCTGCAGCAGCAAGACTTCAGCTTCGGTGGGCGGGTTGACCTTTAGAACGATGTCACTTGCCCAGGTTTGTTCCTTCCGAAAAGTGGAGGCCCCTGATGCCTGATACATCTCATCCGAAAAGGACGCATCTTGCCCCGCACCCGACTCGACGACGATGTCATAGCCAAGCGCAAGCAACTTCTCCACGGTGGCAGGGGTAGCCGCTACACGTGCCTCCCCCTCTTCCTCAGCAACTATTCCTATCCGTGCCATTTGAAACAAAGTCCTTTCGATTGTTGTGCCACCCTCCCTTGGGGGCATCATGATGATCGGAACAAACGTGTGGGGTAGAAGGCTATTTTGACCGCCGTCCTTGGGCCTTGGGAACAGAAAAGGTCGGCGCACCCGTTTGTGTCCAACTAGCTGACGAATGCAGTGTCATGGCGGTGGCTCCGGCAACAACCAGCGCCAGGGTTCCTGCAAGACCAAGACATAAAGCTTCAAGCCCATGGACAACGAATACAGTGCCAATCGAGCCGCCCAGGCACATGACCAGTACGGGAACGCTCCTCCTGCCCCACTTTGATCCTTGTCGCGAGGCCGCATCTGCGGCGATGCCGGTGATGGTCAAGGTCAGTACACTGGTGGTCAGGTCCGGGACTTGGAGCGATCGGACTATGGCGTTCTGGAGGCCCATCGCCAAGCCCAAAAACACAACCAACGCAACGAGACTAACGTTGCCGTATGGGCGTCCGGCGCCTGCAGCTACTACTACCGCCGCCGCGATGAACAAGACAGCCTCAACACTTGCGCTGGAACACAACAACTTGGAACGATGTTGCCCCAGCCCAAAGATGAGGGTGCCGCCCATGCAAGCCCCGGCGAAAAAGCGATGATTGCCAAGACCAATGACCAAGCCAGAAAGCCAGGACCGCCAGCTAGGGCAAAGCCTGTGAATACAACGTGGCCAGTCATGTTGGCCACGAGGATCTGTCCCAGGCATAGGTAGCTGAAAGAGTCCACCAACCCTGTAACAGCTCTCATGGCCAGCAGTAATGGTGGCATCGGTCCGTGAGGTCCGTTGCGTCCAGAAACGATGAGGCGGGCTGCATCAGTGAGATGCAGCCGCACCTTATTCGTTTGGTGTCCTGGAACCGGAGTTCAGGCTTTCCACACCGTTTTGAGATTGCAGAATTCGCGGATGCCCTCCATCGACAGTTCACGGCCGTACCCCGAGCGCTTGATGCCGCCAAAGGGGAGCTCCGCATATGAGATGGTCATGCCGTTGACGAAAACAGCACCGGCCTCGATGTCACGCACGGCACGATCAATTTCTACCTCGTCGTTGCTCCAGAAGGCGGACCCCAGCCCGAATTCAAGGGCGTTGGCAAGTCGGAGCGCCTCGTCAAGATTTGCAGCGCAGTAAACCGAAGCGACGGGGCCGAAAGCTTCTTCTTCCCACAGCCTCATTTCAGGAGTGAGTCCTGTTACGACGGTTGGCGGAAAGTACCAGCCACCGTCAGGTCCGGAAGGCGATGATCCAGTAATGATTTCTGCACCCTTACCGCGGGCATCCTCCACTAGATCCGTGACATCCCTCCGCCCAGACTCGGTGGCCAAAGGCCCAACTTCAGTGGCAGGATCAGAGGGATCGCCAACAATCAACGATGACATTCTCTCGGTGAACTTTCCCGTGAATTCGTCAAAGATGTCCTCGTGGACGATGAAGCGCTTGGCGTTGATACAAGCCTGCCCGTTGTTGCTGATGCGGGCCTTGACCGCAGTGTCAACGGCTGCATCAATATCGGCAGTTGGCATGACGATGAAAGGATCTGAGCCTCCCAGCTCCAACACAGCCTTCTTCAGAACGTCTCCCGCTGTAGCAGCAACCGAACGCCCTGCTTCTTCTGAGCCTGTGAGAGTAACAGCGGCGATGCGCTTATCCCGGATGACAGCTGCCACCCGGTACGATCCGATGAGGAGCGTAGCAAATGAGCCCTCAGGAAAGCCTGCGCGAGTGAAAAGCTCCCCGATGTAAATGGCAGATTGCGGAACATTTGATGCATGTTTGAGGACGCCTGCGTTTCCTGCCATAAGGGCGGGAGCAGCGAAGCGGACAACTTGCCATATTGGATAGTTCCAGGGCATGACAGCCAGGACCACACCCAGAGGCTCGTATCGGGTTCCAGCGGCGGTGGCATTGACTACCTCAGGGCTTTCCAATTCACGGCCGGCGAGGAACTCCTCGGCGTGATCCGCATAGAACCTCATCGCATTGGCGGATTTCAGAACTTCAGCTCGAGATTGGGCAATTGGCTTGCCCATCTCCTTGGTGATAAGCAGCGCGACATCTTCAATTTCAGACTCTAGAAGCGCAGCCGCCGAGCGCATCCACACCGCGCGACCACCCCAGTCAGCGGCCGACAACAGTGGAAGCGCTGCCTTGGCCGCTTCCAGCTTGTTGTCGACGATGTCGTCGCTGTCTTCCTCAAAGGATAAAAGTTCGATACCGGTGGCCGGGTCAATGCTTTGAATGGTACCCATGGGTCCTTCCTGAACCAGAGTTAAGGGTTAGATGTCGCATCAGACAAGGATGGACAACGGGTTCTCGATACGACGTTGAAAGGCCGATAGCCACTGTGCGGCTACGGCGCCATCAAGGACACGGTGGTCGGCTGACAGGGTGACAGTCATGACTGTTCCAACCTCCAGTTCGCCCTCCGGGCTTACCACAGGAGCATTTCGTGCAGTACCCACGGCCAAGATGCCGGATTGGGGCGGATTCAAGATTGCGCTGAACTCCTCGGTGCCGTACATCCCCAGGTTTGAAACCGAGAAGCTGCCCCCCTCAAGTTCGTGCTGGCGGAGCCGCCCGGCCCTGGCCCGCTCAGCCATGTCAACGACCGTTGAACTAATCTCCGACAACGACATCCGTTCTACTCCCCGCAAAACAGGTGTAGTTAATCCGCCCTCGGTCGCAACAGCCACAGCTATGTCGACTGACGAGTACCGGCGTACGGACTCGCCCAACCAAATCGAATTGGCCTCGGGTACTTCCACCAACGCACCTGCGACTGCCTTAAGCACGAAATCGTTGATGGACACTTTCTTGGATGCTGATTGGTTTACCTGCTGACGAAGTTTCAGCAGGGCGTCAACGCGACATGTGGCTGTGAGATAGAAATGCGGAACAGTCGTCTTACTTTGCGTCAGGCGACGTGCAATCGCCTTACGCATCCGGTCGGTGGGAACGTCCACGTAAGCATCTGAACTGGCCGTTGCAGCGGGTGACTGAGATGCTTCAACCGGCTTGTTCGCGGCTGCCGCTGAATCCTCGGTGGTTCCTGTGGATTCTGGCTTCTCCTTGGTCTTTGCAATAAACCGTTCGAGATCACGCCTAACAATGCGGCCCTCCGGACCGGTACCCTTCAATTCATCGAGATCCACACCATTTTGACGGGCAAGACGACGCACCAAGGGGCTGACGAAGCGCCTCCCGGACACTGGTTCGGGGATCGTTGTCTGCACGTTAGCTGAAGTCTCAACCGCGCTAGGCAGAGCTTTATCGGAGGCAGTGTATTGATCCGTTTTCGATGAGGCTGCAGCCGGTTCGTGTGGTGTAAGGCCAGCTTCCTTTAATGCTGCTTCAACGGAATCCTCGCCTTCGCCGTCGGCTAGAAGAACCGCGATGGGATCGCCAACAGCAACGTTTTCGCCTTCCTCGACCAAAATACGGCCCAGGGCCCCTGCCGACTCCGCAGTCAGCTCGACGGTCGCTTTCTCGGTCTCAACCTCAGCGATGGGTTGGTCGAGGACAAGAGTTGATCCCGGCCGTACGAGCCAGGCCTGGATTGAAGCCTCAGCCGCACCCGCGAGTACTTCCGGCATGCGCAGAATCTCAGCCATTAGCGTTCTCCGAATCCGTTGCGGACCGTCTCGAGGACAGCAACGATCTCTTCTAAGCGGGCAATAGCGGCCCTCTCCAACACCTTCGAAATGCTAGGCGAGGCTTCTTGCCCGGTAACGCGCGCGACAGGCTGGTCGAGCCAATCGAAGAAGCGTCGTTGAATTTCGTCTGAAAGCCAGCCTCCGTAAGACGTTCCCTGGGCTCCTTCCTCAACAATGAGGACAGCGTTGGTCTTCTTGATGCTTTCGCCAATAGTCTCCCAGTCAATGGATGCCCTATCGAGCCAACGCAGGTCTATAAGTTCCGCGTCGATGCCGGTCTCTTCGATTGCCTTAAGGCTGTGCTGGACCATCGACAGATAACTAATGACGGTCAGCTCAGATCCCTTGCGACGAATGGCAGCTCGCCCGGGTGGAAGGATGTAGTCCAGATTGTCTTCCGGAATCTGATCCTTTGTTCCGTAGAGGTCGACGTGCTCGATTACCAGCACCGGATCCTCGAGAGCCAGCGCTGCATTCATGAGTCCTACGTAGTCTGCTGCCGTTGACGGGGCAACAATTCGCCAGCCAGGGGCGGTAGCAAAAATACCAGCTGGATCCATCAAGTGCTGCGAGCCATAGCCGGACCCCATTGCCACTTTTGTACGGAGAACCAACGGAACGGGATTATCGCCGCCGAACATGTGCCGAGCCTTGCCGATCTGGTTGAAGACCTGGTCGGCGGCCACCCACATGAAATCCGGGTACATGAACTCAACAACCGGCCGGAATCGTCCATCCAACGCCAAGCCGCCTGCTAGCCCTACGAATGCGTTCTCGCTGATCGGGGTCCCCAGAACGCGATCTTCGCCGTACTTTTTGGCCAGCCCTTTGGTAGCGCCATTTGTTCCCCCGTTGAGCCGGTGGACGTCCTCCCCCATCACAACGATGCGTGGGTCCTGCTCCATTCGATGATCCATGACAGCTGCGACAGCCTCAACAAATTTGATGTCTTTAAGGGGCACATTGGCTGTAGTTGTGTCCACGACCGGCATTTCGTTCAATTCGGTACCATCTCCCCGGACACCAACGTTCACGAAGCTGACGTCAGGCCACAGCCCGGGACGAATGCGCCGCTTGCCGGGGCGATCCGGATCGCTCTCGAGAAGCTGCGAGACGGCCGCGCTCATGGCTTCTTGAACACGGCTGCGAAGTGCTGCCACGGCGTCGTGGTCAATCAGCCCGCGCTCAATCATGCGTTGTGCAACCAAGTCGAGGGGATCGCGGGCTTTCCATTCGGCTTCCTCTTCCTTGCCGCGGTAACCGAAAGCACTGCCAGGGTAGGGGCCGTTCTGGTGGAAGAACCGGTAGACTTCGACCTCAATGACCGTGGGGCCCTCGCCGGAACGCATTCGCTGTGATGCTTCCTCCATGGCCAGGTGAACAGCCAGCGGGTCCATACCGTCTACACGCCAAGAAGGAACGCCAAAACCTTGTCCCCGCACAGAGAAGCGGGGATCGGCAGTAACCTCATCAGCCCGCGTCGACACACCGTAGAGGTTGTTCTCAATAAAGTAGCAGACCGGCAATTTCCATGCAGCGGCCAGATTCAGTGATTCCAATACAGAACCAATCTGGGCGGCGCCATCGCCGAAATAGTTGATTGTCAGATCTGTGGTGCCGCTATGTTTCTGCGCCCAGGCGTTGCCCGCAGCCAAGGGGGCCCCACCTCCAACAATCGCATTTGTTCCCAGAGCGCCAGCCTCGAACCACTGGAGGTGCATGGAGCCCCCACGGCCGCGGCAGTACCCTTGGGCAAGCCCGAGAATTTCTGCCAAAGTGCGCTGAAGGACGTTTTGGATCTCTGACGTCACCGGTTCGGAAGGTTCTACCTTCCCGTTGCTTACATGTGTAATGGCCTTGGCCAGAAACTGGTGGTGGCCTCGATGGGAGCCATTAACGCCGTCGGTGGAGCGTAGCCCCACGATAGATCCAACAGCACCGCCTTCCTGTCCAATGCTGGAGTGGGCCGGGCCATGAACCAAACCCTCCCCGGCGAGCTCAAGCACCGATTCCTCAAATGCTCGGATCAAATGCAGCTGGCTAAGCATCGTGCCCAAGAGGTCGGGATCTGCGGAGTCCCAGTCAGCTTTAGTTGTCGAAAGCTCGAACCAGTCCACCCCGGTTTCTAAGCGCTTCTTCTTTGGCATCGTCGCCACCTTCGTCGTAATCCAGCGGTCGTCCGCTGAGAGGTTCCAATTGCGAGACTAACGGATGATTTTATACAAAACAAGGCTTTTGGACTCACATGGAGGAATACTGAATGCCTAAAGGTCTAGATTTGATACAATCTCTGAAACAGACCCGAGGAGGCGGCTATGAACACAACCCAACGGGGTATCCCAGGCATGCGCGGCACCGACCACATCGGCTTCACCGTTCCGGACTTGGCTGAAGCCCATGAGTTCCTTGTGGAGGTCCTCGGATGCGAGACGGTCTATAGTCTGGGCGCTAAGCAATCAGATGATGACTGGATGGAAACCCAACTTGGCGTGCATCCACGAACCGTGATCAAGGAGATCCGCTTCTACCGTCTTGGGCACGGGTCCAATTTTGAGGTGTTTCTGTATGAATCTGCGGACGGGCAGAATCCGCAGCCGCGTAATAGTGACATTGGGGGTCATCACATCGCCTTTTACGTCGACGATCTGGATGCCGCCGTGGCATACCTGCGGGATCAAGGGGTCGAGGTTATGGGTGAGGCCACCGCCAGTAAACAGTCCGCCACCGGACAGAGGTGGATCTACTTCCGTAGCCCATGGGGAATGCAGTTCGAACTGGTGAGCTTCCCTGATGGTAAAGAATATGAGAAGAATGCGCCGCTACGGCTGTGGCATCCATCACACCCTGCAGAGTAAGGAAGCTAATGGAGGATACGGAAATCATCACTCATGGAGCGACAGGGGTACGCATAGCTGAGACCCTGCGCGATGCCATTCTGGCCGGTGATTACGCGCCGGGTGAGCGGATACGCCAGGACGAGCTGGCGGAACAGCACGGGGCTAGCCGACTTCCCGTCCGTGACGCGTTGCGCATCCTGAAGGCTGAAGGACTCGTGACATTGGTTGCCAACGCCGGCGCTTGGGTTTCCACGATCAGCCTTGCAGAGTGTCAGGAAATGTACCGAATGCGGGAACGACTTGAACCCCTCCTCTTGGGCTTGAATATCCCATTCTTGTCTGATGCCCAAATCGCACACCTTGCGCACCTCGCGGACGAAATGGAAGCGACCACCGATGTCGAGCGTTTCCTCGTGCTCGACCGAGATTTTCACATGAACTGTCTTGAGGCTGCGGAGACCACCGTGTTAGGTGACGCTGTCAGGAGTTTGTGGAATCGGACCCAGCATTATCGACGGGAAGCGACCCGTCTCTTCTACGACGATGGTGACCGCAGTGTTCACTATGACCATCAACTTCTCGTGGGTGCCATTCGACGCCGGGACGTCGAAGAGGCAGAACGGGTTCTGGCAGGCCACATCAGACGAAGTCGTCTCCAGCTAGCCGAGCATCCAGGAATTTTTGCTGGCCACTAGCGTCTTTCGGGTCAGTGGATCCTTGGGGTGTCCATGCTCTGGCTTGGTAGCCGTAGTTGCAAAGTGCACTTCCAGGCTTTGCTCAGCTCCACGATAGGTCCTGTCATCGCCGCGTAGAATGGGTTGGCAACAACCAGATCGTCCGCTGGGTATTTGGTGATTACCACTGGCCCTTCTTCGGTAACCACGACTTCCTCTTCAATCCGGGCCGCAGAAAAACCGTCAGAGGCAGGGCAGTACGTTTCAACCGCAAAGACCATTCCGGCTTTGATCTCAACAGGCTCCCGGTAGCTGTTCAATCGGGAGACTATTGGCCGTTCGTGCAACCCAAGCCCCAAGCCATGGCAGAATTGGAGCCCAAAAGCGGAGAGCTCGTCGTCGAAACCGAGCGAGTCGGCCGATGGGAAAAGGGAAGCCAGTTCATCAGAACCGATACCAGGTTTGATGCCGGTGATAACGTTGTCCATCCACTCACGCGCTTGGCCGTACGCAGACCGCTGAGATCCGGTAGCCATGCCCACGTTGAAAGTTCTGTAGTAGCAGGTTCTGTACCCCATATAGGAGTGAATGATGTCAAAGAACGCCTGGTCTCCAGGGCGGATAACGCGATCCGTGAAATTGTGGGGATGAGGATTGCAACGTTCGCCTGAAATCGCGTTAACTGCCTCGACCTGATCGGAGCCGTACTCGTAGAGTTTCTTAGCTGCCAGGGCTACGATTGGGACTGCCCCGGATTCCGTTGACTCTCGGGGTTTAGCGTTGCTAGGCGGCTTTGAGGCCGCTATTGATTATCT
>NZ_JAPFFT010000034.1 GCF_026241105.1 Arthrobacter rhizophilus | reverse complement strand
AGCTTCTCTCGTTAAAGACGACACGGTCGTTGCAACTCCCAAAATTCTGGGTGTTGCAACGACCGCGAGAACCCGCCGCTCGGGGGCCCCTTTTGGTGCCGTCGTGGTGGGACTACCCCACGATCGATTCAGCACGGCGCTTGGACCCGGAGGGAACCGAGGGCAGTTGGCGCGCGGAGGCCCCAGCACGCGGACCGCCAAGCAGTTCCGTGGGGGTTTTTGAGGTCTCTCGCATTCCCAAGACTGCGACGGCAGCGATCGCGGAAGCTACTGCGCCGAAGACGGCAACCGGCAGCCAGCCCGACGGGCCGGGGACCAGGAGCATCGCCGCGACCATCGGGGCGAAGCCGGCCAGGAGGTTGCCCAGCTGGTTACTGACGGCCATGCCCGTGAACCGAACGGCTGCCGGGAACTGCTCGGCGAAGGAGGATGTCCACACGCCGTTGTAACAACTGAAGAAGAGCGTCATATTGACGAAAGCGAAGAGCGCGATCATCAGGATGTCCGTCGTCGAAATCGCCCAAAGATACCCGAAGAGCGTGAGCGTGCAGCCGGCGGCGGAAATCAGCATGGTCGGCTTGCGGCCGATGACGTCAGAGAGGTAACCGGCCGCGGGAATGCCGACGATCGACAACGCAATTGCCCCGGAGATAATGCCAAGCATCGCGCTGCGGTCAATCCCGACCGAGGTGGCGTAGGACAGGCTGAAGACGGCGAACAGGGTCTGCATAGCTGCCATCAGGGAAGCTCCGGCCACACAAATGACGGAGCGCCGGTGGTACTTGAACACGTCGCTCAGCGGCAGCTTCCGGACTGCGCTTTCTTCCTTGGCCTCGGCAAACACCGGGGTTTCATCGAGGTGGCTGCGCACATAGAAGGTGATCACGACAACCACGGCGCTGAGCCAGAACGGCACCCGCCAGCCCCAGCCGTACAGGGACTCGGCAGGAAGGAGCGCCACCGGCAGGAAGACGATGGTGGCCAGAGAGCAGCCGACGGCGTAGCCCACCATCACGAAGCTGGTGAAGAAGCCGCGTTTCCCCAAAGGGGAATGCTCAACGGTCAGCGTCGACGCGCCGGCAGATTCGGCACCCGCGGAGAAGCCCTGGACCACGCGCAGGACCACCAGCAAGGCCGGTGCGAGCAGGCCTACTTGGTCAAACGTGGGAAGGCAGCCGATGGCGAAGGAGGCGACGCCCATCATGACAACCGTGGCCAGCATGACCCGTTTCCGGCCGATGCGGTCGCCGAAGTGACCCATCACCGCCGCGCCGACGGGCCGCGCCACGTAACCCACCGCAAACGTGGCGAACGATGCGATCAAGGCAACGGCGGGATTCCCGGACGGAAAGAACAGTACATTGAAGACGAGGGCCGCCGCGGCGCCGTAGACAAAAAAATCGTAGTACTCAAGTGCGCTGCCCAGGAGTGCTGCGGTGGCGGCACGGCGGGGCGTCATCGCGGGCGGTGACGCTGGGATTGTGCTTGTCATGTGTTTCTCCTTTGAAACAGACTCGAGGGGTTAGGGCCAAAATGCCCGCACCCGAGCTGACATGGCCCGTCGAATGTGACGGCCGCCACGGCATCTGAATCCACAGTAGGGGCGCGGCCCGGCACACACTGTTCCAATGTGAAACAGCCCCGTGTAACGCATTTTCGCGGCAGTTCTTGGCGGCAGGAGGGCTCAGGGCCCGGCTGACAAGCTTGGGTCACGGGCGCGCTCCAAAGAAGCGGCTTCACGGACTTCCGGTTCCGCGCCAGAACCGGTCATTGCTCAAGCGAGGCGGTCATCACCGCACTGTCTTCCGACGAGACGTCGCCGGCCGCCACCCCCAGGACGAGATCAACCGTCGCATCGGTGCAGAAGTCATGCCGAAAGCCGTCGCTCCAGAGCGTCAGAACCATCAGCATCCACGCAGTCCGCTTATTCCCATCGATAAGCGAATTGAACCGGAACACCGACTTCCATCAAAGCCGCCGCCTTCACGGCCGAGTTTTGAAGGCGGCGAGTACACGTTCGTGATCCCATTCCGCCGCTGACCATATCTGGGGTGTCATAAGCGGCAAGGCGAACCAACCCGAAGGCAGATGGAAAGACGGCTTTCTCCAAGTCGCTTGGCACCACAAGCGAGCCCAAGACTGTGACCAGAACGGCCGAGAAGGGCTCCCATCTTGCGGTGATGGGGTATTCGGACTTCCGTTCGCCTGCGTGGACGGGAGAAAGCCTCGACGGAGCCTTGGACACGTACGGCCGAAATCCTTGCTGCAAGCATTGCCAACACCCTGATCCTTGACCAGCGACGTTCCGTCGCAGACGATGTCCGCATCGACATGCTGCGTTGGCGCTCACGCCGAGCTGCTCCGAGTGGCATCCATCAGGAGGACAGCATGGCAAACGTGACGGTCGACCCGGATATTTTTGAAAGTCAGGGCGAGCGGTGTGAGGGTATTTTCGATGGCTGGGAGGGGCCTTCGCCGTTCTTCCTGGTCGTCTCGGACGAAACAGACAAAGCGGCCGAGGCCCTCCACGTTGCCATAGGACGGTGCATGCGTGTCGATGGCAATGGCAATGGCAATGGCAACGAGCTGACCGCCGCCGAGATGGCAAGCACCGGGGAATACACCGCAAACTACTGCTCCCCTGTCTACCTCACAGCCAGAGGCCCGATGGCGTACCTGGACACCAAGGGCGAGCTACCGCGGGCCATGGCCGAGACAATGCTTCGCATCCTCGTGGAGGAAGTCGAGGCACGGGGCATTACTGCCGATCTGACCACCCCGCCGCTGGGCTCCGAGTCAACGGCAGGGTGCCCCGAATGGGAGGATTCCGTGGCGGGAATCGCAAGACTGGCTTTCGAAGCGTCCAACATCGACCCGGCGTGACCATGAGGCCGCCGCTTCAGGCTCGTCGGACGCAAGTGCTGGATTCAGCCTTCCATCAGAGAATGTCCACTCCAGGGACGTAGTTGAGTGCATCTGGAATGCTGAGGCCCTGAGTAACTCGGGTGCGTATGGCGGCAACCCGCAGCCGGTTAGAGATAGCTTCGAGACGCTCCTGCCAGGGGACGCTGTCGAAAAGAGAGCTGAGGAAAGTGACTGCACCGAATAGCTCGAGGACTAAGAATGGTGGTTGCGTACGGCACCCCGAGGCTCTCCCCGATGCTCCACGTGTTCGGGTCCAGATACAAGGCGGCAGACTCCCACATCGGGTGCGACTGGCCGGTCTCAGCGAGATAGCCGATTACGGTGTCAGCTGTGGTGTACATTTTCGCCTGGTGCGTGAACCTCTTCAGGTGGTCGTTCGACTTGTCACCCCCGGCAGAGCTCTTGATCACCGCATCGAAATGATCCAGATCAACAGGGGACCACCCGGCGTTTTCGATGTTTTCTTTGTCAGGGTGACCCACTCGGCATGGGCGTTCTTGACCGTGTCAGCGACCTTGTCACCCTCCGCGGCCAACCAGGAGAGCGCAACGACGTGTTCGATGATCGTTCTTCGAACGGGCCGCTTCAACGGACAGGCTTGCATCCTCGAGGACCCTGACGGCTTGGACGCTGCGATGAATTCGCGAGAACCGGTTTCAGCCCTCGACGATGGACATCGGCAAACCACCCCCATGCTCGGAAGGGTCGATGCTGTCGAGCTGCCATCCTTCCGCAGAGGCCCGGAACGTCGCGGTCTGCGGCAACGAGTAGCCCGACGGGACGTTGCTTGGCCCGTTCGCCGCCGAGGCCTGGTGTTCTTCGGTCAGTTCCTTGAAATGGACGCTTGCCGTCCACCCTGTCACCTCCACGGATTCCACCGTGATCTTCGTCGAAAAGTCCGTGTACCAGAAGCCCATTGACTTGAACCCGGCCTTTGACCGGGCCACCACCGGAAGGTCCCGCGCGCGCTTGGCCCGGTACGCCGCCGTCGTCTGCGTGTCGGCGAGGCGCGGGGCCGGCGGGGCATCGAGAACGGTTCCGTTGCGATCCTCGACGGCGGTCTGGACGATGGCCGCAAGTTCGGCCGACGACGGGCTCGGCACCGATGAGGTCGATCCCGGGGTGAGCGGCGGCCCGGCTGCCGCCTGGCACCCGGAGAGGGCCAACCCGAGCAGCACGGCTACCGCGGCCGCAGTGCGCGGATGCTTCATCCTTGGTCCCCTCACTGTGGATGTCCTCACAGCCTATGGGCGTTTCGCGAATTCAACGCGTATGTAGTCGAGCTCATCGCGTGGGAGGACTGCCGTCACAACACCGCCCTGTCTGAGGGACGCTCCAACCCCGTACACGAAGGGGTCTGTGTTGATCTCCACACCCTGCACTTGAATACCGTCAATCCATACGGTCACCCCGCGGTTGGCTGGACGACTTCTGACGTCCCCGGCGTATCGGTCCCAGGCAATGCCTCCCAGCCATTCGCGCCGGTAGCGATTGATGAGGATGTGGTTCATGTGTTCTGCCAGCGCCCGGGCCGGGGACGAGCGTTCGGAAGAATCGCGGTGCCACGTGGTCCGCACGGCCTCCCAGAGCTGGGGATATCGCATGCGTTCAAGCCCTTCAACCAGCCAGGCCGGCCGCGGCCACGGCGGAACGTCTTCAATCGACCTTCGCGTCTGCTCGTCGAGCTCGGCCATGTTTATCGGGTCGGCTCGGTCAGCGGGGTTGCGCCACAGCGTGTAGGAGATGCTCGCCGACATCTCGCTGTACCCGCGGGAATCCTGCCCGTACTGGATGCCGACCATGTCCGGATCTTCCAGCGACGGCTGGGGAACCAGCCCCATGACGGGGATCGGCATCAGTTCCAGACGCCTGGCATGCTCGAGGCGCGGGTTGGGAGCGTCCCCGGGGAGCACACCATCGAATCTCACTTGCCGATTGTGCGACGGCCACGATTGGTTGGCAATACCCCTCGGCATGGATCTATGGGGAGAAGGTTCAGGAAGCATTTTTCGTACCAGCCGGGCACCATCACTATTGAGGGCCAAAGGGCGATCCTCCACAACGACAGCTGCATACCGTGACCTTCCATGAACGCCTTGATGCCACGAACTCCCTCAGAACTTGCTCCTGAGGAGTGGCTCGCGTGAAAGCCTATGGGAAGGACGTACTAGGCCCAGATCTTCGATTAGTTCGAGACTTCGACGCCGTATTAGCCGTGGGTTCAGACCTGGGAGGTGTGCCGGTAGGAAACCATGGCGACCTGTTCAGTGAGGCCTTGCGGGCACCCCGTAGACCGAGCGGGGTGCGGCCACGAAAGGCCTTGTCTGGATGCGGAACGACGAGTACCGTTCTGCGCAGCGGGCCTGCGGACCGCCGGCCCCCCGTCGAGAGGACGCGCTATGCCAACCGTGATCGGCCACCACGATGTTAAGGACAAGGACCATTGGCTTGCCTCACCGAAACGCGAAGAGATCTTCGGACCCCTCGGCGTCACCAACATCCGGACGTTCGTCAACCCAGAAAACCCGACGCAGGTGGCGGTGCTGATGGACGTTCCCGACATGGATGCCGTCATGGCCCTGATGCAGTCCGAGGCAGGGGCCGAGGCCATGGCGTATGACGGCGTGCTGCCCGAGACTTTGGTGATTCTCGTCGAGGCGTAGTTGCTTTCTCGGAAACGCGGGTGTGACGCCTATCGGCCGCGAACGACGCTATCTCGTGTCGCGATGGACGGCGGCCAACGGGCGCCAAGGGCGACATTTGTCGCTGCAAAAAGTCCGCCACCCGGACGCGCGGTACCTGCCAGGAATGTTCCCCCCTGCGGGTGAGAATTGGACCATGCCTACACGTATCTCCGACCTGAACCCGTGATGTCCGAGCCGTGCGTCTTCCCGTCGGTCAAGACTAAAGTGTCCGGTCTCCTCGCGGAGCTGAAGGAGAATCCAGAGGGGACCGTTCCGGTGGTCCAGTCCGGGTCCTCGTGAAGCAGATACGGCTCCGGTACGCCGGGGTATGTCGAGTGTGCGGTGCCCCTCTTCCACCCGGCACTGAAGCGATCTACGAAACCGAAACGAAGACCGTCCGCTGCCTGGAGTGCGTCCCCGGGGCTACGCCCCCGGACCTCGAACCAATCGAACCACCCGATGAAGCTTCATCGCCCACCGAGACCGGAGTAGCCGGGTCGTCGGCGCGACGAGAATACGAGCGCCGCAAGGCCAAGGATGAAGCGAGACTCCGCGAGAAATGGGGCCGATTGGGTGGTCTCGCCGTCGCGCTCTCCGACGAGCGGCAAAGCACCAATGCCTGGGATCGGGGTGCAATCGGCGAGGAACGCCTCGGGGCCCGGCTCAACTCCGTGTCCGCTGATGGCATCGCGGTCCTGCACGACCGCAGCATCCCCGGCTCAAAGGCGAACATCGACCACATCGCCATCACCCGCCACGGGATCTGGGTAATCGACGCCAAGCGATACCAGGGCCGACCCGAGCTGAAGATCGAAGGCGGCATCCTTCGGCCGCGCGTCGAGAAGCTCCTCGTGGGCCGACGCGACCGCACGAAACTGGTCGACGGGGTGCTCAAACAGGTCGGGCTCGTCCACGACCTCGTCGGGGATGTGCCGGTCATCGGGGCGCTGTGCTTCGTCGAAGCCGACTGGCCCCTGTTCGGGGGCGCGTTCGCGACCCGCGGCATTCAGGTTCTCTGGCCGAAACGACTAGCCAAAGTGCTAGCAGAGGAAACAGCCGGCGACGTCGACGTCGCCGCCATGCGTGAGAAAGTAGCCTCGCGGTTCAAATCCGCGTGACGTCCGTGACGATGTTCGAGGCCGTCAACTGCTCCCGGAAGTTCGAATGAGAATTCCGCATTATCCGGTTGAACGGCATGACTCTCCGACCGCCTGACGATTATCGAGTATCCATAATCCGTGTGGAAGACTGGGGATATGGTGGTGTCAGCGGCTTTTGAGAACGAGAGCCTTTCGGAGAAGGTCAAGCGGACCATCGTGGACCGGGTTGTTGACGGCACCTATCCCCCCGGGATGCGACTCGTGGAGCTCCAGCTCGCCAAGGAATTCGGCGTCAGCCAGGCCCCGGTGCGCGAAGCCCTGCGCGAGCTGTCCTCCACCCGGCTGGTCGAAAACATCCCCCGCCGCGGAACATTCGTCCGGTCCGCTTCCCAGGATGACCTCGCGGAGGTGTATTTCGTCCGCCTCGCCTTGGAGGGAACCGCCGCCGCGGCTGCTTACCCGGCACTGCACGCGGACCCGTCGCCGCTGCGGCAGGCACTGGTCGGAATGCGGAAGGCCGCGGCAACGAACGATCCCCATGGCATCGCCAAGTACAGCACTGAATTCCATCGCGCGGTCATCGCCGCCACCCGAAACCGCCTGATGATGGAGATCTGGGACTCCCTGTACGTCGAGGCGCGGACCATGGCCACCGTCGTCCGCGGCCACGTTGACCTGCACGACGCCGCCGAGGCTCACGTCCCGATCCTGGAAGCCTTCGAGAGCGGCACGCCGGAACTCTGTACGAAGCTCGTCATCGAGCACCAGCACGAGTACTCGATCCTGCCCCAGGAGTAGTCCCCCTTACGCGGTACCAGGCTGTCGCCGAGGTTAGGTTTTCGAAACCTGCCCTTGTGATGCCAATCACCCTCATGTATCGTCTTTCTTATCAATTATCGATAATCGATCAAGGGAGATCACTTTGAAGCTCATCACTTTCCGCCACCAGGGCATCCAGCAGTCGGGTGTCCTCAGCGAAGATGCCTTGACCGTGACCGTCGTTCCCGGCGCGCAGGATTTGCTTCCACTCATCGAGAACTGGGCCGAGGCGGCGGCGCAGCTCGCAGCCTTGTCCGGTCCGGCAATCGACGTCGCCGAGGTGGAACTTCTCGCCCCGATCCCGCTCCCCCGCCGCAACATCTTCTGCGTCGGACGCAACTACGTCGAGCACGCGAAGGAATTCGCGAACTCCGGGTACGACGCCACGGCCAGCGCCTCGGCGCAGCCGGACTACCCGGTGGTGTTCACCAAGGCACCGTCCACAGTGATCGGTACCGGCGCGGACATCGACCCGCACACCGGAGTGACCTCCGAGCTCGACTACGAAGCCGAACTCGGAGTCATCCTCGGCAAGGGCGGCCGCGGCATCAACAAGGCCGATGCGCTCAAGCATGTCTGGGGCTACACGATAATCAACGACGTCACCGCCCGCGACCTGCAGAAAAACCACAAGCAATGGTTCCTCGGCAAGAGCCTAGACACTCACGCACCGATGGGCCCCTGGGCCGTCACCCGCGACGAGGTCGGCGACGGACCACTTGACCTCCTCTGCACGGTCAACGGCGAAACCCGGCAGAAGGCCACCACGGCCGATCTGATCTTCGACGTCCCCACGATCATCGAAACCATCAGTGCCGGTATCACCCTCCAGCCAGGGGACATCATCGCCACCGGCACCCCGGTCGGCGTGGGCATCGGCTTCACCCCGCCGCGTTTCCTGACCACCGGAGACGTCGTCGAAATCAGCATCAGCAAACTCGGTACCCTGCGGAACCGGATCGGAGAAGGACGATGAGCACTACAACTATCCCCGCCGGCCTGACAGCTGTGGGGACAAAACAGCTCTTTGTCGAAACCGCCGGCGTCGGCCCGGACGTGGTCCTGGTCCACGGCCTGGGCGGCACCACCAGCTTCTTCGAACCGCTGGTCGCCTCGCTGGCTGAACGGTTCCGGGTAACCCGGTATGACTTCAGCGGACACGGACGCTCACCCCTGGCCGGGGAACTGACGTTGGAATCCCTGACAGCCGAACTGGCCCTCATCGTCGAATCCCAGACCGTTTCCGGCCGGGCGCACCTCGTCGGGCACTCGATGGGAACCCTCATGGTCCAGCAGCTCGCTTCGACCCGCCCTGACCTGGTCCAGAACGTCGCCCTCGGCCCGGTCAGGCAACAGGCCCAGGCCGCCAAAGACGCCACCCGGGCACGCGCCGCCCTCGTCCGGGAGCACGGCATGGCAGCCGTAGCCGACACCGTCGCCAACGCAGCCACTGCCGATCACGCAGCGATCGGAAACCCGCTGGTCCGGCCCTTTGTCCGCGAACTGCTCCTCGGACAGGACCCGGGAGCCTACGCCCAGGCCTGCGAAGCCCTCGCGGACGCTACCAACCCGGACCTGACCGCCATCCAGTCCAAGGTTCTGCTCCTGACCGGCAGTGAGGACAAAGTCAGCACCCCGGTCTCCAACGAGGCCATGGCCGCAGAGCTCGGCAGCGCCGAGCTGCTGGTCGCACCCGGAACCGGGCACTGGACAGTACCCGAGTCACCGGACTTCGTCACCGCCGCCGTCCTGGACTTCCTGACGAGTACGACCCGCACGCCGGCTACGAAGAAGACATGCGCGTGCAGCAACGCCGGCCCGGGCTGCCAGTCACGCCGCCAGCAGGCCATCACCATGCAGATCCGCAAAACCACATAGCAACCCCTCCACCGCATTCCATCTCAAGATAAGGACAACGAAGTCATGTCGAAAACCCTCTTCACCAACGTCAACATCCTCGACAGCACCGGAGCCCAGCCTTTCCCTGGCGAAGTACTCATCGTCGATGAGCGCATCACCGACGTCCGTCCCGGGTCCGGGAACCTGCCCCGCGAGGGCGTCAAGGTCATCGACGGCCGCGGTCAGACCCTGATGTCGGGCCTGTGCGACGCACACACCCACTTCACCTGGAACAACGGTTCCCTCGACGCGCTGGGCACGATGCCCGTCGAAGAGCACCTGCTCCACACCGTGCGGTCTGCCAAGACCTACATCGACTACGGCTACACCATGTGCTTCGGTGCCGCCAGCGCCAAGAAGCGCCTCGACGTCGTCGTCCGCAATGCCATCAATGCCGGCGAAGTCCCGGGGCCCCGTTACCTGGCCAACGGTCAGGAAATCGCCACCACCGCCGGCGAACTCGTTCCCGGCATCACCCAGATCGCCGACGGTGTCGAGGAGATGCGCAAGGTCGTCCGCGAAACCATCGGCCTGGGCGTTGACCAGATCAAACTCAGCATCTCCGGCGAGGAAATCACCGGAACCCAGGCCGCCACCGACACCTACATCACCGAGGAAGAACTCCAGGTCGCCGTTGACGAGGCCCACCGCCGACACGTCCGCGTCTGCACCCACGCTCGCAGCCGCGACTCCGTCATCATCTCGATCAAGACCGGCGTGGACATGATCTACCACGCCTCCTACATCGACGACGAAGGCATGGACCTGCTCGAAGCCGCCAAAGACCGGGTCTTCGTCGCCCCGGCCATCAACTGGCTCGTCGCCACCATCAACGACGCCGAAGCCTTCGGCTACTCCCACGAAGACGCCGAAAAGGCAGGCTACGTCCACGAACTCGAGGTCGCCATCAAAGGCATGCAGGAAATGCGCCGCCGCGGCATCCGCGTCCTGCCCGGCGGGGACTACGGCTTCGCCTGGACCCCCCACGGCACCTACGCCCGTGACCTGGAGCACTTCGTCAAGCTCTTCGGCTACACCGAAATGGAAACCATCATCGCAGCCACCGCCCTCGGCGGGGAACTCTTCCAGAAACCCAACGAACTCGGCAAAGTCCTGCCCGGCTTCTACGCCGACCTCATCCTGGTCGACGGCAACCCGCTCGAGGACATCACTATCCTGCAGGACATTACCAAGATCACCGCAGTCATGAAGAACGGCGAATTCCACCGCGAACCGGCCGAACACACCCCGGCAACCCCGGACACCGCCGACCTGGAACTCATCCACCTGTAAACCGCCAACCTGAAGCGGAGTGCGGCCCTGGCCCCGGCACGGGGCCGCACTCGAAGCCATCCTCAACACCATCAGGACGCCACCGCTTTCACACAGCAGCAATTCACGGCCCTGCCTTCCTTTCAAAAAGACAATGACGCCATTTTGACCCTAAGGAACCACCAATGAAGCCCCTCGTCACCATCGGAATCACCGCAGGCATCCTCGCCGGCCTCTGGACCCAGTTCAGCACCCCCTTCGGGCTCATCACCTGGGTCGGGTTCCTCTCCTGGGCATGCTTCTTCGCCGCCGGCGGAAAACGTGCCGGACTGCTCAAGACCATCCCCGCCAACCTCTCCGGCGTGCTGTGGGGCGCGGCCATCGTCTGGGGAGCCGCAAACCTCCCCATCCCCGGAGCCCTCGGCATCTCCGTCGCCATCGCGGCCTTCGCGATGTGCGTCCAGGCACGCTGGAGCATACTGGGTTTCATCCCCGGAGCGTTCGCCGGATGCGCAGCATACTTCGGCACCACCTTCGATGCCGCCGGCACCTGCGCGGCCCTGATCGCCGGGGCCTGCCTCGGCTGGCTCTCCGAATACACCGGAGGCCTTCTCACCAATGCCGGCAAGAAGGACCAGCCACCCACCCAGCTCGCCGAAACCCAGGCCGTCGCCTAAACCGAACGGTTCGCCTTACGACCGGCCAAGGCCGCTACATCCTCAGGTGCCACCGGTCACGTTCAAGCCGGTGGCACCTGAACCACAGCCCGTGTCCTAACAGCGGTAGCCAAGGATCCACCATGAGTCCGACCACAGCACATGCCACTCCCGAGCTCCTCCCGGTCAGACATGGAACTCTGAAACCTCAACCAGGGCGCCGCTTCCGTGCCGATGACTGGTTCCGTCTCCCCGCAGCAACAGTAGAAGTCCGCCAGAACGGCACCTACGTCAGAACCGCACGGGTCGACGCCGAAACCACGGACTCGAGAAGGCTCCGGCTATGCAGGAAGGCGTCGACTCCCGCCAGCTCACCGACAAACTCGACGAATACGAAATGCGGGTCGACCAGCAACAGTTTCACTACATCCAACAGGACCGGTAGCCGAAGGAGGCAGCCATGACCATCGTCACCGGACAACTCGGCACGATCGATCCCGCGCACGTCCGGAACGTCATGGCCGTGGTGCCCACCAGCGTCACCGTCATCGCCGGACAACCCGAACTCACCGGCGAACACTCCGCCATGATCGTCGGCTCGTTCGTTTTCATTTCCCTTGAACCGTGCTTTGTCGGCTTTTTCGTCGGCCACGAATCCACGAGCTGGCCACAACTCAACAAAGCCACGGTGCTCGGCATCAGCACACTGGGCTCAGTACAGACCGATATCTGCCGCAAGCTCGGCAAAAAGGAAGCGGACCGCTTCGCCGACGGCCTCTGGAGACGGGGTGCTTTCGGCGCACCGCTCGTCACAGGTTCGGTGGCGACCATGGAATGCCAGATCGAGAACGTCACCAAAATCGGCGATCACGACTTCGTCCTGGCCCGTGTCCTCGGACTCAACACGGGAAGCGCCACAAACCCCCTCATCTTCCAAAACCACGAATTCTCCGGGCTCCTCCCCGGCTGACACCATCTTGGGCCTGTGGGAGTCGGGAAGACGAAACGACCGCAGTAAACATCCCGAATCCGAAGCATTAGTCAAGCTGTGGCCCACCTGGGGATGTCTCGTAACTCCCTGGGGGCACACCAATTCGAACGCAGTTTGAAAACAATAGGCGGCGCGAGGATGGCGCTTGCGGATCCTTCTATGGGACAGCTCCATTGAGCCGGCAGCTCTACGGACCGATCTCGATCGTCCAGCCTGATGCTCTGTGGGCAACATCAAGAATCGCGAAGTTGCTCAATCACTGAGCGCAGCACGTGCGCGTCGCTATCTGAAAGTGAATGCCGGCCACGGACGGCGGTATCCAAGTCTATTCTCCCGGCACGGCCGCCCTTTGCCCTAAACGTGACCCACAGATACAGCAGGGTGAAGTCGCCGTTATCCAAGCCACCTTGGACCTTCCGCAGTACGTCCTCGATATCCAACAGTTCTCCCATGCGTGATTTCTCGTCTGGGCATCGCACCAAGCTATTGAACGCCGGAGCAGTCAGTATTGATTACGTTTGGGCCGTCTGCACCGGATGCGTCATCCGCGACAGAGGAGCACACCGTACATCGGAAGGCCCCCGTCGAGACGCCCCCTCCCGCGGGGCCGGCGGTCAGGGATTGCGGCTGGTCTTGGTCGAACCTGGATTCTGGCACTCCTGACGGCCATCACCATTGCCGCAACCTTCGCAGTCCCCGAAACCAAAGGGCGAAGCCTGGAAGACCCCAGGGACGCAATCCACGAAAAGCGCGCCGCGCAGCTACAAGGTTCCTAGACCGCTGATTGGTAAGGTCGATAGGCGGGCAGCACCGCTATCCCGCCTATCGACCTCACCGGCAGGAACCTGGAATGACCCCGCGCATCACCCTCGAAGACGTCAGCAAGGCCGCCGGAGTCTCAAAGTCAACAGCGTCACTCGTTGTTCGGGGCAGCTCCCGCATCCCGGAAAGCACGGCCGCCAAAGTGCGCGAGGCCATGGATCAACTCGGATACGTCTACAACCGGTCGGCCGCGAACCTGAGGCAAAACCGGTCCATGACCATCGGATTGGTCGTCACCGAGATCATCAATCCCTATTTCGCCGAACTGGCCATGGCCGTCGACGAGATCACCCACGAGGCCGGATACACCATCTTCATCGGCTACAGCCGCGACCATGCCGACCGCCAGCACGAAATCATCGCCTCCATGATCGAACGACAGGTCGATGGGCTCCTGCTGCTCCCGGCCCCGGACACCGACCCCGGAAAGCTCGCCAAACAGGTCAACGCAGCAGGCGTCCCGCTCGCACTGCTCGCCAGGAGATTCCCTGGATTCGACTACGTCGGCAGCAACAACGTCAAGGGCGCCACACTACTCGGGGAGCACCTGGCCGCCTTGGGCTGCAGAAGCGTCGCCTTCCTCGGTGGCCGCAGCGCTTCCTCCCTCGCGGAACGGGAAGAAGGACTCCGCAACTCACTGGAACCCAACGGTTGCGAAGTATGGAGCCCGGATGAATTGCGCAGCCCCATTACCCCCGAGGGTGGCTCAGCCGCCGTCGCCCGGCTCTTCGACCTGGGCAGGCTACCGGACGCGATCATCGCGTACAACGACATCGTCGCTCAGGGAATCTACGACGAAATGCGCCGACGTGGCCTCGAACCCGGTCGCGACATCGCCGTCGCATCCTTCGATGACACACGCATCGCCGCGGGCCAAGTCCCTCCCCTGACGTCCGTGGCGGGATTCCCGCAGCAGGTCGGCGCGAAAGGCGCCGAGATGCTCATGACCCGCCTTGCTGACGGCAACGCAGACATCCCCACCCAATTGGCCCTCATCCAGCCCCAACTCAAGATCCGGTCCTCAACCGCGACCTGGCGCACCCGCACATAGCGCATACCCGGGGCGAACCGCCGCGAGGACGGCAAGTCGCTCCAACAGAGAGGAAACAACCAATCATGGTCCACGACGCGACCGTTGCCCCCGAGCCGGAGTTCGACCCGGACTCCCGAGACGAACAGCCCGACGGCGCGCTGCAGACGCTGATCGAACGCCTCGAAAACGAAGTCAGCGCCTTTCACCTGGACAGCTTCGACCAGGCTGACGCCCTGGCCCTGGGTCTGTTGCTGGTGGATCTCGCTACCCGGCGGAACCTCCCGGTCGCTATCGACATCCGCCGGAACGAACACATCCTCTTCCACGTCTCCCTCCCCGGAGCGACGCCCGACAACGAGCTTTGGGTTCAGAGAAAGAGCAGAACCACCGAACGGTACGCCCAGCCATCACTGCTGGTTGGACTCAAAGGCCGGCTCGGCGGAGGCAGACTCGAACACAATGGATGGTTCGACGAGAGGCGCTATGCCTCCCAAGGAGGAGCCTTCCCGATATTCGTCAAAGGCACCGGGCACGTCGCCACCGCAACAGTCTCGGGACTCCCGCAAAAAGCCGACCACGACCTCGTCGTCGAAGCACTGACCACATTCCTCAACCGCAGCAAAGGCTGAGGAGGCACCATCGGCTGGCGGGGCAAATGAGCGCTCCATAGATCTCAGGGGGCTGCCGATGATGAGGAATATCCCGTGCTGAACGACTCATTTCTGAGGCTCTTCACCAGGTAATTTGCCCCGGACTTTCCTCTACACCCAACCGGCGCGACAAGTCAGGCTTTTTCAACAGTCAGGGGCCAAATAGTCCCCTGACCTGCGGAAACACTGTGCCCGAGATGGGACTCGAACCGCATTCCAGCCCTTGCAAACACAGGGATGTCCCGAAAACATGCCGAGTACGAGCGAGTCCGGCACCGGTACGGCCCAGTCCGACGGCAAGGTTGTGCACATTGTGCACACGCCACTTTTTTCACGGAGACGAATGTCCGCTGTGGCAGGTGCAACCCTGTCCGAGCAACCGGGGAACCGTCTCAATCGTCCTGTCCTCCCCCTTGCGACATCCAGTAATCGTTGATCGCCTGAACGGCCTGCTCTTTCGTCATGCGGGCAACATCTCGTTCATTCATTCCAGCGGTGTGGGTGAGTTGCCAGACCAGCGCCAGGGGAATAGCCGAAGCGGGAGGGGCTGCCGTTCCGCGGGCAGGCAGTGCTCCGTCGTCGACGCATGCCCAAAACTCATCCTCACTGACCTCGAGCTGGTCTTGGAGAATGTGGTTCCAGATCGAACTCGAATACGTGGTGCGGTCCACCGGGCGGGAAATCCGGGTCCGCAAGATCCGTCCGTCTTGCAGAATCAGCCGGTAGGTTGCGTGATGGCGCACTGGTTTCCCGCGGGCATTCGTCACCAGCTCCCAGCCCTCGGTTAGACAGAACTTCTCATGGTCGTCCCGCCCGCCCCCGCGTCGGACGCTCATGCCACCGAGCCGGTGAGCCAGGCGGTCAATTGCTGATCGGTGCACAGATCAATGAGCTGAACCAAGGCCCAGTTCTCGCGGTGATTGGGCGCCGCGTGCAAATGGTCCTCCCAATCCTCCGCGTAGTCCCGCAAAGCATCGACGAAGTCCGCCAAGGCTTCAGCCAGTTCCGTGGCCTCAGCGGCAAAAGGCTGCCCTGGCATGAAGACAGCCCATGCTCCGTCCTCATTCACGACCTGGGCATTGGCGACGACCGTCAATTCCAGATACCGGCGCAAGCTCTCTCCATTGACGACGGCGGCCGTGGCTCGGTCGGGCCGCCGTATCGTGGACAGCCCTCCCCGCTCGCTGGCATCGAGGATCGTCTTCAACGAATCCCGCGCTTGGGTAAACCCGTAGACGTGTCCACCGACTGTCTCATGTGTGGGGGTGCTCATATATCAATGATCCGCACGTACATCAGGTACGTCAAGTACGTCTACGTTGTTTTCCGTTCCGTGGTCGTCACTGGGACCATTTGGTGGCTGATGCCGTGGCAAAATCACCGAAGACTGTTCCTGCGGGGATGACGACGTCACGCGCTTGGCAGTTTCCGCGGATCAGGGAACCCGCCAATCGTGAACAGGCGCTGCCAGCCGATGCTTGTGAAGCAACGGAGCCGCCCTACGCAGGCTTGAAGGTTCGGGCTATTCCCTCACCGCTTACCCGATACCGTTCATTCGCTAGACCGTAGTCTTTTCCCTCTGGCCACGCTCCCGCAATGAAAACGCGCAGGTCTAAGAGCGAGTCGCGAGCAATTTGCAATAATCAGCCGCAAAAAATCAGACTTAAGTGTGGGCAGTGTCCACACCGCATTTGTCAGGACAAGGCGGACACACGCAGCCCCCCTTACGATCGGGAGCGCCTTTCCAGGAAACTTCGGAGCCAAAGCCGGTTTCATCATGTCGTTCCCCGGACCCTCAGCCATGAACTGGTGTTGGCCATCCACGACCAACCCGCCAGAACCGGAATGGAGAACCGCATAACCCTACCCCAGAGCAGGCAGAGGGCCCACCAGCCAGGACCCTGAACGCGCCACCCACACACACCTTCATAGGCCACCGCGGCCGCCAGGCACCAGCCGCGAACCAGCGTCAGAGGGACCTGACCACAAGCTTTGTACACACGTTAAAGCAAAAACCCCCTCTGAGGAGGGGGAATGCTGTGCCCGAGGTGGGACTCGAACTGCATTCCGGGCCTTGAAATCACTGGGGAGTCCGGAAAACATGCCGAGTACGGGCCAGTACGGCCGATGTACGACCCAGTCCGAAGCCCAAAGTGTGTATGTTGTACACACTCCCCTGGCGGCCCTCCGAGTCACCGACATGTACCGCACTCCAAGGTACAGACCGTGAACCCGACGCATTCCGGCGAGCGAAAAGCCGAGGCCAGCAACGCGACGTCGCAGATATGCGACGCAAACCAATCAGTCACCTGAAATGCGTCCTCAAAGAGTTGCGCCCTTCGTCCGCTTCTACGGTACTCAGGCTCAGGGACGGCAACGGCTGGTGTGATCGCTGCTCGGCGCCGAGGCAGAATGGGCAGTCGAGGATGTCAAGGGCGGACCCGCATGCCAAACAGCCCTCATTTTTCAATACCGGGGGTACTCGCAGTGGCAGCTTGCACTCTACGGATGGCCGATGCCAGCTGCTGTTCACTAGAGTTATCCGCTTCATGTCGAGCTTCCTGGTGTTTCAGACTGAATGGTTGGCTCGCCTCCGAGCCTTCTTTTAAGATTTTCGGTTCTTCCCTCCGGCCAAAGGGAACACTTTGGCCTATGGGGACGCCAAGAGAATAAACGTCCCTTGGATGAAAGAATGATGAGCACTGCCGTCTCATGGCCTTCTGCCGAACCGGGCCGTTGGCCACATCGTGAAATTTATTAGCGCGCCACAGCGAATGTGCTCGTCATAATTAACTCCTAACCAAACCAATCCGCTGCCCGAAACTGACCTGCGTTAATACTGTTGTCCAGCTCGAGTTAATCTCAACCGTAAGACAGACTCGAATTCAGGGGAAACAACAATGTGGACCGAATTCACAAGCTCCCGCTGTGTGAAACAGAACGCGAGAGTGACAGTTAGGCACACACTTCGGCACGCGTCATTGAAGGACTCCACACCGTCCTCCAGCGGAACATTCTGCCCGAGCTCCGCACCTCTATCGGCGTCCGGTGGAGCCACAGCACGAACAGTTTTGGTCGGGGCGGCCTTGGTTGTCGTGGCGAAGCTCTCGGAAGTGACTTTAGAAGTGATTGACCATCCCGCTGGATGAAAGCGAGAAGAATCGATGTTTCTGCAGTTCCATCGAGCAACTTACTGTTGCAGCATGCGCTTGATGTGCCCTACTTCGCCGCCGGTTTTGCCCCTTCAGGCATCCGCGAACGCTTGGGGGAATCCGCAACTGGCCATGCATCCGGAGCCACCAACTGTCGAGCGGAACGTTCGAACGGTTTAGCCAAGGGAGTTCAGCGTATGAAGCACGAGGGACCAAGGGACGAATCTGCAGGCCATGATGCCATGCGGTCGCTGAGCGACCCCACGCACGGTCAAAAGTCCCATGGATGGCGTCCACATCGCCACGAGTCGCATTTGGGTGGGGAAGTTATTCCGCTCTTAGGGTCGCCAGCCGGAAAGCCCGAGCGCCATAACGACGGCGACGAGCTCGCCACCATGAATCTCCTGGCGATCGCACAAGTCATGCAGGACAAAGCTGGACGCAAGCCCCCGGCAGAGGGAGACGTCGCGTCTCAAAGCCTGCGGGCCGATTCCGTTCAGAGTCCTGAGGAAGATTCTGAACCCCAGTTCGCCCAGGGCGTCTTAGGGCCGATCCATGTGGGAGATCTCGGCAAGACAAGTCCTCACGAGCATCTATTAGTCGATATGTCGAACTGGCTTATTCCACCCTGCCATGATCATGACATGGACATGCCGGACCTACCCATCACGCTTGAGAATTTAGGAAGAATCCGACGCAATGGGGTGTCAAACAGCAACAACGCACTCCTAGACAACGTCGACGATGCGATAGCGGAAATCCTTGATTTCAAGAACGCGGGCGGAAGCACCATTGTCGAAGTGACAAATGACGGCTTCGGACGCAATCCACAGGGCCTGGTAAGGATCGCCCAGGAATCTGGTCTCAACATCATCATGGGTAGCGGCTACTACATGGATGCTACTCATCCGCCAGACATGGATTCTCGTAGTGTTGAGGAATGTGCACAGGAGATCATCAACGATATTCTCGTGGGTGCGAACGGTTCTACAATCAAGGCTGGAATCATCGGAGAGATCGGCTGCTCCAGTGGCGGGATAACGCGCAATGAGGAAAAGGCTCTTCGGGCTGCCGCTCTTGCCCAGGTCGAGACAGGAGCTCCCATATCAGTGCACCCGCCGATCCCCTTTGAGAAGCATGGTCTGAAAATTCTGGACATCCTTGAGAGCGAAGGTGCCGATCCCCGTCGCGTCATCATGTGCCATATGGACCACACGCTCAAGGACTCTGGCTACCACAAGTCCGTGGCCGAAAGAGGATGCATCATCGAATTCGACCGATTCGGCAACGAGTGGTATCACGACACTTGGGGTCATTGGTACGAATGGCGGGACATTGAACGCCTGAGGGCCGTGAAATGGCTACTCGACAACGGCCATGAAGATCAGGTAACAGTCGCTCAGGACATTTGTATGAAAATCAATCTCAGGAAGTACGGGGGGTTCGGATACGGCCACCTGTTGCGAACTGTCGAACCATTGTTCGAAAGAGTCGGAATTGATGAGCGGCTGGCGAAGAAACTCCTCATTGATACACCTCGCAGACTTCTAGCGTTCGATCCGCCCGGGTCAAAGCTGCCTAGTTCCAACGCTGTAAGCCACAGGAGTTGAGCATCGAAATGTCAGGTAAGTTTGCGATGACTGTCCGTGGTCTGGTGAGGGCAGAGGACCTGGGCCTCACATTGCCGCACGAACATGTCCTGTTCGATCGAAGCGATCTATTCATTGAACCAACCCATCCGTTCAAGAAGGCAATTGTCGATAGTCCGATTTCGATGGATATCTTCGGGGCCCTGGTCAGGGATCCGAACACCAACCACGAGAATCTGGTCTTGTTGGACGAGGGGCACGCCTTGAGGGAACTCAAGGCCTTCCGGGAGGCGGGCGGAAAAACAATTGCTGACCTAACTGCCCCGCACAAGGGTCGCGACCCTCGAGCGCTTCTCAGGCTGTCCGAGCACAGCAATGTGAACATCATCATGGGCACGGGCGTCTCCACCGCGTCTCGACAGGACGCGTGGATTTTAGATCTCCACGAAACCGAAATTACGGAGTCCTTGATCAAAGAGATCACTGATGGAGTTGGAGATTCAGGAATTCGTCCCGGGGTAATCGGTGAGATAGGAGTTTCACCGAGCATCCTCCCATTGGAGCGGAAAGTGCTTCGTGCCGCCGCGCAGGCTCAGGCGGTAACCGGGCTCCCCCTGAGTGTGCACTGTCTGCTTCCTTGGGGAAGGAATGCGCTGGAAGTGGTAGAGGTTCTTGACGAGGCCGGGGCGAACCTGGATCGGGTCATCCTAGGGAACATGAGCCACGCGGCTTCGGAAGTGTCGTTCCACCGTGCGGTCGCGGAGCGCGGAGTGATGCTTGAATTCGATCGGTTTGGCGCCGAGTTCTACTACGAGAGTTCTGGCGATTACGCGGACTGCCGCGATGCCGATGTCCTCGATGTCATTGCCCAGCTTGCCGCCGACGGACTAGGAGATCGAATCTTACTGTCTCATGATGTTTCCTACAGGACTCAGCTACAGGCATTCGGCGGTTACGGCTTTGCGCACATCCCTCACCACATCGGTCTATTTCTGCAGCACCGGGGCGTGTCGGACCAAGACATTGAGCGAATGATGATCGAAAATCCTGCTCGAGCCTTGTCAATCGGATGAGCGGCAGCAAGGGCTATGTAAATGCCGCCCACGGTCAACTCCACTACCGCCGCGAGGGCGACGGCGGCAAGGCGGTAGTGCTGCTGCACCAGGCCCCATCGAGTTCTTGGATGTGGGAAATGGTGACACCGCGTCTCGCTGCGCGTGGCTATGACGTCGTCGCGTTTGATCTCCCCGGCCACGGCACTTCAGACTCCCTTCCAACCGAACCGAGCCTCCAGGATTACGCCGGGGCCATCGCTCAGGGTACGGCGGAGTTGGGTCTTAATGAGTACGCCGTTGTGGGTCACCACACCGGTTGTGCTGTCGCGATGGTGTTATCGGTTCTCCACCCCGATCGGGTCAAGGCAGTTGTTGGCTGGGGCATACCGCGCCTCGCCGAGCCGATCAGAGCCGTGCTCGCCCACGAGCCACCTCCCGAATACGACTACAACGGCACTGAGATCCTAAATTCGTGGCGTGCCTTCTGGAAAGAAGCTACGGCCGAGTCGCGCCCGAATGCCTGCGTGAGGTCAATGGCCGAGATGTTACAGACGGGAGACAAACGAGCCTTCGCACACCGCGCGGTTGGGCGAGCAAATTTCGATGAACTCATTGCTGCCATGACCGTGCCGATGCTTGCCCTAGCTGGGTCCCAAGAAATGCTGCGCAAAGAAACTGAGGCTGCGGCGCGGCTTTCACCTCTGATTACCTTCTCGGAATTTGGCGATGCCGGGACGTATGTCGCCGATGAGCAGCCCGATGCCTTCGCTTCGGCAATCGATGACTTTCTACGCGGAGCCGAGTTCACACCCAGTAAGGGCATCCGTTGGTGAGTGCTGAAGACACAAGCGGGCGCGTAGTCCAGGAACGCGAAAACCCCTCGCGTTGAGAGTTGCTTGAAAGTCATACCAACCTCAGAAGTCGCAATCAATCCTGCGGTTCTCGGAGCCTACATGCCATGGGCAGCGCGCACTTCGTCCCGAACCTTGGAATCCCCTGCGCTCCCGAGCTCGATTTGATGCGTGGACGACCACTTCCGATATTGTGTGGAGCTTGTCGAGAACCGCCATACGTTCGAGGACGTCTTGTGGCCCACTCGAACGGAATACATAACTCTGGCGGGCAACTTCGGACTGGCCGCTGCGTCGTGGGTCGATGGCTGGCACTTTCGTCGGCCGCGATGCGGTTCAAAGTCTCCTATGAACAGAAGACCGCCTTACGTTGGTCTTGCCGCCGGTCCAGCGGGTGGAAGTCAGGATGGTGGCGTTGTTGGCCCGGCTCCATTATTACGCACGGCCCACGGGAGATATCCTTCTTGACTTCCAAGTCCTCAACGGCGTCGTTGACGACGGCGGCAACAAGTCGCGGGGCCGCCCAGGCCGAAACCAACTCCGTGCCAGGAACCTCGCCCATATCGCCCAGCAACGCCGGACCACGAGCTTATCCACCACGCCGGCGATGGTTCTTCCGCGAGGTAAGTCCGAGGTCCTCCGGACGAGATCAGGACAGCTACCGCGGCAATTCCATGGCCAAGGTCATCACCGCGTTCGCAATACTGATGATCCAGCAGACCGAGTCTCCCCGTGCGCTGCATCACCCGGGTTATCGGGGTAGTAACACTTGGACCTCGCTGGAGGCGATGTTTCGCCGGCCTCGCAGCACGGACATTCCCCACACTGCCAGAAACGCTGCGACCAACAGCAGCCCGGCTTCGCCCAGGTCGATTGAAGCCAACCATGTCGTCACTGGATCTCCGAGTCCGAATGCCGCCTTAAAGAATCCGCCTAGAGTGATCAACGAAATGAACAGGGCCGACAACGCTGATATGCCGGTGGTCAAAACATTGAAACCGAGCTTTCGCTTTGGATTGTGGATTGCCGATTTGTACATGCGCATCATAGCGACTCCGTTTGTCGTGTCGCACAGGGTCATGGCGGCGGTGAACGCGACAGGAAGAGCCATCAGGGCAAATGGCGAGACTCCCGCAAGCGACGCCGCCATTGTCATGACCAGCAACCCGATGGTGGTTGCAGTGTCGAACCCCAGCCCGAATAGGAAACCTATAACGTAGATGTTCCGCGGTTGCTGGACCCCACACAGCGGTTTCGCCAACAGCCTGGCGACGAATCCCTCCGCCTTGAGGTCTTCCTCGCGTAACTCTCCCCCTCGTTGTACGCGCCTGTACACTCGCGCGGACCTAAGGAAAGCGGATCCGTTGAATAGCCCCATGGCCATCAGGAAGAGTCCCGACACTCCGCTCCCGATCAACCCCACCACGAGGTTTCCTGTGGTGCCGTCCTGCATGAGTTGGCCCACCAGCGCTGCGCCGGCAACCACTAGGATGCCGGCGAGTACCACAACCGAGCTGTGGCCGAGGCTAAATGCAAACCCAACGCTCACCGGTTCTTTCCGCTGGGCCACAAACCTCAGGGTCGAATTATCGATGGCTGCGATATGGTCCCAGTCGTAGCTGTGTTTGATGCCTGCCAAATAGGCGGTCAGCACGAGGCTCAGGGCCAGCTGCCCTCCGACCGCCGTCGAACCGACGAAGAGAAGTACGACGGCGGCAAGGTGCAGCGCGGCTACGGCGCCGTACGTGAATAGCAACCGGGTCCGTAACGGAAGATGCTCGCGCTGGCGGTACATCGTGGCGAATTCGGTCAAAGTGGCCATCAGTACTTCCTCAGGTTCAGTTGCTATTTGCCAAGCGAGTGTTCAGGTCGAAGGCCGCTGCAAGCAACCAGTGAATTGAGTTGCTGGTTCAGGGGGACCGTCAAAGGCCACCGGCCGGGGCGGACCACTCGCGAGGTCCCCAGAAGTGATCTGTCGATCGGGGACCCCGCGGTGGACCTTGCCGGTCAGACCTGCAGCTGAAGATCCGGCCACGGCCAGAATCCAGCCCTTGCCCGAGGAATCTCCGATATTAGACGGCATCCTCGCTGGGTCCGGACTTCCGTTCCTGTGCTAGTCGCATCGTGCAGTTCAGGCCGATCGCGCAGACGATTCAGAGTAGCAACGCTCGACGATTCGGTCTTGAGTCAAGGCCTCGTGTTCAAGTTCCGCGACGATGCGGCCGTGTCGGAAGACCAGGACCCGGTCGCAGAGATGTGCGAGGTCCTCATACTCTGCACTTGCCAGAAGTACTCCGGTCCCGTTGGCGGCGGCGGTCTGTATATGCTCGAAGATTTGCTTTCGGGCTCCCACATCCACACCCTGCGTTGGCTCGTGCATGATGAATATTTCCGGCTCGGTTTCGAACCATTTTGCGAGTAGAACTTTCTGCTGATTTCCTCCGCTGAAGGTACCGAGGGGCGCATCGGCTGTCGGGGGCCTGACTTGGAACTGTTGCATCAGTCGGTGTGTATGTGCAAGTTCCTCTCGACGGCGAAGTCGGCCACTGATGAAGTGATTTCTAAGGGTTGGCAAGGTGAGGTTCTCACTGGCCGTTGCATCGGCAACGGCGCCGTCCCTTCGTCTGTCCGCTGGCAAGAGTGCGATTTTCCGCGCCATTGCTGCTTTGGGGGTAAGCTTCGCGATGTCGATCTCTGGGTGGCTGCTCGTGGTCAGACTGCCAGTCACTGCGCGCTCCGCTCCGAACAGCAAGTATGGCAGTTCCTCCCAGCCCATCCCCACGAGCCCGGTGATTCCGACAACCTCGCCTCGCCTTATGTCGAAGGAAACGTCCTTCACGACGCTGCCTGAAACTCCACGAAGAACGCACGCCGTTTCCGCCGTGGAGGTTCGTGCCGTTGCCGGGTAGAGCTCTTCGAGTTCGAAACCTAGGATCGAGCTGATGAGGTCCTGTTCGGTCATAAGCGCCGTTGTTTCTGTCCCGATAAGCGACCCGTCCCTCAGAATCGAGACACGATCGGTCAGCGCCTGCACCTCATCTAGCCTGTGGCTGACAAATATCACGCCGAAGTCCTGGGAAGCGATATCTCGTACGGCTTCAAAGAGCCGGCCTACTCCATCACGCGGGAGATAAGCCGTGGGCTCATCCAGAACAAGAACTCCCCGTTCGAACTGTCTCAGTTCCTCCAACGCCCGAAGAATCGCAATCAGCGCCTGCTCAACGGGCCGCAACTCCCGGACGAGTGAGTCCGGTCCTGCATCGATGCCAAACCTCTCAAGTGACTCCGCCACCTTCCTGTTTTCAGAACGCCACGAGACGCGCCAGGCGGGTCCCGTCTCGTAGCGGCCCAAACGAAGGTTTTCCGTGATCGTTGCGTCGGGTACGAGAGCGAGGTCTTGGTGGACAAAACTCATGCCGAGGCCGCCTGTACTGCCCAACGACAGCGGGAAGTCGAGCTGACGACCATCGAACTCCACCGTTGCCCCGGGGTCTGGCTGATGGTAACCAGCGAGTATTTTGATCAGTGTTGACTTGCCCGAGCCATTCTGTCCGAGCAGGCCGTGGACCTCTCCTCGATTGATCTCGAGATCCACCCCGCGCAACACTGTCCTTCCGCCAAACGTCTTCGACACATTCTTTGCCGAGAGAAGCGGTCCAAGGTCTTCTTTCATCTTCGAGCTCATGTTCGTTTTCTCTAGAGCCAGAGGGCGGAGTAACCTGACTTGAAGTCAGCACCCTCCCATGTTGATTCCGGCGCGTTCAAGTCCGGGATGTTGGATTTGTCGAAAAGCCGAAGCGGGATCTTTGTATCTGCCAGCGGTGCCATGCCGGTCAGGACACGCAGCGTCTGATCCGCGGTTGCCCATGCCGCCCAGGCAAGAGGGCTGTGCACGAGAGCAGCCGTGGAATTGGGATCCTTCTGCATAGCCTGCATTGCCGCCAGATTTCCATTGAAACTAGCTGTCCGAACATCGTTGCGACTGGATGCGACAATCTGAGGCAGGATCCACGTCAGATGGGAGTCATACAGTGGCAGAAGCCAGTTGATCTTGCTGTTCTTCAGAGCAGCCGAGGCCTGGCTCGGAACTCGCTGTGCCCATACCGCGGCCTGGGCATCATAGAGTGTATCAACGTTGCAGGTCTTGGGGCACAGCTGGGCGAATTCAGACTTCAATCCGTTTACCGCCGCCCCGCTAGTGCCGACGTCAGTGGACTCCCAAGCCGCCGCATTGACGTTTGCAGCGGAAGCCATGATGGCATAGTCCCCGACCAAGGCCATCCCTCGCCCATAACCGAACGAAACCTGGGCGGCCACACCAATCGACGTCTCGTCCTTCGCGCCCGGATCCGCGTTGAACATCTGAACGACAGGAATGCCGGCGGCTTTCGCTGACTCAACAGATGCCTTGATCGCATCGGTACTGATCGCCAAGTTCAGTATTGCGTCAGCCTTCTGGCTGATCGCTTGGTCGAAGTATGTCGCGGCTTTGGCCGGTGAAGCTCCTGCGTCCCGCACTTCAACTTGTACCCCGCGAGGCTCAAGCGCTTCCTTCAGTCCCGCGACGAGGGCGTCAGTGAAGGGGCTCCCGATGAAGTTGGCAACGAAGAATACTTTCTTCCCCTTTGCCGAGGCAGTGGAGAATTTCGGACCGGGAGCTACGAAAGTCACCGGCTTCTTGGCTTCGTTAACGCGATCGGTTGCGGTCTTGACCGCCGCAACTTGCTCCGAGGTGAGTGAGGAATCGGCCGCCTTCACGCTAGTGCCGTTACCACAGGCTGACAGCGCGACCAGTCCAGCGGCGAGGGTTAGCCCCCAGACGGACATGCCGAGCCCGCGTCCTTTTACCAAGCTTTTCTTATTCATTGAATGCACTTTCTCTTTGGGAGTGAGGAGATCATCGAACTAAAGAAACGTGAGCGGCTAGCGTTTGCGAAGAGACACGAGTTTCGATAACGTCACGGCAATAACGAGGGATCCGCCATAGAAAACATCTGCGATCCAGCCTGAATAGCCGAGTATTTCCAAACCAGTAATGCCCGTGATAAGGAAGTAAACGGCAATGAACGATCCAAGGGGGTTGAACCTGCCAGGGGTGAAGGCGGTAGAGCCAAGAAAGGCCGCCGCATATGCTGGGAGCAGGTAGGAGTTTGCAATATTCGGATCCACCGAACCGAGGCTGCCGGCGAGAACCACTCCGGCAGCAGCGGACACGGTGCTCGTCGCGACCAATCCACCAGCACGTAGTGCGTTGACACGCAGCCCCGCCAAACGCGATACCTCACGTCCCGCTCCGACGAAATACAAATAGCGCCCGAGCGGCGTGTAGCGGTACACATACCAGACCGCAAGCGTGAGAGCCAAGGCCCCCCAGAACGCAACGGGAAGACCCACCAGGTTGTATCGCGTTATAGTCACGAGCGCATCGGATACTCCTGAAACCACTTTGTCGTTGATCGCACTGGCAAGCCCGACAAGGAGCGTTCCTGAGCCGAGCGTCACGATAATAGATGGGACGCCCAACCGGACGACAAAGAACGCATTCACGAAGCCCACAAGCACGCCAGAACCTATCGCAACAACAATCGCTGGAACGATCGGCCAACCCTGAACTACGTTGAGCCAGCCGATAAGAACGTAGGAAAGACCCAGAGCCCCCGCCACAGACAGGTCAAATTCCCCGACTGTCAAAGAGAACAGCGTTCCGATGGTGAGCATCAGCAGCACGGCCTGCGAACCGAAAATTGATGCGAAATTCGAACCCGTGAAGAAGGTGTCCGGCTGCAAAATCGAAAACACTGCGATAATGACCAGCCAGACGATCAGGATGCCAAATCGACTGAGAAGATCAGAGAACTGTATGCGCTCCCTGAGGGCTGGCACCTTATCGGAGACCTGTATGCGCTCCTTGAGCGCTGGCACTTTGGACGGTGAGTACATTGAAAAGGCTACTTTCGTTCCGGTAATGGTGGTTCACGGGTATTGCTCGGGAACTCCGAACTTTGTGATCACACGACTCAAACTGGTGAGATCAATACTGAAACGAGCCCACTTGAGTGGTTCGTCTCCTGCTAGAAGTTAGCCAGCACAGCCGGGGCACCGTCCAACATCAGTCGGGTGGTATTCCACAACGCCGATGCGTAGGTTCTTCGAGCGGCACCCCGTTCGACGACCGCTCGACTCCAAAGAACCTTTCTGCTGGGACGCTCGCCTCGCCGGTCACGGCTTTGAGTGTGGCGTGCCACTCAAACCACGGACAACCGCCCGCCAGCAACGAGCGTGCATCCTCCGTAGCGCTCCTGGAGATGAGACGCCTTCACACAGAACCTTTCGCGGGATTGATCCCCTTACGTTGTAAAAGGCCCAGTAAAGAATGTTGGTCTCACGAATGGGGCCGGGAGTAGCGTCGTTGTTCTGAAACCCGTCTGCGTTAGGAATGTCATGAGTACGAGCTCCACCGCCATCGCCCCGACTTTGTCTGCAACTTCTTTGCGACAATCGGCAAAGAATCACCTGTGGCGATTCTCATCGGACATGACACTGGCTGATCGCGAACCGTTGCCCATTTTCGTTAGCGGCAAGGGATGCTACGTGCAGGACATTGAGGGAAGAAGCTACCTCGATGGAATCTCGACACTCGGATGCGTGAACCTGGGGTACTCGTTCGGGGCCGAGATGGGTGCGGCTGCGGCGGCACAACTGACAGAACTTGGCTTCCACAGCAACTTCGGGTCTACGCATCCCCGCGCGATTGAACTGGCCGAGAAAATCGCTTCACTTGCCCCAAGCGGAATGGAGCGCGTGATCCTCCTTCCCGATGGAAGCACTGCGATTGATGCAGCGTGGAAGCTGGCACGGCAATATCACACCATAAGGGGTGATCAAAGGTGGAAGGCGATAAGTCGTAATGACGCTTACCACGGCACCACTCTGGGTTCCGGGTCCCTCAACGGAATCGCGGCCTTCCGTCACGGATTTGAGCCCATGCTGGCGCCGGGTGTTTCTCACATCCGCAATGCAGTTCGATACCGTAGACCAGAAGGCGAAACCGAAGAGCACTTCACACAAACGTTGCTCGGCGAGCTCGAAGCTCAGATTTTGAATGAGGACCCGAGCACCGTGGCCATGGTTCTGATGGAGCCTGTTCAGACAAGTGGGGGATGCATCGTTCCCCCGAAGGGTTATGCAGCCGGGGTACGCGAAATCTGTGATCGGTACGGAATTCTTCTTGCGGCGGATGAGGTCATCACTGCGTTTGGCCGTTTGGGGGCATGGTTTGGCTCGGAGCTTCTCGAAATGAAGCCCGACATCATCATCACGGCAAAGGGACTTTCCTCCGCACATGGCGCAATAGCCGCCGTCGTCGCTTCGGAGGAAGTCTATGATCCCTTCTACTCAAAAGGGATCCCGTTTGTACATGGGAATACCTTCGGTGGCCACCCGGTTCAAGCCGCAATCGCCCTCAAGAACATCGAGATACTCGAACGCGAAGGCATCCCGGGCCACGTTCGAAGCAACAGCGCTGAATTGCGTGGAACTTTGGAGAAGCTCCTGGACCTTCCAATTGTCGGCGACGTGCGTGGAACGGGCTTTATGTATGGCATCGAGCTCGTCCAGGACAAAGAGTCAAAGGAGCCGTTCCCGTTCTCGCAAAATGGAACTCCTGGGACGGTGAGCCCGGCAGACGTGCACAAACGACTAATGGATGAGGGAGTCATGATCCGTTTCAACTTCCCCGGCCAGACGCCAGTAATAAGTGTCATGCCACCCCTGGTTGCAGATACGCCGGAGTTTGAACACCTCGGCGCCGCGTTGACCAAAGTGCTCTCGGAACTTTCCGACTTCGCAGCTTGAGACCATGGTTGGGTCCCCGAGTAGGAGTCCAGTGTTTGTGTGAGTTTCGTGTCCGAGAATGGACACAGGAGGAAATTCACGAATCATGGCACGCAGACACACCCCCGAACAGGTCATCGCCAAAGTCCGGCAGGGCCAGAAAATGCTCAACGACGGGCGCCCGATGGTCGAGGTCATCAAGGAGCTCCAGGTCACCGAGGCGACCTGGTACCGGTGGCTGAACCAGTACGGGTCCGAGAAGAACGCCGAGGCGTCCAAACGGACCAGGGAGCTGGAGAAGGAGAATGCACGGCTCAAGCGGCTGCTGGCCGAGAAAGAACTGGCCATCGACATCCTCAACGAGGTGGCGAAGGGAAAATTCTGAGCCCCGAACCCCGCCGCCGTGCCGTGCGCATGGCGGTGGAGAAGTTCGGGGCGTCCGAACGCTTCGCGTGCAAGCTCATCGGGCAGAACCGGTCAGCGTTCCGTAAGAAGAAACCCGACATGGGCTTCGAGGAAGCACGGCTTCGCGCAGCCCTGCGGGCCGTCGCCGTGAAGCACCCCGTCTGGGGCTGGCGGAAGGCTCGCTGGCACCTGCTGGCCCAGCCGGAGTGGCACGGTGTAGCGCTGAACCGGAAGCGGGTGCGCCGGCTCTGGCGCGTCGAGGGCCTGGTCTGTAAACCCAGGGCGCGGAAGAAGCGCCGCACCGGGCCCGGCGCCGGGGAGCAGAAGCGCCTCACGGCGCAGTATCCAATGCATGTGGTCAGCTTCGACTTCCAGTCCGATGTGACCTCCTGCGGGCGGCACATCAGGTTCTTCAACGTCATCGACGAATACACCCGCACCGCCCTGGCCATCATCCCGCGCCGATCCTTCAAAGCCACTGACGTGGTCGCCGTGCTGGAGGACATCATCGCCGAAACCGGCACCGCGCCGACCTACGTCAGGTGTGACAACGGGCCGGAATTCACCGCAGCCGCTCTGGTCGAGTGGTGCAGCACCGCCGGGGTGGACACCGCGTTCATCGACCCGGGATCACCCTGGCAGAACGGCTTCATCGAATCCTTCAACGCCCAGTTCAGAAGGGAGCAACTCTCCGGAGAAATCATGGACACCATGGCCGAGGCAAGGTATTTGGCGGAGGAATGGAAAGCTATCTACAATCATGAACGGCCCCACGGATCCCTGGACGGCATGACGCCGAAACGCTACTGGGAAAACTGGACGCAAGAAAACCAATTAGCTATCGCATAGACGCTGGACTGCTAACGGGGGCCCAACCAACCAGGTCGGATTTAGATCACACGGCTGCACAATAGATACTCGGTATTTACATTGGGCAAATGGCAGGGGTTCTAACAAAGAACTCAGAACGGTCGACCGTCCCGTCCCCGATGCGTTATCGGGGATGGGACAGTCGTTCGATTTGGGAATGGATATTCTGCGCGCGCCCGATGACTACTTGGCAAGGAACTCCACGCCTCAAGTGACAATCCGCGCTGACCGCCTGTCGGCCGATATTCCGCCCCAACCATCGAATCGGTTGAGCTGCGAGGCGTTCGGGTCTTGACGGAGCCGAGTTTCCCGCAAAAAGGGGCTACCGTTGCCGAACATGAGGAGTGATCGCCGGCACGTTTCGCGCGCGCCTGGCGCAGCTTGAGCATGGCTCGTTCGCTGCAGTCCTAGGCCTATCTAATCTCGAGAGAATCCGAGGCGACCTGCAACCAACGTTCACGGACTGACACAGCCGACCTAACGTTGTGCACGCTCGTTGGCTTGTTGCTGTGTAGAGCAGAAGAATAGTCCGGAATCCCCGGACTTGCTGCGGGCGGAACGCACCGAAGGCAAGAAGCGCAGGCTCGTCTTGATCGTTCCCGCAACCTCAAAGGTCGTCCGGCCACGGTCTCCGGGGCCTAAGTTGCCCCGGCTCGCCGGAAGCCCAAACATAGCCCAGCGAGGGCACCAGCACTGTTCTGTTCCAAGTTTTTCGACACGAGCTCCTCCTGCTCTTGGTTCCCAGCGATTCCGACGCTGTGCGGGCGGATCCGTCCCGGTCGGCCGCCTACGGACGGTACTCAGCGGGGGCGTCAGTGACGGTCAAAAGCTCAACCATAATGCCGATCGACCGACTGCACCCACGCTTGACGTCAAGGACTCTGGCGCTCCGACTGAAATCCGAGACCGTGATCCGTTTGGCCTCAGAATGCGGACCGGGCTCACCACTGGCCGCGTCCGGAAGTCGGATGAAGCGGTCAATCTGGAGCGCCCGCACCTGGCCAACCCGCGTCAACCAGTCTGGCCAATCAGCGCTCCTGCTGCCTCTGGGTAACGAAGCTTGAGCGCTTGCCTCGTGCCGTTCAACGGCGAAGAGGCTGCGACTGAGATGTTGTTGTCGATTTTGTAGCCCAGCTAGACGATATGAAGTGAAGGCAGATCCTGCCCGTCCGGGCCGGGGCCATTATCGCCGGGGCGGTCCCGCAGCGCCGGCTTGG
>NZ_JAPFFT010000033.1 GCF_026241105.1 Arthrobacter rhizophilus | reverse complement strand
TGAGCGGCCCCGGAACCACAACCCAGGAGCCGCTCACCTATGGCTATTGACAACCAGACCTACATATCAGAGGTGGCTGCGCTCGGGGACCAACGCCCGCGCGGCCAGGAGGGTAGTCTGGACGATCGCCTTCCGGCGCCGCTCGGCCCTGCTTGGACCCTTGCTCCCGGCCATGAGGCCATCCAGCTCGGGCAGTACAGGCCAGGCGTCACACAACGCAATGATGGTGAGCATCAGATCGGCCGCATCTTCCCTGGAAGTGCCCGGCATGGCCCGGATGACACCATCAACCTTGTTTCTGCAGTTCGCGGCCCGGTCCGGACGGTTCACCACATAGTCGCCCCGCTCCAAACCCTCCCAAAACAGCAACCTCGGAAGGGTGGCATCTTGGTGATGATGGTCGAACAAGCGTCCGGCATAGTCGGCCAAGGCTTCGGGACCAGCGCCCTCGATGCGGACCTCGTCCACCACCTTGCTGAGTTGGGACGCGATCACGGCGTCGAAGAGAAGGTCCTTCTTGCCGAAGTACTGATAGATGCGCTCCTTGTTGACTCCAGCTGCGGCTGCGATGCGGTCTACCCTGGCGCCAGCGAGTCCGAATTGGCAAAACTCGGCGGTGGCCGCCTCAAGAAGGAGTCGCTTGGTCCGCTCGGTATCCCATGCCATGCGCCCATCTTAACAGATTCCAACCAAGTAGTTGCAGTTTTCGGGAGTGGCGTCTAGTCTGAACTCACCCGGAAAACAACTAGTTAGTTGGAGAATTTCATGAGCACCCACTCCCCAGTTACCGCACCCGCGGACAGCGCCGCGCCTGCGCCCGTTTCCGCGCCCGCGCCTTCCGTTCACGTGCATTCCGTGCACGTTCCTTCTGTGCACGTGCGCGCAGTCATCACCTGGCTGGCCATCTTCCCCCTCGTGGCGATCGGCCTGACGATCCTTGGTCCGCTCACCGAATCCTGGCACCCGGCGCTGCGCGCCCTCGTCCTGACTCTTGTGGTGGTTCCTACGGCCGTCTACTTGGCTGTTCCCAAGCTGCTCGCTGGCTACGGTTCCCTGAAGAGGCGGCAGGCAAGGAAGGCCGCCGCCAAGGCCTAGCCTGTGTCAGGCATCACCCGGCGATCAAGCCGCCACGCGCTAAACTTGTCACGTTATGAACCGCACAATGTTTAAGTCCAAGATCCACCGCGCCACGGTGACCCATGCCGACCTACACTATGTAGGTTCCGTGACGGTCGACCTGGATCTGCTGGATGCTGCGGACATTCTGCCCGGCGAGCTCGTCTCGATTGTTGACGTCACCAACGGGGCGCGCCTGGAGACGTACACCATCGCCGGCGAGCGCGGATCCGGCGTCATCGGCATCAACGGTGCCGCAGCGCACCTGGTGCACGTGGGCGACGTCGTCATCCTCATCACCTATGCGGAGATGACCACCGAAGAGGCCAAGGCCTACCAGCCCAGGGTTGTCCATGTGGACAGGTCCAACAAGATCGTCCAGCTCGGCAGCGACCCCGCCGAGGGCCTCACTCCGGGCCTTATGCGCCCGCCTCACGCCCTCAACAACGCCGACCTGAACTAGACTCCCTAGCCCCGCCGGACCCCTCCGTGACGCCGTCCACATGGCGGAACATTCCGCCGTCGGGCCTCACGGCCGAATAAAGCTGATTTAGGCTGGGACTGTGAACCCACGCCGCCCCGCGCAAATCCCCCTCCGGATGCCGTAGTGCTGGGCGTCCTTTCCGGGTTCTTCGTGGTGTGGGCCATCATCCTGGTGGGCATGTTCGTCGGCAAGCGCGGGATCCTGGGCAACAATGCGCGTTCAGTCCTCAGCGGACTGACTTTCTTCGTCGCGAGCCCTGCGCTCCTCTTTGAAACCTTGGGCAAGGCCCATCTTCACGAAATCTTCGCTGCTCCGCTCCTGGTCACAGCCGTGGGGGCCGTAGCCACGGGCACCCTGTTCTTCGTCATTGTGAAGTTCTGGCTCAAACGTTCCCTGCCAGAATCGCTCATGTCATCCATGAGCGCTTCGTTGGCCAACTCCGCGAACCTCGGCATCCCCATCGCAGTGTTCGTTCTGGGCGACGCCAGCTACGTTGCACCGCTGCTGATCTTCCAGCTAGCGTTCTTCACGCCCATGTACCTGATGGCGCTCGATGCCAGCACCAGTAGCCACCGCACCACTCCCCTACGATTCGTCTTGATGATCGTGCGGAACCCGATAATCGTGGGATCGGCCCTCGGCTTGGTGGTGGCCGGGACCGGCTGGCAAGTGCCCTCACTCATCATGGAGCCGATCCATCTGATCGGCGGCGCTGCCATTCCCGCGATGCTGATGGCGTTCGGCATGAGCTTGAACGGCTCTCCTCCCTTGCAAAAGGACACGGGCCGCCGCCTGGACACCCTGCTGGCCAGCGGCTTCAAGCTGTTCGTCCACCCCTTGATGGCCTACCTGTTTGCCCGCTTCGCGTTGGGTTTGGAGGGACACGCCTTGTTCGCGGTGGTGGTCACTTCGGCACTGCCCACGGCGCAGAACGTCTTCGTCGCCGCGAGCCGCTACAACACCGGAATCACCGTTGCCAAGGACACCGTCCTGATCACCACGGTGGTGGCGGTCCCGGCAATGATCGCGGTGGCCCTGCTGCTTGCCTAGACCCAACTGACTCGCACTAGATGTCGTTTTGAGCGCTGAAAACGACATTAAAATGCGAGATAGTTGGGCGGGGAGTTGGTTGGTGGGGCGAGGCCTACTCCTCGTCCACCGAGTCGAGGTACCTGTCCAGGAGCTGCGCGCAGCGGATGAAACCCAAGTGCGAGTACGCCTGCGGGTGGTTGCCCAGATGGGTCTCCGTGCCGGGGTCGAATTCCTCGGGAAGCAAACCCGTAGGCCCGAACAGCGCCACGAGCTGGTTGAACAACTCCAGCGCATCGTCCAGGCGGCCCACGGCAAGATACGCCTCAATCAGCCAAGTGGTGCAGATGTGGAACCCGCCCTCCAAACCCGGCAGGCCGTCGTCGTACCTGTACCGGAACACGGTGGGGCCCACCCGAAGTTCCCGCTCGACGGCGGTGACGGTGTCCAGGAAGCGCTGGTCGCGGACATCCAGGAGGCCCGAGAGTCCGATGTGCAGCACAGCCGCGTCGAGGTCCGGGCTGTCGTAGGCCACGGTGTAGGAACTGGCCGAATCGTCCCAGCCTTCGTGGAGGACCTCGGAGCGAATGATGTTGGCCGTTTCCTCCCACGCGGCTCCAATAGGGCGACGGAACAGGACCGCCGTCTGCATGGCCCGGTCCAGCGTCACCCAGCACATCACCTTGGTGTAGATATGGTGCCTCGGTGCACGCCGGGCTTCCCAGATGCCGTGGTCGGGTTCGTGCCAGCGGGCCAGGACGGCCGAGGCCATCTGCTCCATGAGTTTCCAGTGCTCGTCCGGCAGGGTGCCGCGACGTTTGCTGAGCCCGCGGATGAGCTCGGCGATCGGTCCGAAAACGTCCAGCTGCACCTGGTGGTCCGCCGCGTTCCCGATCCGCACGGGCCGTGAGCCAGCGTAACCGGGCAGGCTTTCGATGATGGCCTCCGTGGACAGCGGGGAGCCGGTCACGGAGTACAGGGGGTGCAGCCATTCTGGCCCGGGCGCGTTGTCGAGGATGCGGCCCAGCCAGCGGAGGAAACCGTCCGCTTCCTCGGTGGAACCGAGATCCACCAGCGCGTTGACTGTCATGGAACCGTCGCGGAGCCAGCAGTAACGGTAGTCCCAGTTGCGGGTACCACCGATCCCTTCCGGCAGCGACGTGGTTGGCGCCGCGAGGACTGCCCCTGTGGGTTCGTGCACCAAGGCCTTCAGGACCAACGCCGAGCGGCGCACCAACGACGGTTTCATGTCGGGCAGCTCAAGCCCGCGGACCCACTGCCGCGATTGATGCGCGACGGCGGCCCGCCGGGCGAGCTCTCCGGTGGGGTCCGGCGTCGTCGGCTCAGTGTCTCCGCACCTGAGGTTCATGACTACGGGACCGTACGCGAGGCTGACTTCCGCGGTGGCGGTGCCGTGCTTGCCGTCGCTCGTGACGGTGAAGGAGATCCCGGGAGCGAAGAGGATGATGGGGTCCGAGGTGCCCACAACGTGCAACTCTTCGCCGCGGATTTCCATGTTGAACGGGGCGTTAGCGTAGTCCGGGCGTGGTGCGAAAACAATCCGGGCGCTGCCTGTTCCGGACAGGACACGGACCAGGCTGGTGATGCCGTCCGGTGCGGGTTCAAGGTAGTCGGTGACTGTGACGTCGGCCCAGCGCGTCTCCACGATCATGGTGTTGTCCACATAGCGCTGGCCCAGAACCTTCGAGGTCTTGACCGGTTCCACGCTGAAGTGGCCGGCGGGATCGCCACCGAGGATGTGGGCAAACAAGGAGCCTGAATCCGGGAGTGGATGGCTCATCCAACAAATCTTGGCCTCCGGGGTGAGCAAAGCCGTCGAGGTCCCGTTGCCGATCATCGAATGCCGCTCCAGCCCCACTGCGTCCTCGCCGAACAGCCACGCCCGGCGGAGTTCGAACAGGATGGCGAGTACCTTGGCGAAGGATTCCGGGTCCGGCAGTCGGTGGCGCGCCGACGTTTCTCCGTCTCCCACGTGCAGCCCAAGATCCGGGCCCCGCAGGGTGGCGATGGCGAGTTCATCGCTGTCCGCGTCGCCCGCAAACAGGGCCGCGCTGGCCCCCAACTGTGTTCGCAGATGCTCCAGCGCGGCGTCCTTGGCGGGCTCCACGATGGAGAGGTCCAGCACTGACCCGTCCACAATGAAGAACAGGCCCAATTCCCGGGCGATCTGGTGCGCCTCGCGCGTCACCCGTGCGACGACGGCAGGCGTCGCCGGCCTTGTGTGGATCGCGACGGCCACGGGCTTGCGTTCGATGCTGATGCCCGTCTCGAAGCCGATGGATTCATTGAGGGCGGCGGCTGCCTGCTGAAGGAGGGCTTCTGTGGCCATGGAGATGCTGTACGCGTAGGTCATGTCGAACTCAGCGCCGTGCGAACCCACCAGGTGAACCTCTGCGGGGAGCCTGGAAACAGCGGCCAAGTCCCGGAGCGATCTGCCGGAGATAACGGCCGTGTGCGTGTTCGGCAGTGCGGCCAGTGCCCGGAGCGCGACGGCGGCACTCCCCAGCGGGAGCGTTTCCGTGGATACGCCTTCCGCAGCGCAGAGGGTTCCGCCGTAGTTGCAAGCCACCAGGAGTCCCGGAGTTCGGGCGAGCATCCTCAGCTCGGCGAGGAGTTCCGGGGTGATGCCGTCGTGGGCGGCCTCGGACTGGGCGAAAGTCCGCAGGAGGCCAAGCGGAAGCGATTTTGTCAGCAGCGCCGAATCGGCCACGGACTGGTTGAGCGGAGTAGCCATGGGGACAATCCTTCCGGGGTGGATTCGTCCAGTTTCCGCCCGCGGAGTTTCGCCTCCATGACCCGCGTATTGCGGGGGTGTAACGAGTTTGCTTTACCAGGGGTGCGTCACGCCAGGCATTCTTTTGGTCCGGCGCAGCGGTGCGTTCCGCGCAATTCCGCGGTAGGCCGCCGTCGGGCGCTTCAAAAGTCTGCTTGGCGTGACGCGAGCCGGGCGTCAGCTACACCCGGGTCAGCCCCACGGCTTCCGCTACCAGCTCCACGGACCGCAGGCGCTGCTCCGTGCCAGTGCTCTGGTGGGCCACGATCAGTTCGTCGGCGTCGGCGTGGCGGGCAAACTCATCGAGGTAATCGCGCACCACCTCCGGTGTGCCGACTGCCGAGTACTTCACCATTTGGGCGATGTGCTGGCCTTGCGCCGAGTCGAGGATCAGGTCCGCTTCGGCGTCGGTGAACTCGCGGCCACCGCCCAGGAAACGGGAGACGCGGTCCCGCTTGACCTCAAGGAACAGCCGTTGGGCCTCGGCTGCCGAATCCGCAGCCACCACGTTCACTCCCGCGATCACGTGCGGCTCCTGCAGTTGCTCAGACGGCTTGAACTCGCGGCGGTAAATGGCGACGGCGTCCTGCAGCGCGTTGGGCGCGAAGTGCGAGGCGAAGGCGTAGGGCAGGCCGAGCTGCGCGGCGAGGTGCGCCCCGAACAGGGAGGAACCGAGGATGTAGAGCGGCACATTGGTGCCCTTGCCGGGCGTCGCTTCGACCCCTTGAATGCGCGTAGGTCCCGTGAGGTAGCCCTGCAACTCCAACACGTCCTGCGGGAATGTGTCCGCGGCCATGGGATCGCGGCGGAGTGCACGCATTGTGTTCTGGTCACTGCCGGGCGCCCGTCCGAGGCCGAGGTCGATGCGGCCCGGGTGCAGCGTCTCAAGCGTGCCGAACTGCTCGGCGACGGTGAGCGGCGAGTGGTTCGGCAGCATGACCCCGCCGGAGCCTAGCCGGATGGTGCTCGTGTTGGCCGCGATATGGGCAATCAGCACGCTCGTGGCCGAGGAAGCGATCGAGCCCATGTTGTGGTGCTCGGCGTACCAAATCCGCCGGTAGCCGAGCCGCTCGGCCAGTTGCGCCATGGCGACGCTCCCGGCGAAACTCTCCGCCGCCGTCTGGCCTTTGCCAATAATTGCCAGGTCGAGGATGGAGAGGGGAACAGTCACGTTATGCCGGCCTTTCGAAGGTGGTTTCGTTCAAGGGGCCGGTTTCCCGGCCACCCTTGCGACAACGACGGCGGCGCCCGGGTTATTTCTCTCGCTTGCGTGGGTTCCGTCTCAGCTCGTGAAGATACCCTTGCCGGTCTCCATGTCGATGGGTAGGGAAGAGTGCTCGTGCGCGATCTTCCAGGTGCCATTCTTCTTCTCAAGGCAAATGGTGAAGCGGTTGGTCATCGCCCGCAGCCGTTCGCCGCCCGCCGCGATACCAGCGAAGGTGACGGCCGCATGCCCGAAAGCTACGTCCTCCCCCGCGACGGACTGCACATCGTTGAATTCGACCTGCACGCGCTCGTCGCCAAGTGAGGAGAACCATTCGCCCGCCATCGATCGCCAGGCATCGATTCCCGTGTATTGCCATTGCCCCCAGGAATCGTAGATGTGGACGTTGTCGTCGTAGAGCGCGGTGAATGCGTCGACGTCCTTCGCATGGACGGCGGCGGCGTAGGAATCCAGTGCCTGTGTAACCGGGGTTTGCTCGTTGCTCACGAAAAATCTCCTCAAGTGTCGGCGGTTGTGTGTGGGAAGCCTACACCGTGCCCGAGTGTGACCTCTCGGGACCTCGAATGAACGTGGGTTAACCCCTGTATCCAAGCGTTTCAAACCGCTTTGACCCGCCTTGGACCCTGCCGGATAGTTGCTGCCACAAGCACACCATCCGGCATTTTCGAAGGGGACTCCATGGCTATTTCACGCCTCAAAACAGGCACCGCATTGGCACTCGCCGTGACCACGACTCGGCCTCGCCGCATGCTCGGACCCGGGCGCCTCAGCGGCGTCAGCGCCGTCGTCGTCTCCCACCGCCAGCGTGGCCGGCAAGACCTTCAACCTATCACCGGATCAGAACCGCTTCGCTGTAACCAAGGACGACGCCGCTGCGGCGCTCGTCCCGGAGGCCATCAAGGCTGACGGCAAACTCACCGTGGTGACCACAGGCGGCACCGCTCCGCTGAGCCTCTTCGCGACGGACAACAAGACCCTCATCGGCAACGAAGTCGATCTCGCCTACGCGGTCGGAGAAACCCTGGGCCTGAAGGTTGAAGTCCTTCCCGTAGCTTGGGCCGATTGGCCGTTGGGTGTTGAATCGGGCAAGTACGAGGCCGTCCTCTCCAACGTCACGGTCACAGAGGCGCGAAAGGAGAAATTCGACTTCGCCACCTATCGCACGGACCTCCTGGGCTTCTACGCCAAGAGCGACTCCACCATCGGTGAGATCAAGGAAGCCAAGGACGTGGCGGGCAAGCGCATCATCGTGGGCTCGGGCACCAACCAAGAGGCGATCCTGTTGCGCTGGGACGCCGAGAACAAGAAGAACGGGCTGAAGCCGGTTGAGTTCCAGTACTACGACGACGACTCCGCTTCCACGCTCGCCGTGCAATCCGGCCGCGCGGACCTGACGTTCGGCCCGAACGCTGGAGCTGCCTACAAGGCCGCAAAGGACGGCAAGACCAAGCAGGTGGGAACAGTCAACGGCGGCTGGCCTCTGAAGGCGGACATTGCGTTCACCACCAAGAAGGGCAACGGTCTTGCCGTTGCAGCCCAGGCAGCCCTCAACAAACTGATCCAAAACGGCACGTACGGGAAGATCTTGGACCGTTGGGGGTTGTCTTCAGAGGGTATTGCGAAGTCGGAACTGAACCCGCCGGGCCTTCCGAAGAGCTAAGTATCCATGCTCGGCGGTGTAGGTTTCGTAATAGCCTGCACCGTCGAGCAAAAGGACCTCCCATGGCCCAGCGCCTTGCCATCCTTGACGACTACCAACGAGTCGCCCACGACTACGCCCCGTGGAACGATCTCGTAGCCGATGGAGTCGAGGTCACAGTCTTCACCGAACCGTTTGCCAGCGGCCAGATGCCGCGCGGGCAAAACATCGAGGCACCCCTCTGTGACTTCGACATCATTATTGCCATGCGGGAACGCACGGTCTTCGACGCCGAACGCCTCCAGCAACTGCCTAATCTCAAGCTCCTGGTCACCACCGGGATGGCCAACGCAGCCATCGACCTGCGCGCAGCCGAGGAGCAGGGCATCACTGTCTGTGGAACCGGTGGGTCGCCCGATGCGGCGGCCGAACTAACGTGGGCCCTGCTTCTGGCTTTCGCACGCAGCGTGCCATTCGAAGACCGCCGGCTGCGCGGCGGCAAATGGCAATCCACCGTCGGTTTCGAGCTGTCCGGGAAGACCTTGGGGATACTGGGACTGGGCCGGATCGGGAGAAAGGTGGCCGGTTACGCGAAGGCGTTCGGGATGGACGTCATTGCTTGGAGTCCGAACCTCACCGAAGAGACTGCCGCCGCGGCTGGCGCCAGGAAGGTGAGCAAAGAGGCACTGTTCCGGGAGGCCGACGTCGTCTCCCTGCACGTGCGGTTATCGGAACGGTCCCGGGGCATCGTCGGGGAGGACGAACTGCGCCTCCTTGGCCCCGACAGCGTTCTGGTGAACACAGCCCGCGGGCCAATCGTGGACGAGGATGCCCTCCTTCGAGGCCTCAACGAGGGGTGGCTCGGCGGAGCGGCCTTGGACGTGTACGACGTCGAACCCCTGCCGGCCGGACACCCCCTGCTCACGGCCCCGCGCACCGTGCTGACGCCGCATCTGGGTTACGTCACCTCGCAAAGCTATGCCCGTTTCTATGGCGAGGCCTTCGAGGACGTCCGCGCGTGGGTGCGGGGGAATCCGATGCGGGTGCTTACTTCTTGATTCGGGGACGCCGATTGGGGTTGAGATTGGGGTTGAATAGTCCAGTGCCTGCCGAATTCTCGCTCCGTCCCGCCCTGCCCACCGATGCCGACTGGATCGCCGAACTGCGCGCCGTCGTCATGCGTCCGGATTTGGAGCGGCTTGGCCGTTGGGATCCGGTCCGCGTCAGGGAGCGGTTCTTGAATGCGTTCCAGCCGGAACACACCTTCGTCATTGCCGTGGAAGGGCAAGCAGCCGGTGTCATCGCTGTCCGCCCGGAACCCGAAGCACTGTGGATCGAACACTTCTACATCGCTCCTGGATTCCAGGGGCAAGGGCTTGGGGCCGGCGTGCTCCAGTGGGTCATGGGCGAGTCCAAGGACCACCGGCCGTTCCGGCTTAACGTGCTCCAAGGCAGCCCGGCCCGACGCCTCTACGAACGCCACGGCTTTGTCCTGGAAACGCAGGATCCGGTAGACATTTTCATGGTCGCAGCCTGATTTGTAGCGAAGACGTCGATACTGAAACGATCGCTGAGCCATCCGCCCTCCCGAGTCGCCGACGCAATGCCACCCCCGTTCAACTGCGAGCAGCAGCCGTAGCGGTCAATAGTTGCTTTGTTGTTCTGCAAACTGGGCAATTACAGCCTCATCCGGCTTGTGGAACGTTCGCTAGTCCGAGCGAACGTCGACCCAGCGCGCGGGCTGTCCAGCCTCCGGCACGAGCTCCATCGCGGGGTCTGCGATCGTCCAGTAGGACAAGTTCAGTGTCGCTGACCAGTCTGACCGGTATGAGCGGGCAGCCGCGAAAGCCGGGCGGTCGGCAATAGGGAGTTCGACGCCGGTCTCTTCCGCAAGTTCGCGAATTGCGCCCTCGCGCGGCGTCTCGCCCGATTCCACTCGTCCGCCAGGAGGTACGAGGCCGCGCCAGCGATGACTGTTAACCGATCCGCGTCCTACTCAGTGACATCGCGGTGCGCCGGGCGTGTTCCAAGCGCGCGCAGAAGCCCTCCGGCACTTGAACTGGCAATTCATTGATCGAGAACCAGCGGACGTCCTCGCTTTCATCACTCACGGCGATCTCCACATCTGGGTCTGCGGCCGCGGCAAACCCCACATCCCAGTGGGCTGTACATGAGAATCCGCCATGCAGATCGTGTCGGTCAAGATCCACGATCGCTGGAGAAAGCAGGACAAGGTCATCAATTCCGGACTCCTCGCGAGCCTCCCTTTGTGCAGCTTCCGCCACCGACGCGTCCTTCGACTCGATGTGACCGCCGAACTGCACCCAGAACTGCCCCTTGCGATGGAAACACAGGAGAACACAATCGAATTCAGGCGAAAACACGAAGCAGGACCCCGTGACATGCTCCGGCCCACCATTTCGACGCAACGCGGCATCCCCCGCCAAGTTCAGGAACCGCAGATACGCGTCTCGCGATCCCGATTCAGGAAGTGCGCTGAGGCTGGCGAGCAGATTGGCAAGGGGCATCCTGCCATCTTGCCGCACGGGGCAACGAAGAACTCAATGCCACGAGGAGTGGTGTGATTCGTAGCGATAAATGTCACCCGTGGTGCCCGTTAGCCGATCCTTTACCGGACGCGACACCTTTGCAATCAGCAACATCGGCCGTCGGCATCACGACATTGAGAACACTTCAAGCGCCTTCGGCCAAACGACCACATAATGTTCTTCACCTACCGGCCTATATGCCGCGCGTACGTAGGCCCACCGCGCGTCAGTACCCAGTGATGTTTTCGCGTGCTGAAAGGCCTCTAGCGGTCGGTCGGTTTGGATAAAGATGTTCATCTCACCGGCGCCAAAATCGTGCCCGTCTACGACGCCGTATGTATCCAGGAAATCGGACTGAAGCAGATCCTCCATCGAGATGAGCACATCAAAGTCGTCCTCAGATGGTGCCGGCCACTGCAAAACGAGGATGTATTTCCGGATTCCCTGTTCGCTGGACATCGCACCACCCCGAGAATTCGCCATGCATGGAGTCTTTCACTTCTTGCCTCGACACTGATAGGTCCCCGAGGGCGGAGCAGCTCACCTGACTTGAAGTCGTCCGCTGAGGGATCCTCATGCGATCCCCGTCCGACGCGTTTCCCCAGAGTGCACGGCCATGCACTGCCATGCGTCCCCTCCTGAGATGATTTTGGAGTGGCAAACAATAGCTCCCTGCTCAGTGAGATTGAACGAAGTCTCCTCGACAGCGCCCCCACCGCCGACGTCCTTCGCAAGCTCATCGTGCTCGGAGGCCGCGCCGGATCCAGCGAGCTGCGGGACTGGGCCTCACGGGAGCTCCGAGGTTACCCTGGCGATGCGGATCTGCCCGACTATCGCAAAATCCCGGCAATGATCCAGATGGACGCAGTCGTGGGTCGCGGCCAGATCACCGGACAAATAATCGCGCCCGAACAACTGCCCGAATTCGTTCGGAAGGAAATCACGAATGAGGTGTCCTTCCACCAAGGGATCGGGGAGATTCAAGCGTTAATCTCCAACGGCGATTCCACCAAGAATGTGGTTCACTTCGCGCTGCCTGGAAGCCATCTCATCGCCGCGATGATCGACAAGGCGTCCGGAAACCCGTACCAGCACGTGACGAACATCTACTGGTCCGTCGGTACAGCAGCGCTCGAAGGGCTCGTCGACCAGGTCAAGACGCGCCTCGCTGAGCTGCTTGGAGAGCTGCGTGCCGCAACACCGGCAGCTGCAGAAGTGCCTACGGCTGCGCAAGCTGCAAATGCCCTCAACGTAGTCGTCCATGGCAAAGGCAACCGCGTCCAAGTTTCTCACGCACAAGACGGAAGCATCAGCTCGTCGGACGTCGGAACTGGGGATAAGCCCTCCGACAAGCCGTTCTGGACGGTCTCGAAGGCAGTCTGGAGTGCAGCGGTGGGTCTAGCAACCATCGCTGCAGCAGTCTTTGCATGGTGGGGACTCGGCCACAGCGGCGGGTAGCACCGCAAGGGGCACCGATAGGGATCCCTCACCGTCCACATTGTTATAACCAGTGGAGGCGACCGGGGTAGGGACCGGCTTACGGGCACGACGTGTCAACAATGGTTGTGCAGCCGCGGATCCAGAAATGGGACAAAGGCAGCCGGGCGCCGGGAATGATGCTTAAACGAAAGAGGGAGAAGACGTCCCCGCCTTCTCCCTCCGCAGGCCATGTCGCCTTCACTACCCCTCCCCGCCCAAACGGCGGAGCCGATAGCGGACGCATACCGAAGCGCTGTAGTCATTCGGTCTTGGCCACGCTAAAACGCTCGTTTCCACATCGACGCCGCGCACGTTACCCCGAGAGGCCTGCGACGCCTCCGTTTCCAGAAGCATTCGTTACATCTATTATCTCACACTTGCTTGACACTGTCAAATAGTAGGCGTACAATGCCGACAGTGACCTTTGTGAATGATACACACGTGCCTTTGGAAACCACTATGCATACCCTTTGTGAAGTGTTGAGAGTAGCCTTAGGAAAGGATAGTAGTGAGGACCTGTGATCGCTGTGAACACTGTTGAGGAAAACGTACCTGCGGCCGTCGCGCCGCCGCTGCTGCTCATGGGTGCGGGACTCCTTTACCCAACCCCCTCTGGCGTTTCGAAAGCTTCCCTGGACAGGGCGGACGAGATCGAAGACTGGGCCGGGCGGCGTGTAAGCGCCCCGGTCCGAAAGTGGTTTGTCCGATCGCTGGCCGGCGAGATCCCGATGCTTTCGGTGCTTTACTCAGGCCCGGACGGGGGAGGACGGTCGGGCTATGTAAGTATCAAAGTCCTTCTCAGTCTTCTGTGGAAAACATCAAAGCCCCCCTTCGAGACCGTTATGACCGCACCAGCGCTGGCTGAACTACTCGACCTGCCAGACCCCAGAGGCAACGGAGCCCGGCGAGTGAGGGATGCCCTGAAGGCCTTGGCAGCCGCCAACCTCATACGCTTAGTGCCACGCCCTGGGACGTCTCCTCTGATTCAACTGATGAACGAGACAGGAGACGGGGAGGAATACAGCCTCCCATCCACGTCCTATGTCCGGTCGCAGCTCAAAAAGCCGAACCAGGAGCCGGTGACAGATCCCAACCTCTACTTTCAGTTACCAGCAGAGCTGTGGACCGAGGGTTTCCTCCAGACACTCAAAGGCCCGGGTCTGGTGATGTTGCTGATCCTGCTCTCAGAGCAGGCGAACAAGAACGCAGTCTGGTTTTCCGGTACTGAGTTCATTGACCGTTACCGGATTTCTCCGTCCACTCGCACCAAAGGCACAAAGGAACTCGTAGACCTGGGCATGCTGACTCTAACGAGCGTTCCCTTGCCCGAGACCTGGGGCGGATCCACATTCGAGCAGCAGCGCCGCCGGTATGAATACCGGCTGAAGGGTGTGATCAATCAACTTCCCAACGGCGAGCCCGCGTCAACTGCGTCCATTACAGGCTGGCCAAAATCTACAGGCTGGCCAAAACCGGCAGACATTGAACCAGCGTCGCAAGCATCGGCGACGGTCAAGGTGAAGAAACGAAAAAGTCGCCGGCCGAAGAAGCGGGGCGGCGCGACGTAGTTTTAGCGTAGGTACTCGTTGGAATACTGGGCCGCTAGCTGTAATTGGTCCGTATTCTTCTCCATCACGAGTTCAAGTTCGGCTTCTGAGAAGCCAAGGGCATGTAGCAGATTGACCGTGACAACGGCGGCTGTTGTTGTCATAGCTGCGAAGAGGACTTCCAGCGAGTGTTTGGTGGTGTTCCCTGTGTGAGTGAGGTTGTTTCTGGCATCCCTTGTTACCTTGGCCCACTTTTCGGGGTCGGGCACCAGATTTCTCATGGTCTGAGCGCCGGGGCGGTTCGCAAGATCAAGCAGGCGCTTCTTGAGAGGGGGGTCATTGCGGGCTAGTAGTCCAGAGAGCCACTGCTTGCGTTCTACTGGGACAGCTTTCAATAGAACCGACTTCAGTTCTTTGAACTCTTCTTCCGGGATCGGTGGGTCCAGCTCAAGAGCTAGGTGGAATGCTTCTGCCGCGCCCACTACGGTCAGCAGTTGTGTTTCGAGGTAGCCGCCGGAGATGTAGCGAAGTCCTAGAAGCAAGTTGATGGCGGGCCGGAATCTGTCGCTGACTTCGAACCAGCGAGGCAGGACGCTTTCGAATTGAACGTCTGCAAGGGTAAAGAGCATTTGGTCATCACGAGGCGCCTTCGCCTCTGGGTCTCCCTTCACGATACTTTGACGGTAGACATCAACCGGCCATAGTCGTGAAGCGACATGGTTGTCGAGATCCTGGGTTGTCTGCGGAGGCAGGTAAAGGCGCTTCCACAGAACCCCGCACGCTGTGTTCGATGAGAATGACAGAAGGTCTTGCATATCTGAGATCATCCGGAGCAGGGTGTCCATCGGTTGCGGTTCGTGTGGTTCAAATCCGATTACCGCGGTATCAGCGATCTTTCTGTACACGCTTCCCGTCGTACGCCCAAAGGTGTCATAGGTATGGCCGTGAGTTAGTCGCGCCGTGGACCCTGAGAGTTGCGCGGTTAGCGTCTCCGCTGGTCCCTCGGCCTCGGCGTAGTCACGTTTGTGGAGAGTGGAATTTCCCGACCACACGCTTAGATTCTCGATAGACGCTTCAACGTGAGCAAAGACCGGCGCGCTTTTCTCACGTAGGTGGCACCCAACTAGTGCCGTTTGTGCCGAGACATTTTGCTTTCGTGGTCTGGTCGCACCAAATGACCGGAGCGTTGATGTGAGTGCGCAGTCAAGCAGGGTGAAAAGCTGGCCAGCGTCTTCTCCAAGAATGACAGGCCATATTACTTCCTCCCCCATGAATGCAATACCAGCGACCCCGACATCAGCAACGGCGCTCGTGTCGAAACCACCAAGCAAAAACAGCTGGAGACCATCAGGGGGAGAGTATCGCAAGGTCCCCGGAACCTTGGCATCTGGATCGTCTGGCAGCCACCACAACGCTTGCCACTCGTGCTCCTGATGCAGAAATGGGTCGTCTGCCATCCGTTTTCCCTCCGCTTCATCAAGAACTTCGGAGCCCACTATTCAGTCGAACGTACCAAGCCAAAAGGCGCAAGCGAGCAAGGCTCGGGCCGTGAAGGTAATTCGTCGTTCAATAATGGGCGATCCGGCGCTCAGCCAGGTACATCAACTAACCACATGGTCATTCGAACCTGATCGAGCAGCTCGCGGATTTCGCGAAGGTGACACCCTATGGAGTAAGTGCGGGCGGGCCGAGACATCGTGCCCGTAAGCCGGTCCCCCACCGGCCAGCCCGACACCTTTACGCCTTCCCTTCGAGAAGCTCTTATGCAGGCACTCTCTGATTCCCGTATGACCCGCCCGCAAAACTGCCCGGTGAAGGTGCCCTAAACGCTACACTCCAAGTCGTCACTAAACCCTAGGAATACGAGACGCCTCACCGATCCCGCGAATACAGCGGCGGCAATGCTCTAGCTTTCGCGGAATGACGTTGGGTTGGTCCGCGGCCAGCGATTCCCGTGACTATGCCTCGAAACCAGATCGGGTGCCCCTCCAGGTCCAACTCGGCAGCGACCGCATGGAACAGGTCATGCCACTAGCCTAAAGCTGCTGTTCCCACACGGTCAGTTGGAGCCGCACCAGCCCCGCGTCCGGGTCGACGGAACCGCCGTCGTCGGTCTGCAAGCCGACGACGGCGGCCGCGAGCCGCGCGCGGATGTTCACCGCGCGCTCCCTCACCGCGCGTTCCCCGCAGGCACCGGTTCCAACGATTCCGAACGCACCGGCGTCGCGAGCCCCAGGTTTTCGCGGAGGGTCGAGCCGATGTACTCCGTCGGGTACACGCCGCGTTCCTGCAGCCGGGGCACCAAGTGGTTCACGATATCGTCCAGGCCCGTGGGAATGAGCCACGGCGAGATGTTGAAGCCGTCCACGGCACCGACGCGGGCATACTCTGCCAAGGTGTCGGCCACAGCTGTGTAGGATCCCGTGAACGTCGCGTCCACCCTGGAAGTCCGGGAGCTCACGAACTGCCGGATGGACAGCCCTTTCTCCTTGGCCTCGGCACGCCACTCCTCGGCGAGTTGCCGGGCCTTGGCGCCGTGGAAGCCGCTCCCCCGCGTCTCGGAGGTCTCCTCCACCACCGGATCGATCTCCGGAAGCGGGCCATCGGGATCGTAGGCTGACAGCTCACGGCCCCAGAACTGCTCCAGGTATGCGACCGCTTGCTGTGGCCCGATCTGCAGGCTACGGACCCATTCCTTCTTTTCGCGGGCTCCCTCATCAGTGGCGCCAAGGATGAACTCGCTGGCCGGCATGATCTGGACGTCGTTGGCGCCCCGCCCGGCCGCCAGGGAACGCGAGACAATATCGGCACGGAACTGCACTGCGTCGTCGAACTTCGGGTGCGCCGAGAAGATGACATCGGCCTGTCGGGCAGCGAAGTCGCGCCCTTCCGGGGAATCGCCTGCTTGGAACAGCACTGGCCTGTACGGGGCGCTGCGCGGCAGTCGCGGCGTCACGTCCACGGAATAGTGCTGCCCGGAGTGGTGCACGCTCCGCGCATGCGACGGAGCCGCCCAGGACTCCGCGGAAACTGACGAGGAAACCGCTCCGTCCTCCCACGAACCCCAGATCTGCTTGGCCGTCTCCACGAAAGCTTCGGCATGGACGTAGCGATCGGCATGGTCCAGGTAGCCGCCCCGCCGGAAGTTGGCACCCGTCCAGGCGTTGTCCGTGGTCACGACGTTCCAGGCCGCGCGTCCGCCGGAGAGCAAGTCGAGCGAGGCGAGCCTGTGCGCGAGGTCGGCGGGAGCGTTGTACGTGGTGTTCTGCGTGGCCACGAGCCCGATGTGGGACGTCACCGACGCAAGCGCCGCCAGCATGGTCTGCGCGTCCGGCCTGCCCGCGACATCCAGGGCGTGCGGCCGTCCAAGGTGTTCCCGCAAGCGCAGGCCCTCACCCAGGAAGAAAGCCGCGAACAGCCCACGTTCGGCGGTCTGGGCGATCCTCCGGAACGACTCAAAGTCGGTCTGCGAACCGGATTCGGGCGCCTTCCAGATGGTGCCGGAGTTGACGCCCTGGAAGAAGATCCCAAACTGGATCTTTCCGCTCGACTGGAATTTAGCACGGCTGTGCTGTGTCATGTTCTCTCCTCAGTTTTCCGAGCCAACGACGGCGGCGGTCGCCTCTGCGCCCCGGCCCGCCGACGCGCCCACATGCCGGTAACGACTCACGGGACGCTCCAAACCCAACAACTCACGGAACGTGGCGCCCTGGACGACAGGCTTAAGCACCCCGCGGCGCCGAAGCTTGGGCAGCACCAACTGCGCCAGCTCTTCGAGTTCTACGTCCAGCACGGCCGGATGCAGCCGGATACCGTCGGCCACTGTAAGCAAGTCAGCAAGGAAGTCGACCAACTCCGCGGCTGTTCCAACGAAGCGCGCACGGGAACTGGACCACGAGGTAAACGCGTCCAGTTCGGCGAGCCGCGCCGAGGCACTTTGCCCGCGCGAGTCGAGGACGACGTCGAGCTCTGCCACTACCGCCGGGCCGCCCCCAATAACAGCCCTGCCCCCGTCACCGGCCCAGCGGGCACGCACCTCCGCAACCTCCGCGGCAAGGAGTTCGGGCGTCGGAGCGGACACCAGCACCACGTCGGCGGCCGAAGGAAGCAAGCCACTCTGCGCAATCACGGGCAACTGCCCCTGCAGCGGACGCGGAATGATCGAGGGGCCTTTCACCGAATACCCGGCCCCGGCGAAATCCGGCGGCGTCTCAAAATCGACGTAGTGCAGTTTGTCGACATCAAGGTACCGCCCGGTGGGGACGTCGCGGATCACGGCGTCGTCCTCCCAGGAATCCCAGAGCCGCCGGCTCACTTCCACCGAAGCCGCGGCCTCCTGCGGTAGCCCGGCGCCTTCAACAAAAGAGCGCCCGACGGCGGCAGCCTCCTCCGCGGACCTGCTCGCCGCGACGAGCCAACCCGCCCGTCCCCCCGAGACATAGTCCAGGCTCGCCAGCTGCGTCGAGATGTGGAAGGGCTCCGTGTAGACGGTGTCCGCCTCCGGAACCAGCACAATGGAACTCGTGACCGGCCCCGCGAACGCGGCCCGGTGCAGGGCGTTCAGGCGGCCCGCGACATCGCACCCCATCCCATCAGGCCTGGAATTCACCGGCCCATCGGCGAACGTCGCCACATGAAATCCCGCCGACTCCGCCGCCAGCACCGTGCTCCGGATCCGCGAACCGGTCAGCAGCTCATCCGGGGCGTGACGGGCCTTACGCCAGGCTGCGGGGTGGGCGCCGTCGCCGTCGAGTTCCAGGGCCAAGAATCCCCGCTGCCCCCCGCGAGAGTTTCCGCTCATTGTTGCTCCTGCCTTTCATAAGGAATCTGTTCGCCGGCTTCGATGGCCACGGTCAGCCGGTTTTCCGCGGGTGGGAGCGGGCAGGTGGCCAGGTCCGTGTACGCACACGGCAGGTTGACCGCACGGTTGAAATCGAGCAGCACAGATCCGTCCGCATCCGGGGTCACGGTGAGGGAGCGATTGGCCGCGTAGGTGGTCTTGCCGGAGGTCGCATCCGTGAACAACACCGAGAGCGTGCCCGGCGCATGTCCGTTGAAGGCCGTCAGGACCAGGTCCTGGCCCGCGAGCGTGAAATGGAGCTCACCGGGTGCCTCGTAGACGTGCTGGATGCCTTCGACGGCGGCGCCCACGGTGGTGGGTCGGGGAACCTCGAACGGCACGAACGTACCGGTCACGGCGAACGAAGCATCCGGCGCGTATGCCGGGGTACCGCGGTATTCATTGAGCAGCGGGTTCCCGGGGTGCCGCGGCCGGACGATGTACTCGCCGCCGCGCTTGGCGAGTTCGACGACGGCGTCCCCCGCCTTGAGGTTGATGCCGTCGCGTTCGGCGAGCGGGCCGAAAGTGACGGTGGCCCCGGCGTTGGCATTCAGTTCGTGGCCGTCCCTAAGCAGGCTTTCGCCGACCCCCAAAACCACGGTGACGACGTCGTTCCCCACACTCCAGGTGCCCGGCACCCCGTCCAGTGGAGCAGCTGCGCCGCCAGGCCGATGCGAATGCCCAAGCCAGTGCAGGTGGGTGACGGCCAGGAATCCGTGCGGATCGGCGCGGTGGCGCTCATGCGAGGCGTGCCATTCATTCCACGCGGCAGTGAATTCCGCAGCGGTGGACGTAGCCGTTTCAGTGGGCGTCGACATATTTCCTCCTGTGGTTGGCGTGGTCTGTGGTGACGGTTCCGGCTGCGTCCCATGACGTGGCGCCGGCGAATTCCGGGCGTCCCCCGTAGGGATCCGCGGACTCCCACAGCGTGGTGGGCGCGGCGGCGCGGACGGCCGGTATGACTTCGAGCGCGAACCGCTCCAGGATTTCCAGTTGTTGTTCGAAGGGCAGCGTGGTGGGCAAGGAAATGGATTGAAGATGGTGCCCGTAGAGCGAGTGGTAGCTCAGGATCTTGTCGATGACCTGCTCAGGGCTGCCCACCAGTGCAGGGCCTTCGGCCACGGCATGGTCGATGTCCCGGAACGGCGAATTGTTGCCCGGGACGTTGCGTCCAACCGTCAGGGCCTCGTAGACCGGCCCGAACTGGCGTTTCGCCTCTTGCGTGGTGTCCGCGATGAACACCCCGCCGGCGCCTGAACCGGAACCGAGGTACTGGTGGCGGGGATCGTGACCGTGGCGTTCGTATTCCTCGCGGTAGTGGTCGATCAGGATCTTGTAGTTCTCACGAGGCTGGATGGCGTTGGCGGTGAACAGGGGATCGCCCCATTGGGCGGCGAGCGCGGCCGAAGTCAGGGTTGTAGCCGAGCCGTGCCAAATCCGCGGCGAACCCGCGAAAGGACGCGGCGTCGTCGTCGTTGCTTCGGTCAACCCTGGCCGGAAACGGCCGGACCACGTGACGTTCTCCTCTCGCCACAGACGCCGCAAGAGCCCGTACTTCTCGGCAAGAAGCTCCCACTGATCATCCAGGGAGAGCCCGAACAACGGGTACTGCAGTACTTCGTTGCCCTTGCCGATCACCAGTTCCAGGCGCCCCCGGCTCAGTTGGTCGATCGTCGCGTAGTCTTCCGCCACCCGCACGGGATCCAGGACTGACAACACGGTGACGCCGGTCTGGAGCTTTATGCGGCTGGTGACGGCCGCGATCGCGGCGAGGACCGTCGTCGGGGACGATGAGATGAACTCACCGGCATGCCGCTCCCCCACTGCGAAACTGTCAAAACCAAGTTCCTCGGCCCTGCGGGCAGCTTCCACCACCTGGTTGAGTCGCTCCGCCGTCGAGACGATTTCCCCGGTCACCGGGTTCTTCAGGTGCGGGATGATGTCGAGTATCTGGAACTTCACTTCGCACCAGCCCCGAAAGTCGCCTCCGTGACGGTCTTCGACTCCGGCAGGGCTTCCTCCGCGAGGCCCCAGCGCTCCAGGACCTTGCCGTAGGAGCCGTCCTTGAAGGCCGAATTAAGGGCATCCGTGATGGCCGGAGCCAGGCCGTTGCCCTTGAGGGTGGTGGCCGCTACGAGGGTCTCGGACGGCCAACCGGCGTTGACCTTGCCTACCACCTTGAGGTCGTTCCGGGTGTTTTCCCGGTAGGACACGGACGGGTAGGGCGCAATGTTCAGGTCGGTCCGGCCGGAGGAGAGCGCAAGGATGGTGTCGGCGTCGGAGGAGTAGTACTGCAGGGTTGCCGGAGCCTTGCCACGGGATTCGAGGTCCTTATTCCAGGCCAGGAGGATCTTCTCCTGGTTGGTGCCCGAGCCCACCGAGACCTTCAGCCCGGAGATGTCGTCCGCGCCCTTGATGTTGTACGTGGACGATTTCTTGGCTTCAAAGCCCATGTACGCCGCACGGTATGTGGAGAAGTCGAACAGTTTCACCCGGTCCTTGTTAATGCCCACGTTCGAGAACACCGCTTCGAAATCCCCCGACTGGGTCTTGAGCGGCCAGTTCTCCCAGGAGGTGACCTGCACATCCAGGGCGAGCCCCAGCTTGTCGGCCACGAGCTGAGCGATGTCCACCTCCACGCCGATGGGCGTCTTGTTGTCCGTCGCGTAGAAGGACAGCGGGATGGATCCGGCCGTGGTGGCAACGGTCAGCTTGCCGTCCTTGCCGATCGCCGCCGGTACCGCGGCTGACGCGGCGGGATCCTTTTGCGCCCGGATACGGTTCTGCTCCGGCGAGGTGTTGTAGACGACGCCGTTGCGGGCCGCGCTTGCGGACGGGCTGGCACCGGCGGCCGACGCGCCGGGGTCGGAGCAAGCAGCGAGCGCCGGGAGTACGACGGCGGGCAGTACCGCGAGCGCCAGAAGTTTAGTTTTGATGCGTGGCATTTGGATGGTCCTCAGATGTTGAAAGCTGGTTCGATGACTTTGGAGAAGAAGCTGCGCGTCCGGGGTTCACGGGGATTGGCGAAGATCTCCTGGGGACTGCCTTGCTCCACGATCTGGCCGTCGTCCATGAAGACCACGGTGTCCGCCACATCCCGGGCGAAGCCCATTTCATGCGTGACGATGATCAACGTGGTGCCGGAAGTGGCGAGCTCGCGGATGACGTCCAGGACCTCGTTGACGAGTTCCGGATCCAACGCCGAAGTAGGTTCGTCGAAGAGCAGGATCTTGGGGTCGAGCGCCAGGGCGCGGGCAATGGCAACGCGCTGCTGCTGGCCGCCGGACAACTGCCGCGGATAGGCATCGGCCCGGTCCTTGAGGCCCACGCGGTCCAGGAGTTCCAGCGCACGCTTGCGCGCTTCGGCTTTGTTTCGGTGGAGCGCGACGACGGGAGCTTCAGTCACGTTCTCTAGTGCAGTGAGGTGCGGGAACAGGTTGAAGTTCTGGAACACCATCCCGATATCGGTGCGCTGTTTGAGGATGTCCTTTTCGCGCAGTTCGTGCAGTTTGTTCCCACGGACCTGGTAGCCCACCAACTGGCCGTCGATGGTGATGTACCCGCCGTCTGCCTTTTCCAGGTGGTTGATGGTCCGCAGGAGTGTGGATTTCCCGGAACCGGAGGGCCCCACGATCACTGCGACTCCGCCTGGCGGCACAGTAAGCGACACCCCCTTGAGGACTTCGGTGCCCCCAAAAGACTTGCGGACGTTGGTGATTTCCACGTGGCCGCGGGTTGCTGCAGTACTCATCGGATGTCCTTCGCTCGATCAAGGTTCACGCGGTCAAAATTCACAGCTGCGTGGGTGGCAAAGAACTTCCTGGCCTTCTGCAGCGGGGTGAGCGGCAGGTTGCGGACAGCGCCCTTCGAGTAGTGGCGCTCGATGTAGTACTGGAAGACGCTCAGCACCGAGGTAATGGCCACGTACCAGAGCGTCGCTACGAGGAGCAGGGGAAGGACCTGCTGGGTGCGGTTGTAGATGACCTGCACCGTGTAGAAGAGCTCCGAGTAGGCCAGGACGTAGACGATCGAGGTGCCCTTGACCAGCCCGATGATCTCATTGAAGGCCGTGGGCAGGATGGCCCGCATGGCCTGGGGCAACACGATCCTGGTGGAGCGTCGCCAGGCCGGAATACCCAGGGCTGCGGCTGCCTCGAGCTGGCCCTGGTCCACCGAGAGGATGCCGCCGCGGATGATCTCCGCCGAGTACGCGGCCTGGTTGAGGGTCAGGCCCAGGACGGCCGCCGCGAACTGGCTGATGAGCGTGGTGGTCTGGACCTCGAAGAAGCGGATATCCGTGAAGGGGATGCCCAAGCTGATTTTCTCGTAGAGGTAGCCAAGGTTGTACCAGAGCAGCATCTGCACCAACAACGGCGTGGAACGGAAGATCCATGAGAACGTCCAGGACACTGAGAGCAGCAGCGGCGATGCCGAGAGCCTCATGAGGGCCAGGATGAAGCCGAGGATAAAGCCGAGCGCGCCGGAGATGGCCGTCAGCTTGAGTGTCTCCAGGAGGCCGTTCACCACGGACTGCGCGGTGAACCATTTCGCCACCACGCCCCATTCCCAGCGCGGGTTCGTCGCGAGGGACCAGGCCACCGCGACGACGCCAAGCGCCACCAGCACGGTGCCCACCCAGCGCCATGGATGCCGGGCCGGGACCAGTTTGTAATCGGAGTAGTCGGCTGCGGGCCGGGCGACGGCATCCGGAGCGGCGGCACTCTGGGCGGCGGCCGCCGTCGGGCTTTCCGCTGCGGCGCTGGCGGGCGCCGGTTCCGGTGCAGATTGCTGTGCGGACTGCGCCACTGTGGTTGCTGCTGAACTCATGCGCCACCTCGCTTCGTATCGGTTGTTGGCTATCGGATGGCTGCCAATCTAGGGGCGTCTTCGAAGCGGCCGCAAGGCGGATTTTTGCACTTCTTCACGCGGCTTCATGGCGCTTCGCGCCGCTTCATATGGAGCCATATGAGTCCGTTTCTTGCGCTTGTTGACGCGCCGTGACGCGGAGTGAACGGCCGTTACCCGCGCCTCGACCGAACCCCTCCCGCATCCCTAGGCTCGGGTACCACCAGCCACCGCCAACAGGAGTTGCCATGCAGTCCGTTGCCCCCACCATCGTCTTCATTGGCGGTGGTCCACGCTCAGCCGGCATCCTCGAACGCCTCGCGGCCAACCGGCACGGACTCTTCGACGCCCCACTCTCCATCCAGGTCGTGGAGCCGCATGAACCCGGTTCCGGGAGGATCTGGCGCTATGACCAGAGCCCGGGACTCCTGCTCAACTCGACTGCCGCGGACGTCACGATGTTCACCGACAGTTCCGTGGCTTGCGAGGGACCCTCCGTCGACGGTCCGGGCCTGGCGACTTGGGCAGCCTGCGTGCTGGACGGTTCCATCCGCGATGTCCCGCAACTGGAGGCCCACCTCCTGGACCAGCTCCGGGCGCTGACACCGGCGTCGTTTCCCAGCCGCCAGCTGCAGAGCAAGTACCTTGAGTGGTTCTTCCGCCAGGCCGTCGCGGCGCTGGGACCAGACGCGGCGGTGACGGTCCACTGGGACACGGCCACCGCCGTCGAAGATTCACAGCTGCCCGACGGCGGTGCGCAGTACCGCGTTCAGCTCGCTTCCGGCGGGGTGCTGGAGGCGGACCTTGTGGTGTACTCGCTGGGCCACACAGACTCGCAGGTTGAGCCGGAATCGGCACGGCTCGCCGACTTCGCTGCCCGCCACGGAGGGTTCCACGCGGCGCCGTCGTACACCACCGACGTCGACTATTCAGCGATTTCCCCCGGCCAGGACGTCCTGGTCTCGGGCATGGGGCTTGCGTTCGTGGACCTGCTCGTGCTCTTGTTCGAGGGCCGCGGCGGCCGCTTCGAAGACAGGCCCGACGGCGGCCTGGACTATGTGCCGTCCGGCGCCGAACCGCGACTCTGGGCAGGTTCGCGCCGCGGAGTCCCTTTCCATTCCAAGATCTCCTCCACCCTGCACGGCGAGCCCGTCGGCGCCCCTCGGTACTTCACGTCGGCCGCCGTGGAATCGTTGCTCGCCGCCCACGACGAGCTGGATTTCCGCTCGCAACTCTGGCCGCTCATTGCGAAGGACGCCGGCCACGCCTACTATCGCGAACTCTTCACCGGCTATCCCGAGCGCGTCCAGGGCAGCTGGGACGAGTTCGAGGCACGATTCGATGGCCTGGATTGGTACAGCCGCGAACGCGAGGATCTCGTTGCCGCGGCCATCCCGGACACCGCTGTCCGCCTGGATCTCGAGGCTCTGGACCAACCCTTCAGCGGCTGCGCCTTCCCGGACCACGCCGCCGTGCAACGATCCGTGGTGAGCTACATCGAGCGCGACCTCCACCTCCGCACCAGCCCGGACCATTCGGAAACCTTGGCCTTGTTCACGGCCGTGCTCAGGGTCTATATGGAACTCGGCAGGCTAGTCCCCCAGGAACGGCTCAACTCACGCTCCCAGCAAGCGGTCCACGGCTGGTGGCACGGTTTCTTCAGCTTCGTGGACTCCGGCCCGCCGCCGCACCGCCTCCACGAAATCCTCGCCCTGCACCGGGCTGGATTGCTGCAGTTCCTTGGTCCGGGCACGTGGGTTCGCCCGGACGAGGCCAGCGGGCGCTTCGTTGCGGGCTCATTCCAATCGCCAGTGGTGGTGGACGCGGCGGCGTACATCGAGGCCAGGTTGCCGTCGCCGTCGGTAGCGCGATCGGCGAACCCCGCGTTGACGGACTTGCACGACGCCGGATGGGGCACCGAACAGTTGCTGCTCACCTCAGACGGTTCGCACTCCACGGGTAAGCTATTGGTGTCGAGTTCCCACGAGGTATTGGCTCCCGACGGCGGACGGCAGGCGGGACTTTTCGCCGTCGGACCGTGGACCTCGGGTTGGGGCGCCGGAGCGTTCGCGCGGCCCGGCACCAACGCAGCACCGTTCCGCGAGAATGACGCTCTGGCCCGCCGCCTTCTGTCCGAACTCTCAGCTCGTTCTCCCGCTGCCCTTACCGGAAAGGCCCTGACATGAGTTCCGTCGATATCTCCACCACTGCTGCGTTCGATGTCCTGAGCCTGCCCATGCGCGATCCGCGGGTCAAGCCACTCCTGGACGAACTCGCCGTCGAATACAGCACCCGGTACGGGGACCTTTTTGGCAGCGGAGGCGCGGCTGAGGAGCTCAACAGATACCCGGCCGGCGAGTTTGCCGCACCCCACGGCGCCCTGCTCATCCTGCAGGAGAACGGCGAAACTGTGGCGGGCGGGGCATTCCGCCGCTACGACTACCGCACCGCAGAGCTCAAGCGGATCTGGACGCATTCGACACACCGCCGTCGTGGGCTGGCCCGGGTGGTTCTCGCGGAACTGGAGGCCGAGGCCGCCCGGCGCGGCTACCGCCGGATCTACCTGACCACCGGTCCGCGGCAGCCCGAAGCCAAGAACCTGTACCTGGCCACGGGCTACACCCCGCTGTTCGACCTCGACGCCGATCCTGAAGAAATCAAGCACTTGGCGTTCTCGAAGGACCTGGCTTCCAACGAAACGTGAAATCGTCTGGGTTGCTACACCACGGCCAGGCGCGCTGCGGCTTCAATCCGGGCCCGGTGTGCGGCCCATTCTTCGGTGCTTCGCTGCGACAAGTTCAGGTCCCCGGGGCCTTTCCCGGCCGAGCCGTCGATAAGCTCACGAAGGATGTCGGCATGCCCCAAGTGCTGGGCTGTCTCGACGCACATGTGGACCAGGATCTGATGGAGCGTCCCGCGGCGCCGTTCTTCTGACCACCACGGCACTTCCCCTGGAGCATCGAGGGGCAGTGCCTCGATGGTTGCATCGCTGTGCTCGGCAGAGAAGAGGTGCAGTTCGATGATCTCCTCCCGGGTCTCTTCCTCCGGAACCCACAGGTCAGCGTCCGCTTCGGCATCGTCGGCAAGCCATGGCAGGTCCTTGCCGCTGGGCCGGCCAAAGACCTCTCCGAAGTACTCGAGCTCCACGCTGGCCACATGCTTCACGAGCCCCAGAAGGTTGGTGCCGGTCGGAGTCATGGGCCGGCGGACGTCGTATTCGTCTAGTCCGTCGAGCTTGGCGAGGAGTTCGCCCCGACGGGAACGCAGGTATTTGAGCAAAATCGCTTTCTCATCCATGGCCGGCACTATACCGTTGCCGTCGCCCGCGTGTACCGTCTGTGCATGGCAAAGCTGATCTACGCGGGGATCATGTCCCTGGACGGCTACACCGCCGATGCCAACGGGAAGTTCGATTGGAGCATGCCCGACGAAGAAGTGCACAGCTTCGTCAATGACCTTGAGCGGCCGATCGGCACCTATCTGTACGGGAGGCGGATGTACGAGGTCATGTCCGCGTGGGAGGACATGACCCTTTCCGAGGAGCCGCCCGTCATGCGGGACTATGCCGAGATATGGCGTGCCGCGGACAAGATTGTGTACTCCACCAGCTTGGAGAGTCCGTCCACCGCCAGGACGCGTATTGAGCGCGAGTTCGACGCCGGAGCCGTCCGGTCTCTGAAAGAGTCGTCAGAGCAGGACATGTCCATTGGTGGCACCGTTCTTGCAGCCCAGGCAATTAAAGCCGGCCTGGTTGACGAGTTCTGTCTCTTCCTCACGCCGGTGGTCGTCGGAGGCGGCAAACAATTCCTCCCCGACGGCGTAGGGATGACCCTTGAGCTGCTGGATGAGCGTCGCTTTGGCAACGGCGTCGTCTACCTCCGGTACGCCAAGCGTGCATGAAGAGCATGGCACGGTCCCTTGGCACGCAGCTCGGCCGGGAATTGCTCCGCGGAGCATTCGGAACCTCATCGCGTCGGCGCCACTGAAACGGAGCTGCCGCCCGCCGTCGGGCCCTTCCCCAGCATGTCCTTGCGTCACGTGAGGGGAAGGATGCCTAAGTAATGCGGACCCTGCAGGTAACGTAAAGGGCGTGCAGTTGAGTCAAGCGTTGGTCAAGACCGCGGCCGGGTGGCTGCTCGGTCTGATGCTTGCTGTGGCCGCTGCGATCGTCTCCATCAACCTCGTGAGCAATTCCGCAGCCAGTCCGCAGCAGCAAGTTCGCGAATATTTAGGAGCCCTCCAGAAGGGGCATGGCGGGGAAGCCCTCGGGCTTCTGCACGCCTCCGCGCCCAACGCCAACGCCGCCATGCTGGACGGTACCGCCCTTCAGACGGCAGCGTCGAAGATTACCGATGTCAAGCTCGGCAACGCGGAATCCCGCGGAGGCAACCGAGTGTCGGTCCCCATGGACTACCAGATGGACGGCAAGGCACTGCACTCGGATTTCCTGCTGGAACGTACAGGCACCGAGTGGCTGTTCTTCGGCAAATGGTCCTTCGTGCCGTCATCCCTGCCGACTATCGAGGTGACCGTAGTCAACGCCAGCGAGGCCACCCTGAACGGCGTCCCGGTGAACTTGCCCAATGGGCGCAACAGCTTTGCCGTGTTTTACCCTGGCCAATACGAGGCAAGCCTCACAGGCAAATACTTCTCGGCACCGCCCGCCAGCACCTCAGTGACCACCGGCACTTCGCCCCAGGCACCCCTCAACCTCCTGACGAAGCCCACGGACGCCATGACCAAGGTGGTCAGCGACAGGGTCAAGGAATTCCTGGACAACTGCGCCGCCGAGGCCACCAAGCAGCAAAAGCTCCAGCCCGACTGCCCGTTCTACCACGTCACCAACAGCCGCGTGGTGGACGGCACAATCAAGTGGCAAATCACGGAGTACCCCAAAGTCAGCATCGATCCTTTTGACGGCCAATGGGTGGTGGCACCCCTCAACGGCAAGGCCCGGGTAACCGCCCGCGAAATCGACCTCTTCAGTGGATTGGTCGGTGACCTCAACGCGGTCCACGATTTCAGCTTCACCACGCGGTTGGACATCGGCACCGACACCATCACGGTCACCCCGCTGGTGAGCTTCTAGGGGCAGGCGGCGCCGTCAAGCGGGCAGGCGTCACAGAGCGCACGTTTTTGGCCGTGACCGACTCCCGAACCCCTGGGTTTCCGGGGTTGCCCCCGACGCTGGGCGCTAAAAAGTTGCTCAGCGTGACACCCTACGGCCAGGCCAGCCCCGCCTAGTCCATCCCGCGCAGGTCAAGAACCAACTCGGTATCGCCGTCTGCCTGCAAAACCACGGGGATCCCCCAGTCCTGCTGGTACAAGTGGCACGCGGCGTGGTCCGGGATTTCGCCGTCCTCAGTCTCGGGTCCATCACACGCGGCCGCGCGGGCCGTGATGTGGAGGATCCCCTCTGGCACATCCGCGGACAATTCCAAGGTCCGCAGCAGCCCCACGGACGTGCCGCCGCCGGAAAGCAGCAGCTCGGGCGGAGTCGACGAGATCTTCAGCTGTGTGGGGTCGCCCCAGCGGTCGTCGAGCTTCTGGCCGGTAGGGGCCGTGAAGCGCACGGTGAGCTCCAGCTTTCCCGGCGCCACAGGGCTCTTTGGCCGCTGCGTCTGGGAGGCACCCTCGTCAACCTGCTGGGCTTCCTTGGGGATGGGGACCAAAACCAGTTGGTGCTTGTTGGATTCGACCACCACCAGCAACGGTTCCCCGCTTTCCGGGTAGACCACGACGACGTCGCTCGGCTCGGCCAGTCCCCTCGCCAAAGTGGACACCGTCTTAGTCGCGGGGTCGTAGCGCCTCACGGCGCCGTTGTAGGTGTCTGCGATGGCCACGGACCCATCAGGGAGCACTGTGACGCCCAAGGGGTGCTGCAGGCGCGCCCCGGGGGCTTTGCCGTCCCGGAAGCCGAAATCGAACAGGCCCTTACCGACGGCCGACTCAACGGTTACACCGGTTTCGCCAAGAACCAGTCGACGCAATGCCGAAGTCTCGGAGTCGGCCACCCAGATGTTGTGGTCCGCATCCACGGCCAGCCCGGAAGGCTGGGCGAACCAGGCTTCCTCGGCAGCACCGTCAAGCAAGCCTTCAAGGCCCGAGCCAGCCAAGATGGACACCTCGCCGCTCAAAGGCTCGAAAGCGAAGATCTGATGGGTACCGGCCATGGCGATGACAACGCGTTGCAGCTTCTCGCTCCACACCACGTCCCACGGCGAGGAGAGGGACACCCCGGTCCCAAGACCCAGCACCCCGACGTCGAGGGCGTCGGCCGCGAAGTCAGCCGGACCGGCGTCGTGGTGTTCAGCCCAAACGCCGGCGCCACTTTCCGTGACGCGGGCCGGGCCGGCGTCGAGCAGTCGCTGCACTCCGTTGCCGGCAACTGTCTGTACATAACCCGAGCTGAGCGTGACGCCGCGGAGGCGGTGGTTCACGGTGTCCGCGACCACTGCTTCGTACCCGAGCTGCCACGCCAGCGACGACGGAAGCACCGCGACGCCCTGCGGCTCGTTGAACTGGGCGATTTCGGCGGCGCCGTCCAGGTAGCCCTTTGTGCCCGAGCCAATGACGCGTTCCACGGTCTCAAGGTCCGGGCGCAGTTCCACGAGGCGGTGGTGGCCGGAATCGACTACCAGGTAATTGCCGTTAGCCAGCTGGGTCGCCTTGCCAGGGAAGCGCAGGGTGCCCGACGTCGGGACGGGAGCCACGTACGGACCGTCACCGCGGTGGAGGGTCCCCTTGGCTTCGTGCTCGGCAACAAGCTCCTCAAGGAGCACCGCGAGGCCGTCTGCGTGGCCCTCACCAGAGAGGTGCGCCACGATGTAGCCCTCGGGATCCACTACCACCAGCGTGGGCCAGGCGCGGGCCGTGTAGGCCTTCCACGTGGCGAGCTCGGGATCGTCCAGGACAGGGTGGTGGATTTCGTAGCGCTCCACGGCCGAGGCCAGAGCGACGGGATCGGCTTCGTGCTCGAACTTGGGAGAGTGCACGCCAACCGTCACCAGGACGTCAGAGTATTTCTCCTCAAGCGGACGCAGCTCGTCCAGGACATGCAGGCAGTTGATGCAGCAGAAGGTCCAGAAGTCCAACAGCACGATTTTACCGCGCAACGCTTCCAGGTCCAGGGACTTCCCGCCGGTGTTGAGCCAGCCACGGCCCACCAGCTCAGAGGCGCGGACACGCAGTTGGGTGCGTACGGTTTCGCTCATCAGCGTCCTTCCAGATTGGTTTTGCTTTCGGGGCGATTGGAGCCCCGATCAGGCAGTTTGGCATCGCGGTCTGCAAGCCGCGCAAACATATCGTTGTAAGCATTGAGATCGGCGTCATTATTCCTGTCGGCAGCACGGTCGGTGCGTTTGGTCTCACGCTCGTCCGAGCGCGACCACATGACCGCGACGCCGATCGCCACCAGCAGCGTGGGGACTTCACCAATCCCCCACGCAACGGCCCCGCCCATCTGCTGGTCTGCTAGGGCCGAAAGCCCCCAGGTCCGGCCGAGGTTGCCGAAGTAGTCGGCAGCGAGGAGCCCGGTACCACCCATGATCGACACACCGAAGAAGGCGTGGAAGGCCATGGTGGCCAGCAGGAGAAGCAGCCGCATGGGGTAGGGCGCCCGGCGCGGCAAGGGGTCCGTGCCGAGCATCGTGAGGACAAAGATGTAACCGGTCAGCAAGAAGTGCAGGTTCATGAGCTCATGGCCCACGTGCTCGCGCATTGCCCAGTCGAACGCGTCCGAGAAGTAGAACAGGACGATTGATCCGGCAAAGTTCGCGGCAGCAAACAGCGGGTGGGTCACCACCTGGGAGAACTTCGAGTGCACAAACACCAAGATCCACTCACGAAGTCCGCGGGAGCCATCCCCGCGCGATCCTTCGCCGCGGGACGGTAGTGCACGCAATGCCAAGGTCACCGGCGAACCGAGCACCAAGAAGAGCGGAGCCACCATAGTCAGCGCCATGTGGTCCACCATGTGGGCGGAGAACATCACACGCCCATAGACCGATGGCGGACCGGACGTGATGTAGGTCAGGACAGCCAGGCCGATGATCCAGTTCACGGCCCGGAACCAGGACCAGGAGTCTCCGCGCCGGCGGACCTTCACCACGCCTAGGATGTAGCTCACCGCGCCGAAGAGGGCCACAGCTACCCAGAGCCAGTCGAGCCGCCATTCCGTCAGCCAGCGGGCGGGGGTCAGCTCGGGCGGCAACTCGTAACCGGACAGGACAAAGGCCGGCGAAGCGTCGGGCGCATAGGTGGTGGGCAAAGGCGGTGCCGAACTGGCCAGCGCGACGGCGAGTCCCGACGTCGCGCCCATCACCAGCAGTTCAACCAACACAAGCTGCCACAGCACGCGACGCGTGGTCATGGACTTGCGGCCCAGCTGCGGGATCACCCACTGGCGGTGCATGAAACCAATGCCGCCGAGGACAACAGTGGCCAGCGCCTTCGCCAGGATGATCTGCCCATAGGGGGTGCCGACCAAGGCCGAAAAGCTGGTAACCCGAATGCTCGCGTTGACAACACCCGAGGCGAAGACCAGTACGAAGGCAAAGCCTGCCAAGGCGGAGAAACGGCGGAGGGTCTGCTCGGTAATGTCCTTGGTGCCCGACGCCTTGGAGCCCCGCAGGATGCCCGAGAGGACCGCGAGCATAATGATGCCGCCCACCCAGGTGGACACACCCACCAAGTGGAGTCCAAGAGAGTTGATGGCGCCTTCATGGTCGCTGGAACTCGCGGAGTGGCCGATCAGTGCGCTCGGCACCAGGCCGCCCAAGGCCAAGACCAGCGTCAACGCAAGTCCTGCCAACGAGCGGACGCCGAACAGCGCCGTCGTGACAATCGCCGCGATGATGGTCACGGCGAGCCATGCCTGGCCCGTCTGGATGTCGGTCATGAAGTAGACCAGCGAGGCAGTGAACTCCGGGGTGCCCGAGAGGCTCTGGCCCGCGACATCGGCGTACGTGAGGACAAGGACCGCGACGGCGGAAAGCGTCCAGGCAGCGCCTGCTGCTGCTGCGACGGCCAAGGCACGGGTGAACGCGGGATGCTCAGCGGCGTCGTCGCCTTTACCTCGGGACGTGTGTTTGGGAAGGATGCCGACGGCGAAGATCAGCCCGCCGATCACGGTCGCCAAGGACACGTTATGGACGGCTTTGGCCACCGGTAGTCCCCAGCGGACCAGCACACCGGGATCAGAGACCTGCCGGCCGGCCGCGGCGCCGGAGAAGATCAGTGCGGCCGCGAGGGCCAGGAAGAGCGCAGCGAAGCCTGCCAGCTGCCACGGCAATCCGATCCCTTCCACGGCAGCACCATCCTTGGTTCCCGGCTTGGACGCGGGCGAAGGGGCGGTGGCGGGAGTTTTGGCAGATGGCACCTATCCATTGTCCGCTAACGTTGGCGGCGCAGCGAATCGACCGGGTTAAAGCAGAAAGGCGGCAACCCACAGGTTGCCGCCTTTCCGAGGCGTTCGCCGAAGTGTCTTACTTCTTGGCGACAGCTGCCTTCAGCTTGGAGCCAGCGGTCAGCTTGACGCTGTGGCCAGCGGCAATCTGGATGGTCTCGCCGGTCTGCGGGTTGCGGCCCGTGCGGGCTGCGCGGTCGGTGCGCTCGATTGCGAGCCAGCCCGGAATGGTGATCTTTTCGCCAGCGGCGACGGAAGTCTCGAAAACTTCGAACAGTGCATCGAGAACGGAGTTGACGGCGGCCTGGCTGGTGCCAGCCTTGCCAGCTACCTCGGAAACCAATTCGCTACGGTTCTTAGCCATTTGTGTCCTCCTGGACTTTACGATTTTGGAGCTCACGCACGGCATGCGCGCGAGCCACTGTTCGAAAACTTACCAGCTTGGAGGGACGAGGCCAGCAAATTCCGCGTGTTTCCGCGCTTTTTTGACCAAATTCACCCGATTTCGGGCGCTTTTGGGGGCCAATTCCGCCGCGGGCGAACTCCCGGACCCCCGACGCTCGCTCACTTATGTGGCCTTCTGGCCGGACGCTCCTGCAGTTTTGGGGCCTTCCGGCCGGACGCTCGCTCACCTATGGCGGGTCCTGACGGGACGCTCCTGCAGTTTTTGGGTGCCGGGGTGCCGGGGTGCCGGTCAGGTAGGGGTCCGCCCACATGTGAAGGAGCGTTCGTGGGGGGTGCCCACATGTGAAGGAGCGTCCGGGATTTCCCGCGTGGATGTGATGGGGGTGCGGGGTTTCCGGCGTGGATGTGGTGGGGCGTCCGGTGGTGGGGTGTGTGTTTAAATGCGGGAGACCCCCCGACCATGGTGGTGGTTGGGGGGTCTCGACCTGAATGGTTGTCCGGCGGTGTCCTACTCTCCCACACCCTCCCGGGTGCAGTA
>NZ_JAPFFT010000032.1 GCF_026241105.1 Arthrobacter rhizophilus | reverse complement strand
GCTGGTGCCGCCGTCGGTGGAAACCTCGACGCCGGCCACCACCCCGCCGACGTCGGTAGCCGTGCCGCTGATGGTGACGATGGTTCCGTCTGCGATGTTCGCGCCGAAGGATGGTGCAGCAATGGTGGACGTCGGCGGAGTGACGTCCGTGGATCCGGTGGCGGCCGTTAGTCCGGAAATGATTGTTGTCGGCTGGGATCCCATATCTGCGAAGAGGTTGACAGTGGCCTGCTGCATGTTCTTGTCCACCGGTAGGCCAGTGGTGAAATCATCCAGCCCCGACGACCACTGGACCGTTCCGGCACCAAAGACGAGCGCTCCACTCGGTGCCTTGTACATTGTGAGGTTATGGGTGGCCGTTTTTCCCTGGGCGGTCAGCGAACCGTAATCCGTGAACACTTCCGCAGACGTGTTCGTGGTTGCCGACAACTTGAAGAGACCGGCGGGTCGGAAGCCGTTATCGGCGTCAGTATCCCATTCGTAACCGAGCGTGCCGAGGCCCGCACCGAGAGTCACGGTAGATCCGGCGGCCATCGTGGCAACGCTCGTGTTTCTCCACAGCCGGAGACTCCTGTACTGCGAGGGAACCGTGATGTCGGTGGTTCCTGAATTGACGGCGAAGAACTGGCCTGTCAACGAGTTTTCCGGGTTTCCTCCACCACCGGAGGTCCCAAAGCGGGGGTCCCGATAGGTGCCCGTCCAGGAGACCGGGTCCGTTGGGGCGTTGAAATGCGTGTCCTTGTAGGCCACCAGGGTTCGGCCGGGTGTGCTGGGTCCCGCGACGCTCGGCTCCCAGCGTGTCTTCCAGAAGACCTCGTTGCCGCTGAAGAACGCAAGGTTCACCCCGGCGTCCCGGGCGGCTTCGACATTGGCGCGTTGGTCGCCAGACCAGTACTCGTCATGCCCCACGGACATGAATGTCTTGTGGTTGAGCAGCAGGGAACCCTTAGTCGCGACATCATTGCCGCTCATGTAGCTCATGTCGTACCCGTTGGCTTCCATGAACCGGATCATCGGGTACTCGGCGTACATCAGCCAGCTTCGGCCCTGGTCGTCCTCGGCGGAACTAAATGGCCTGTTGTAGGAGACCTTGAAGGCTGCCTTATACGCCTGCGGACTGCCGGGTGGGCAAGCGACGGTACATGAATAGAGACTGTTGCCGCCGTAGGTGTTGTATGCCTGCCACGCCTCATCCGAGGTCTGGAACAGCATCTCTGAATGTGCGGAGTCGTTCCGGACCACGAACGGGATGATGCTCGCGCCGTTCGTGTCATTACGAACGAGCCTTGCGATGTAGACACCGGAGACCGCAGTGGACGGCACTGCCCAGGAAGCCGACACGCTCCAGTTTCCGCAGTCGATGAGTCCCGTATCGGAGTATGTGTTGCAGGCTGGCTGGGTTTGCGGCAGTGCAGCGGAGGGGAGCAGGTTCGAGGCAACTTTGCGGGCACCCAAGCCTTGGTAGTAACCAAGCCGATATACATCGATGTGGTAGGACGACGCGGGCGTCAGAATCTTGAACGCGATCGACTCGCCTATATTGACGCTCATCGATGTGCCGTAACCCTGGATCGTGTCGTCTCCGGCCCCGAAGACCTGCCATTCCGAATCGGGGTTCCCGGCAAGTGTGTTTTCGCAAGCAACCGGGTTGGTGACGGGTATGGAGCATGGATTTGGGGCTGCGACGGCGGGAACTGCTGCCATCTGCAACGGAAGGATCGTAGCGATCATGGCCAGAATGGTCGGTAGGACCGAGCGGCGCACAGCCAACAGGAAAGTTCGGTTGTAGCTCATGTCGCGACCCGCTTCTATCCAAGTTTCTTCAGGGCACTGAATGACCGAAGCATATGGAGCCAGCCGGGAGCGTGGCACGAGTGCCGGTACCCGTTTTTTTGGGCGCTGCACGTCGGGGACGGCGGTCGGTTACCTGTTTTTTGGCTTCGGACACGCGGAAATGCCAGCGGATGTCGGAGCGAACCCTGGGGGTCAGTGAGTAAATGGCCGCGCGTTTGGGCCCGTCAGCCTCGCCGCATCACGAGAGTTTGGCGCGTCCCATTGCTTCGGCCACGATGTGCTCGGCAATGGCCATCGACGAGGTTGCCCCCGGCGAGGGTGCGTTCCGTACGTGGAGTACGCGGTTGCTGCCGGTGATCACAAAATCGTCGACGAGGCCGCCGTCGGAGGTCATTGCTTGCGCCCGGATTCCGCGGGGGCCGCGCGTGACATCGCCCGGCAGGATGTCCGGGACGTACTTCTGTGCTTCCCTCACGAAGGCGCGGGTGTTAATCACAGTGCGAGCCTCCCGGGCGGCGGCGGGCAGGTTGCGGGCAGCGAACCGCCAGAATCCGGGGAACCCCAGTACCGAGCGGAGGTCGTCGGGGGAGAGTTGGGTGCGCCGATAGGCTTCCCGGCCGCCGGCCAGGAAAGCGTTGGGGCCTACCAGGATGGCGCCGTCGATGCGTTTGGTCAGGTGGACGCCGAGGAAGGGATATCGCGGGTCCGGCACGGGATAAATCAGGCCTTTGACCAAGGAACGTTTCTCGGGCCGGAGCAGAAAGTAGTCGCCGAAAAACGGCACAATACGGGGGTCGGCGGGGTCTCCGGCGGCGTGGGCCAGCCGATCGGACTGCAGGCCCGCGCAGGTGATAACGACGTCGAAGGCTTCGGTGCCGCGGGAGGACTGCACCCGCACCTCGTGGCCGCGGTCTTCCACACCGGTCACAGGCAGTCCCAGCACGATGTTCCCGCCTGCGGCACGTACGTCCTGGGCCAGCGCATCGGTGATGGCACCGTAATCGACGATTGCGGTTCGCGGCGAATGCAGGGCGGCCAGGCCGCGGGCATGCGGCTCGACGATGGCGAGTTCGTCCGCATCGATCATGCGGACGTCCGGGACGCCATTGGCCATGGCCCGTCCGTGTATGGTCTTGAGCCGGTCAAGTTCGCCGGCATTGTGCGCGACGACTACTTTGCCGCACTCCTCGTAGCCGAGGTTCTTTTCTACCGTGAACTGCCGGAGCAGGTCCACGCCGCGGCGACAGAGCCTCGCCTTCAGGCTCCCTGGCTCGTAATAGAGCCCAGCGTGGACCACGCCGCTGTTGTGGCCGGTCTGGTGCCCGGCGAGCCCGTTCTCCTTCTCGAATACCGTCACGTCCACGTTGTCGAGGCTCCGGGTGAGCTGGCGCGCCACGGCGATGCCGATGATTCCGCCCCCGACGACGGCGGCCCGGACCTTGCTCATACAGTTCGCGCTTCTTTCAGGGAGTCTCCGTCCTTGATGTAGCGCTCCCCGGTCTCGGGGCACACCAATTCATCGCCGTCGGGCCGAAGAGGATGCCCGGATTTGCCGACCCAGCCGATTTGCTTGGCGGGAACTCCCGCAACCAACGCGAAGGCCGGGACGTCCCGGACGACCACCGCGCCTGCGGCAACCGTTGCCCACCTGCCGATTGTTATGGGCGCAATGCACACCGCGCGGGCTCCTATTGCCGCCCCGTCTTCCACGACCACGCCCACGGCTGTCCAGTCGTCGGCGGACTTTAGGGTGCCGTCGGGGCTCACGGCCCGAGGGTACGTGTCGTTGGTGAGCACGGCTGCTGGCCCGATGAAGACTCCGGCGCCGAGCCGGGCGGGTTCATAGACCAACGCGTAGTTTTGAAGTTTGGAATTGGGTCCTATTTCGACGCCAGGCCCCACATAGGCCCCTCGGCCAATGTTGCAGTTGTCGCCAAGGCGGGCATCTTCCCTAACCTGGGCCAGATGCCAGATTCTTGTGCCCTGGCCAATGAGCGCATGCTCTGAGACATCGGCGGTTGGTTCAACGAAAGCCATGGAACCACGTCCTCTAGTTGTCGGGGAAACGACGACCGCGTATCCCGTTCGGCATGAAACCGTTTGTCCGAGGCGTGGCCTGCCACGATTGTAGATGCGTTTCGCATTTGGCAGCAGGCCGGGGAGTAAATCCGCGCTAAGCGCTGCCGGCTTCGTGGCGGCCGGCATCCCCTTGCACAGTTTCTTCATTCCGGACGGTTCTGTGAAGCCCCATTGTGGTTGAAGGGCGACGAGATGCCGTCGTAGGCAAGGTGGAACATCATTCCGTCCCTGGCATGGGCGAGGTTGTGGCAGTGGTCCATCCAGATGCCGGGATTGTCCGCGGTGAGCAGCATTGTCCACATTTGTCCAGGGCGCACCTCCATGCTGTCCATGCGGAGATCCGTGCTGACCGGACGCCCGTCGATCGATAGCACGCGCACGTGGTGCCCATGCGGGTGCATGGGGTGGACGTCGTCGCTGCGGTTCACCACCGTGACGAGCACGCGATCGCCGTCCTGGACCACGAGGGGCGGGATGTTGGGATACACCGCACCGTTGACGGTGAACGCGAAGCGGGGCACCCCGTCGACAAAGCGGATCAGGTGGTCGAGAACATACGTAACCGACACATCGGCGGTGGGGGCCGGGAGCGCTGCGGGCACACCGTAGGTGGCGAGATCCAACTCGGGGCCCGGCACGAAGCGCGGTGCAGGTCCCGGAGGCACAGGGGAGGCCGACGGCGTCGCCCGTGGAACGAGCGAGAGCCCACCGGTGCGCCCGCCCTCGAGGGCAAGCTGGACCGGCTGATCGGGCATGGTGAACTCGACGTCGTAGCGTCCGCCGGCGGCGAGCGGCAAAACCGTCCCGGTCATTTCCCCTGCGGCCGGGCCGTCGCCTAAGGCAAGGTCGCCGCCGTCGATCGCAGTGATCCTGAACGCGACCCCGGACAGACTGAATCGCTGGGTGAGCTGGTCCGTGTTGATGATCCGTAGCCTCACGCGTGATCCGGGGGTTTTCTGTTCCGTCCAGACCGCAGCGTGCCCGCCGAAGAGCGTGGAGCCGGCGAGAGTGTGCACGGGTACCGTGATGTCCTGGATATCCGGGGCGGGGCTGCCTGGAGGGTCGACGACGAGCGCTCCATAGAGGCCCTTCGGCTCGTCGGCGGATGCGTTTTGGTGGGTGTGGTACCAATACGTTCCGGCTTGCGCGGCCGGGAACTCGTAGATGAAGCTCTGACCCGGCATGACGGCGTCCTGGGTGACACCCGGGACGCCGTCCATCGCGTTGGGCACGTCGTAGCCGTGCCAGTGGAGTGTCACGCCGTCGGGCACGTTGTCGTTCAGGAGTGTCACCCGCACGGTCTCGCCCTGGCTGGCCCGCAGTTCAGGTCCCGGCAGCGAGCCGAACGTGAGCGCGTCGGCGTTTGTGCCGTCGTCGAGCGTGACGCGTTCGCTGCGCGCATGAAGGGTGTACTCGCGCACCGGTCCAAGCGGTGCGGGGGCCCGCAGCGTGTCCACGCTACGGGCGGTCTCCGCAACGGGGCTTGTGCCGGCGTGGTGACCCATGGCGCGGAACGACGACGGCGGCGAGGCCCGGCTGTCCATCCATGAAACCGCGAGGGCTCCCACGAGCACAACCACTCCCAAGGAACCGGCGGCGATCGTCCCCCGGTTCCGCCAGCCATGCCTGGCCCCGAGGGTCCCGGACGCAGTTCCGAGGACTGCGAGCACGGCCAGGACAGCCAGAGGCAGCCAGCCCGCCGGGGTGCCGAGCGTGACGACGGACAGGAGTCCCGCCGTCGTGAGCGCCGCTGCCGTCGTCAGCAGGGGGAGGACGACGGCGCTTGCCCGCCTCGTGAGTGTAAGTGCTACGGCGCCGATCGCCGCGCCGGGCACAGTGAAGGCGAGGCATCCGAGAAGCCGGTCGCCGACGAGCTCTGGCCGTCCCGTGAGGAGAACCGCCATTCGGCCGGCGGCGAGCACCAACCCGACTAACGCACCCGCCGTGACCGCCCACGCGGGAAGCCAGGCGGGGGCCGCCGGCCGCGCCCCTACGAACCACGCGGCGAGCCCGCTGATCCACGACGCCGCGCACAACGCGGCAAGGATCAAGTCGATCCCAAGGACGGCCGACGCCGGCATTTCCGCAGTTGTCCCGCGGTCAGGACGACGCCGGGAGGGACTCCTGCGCCCGGGTTTTCGCTACGCTCCCGCTTCGGTCCAGGCGCCGCGCCCGGAGGAAGAGCCAATAGGTCGAGAAGATGATCAACAGCCCGCTGACGGCGTGTATGGAGACTGTCCAAGCGCCAGGCAGGTTTGGATTCTCTTGGCTCGCGCCGGTCAGGATACCTCCCAGAATGAAGACAAGGAGTTGAACCCAGGTCAAGAGGAAGATGCCGACCGTGAGCCAGATGGTCGACTTCCCCGACTTGGCAAGGGCTGCAAAGAGAATAGCCAAGAGCGCGAGGGACCGCATGACGATCTGTCCGTTGAGCATGTGCGGCGTGAACGATTGGTCTCCGAGGAGCTTCTCGCTGAAGGTTCCGAATCCGGCGAGGTACAGCTGGACGATAGTGTCGAGGAATAAGAGCGAGCTGACGACGAGTAGGGCCTTGCGCATGGGGACTCCTTGATGGCTGGGTGCGGGTGTGCTGCTGCCGGTGTCCCGGGCTAAGGTTCCGGGACACCGGCAGGCGGGTTTTAAAGGAGGTAGGGCTGCTACTCGGTCTTGACTCCATATTCTGCGGCGCTGACAAACTCGATGGCCGAGTAGGTCTCGTCGCCTACGACCCAGGCGTTGTGTCCTGGCGGGATGGTGTAGGAATCTCCTTTGGAAATGCTGATCTTCTTGCCGTCCTCCGTCTCGACTTCCAGGGAGCCGGCAATGCAGTACCCCACGTGGTTGAGCTGGCAGGAATCGGTTTGGACCACCGGTTTGATGCAATCCGCCCAACTCCACCCTGGCTCGAAGCTGAGGCGGCCGATGGTGTAGTCACCAACAGTGACGTTTTCCACCAAGGTTTTGTCCGGACGGCGGGTTTCATCAGGGGAATTGTGCGACTTTACTTGAAGCTGCGTGACGAGGTTGACAGTCATGGTCTGCTCACAAGGGGAGTGGGAGCCTGATTTTCTAGGTCCGCGACGTGGCTCGCTCTCCGCAACGGACCCTGCTGTGTCTGAGCTGCTTGCGGCGCGTGCCGTGCCCTTCAGCAGCGGACAGACGGTCGGTTACCTGCAATCTCTACCATCCTCCGCAGCCCCCGTGTTGTCGAGACTTTCAGCGGGGGATAGATTGCTGGAGGCCGCCGGACATTCCAGCAAGCCGAGAATCGAAAGAAGGCTCGAGTTCAGCGTGACCCCAACGGACCCTAACGACACTCGCGCAGTGGACCTTAATGCGCTGTTTGGCGGTCTGCGCCGGTTCCCCGACGTCGAGGCCGAGAACCTGCAAGCGCACGACGCCACCGATCATCTTCTCCTTGAGACCGCGGCAGGGTACGTGCGTGGCCCGAAGGCCCGCGTTGCGGTTATCGGCGACCGCTATGGAGCCTTGACCCTGGGCGCTTTGGCGGCCCTCGGCGTCGAGCACGTCCGTGTGACTCAAGACCTTTACGTGAGCAGGCTCGCACTCCAACGGAACGCCGAGGCGTCAGGACTGTCCGGCCGCTTCGAACAGTTCGAGTTGGGAGCCGGACTGCTCGACGACGCCGAACTGGTGATTATGCAGTTGCCCAAAGCGCTCGCGGAACTGGAGGAGATAGCCGACGCCGTAGCGCGCTTTGCAGCGCCGGGCGCAGTCCTGCTGGCCGGTGGACGCGTCAAGCACATGTCCGTGGGCATGAACGCCGTCCTGGAGCGCAGCTTTGAGTTCGTCCAGCCACAGCTCGCGCAGCGGAAGTCGCGTGTCCTGCTTGCCGGCAGCCCCAAGCTCCCGGCGGGTGCGCCACCCTTCCCCGTCTCGGAACAGAACACCGAGCTAGGGATTACGGTGTGTGCCCACGGTGCTGCGTTCTCGGGTACGAAGCTGGACATCGGCACCCGATTCCTTTTGGGCTTCCTGGACAGGATTCCCGATGCGCGCCACGCGGTGGACCTCGGCTGCGGAACAGGAATCCTCGCCACGATGTACGCACGTAACCGGCCTAACTCCCGCGTTACCGGGACAGACCAATCGGCCGCAGCCGTCGCGTCCACGCGGGCCACCGCGGCGGCCAATGGGTTGGGAGACCGAGTCACCGTAGTTCAGGACGACGCCATGTCCGCCTTCGAACCAGGCAGTGCAGACCTCATCTTGCTCAACCCTCCGTTCCACCTTGGTGCCAGCGTCCATGCCGGCGCGGCCACGAAGATGTTTGAGGCAGCAGCACGGGTCCTGGCTTCCGGCGGTGAACTCTGGACTGTCTACAACAGCCACTTGCAGTACCGCCCGGGGCTGGAACGGCTGATTGGTCCCACCACTGAAATAGGCAGGAACCCGAAATTCACCGTGACACGCAGTGTTAAGCGTTAGGCGTCGGCGGGGTTTGGTGAGCACGGTTCGGTCAGTGTGGCTCAGACAGCAACTGGTCCAGCGCGAAGTGCCCGATCCCCGACATCTGCGGGTTGTCATCCGAAAAATTGAGCATGGCCGTCGCGAACAAGACAGCCCAGCCCCGGGCCCGATTCCACGTGCCCGCATCAACTGCGGGTGCGAAGGCCGCCATGAAACGGTGCCGCGCACCGGCGTCGAACATCAACCAGGCGACGGCGAGATCAGCCGCCGGGTCTCCGGCCCCGAGGTCGCCAAAGTCGAGGACAGCCGCGAGCTGCCCGCCTGGGCGCAGGAGGACGTTCGCGGGGTGAAGATCTCCGTGCAGCCACAGGCTGGGCCCGTTCCACGGCGGTACCAGGCAGGCTTCGGACCAAAGCTCCCGCAAGCGCGGGGCTTCCGGATAGCGGCCGGAATCATTGAGCCGGTCCAGTACCGCGCCTGACCTCGTCCCGAGGGGAACCCCGCGGAAGGGGTTGACTGGGGCGTCCGGTGCTGCGGGCACGTGTATGGCGATGAGGAACGCGGCCATGTCCTCGGCCGCCGCATTCCGGGTTGCCTGGGGCACAAGCGCCGCGGAGACTCCTTCCAACCAAGGGGTCACGCTCCAGTGCCATGGATAATCGGCGGATGGACGTCCTGAATGGATAGGGCGGGGGAGGGGAACGGGGGAACGCCGTGCATACACCGGGAGGTACTGCTGTTCATGGAGTACCAACAGTGCTGCCGCCTCGCGTCGGGGCAAGCGGACGGCCCAGTCCTTGCCGAGACGGTAGATCACGTTGTCCCAACCGTTGGCCGCTAGCTCCAACGGAAGGTGAGAGAAAGCGGGCAGCTGCTCCTCGAGCAAGCTCCGCACGAGTCCCGCGGTGATGTCCAGCTCGGCCTGCGGCATGAGTGCCATGTCCCGGGGCCTCCTGTCTGCAATATCCGCGTCCGTTCCACCCGACAAGCGTGTGGGCATACCGGGACACGCACACGTGCCGTACGATGCAAATGCAATAGCATTATTCGAATGATTTTAGGGGAATCCGTGACTGAGATCCGCCAGCCGACTCCGAGGCGCGGAACCAATCTGCCACGCATGGGGGACTTCAACCTGACCGTCATTCTCGACGCAATCAGGCGCTCATCGGGCGGACTGAGCCGCGTGGAACTGGCCCAGATCGTTGGACTTTCACCGCAGACAATCTCGAACATCTCCCGCCGCTTGCTGGATCAACGGCTCATTGTCGAGGCAGGCAAGGAAGGCAGCGGTCCAGGCAAACCGCGCACCATCTTGCGCCTGAACCCCGCCGGAATGTATGCGCTTGGCGTCCACCTTGATCCTGCAGTCATTACGTCCGTGGTCCTGGACCTGGTGGGCGACGTTGTGAAGCATTCCCGGATTCCTACTCCTGCCGGCGGCAATCCGCAGCGCGTCATCGCCGCCATCGCGGAGGAAATCAAGGCGCTGATCGAAGACTCCGGTGTTGATCAGGGAAAGATCGCGGGACTTGGTGTCGCGGCGCCGGGACCCATAGACCTCGATGAAGGCACCGTAGTGGACCCGCCCCTGATGGTGGGGTGGGACCGGGTGCACTTGAGGGACGCCCTCGCCGAAGCCACGGGGCTGGAGACCCTCGTGGACAAGGACGTGACTAGCGCGGCCGTCGCGGAAACGTGGGCCGGCGGGGCGAGTGGCACGGGCAGTTTTGTCTTCATGTACATGGGTACCGGCATCGGCTGCGGGATCGTCCTGAACGACGAAGTGGTCCGCGGAACATCAGGGAACGCCGGTGAAATCGGCCATATCATTGTCGACCCGGACGGCCCTCCATGTGACTGCGGTCTGCGGGGGTGCGTCAAGTCCTCTTGCATCCCGCAGGTCCTCGTGGCCGAGGCCGAAGAGCAGGGCGTACTGGACGGTGGCCGTAAGGGTACAGAGGGGCCCGAAGTTCAGGAAGGCTTTGCCAGGCTCTGCGATGCCGCGGATTCAGGCGACGAACGCGCAATCGCCATTATCGACAAGTCGGCGGTGCTGGTTGCCCGGGCCGTCGCGGTGGTGACCAACACCCTCGACGTCGAACGCGTCGTCTTTGGAGGCCCTTTCTGGGGCCGCATGTCCGAGCGATATCTGGATCGAATTCCTGCCCTTCTAGCCGCCAACAGCGCCGCGAACAGTATTCACGGCATTGAAGTTGTCGGGACCGGGGTGGGCGAAGACGTCGGGGCCATCGGGGCGGCCTGCCTGGTACTGGAACACACCCTTGCGCCGCGCGCACAGCGGCTCCTGTTGGAAGGCTGAAGCCTTTCACTGCCCTGCGTCGCAGGGCAGTCTTTGTTAATATCGGCAACAGGCTGGGCCAGCTGAAGTGTGGGGGCTGCAGCCGCTTGAAAAGATCGGAGCGTCATGCGTCGCCCAGCCCGGATCGGAGCAGCACTGCTCGGCGTAGTGGGCCTTTTGGCCTCGGCCGCCTGTTCCACCCAACCGCAAGCTAACGAAAAACAGACCATCAAGATCGTCTATCAAAGGACGGACTCGTTCACCGCCCTGGACAAGGTCTTCAAAGACGCCAAACAGGAATTCGAAGCCGCCAACTCAGGCGTCACTGTGGACCTGCAGCCTATCCAAGCCAACGACGACGACTACGGCACCAAGCTCGCGCTGGCCCAGCGGTCTCCGGACACAGCACCGGACGTCTTCTACGAGGACACCTTCAAAGTCCGTTCGGACGTCGACGCCGGATACCTGATGAAGCTCGACTCGCAACTGGCCAACTGGGACGAATGGTCCAAATTCAATGAGAGCGCCAAGGCCGCGGGACGCGGTGACGACGGCAGTGTCTATGCCGTCCCGCTCGGCACCGACACCAGGGCCATCTGGTACAACAAGACAGTCCTCCAGAAGGCCGGCATACCGTTGCCCTGGCAGCCGAAAACCTGGGATGACATCCTGGCTGCGGCCCGCAAAATGAAGGCCGCGGATCCGAGCGTGATTCCCTTCAGCATGTACGCCGGAAAAGGCACCGGTGAGGGGACGGTCATGCAGAGCTTCTACGAACTGCTTTATGGAACGGGAAGCTCGCTGTATTCGGAAAGCGACAAGAAATGGGTGGTGGGATCCAAGGGATTCACCGATTCGCTCCAGTTCCTGAAGACCCTCTACGATGAGAGGCTTTCCGTGACCCCGGCGGACGCCCTCGATTCGAATGTGTGGAAGAAGGTCTTTGGACAGTGGCTGCCGCAGGGCAAAATGGGCGCCACCGTGGAAGGCTCCTACGCGCCGTCGTTCTGGCAAAAAGGCGGTTCCTACGAGTGGGCCGGCTATGCGCAGGATATGGGAGTAGCCAAGTTCCCCACCCAGTTTGGACAGGATCCCGGTGGCGTGAGCATGTCCGGTGGATGGACGCTCGCCGTTGGCGCGAAGACCAAGAGCCCGGGCTTGGCTTTCAAGTTCCTGGCCACTGCCGTGAACAAGAAGAACGCGCTGGCCTTCGACGTCAACAATTCCCAGATTGCCGTCCGCGCCGATGTCGCTTCGGATCCCGGCTACCAAGCGGCCAACCCGTTTGTGAAGGACGTTTCCGATCTTGTGGGTGTGACGCACTATCGCCCGGCGACCGCTGACTACCCGAAGATTTCCCTCGCAGTCCAGCAGGCCACCGAGGCGGTTATCACCGGAAAACAGGGCCCAGCGGAGGCGGCAGCTGAATACGACGCTTCGGTCAAGAAACTGGTCGGCGACGCCAAGGTCATGCAGAAATGACGCATGCCAGTCCCTGATTCCCTACATCGCGGCTCTCTGCGTCGCAGGTTCCGCTTGCTGCCGGTAGTGCCGTCAATCCTGCTGCTGGTCCTGTTCATGCTGGCACCCGTGGCGTGGTCCTTCTACGCCTCCTTCACCAACGCCGCGTTGTCCGGCAAGGCCGCCTTGAACCCTCAATGGATCGGCCTGGACAACTACGCGCGGATGCTGACGGATTCCGTGTTCCCGCTCTCTGCCTGGCTGACCGTGGTTTTCGTGGCTGTGTCCGCGATCCTCGGACAGAACGTCCTGGGCCTGGTCATCGCCCTGCTGATGACCAAATCCGGGGGTGCCACGGCGTCGCTCGTGGGCACCGCCGTGATCGCCTCGTGGGTGTTGCCGGAGATCGTTGCTGCCTTCGCGGCGTATGCATACTTCAGCCAGGACGGCACGCTCAACCAGCTCTTGGGAATGCTCGGCGTTTACGGCGCCAACTGGCTGTATGCCTTCCCCATGGCCGCCGTCATCCTGGCCAATGTCTGGCGGGGCACCGCGTTTTCCATGCTGGTCTACCGGGCGGCGCTCGCCCAGGTCCCGCGCGACATTTCCGAAGCCGCCCTCATGGACGGCGCCCGGGGGTGGCAGCGGCTCGCCTTCATCACCCTGCCGATCATCCGCGGGAGCATCGCCACCAATCTCATGCTTGTCACCCTCCAGACGCTCGCAGTCTTCACCCTCATCTGGGTGATGACGGCTGGTGGCCCCTCCAACGCGAGTACCACCTTGCCGGTGCTCGCGTACCAGGAAGCCTTCAAGCTCGGAGATATCGGCTACGGCACCGCGATCGCTTCCGTGTTGATCCTGATCGGCATGGTCTTCGGAACGGTGTACGTCAGGCTCCTCCGCAGGGCGAACTCGTGACGTCCCTGCGCCGGGAGCCGCGATTTACGGAAAGGCGCCCGACGGCGGTGGCGGGGAGACGGCCCCGTGTCCGGTTGGCTGCCAATGCAGCTTTGGCCGTGATCGGCATGTGCTTTGTGCTGCCCCTTGCGTGGCTGCTTCTTGCCTCCGTTGATCCGCACGCCGGATACCAGACGCGGTGGCCGCAATCGCCGTCGTTCGCCAACTTTGCAGCTGTGCTGACTCCTGAGCTGTTGTTCGTGCCGCTCCTGAACAGCCTCCTGCTCTCGGCCGGTACCGCCGTCGTGAACCTGGCGGCTTCTGTACTTGCGGCCTATCCGCTGTCCCGATACCAGTCGCGATTTAACAAGCCGTTCTTGTACGCGATCCTGTTCGGTACGTCGCTCCCGGTCACGGCAATCATGGTGCCGGTCTATGGCCTGTTCGTGCAGTTGCAATTGCTGGACTCGATGCCGGCGACTATCTTCTTCATGGCAACCACCACCTTGCCCATGGCCATCTGGATGACCAAGAACTTCATGGACTCCGTGCCATTGGAACTGGAGGAAGCGGCCTGGATGGACGGCGCCTCGGGACTGGCCACCCTGCGGAGAATCGTCGTGCCCTTGATGCGGCAAGGGCTGGGCGTGGTGTTCATCTTCGTCTTCATCCAGGCTTGGGGGAACTTCTTCGTCCCGTTCATCCTGCTGCTGTCCACCGCCAAGCAGCCGGCCGCGGTTTCCGTTTTCAGCTTCTTCGGCCAGCATGGAGCCATCGCCTACGGGGAGCTCGCCGCGTTCTCCATCCTGTATTCGGTCCCCGTGCTCGTCCTTTACACCGTGGTGGCACGGGGCTCAGGCAGCGCGTTTGCACTCTCCGGGGCGATGAAGGGCTGAGCAGCCCACAGCCAAGGCCAAAGCCACGCGCTGGACCCCGGGGGTCCGCGTCGCCCCGTGCTAGTCGATGTCCTCCACGATGGTGCCGTACGGAATGGAATCATCAAGGTGGGCCTGGTGGCCGGTCAGCCCCGGGTTGTAGAGGACACGGACACCGTGGAGCTTGTCCGCGGCGGATTGCATCAAGATGGGGCGGATGGTCTGGATGAACCGCTCATCCTTGCCATCGAGGTATTCCTGATAGCTGGCTGGAAGCTGAATCATGGCAAAAGAATAGTCCTGCCGGACCGTCATGGGGAGGGGCTCCCGGACGGGGTTCTCTGTGGCTTACTCCTTGCCGGTCAAACATCGCCGAAAGTCCAAACGAACAATCTTCAGAAATCGGGCGAAACGTAGCGTAAAACTGCGTCTTAATTCGGTGGGCGATTTGTGGCGCCCGGAGCCCCGATCTAGAGTCGTAGTCAAGTTACCGCGGTAACGTGTCAGCGATCCTCCGCCGGATCTGCCCCTCGAAGGCAGACAGGAGGGTGTGGGTGCCCCCATGTGGGCCTGACATTTGCACACGGGCAACTTCATTACAGGCGTAACAGTCGCGGCTGCGCCCTGTTGGAGTTCGTTGCGTGTATCCCCAAACTCAATTCACCGATTCTGCAGTCCAAGGCCTTGGTTTTCAAGTCCCTGGACGCGGGCCCGCTGACACACAGCCAAGGACGCAAATGTCACCACCAAGCCTTATCGACACCCATCCAAACTTAACCGGCGCTGCTCCCGTCGCGTTGTCCTACGAGCTTTTCCCGCCCCGCTCTCCAGCGGCTGCCGAATCGCTGTGGACCACCATCGGCGAGCTTGAGGCCACGGATCCCGACTTCGTCTCCGTCACCTATGGCGCCAGCGGCTCCAACCGCGATACCGCCGTCGAGCTCATCAACCGGCTGCTGCTTGAAACCACCCTCCGGCCGCTGGCCCACTTGACCTGCGTTGGAAACACCCCGCAGGAGTTGGCCGAGATCATTGGCGAACTCCTGGACAACGGCGTGCGCGGCATCCTTGCGTTGCGCGGTGACCTGCCCAAGGACAGTGGCAGGCCGGTCAGCGGCTCGTTGCGTTACGCCCAGGATCTGATCGAACTGATCCGCCGTGTGGAACAGCGACGTTCGGCCCTGCTGTGCGCAGGCAAGATCGCTGTCGGGGTGGCTGCCTACCCCACCCGCCACCCCGAGTCCCCGAGCGTGGAGCACGACGTCGAGGTACTGCTCGCGAAGCAGCGCTCGGGCGCCGACTTCGCTATCACGCAGGTCTTCTTCCAGACAGAGCAATATGCGGACCTGATCTCGCGTGCCCGGCGCGCAGGAGTCACCATCCCGATCATTCCGGGCGTTATGCCGTTGACGAGCCTTCGCCGGCTCAAGCGCCTTGGCGAGCTCACCGGCGTCGAACCGGCACCGGAACTCATCGATCGCCTTGCTGCTGCGGACACTGACGCCGAACGGCGCAAGATCGGGGTCCGCGCCACGGTGGACCTGGCCAACGCAGCCCTCCAGGCCGGCGCACCGGGCATCCACCTATACACGTTCAACGAGCACACCTGCGCCCTGGACGTGCTGGACAAGCTTGCCCTGCCCCGGCCGGCCCGCCCTGCCAGCCGGCTCAGCGCCATCGCCCGGCGTCAGGAACTCGTCAGCTGAACCTGGCTACAACGCAGCCCCAAAGACAACAAACCTTTCCACCAACTTCTTGAAGGAAATTCGAATGACTGAGCAGAAGACCACCCAATTCCCCGCAGCCTCCCTCCTCGGCTACCCGCGCATCGGCCGCCGCCGCGAACTGAAGAAGGCCGTTGAAGCCTACTGGGCCGGCAAGATCGACGCTCCCGCCCTTGACGCCGCTGCCAAGGACATCCAGCTGACCATTGCCAAGCGACTCCAGGAACTCGGCCTCAACGAAGCCGCCGCCGTTCCTGGCACCTTCTCCTTCTACGACCAGGTGCTGGACGCCACCGCACACCTGGGCGCCGTTCCGGCCCGTTTCGGCCAGCTGCTCAATGCCGATGGCCAGCTCGATATCGATGGCTACTTCACCCTGGCCCGCGGCAACAAGGAACAGCAGCCGCTTGAAATGACCAAGTGGTTCGACACCAACTACCACTACCTCGTGCCGGAAATCGGCCCGGAGACTGACTTCAAGCTCGCCTCCAACCGCATCGTCGAGGAATTCGAGTTCGCCCTCGCCAACGGCATCGAGACCCGTCCGTACATCGTCGGCCCGGTGACGTACCTGCTGCTCTCCAAGGCTTCGGATGACGCCCCCGCAGGCTTCGCTCCACTGTCCCGCCTTGAAGATATCCTCCCGGTCTACGTTGAACTCCTCGGCAGGCTGGCCGCCGCCGGCGCCAGCTGGATCCAGTTGGACGAGCCCGCCCTGGTTGTTGACCAGGACACCCCGGCCTCGGAAATCCAGGCTGCCGTTGCCCGCGCCTACGAGGTCCTCTCGGGTGCCGCAGCGCGCCCGCAGCTCTTCGTCTCCACCCCGTACGGCTCCCTCGATGGCCAGCTCGGCACTCTTGCCGCAACTAACATCGATGCCTTGCACATCGACGTCTTCAAGGGCGCGGTCCCGTCCGCAGCAGCCCTGGCCGGCCTGGGCAACAAGACCCTGGTTGCCGGCGTCGTCGACGGCCACAACATCTGGCGCAACGACCTCGCCGTCTCGGCCGCCAAGCTGGACGAATTGAAGGCCGCCGCCGGCAAGCTCGCCGTCAGCACCTCCACCTCCACCCAGCACGTTCCGCACGACACCGCCGAGGAGACCCAGCTCTCCGAGCAACTGCGCAGCTGGCTTGCGTTCGCTGACCAGAAGGCCGTCGAGGTCAAGACCCTTGCGGACTACCTGGCCAACCCGGCTTCCGCGAAGGCCGCCATTGACGAAGCTTCCGCCGTGATCGCCTCCCGCGCCACGGCCGAAGGCGTTCAGCGCGACGACGTCCGTGTCCGCATCTCAGCCCTCACCGAGGCCGACTTCAATCGCTCCGAGTACTCGGTCCGCGAAGCTGCCCAGGAAGCAGCGCTGCACCTGCCGCCGCTGCCCACCACCACCATCGGATCCTTCCCGCAGACCTCGGAAATCCGCTCGGCCCGCGCCCGCAACAACAAGGGCGAGCTGAGCAACGAGCAGTACGAGCAGCTCATGAAGGACGAGATCAAGCGCGTCGTCGACCTGCAGGAAGAGCTCGGCTACGACGTCCTGGTGCACGGCGAGCCCGAGCGCAACGACATGGTCCAGTACTTCGCCGAGAACCTCGAAGGCTTCGACGTCACGGTCCACGGCTGGGTCCAGTCCTACGGCTCCCGCTGCACCCGTCCGTCCATCCTTTGGGGCGATGTCACCCGCTCGGCTCCCATCACGGTTGCCTGGGCCGAATACGCCCAGTCCCTGACCAGCAAGCCGATGAAGGGCATGCTCACCGGTCCGGTCACCATCCTGGCTTGGTCCTTCGTCCGCGACGACCAGCCGCTCGGCGAAACCGCCAACCAGGTGGGCCTGGCACTGCGCGACGAAATCGCCGATCTCGAAGCTGCCGGTATCAAGGTCATCCAGGTGGACGAGCCCGCCCTGCGCGAGCTCCTGCCGCTGCGCAAGGCCGACCACGCCGCCTACCTGAAGTGGTCGGTTGACTCCTTCCGCCTGGCCACCGCCGGTGCAGCGGACGCAACCCAGATCCACACCCACCTCTGCTACTCGGAGTTCGGCGTGATCATCGACGCGATCGACGGCCTTGACGCCGACGTCACCTCCATCGAGGCAGCCCGCTCCCGCATGGAGGTTGTCCACGACCTTGAGGCACACCACTTCGGCCGTGGCGTTGGTCCGGGCGTCTACGACATCCACTCGCCGCGCGTCCCGGGCGAGGCCGAAGTCACCGAGCTCCTGGCAACCGCCGTCAAGCATGTTCCGTCCCGCCAGCTCTGGGTCAACCCGGACTGCGGCCTGAAGACCCGTGGCTACGCCGAGACCGAAGAGTCCCTGCGCAACCTGGTCAAGGCCACCAAGACGGTCCGCGCCGGACTGCTGGAAGCAGCCAAGTAACGCCCAAGTAGGACGAACGACGGCGGCCGGTCACCTCGAAAGGTGACCGGCCGCCGTCGTACTTTAATCATCGGTTGCTGGACCCACGCCGGCACGGTTCCCTGGCCGAACTTGTGAGGCGAGGGGGCCGGTGGGGATTGTCAGGACTCCCAGAGGATTTCGTCGTCCACCACGCCGTCCTCGTCCGCCGCGACAACCAGGAGCTCGTCGGTGAAGTGCGAGCCCAGGGTGAAATCGAGGACGAAGTAACGCTCTGGCTGGCCCGGGTAGATCGCTACATGACCTAATTTGAGGGCCTTGAGGAAAACGTCTTTGGTGAGCTGCGTCTTGTCGCGGACGCCGAACACTGCCTCCAGCTGCTCTTCCTTGAGCTGCGTGGAGTGGAAGTGGAGGAACTGCTGGGAGTTGGTGCCGTCCTGGTCCAGCTCCTCGGCAATCATGTCCCGGACCTGGTCCACCAACTCGGGGAGGTAGCCCAGGCGGTAGTCCACCTTGTGGAGTGCCTTCTCGTCGAAGTGGTCATGTGCCGTGACGTTCAGGTCCAGTTCGAGGGGATTTCCTGCGAGCTCGTGAGAAGCCACGTAGCAGCGTTCCCGCCCGTGGTTGAGCTCGATTTCCCCAAAATGTTTGCTCGCTACCTTGCTCATGTCTTCAACATAACCCCAAACAAGCGGCCTGTTCCAGCATCCTGGAAGATTTCAGGCGCGTGGTTTGGGCGTTGACTTTTGGGTCACTTTGGGCGTGGTCGCGGTGGCGCCGGCCCGGACTGCTGCAGTGCTCCCGCGAAGCGTGTCCGCCAGCAGTTCCGTGAAGAGCTGCACTTGCGCGGTGCGCTTTTCGTTGATGAGCAGGGCGAACACGTTGCGGGCCAACCGGATGTCCGGGACGTCCAGAACCACGACGCCGGGAGGCCGGTGCCGCAGTGCCAGTTCCGGTACCAGCGCGGCGCCGAGCCCCGCAGCAGCCATCTCAAGGCTGGCGTGGAAGTCGTCGCTGTAGGCGACGACGCGCGGGTGCAGATTGCAGCTGGCAAACAGCCGTTCGATGACGACGGCGTCGCTGGTGCCTGGGTGGTGGATGATCCAGGGCATGTCGGAGAGTTGCGAGGCCTGCATTTCCGCGTCTTCCCGGATACCCCAGGACGCGGGGAGCACCACCCGGAAGTCGTCGTCGCCGATCCACTGCCGTTCCAAGGTGTGTGGCCACGCGAGCCCGGACTGCCCCACTTGGTACACAAGCGCCAGATCCAGTTCGCCGCCGCTGCGCAGGCCTTGGATGGTCTGGGCAGGTTCGGCCACCCACACACGCAGTTCGATGCCAAGTTTCTTCCAGCGAGGGTTCCGCAGGATGTCCGGCAGTACGTAGGTGGCCAGGCTCGGGAAGATGCCAAGCCGCAGCTCCTGGGCGGGGGAGTCCGTGCTTCGCGATGCCGCTGCCAACAGGGTTTCGACGTCGGTGAGCACCTTGGACGCATGCCGCACCATGGTGAGGGCGGCTTCGCTGGGCACCACACTGCGTGCGGAACGGTGGAAGAGTTCGACGCCGGTATCCCGTTCCAGGGCTGCCATCTGTTGGGATACGGCCGACGCGGTATAGCCGAGCCGCGTGGCGGCCGCCGCGAAGGAGCCAAGTCGCGTGACCTCAAGGAGCGTCCGCAGGTGGAGAAGGTTGACCATCAGTGATCCTTAGGCTCGATGCCGGTCGAAAGACCGTGGAAGCCAGCATAGCTGTGTGAATTCCGTCTCCGCGCCTGCTGTTGCTGTGCCTGCCCGGCTCGTTGGAGTGTGGCGGGCGACTCGGGAAACGGCGTTTGCAACGATGCCGCGACACGCCGGGATCCACGCGACACGCTGGCGATTAAATGTGGCTAAGTAGTCCACAGGGTGTGGATTACGTCTCCGGATTTGGCGGATTCACGGACATTTTTACCCCCTTTGCCTGTGGACTACCGGTGCGTAAAATGACATACTTGTAATACATCATCTTGGGGTTCCGCTGAGGCACTTGCACTACATGTAGTATCGATTTACGGATTGAGCGGGAAACCAGCACAAGACATGAATAGAGCGTTCGGCCGCCTTGGTGGCCAGCATCGGAGTCGGAACCAGTTCCGGTCGGGGCCTGCCAAGACGAAGAGCAAAGACTTCAACAAAGGGGACAGGGACCATGACTGTTACGGTTTACACGAAACCGGCCTGTGTTCAGTGCAACGCAACGTACCGTGCACTGGACAAGAAGGGCATCGCCTACCAGAGCGTTGACATCTCCCAGGATGCCGAGGCCCTTGAGCGCCTGAAGGCCCTTGGATACATGCAGGCCCCCGTCGTGGTGACCGAGCAGGACCACTGGTCAGGATTCCGCCCGGACAAGATCGAAGAGCTGGCACTGGCTGCCGCTTCTGTGGCCTAGTTTTTCAGGACTCCGCCACAACAACAAAGCATTCCAATGTAGTCGAGGTGACTCCCATGGCAGCGCTGGCAACAGCACCTGCTCAAGCAACGGCTGAGGCCGTCAGCACGCGGAGTCACCTGATCTACTTTTCCTCCACATCTGAGAACACCAAGCGCTTCGTCCAGAAGCTCGGCGTCGACGCGGCACGCATCCCGCTCCATGCCAAGGACGCGCCGCTGCTCGCACTGGAACCCTTCGTCCTTGTGCTGCCCACCTATGGCGGTACGGATGGCGAAGGATCGGTGCCCAAGCAAGTCATCAGGTTTCTGAACAACCCGCAGAACAGGGAACTGATCCGCGGCGTAATCGGAGCAGGAAACACCAACTTCGCGGAAAACTACTGCATGGCGGGAGACATCATCGCCACCAAATGCCGGGTTCCGCTTCTTTATCGATTCGAACTCATGGGGACTCCGGAAGATGTTGACCGGGTCAATCAAGGATTGGAAAAGTTTTGGACACGACTGTCGCAGATACAGAAGTAACCAAGGGCGCTATGGACACCGCCAAGGTCAAGAAGCCATTGCCGGAGGCCTACAAGGGCCTTGGCTACCATGAGCTCAACGCCATGTTGAACCTCTACGGTCCGAACGGGGAGATCCAGTTCGACGCCGACCGCGAGGCCGCGCACCAGTACTTCCTGCAGCACGTGAACAACAACACCGTTTTCTTCCACGACCTGGAAGAGAAGCTGGACTACCTGGTCAAGAACCAGTACTACGAGCGCGAGACGCTCGATCAGTACACGATGAACTTCATCCGTGACCTGTTCAACCGCGCCTACAAGAAGAAGTTCCGCTTCGAGACTTTCCTTGGCGCCTTCAAGTTCTACACCTCCTACACGCTGAAGACCTTCGACGGCAAGCGTTTCCTGGAGCGCTACGAGGACCGCGTCTGCATGGTTGCCTTGCACCTTGCCCGCGGCAACGAGGAACTTGCCAGCCGCCTTGTCGATGAAATCATCGACGGCCGTTTCCAGCCCGCCACGCCTACCTTCCTCAACGCAGGCAAGGCCCAGCGCGGCGAGCTGGTCTCCTGCTTCCTGCTGCGCATCGAGGACAACATGGAGTCGATCGCCCGCGGCATCAACTCGGCGCTGCAGTTGTCCAAGCGCGGCGGCGGCGTGGCCCTCTCGCTGACCAACATCCGCGAGCACGGTGCCCCGATCAAGCAGATCGAGAACCAGTCCTCCGGCGTCATCCCGGTCATGAAGCTCCTCGAAGACAGCTTCTCCTACGCCAACCAGCTCGGTGCCCGCCAGGGTGCGGGTGCCGTGTACCTGCACGCCCACCACCCGGACATCTACCGCTTCCTGGACACCAAGCGTGAAAACGCCGACGAGAAGATCCGCATCAAGACGCTGTCCCTCGGCGTCGTGGTCCCGGACATCACGTTCGAGCTGGCCAAGAAGAACGAGGACATGTACCTCTTCTCCCCGTACGACGTCGAACGCGTCTACGGCGTGCCGTTCTCCGACATCTCGGTCACCGAGAAGTACTACGAGATGGTGGACGACTCCCGAATCAAGAAGACCAAGATCAGCGCCCGCGAGTTCTTCCAGACCCTCGCAGAGATCCAGTTCGAGTCCGGCTACCCGTACATCATGTTCGAGGACACCGTGAACCGGGCCAACCCGATCGCCGGCAAGATCACCATGAGCAACCTGTGCTCGGAGATCCTGCAGGTTTCCACGCCGTCCATCTACGCCGAGGACCTCAGCTACGAGACGGTCGGCAAGGACATCTCCTGCAACCTTGGTTCGATGAACATCGCCAAGACCATGGATTCCCCGGACTTCGGCCTGTCGATCGAGACGTCCATCCGTGCCCTCAGCGCGGTGTCGGACATGTCCTACATCAACTCGGTGCCGTCCATCGCGCAGGGCAACGCCCAGAGCCACGCAATCGGCCTTGGCCAGATGAACCTGCACGGCTACCTTGCCCGTGAGCACGTCCACTACGGTTCGGAAGAGGGCTTGGACTTCACGAACATCTACTTCTACACGGTGCTGTTCCACGCACTGCGTGCCTCGAACAGGCTGGCCATCGAGACCGGCCAGTCCTTCGGCGGCTTCGAGAACTCCACCTACGCAAGTGGCGAGTTCTTCACGAAGTACACTGAGCAGGAATGGGCTCCTGAAACTGAGCGTGTCCGCGAGCTCTTTGCCGGCATCCACATCCCCACCCAGGATGACTGGCGTGAGCTGAAGGCCTCGGTCATGGAGCACGGCATCTACAACCAGAACCTGCAGGCCGTACCGCCCACGGGTTCCATCAGCTACATCAACAACTCGACATCGTCGATCCACCCGGTGGCAGCCAAGATCGAAATCCGCAAGGAAGGCAAGATCGGCCGCGTCTACTACCCGGCTCCGTACCTCGACAACGACAACCTGGAGTACTACCAGGACGCGTACGAGATCGGCTACGAGAAGATCATCGACACCTACGCAGCCGCCACGCAGCACGTGGACCAGGGCCTCTCCCTGACCCTGTTCTTCAAGGACACCGCCTCCACCCGTGACATCAACAAGGCGCAGATCTACGCATGGCGCAAGGGCATCAAGACGCTCTACTACATCCGCCTCCGCCAGCTCGCGCTGGAAGGGACCGAGGTTGAGGGCTGCGTTTCCTGCATGCTATGACAACTGATATCGGTTGATTATTTGCGGCAGCCGCCGCGCCTCAAAACTGAAGAGTACGACGCCGGGTGAGCGCCCGGCGTCGTACGCTTACCTTAAAGAACACATACGTTAAGGGGACGAAATGACCGAGAAGGTCAAGCTGCTTAGCCACGTCGAAGCAATCAACTGGAACCGCATCCAGGATGACAAGGACGTGGAGGTCTGGAACCGCCTGGTCAACAACTTCTGGCTGCCGGAGAAGGTACCGCTGTCCAACGACGTCCAGTCCTGGCACACCCTGACGCCGGATGAGCAGCAGCTCACCATGCGCGTGTTCACGGGCCTGACCCTGCTGGACACCATCCAAGGCACGGTTGGCGCCGTGTCCCTGATTCCGGATGCCATCACACCGCATGAAGAGGCTGTGTACACCAACATCGCCTTCATGGAGTCGGTGCACGCGAAGTCCTACTCGTCGATTTTCTCGACCCTGTGCTCCACCAAGGAGATCGACGACGCCTTCCGCTGGTCCCTCGAGAACGAGAACCTGCAGAAGAAGGCCCAGATCGTCATGGACTACTACCAGGGCGACGATCCCCTCAAGCGCAAAGTGGCTTCCACCCTGCTGGAATCGTTCCTGTTCTACTCCGGGTTCTACCTTCCGATGTACTGGTCCTCCCGTGCCAAGCTCACGAACACAGCCGACCTCATCCGCCTGATCATCCGCGACGAGGCCGTGCACGGCTACTACATCGGCTACAAGTTCCAGAAGGGCCTGGAAAAGGTCTCCGAGGAACGGCGCCAGGAAATCAAGGACTATACCTTCGAGCTGCTCTTCGAGCTGTACGAAAACGAAGTCCAGTACACGCACGACCTCTACGACGGCGTCGGCCTGGCAGAGGACGTCAAGAAGTTCCTGCACTACAACGCCAACAAGGCCCTCATGAACCTCGGCTACGAGGCCATGTTCCCGGCCTCCGTCACCGACGTGAACCCGGCCATCCTGTCGGCCCTGTCACCTAATGCTGATGAGAACCACGACTTCTTCTCGGGGTCTGGGTCGAGTTATGTGATTGGGAAAGCGGTTAATACTGAGGATGAGGACTGGGAGTTCTAGGGCGGCTGTAGATGGACAAGCTATCTGGTCCTTCGGACAACCTAATTGGTGTGAGGTGCCAAGATAGTTGGCACAAGTGACAAGTTAGTTGGCGAGTGACAATTAGCTTGGCTTCGGGGACAAGTTAGTTGGCAGTCATGAGGACGCAGGCTGATGGCGGCTCCGTCCTATTTGGCGGAGCACCTAGCCACTGAAGATCACCAACGAACTTGATCATTTACAAGTCGACTAGACCTCTTGGCGTGCTTGGGTCCTGGTGAAAAGACCGGTGCGAGGTCCGAATCCGGCCGGCAGTTGGGCATAGGTCGTCTTCCAGCCCAGCAGGGCAGCCAGCGGCCTAGCTCATCGATTTGACGTTGTTTGACGTTGTCCTAACCACAGTGCCCCTGCGCGGACATACGTGCGGGGGTGCTGCATTGGTGAATTATTGGGCTCGACTATTTGGGGGAAGTATGAACGCGAGCCAGTCCTCGCTCATCGGTTTTGCGGTCTTGAGGGCCAATTACGATGCACAGGCACCCAGCTATGTCGACAACTTTCGTAGCTTTGCGCTGGACATCCTTTGCCAGAATCAGTCTGGGATAACCTGCACAAACCTGGCTCAGACTCTTAGATCTCGGTTCGGTCTCACCACTCCAGATTTGGTAGTTGAGAAAATCCTTAAGCGCGCAGTTCGCGATGGGGACGCGTGCCGAGATGGTGAGGTGTATCGGAGCACGGACAAAGGCCAAAAAAACGCGCCCGGCGTCACCGCGTCTATTGCCCGCTACGAACGCCAGCGGAACGAGCTCGTAACCAAATACACAGACTTCATCAATGAGAAATACGCCGAACATAGCAAGGACCTGAGCCTTGATCCGGCGGGGGAGCTCGCCAGGTACCTCGAGTACCACGCGGTCCCCTTGCTTTCTCAGTCTCTGACGGGACGTAAGGCCGCAGGCGCGTCCGGGAGTCGTGCATCCGAGTACGTCATTTCGAAGTTCATCGCGCACTTGGCCGACGTAGATCAGACGGGCTTCGGATACGTTGAAGATGCTGTCAAGGGGGCAATACTTGCCTCTGTCGTTACGCTAGATACTTCGACGTTTGCCAAGTCTCTGAAGGGCCTTTCGATCTATCTGGACACCCCTGTCCTCATAAATGCCCTCGGTTACTCGGGCGCGGCGCAACAACAGGCGACCCTTCAGATGATCAGGCTCGCCCAAACACTCGGTGCTACAACTTTCTGCTTCGACCACTCCTTGAAAGAGCTCGATGGGGTACTGGCCAGTGCCGAAGGGGTAGTGCGAGCGGGTGGACGCAGACGCGAGGGACTTCGTCCCATTGATCTGCACTTTCAGGAATCGCGTACATCGCCGTCCGACATCGCGCTCGCGCGGGATCGCATTTCCATGTCTCTGGCAGAACTCGAAATCGAGAGACGTCCGAAACCGGATGGGTACAAGGAGTACGGACTCGATGAAGGGCGATTGGAGGAGCTTATTCAAAGCCACATCCATTATCGATCGGATGGGACGAGGAGGTACGACGTGGACAGCCTCTCGGCCATCCACCGCCTTCGTCGGGGCAGTTCGCCTAGGCAGTTTGAGAAGTGCGGCTACGTCCTAATCACGGATAACGAGAGTCTAGTGCGTGCGGTTGAGAAATTGGACCAGGAGAATCACGAGTGGCCCCTTGCAATGACAGACGGGGCGCTTGCGGCCATTCTGTGGGTTAGGAGCCCAACAGTGGGCGCGGACCTGCCCCGAAAGCAAATCCTGGCAACTGCATACGCCGGCATGCAGCCGGATAGCCATCTTTGGGCTAGGTACCTCGAAGAGGTAGCAAAATTGGAATCGCGCGGCGTCGTGAATGCTGACGACGCAGTAATTCTTCGGGCTACGACGGTCGGCCGTACAGCCCTCATGGAAGAGACGCTCGGCGACGAAGAGTATCTGTCAGCGGATTCGGCCGTCGAGGTTCTCGGACGGATCAAGAGTGACATAGAGCGGCCTTGGCTTCAAAAGATGGTTCAGGTCAACAAAACGCAGAAGGATCTTGCTTATTCGGCGGACGTGGCGGCGCAAACGTGGCTGGACCAAACCGATGCATTGGACAAGACCGCTGCGGAACGGGACGTGGCGCAGCGGCAAGCGGAAGTCACTAGTGCCGAACTGCTGAAACGAAACCAAGAGTCGCTAGAACGCGATGCCGTGCTTCGTGCGGGCGCGGAAGGTACGGCTAGGAGGACTATCAACACGGTGCTTCTGCTCCTTCTCGTTCCGTCGGCAGCTATAGCGATACTGAAATTTCTCAACCCGCCCTGGATGAACCAGGCGCCGAACTGGTTTGGTTTTGTAGCTGCGATTTTTGGCGTCCTTCTCGTCGTCGTTGCGACAACACGGCATTTTGCCAAAGGCACAGTGCGGGAGTGGTTAGCGCCCTTGGAAGGTCGAATGAGCACCCGGATCGAAGGGCGCCGCCGTAGGCTGGCCGGACTTCCAAGCGCGCCGTCACGCGAGACAGCCGAAAGCATTGGTACACCATGATCGTTGGTGTGTGGCGTCTTCAGTGGCGGCGAATAGCACTTACTCACGGTGAAGTCGGGGTTCGCAGATAATGGCCCCGGCGTGCCTGATCGCCGGAAGTACCCTCTCAGGGCCTATCTGGGATCAGGCTGTCGGCTAGAACATCTGAATCTGGTCGGACGATGGCTTGCGATCCAGCTCAAGCGACTTGAGGGGATGGACAGCGTGCTCTGGACGCGGGAGACGACGGCCTGACGCCTCTTGCATGCCCGCGAGGCTGCTGAATCGCCCGTGGATTACCGTCTAAACTCGAACGGTGATGACGGGCGAAATTAGATCTCAGGTAGACAAGGTCTGGAACGCGTTCTGGACCGGCGGCATTTCCAATCCCCTGGAAGTGATCGAACAGATCACGTATCTGCTCTTCCTCAAGCGACTCGACGAGAACCAGACGCGGGCGGAGAACAAGGCCAATCGCACCGGCAAGCCGGTTGAGAACCCGGTCTTTCCCCCTGGCGTAGATGAGAAGGGCCGCTCGTACCAAGACTTTCGCTGGAGCAAGTTCAAGAACTTCTCCCGTGATGAGATGTACACGGTCTTCGCGGAGCACATCTTCCCGTTCCTCCGCACCGGTCTCGTCCAGCTGGCCAATGGCGAGGAGTCCTCCTACGCCCAGCATATGAAGGACGCACGCTTTACCATCCCCAACGCTGGGCTGCTGGAAAAGGTCGTCGACATCATCGATGAGATCCCCATGGACGAGCGCGATACCAAGGGCGACCTCTACGAATACATGCTCGGTAAGATCGCCTCCGCCGGACAAAATGGCCAGTTCCGCACGCCCCGCCACATCATCGACCTAATGGTGAAGATGACGTCGCCCCAGCCGATGGAAGCCATTTGCGACCCGGCCGCCGGCACTGCCGGGTTCCTGGTCCAGGCAGGGGAGTACCTCCGTCAGCAGAACTCGAACCTGCTCACCAGCTCCGAGCAAAGCAGATTCTTCCACCACAGCCAGTTCCACGGCTACGACTTCGACAGCACCATGCTCCGCATCGGGTCCATGAACATGCTCCTCCACGGGGTCGAAAACCCGGACATCACCTACCGGGACTCCCTCGCTGACCGGCACGGCTCCGAGGAAGAAAAATACGACGTCATCCTCGCCAACCCGCCGTTCGCCGGCAGCCTGGACTATGAGAACGTCGCCAAGGACCTGCTCTCCCTGGTCAAGACCAAGAAGACGGAACTGCTCTTTCTGGCCCTGTTCCTTCGCCTGCTCAAGCCCGGCGGCCGTGCTGCGGTGATCGTGCCGGACGGTGTGATGTTCGGTTCGTCCACGGCGCACAAAGCGCTGCGGAAGATGCTTGTCGAGGACCACAAGCTCGACGCCGTGGTCAAACTCCCCTCCGGCGTCTTCAAGCCCTATGCGGGAGTCTCCACGGCGATCCTGTTCTTTACTAAGACCAACTCCGGCGGCACCGACAGCATCTGGTTCTACGACGTGACGTCGGACGGCTTCAGCCTCGACGACAAGCGCACCCAGCTTGAGAGCTCCGACCTTGACGACGTTCTGGCCCGCTGGGGGCAGCGGAAGACGACGGAGGCAGACAGGGCGCGCACCGACCAGTCCTTCCTCGTCCCCAAAGCTGAGATCGCCGACAACGGCTACGACCTTTCTCTCAACAGGTACAAAGAAGTTGAACACGAAGAAATCGACCACAAGGCACCGGCTGACATCATCGCCGATCTGGAGACGCTGGAAGCCGAGATTTCAATCGCCCTGTCCGATTTGAAGGATTTTATGTCGTGACTATAGGCATTGAGGTTAAACGTAAGCCGGACCCAAGCTCCAACATGAAGTTGGGCCGTCTCGGTGATCACGTCGAAATATTGTCTGGATTCGCGTTTGACTCCAGTCGGTTCGCTACCGATGGTGAAATGCCCCTGATCAGGATCCGTGATGTCGTGCGGGGTAGAACCGAGACCTACTATTCGGGCCCCTTCGAGGAGCGGTTTGTGGTTCGCAAGGGCGACCTTCTGGTGGGCATGGACGGTGACTTCAATCGAGAGACCTGGTCGTCGGAACCTGCCGTACTCAACCAGCGAGTCTGCAGGATTTCGCCTGTCGATGCCCACCTCGACCGCCGATACCTCTACCATTTTCTTCCGCAGGCACTCATGGAAATCTGGCACGCCACTCCGTTTGCCACAGTCAAGCATCTATCGGTTAAGGCCATACGCGAGATTGCTCTGCCACTCCCGCCCGTTGAGGAGCAGCGGCGGGTTGCGGCCGTCCTCGACAAGGTCGACGAGCTCCGCACCAAACGCCTTCAGGCCCTGGCACACGCTGATGCGCTGACTCAATCGCTGTTCCACGCGACGGTCGAAGCTAAAGAAGCTCTGCTACCAGCCATGACCTTGGCAGATTTGGGTTTGAGCTTCAGCAGCGGCAAGAATCTAATCTCAAGTGGTGGTGACGCACATGCGCATAACCGCGTCATCAAAGTCAACGCTGTCTCGGGGGGCGTTTTTCAACCGTCCGAGAGTAAGCCGCTCCCACGCACTTACATTCCGAATGAACAACACAGAATCCGTACCGGCGATCTGCTGTTCACTCGCGCCAGTGGCTCGCTCGACCTCATCGGAATTTCAGTTCGAGTCGGCGCGGTAGGTGACCACCTCTTCCTGCCCGACAAAATATGGAGGGCTGAGTTCGCGCCCGGAGCGAAGATTTGTCCCGAGTACCTTCAAAGTCTCTTCAAGACGCCTGCATTTCGCGCGTTCGTGAACAACGCAGCCAGTGGTGCTGCAGGCGTCAAAAACATTTCGCAGAGGAGCGTGCTTGGATTCGTAGTGAGTGCACCCGGGCTCACAGCCCAGGAAGAGTTTGCGAAGCAGGTCACTGCTGTCGAGCTTCTCAAAGAGCGGCACCGTAGCCAGTTGGCTGAACTCGATGCTCTGTTCGCTTCGCTCCGAAACCGCGCCTTCAACGGAGAACTCTGATGAGCGAAGCACTGAACATCATTACAGACTCGGAAGTTCCCATCTGGCCTGTCTTTGTGACCCATGTGCTTCGGGTGCTGTCTGCCGGCGAGACGCTGCACCGCCGGGACATCGTTAGCCGCGCTATTGACTCTGCGCGGCTGTCGGAGGCAGCGCGTGCGGAGACCCTGAACACAGGTGGACTCCGCTCCGAGCAGCGGCTCGGCTGGGCCATCAGCAATCTCCTGAAAGCCGGCTGGATCGAGCGGCCGGTCAGGGCCAACTACCGAATCACTGCGGCGGGGCGGGAATGGTTATCCAAACACCCGGAAGGGATCAGCGACTTCTCCACGGCACGGACGCTGTTCGCGCCCTTCTGGCCACAGTCCGATGCCCAAAAGCCGACGCTGTCCATCGTCGATGAGACCCTCGTGGAGGACATTGACCCAATCGAGCAGATCGAATCCGGAATCAACCGCATCCACTCCGACGTCGGCGACGCACTCCTCACACGTCTCCGGGAGAGTCACCCCGATTTTTTCGAGCAAGCGGTTGTCGACCTGCTTCTCAAAATGGGCTATGGCGGAGCCGAGCAGCGTGGGAAGCGTATCGGCGGCAGCAATGACGGCGGCGTCGACGGGGTAATCGACCAGGATGCGCTGGGCCTAGACCGAATATATGTCCAGGCCAAGCGGTACGCCGATGGCAATACTGTGGGCCGCGAAGCCATTCAGGCCTTCGTCGGGGCACTGCACGGTGTCGGCGCCTCGCGCGGCGTCTTCATCACCACCAGTGCTTTCACCGCCGGCGCACGGGATTACGTGAAGGCGGTTCCGTCTCGGGTCATCCTGATCGACGGTGTGCGGCTTGTGGGGCTGATGATCAAGTACCGGGTGGGAGTCCAGGTGAAGCAGAGCTACGACATTGTCGAGCTCGACGAGGACTTCTTTGAGTAACCGCGCGGCCTTGGAATCAACTCCGCATTGCCACGGGGTTGAGTTGAGACCGGTGTTGCCCGGCCTCATGCCGGGCAACACCATCTAGGCTCCAGAGAGAAGATCAACAGAGGAGTGGCATTGGGGGATGTGAACAGCAATTTCGCGGCACTGCAGGCGGAGTGGCCGGGTATTGCGAAAGAGGCGCGGCTTGCCGAACTGTACGCGCGGAAGGATCCTCGATCTTCGCTGCTCTACGCGCGGCGGTCCGTCGAAGCGCTGCTGGCCTGGCTTTATGACGCTGACGACTCGCTTGCGTTGCCTTACAAGAGCGATCTAAACGCCCTGATGTCGGAACCGACGTTTAAGCGGCTCGCGGGCGACACGATCGTGAGTAAGTTCCACCTCATCCGGAAAGTAGCTAACAGCGCCATCCACACCAACGCTGCCATCACCGTCCAGCATTCTGAGCAGACTATTCGCGAGCTCTTCCACGTCTGCATTTGGCTGGCGCTTCGCTATACCCGGGAGCCTGCCAATCGCCCGGCCTCCACGGTCGCGTTCAACGGTGAGTTCCTTAGCCCGCCGCCGAAGGCTGGTGCTCCGACGCCGGCTCAGATGCCGCGTACGGCGGACCAGACGGCCAAACTGGCCGAAGAACTGGCCGCCAAGGATACGGCGCTAACCGCGCAGAGGCTGGATAACGTCCAGCTTCAGGCCCAGCTTGAGGCCCTGCGGGCGGAGGTCGCCCGGGCAAAGGAAGAAAACAAGAAACTCCCGGACAGCCACAACTACACCGAAGCCGAGACTCGCGTCTACATCGACCTCTATTTGGGCGAAGCAGGATGGGCACTGGACAAGGCCGAAGACCGCGAATTCGAAGTCCACCACATGCCCACCCACGCCGGCCCCACCACCGGAACCGGGTTCGTGGACTACGTCCTGTGGGGATCCGACGGCAAGCCACTCGCCGTCGTCGAAGCCAAACGGTCATCCAAGTCACCCTACGAGGGTCAGCAGCAGGGCAAGCTCTACGCCGACGCGCTGGAGACCGAGACGGGCCAGCGCCCGGTCATCTACTACAGCAACGGCTACGAGCACTGGATCTGGGACGACGCCTCAGGGTATCCGCCCCGTCCCGTTCAGGGCTTCCACACGCGGGACCAGCTCCAGCTCATGGTGGACCGCCGCACCACCCGTAAAAAGCTGGCCACGGCGGCCATCAATACCGAGATCGCGGGCCGCAGCTACCAGCAGGCCGCCATCAGGGCCGTTGCAGATGCCCTGGAAACCGATAAGGAACGCAAAGCGCTGCTGGTCATGGCGACCGGCTCCGGCAAGACGCGTACCGTCGTCGCGCTGTCCAGCCTGCTGATGCAGGCGAACTGGGCCAAACGCGTGCTGTTCCTGGCCGACCGCGTTGCCCTGGTGGACCAGGCCGCCCGCACCTTCAAAACCAACCTCCCCGGATCATCCCCGGTGGTACTGGGCCGGGATGTGGAGGCGGACAGCCGCATTCACATCGCCACCTATCCGACGATGATGAACCTGATCAACGAACGGACCGACGACGGCTCGGTGCTGACACAAAGGTTCGGGATAGGCCACTACGACCTGATCATCATCGACGAGGCCCACCGCTCCGTGTACCAGAAGTACCGGGCCATATTCGACTACTTTGATGCATATCTGGTGGGCCTGACCGCCACCCCGCAGTCCGAGGTGGACCGCAACACCTACTCCCTGTTCGACATCGAGGACCACGTCCCCACATTTGCGTACGAGCTGACTCAGGCCATCTCCGACGGCTACCTCGTACCGCCCCGGGCCGTGCCCATTCCTCTGAAGTTCCCAGTCGAAGGAATCCGCTACGACGAGCTATCGGAGGAGGACAAGGAAGCCTGGGACTCCGCCGAATGGGATGAGGACGGGGAGATTCCCGACGCGGTGGATCCGGTCATCCTGAACACCTGGCTGTTCAACGCCAACACGGTGGACAAGGCACTCGAGGTGCTGATGACTCGCGGGCACAAGGTCGCCGGGGGAGACCGGATCGGGAAGACGATCGTGTTCGCCAAGAACCAGAAGCATGCCGAATTCATTGCCGAACGGTTCAACATCAACCACCCGCAGTACGGGGGCACTTTCGCGAAGGTCATCACGCATAGCGTCAACTATGTTTCCACCCTGATCGATGCCTTTGCCCGCACCGAGGACAGTCCCCACATTGCTGTGTCCGTGGACATGCTGGACACCGGGATCGACGTGCCCGAAGTGGTCAATCTTCTCTTTTTCAAGGTGGTGCGTTCCAAGACTAAGTTCTGGCAGATGGTGGGCAGGGGCACCCGACTCAGGCCGGAACTGTACGGACCTGGTGAGGACAAGCAGGACTTCTTTATCTTCGACGTCTGCCAGAACATTGAATACTTCAACGCCGAACTGCCCGGTTCCGAAGGGTCCCTGGGACAGTCCCTGGCGCACCGCAGCTTCGCCGTCCGGGCACAGCTGCTGGCCGAAGCCCGCACGGCCGGGCTCGACGGCGACTTCGTGCCGACGCTCCAGTCCGGCCTTGTGGGGCAGGTAGCGGGGTTGCCCCGGGAGAACTTCCTGGTGCGCCCGCGGTTGGAGTGGGTGGAGAAGTACTCGGATCCCGCTTCGTGGGGCACTCTCGGCACGCAGGATCTGACGGACCTGCAAACGAAGCTGGCGCCCTTGGCGACGCTGGCTTCCGCCGCCGATACGGAGGAAGCCAAACGCTTCGACCTGTTGATGTACCAGGCGCAGCTGGCCTCACTGACTTCCGCAGCGGCCGTCGAGCCTTACCGCAAGAAGATTGTCGAGATTGCGTCCGCCCTGCAGGATCAGTCGAACATTCCCGCCATCGGGGCCCAGATGGTACTGATCCAGTCGATTCTAGAGGGAGGTGAATGGGGCCGGGTCTCGCCTCAGTGGCTTGAACTGATCCGAGTTCGGCTGCGGGGGCTGGTGCACCTGATCGAAAAGAAGCGCCGCAAGGCGGTCTACTCGAACTTCGAAGACACCCTCGGCGACATCGTGGAGGGTGAGCTGAAGGGGACCGTGACCGGATCGGTAGATCTGGCCCGGTATCGCGAGAAGGCCCGGGTCTATCTGCAGGGGTTCTTGGACCACATGGCCATCCATCGCCTCCGCCGCGGGCTGCCCCTGACCGAGACGGATCTTGCTGAACTTCAGCGCATGCTGATTGAGAGCGGCGCAGGTTCGCCCGAGGAACTTGAAGCGGCCACCGCTCAGGCTGAGGGTCTTGGGCTTTTTGTTAGGTCGCTGGTCGGTATGGATCGCCAGGCTGCCCTGGACTCATTGTCTGAATTCGTGGGAGAGAAGACGCTCAATGCCAACCAGTTGCACTTTGTAAATATGATCGTCCAGCAACTTACAGAGAACGGGGTCATGGACGTCGGGGCACTGTACGAGTCTCCATACACCGATGCGGCGCCGGCCGGGCCGGAGAGCTTGTTCCCGGACGCGGACGTTGATCTGCTGGCTGAGGCGCTGAAACGGGTGCGGGGTTCGGCGATGGTGGGGTAAATGCGGTTAACTCGGGGTTGTCTCAGCTGACGCGCGACGTGAGAGAGTCCGGCTACGCCAGCTCGAGGAATCTCCGGGCGCTCTTGGAGATTTTCCCCATCCCGGCGGTGGCGGATCGGCGCCCCGGCATACGTTGCGGTGAAAGGCCCTAACTTCGATCGGCCGGTTGACTTCAACACCGGTTCGCATTGAAGGCTCTGCCGCAGCGCCGGTTCGTTCTCACCTACACCGCGCCCGGCCGCACCTGAAGAAGCTCAACTCTGAGAATCAGGCCATTTGACAATGCAGAAAGTGAAGAGAGAAGTATGAAGGTATTCATTAGTTGGTCAGGCGAGAAGGCGCGAGACTTTGCGCTCGGCTTGAAGGCGTGGCTTCCCTTCGTAATCCACGATCTCGATCCATGGGTGAGTGACGTGGACATCGACTCGGGAGCAATGTCCATGCCATCCATTCACAACCAGCTTCAAACAATTCGTTATGGCATCATATGCACCACGGCCGAGAATCAAAACAAGCCATGGATCAATTATGAGGCGGGAGCGCTCTGGAAGTCGCTGGACGACTCAACCAATGTTGTTCCGCTACTTCTCGATCTTGATCGCAGCGCGATCAACAGTCCCCTCAAAAACTTTCAATCCCGAGTGATGAACAACCCCGCGACGCGAAAATCTGAGGCTCAAAAGTTGATCGCGTCCATCAATGCCGCCAGGAGCCAGCCGGTCAACGATGATGTGTTGGCGGAATCATTTGAAACACAGTGGCCGAAACTCGAGCAACTTGTGGAGAGGATCGCCTCTAACCCTTACGCATACACCCAAGTGATGACACCCGAGCAGAGAAAGCTTGAGGATGTCCACCAAGAGATATTGAAGCTGGCGGAAACTCAGAAGTCACATTGGGAGGTCACGAACGATTCGCTAGACCAAGTCCTAGAGCGTAAGGAAACGCTCGAGTTCGGGAGCTTCTCGGCAGAAACGAGTCGACAGGTCCGATTCGAGAAAGTAATTAATGACAGCCTGATAGCCAGGGGTTCTTGGGACCGCGCCCATGTTCACCGCGTTGAACACAATATCTATGCCGTCTACACGGAGTCCAAGCTTCCAGATGAGATTAAGAATGTAGTGGAGCAATCTGGCATGGCAATAATGGATGACATTCTTTTCGACTACAGGGTAACAATGAACGACGATCCCGGTCCTGACGACCTATAGATGGAGCCCCGTCCGAGGGAACGGAACGACGCAGTGTCACGGCATTTCCTGGTCACCATTGAGGTCGAAGTCCAGATCCAAGTCCTCCGGGGAGAGAAGCTTCTGCCAAGTGGCGGTCACCCGGGCGGTGGGCAGTTCTGATGCGATGGGCGGCCGGTCCGCGGCAATGAGCTGGTCAAGGTCCAGTCCGGTCAGGACCACGTCATCACACGGAGGAATCCCTCCACCCGGCGCAACGGCACCCCCCCACAGCACCGACTGATACACGCGACGCTGAAATTCGAAGAGGAACCAGCCGCATGGCCGTGGGAACTTGAGCGAACTTCACGGCACCTTCACGGCTCAGTCTTTTCAGGCTTCGCCCTCGGACTGCCGGCACCGGCGCAGTCAACCGGGTGGGAAGACTTTGTTTCTAGCGAAACTGGTGAACTCGACGCCGACGCTGCCTTGTACGGTGATGACCATGCTGGCACACCACTAACTGGCAACCTTGAGCCCGCTGAACCACGAGTTCACGCGGATGACCCGGACAGGATCAAGAAAGCTAGGCGCGACAGGACCAGGTCGTTGCCACAATGACCGGCCGCCTCAGCACAATCTCGTACCTCGGCCCGGCGCGCCTGGCGCTGTGTTTCTATTGCTCGGGGGACTGGGAAGAACACGACCCCCAACTCATAAGGCTTCCCGCCCGAAGGGGACGCCTCTGACGACTGAAAGGAGAGGAAGCAGGACGTCGTCCTCGAAGATGTCTTCCCAGCGGTGGCCACACCGGCGAGGGCTGCTGCCCGCCGCTTGATCGTGAGGCCATGGGGTGACTCGGTAAACGCTCGGTCGGTGTGAACTGACCCCGGTCAGTGGAGGTCGGGTCCACCCGCCTCGGCGAGCTCGTCGAGCACGCTGATCTCCTCGTCGAAGTCGTCTGGGACGTCATCAGGAAACGATCCGGGGGTATCCTCGTCAGCGAGGTGCGGGTATTTCTCAATTAGGAAACGCCGCCGGTACGCCATGTCGGCGACGTCAACGATCGACTCCAGAGTGGCCCAGTTGAAGGCACCGCCAATGGCGATCCCGGCTGCGGGTACGACCTTGCCGAGCGACTGCTTGTTAAAACGCGCGCCGAAAGCCTTTGAGAACTGCTTGTAGACCTGAGCGACAACTGACTTGTCCAGGATGGCCCAGGCTTTGCCGCGGACGAGTGCTTGGGTGAGCCGCGAGATGTCGGCCATAGCGGCGGTCTTTGCGCTGGCTGACATCGCCGTCCCGGCGTTGACGACAGACATCACGAAAAGCTTCTCGGCAGGCTCTTCGGGATCGTAGCCGTAGAGCAGCGCCACATGGCCGACGGAACGGGACGCCAGCCCGAGAACGAAAGCGGTGTCCCCAACGAAAGCGCCGGCGATGGCGGCTCCCGAAGGCGCTGCCGCGGCGCCGGCGGAGGCGACACCGAGGATTTCTCCTCCCGAGATCACAAGCCCTGCGACCGCTCCAGAAGCGGCCGCGAAGGCCGGGTAGTAGAGGCTCGCTCCCCTCCCACGGACAGCGTCGATCTGCTCGAGGTCGAGGCGGCGCAGGTCGGAAAGCGAGGCAACGTCATGCCCGCGCTTTTGGTGCTTCGCCACCACATGCTTTGGTGAGAGTCCGACTCGCGAGACCCGTCCTACGGTCTTCCGCATCGACCCTAGAGCAGCGCCGCTCCAGTCGGGTAGGGCGTCGGCGGCTTTGCGAGCACCGTTGCTGATTGCATGGGCGCCCTTGGCAACGAATTCTTGCCCACGCGAAACGGCAGCTTGGGCTCCCGGGCGGTTCTCCAGGTACTGTGTGGCACGCTTGCCGAGTTCAGCAGCGCCGTGGGCTACTTGATCGCCGGCGTTGCTTATCACTCGTGAAAGTGGCCGGCCCTTGAACCGTTGGATGTCACGCCATGCATTGAGCTCGTAGCCCGAGGGTTCTGTCATATCGCAATCGTAGTGGCCCAGACCGACGCGACCGTAGCGCAGCCGCGAGTCGCGCCGAACGACGCACTCCGTCGGACTCGCTCCTGGCGCAAGGTGCCCTCCAGCTCATCACGCTCGAACGCCTTCGGGCGGCAGACCAAGATCGCCAGCAGTCTCGGGGCCGTGCCGTCGGTCGTTCAGAGCCGGTGCGCGAGTTCCCGCTGGGTCAGCCGCTTCGCGAGCGCAGTTTCAGCCCCCTTGAAACACCACACCTTCCGTGAAGGCATAGTTCAAAGGCGCCGGCCAGCCGGGATCGTCCGTGTCGGCGGTGCGGGGCCATGGGTGTTCGGCCGTGAAGGAGTGCCAGTCCGGGAAGGGATCCGGGGGCAGCACGGGAGCCTCTTCGTCCGGGCGTGTGTCCGTGTCAGTCTCCGTGATCGGGACATGGCCCGGCCAGCGGGGTGGTTCCCAGTCCTGGTGTTCGCTGGGGTAGTGCCTTTGTGATGGTGATGTCCACCCTGGCGGGTGGTCTTTGCCGGCCGTGGTGGGAGTCCATCCGGTCCGGTGTTTGAGGCGGTGGTGTTTGGGGCAGGGTTGGCCCAGGTTGGAGATGCCGGTGGTGCCTCCGTCGGCCCAGGCCAGGAGGTGGTCGGCTTCGTTGTCCAGGGAGTGGTTGTTGCAGCCGGGGAAGGGGCATTTGCCGTCGCGGAGCCTCAGCCATTGACGCTGGGCCTTCGTGAGGCGGTAGCTGGTCCGTCCGATTTCCAGCGGGGCGCCGTCGCGGGGGTCGGTCAGGACGCGGTGGAAGGAGTCGGCGCCGTCGGTGATCAGGGCCCGGGCCATGGACGGCGGGATCGGCCCGTACCCGTCCAGCATGGCCGGTTCGTCGGTGGCGCCCAGAAGGGACAGGACCGGGACGGTGACCAGGACCTGCGCCCGCGGGGCCGGGACGCGCCCGGCCCCGCCCGCTC
>NZ_JAPFFT010000031.1 GCF_026241105.1 Arthrobacter rhizophilus | reverse complement strand
TCTACATCTTCCGACCGAAAGAAGGCCTCCTGCCCGGAAACTCAACGAATCCAGACAAGAGGCCGACGTAACTTCGGGCTAGTCGTCCGAATCAGGGTATTCGTCCTGCTCGTACCGGGATTCCTCGGTTTCCGCTTCCAGGATCTTCAGTAACGCCGTGTCCGGATTGAGCATGATGGCTGCCTCGTCGCGCCGGTGGCGCAGCACGGTGTCCAAGTAGGACTGCACGGCTTCGGCCAAGGGGATGTGGCTGTCCTGCTTCTGGCTCATGTACCAGCGGTGCTCAAGGACTTCGTGGACTACTTCTGCCGGTTCCAGCTTGCCTGCGAGGTCGCGCGGGATGGACCGGACTATGGGCTCGAAGATCTGGCTGACCCAGGTGTGGGCGCTGATTTCTTCGTCCATGTCCGGATTGTTGTCCGCCCGGAATGAATCCATGTCATTGAGCAGCCGGCGGGCCTGGTTCTCCTGGGCGTCCAAGCCGGTGAGGCGGAGCAGCCGCCTCTGGTGGTGCCCGGCGTCGACGACCTTGGGTTGAAGCTGGATGGTGGAGCCGTCCGCGGTGGTCTTGATGACATATTCTTCGACGTCGAAGCCGAGTTCGTTGAGGCGGCGGATGCGCGCGCCCACGCGCCAACGTTCGCCGAGCTCAAACGATTCCTTTTCGGTGAGTTCGGCCCATAGCCGGCGGTAGGAGTCCATGATGAGCTCCGACGTCGCTACCGGATCCACCTTCTCCTCGATGAGGCCGCCTTCCAGCAGGTCCATGAGTTCACCGGCAATGTTGACGCGGGCAATCTCGAGATCGTACTCGCGCTGGCCCACCGAAAGATCGGGGTACAGCTCGCCGGTTTCGGCGTCCACCAGGTACGCGGCGAACGCGCCGGCGTCCCGACGGAAGAGGGTATTGGACAAGGAAACGTCGCCCCAATAGAAACCGATCAGGTGCAGGCGCACCAGCAGCAGCGCTTGGGCGTCAATAAGCCTGGTGAGGGTGTCCCGGCGCAGCATCTGTGAGAAGAGCGCGCGGTACGGCATGGAGAACTTGAGGTGCCGGGTGACCAGTACGGGGTTGAGCGGCTTGCCGTCAACGGTGGTCCGGCCGGTGATGACTGCAACCGGCTCGACGCAGGGTACGTCCATCCGGGCCAGCTTGCGGAGCATGTGGTACTCGTGCCGGGCAACGTGCTCGGAGGTTTCCTTGATGGCGATGACCGAACCGCCCAAATGCGCGAAACGCACGATGTGGCGGGAAATACCGCGGGGCAGGGCAGCGAGGTTCTTGGTAGGCCAGTCCTCGAGCGCGATGTGCCACGGCAGGTCCAGGAGCTCGGGATCCGCCGCTGCAGCGGTGATGTTGAGGGAGCCGATCACACCCGCCGGTGGCGCGACGTCATTGGCGCTCGCGGCCTCGGTGCGCGGGAGTTTGCCGATCTGCGCGTAGTCGGTGGGTTCGTCATGCCACTTGGCACCGCTTTGCTCGCTCATGGTGTCAATTCTTCCGTATGGAGGCTGCTGTTAACGACGACGGCGGCCCGTCCACTTCGGAAGGGCCGCCGTCGTTAGTGCGGTGCGGGTGTTAGTCGCCCAGGCGCAGGCCAGTCTTGGTGTCGAACAGGTGCACGTGGCCCGACTGCGGACGAACGAAGATGGACTCGCCCTTCATCGGGGGACGGCGGCCGTCGACACGGGCCACGATGTCGTGGCTCTTGCCATCAAGCGTGGTGTGGCCGTAGACGTAGGCGTCGGCGCCGAGCTCTTCGACAACGTCAACCTCAACTTCAAGGCCTTCGCCGGCACCGACGGTCTCAAGGTCTTCCGGACGGGAACCGAGCGTGACGGTCTTGCCGTGGGCCTCTTCGAGAACGTTGTGCGGAACCGGGTAAACCGTTCCACCGAACTGGACGCCGCCGTCGACGACCGGCAGTTCCAGCAGGTTCATGGCGGGGGAGCCGATGAAGCCGGCCACGAAGACGTTCTTCGGGCGGTCGTACAGGTTGCGCGGGGTGTCTACCTGCTGCAGCAGCCCGTCCTTGAGGACGGCAACCCGGTCACCCATGGTCATGGCCTCGACCTGGTCGTGGGTCACGTAGACCGTGGTGACGCCGAGGCGGCGGGTCAGGGAAGCGATCTGGGTGCGGGTCTGGACACGGAGCTTGGCGTCCAGGTTGGAAAGCGGCTCATCCATGAGGAAGACCTGCGGGTTACGGACGATTGCGCGGCCCATGGCAACGCGCTGACGCTGGCCACCGGAGAGCGCCTTCGGCTTGCGGTCCAGGTAGAGCTCGAGGTCAAGAAGCTTGGCTGCTTCACGGACGCGCTCGGCACGCTCTTCTTTGGAGACGCCGGCGATCTTGAGTGCGAAGCCCATGTTGTCCGCAACGGTCATGTGCGGGTACAGGGCGTAGTTCTGGAAGACCATGGCGATGTCGCGGTCCTTCGGCGGGACGTCCGTGACGTCGCGGTCGCCGATCAGAATGCGGCCGGAGTTCACATCCTCAAGGCCTGCGAGCATGCGCAGCGAGGTGGACTTACCGCAACCGGAGGGTCCAACGAGGACCAGGAATTCGCCATCGGCGATGTCGATGTTGAGCTTATCGACGGCGGGCTTATCTGTGCCCGGGTACAGACGCGTAGCGTTATCAAAAGTAACTGTAGCCACAGTTATCAATCCCTTCACCGGCAGGTACGTGCCGGACGATCCGTTGTGAATGGTTCATGTTTATTCAGTTGGACTCCCCGCCCTGGGCTGAGCCCGGGCAAGGGAGACTGAGTGACGCCGCACGGTAGTTGTGCGTCACATCACAACCAAGAGTATGGCAGTAGCTCGGGGTAATCGCCCAAATGTTACGAATGTCACATGTGAGATGAGTCTCTCGAGACTTCGCGGCGCCGTTCGCGAAGGACCGCTTCCAAGAGTTCGGCGACATGAACCGGGGCTTCGATCCGGAACTCGGCCTGGGTGAAATCCAGCCCGACTTTCACGCCGACATCCCCGGCAACCAGCCTGGCAATCGCGTCTTCATCAGTGACGTCGTCGCCCGCAAAAAGGACACCGGTGGCGCCAGTCACCTGGCGCAGGAAATCGACAGCCTCGCCTTTGGACGAATGCACCACAGACGTTTCGAGGACGCGCTTGCCGTTCTTGAGGAAGACTCCCGGACGGCCTTCAAGGACCGTCCGCGCCGCGGCCACAGCGTCCTCCGCCACGTCGTCTGCTGCACGCCGAGTGTGGAGTACGACGCCGGCCGGTTTGTCTTCGAGGACTGTCCCCGGAGCTTCCTGCGAGATTCCCGCCAAGACCTCGCGGACTTCGGCGAGGAGCTCCCGTTGAGCATCGTCGAGCTGGAGTTCCGCCGAACCGGCGCCCAGCCACGCCTCCGCGCCGTGGCTGCCAATCAGCAGCGTGGCCTCGGGGGGCGAGGCGACCGCCCGCAGGCTGGCCAATGCGCGCCCGGAGATGAGCGCCGTCGTCGTCCTCGGAAGTTCGGCGAGCTCAGCGAAAGCGGTCGCTGACCGCTGGAGCGGGCGCGCGGCGTCGGCGTGGTCCACGATCGGGGAGATGGTGCCGTCAAAGTCCATCGCCACCAAAAGGTGATCTGTTCCGGCGATCCGGCGGACGGCGTCGAGCAATTCAGGGGACAAGCTCAGAGGGGGAGTGCCCGCTGTTTCACGTGTCATCGCGTACCACGGTTTCTGCTAGGGCCGAGAGGAATTCGGCGGACCAATGATCGACGTCGTGGTCGAGGATTTGTTTGCGCATGGACTTCATCCGGCGGCGGGATTCATTCGGGGGCAGGTGCACGGCCCTCATGATGGTGTTCTTGAGCCCGTCGATGTCATGCGGATTCATCAGGAGTGCTTGCTTGAGTTGATCTGCGGCGCCCGTGAATTCGCTGAGGACCAAGGCTCCCGTGTTGTTGGTCCGGGCGGTGACATACTCCTTGGCCACGAGGTTCATGCCGTCGCGCAATGCCGTGACCAGCATGACGTCGGCGGCAAGGTAAAGGGCCACCATTTCCTCGATCGGGTAGCTGTGGTGGAGGTACCGGACGGCGGTGTTCTGCATGGTGTCGTAGCTGCCGTTGATGTGGCCCACGGTGCCTTCGATTTCCTCGCGCAGGAGCCTGTATTGCCGCACGCGCTCGCGGCTGGGGCTCGCCACCTGGATCAGCGTGGCGTCCTCCACTGTGAGCCGACCTTCCTTGAGGAGTTCCTCGAACGCCTTCAAGCGGTGCGGGATGCCCTTTGTGTAGTCCAGGCGGTCTACGCCCAGGAGGATGGTTTTGGGGTTGCCGAGGTCTTGGCGGATCTGCCGGGCGCGTTCGATGATGTCCGGGCGCTCGGCGAGTTCGCTGATCTGGTCCACTGCGATTGAGATCGGGAAGGCCTGTGCGCGGGCAATATGCGAAATCCGGCCGTCCGGACTTTTGACATGGATCTGCTGCTGCTTGACGCTGGCGCCGATGAAGCGGCGCGCCGAGCGCATGAAGTTCGCCGCGTCACTGGGGCGCTGGAAGCCCACCAGGTCAGCGCCCAGCAGTCCTTCGATGATGGCCTGGCGCCACGGTAGCTGGGCGAAGATTTCCGGCGGTGGGAACGGGATGTGGTTAAAGAAACCGATCCGTAGGTCCGGGCGCGCCTGGCGGAGCATGCTCGGCACGAGCTGGAGTTGGTAGTCCTGTACCCACACGGTGGCTCCGTGGTCCGCGTGCTGGATGACGGCGTCGGCGAACCGGCGGTTGACCCGGCGGTAGCTGTCCCACCATGTGCGGTGGAACTCCGGCGGAGCAATGACGTCGTGGTAAAGCGGCCAGAGGGTGGCGTTGGAGAAACCTTCGTAATAGAGCTCAACATCGTCGGTGCTGAGGTCGACGGGAACCAAGTCCATCCCGCTGTGGCTGAAAGGCTCAAGGGGCTCGTCCGGGGCGCCGTGCCAGCCCACCCACGCGCCGTCGGTCTTTGTCATAATCGGGGCGAGGGCCGTAACCAGGCCACCGGGAGAGCGGCGCCATCCCTCGGCCGCGTTATCCCCGCCGTCGCTAGGGAAACGGTCCACCGGAAGGCGGTTGGAGACCACCATGAAATCGTACTTCGTGGACTTTTGCGCCTGTCTGCCCTCGGGTGCGATGTCGATTATTTCGCTTGCCGGTACTTGCATTGCTGCCCCCTGGGGTTGCTTGTGACTCATCTCCCACCCTACCGGCGGGAATCATCAAGGACACTTGCTCGTTCCTCGGACTGGAGTCCAAGACCCCAGCATGGCTGTCAGTCTTCTCCCGTAAACTGGCCCCGTTGCCATAGCTAGACCAACGCCGTCGATCAATCACGAGGAACTGATGAGCCCCGCAAACGAACCACGTCTGTCCAAGGCAGAGCGCACCGCCCAGGCCCGCGAAAAGGCCCGCGAGATCCGCGAAGCTCAGCTGAAGAAGGACAAGCGCAACAAGTTGCTCATCGGGTGGGGCATTGTGGTTGCCGTCGTGGCGATCCTCGCAGTGGTTGCCCTGATAGTCAGCCAGAACATTACCAACAACGCCCCCATCGCCGATCAAGGCCCGACGCCGGCCAACTCCAACGTGCACGGCGGCGTCACCCTCCTCAAGGGCACCGACGTGACGAAGGCCGCGGCAGCCACGGTCGACCTGGCGTCCTTGCCGTCAGCCCCCGCCACCCCGCCCGCCACGGTGACCGCTCCCGGTGCCGAGGCCGAGGCCGGCAAGCCGGTCAAGGTAGTGGCCTACATCGACTTCATCTGCCCGGTCTGCAAGAACTTCGAAGCCACGTACAACCAGCAGCTGACCCAGCTGCGCAACGATGGCAAGATCAGCCTGGAGTACCGTCCGCTCGGCTTCCTTGACGCCAGCTCCAGCACCAACTACTCCTCCCGTGCCGCCAATGCCGCGGCTTGCGTTGTGAACTCTTCGCCGGACAAGTACTCGGCCTTCGTTGACCTGCTGTTCGCACGCCAGCCCGCTGAGGGTAGCGCAGGCCTTTCGGACAACGACCTCAAGAAGATGGCCACCGAAGCAGGCGCAGCCAACATTGACTCCTGCGTGGACAGCAAGACCTACCGCCCGTTCGTCAAGGTTGTCACAAAGGAGGCCGCGGTCATCGGAGTCACCGGTACGCCCACGGTCTTCGTCGAAGGCAAGCAGTGGGACGGCAAGACGGACCTCGTCGCCGACCTGAACGCCGCTGCGGCCGCGAAGAAGTAGATCGTCCTGCGGGAATCTTGACGCCGGCCCGGGCGGTGCTCGCGGCGCGGGACTGAGGGCCCGACGGCGGGTGGGGCCGCCGGGCGCTCGCTTTGGAGCCTCGCCCGCGAGGAATTTCCGTGGGCGGGAGGTCTTGGGCTACCCTTATCTAGCGCTGATGCGCACCAGCTCCGGCTTGCCGGGGCATCTGTCCCGGTCCGCCGGGGCGCGCCTCCTTAGCTCAGTTGGCCAGAGCACCGCTCTTGTAAAGCGGGGGTCGTCGGTTCGAATCCGACAGGGGGCTCTTAGTTTGGCTTTGACGTGCAGGTTTGTTGATTCTGGTCAGAGCTATTTGAACTTTTTGGCGCCGGACTCACCTTTAACTCACCTAGATCAGATTTGGAGACCGGTCTTGCCAGGCGCTCCTGGTCCCCCGTTGGCTGCGTCGAAGGCGCCGAGTACGGCCCGTGTGTCGATCGCTTCTTTGTATTCCTCGACGTAGTGCTTTCGGGTCATTGACACCTTGGAGTGCCCGGCCTGGTACGCGGCCGTTTCGGCGCCCATGGTCCGTGCAATGAGGGTCGCGTTGGCCTTGCGGAACGTTTTGAACGTCACCCACGAGTATCCGATGTCGTCTGCCGCTTTGCGCCAGGTCTTGCCGATATTGTTCGGATCGCACACCGTTCCTGTAGATGAGGGGAAGACCAAGTCCAAGGGATTCGCAGCGGCGCTGGTGCTTTGCCTGAGGTGTCGCCTTCGAAGCGACTCGGCGAGGTTTGGCGGTATGGTCACGTAGCGGAATCCGTGCTCGGATTTTGGGTGGTCTTGAATGGTGACGCTGCCGGTGGAAGTACGGATGACTGTGGCGTGGACATGCACGGTTGGCGGGTCTGCGTCGAGGTCGACGTCGGCCCAGAACAGTGCGAATAGCTCGCCGGGCCGTAAGCCTGTGGTGATGAGGACGTCGGCGATTTGGTGGAGTTCCTGGGATCTCGTGCGGCCAAGCATCGATCCCTGCTCCCAAGCAATGAGCTTGGTCCTCAGATCCAGAAACTGTTCCGGATCCAGGGCTTGAGGCTTTGCCGCCCGACTTCTCGGGATGGAGATTCCTAGGACCGGATTGATGCTCACAGCGTCGTGGCGCAGCGCAATTTTGAACATCGACGACAACACGGCCCCGCATGTGCGGGCCGTAGCGGGGCCGGCCGCGTCGACAACATTTCGGGTGAAGTGATCCACGACGCCTGGCGTGGTCTCTCCAATGCGGACAGAGCCGATTCCAGGCAGAATGTACTTCTTGACGCTGAATGCGTACTTGTCCTTGGTCCGTGATGCCTTGTCCGAGCGTTGCAGTTCTGCCAGGTAGACCTCCGAGAGGTCGCGGATCTGGTCTGTTGCGCTGATGAAGGCGTTGCCTTGGGTCTGCCTTTTTTGCAGTTTGATCTGGAGATTTCGCCGTGCCGCTGCGGCGGACGGCCCTCGGGCTTCGATTTTTCGCGTTTGCCCGTCGAGGTCCCGGTATCTGGCCCGTGCACGCCAGCTTCTTGCTGTTGCCCGGTCGGTGCGGATGAGACCCCATGTTCCGAGGGGCAGTGGGTACCTGCTCATTTATCGCGTGCAGGTTTTGGGCCGGTTACGGTTCTGCGTGCAGCGACAGCCAGGCAACGAAGTCGCTCTGGCGGATGCGCAGGTGCCTGCCGATACGGTATGCGTGTGGCCCGACGTGCTTGGCTCGCCACTGGTAGAAGGTCTGTTCGGGGATCTGTAGCTGTGCGCAGATCTCTTTTGGGGTTAGCCACTGTTGGTCAGCCTCGACGGGCTGGTTGCGATTTGGCGTCGTCGTCATTGGAGTCTCCGTGGTCTTGGTCACCTGACATACGGCCAGGCGCTGTTCCTACTTCATGGGAGACAACGGTGCAGGCGGCATGACCGTGCGGAGGAGCATCGTGATTTTGATGTCAGAGCTGCCAACCGACAGTAATGGGGCTGATCTGTCGGGAGATCGAATCTTCCAGCCGTTGGCCGGGTTGTTGTTGCCGGTTGGCTTGGGACGAAGCCCGGTCAGCAACGCGCTTGAGGTGTTCATACTGCGATGACTGTTCCCAATCATGGTCTGCCGGTGCAGGTCCCAGAGGGAGGGGTGAGTCGTCGATACCCCAGCGGTCCCTGTAGATGGCAACCATGGCGACCAGGCGGGCGGTATTTGTCGCGGTCACGTTCGGCGGGAGGGTTTCGACGAGTTTTCGTTTCCATTCAGCGTCCTCCGTCAAAGCGGCCGACGCGACTTGCTTGGCCCGCTGCCTGATCTCATGGGTTACTTGGTTGATCATGTCAGCAAGGTCGGGCCGGTTGGTATGAATTGGTTCGGGGATGACGGCACGGTCGCTGGCTGGCATGCGGGATGAGAAGGTGACGAGCCGGGCGTGCAGAACGGCTGCGACGTCCTTTGCATCGCCGCTTGTTTCCAAAGCGGCGGTGACAGTCCGCTGAGCCCCGGGCCGGCTGGCCGCGGTCGCTCGGCGCCAGGCTGCGACGGCCGCGCCCCACGAGGGGGATTGCTGCAACACCTCATCAATCTCTAGAGTGCGCGCCTTGATGAACCTTCTCAGGTCTTCGGCGGCAGCAATTTGGGCGAGGTAGTCGTATTCGGCGCTGAGCCGGTCGAGCGTGTCGGCGCTGGACTGTTCGGCGTCGCGGACTTCGTGAGCGGTTCGTTCGGCGCCTTCTGCCGCGAGCACTTCGGCGAGGATCTCCTGCCATTGCGGCTGCAAGGAGGGGTCCAGCGGTTCGTGGTCGATGGGGTCGTTTTCGCTGACGTAGGCGAAGTTACCGCCGCGTCCGCGCGTCATGCTGACGTAGAGAAGCTCACGTGTGAGACGTCCTTGGGTGACGACGGTGTGACCGGTGTCGACCGTGATCCCCTGGGAGCGGTGGGCCGTCGTCGCATATCCCAGCTCCACCGCCGACTCGACATACTCGCGGTGTAGGGTGACGATGGCGCCGGTGTCCCTCCGGACCGCTACCAGGGAGCCGTCGCGCTTGCCGGCACGCACGACGTCGAGCAGAGTGCCGTTGCGGATGAAATCACCGTTGCTGTCGGTAACGGTGCGGTCATTGCGGCGAGCGATGACCGTGTCACCACGGCCGACACGCATCCCGTCGCCCAGAAGGACCGCCTGTTCGGCATCCACAAGACCCTGTATCACGCGGTCTGCCTGCGCTCGTTCGTTGAGCATGCCGACGGTGTCGTTATCCGCGGCGATGAGGATGGACGACCTTCCGGACAGCATGTCGGCTTGCCAATTCAAGTAGGCATGGTCGAGCACGTCCAGATAAGGGCCGTGGCGGAGCCGTTGGTGCGTGTCGTAGGCGGTGATGGCCGCGACGTCCCCGGCGCGAAGCTTCAGAGAGGCATCCCGTTCCCAGGCATGTTCAAACCGCCAGATGGTGCTCAACCGGCTGGTTTTGCCTTGCCGGTCCAACCAGCCCAGGACGCCGCCGGCATCGATGGCATCCAGCTGCCCGGGATCGCCCACCAACAGCACTTTGGCTCCGGCGTCCCGGGCCTGATGCACCAGCGCCGAGAGCTGAAGGGTGGAAACCATCGAGGCTTCATCTAGGACAATTAGCTGGTTCGGGTGGAACCGCCATCTGTTTTGCTCTGCGGCCAGCCGGATGGCTTCCTGCCCCAGACGGGTATTCGCCACAGAGTTGCCCAGGCGCTGCTCGACGGCGAAGAACCGCTCCGCCCGGTGGCCTGCTCCTTGACCGACGGACTCGTACAACCATTTGCTGACGTTCTCGGTGACCATGGCGAGTTCCCGCCCCAGGACCTCGGCGCTCGCCGCCGCGGGTGCGAGCCCGACCACGGTGCCGGGACCGAACTCTGCTTCCCAAGCTGTCTTGATTGCCCCGAGGGTGGTGGTTTTGCCGGTGCCGGCGGGACCAACGACGGCGTCGAGCCGGTTCCCGCTCACGAGCACCTCCGCTGCCGCGGCCCTCTGGTCCTCATGCAGCCCGAATTTGCCGTGATGTTTGTAGCCGACGAGTACCTCCATGGCGACGCCTGGGCGGATAGCCGGGCCGCCGTCGTCGTTCCTTGCCGCCATGACGGCCTCCTCGCAGGCGAGGGTGGTGGCATCGGTGTAGAGGCGGGCGCCGTGGAAGTCGAAGACACTCCGGGTGCCGAGGTGCAGATCGGGCCGCGCGTCCGCGGGGACGCTGTACCGGTAGTCGTTCAGGGGCACCGATTGGGTTTCGGCGGCGGTGGCGACGGCGTCGATCAGGGTGTTGCGGTCTTCCGGTGTGTGGCAGCGGATCGCGGCGCAGACCCGTTCGGCCTCGGCCAGCAGGTTCCAACGGTTCCAAGTGGCGCGCTTGGTGGCGACCCGCTCCCGGGTGAGCGACGCAACGGCGTCCACCCACTCGGCGGTGAAGTCTGACGAGCGGAAGGGAGTGGTCCGTGAACGCCGGATGGTGTTGGCCAGCACGAGTCGGGGGTCGAAGCCCTTGGCTTCGGCGCGTGCCCGCCACTGTTCGGAGAGTTGGTGCAGCGGCGCGATGGTGTTGGCCTTTGCGGTGCGGGTGGAGAGGGTTGCCTGCTGGCGGAGCTTGATGGTGGTTGTTGCCGTTGGAGGAGTGCCGTGGGTTGTGGTCCATGCGGCGACGAGACGGTCGGTTTCCGCCTCGATGAGGCGCGAGCGGTGGGAGAATTCGCGGATCAGGCTGTCATCGACGCCGGTGAGCTGCGCACTCGGGTTATGCGTGGTGGCTGCGGGCTCGCGGATGTCGGTGTCGGTCCCGAGGTGGCGGTGGAGCGCATCGAAGAGCAGTCCGTTGTAGTGTTCGCTCGCGGCAACCGCGGCCTTGTAGAGGGTCCGGGAGTCGAGGGTGACCCAGGCGCCGTCGGTGATCCGTTGGACGCGGTTGGCGATGACCAGGTGGGTGTGCAGCTGCGGGTCCCCGGCGCGCGACTCCCAATGATCAAAGGCGGCGGCGATGGCTCCCGTGGTGCCGATGCGGGCAACGCCATTGCGTCCGGATCTTGTGTGGATGACGGACTCTTCCAACCATTCCAGTGTGGCGGTGACGGCGTCGTGGTGGGTTTGAAGGATCTGGTCTTGGAAGGTCCGCGGGCTCAGCGCCCAGAGCACGGAGACTGATTTGGGGACGCTGAACGTCAGATCGAATCCGGCGACAGCGCGGCGCGTGCTGGCTTGTCCCTGGCTGTTTTGGACGAGTGTGGGTTGGCCGTGCGGGCGGCCCAGGGGAGCGCCGGTGTCCGGATGGACGGTTTCGTCGAAGATGGCTTTGGCGTCGGCTTCGGTGACTGGGTCGCCGCGGGCTCGGGTGATGCCGTCCAGGCCGCTACCGAGCCAGCGCCCCTGCGGTGTCCCGGCCTTCATGTAGTAGCTGGTTGCGTCCGGGGAAGCGGGCGAGACGTCGTCCATCATCGTGGTCTTGAACAGGTACCTCAGGCCCGACTGCGCGGAGAGCCTGGCGATGGACACGGTCATGGCCGTCTCCGTGTCCGCCGTCGACGGTCACGCTGCCTATTGTCACAGCGTGTAGCGCAGAATCTCTGCGAGGTGCGAGACTGTTCGAAGTCTTGACCACATTCACCGCAAGTCTTCCCATTCACGATTCTTCATCGGGGTGGCATGACGTCGCGACATGACGTGCCGTGAGACGGTGCTCACGGCGACGACCTTTGGTGCCAGAGGTGTAAACGGATAGGAAGTTCCTCCGGCGTGCAGAGGGATGAGAATTGTGGTGCCGCTTGGCCGACCTCTCGTTACGTTGGTGCGGGTGAGCCCGCAGGAGTGTATGACGCTGGGCGGAGCACGACGGCCTAGAGAGCTGGATGCTCGCCGCGCCAGATGCGCGGCCCCTTTCGCAGGCAACTCTTAGGGACATTGTGGCCGATTACCTCGCCAGTCACGGTCCTTTCCCAGACGACACACACCAGATGTGCGGGGCCGGGGCGCCGCGGGAACTTCACCTGGGAACGGGCCGCCTTCTCAGGCGCTCAGGGGGCTACCGCCGGGGTCACGGGCGGCGATCACCACCGTCACCACCGGCGGGGTGGTCCAGAATAGAAGCTTGAATTATCGCGCGGGGGACGCGCATGCCGTTCTTGAAAACCATTTCCGCCCGGGTCCGGGCCGCGCATCTGCTCGCACAGTCCGCCGAAGAGTGGAACGCACTGTCCAAGGACCTGTTCCCACAGGCTTCGTGCAATTCTTTTCACTTCCTTGAACGGGCCGAGTTAGGACACTCGAGGGACCCCGTCGCAGTCGCCCACGGTTCTCTCTTGCTCGTCGTTGGATGGCCGTTCCGACCTGCGACCTGTCCGGGGGTCCTTGACTAACGGTGCGTGTCCACGGGCCTGAACAATGATGGATGAGAAGGGAGAGTTCCATCCACGCCCTGGGCCCACAAAGACCTCCCTGCCCTTTCGCTCGCGCAGGCGATCATGCTCACTGCGGGTAAGCGCGAAAGCGCGTCAAGCCTTTCGGGCACATTTCCCAGCGGTATGCCAGCGTAGCTAGCCGAGAACGCCATCATCTTGCCAAGCGAGCGACCACACAGATCGAAGGCCCATATGACAGTCATTGCGTCGATCGTGGGGCTGTGAAGATGCGCCGCAAAGCGCATTGTCGCTTTCCCCAGCGCCCAGGCTGCTCCGTGTACAAACCCAGACAGGCGGCGGTAGGACTCTTCTCCAAGGTCAGGGAATTGAAGCCGCATGAGGTCAATCCCCGAGATTGTTGCCGATACCGGCTTCAGACCATTTGCCGGATCCACCACCCGGGCGCCCTGAATCTCAAAACCAGCACTGGAGACCATCGAATGAATCCTCCGCAGGGTTTCTGCGACCCCTGCGTTCATTTCTTCGAGCGCCTCCGGGTCGGTCCCCGTGGCTGCCTTTGCCATCTTTGATTCCTCTGAATTGCTCCAGAGCATCAGCGCTGCCATGCGCATTAGTCTGGCCTCGGGAGCCACTCCCGGCTCGACTACATAGCGATACAGATACGTGCCATTGCCAGAAATGGCCACGGCAACTGGTTACCCATGATGAGCCGAGGGAGCGATGAAAATGACATCGTGCAGTGACTGAGAAGGACCTCAAGATGGTCGACTCCAGTTGCTAGGAGTGCCGCTCTTGCTTTGCCAAGCTCTGTGGAGCCGAAGTGCGTCATGTCACTTGCCAATCCCCCACTGCCGTTTCGGTAAGGGTTCAAATGGACGCGCTGCCAGGACCAGGCACTCATCAATCGCCTGCTACCGCGTTCTATCTTGCGGGGGTAACTCCACATTGGTGGCTCCAACCTTGTCATTGGTTCTAGCGCAATCTACCAAGGTTCCATCTGCCCAGATGCAAAACATGAACCGGAAGCCGCGGTGGTTCAGTCCAGCCGGGGACCTTCGAGCTGGCACTGGCTGTTCTGTTCCAGGCTGCTGACCCTGATGTATCCGATGTGTGTGGACTTCGGAGTTTTTGGTTGTGTTTTGTTGTCGCTCTTTGTCGTCAGTTGCCGATGACAAGGGTGCTGGCGGCTGCTTCGATGACGTCGTCAGTGATGGTTTCGAGTTCGCTGATCTTCAGGACGCGGACGTTTTTCGGCTGCCGTGTCATTGTTGTCTGGTGATTGCCGGATTTGTGACACTGGCACTATGGAGTTTCCCAATATCAAAGGCAGGACTCCCGCGGCGTTGCCGTTCTCGCCTTTCTGGTGTGCGGACTCGTGCTGACGTTGGCTTATGCCTGGGCAACCACCGTCGTTTCCGAAACACGCAACGATTCTTGGTAGGAAAACCGTTTGGTGTGCACATTTTTCATTCATCTTCAACCGCAGAGAATAGACATGCACCCGCGACTGTCTGGCACATGATCCGGGCCGCCGAGACTGCCATACTCATGGGCAGCGCTACCCAGGCGTTCAAAGTCATGCTGAGTCCCCGGTCGTCATGACCACTGCGCAACGGCAGGCTCTTCGGGCGCATAGCGAAAGCTACATGAAGAAAGTTCGGCATCTGCTCGACAAGCAGTCCGTGCACGACGGGCCCACAGCTTCCAGCGGCGGTTGATCAGCTCCTTAGTTTCCGTTCTTGAGGTACTTGTGGAGGGTTTCGCAGCTGATGCCGAATTCGCGGGCCAGGGCCGTCTTCTGTTCCCCGGCCTGCGCCCGCTCCCGGAGTTCGGCGGCCCGTTCGGGTGAGAGGGCTTTCCGGCGGCCGCGGTAGGCCCAACTCTCATGGTGTTAGGCCAGCCCGGACCAGTAGGCCGCAGGTCAGAAGACAAACGCCTCGGATCGAGGCGAGGATCATTGAGGCTTTCACCAGCAGATGTTTCATCCAGGCAATTTTGCTCATGCCCACCATCTGTTTGGTGATGATAGGAAGCATCTCCGTGTCCCTGATCTTCCTGGGAAGTTCTGCGGCGTCCCAGTACTTCAAGTGTCCGAAGTATATGAAGTTGTCAGGCCATTCCTTCCCGACATGCCGCATTCTGAGGCGGGGTACAACAACCCACATCGCGCAGGAAGCGGCGATAATCAACGAGAAGATTGCCGCATAGTATGTAATGTTCTGCACCGGCCCTGCCAAGATCCCAAAGAGTCGGCCCTTGGCAGATAGCGCGACCAGCGTCGCGAGCCCGGCCGATCAAGGCAAATGCAAACGAAGCCTTGGCATCCACCTTCCCGGTCCAATCGACAAGGGCAGCGTGGATTTTCCACGCTGTCTCAAGGGCTTCCTTGTCCGAGACGGCCGAATTTGATTCAGCTTTCTTTCCACTCCTGATTAGTCCCATGATTCCGGGCTAACCTAAACGCCGCGGTCGTTCCGGTTGCTGATGGCTCATGGCGCCCAGGTGTAAGACGAGCCGTAGTAGGTTACGGACTTGCCGCCATAGGGTTTCACGCCCATCAGCGTCCACATGTTCTTTTCCTTGGAGACCTTGGAAGGCTCGCTTAGTCGGTTATAGACGGCGGAAGAGATGTTGATTGTTTTCGTGCCACGGATCTCGCTGAGTTTCGCGGCAACATTTGGTGCGCTCCCGATCGAGACGATATCGTTCTCACCGTGGACCCCGCCGCGCACGAGCATCGCGGTGCCGGTGTCAATGCCCACCCCATGCCCCATCTTCCAGGTGAAACCGCTCCACTTTGCTTGGAGGGCTGATGTGGCTACGTTGATGGGTTATGCCCGGGTGAGCACGACTGAGCAGTCGGTGGACTTGCAGCTGGATGCTTTGAACGCTGCCGGGTGCTTCCGGATCTGGACGGATTTTGCGTCGGGTGCGACGACTGAGCGACCGCAGTGGCAGGACTGCCTGGATCACCTACAGCCCGGGAACATCCTGGTGGTCAACGATTTGTCCCGGCTCGGGAGGAACACTGCCGACCTTGCCGGCATCGTGAAGACGCTGGCAGACCGGCATGTCGGGCTTCGGTCGTTGACCGAGACGTGGCTGGATACGACCACGTCCCAGGGCGTGCTGATGTTCCATTTCTTCTCGGCGATCGCCGAGTACGAGCGGAACCGGTTGCGCGAGCGGACCATGGCCGGGCTTGCCGCTGCCAAGGCGAGGGGAAGAGTGGGTGGCCGGCCGACCAAGATGACGCCGGACAAGGCAGCCACGGCGCATCGGATGCGCGGCGAAAAGCGGACGGTCCGTGACATCGCCAAGACCATCGACGTCAGTGAGGCCACGGTCGTCCGTGAGCTCGCACGGCAACGGAAGAGTCTCCAGGCCCCGCAGGAATAAGCGTGTGACTGTGAGTCCTCCGGGGCCTTCGCTAGCGTGGAGGCAAACGGAGGGGGAGCGGCGCACATGGCATCGAGGAAATCTAAGAACCACATTGAGGGTCAGCTGAGTCTGGAGTCCTTGTGGGCCGAACCGGGAGAGGTAGTCAATGAACGAGCACGGCAGACACGCCATGGAAACCATGAAGAAGCACGATCCGGAGGCCTTCGCGCAGATCGCGGACCCGGAGACGCACTTTTCGATGTTGGGGGAGGAGATTCAGCAGGCGATCTGGGACCTGAGCGAGGAGCTGACGCCGACCAGGGGTTCGGAGCCGCCGATGGAGTACATCGGGCTGGTGAACATGGCCAAGCTGCGGGCACGGGAGATGGTGTACCAGGAGATGATCTACGCAGGTCTTCCCCCGGAACCGGAGGAAATGGAGCCGGGCTCCGCGCGCCGGGAGGACGGGCAGGACTAGCACCCGAACCGCAGCACCAGGAGACGATCGGGCCGGCGACGGCTGGACGTTTCCGTCCCGCGTCCCAGGCCGACCTTGCCCCTTCGGGACAGAAAGCCAGGTTCGCGGCGAACTTGGAAGCAATCCGCGTCGTGCGGGAGCTGGAGGAGCAGCAGCGCCTGGCCACCGGGGCCGAGCAGCGTTCCCTGGCGCAGTGGTCCGGCTGGGGCGCGGTGCCCCAGCTGTTCGACAAGGATGACTGGGCGGACGAGCGCGCGCAGCTGCGCGAGGTCCTGAGCGGGCGTGAGTACGCCGCGGCATCGCGGACGACGACGAACGCCTACTACACCGACGCTGCCCTGGTGAAGGAGATCTGGTCCGCCGTGGACCGGCTCGGTTTCACCGGGGGAGAGGTGCTGGAACCGGGGTCGGGAGCTGGAACGTTCCTCGGCTTCGCCCCGGAAGGCGCCCGGATGACCGGTGTCGAGCTGGATCCGCTGACGGCCGCCATTTCCCGGGGGCTGTATCCGGACGCGAGCATCCGCAGCGAATCCTTCGCGGACACCCCGATCACGTCCAATTCCTTTGACCTTGCGGTCGGCAATGTCCCGTTCAGCAAGAACGCGCTCTACGACAAGACTCACAACGCCGACTCCCGGCACTCCATGCACAACCACTTCATCCTGAAAAGCCTGGCGGCCGTGAAGCCCGGCGGTTACGTCGCCGTGCTGACCTCCAGCTTCACCATGGACGCAACCAACCCCACCTCGAGGCGGGAGATGAGCGCAATGGCGGACCTGGTAGCCGCCGTGCGCCTGCCCACCGGCGCCCACCGCCGCGCCGCCGGCACCGAAGCGCTCACCGACCTGCTGCTGCTGCGCAAGCGCGAGCCGGGCCGGGAGCCTGCCAACACGGACTGGGAAACCGTCGGGCCCGTAATCGTCGGGGACCGCAACGTGAAGATCAACAACTACTTTGACCTGAACCCCCAAAACGTCCTGGGACAGATCACCGTTGGAAACGGCATGTACGGCGAGGAAACCGTCAGCGTGAGAGCCGAGGACCTCGCCGCCGTCCCGCAGCTGCTCGCCCGGCGGCTCGACGTCATCGTGACCGACGCGCTGGAGGCCGGCCTGGGCCACGCCCCTGCCGAGCCGGCTCCGGGGAAGACCCCGGCGGCGTTGCTGCCGGGGCCCGGACAGGAGTGGGACGGCACCATCACCGCCGGGCCCGACGGAACATTCACCGTGGCTCGGGCAGGGGAACAGGCACCCTTCCCGGTCCCCAAAGCACACGCGGCGGAGCTAGGCGAGCTGCTGGGGTTGCGGGACGGGGCACGGTCCCTGTTGGAGATGGAGGCGTCCGACAGCGAAGACACCCCGGAACTATCGGCCCAACGCACGGCCCTGGCTGAGAAGTACACGGCATACGCCCTCAAGTACGGACCTCTGAACCGCTTCACGGAGACGGTCCGCACGGACAAGGAAACGGGCGAGGACATCATCACCCGCCGTGCGGCACCGGCCGTGCGGATCCTGCGCCAGACGGACCCCTTCGGCGCCCTGCCGCCGGCCCTGGAGAGTTTCAACGAGGAAACCCGGACAGCGACCCCGGCGGCGCTTCTTCAGCACCGCCAGGTGGTGGCCCGCAAACCGCTCCTGGGTGCGGACACCGTTGACGAAGCGTTGGCCATCGCCCTGGACACGTATGGCGCCCCGGAACTGGAGAAGATCGCGGAGCTGTTGGGCGTGACGGAAGAGGAAGCCCTCGACCGGCTGGGCACGCTCGTGTTCGATGATCCGGCAACGGGCAGGCTCGTCACGGCACCTGAATACCTGTCCGGGAACGTGCGGACCAAGCTCGACGCCGCACGGGCAGCGGCGGCAGGGGACGAACGCTGGGGCGTCAACGTCACCGCCCTGGAGGAAGTCCAGCCGCCGAAGGTGGGCATGGAAGACGTCGAGGCGCGTCTGGGCGCGGTCTGGATCTCTTCCGAGGAGCACCAGCTGTTCGTGAAGGACATTCTGGCCGATCCGAACGCCAGCGTGAGCAGCGTCGGCGCCGGCATCTGGCGGGTCAAAGCCAACCGGGGCACGGTCCGGTCCGCGAATGAGTGGGGGACGGTGCGCCGGCCCGCTCCGGACCTGTTGCAAAGCATCCTGGAACAAAAGAGCATCCAGGTCGAGGACAAGGACGAGGAGGGCAAATCCGTCGCCAACCTCGAAGAAACCGAGGCGGCCCAGGAAAAGGCCGAAGCCCTGCAGGAGCGCTTCGCCGAGTGGGTCTGGGAAGACCCCGAACGGGCCGGCCGGCTCCTTGATGAATACAACCGCCGCTTCAACTCCCTGGCCCTGCGCGACTACACGAAGGAAGGGCACCGGCTGAGCCTGCCGGGGTTGGCGAAGTCCTTCACCCCGCACCCGCACCAGCGCACCGCCGTGGCGCGGATCATTTCCGAACCGGCCGTGGGCCTCTTCCATGAGGTCGGGGCGGGCAAGACCGCCGAGATGGTGATGGGTGCGATGGAGCTCAAACGCCTGGGCATGGCCTCCAAACCCATGGTGGTCGTTCCGAACCACATGCTGGAGCAGTTCACCCGTGAATGGCTGGAACTGTACCCGCAGGCCCGGCTGCTCTCGGCAGGGTCCGATGACATCAAGACCAGGAGCGGGGACCTGGCCGGGCGCCGTCAGTTCGTCGCCCGTGCGGCGGCGAACGACTGGGACGGCATCATCATGACCCAGCAGGCCTTCAAGAGCGTCGGCGTGAAGGCAGAGACCATCGAGGCCTATCAGGAATCGCTCATCGCCGACGTCCGGCAGACCATCGTCAACGCCCAGGAAGAGGGTGAAGACCGGACCACGGTGAAGAAGCTGGAGACCAAGCTGCAGGCCGAAGAAGAGCGCATGAAAAGGCTCATGGACACCGCACCGGATCCTGGACTGACGTTCGAGGACACGGGCGTGGATTACCTGTTCGTCGACGAAGCCCACGACTATAAGAACCTGCGCACGGTCACCAACATCAAGGGCGCCGAAATCGCCGGGTCCATCCGGGCCACGGACATGCACCTGAAGCTCGAATACCTCCGCGCCACGCACGGGGAACGCGTCGTCACGATGGCCACCGGCACACCGATCGCCAACTCCATCACCGAAGCGCACGTCATGCAGCGCTACCTGCGCCCGGACCTGCTCCAGGCCGCGGGCGTGGAGAACTTCGACGTCTGGGGTGCGACGTTCGGGGAAACCGTGACCGCGATCGAGATGGGCGCCGGAGGCCGGCTGAAGAACAAGCCGCGCTTCGCGAAGTTCAAGAACGTCCCCGAGATGCTGCGCTCCTTCCACGTCTTCGCGGATGTGAAGCTCTCCGAGGACCTGAACCTGAAAACCCCGGACCTTGCCCGCCGGCCCGGGGACGGGGAGCGGCAAACGGAGCTGGTGCTGATTCCGCAGCCGCCGGAGCTGGCCGAGTACATGAAGGGCCTCGCGGACCGGCTGGACTCCCTCTCCAGATGGGCGGAGAAGGGCGCGGACAACGCCCTGAGCGTCTACAACGACGGCCGCAAGGCCGCCCTGGACCTGCGCATGGTCGGCATCGAACCGGAGTCCGGGACCAAGCTGGATGCGGTTGTCGCCAAGACCCTGAGGGTCTGGGAAGAGAACCGCGAGAACGAGTACGACACGAGCTTCCGCTCCGGCATCCCCTCGGCGAACAAGGGTGCGCTGCAGATCATCTTCTGTGACCTCAGCACGCCGTCCAAGAACACCGGGCCCGACGGGAAGCCGGTCTGGACGGCCTACCAGCAGCTCAAGGACCAGCTCGTCGCCGGCGGGATCCAGGCAGAGCAGATCCGGTTGATCCAGGACTCGCCCAAGCCCGAGCAGAAAGCCCAGCTCTTCGCCCAATGCCGCTCCGGGGAAGTGACCGTGCTGATCGGCTCCACCGCCATGATGGGAACCGGTACGAACGTCCAGCTCCGCGCCAAAGCAATCCACCACGTCACCTGCCCGTGGCGGCCAGCTGACCTGACCCAGCGCGACGGACGCATCATCCGCCAGGGCAACGCCAACGCCGAGGTCCACAACTTCCAGTACGCCACCAGCGGCAGCTACGACAGTGCCGCCTGGGACGGGATCCAGCGCAAGGCCACCATGATCCAGCAGGTCCTTCGCGGGCGCCTGGATATCCGCGAGATCGAGGACGTCGGAGACCTGGCCCTGAACGCGGCACAAATCAAAGCCGCGACCTCCGGGAACCCGCTGGTGATGGAGAAGATCGAGGCCGACGCCGCACGGACCAAACTCGAACGTCTCAAACGTGCCCACGAGAAGGGGCAAAGCACCCTGGCCTGGACCAGGGCCGCCGCCGAAACCAGCATCAAGAAAGCCGAAAGCAAGCTGCCCGCGGTGCAGGCCGCGCTCCGGCGCATCACCCCGACGGCGGGGGAGTCCTTTGCCGCCAGCATCGATGGCAGGGGCTACTCCAAACGCCCGGAGGCCGTGGCCGCCATCTCGGAATGGGTGCGTACGCACACACCCGAATACGGAAACTACTACCGCCAAAAACAGGACTATGGCACCAGGGCTTCCCTGGGCGGCCACGAGCTGCAGGTCCGCAACGCGGCCGAGGACTCCAGGCTCGGCTCCTACCAGGATCTCGCGATCACCCTGAAGGACGTTCCGGCGCCTCCGCTGGTCTTCACCCGCATGGAGCTGCTGGAAGGAAGCGCCGGCATCATCACCCGTCTGGAGAACAAAGTATCCGGGGTACCCGACTACGAGACCCAGCTGCGACAGACCATTATCGAAAAGCAGGCGGTGCTCTCCGAGATCGAGAACCAGGCCGGCAAGCCGTTCAAATACGAAGACAAACTCGTCGCAGCACGTGCGACGTGCGCGGACCTGGATGAGAAACTCAAGGCATCAATCGACCCGACCAAACCACCACCAGCAGCAGAGGTTTCAGCAACGCAGGCGGAGGTGGACCCGGCCCTTGCACGACTGCGCAGACTGCAGGCCGCCAACTTCCCCGCGGCTCCGAAGAACACGCACCCTCCACACACCCACCCGACGCCCCAAGGACGCGCCGGAGCCGCGCACGATAAATCACGTGAGGGTGGCTTCGAGCGCTAACGGATGAGCCGCCGGAATCGCCTGGCGATCAGGACAAATGTGCATCACCTCCGCCATTGAATCGATGGCACGGGCGAACGTCCCGCCGTCGTCGCACCACTCGTGCGTCTCCATCAAGAAGTTGCAAGCGGTGTAGAACCTGAGAGCAAAAGATCCCTTCATAGAGATGGCTGCGAACCGCAAGCGGGAACACATGACGCACGGCGTAAGTGTCTTCACGCTGCTTCTACTGCGGCTTATTCCGAGGGTCGAAGGAGCGTCGGTAGGCGGACAAACATCCGGGCCCCGCACCCTGTGTCGGTGCGGGCCCCGGTTGTTTGTCTCGTGGGTGGTAAATGAGGAACTGGTTCCTGATTAGGTGAGGATCATGCTCGGAGGTTGTGCATGATCGCCGGTCCCGGCGGTGCCGTGCTGGCCGCTGGTGCCCTGGCGGTTGTGTGCAAACGGTCAGGTGGGTCCCGTCGTCCACAGGTGTGCGGGAAAAGCCCGAAGAAATAGCTTTTACCATCATTACCGTGGGCGAGGGGCTGCTACTGCGAAGCGCCCGTCAAGGAAGCTTCTTGGCCGGCGGCCTTCCGGGTGCGTGGGCGGCCGCTGGCTTTCTTGGCCGGGGCGTCGAGGCCGAAGCTGCGCAGGTCGGAGTCGGTCCAGTCGGCGCGGAGGGCTGCCTGGTAGTCCTTGGCGTACTTTTGTTCGGCGGATGCAAGCAGCTGGGCTGCTTCGGCGAGTTCGACGCCGCTGGCGGCGGCCGTTTTCACTGCGTTGACTTTGACGTCGCGGGCGGCGTCGATTTTTGCGGCGGCTTTGGCGGCGATGTCGTTGATGTCCATGCACCGACTCTAACCGTTCCGCTACCCACAGGGCGGGAGTGGTTTTCCGGTGGGTCGCACCCGTGGTTCGAAAACCCTCCAACGCAACCGTCCGGAGCAAGTGTAAGTGGCTTGCCGCGCTCGACTCTGGCGGTCGGGTGCGGCACACTTGTCAGTGTGGTCCCCGGTTCCGGGTTCGCTGCGCTGGGCTTTTAATGGATTGGGGGAACGAGTGGCGGAGGAGAATGCTGCTCGTTCCCGGCTTTCCCGCCGGCGCCGTGAGAACACTCCAGCAGGGAGCAAGAAGCGCCGTGACGTGTGGGTCACTGTGGAGGAAGAGGCCGCCCTCGTTGCCAGGGCTGAGCGCGAGAGAGTTACTGTTCCGAACCTGCTGATTTCGTCGGCACTGTCGGAGCATTCTGATTCACCTACGGAACGCCGGGCCATCGCTGCGGAACTGATGTCTCTGCACAATCTTCTGGCCCGTTCCTCCAATAACATCAACCAGCTCGCACGGCAGGCGAACGCGACCGGCGAGTTCCCCGCCGAAGCCGGCGAAGCGCTGAAGCACATACGTTCCGTGGCCATGCGGATCGACGATGCGATTGAGGGGCTGATGTAGGGATGATTCCGAACATCACTCGCGGTTCGCGTATTGGCGGGCTCCTGGTTTACCTGGCATCGACCGATGCCAACAAGACGAAGAACGCCCACCAGGATCCGCACCTTGTTGCCGGGGATGCTGCCATCATGGCGTGGTACGACGACGGGGTCCTGGACGGCGGCGATGCCCTGGCGATTGCCAAGCATCTGGACCGGCCGCGCAAGATGTTCGGTGTCTCGGTGCGGATCAAAGACCTGCGGTGGGACGCGGCGAAGAAGGAGCGCGTGCACGTCGGGTATAAGGACGCCAGTGTGTGGCACTGTTCCTTGAGCCTGCGCGCTGAAGAGGGAGCACTGACTGACCAGCAGTGGGGCGATATAGCCAACGACTTCGTGGACTCCATGGGCTTTTCCGAAGCCAGCGGCAAGGCACCGTGCCGGTGGGCCGCGGTGAACCACGGCACGTCTGAGAACGGCAACCACCACATTCACCTGGCGGTCTCTCTCGTCCGGGAGGACGGCACCAAAGCCTCCACCCATGGGGACTACAAGCGTGCACAGCAGACCTGTCGGGAGCTGGAGGTCAAGTACGGTCTGGAACAGCTCTCCACGGTGCATTCCACCCGTGGCTACGACCGGGCCGAGAAAGCCACCGCCGTCAGGGACGACCGGGAAATGCACCGGGCGTCACTGGCGCGGAAGGTCCGTGCCAGTGCCAGCGCCTCAGCGACCGAAGCGGAGTTCGTACGCCGGGCCCGGGACACCGGCCTGCTGGTGCGGCCGCGCTACGCGAAGAACACCACGGACGTTATTGTCGGGTACTCCGTAGCTGAACGTCCCAAGCAGGGAGAACGTCCGATCTGGTTCGGCGGCGGGACTCTCGCCTCTGACCTGAAACTCGGCGCCTTGCGTGAAGAGTGGATGGATTCACCGCATCTGGCGACCGATGCTGCAGCGGAATGGAACGCGGCGGCCCGCAACAAGCGCACGGTCTCCAGGACCGGCCCCGAGAACGCAACACCACCGGCCGAAGCATGGGTGGAATACACCCGCAACGCGACCGCACTGGTTGAGCAGCTGCGCGCACTGCCGCGTGATGATCACGCCACGTGGGCGAAGGCTGCGCGGGAAGTGTCCGGGGCGTTCGCGGCATGGTCGTACCGGCTCGAACCGACGCCCGGACCGTTGGCGGCCACCGCCGCCGAACTGTCCCGTACCGCGCAGCTCCGCGCGCCACGACAGCACAGCAAACCTATTGCGTTGCCGTCCATTGCCGGTACCGCGATGTTGTTCATGGCAGCGTCCAGCAAGAATAGGACTGCGGCGCAGACCGCGCTCATGGTGCAGCTGATCAACACCGCCTTCGCGGTGTACGAGATGCACGCCCAGTCCGGGCGGACCCGCGAGGCTCAGCGCATCCGGTCGGTGGTAGAGGAGCAGCTGGCCCCGTTCACCGCGACCATGCCGAAGACGGTTTTGGTTGGTGCCGAACAGCAGGCGGCAGCTGAGGCTGCAGTGGCGCCTAGCGCGATCGACATTGCCCGGCGTGGAATGGTTCCCATCCGTCCGGGATCAGCGGTGCCAGCGACACCAACGCCGGCAACACCGGCCAAGACCCACCAGCCCAGCCGACGCGATTCCGGGTCGGGCCTCGACCGATAAACACCACCACCAACTGCAAGGGGAGCACGATGAGTGAATCAGATGGAATGGACGACGTCCTGGACGGCGGCCTGCGGCAGTCGTTGATGATCGCCTCACGTATTGCCGAGACATTGGTACGTCGGCGTCAGGAGAGTCAGCGGCAACAGGAACACCAGGACGCCCAGGTAGCGCACGAAGCCCAGGCACGCCTCGCTGCCGAACGCAGCGCCGCCCACGCGGCGCTGGCGCCCGTGGAGAAGGAGCAGTGGTGGGACAAAGCCCAGTCCCATGACATTGCCACTGCGCACGCCGTCGCGGAAGGGTGGAGGGACCACGACCCTGCCGCCCTGGCAGCATCGGAGAGAATCCGTCAGGAAGTTCTCACGCGCTACGGCATCGACACCCACGACGTCGGCGCTGACTCCGCCTATCTGGAGTCAGGGAGCCAGACCATCACCACCGAGAAAGCCCGGCAGGACGCCCTGGCTCGCAGCCAGGAAGAGACGCGCAAAGCAGCCGCCGAACACGAGAAGGCCATGCAGCTGCTCGCAGCGGCCCGCGCGGAAGAACTCCGCGCGCAGGCGACGGAACTGGCCCCGGAAATGGAACGGCACCAGGTGCCCGTGGGGTACCTGGCCAACCTCGAGCTGGCCCGGGCCCTGCAGACCGCCCACAGTGCCAAGACGCCCAAAGCAGTGGCGGCAGCGGACGCCACCGTGCAGGAACGCATGTTCCTTATTGGCAAGGACGGCATCAACGGCCCCGATATTGACCAGCTACGGAAAGAAACCACCGCGAACGTCAACGGGGCCGGCGACTCTCACTTCGAAGATCCCGCGTTCGTGAAAGCGGCCCAGGACATGCACGAGGCCAAACTCCTGGCCGAGGGCGGTTTCAAAGGCTCCGAGCAGGTGTCACTGGAACAGCGGTACGAACGCGCCGAGAAGGACCTCTTCGCCCGAATGGAAGGCCTCGGCCGCGAGATCGAAAACCGCGTCACCGGCACCGATAGCAGCCGTTTGAAAGACCAGGGACTCAAAGCAGAGAGTGCGTCGGCCGCCGATTACGGCTCGGCCGAACACCACGAGAAGTTTGCCGAGTCCCTGGCCAACACCGGTGCCAACGAAACACAGATCCGCGGCCGCCTCGCCGCAGCCCGCAGCGAAGGCACACACCCCAGCGCAGCCGTCACCATGGGCAAGGGTGCAACCAAAGCTCGTAAGTCCCGCACAGGGGCAACGGTCGGTGCTCAACGAGGAAAGAACGGGCTGTCCCGATAGGGATCGAAGAACCAGACAAGGGAAGGGGTGCCACGATACGGTGACCCCCTTCCCTTGTTTTCTCCTGCTTTCAGGAGACTTTGAATTGATGCAGATCCAGGCCCTGTGCATACACATTCAGTCCGCTGGGATTGCCGGAAAGATTTAAACCCTTGGTGAAAAGTTCCTCGACGGTCTGGGAGGGCACGAGATAGATCCCATCATGTTCCGGGAATTCCAAGCGGTCTCCGTATAACCGGGACGACTCGTCACGGTTATGTACCACCAGAGCGAGGTAGTCGGCGCGGATTTGGATGCCGGTCTTTCGGCCCATGAAACCGATACCCCGGCCCGGCCATGGGAATCCAGCCTTCACGTCGACGGTGCTTATGGCGCCTTCGACCGTGATTACAACATCCTTGGACCTGTGGTGACCACCGAAATACTCAGGTTCGTAATTTCGGGAGTGGGCAAAGGCAAGAAACTGACCTTCCGCTGCAAGACCGTATTCCTGAGCCGTCCAGTAGTGACCTTCAGTCGTCATGTTGTTTCTCCCCCGCCTATAAACAGTTAGCGCCAGGTTCTCCGGGCACTAGGTGTGATTCTAGATGAGCTTGTCGGTCGCTAGTCTTTTGCCGGCAAGCAGCCTTTCAGTTGGTCTGTCACAGCCCGCGCTTAGAGTTAGGGCATTCAGCAGCTCTTTGATTTCGCTTTTGCGAGATTGCACCACGCCACAGCGAAGCGAAAAGAATTTGGTGAGTCTTGGAAAGACTACATTTCGACCCATCCTTGGGATATCGACGTCCGTAACGTCACGCCAACGTCGTTCGAAATCCTAGCCATCACACGAGAGCAAGCACCGGTACAGATGTCGCTGGCTTTCAGTGATTGGCTGGCAACAATTCGCGCAGCTCTAGATAACGGCCTCTACGCTTGGGTCGCATCAGCCACCGGGCAGAACCCGCCCCCGCTGGCTGAGCGCATCCAGTATCCAATCTGCTCAACACCGAAGGAATACGCGGGTCGCTGGCAGCGATTGCGGAACGAGAGCACGTGGATGAACGCCTTGAGAACGTCGTTGCCGCACGCCGAGGCGACGGCATCGTAGAAGCGTGGCGTTCAGTCGGTGCAGTTCCTGCAACTCACCCTCGCGAGCTCATCGTTCCCCTGCTCGGGTATCGAATCGATCTCTGCGAGATCCGCATCGGTACGGTGAAGCGCGGCTTCCCCGGGTTTAGCCACACGCCTCAGCCGGGCGGGGCCCGCATGACGGCCTGCTTGCGCATTCGCGAAGGCGCCGTGTCCTCGATCATCCGCAGTCCGAGGTCGTCCCGGGGGGGATCGTAAATGCCACTGAACGGGTCGCGTCAAAAGCCATCTCGATCCACTCGGGCTGTCAACGAATTTCGCCTGTCGTTGGTCGGCCACCCCAGCAAATCCGTGAGTATCCGGAGCTAGTGTGCGCTGGAGTTACTGTTAAGTAATGATTGACAACCTTCGGTCCGACTGTGAAGATATAGCAGACATCAACGTCGAACACGGCTGATCGCCACACAGGGCCCTCTCTCGCCGACCGAGTGGCCGTATACGAAGATGTTCCGATCACGGATCCTCGGCACGGGCGACAGCGTTCCGGTTGTGCCCTCATCCTTCTGCTCCACCGCAATCCCCAATAGAAAGCGAGCAAGTGAACTATGAGATTTGCGTCAAGAACGATTGCGACGCTCAGCGTCGTAGCGGTGTCGGCTCTGGCCCTCACGGGGTGCGTCGCCAGCGCCTCTCAGCCGAGCGACTCGGCCAGCAAGGGGAGCTCCGACACGATCCTCCTCGGCGCGGCGATGGCCGAGACGGGTTTCATGTCCGTCGTCGACGCGCCAGCGCTCAACGCAATGAAGATGGCGATCACTCAGCTCAACGAGAAGGGCGGCATCGATGGCAAGCACGTCGAACTTCGCGTGATCGACACCGGCTCAAATCTGGACAAGTACGCACCGGCGAGCCAGCAGCTGATCGATGCCGGCGCCAAGGCAATCATCCTCACCTGTGACTTCGACCTCTCGAGCCCGGGAGCGCTCGCCGCCGGGCAGGCAAACGTCATGAGCATCTCACCATGTATCGGTGATGCGCTCTTCGGGCCGAAGGGCGGACTCAACCTGAGCTTCTCGATGGGCAACTCGACGATCGGCGAGGGCGTCGTCATGGCCGAGTTCGCGCAGAGCAAGGGGTGGAAGAAGGGCGTATTCCTCACGGACACGAGCCTCAAGTATACGCAGAGCCAGTGTGCGATCGCACGTAAGAGGTTTATCGAACTCGGTGGTACCGACGTTGGAAGTTACAACTATGTCCAGGGCGACAGCATCCCGGAGATCGTTTCGAAGATCACAGGCGGAACAGCCCCCGACGTAGTCTTCAACTGTGGCTATAACCCCGGGGGTGCCAAGGCGGCGAAGGATTTGCGTGCCGGCGGGATCGCAGCCCCGATCATTTCGGGCTTCGGCATGGACGGAACGTTCTGGCTCGACGCGATCCCGGGGCTCAGCGACTACTACGTCACCACGTATGTCTCGACCACGGGGGATGATCCGGACCCCGCCGTCAACAAGTTCGCGGACCTCTATGCGTCCACCTACGGGCAACGTCCCGTCACCGGAAGCTTCGTCACAGGCCCGTCGGTCCTCGATGCGCTCGTCAAGGGTCACGAGATCGCGGGGAGCTGGAACGGAGACAAGCTCGCCAAAGCCTTCGAGAACTTTAAGGATGAGAAGTTCCTGGTCGGCGACACGACATTCACGCCGCAACTGCACATCGGGGTCGACCGGTCGCAGAGCGTGCTCGTGGTCAAGGACGGGACGCTCAAGTTCGTCGAGCGGCGCGCACCCGAGAAGATCAACGTCAATGGCTGACGTCCGCACTGTCCCTGGAGCCGGACGCGCGAGTGTCCGGCTCCAGGGCCGCGGGATAACTCGGTCATACCGCGGCGTAAGAGCGCTGCAAGACGTGAACATCGAGATCCCGCGCGGTCGGGTAACCGGCTTGATCGGCGCCAACGGCGCCGGCAAGTCGACGCTCGTCAACATCCTCAGCGGGTTCGACCGACCGGATGAGGGCGCCATCGAGATCGACGGCGAAACGCTTCCACGGGAGTCGGCACAGCGCAGGACGCACCGCGGCATCGCCCGCACCTTCCAACACGGCCACCTCTATCCGCTCCTCACGGTCATGGAGAATGTCGAGGTCACAGCGCTGGCCTGCGGAGTGACCGGTGCCAAGGCGCGCGCTCTCACCTTGGACGTTCTGTCCGAGTTGCAGCTCGAAGAGTGGGCTCTGCACGCCGCGAATCATCTGCCCCACGGAGTCGAGCGACGCCTCGGTGTCGCGCGAGCACTCGCGACGCAACCAAGCTGGGTGCTCTTCGACGAGCCCGCCGCAGGGCTCAACGAGGGCGAGGCGCAGCATTTCCGCGACACGATGCGCGCTCTCGCGGCGCGCGGCATCGGCGTGCTCCTGATCGATCACAACATGCCCCTCGTGTTCGGCAGCTGCGACCACATCTTCGTCCTCGGCGCCGGCCGGAACGTCATCGACGGCTGCCCCGACGAGATCCGCCACGACGAACGTCTGGCCACGTCATACCTGGGCAACGCGGCTCGACAGATCGCTGAAGGAGGCGAAGATGTCGCTGGATAACACCGAACGAGTGCTGATGGTGTCGGGTCTGCGCGTCGCATACGGCGGCATTCCCGCCGTGTCCGACCTGAGCTTCCACGTCAACGCCGGAGAGATGGTCGGCATCATCGGCCCGAACGGCGCGGGGAAGTCCTCGACTCTCCTCGGAGTCGTGAACGCTGTGCGATCCGAGTCCGCGGAGACAAGCTTGCGCGGTGTCGATCTCCGCCGTATGGCTCCGGAGCAGGTCGCACGCGCCGGCTTGGCGCTGGTGACGGAAGGCCATCACATCTTCGGCCGTCTGAGCGTCCGCGACAATCTCCGTCTCGGGTCGACTGCCCGCCGCGACCGCAGAGGGCTCGCCGACGACCTTAGATGGGTGTATGAACTCTTCCCCATTCTCAGTGAGTTCGCCGAGCGCCCCGCCGGGCTCCTGTCCGGCGGCCAGCAGCAGCAGCTCGCGATCGGACGCGCCCTGCTCGCGGCGCCGACCCTTCTCGCCCTCGACGAGCCGTCACTGGGCCTGTCGCCGACAGCGGTGGACACGGTCTTTGCCGCAATCGAGAGCATCTGCGCTCGCGGCACGGCCGTCCTCATCGTCGAACAACGCGCGCAGCAGACCGTGGCTACCGCGACAAGGACCTACGTGCTGACCGAAGGACGCATCACTATGACCCTCTCCCCGAACGACGCGGATGACTCCGCACTTCTCATGAAGGCGTACCTCGGATCATGATCCCTGTCATTCAATCTCTCATCGACGCCACCTCCGCGGGTGCGGTCTACGCGCTCGCTGCGCTGGGCATCGGGCTCGTGTTCGGCGTACTGCGGCTCGCGAACTTCGCTAACGGCGAGATCATCACGGGTGCCGCCTACGCGCTCATCCTCGTATGGCCGCTATCCTGGCCGCTCGCACTCGCCGCATCCGTCGTGGTCGCCATCGCGCTGTCCCTGCTGATGGACCTCGCCGTGTTCCGATGGATGCGGTCGCAATCGGCCGCATCCCTCCTGATCGCCAGCTTCGGCGTGAGTATCTTGCTGCAGCGTGCCTACGAAGGGATCTTCGGTGTGAACGTCCGCACCGGAGCCGTCGCTCCAGCGCTGACACGATCGGTGAACGTCGGCGGATTGCGCCTCAGCATGCTTGCGATCGTGGCGATCATCCTCGCAGCCGTCCTGCTCATTGCGGTCCACTTCTTCCTCACGAAGTCAAGGATGGGACTCCAAGTGCAGGCCGCCGCCGCCAACTTCCGTGAGGCTCGCATCCTCGGCATCCGCTCGGGGGTCATGATCGCGGTCACTCTGGGGATGAGCGGCATCCTGGCAGCCGCTGTCGCGTTCGTCCTCACCACCCAATCGGGCGCCGTCAATCCGACCTTCGGCGTCCAGGCGACACTCTTCGGCCTCATCGGTGCTGTCATCGGCGGACTGAACCGCATTGGGGGCGCGCTGGTCGGCGGGTTCGCTGTTGGATTCGCCCTATCGCTGTTCACGACCTGGCTGCCATCCGGATTCGGCGACTTCCGCGTCGCCTTGGTCTACCTACTCGTCATCGTCGTCCTCCTGATCGCTCCCAACGGAATCTTCGCCGGACGCACAGCCAAGGAGCGCACATGACCTCTTCCCGCACGTCCCGCCTCCCCCTCGTTGGCTGGAGAGTTCCTCACGTCGTGCTCTCGCTGTGGACGCTGATCGTTCCGCTGGTCGTCATCTGGGTTGTCGCCTCTGCGGTGAGCAATCTGTTACCCGCCGCGTCCATCGACCTCGGTTATGCCCTGGCCACTCTGATCATCGTCGTGGCGATGTGGTCGTTCATCGGCAACAGCGGAGTCCTGTCCTTCGGACACCTCGCTTTCGTGGCCGTCGGGGCCTGGACGATGTCGCTGTTGACGATCAACCCGTCGGTGAAGTCCTCGATCATGCCCGAACTCGCGCCTTTCTTGGCGCATGCTTCCGCGAACCCCTATGCCGCTCTGCTCATCGCAGGCGTGGCCGGCGGCGTCACCGCGCTTGTCAGCGGCTTCGCGCTCATGCGCCTGCACGGGCTTGAAGCGGGAATCGCAACGTTTGCCTTGCTCATGCTCGTGCTGCAGGTGCTCACCTACTGGAGTGCGGTCGGGCCGAAGTCGGGCCAGTCGATGACGGGCGTCCCCCGGAGCTTCGACCTGCAGAGCACGCTCGTGATCGCGCTCATCGTCGTCGTTCTCGCATGGGGCTACGGGCAGAGTCGCAGCGCGCGGATGCTTCGGGCGTCGCGGGAGAACGCCCAAGCCGCCCCGGCATCCGGGATCAACATCACCTGGCATCGCATCATCGCCTTCGCCATTTCGGGTGCGCTCGCCGGCGTAGGCGGCGCGATGTGGGCCCAGACGAACCGCGTCGTGCAGGCTTCGCAGTTCGGTCTGGACTTCACCTTCACGACGATCGCCATGCTCGTGGTCGGAGGGATGCTCTCGGTCTGGGGAGCTGTCGTCGGCAGCCTTCTCATCTCAGCGCTGAACCACGTTCTGGGCCTGCTGGAGAACGGCATGCACATCGGAGCGGTCGTCATTTCTCTGCCCTCAGGCAGCCGCCTCGTGGTCGTTGCGGCGTTCATGGTGATCATCCTCATCTTCCGCCCCGCCGGCATCACAGGCGGGCGGGAGGTGACATGGCCGTTCAGGCCGCCGGATCCCTTCCTGAGACGCGGGCCAGCAGACCCGGGTCGTGACGAACAAGAGATGGTGATGTTCCAGACGGACTCAGGCAGGGTCGGCTGACGGGTACGTGGGACCCCAACACGACCGCAACGGGCGCCGCCGTCGTCAAAGCGGCAAAAGACATTAGGGACGGCAAGCCCGACAAGGAGCTCGTGGTCAAGTCTACGTTCTGGACCAAGGCCAACCTTGCCTCATACGTGGCACCGGGCGACCGTTCCTACACGCTTGACCACCTGCCACTGGTCACTCCGTAAGGTGACTGACCGCGAAAGGCCTGTCGGTAACGACGCGACCGTTTATACAAATCAGAAAAGGAGAAGACATGGCGCACAAGCCACTTGAGTCTGTCAACGAGGCCCATGTTAAGGCGAAGAGGCTGCTGCCCAAGGACATATACGATGCGCTTGAGGCGGGTAGCGATTCTGGTGCCACGATGAGCGGTAACCTCGCGGCTTTCACGCAGATCGGTATGATCCCGCGTGTCGGCGTAGCGCTGCCGGCTCGGCTCGACCTGGCGGCGACGTTCATGGGTCAGCCGATCGAGATGCCGGTCGTCATCTCCCCGGCGGCGGCGTTTGCGATGCATCCGGATGGCGAGATCGGTGTCGCCCGTGCCGCCGAGCGCGCCGGCACCGCGATCGGGGTGAGCAACGTTGCCTCCGTTGCGATCGAGGAGGTGGCCAAGGTGAACTCGCGGTCGTTCGCGCAAGTCTACTGGTCCGGAGATCGCGACGTCATTGCGGGGCGGGTAGAGCGCTTCCGGAAAGCCGGGGTGAAGGGATTGATCCTGACCGTCGACCTCTCCGCCAGTCGGGTCGCGTTCAACCCGCGGGACTGGGGCTCGCCGGTGTACCCGGATGGGATCAACTTCGCAACGCTGGTGAAGTATGCGCCGATGGCGGCCAGTCACCCTACGTGGTTCCTGCGCTACGTCAAGCAGCGCTCCTTGCCCGGTCTGAACGCACCCAACATGGGCAAGGCCGGTGAACCGGTCCCCACGCTGGTGGGAGGGCTGATGGAGTGGCTCGGGACGGCGGTCCCGACCTGGGACGATGTCGCGTGGCTCGCTGAACTGTGGGGTGGCCCGATCATGGTCAAGGGCATCGTGGCGGCAGACGATGCGCGGCGTGCGGTGGATGCGGGGGCGACTGCGATCGGAGTGTCCAACCACGGCGGGAACAACCTCGACACGACTCCTTCGCCCTTGCGGTTCCTGCCGTCAGTCGTCAGCGCGGTCGGCGATCAGGCCCAGGTCATCTACGACAGCGGTGTACGCCGTGGTACTGACGTGCTTAAAGCCCTGGCACTAGGTGCCTCGACCGTGATGATCGGGCGACCGTGGTTCTACGCCCTCGCTGCTGACGGAGAGCGAGGCGTGTACGAAGTCCTCGAGGGCTTCCGCGGCACGATCGAACGTGGCCTGGTCTCACTCGGCAAATCATCCATCCGTGACGTGACGATCGATGATCTGGTGCTTCCGGACGGATTCATCATCGACGCCGAACAGCGGCAGAAGCGCAGCACAGCAAGGCAAGGTGGCTGATCCACGACGCGGATCCGCAGCGAAATCTCATCGGACGAAGAACGTGGTTCTCGAATGACAAAAACTGGATTCTGCCTGGCGGACAACAGGGTTCCGTCAGCGGAAATCATCGCTGACCTTGAGTTTGATTTCGTCATGCTCGACCTGGAGCACGGAATGTTCGACGTTGAGACGCTCTCGCGGCATGTGCCGCTACTTCTGGGGCTCGGGCTTGAGGTGTTCGCGAAGGTTCTCGGCCCGGATCGGGAGCCAATTCAGCAAGCTCTCGATTTCGGCTGCACGGGCGTGGTCATTCCTCACGTCGGACGCCTGGCGCACGCCCGGACGGTGACCGAGTACGCGAAGTATCCTCCGTTGGGCACGCGTAGTCTCGCCAGCGGTCGCAACACGACGTGGGGCCCGATGACGGCGGACGCGGTTGCGGCAGCGGACGCCGAAACCTTGAGTTTCCCGCTCATCGAAGAGTCCGATGCACTGGAGGACATCGAGAAGATCGCCGCGCTCAGCACCGTCAACGGACTGATGATCGGTCAGGCGGACCTGTCGATGAGTAGGGGGCGCGGGATGTACACCCGCAGCGAGGCAGATCTCGCGGATATGGATAGGATCGTCAGCGCGATCCAATCAGCGCAGAAGCCGTGGATGTGCGCCGGGTGGGCACCCGAGGAGCTCGACTGGGCCCTCAGTCGCGGTGCGTCTCGCATTATTTTGGGCGTCCAATACGCTTCGTTCGCTGTTGGAGCGCGCGCAGCAAAAGAGGCCTTCGACTCTCGGGTGGACGCACACCGCTGATCCCACGGACGAGAGGCATGGGCCGATATGCATCGACGCATGCCTCTCGTCGGACAAACGAGTATCCGGAGCTTGTGTGCGCTGGAGTTACTGTTAAGTAATGATTGACAACCTTCGGTCCAACTGTGAAGATATAGCAGACATCAACGGCAGGTTCGAGTGGAATCTGAGCCGTTCTTGGTTATTCGGCGAGGGTCCCTCGTCGACCTGACGAGATGAGGGCGTGCTCATGGCACAACTGGGCGAACTGGTCGCAGCAATTTCGAACGGGAAAGTCGAGATCATCGACTTGACCAACAAGTTGACCGAGAACACCCCCAGCATGACTCTTCCCGACCCCTTCCCCAGCCCGGCTCCGTTCGTGCTCGAGGAGATCGCCGCATACGACGAGCGCGGTCCCGTGTGGCGGGCCAACGATATTCATATCAGCGAGCACACGGGCACTCATCTTGATGCGCCGATCCATTGGATCACGGGACGCGACGGCAGAGATGTCTCCGAAACGCCGTTGCCTCGTCTGATCGGTCCGGCGGTCGTCGTGGACTTCACGGCCGAGGCTGCAGCGAATCCGGACTTCGTGGCGACGCCGGATCATTTCAAGGAGTGGCAGACCGAGCATGGGGACTTCCCGCAGAATGGGTGGGTACTCGTTCGGACTGGGTGGTCTGTGCACAGTCAGAACGCCGAGAGGTTCGTCAATGCAGACAGCGAGGGAGCGCACACGCCGGGATTCACCCCGGAATGCGCCCGCTGGCTCGCCGAGGAGACTCATATCTCGGGCGTGGGGGTGGAAACGATGGGGCTCGACGCGGGGCTAGGCCACGCCATGGAGCCCGGTATGCCCATGCACTACTACCTGCTCGGCAACGACAAGTATGGCATCACGTCGTTGCAGAACCTGGATCGGCTCCCGGTGACCGGCGCGGTGATCGTCGTGGCGCCACTTCCGATTGTGGGCGGCACGGGAAGCCCAGCGCGCGTGCTGGCGCTCGTCGAACACGGCTGATCACCACGCAGGGCCCTCTCTCGCCGAGCGAGTGGTCGTATACGAAGATGTTCCGATCAGCCGACCCGGTAGCGTTCAGTATTACTTGGCGGTCCCCACCTACTATGTCATGATTCGTGAACAATCCGATGCCCGGCAGCGAACCGAGGAGTTAACATGCCGACTTCCGTACTGCGACCTGAGATTGCGAAGATCGTAGAGAAGATCGACGCGCTTCGCCCGGATCTTCTCGCTGCCGGGAGAGGGGCAGACGAGAGTCGCCGCATTTCTGATGAGACCTTCAATTCCGTCGTGCAGACCGGGGCGTTCAGCATCTCGGTGCCCACCAAGTTCGGCGGCCTCGCTGCGAACACTCGCGAGGCCCATGCCGTCGCTCGGGGCATCGGACGCGGCGACGGAAGCCTCGCATGGGTGAACGGCATCCTCGACTCGGGGGCGTGGGTTCTGAGCCTGATGGACGAGCGTGCGCAAGCCGATGTGTGGGGCCCGGAGGGTGGACTCCTTCATCTCGATCGTGCTGGCTACGACATCGGATTCCGTGCCGATAGAGGGCGGTTATAGCGTCACGGGGAAGTGGTCGTACGGCACGGGGAGCATGCATGCAGAGTGGTCGTTGCTCGGCATCCCTCTTAAGGATGAACGCGGCGTGGTGGTTGACGCCGGGCTCGCCTTGATTCCCACGTCCGAACTGACCTACGACGACAACTGGTACGTCGCGGGCATGAGGGCGACCGCGAGTGTCACTCAGGTGGCGGAGGATGTTTTCGTCCCCGCGCACCGTGTGTTTCCCCTGACGGCAGCCGTCGCGGGCGAATACCTGTCGGACGGTGACGATGTGTCGTACCGGACGGTCTTCATCCCCTCTCTGTTCATGAAGCTCCTGGGACCGCACCTGGGTATGGGCCGTGCCGCTCTGGACTTCGTCAGAGCCAAGGCGGAAAGCAAGGCTGTCGCCTACACCGGCTACGAGCGTCAATCGGAGTCGGCGGTTTTTCAGTCCTCCATCGCGAAAGCGTCCGTCGAGCTCGAGGCCGCGGAGGCACTCGCGGCCCAGGTCGCCGATGAGATCTTCCAAGGCGCAGAGCGGGATTACTATGCGCCTTACCCGGAGCGCATCGCGATGAGAGCGAAGGCCGGTTGGATCGTGGAGACGATCACGTTGCTCATCAACAATCTGATGTCCGCGCATGGGTCGGCAGGATTCGCGGAGTCCGCGGCTCTGCAGCGGATCTGGCGCGACCAGGCTATCGCCGCGCGCCACGGGCACATCCTGGCTCCAGCCGGATACGAAGCGTATGGAAAGGTGCTGCTCGGGCGAAACGGCGAAGCGCGATTCGTGCTGCCCATCATGTAAGCATCGAACACCGTCAATGCGAAAGGAATGGAGGAAGATGTCGGAGTCGCTTGCCGAACCACATATCTCGGCAGAAGATTTTCGTCACGTGTTCCGTGCACACCCCGCCGGGGTGGCGGTCGTCACCGCCGACGTGGGCGACGGTCCTGTCGCCATGACGGTGAGCTCGGTGGCCTCACTGTCCATCCATCCGCCAACGCTGGTCTTCTCTGCGTCGGCGATGTCGTCGAGCACGCCGACGATCAAGCGGGCGGAAACAGTCATCGTCCATCTCCTCTCCGTCGATCAGATCGATCTGGCGAAGGTAGGCGCGCGCAGCGGGGTCAACCGATTCGGTGATGATGTCCACTGGAGCCGCCTGCTCACAGGCGAGCCCTACTACCCCAGCGCTGACTGGCTTCGAAGGCGAGTGACGCAACGGGTCGAGGTGAACGGCGCGACCCTGATCATCGCCGAGGCGATCGAGGCGAGCGAGCGGCACGACTCGGCTGTGGCTGACCCCACCCCGTTGGTCTATCACAACCGCCGGTGGCACGCGCTCAGTAACCGGTCGGCGCTCGGCGAGCCCGGCCCGGCCTTCTGGGTGGTCTACGGCCGAGACGACTGACGGCGTACGCCGTACCGTCGGGTCGTCACGCTTGCCGTCAACATCATTCGCCACCTGATATTGCAGGAAGTCTAATGCCCCACAGTCGCATCACACGCACGCCGGCACCGGTCATCCCCGGAATCTCCGACAGCGCCGGCGATTTGATCTTCGTCTCCGGTCAGGTCGGCTTCGAAGAAGACGGCACCGTTCCCAGTGACTTCGTGCGCGCGATCGAGCTGACCTACGGCGAAGTCGAGCGCGCGCTGGAAGTGGCCGGCGCAAGTACGAGGACCTCGTACGCGTGAACGTGTATATCGCCGGGCTGGATCAGGAGAAGCTGCACATCTGGCGCGAGACTGCAATGCCATCGTGCAGACTCTGGAGCCGTCAGCCAGCACAGTGATCGGAGCCCAGGCACTCTTCAACGGTGCGTCCATCGAGATCGACGCGATTGCGGCTCTGTGAGCGGCCGGGAGAGTCGGAGGCAAGACATGGCAGCGGCGGGATATCTTGGGCTCGGCCGGATGGGCTCTGCCATCGCGGGACGGATGGTCGATTCGGGCATCGACCTGACAGTGTGGAACCGAAGCCCATCAGCGGCACAGGACGATCTTGTGGCGGCCGGGGCAGGAGTGGCCGAAACGGCAGCACACGCGCTTGCCAAGCCCGTCTCCTTCTCGATGCTCGCGGACGACAGCGCCGCAGACGCCGTGCTAAGCCGCGAGAACATCGGAGCGGCGAATGGTCCCCGGGTTCACGCCAATATGGCGTCCGTGAGCGCGCAGATGAGTGCACTCCTTTCGCGCCGATTCGCGGATGCCGGTGTCGTGTACGTCGCGGCCCCCGTGCTGGGCCGCCCAGAGGTGGCGGCCGCGGGAAAGCTAAACATTCTCCTGGCGGGCCCGTCGGGTGCAGTCGATATCGTCGAAAGCTACCTCGCGCCGTGCAGCGTCAAGCGGTGGCGGTTGGGTGATGAGCCCCAGCAGGCGAATGCGGTCAAGATTTCAATAAACCTGATGATTCTCCATGCGCTGGCCTCAATGAGTGAAGGCATCGCACTCGTCGAGGCGGAAGGAGTTCCGGCCTCGGAGTTCGTGGAACTCTTCACGAGCACCTTTTTCGGAGGAGTCGTTCACTCGGTCTACGGCGGCATAATCGCTGAGCGCCGCTACGCACCGCCGGGCTTCACTGTCGGACTGGGGCTCAAGGACCTGAGTCTCGCGGAGCGCCTCGCGAGGGAGTCACAGACAGAACTCCCGCTTGCCCCCGCAATTCGAGAGCGCTTCGAAGCCGCCCTTGCTGACCCTCAGCTCGCACATCTGGACTGGTCGGCCATCGCGGAACTTGGTCGTCCCAGCGGGAGGCCGAACTGAGCGAGCAGCCGAGGGAGCGGCTTCCCGGCACCGAAATGCGCGTCGGCCGTCAGCAGAACGGTAGGGTTGTGGCGACCGCGCGACACACGGCGACCGCGCGACACACACTGGCTGAGGAGGCGCTCATGTCGACTGCTGGTTCGGTCGGGTCACGCCTGCGACGCGAGCGGCTGGTCCTCGGAATGAGCTTGAGGAAAGTCGCACAGGAGCTGGGTGTCTCGGCGAGCTTGATCTCGCAGGTGGAGACGGGAAAGACGCAGCCGTCGGTAGCTACGCTCTACGCTCTCGCCAGTCTCCTGTCGATCTCGGTGGACGATCTGCTGGGACTCAAGTCGGAGCAAGGACCGTCCGTGGTTCAGCAAAGCCCATCGCTCGCGCTCCAGCACTCGGCGGACAACCCCGTCATCGAGATGGAGAACGGCGTCCGTTGGGAGCGATTGGCGATGGGACCGGACGGACCGGCGGATGCCCTGCTCGTCACATATCAGCCTGAGGGCAGTAGTTCCCTCGAGCGAAAGCTGATGCGCCACGTGGGCGTGGAATATGCATACGTCCTATCCTGCGAGATCACGCTGCAGCTCGAGTTCGACACCTACCTGTTGGGCGTAGGCGACTCCATTTACTTCGATTCATCGCGACCGCACATGTTCGCCAATCACGGCGCGGTACCGGCCGTCGGTGTGTGGTTCGTCGTCGGCAGGCGGGAGCTCAATGGGCAGGGAGGTATAGACATTGAGCGCCGCGTTGCGGTTCGCTCAGCAGTCGAAGTCCTCCAGCGGCTCGATTCCCTCGAATCGGATACCGGACAGCACGGCTAACCGCAAAGTGTAGCCTCAGCGACAATGTTCATCTGTACTGAATATTGTGAGAGCTCAGCCGCCCTCACGCGAGGGAGCAGCATGAAGAGCAACGGCACGACAGGGACCAACGGCGTCGACTGGGAGGCGAGGTTCGATTTCAATCGGCTGCGCGATGAACGCCTCGGCCGCTGGGGCCTTGGACGCCGCCTGTTCCGCCGAAAACGAGTCACGGCGATTCCCGCTCCGTGCCGCATGAACCGCCTTACCGGCGGGCTGGAGTGGACGGGATCCATGTCGCGCTCATGCTCGCACTCACCTTTTCCACGGGAGCGCTCGACCCCGCGGGGTACCTCGGGCTCGATCGCGTGTTCACCGGGAACATGACGGGCAATGTGGGCGATCCTTGGCATGGCCTGGCCGGCGCCGACAATCTTCCCATCCTCGGTCCGATCGTGGCACCGATCGCATTCGTGGCTGGCGCTGCGCTCGCAGGGCGGCTCTCGCGTCACGGTCGTGCCGGCTGGAGCGGCACGACAATTGTGCTCCTGAGCACAGTCGTTCTGCTCCTCCTCCATTAAAGGCGGCCACCGCTGCAAAACTGCACGGCGACCTCTTAGAACGTGACCGTACTGACACGTCTCAGGCGCGGTGATCGCACGCATCCAGTTCTCGGGCCAGCCAGAAAGGCCCCCAGGTCCGGCATATCTCGTTGAAATGTAAGGCCGGTGCTTCCGAGTCACATTGCCCTGGCGCTGGAACGGCCAGGGATGGCCGCTGAGATCCGATCGCCAGGGATGCTAAGGACCGGCACGGGCGCTGGAACTACCGGGGAACCGACAACTTCGATACTTATTCCCTGCGGAACTCTCGCAACCACCACGGAAGGATGCGTTAGTAGCGGAGGTGCACGTCATTCCGGCAGAGGCAGGCTTCGTTGTCCGCGATTTCCACATCGCAAGCAAAGCCTGCTGGAAGCATACCGTTTACAGCGGCCAACCAGCGCCAGTTGTTGGCCAGAGGGTCGCCTTCATGCCCGCAATCTGTGCAGGCGGTCGGTCCGAAGTCCTTTTCACCAATGAGGCGAAGCCACAGGTCAGCTAAGCGGGAAGCCGTCTTTTTGGGCCAGTTCCCGGATGCACTCATTCGAATGTTTCCTGCTGGAGCATCGGCCGGCGCGGAACAGCCGGCTCGCTGGCTTGAAGGGGGCGGAGGAGCACTCCATCCCCATACTCAAAGAGGTGCCGGGTGCCGGTATCGTAGCGGTGAATCCAGACTGCTTTCGAACCCAACGCCTTACTTTCGATTTCGGCTTTGAATAATCCGCCATTCGTATCATCCACGATGACCTGATCGCCGACCTTGCGATGTCTCCAGTCTTGAGGCTCCGCGGGCTGTCGTGCGGGTTGCTTGGCCTTCATCATCGACTCCTTTCCCGGCTTCTGCACGAAAAGATCCGCTCCATCGAATGCTATCGATTGCAACAGTAATCCCGGATCACGGCAGTCCTTCGATGTTTCAATCCGCGGTCATTATCTCGACAGTAGGTGTCGAAGAATGCTCCGCGATTGCTTATATGCAATCGATTGTAGGCCCGTGTGTTAGCGTTCGGAGTGATGTTACGTTGAGCAAAGACGGAAGAGCAGGTTCGCACATGGTAGACAACTCCATGCGGCCACGGCCGTTGGCAAGTCCTGGCCAGATGGGAGTTGACTACGAACAAAGAGTCGATTTCGACCGGCTACGAAACTACAGGCTTGCACGTGCCCAAGCCGCTTTGGATGCCAGCGCCTGCGGATCATTTCTCCTTTTCGACTTCTACAACATTCGATACACGACTTCTTCCTGGGTTGGAGGGGCACTAGGGGACAAAATGATCCGCTATGCCCTACTCACTCGCGGCGGCGAGCCACACCTTTGGGACTTCGGCTCTGCTGTGAATCATCACCAACTCTTCTCGCCGTGGCTGAAGAGTGAAAACAACCGCCCTGGGTTCCTTGGGTTCCGAGGCGCTGTGGCACCTTCGGCGGGTCTTATGGCGGACGCGGTCACGCAGATCAAAGGTATCCTCACCGATCTGGGATTGCAGGATTCGCCTGTAGGAATCGATATTGTTGAGCCTCCCTTCCTCTTTGAGATGCAGCGCCAGGGCTTCACTGTGGTTGATGCTCAGCAACACATGCTGGATGCCCGTGAGATCAAGAACGTGGATGAAATCATGTTGTTGAACCAGGCCGCTGCCATGGTGGACGGCGTTTATACCGACATCGTTGAGGCGCTGAAACCGGGAGTCAGGGAAAGCGAAATGGGACTGCCCCGGGTTTGCTTGACTCCTGACTTGTGAGGATTTACTCCTTGCAGCAAGGATGTTCACATGCCCAAGC
>NZ_JAPFFT010000030.1 GCF_026241105.1 Arthrobacter rhizophilus | reverse complement strand
GGACACCGGCTCTCCACCACCGAAATCGAATCCGCGCTCGTCTCCCACCCGTGGGTGGCCGAGGCCGCCGTCGTCGGGGCCGCCGACGAAACCACCGGCCAGGCCGTGGTCGCGTTCGTCATCCTGCGCGAATCCGCCCCGTCGGGACAGGACAGCGGCGACGCCACCGTCGCCGAACTGCGCAACCACGTGGGCAAGGAAATCGGCCCCATCGCCAAACCCAAGCACATCCTCGTGGTCCCCGAACTGCCCAAAACACGGTCCGGGAAGATCATGCGCCGCCTCCTCAAGGACGTCGCCGAAGGCCGCGAACCCGGCGACGCCACCACCCTCTCGGACCCCACCATCATGGCCCAGATCGCCGAATCGCTGAAGAAGTAAGCCCCTCACCGGGCCACCCACGGCACCAAACCACCACGCAAAGGCGGCGGTCCCCTCCCACGAGGACCGCCGCCTTTGTCATGAAACCCGCCGTCGCAAGAATGTTATATTTAGTTCTTTCATGTTCTCTTTTGAGCGGTTATAGTCGAGTTCTACGTGAGATAACTCACAAGCACCACGCTTTTCAAGGGAGAGAACATGGCAGCGAATCTTGACCCGTTCCAGTCGGCCCACAACGCCGGGCCTGGACGCCGCACCATCCTGAAAACGCTCGGTATCGGTGCTGCCGGCTTGGCGGGCATTCCGCTGCTGGCGGCTTGCACCGGAGGCTCCGGCCCGGCTCCGGGAGCCTCCTCGAAGAGCCTGACTTTCGGCTCAGGTTCCTCGGACGAGGTGCCCAAGAACGCCTACAAGGCCGTCACCGACGCTTTCACCAAGAAATCCGGCATCACGGTGGCCACCAACGTGGTTCCCCACAACGATTTCCAGAACAAAATCAACTCCTACCTCCAGGGCAGCCCGGATGACGCGTTCACCTGGTTCGCGGGCTACCGCATGCAGTACTACGCGGGTAAGGGCCTGCTGGCTCCTGTGGACGACGTCTGGGCAAAGATCGGCGGCAACTTCTCCGATGCCATGAAGAAAGCCTCCACCGGCCCCGACGGCAAGATGTACCTGGTCCCCAACTACAACTACCCCTGGGGCTTCTTCTACCGGAAGAGCTTCTGGGCCGAAAAGGGCTACGCAGTCCCGAAGACGTTCGACGAGCTGAAGACCCTGGCCGCCAAGATGAAGGGTGACGGCATCATCCCCATCGGGTTCGCGGACAAGGACGGCTGGCCGGCCATGGGAACCTTTGACTACATCAACATGCGCCTCAACGGATACCAGTTCCACGTGGACCTGACCGCCCACAAGGAAAGTTGGGATCAGAAGAAGGTCAGCGACGTGTTTGACACCTGGAAGGCCCTGCTGCCGTTCCAGGATCCAGCTGCCCTCGGCCAGACCTGGCAGGACGCGGCCAAAGCCCTTGAGGCCAAGAAGACCGGCATGTACCTGCTGGGCTCCTTCGTGACCCAGCAGTTCACGGATCCCGCGGTGCTGGCAGACATCGACTTCTTCCCCTTCCCGGAGATTGCCGTGGAAGGCACCGACGCCGTCGAAGCTCCCATCGATGGTCTGCTTCTCTCCAAAAAGGGCGGCGACAACCAGGCCGCCCACGATTTCCTCGCCTTCTTGGGATCCGCCGAGGGACAGAACGCCTACGCAGCCGTGGACACCTCCAACATCGCCACCGTCAAGGGCGCCGACACGTCAAAGTTCACCCCGCTGAACAAGAAGTGCGCGGACACCATCGCCAACGCCAAGTACATCAGCCAATTCCTGGACCGCGACGCCCTCCCCGCCATGGCCAACAACGTGATGATCCCCGCGCTGCAGTCCTTCATCAAGGACGGCACCGTGGACGTCAAGAACCTTGAAGCGCAGGCCAAGACCCTTTACGCCGCCCAGTAGTTGCCGTGACAGGAACGACGACGGCGGTTCCGCCCGCCGTCGTCGGGCCACCTTTTGCAAACTGAAGGAATCCCCATGAGTACTACCGCCGAAAAACCGGCCGCACCGGACAGCGAGCCCGGCGCTGCCGGGCGAACCACGGCCGGCAGGGGTCGCCCCGGCGCCGGCAGGCGGCCGGGCAAAGCACGCAAAGTCCGACGCCTCACCCGGCGTGACAAGTTGGTCCTCGCGGTCATGGTGGGTTTGCCTACCCTGATCCAACTGCTGCTGGTCTGGCTGCCCACGCTCTTCTCCATCGCGCTGAGCTTCACCCGCTGGAATGGCCTGGACCTCAAGGACATCAAGCCAGCCGGGACGGACAACTATCGCTTCGTAGTCCAGGACTATCCCCCGTTCTGGCCTGCCATGCAGCACAACATCCTGTGGCTCGCGTTCCTAGCCCTCATCGCGACACCCCTAGGCCTGCTGCTGGCCGTGCTTCTGGACCAGAAAATCCGCGGCAGCAAGATCTACCAGAGCATCTTCTTCACGCCCGTCATGCTGTCCTTAGCCCTCATCGGCGTGATCTGGCAACTGTTCTATAACCGCGACAGCGGCTTGCTTAACTACCTGCTCGGCACGGCCGGCACTCCGCGGGCCGTGGACTGGTTTGGAGACTCCAACGTCAATATCTGGGCAGCCATGGTTGCAGCTACGTGGCGCCATGCCGGCTACGTCATGCTCCTGTACTTGGCCGGGCTCAAGGGTGTGGACCCGACCCTGCGGGAAGCGGCGTCGATTGACGGCGCCAACGCCGTGCAGACGTTCTTCCGCGTGGTCTTCCCGGCCATGCGGCCGGTGAACATCGTGATCGTGGTGATCACCATCATCGAGTCGCTGCGTGCCTTCGACATCGTGTACATCATCAACCGAGGAACCAACGGCCTTGAATTGATCAGCGCCCTGGTGATCCAGAACCTCGTCGGTGAAGGCCAGGTAATCGGCGTCGGCTCGGCCCTCGCGGTCATCCTCCTGGTTATTTCACTGATCCCCATCGTCTTCTACCTCATCCGCACCTTCGGCAAGGAGAGCAAGGCATGAGCACCCTCGCCAACCCCATCCCAAGCACAGCAGGAGCCGCGGCCGTATCCCGGAACTCCGGCAAGCGCCACTACGGGACCCATATCTTCCTGACCGTCATGGCAGTGATGTGGCTGATACCGCTGGGCTGGTCCCTGTACACGGCCTTGCGCCCCAAAGCCGACACGGACAAGTACGGCTACTTCAGTTTTGGCGGCAGCTTCAGCTTCGACAACTTCATCCAAGCTTGGACTCAAGGCGGATTCTCGAAGTATCTCTTGAACTCCCTGCTCATCACGGCCCCCGCGGTGCTATTGACGCTGTTCTTTGCCTCGATGATGGCTTTCGCCGTCTCCAGGGTGAACTGGAAATTCAACATCACGCTGCTGATCATGTTCACGGCGGGCAACCTCCTGCCACCGCAAGTCCTCGCGGCCCCGTTGTTCGAAATGTTCAAGCACCTCTCGCTGCCGTACTCCTTCAGCGATTCCGGCAACCTGCTCAACACCTACATATCCGTGATCGCCGTGGACACGGCCTTCCAGATCGGTTTCTGCACCTTCGTGCTTTCCAACTACATGAAGGCCCTCTCGTCCGACCTCACAGAGGCCGCATTGGTGGACGGGGCCGGAATCTGGCGGCAGTACTGGAACATCATCCTGCCGTTGTGTCGGCCTGCCCTCGCAGCGCTCGGCACGCTGGAAGTCATCTTCATCTACAACGATTTCTTCTGGCCGTTGCTCTTCATCCAAAGTGGCGACCGTTTGCCCATCACCACGGCCATCAACAACCTCCAGGGCCAGTTCCTCAGCAATTACAACCTGATTGCCGCGGGCGCCATGATCACCCTGATACCCACTCTGATCATCTACCTCGCGCTGCAGCGCCAATTCGTAGCCGGCCTCACGCTCGGTTCCAGCAAAGGATAAAAACGCATGGCCATGGATTACATCGTCGACAAGCTGGGCGGACGGATTGCCTTCGGCGGGGACTACAACCCCGAGCAATGGCCCGAAGAAGTCTGGAAACACGACGTCGCACTCATGAAGGAAGCCGGGGTGAACCTGGTGAGCGTCGGGATCTTCAGCTGGGCCCTGCTCGAGCCCGAGGAAGGCCGTTACGAGTTCGGCTGGCTGGACAGGGTCCTTGAGTTGCTCCACGCCAACGGCATCAGCGTGGACCTCGCCAACGCGAGCGCCTCTCCCCCGCCCTGGTTCAGCCGCAAGTACCCTGACTCGCTTCCCGTCGATGCCGACGGCGTGCGGCAAAGCTACGGTTCGCGGCAGGCTTTCGCGGCGTGCTCCCCGGACTATCGCCGGGCGGCAGCAGCCCTGACGACGGCGATCGTGCAGCGCTACGCCGAGCACCCCGCCGTCGTCATGTGGCATGTCCACAATGAGTATGGCTGCCACAACCAACCGGACTTCGGTCCGCATGCGGAGCGTGGCTTCCAGAAGTGGCTCCAGGACAGATACGGCAGCCTTGACGCGCTCAACAAGGCATGGGGCACGGCGTTCTGGTCACAGCATTACTACGACTGGGCCGAGATCCTGCCGCCGCGCCGCTCCGGAACCTGGGTGAACCCCACCCAACAGTTGGATTTCGCGCGGTTCTCCTCCGATGCGCTTCTTGAATGCTTCAAGGCCGAGGCGGACGTCATCCGGGCACATTCGGAGCATCCAGTGACCACGAATTTCATGGGCTTCAACATGGGCCTGAACGCCCCGGTGGACTATTGGCGCTGGTCCGGACACATGGACGTCGTCTCCAATGACCACTATCTGATTGCCGCCGACGAACGGAATTTCCAGGAACTGGCCATGACGGCGGACCTCACCCGCGGATGGGCTCAGGGCAAACCGTGGCTACTGATGGAACACTCCACCTCGGCAGTCAACTGGCAACCCCGAAACGTGGCCAAAGTGCCGGGCGAAATGTTGCGCAACTCCCTGCAACACGTGGCCCGGGGAAGCGATGGAGCGTTGTTCTTCCAATGGCGGGCCTCCCGGGCCGGTGCCGAAAAGTACCACTCCGGACTCGTCCCTCACGCCGGCCGCGACAGCAAGGTGTGGCGCGAAGTGGTGCAGCTGGGCCGCGTGCTCGAGAGCATTTCAGAAGTCGCCGGCTCCACGGTCCAGGCCGAGGCCTGCATCATCCACGACACCGATGCCCGCTGGGGCACCGAACTGGACTCGCACCCCAGCGAGGATGCCCGGAACGTGCCCGAAACGCGGCGTTGGCACGATGCCCTCTACCGGGCCGGCATCACTACGGACATTCGGCAAAGCACCGACGACCTCTCCGGCTACAAGCTGGTGATCGCGCCCATGCTGTATTTGGTCACGGATGAAGGCGCCGCAAAGCTCCACAAGTACGTCGAAGCCGGCGGAACCCTGGTGATCACGTATTTCTCCGGAATCGTTGACGAGAACGACCACATCCGCATGGATCCGGTCAATGGCGGCGGCTACCCGGGAGCGTTCTCCGAACTGCTTGGCGTGAGCATGGAGGAATTCTTCCCCCTGCGTTCCGGAGACACCGTGGGCTTGAGCCAGTTCGGCTCCGGGACGCTGTGGAGCGAGTTGGGAAAGGCGACCGACGCTGAGGTTCTCGCCACGTTCGACGGCGGTGCGGGGCGATCCGGCGTCGGAGGCTCTCCGGCGGTCACCCGCCGAGCGGGAGCGAGCGGACGCGGTGCCGCGTACTACGTCGCCACCAGCCTGGGCCGCACCGGGCTGGCTGAACTGGTCCAGCTCCTCTGCTCGGACGCCGGGGTGGAGCCGGTCCTGGGCGTTGCGCCTCCGGAAGACGTGGAAATCGTCCGCCGAAGCAACGGCACCAAGGACTGGACTTTCGTCATCAACCACAGCGCCCATGACGTGGATGTGCCGCTCGACGGCGTCGAGCTCCTAAGCGGAGCCCCCACCGGAGGTACGCTAATCCTTACTGCCGGAGGCGTCGCCGTCGTCGCCACTCCCGCCTAACCACCTGCCGTCACTCCAGAAAGGCTCCGATGCTTCAGGCAGCGCGCCACACCGCCATCGTCGACGCCGTCCAGCGCGAACGGGTTGTCCGTGTCTCGGATCTCGCGCAACAGCTGGGCGTCTCCGCGATGACCGTTCGGCGCGACATCGAGTCGCTTGAGGAATCAGGGCTCGTCGAGCGTATCCATGGCGGGGCCAAGATACCCGGTGATGCGCGGACCCACGAGCCAGGCTTCGAGCTGAAGTCCACGCAGCTGATCGAGGAAAAGCACGCGATCGCGGTAGAGGCTGCCACCCTCGTCCACGAAGGCATGGCCGTGGGCCTGAGCGCAGGAACCACCACCTACGAGCTCGCCAAGGAACTCTTGGACGGCCCTCGGATCACGGTGGTGACGAACTCCATGAGGATCGCGGATCTCTTTCACAATGCGTCAGGTTCCCGCCAGGGTTTCCCGGTCATCGTCACGGGTGGCGAGCGCACGCCGTCGGACGCCTTGGTGGGTCCCATTGCCACGTCCGCCCTGAAGCAGCTGCACCTGGACACGCTGTTCCTGGGAGTCCACGGCATGGACGCAGACGCAGGATTCACTACTCCGAACCTGCAGGAAGCCGAAACCAACCGGGCCTTCATCAGCGCGGCCCGCAACGTGGTGGTCTTGGCGGACCACAGCAAATGGGGAACGGTGGGCATCGCCTCGATTGCCCAGCTGGAAGAGGCCGATGTGCTCGTGACGGACTCGCATCTCGGCGAGGATGCCCGGCGCATCCTCGCCGAAGGCGTTGGGAAACTCAGGATCGCGACGCCCTAGAACCGGCCCGCCCGGGCGCGCTGCCAGTTGGGTGGAAGAACCGCTAAGGGCACCCGCACGATTGCCGGATGCGGAGTTGGGTCGGGAAGACCCTGTGCTGCGGGGGCTCGTTGCGGTCTTCACCCACCAGGGCGGACACAGCGGCCTCGGCCATCTCCCACACCGGCTGCTCCACGGTGGTCAGCGCCGGCCAGCTGTACTCGGCCTCAACCGAGCCGTCAAAGGACGCCAAGGCAATATCCTCCGGAACCGACAGACCAGCCTCGCGGATTGCCCGCAGAACCCCGATTGCCTGCATATCGGAGCTGGCGAAGATCGCCGTCGGACGCTTGGGAGAGGCAAGGAGGCGCTGACCGGCTGCGTAGCCACCGGGGCGGTCGAAACCACCGCGGGCAAGGGGTCCAGGAGGCAGTCCCGCAGCTTGCAGAGCCCGCAGCCAACCAGCCTCGCGCCCATCAGCCTCATTGTCCGCCGTGATTCCCATGGCAAGGCCGATGCTCTTGTGACCATGGCTGATCAAATGTTCCACGGCCAGCCGGGCACCGGCCTCGAGGTCCACTCCCACGCTGTTGAATCCGGGAGCGACCGAGGCATGGTTAAGCAGGACCGAGCGGATTCCGGCTCCCACAAGCTCCAGCAGGTCTGGCTCAAACATGACGCTGGCCAGGACCACACCATCAACCTGCCGGGCGGCGAGGTTGCGGATGTGGCGGCGTTCCGAGTCCAGTTTGTTGTCGGAATTCGTCAATAACAGCGCATATCCGCGCTCGCCGGCCGCCACCTCGACTGCGTGCCCCAGCAGCGCCCAGAACGGGTTGCTGGAATCCGGAATCACCAAACCAACAGTTTGGTTGGAACCCATTTTGAGCGCACGCGCGGTGGCGTTCGGCCGGTACCCCAGGATCCGGATGGCGTCCTGGACCTTGGCTTCCGTGGCCGGCGCCACCTTCTTGGGACCGCCGTTCACCACATAGCTCACGACGGCGGTGCTCACCCCGGCGTACCGGGCCACGTCTTTGCGCGTCACCGGTCCGCGCGGGGTGTGCACTGCCGAAGTAGTCATTGGATCATGCTAACTACAAAGCCTCCGGGGCATCCCCGAAATCGCGGATGGGGAGCCGCTCACCGCCACGGAGGGCAGACTCGTGTGCCACGACTCCCGGAAGCGTGAAGCGGGCTGCCACCCAGGCATTGACCGGAGGAAGGCTTCCCTGGTTCACGGCGGTAACGAAATCGTCCACAAGGAACTGGTGGCTGCCTTCGTGGCCGGTGGGGGCGCCATCGAATTCAGCAGGCAGCCGGCTGGCGTCGTGCACGGGAGCGAGGCCGGAGATGAAGGCACCGCGAAGCTCCGGGGCGACGTCCGCCAAGGAGGGGTCGTCGGCCGACATGCTCGGCTTGGTCTCCACTTGCTCGGAGACGTCCAGCACACCTTCCTTGTCCTGCCACAGCGTGGTGGTTGCCAACTGCTCAAAACTGGCCTCCGTACCGAAGAAACGGAACCGGGACTCGCGGATGTGCGAGGGATAACCCACGCGGCGCATCTCGTTGGTGCGCATAGCGCCGCCGTCGTTCATTTCGAAGAGCGCCGTCGCGTTGGAGAAGTCGTTGTCGAACATGCTGACTGCCTTGTCGAAGACCCCGTCGCCCCGATCGTCCTTGACGCCGATACAGCTGACGCTCACCGCATGGCCAGGCACGGCACCCAGCACGCCGCCGATGGCGTGTGTGGGGTAAAGCATGGGCGGGTAGCTGGCGGTTGCCTTCCAGTTTTCGCCGCCGCTGTACTGGTAGGCCTCGTAGAAGCCCAAGTCCATGTCGTGGACGTAGTCGCCCTCCGTGTAGAAGATGCGGCCGAACTTGCCAGCGGCGTGCTGCTTGCGGGCGTAGACCGTGGCGGGGTTGTAGTAGCTGGTCTCGCCCATGGCATAGACAAGCTTGGTCTCGCGCACAGCGTCGATGATCCCGGCGATCTGCTCCTCGGAGATTGCCATGGGAACGGCTGAGTAGACATGCTTTCCGGCGCGCAGCGCCTTGATCACCAACGGGCCATGAGTCCAGCGCTGCGTGAAAATGGCGACGGCATCGACGTCGGAGGCCAACAGCTCATCGAAGCTGTCCATTGTTCCGTCCAGGCCCAGCTGTTCAACAGCCTTGGCTGCCCGCTCGGGTAGCTCATCCACCGCGTAGACCGCGGAAACCCCGGGGTGGAGCTTGAAGAGGTGGGCAAATTGCCCGCCAAACTGGCCGAGTCCTACTACTCCCATTGAAAACGTCATTGTTAGCCCTTCGATGATGTGGGTGGCTTCAGGGTGCTCTCGCCGGAACGGATATCTCCGACAGTGGCTCAGGCCAGTGAATCACTACGATCTACTCGAGTCAACAAAACGCAATAAATCCAAAATAATCGAACAAAACTTAACAAAACCTCTTGACCCCCCTTGATCTACTCGTGTAGATTTCCATCAGTTGTAACCCACATCACAGTCAGGAAAGGGTCGAAGATGACCACCCTTGCCAAACAAGCGGAGCCCGCCGCACCTCCCCAATCGGGCAAACCGTCCAGGTTCAGCATTCGCCGGATCGGGGACTTGAAGATCGCACTTCTGTTCATCTTCCCGGCGTTGATCGGTTTTGTAGTTTTCTTCCTGATCCCCACCATCCGGGGCATCTACCTCAGCTTCACCGAGTACAGCATCTTGGGCGACCCCACCTGGATCGGCATCAAGAACTACACGGCAATATTCAGCGACGATCTGTTCTGGAACGCGATGGCCGTCACGGTCCAGTACGTCGCGCTGAACATCGGATTCCAGACCGTCATCGCTATCGGGCTCGCGCTGCTCATGCACCGCGTGGCCAAATCAACGTTTATCCGCGGCGCGCTTCTGCTCCCGTTCCTGGTGGCCAACGTAATCGTCGCCCTGCTCTGGTTCTGGATGCTCGACTACCAACTGGGCATCGTCAACGAGGTCATCAGCTGGATGGGCCTCCCCCGCATCGCATTCTTCGGAAGTGAGCAATGGGCCATTCCCACCATCGCTTTCGTCAACGTCTGGAGGCACATGGGCTACACCGCCCTGCTGATCTTCGCCGGCCTGCAGTCCATCCCCAACCACGTCTACGAGGTAGCCAACCTTGATGGAGCCTCTCCCACCCGGACGTTCTGGAGCATCACCATGCCGCTCCTGCGCCCCGTGCTGGTCCTGGTCCTGGTGGTCACCGTCATCGGTTCGTTCCAAGTCTTCGATACGGTCGCCGTGACCACTGGCGGTGGACCGGTCAACGCCTCCCGCGTCATCCAGATGTACATCTACCAGAAGGCCTTCGGCGAGTCCGACTTCGGCTACGCCTCGGCGCTGTCCGTGATTCTCTTCATCATTCTCGCCCTGGTGGCCTTCATCCAGATGAAGTTCCTCAAGGGCAACGAGACGGACCTGGACTAAGGAAACCCCGCCATGAGTACCTCTACCCATTCCCGCCGCCCGCGCGAGTCCGCTGCCGCCGTCGTCGGCTCCCCACAGTCCCGCCGCCGTGGCACGAAACCCGTCAACTGGCGCCGCACCGGCGCTTGGGTCCTCGTGATGATCGCCGTCGTGGTCACGATCGCTCCGTTCCTCTGGATGCTCCGGACCGCACTGTCCAGCAATCACTCGCTGGCCTCCAATGCCGGCAATCTCCTTCCTGCAGACTTCAGCTGGGGCGCCTTCCAACGCGTCCTGGGGTTGCAAAGCCCCGAGCAGGCAATTGCCGAGGGCGGTTCCGGCGCCGCCATCAATTTCTGGTTGTACCTGCGAAACTCGATTGTTTTCGCCACCATGACCACGGCAGGCCAGGTGTTCTTCAGCGCGATGGCCGCCTACGCCTTTTCGAGGCTGCGCTGGCCGGGTCGGAACAAGGTCTTTGCGATCTTCCTGGCCACCATGATGGTCCCGCCGATCTTCACGGCCCTGCCCAACTTCCTGATGATCAAGAACCTGGGCCTGCTCAACAGCTTCGCCGGCCTGGCATTGCCCTACATGTTCATGACGCCCTTCGCCATCTTCTTCCTGCGCCAGTTCTTCTTGAGCATGTCCCGCGAAGTCGAAGAGGCAGCCATGCTCGACGGCGCCAAGCACCTCCGGATCTTCTTCCAGATTGTGATCCCCAACGCCGCAGCTCCCCTCGCCACCCTGGCGCTGCTGACCTTCATCGGTCAGTGGAACGAATACTTCTGGCCGCTTCTGGTGGGCCAGGACGAGAACGTCCGCGTCCTCACCGTGGGCCTGGGCGTCTTCAAGTCCCAGTCCCCGCAAGGGGCACCGGACTGGAGCGGACTCATGGCCGCCACCCTCGTGGCTGCCCTCCCGGTTCTCCTGCTCTTCATCGCCTTCGGCAAGAAGGTAGTCAACTCCATCGGCTTCTCCGGCATCAAGTAGTTCCCCTCCCCAACCAACACCCCGCTCTATCGCAACCCCCTGAAAGGTCCACCATGAAGAAATCCATTGGCACCGTCGCAGCTGCCGTCGCCGTCGCTGCCGCAGCCGCGCTATCACTCTCCGCTTGTGGCGGCTCCGCCCCCGCCTCCAGCGAGGCAAAGGGTGAGATCAACTACTGGCTGTGGGATGCCAACCAGCTGCCCGCCTACCAGCAGTGCGCGAGTGACTTCACCAAGGCCAACCCGAACATCACGGTCAAGATCACCCAGCGCGGCTGGGACGACTACTGGACCACCCTGACCAACGGATTTGTGTCCGGCACCGCTCCGGACGTCTTCACTGACCACCTGTCCAAGTACCCGGAGTTCGCCTCCAAGAAGCAACTGCTGGCCCTTGACGACGCCGTGACCAAGGACGGTATCAAGCTGGACAGCTACAACAAGGGCCTGGCCGATCTCTGGGTAGGCCAGGACGGCAAGCGCTACGGCCTTCCCAAGGACTGGGACACCATCAGCCTCTTCTACAACAAGGCCATGACCGATTCCGCAGGCATCACGGCCGAGCAAATGGCCAAGCTGGACTGGAATCCCAAGGATGGTGGCAGCTACGAAAAGGCCATCGCCCACCTGACCGTGGACAAGAACGGCAAGCGCGGAGACGAAGCCGGCTTCGACAAGAACAATGTGGCCGTCTACGGCCTGGGCCTGGAGTCCTCCGGTTCCGGGCAGGGCCAGACCCAGTGGAGCTTCCTGGCAGCCACCAACGGCTGGACCGCCACTGACAAGAACCCGTGGGCCAGCAAGTTCAACTACGACGACCCCAAGTTCCAGGAGACCATCAGCTGGTGGGCCGGACTCGCGGACAAGGGCTACATGCCCAAACTTGAAACAACGGTAGGCGCCAGCGTGTCGGACAACTTCGGCGCCGGCAAGGCTGCAATCAACACCAGCGGCTCATGGATGATCGGCCAGTACACCAGCTACAAGGGCATCAAGACTGCCATCGCCCCAACCCCGGTGGGCCCCAGCGGCAAGCGTGCGTCCATGTTCAACGGCCTGGCGGACTCCATCTGGGCTGGCACCAAGAACCCTGCAGGAGCCACCAAATGGGTTGAATACCTCGGTTCCTCAGCCTGCCAGGACGTCGTCGCCAACAAGGCAGTGGTCTTCCCCGCTATCTCCACTTCCTCGGACTTGGCGGCCAAGGCTTTCGCGGCCAAGGGCGTAGACGTCTCCGCCTTCACTACCCAGGTCAAAGACGGCACCACGTTCCTCTTCCCCATCGCGGACAAGGCTGCCAAAGTTGACGGCATCATGAAGCCCGCAATGGACGCAGTGCTCAGCGGCAAGAAGCCCGCCAGCTCGCTGTCCGATGCCAACAACCAGGTCAACAACCTCTTCAAGTAACCCCGAACCAGTCCGGGCGCCGCCGCTTCACTCCTTTGACGGCGGCGCCCGGACTCCCCACTCACCAGCAACTCAACGACTCCCTGAAAGAGAACCGCTCATGGACCCGCTCCACCTCCGTTCCACCGGCACAAGCCTGGTGGTCAGTTTCAACAGCGGAGAGGCCGAGGTCATCCATTGGGGCGCAGATCTCGGCAGCACCCTCCCGGACCTCGCCATCCTGGGCGAACCCATCCCGCACTCCGCCGTCGACGCCACGGTCCCGACGGCGCTGCTCCCGCAAGGCTCCTCTGCCTGGCAAGGCCGTCCGGGCCTGCGCGGCCACAGAATCGCCGACGGCGTCCCCGGCCTGGACTTTTCGGTCCGGCTTCGCGTGGTGGACGTCCACGCTGACGGCAGCTCCGCCGTCGTCGTCCAAAAAGATCCCGACGCCGGAATCACGGTGACGTCCGCCCTGACACTTCACCCCGGCGGGCTCCTTGAGCTTCGCCACACTGCCGTCAACGACGGCACGTCCCCCTTCCAGCTCGACGAACTGGCCACCGTCCTCCCGGTGGGGCCGGACGCCGTCGAGCTCCTTGACCTCACCGGACGCTGGTGCCGCGAGCGGCACCCACAGCGCCGTGCCGTCCAGCAAGGCACGTGGGTACGCACTGGACGCCACGGCCGCACAGGGCACGATTCCTCACTGCTTTTCGCGGCGGGCACCGCCGGATTCGGCAATCGCCACGGAAAGGTCTGGGCCACCCACTTGGCTTGGAGCGGCAACCACGAACAGTTCGCCGACACCGTAGCCGATGGCCGCACCATGATCGGCGGCTCGGAGCTCCTGGGCCCGGCTGAAGTGGTCCTCCAGCCGGGCGAAAGCTACACCACGCCCGCCCTGTTTGCCGCCTACTCGGATCGTGGCCTGGACGGCATCAGCGAAGCGTTCTACAGCTGGTTCCGGTCCCGTCGTCATCACGTCCTTCCCGCGGCTTCCACGGGGCTCCCCGCCGGCAAGCCCCGCCCCGTGGTCCTGAACACCTGGGAAGCCGTGTACTTCGACCACAAGCTGGACACCCTGATCGAGCTCGCGGAATCCGCCGCCGAACTGGGGGTTGAGCGATTCGTGCTCGACGACGGGTGGTTCCGCGGGCGCCGCGACGACCACGCCGGCTTGGGCGACTGGTACGTCGACGAAACCCTTTGGCCGGATGGCCTGACGCCACTCATCGAAGCCGTCAACTCCCACGGCATGGAATTCGGGCTCTGGGTTGAGCCGGAAATGATCAACCTGGACTCCGATGTTGCCCGTGCGCATCCTGACTGGATCGTGGGTCCTGCCGCGCTGTCCCACAAGGACGGCGGCCGGCTGCCCTTGGAATGGCGACACCAGCAGATCATCGACCTCGTCAATCCCGCTGCCTGGCAGTATGTCTTCGACCGGATCGATTCCCTGCTGCGGGAAAACAAGATCAGCTACCTCAAGTGGGACCAAAATCGAGACCTGCTGGAACACGGCCATGCGGGACGCGCGTCCGTTCACGAGCAGACCATGGCCGCCTACCGGCTCTTCGACGAGCTCCGCACGGCGCACCCCGGCGTCGAAATTGAAAGCTGTTCCTCCGGAGGCGCACGGGTGGACCTCGGTATCCTTGAGCGAACCGACCGGATCTGGGGATCGGACTGCAACGACGCCCTTGAGAGGCAGACCATCCAACGCTGGACCGGCGTCGTGGTTCCCCCGGAACTCGTGGGCGGGCACATCGGCCCCACCACGTCGCACACAACGACCCGGACGCATGATCTCTCTTTCCGAGCCATCACCGCACTTTTTGGACATTTCGGCATGGAATGGGACGTCCGACAGGTACAGGGCGCCGAACGCGAAGAGCTCAAGCGCTTCATTAGCCTGTACAAGGAACACCGGGCGCTAATCCACAGTGGGCGGATGGTCCGTGCGGACGTTCCAGACGACTCCCTGATGCTGCACGGTGTGGTGTCCGACGACGGCGCCGCCGGCTTGTTTGCCGTCGTCAGCACCCGGACTTCGTTCGCCGAACAACCCGGCCGCGTTGCGATTCCAGGGCTCGATCCTGGGCGCTCGTACAAAGTGGAGGCCATCTTCCCGGCCCCCGGCGACGCCGACTATGCCCGCACGTTCACCCAGGTGCAGCCGCCGGCTTGGCTGCCCTCGGGCGCTACGGCGAGCGGCCGCTTCCTGGCAGAGGTAGGCCTTCCCATGCCGGTCCTGAACCCGGAGCATGCTCTCTTGCTCCGGATCACTGCGGCATAAGGCAACTGTTTGGCGTCCGCCCGGCGACTGCGCGCTGTCCAAAGCAGCGTAAGAAACGCCGGGCGGACGCCGCACCCCTATAGATTGGGAGTCATGACTGAAGCTCCCACCGCCACCGAAGCCGGCCGCGGCACCATCCTCGTCCTCAACGGCCCCAACCTCAACCTCCTGGGAACGCGCGAGCCGGAAAAGTACGGTACATCCACTTTGGCCGACGTCGAACAGCTCGCCATGGCAGCCGCCGGGGCCAACGGCTTCACGGTGGACTGCGTCCAGTCCAACCACGAGGGTGACCTCATTGACGCCATCCACGGCGCGCGCGGTACCGCCGTCGGGATCGTCATCAACGCTGGCGCGTACACCCACACTTCCGTGGCACTGCGTGACGCACTTGCTGCGGTGCAGCTTCCCGCCGTCGAGGTCCACATCACCAATGTGCACCAGCGCGAAGAGTTCAGGCACCACTCCTACCTCTCCCCCGTCTGTTCCGCGGTGATCGTCGGCGCAGGAGTCCATGGCTACAAGCTGGCCATCGACTACCTCGCCACCGCGGTCTAGAATCGTCGATCTGAGCGGGGTTCCCTTGGGCGGCACGGCTGACTGGTACCGGCACTTCGGCACGTTCGACGCGCCCGGATCGTCGGACTGCTATGCCCGCTGGGCCCTTGCCGCGGCCGACGATCCGGGACTTATCGCCCGGATCGACCAATGGCCGCACAGCAAGCGGCAACCCATTTTGCTCTTCGCCGCCGCCCGCTATCTTGGCGCCCGCGTCAGCCCCTATCCGGAGTTCCGGAGCTTCCTGGATGCCCACTGGGCCGATGTTTCCCGGACCGTGCTTTCACGCGCCACGCAGACCAACGAAGCGGGCCGCTGTGCCACGCTCCTGCCGTCGCTGGCGTTGATCGCCGCCGCCGAAAAGAAACCGCTCGCACTCCTTGAAGTCGGGGCCTCTGCCGGGCTCACGCTGTACCCGGACAAATACCGCTACGAGTACGACGACGGCACCCGGCAAAAGCGCATCGGCCGCGCCGATGCTGATGCTCCGGTGCTCCGTTGCACCGATTCGGGGCCGGTCCCCATCCCCGAGCGGTTGCCGCGAGTCAGTTGGCGGGCAGGCATCGACCTGAACCCGTTGGACGTGACGAATCCCAGCGACGTCGCGTGGCTCGATGCCCTGATCTGGCCCGAGCAGGACTTCCGCCGGGAACGGCTCCAACAGGCGATCGCGATCGCCCGTCAGGATCCGCCTTTGCTGGTGGCGGGGGACCTCAATGACAAGTTGCTGGAAGTGGCGAGCCAAGCACCCGCGGACTCCACCCTTGTGGTCTTCCACAGCGCGGTGCTCGGGTATCTCGATGCCCGGGAACGGGCACGATTCCGGGCCACCATATCCGAACTTGCGGCGACCCGAGGCTGCCACTGGCTCTCCAACGAAGGCCACATGGTCATCGACCAGCAGGACGGCTCAAGCGTGGTCCCCGAGATGCCCGAAGAGCGGCTGCTGGGCCGATTCCTGCTCATGCACAACGGCGTTCCGACAGCCATCACCGGCCCCCATGGCCAGAGCCTGGAGTGGCTCTAAGCTCGCCCTCCCCTTGGGGACATGCTCATTCTTCGTGGCCAGCGTTGGACATAAACGCACTATGTCCAGTTCTCAGATCAAGCGCTGAGCATGTCCCGTGGTGGGAGGGCTATTTCTTGGTGCACTGGCCCGGCGACACGGCCGAGCTCAGAGATGGTGCCTGCTGGGCCACCGGCGAGAGCTCGTCCATGGTGAGGGCGTAGCCCACGGCCACGTCCGAGGTGGTCTTGGCGAAGACAACGCCAGCGACCTGGCCCTCCGTCGTCAGCAGGGGACCGCCCGAGTTGCCTGGCTGCACGTCACCGGCCAGTTTGTAGACCTGCTCCGGTGAAGGGTTGTTGCCGTAGATGTCCGGGACCAGGAGTGTCGAGATGCCCTCCACCGCGGCAGGTTTGGACTGGAAGGGACCGCCGTGAGGATAGCCGGCGAAGGCTGCGGGCGAGCCGGCCGGAAGATCAGCGCTCAACTGAAGCGGCGCCGTCGGAAGACCGTCGACGGCGAGCACAGCGAGGTCGCGTTGGCTGTCGAAATAGACCACGCGGCCCTGCAACGCGCCGCCGTCGGGGATTTCCACCACAGGCTGGGACACGCCGGCCACAACGTGCGCGTTGGTCACTACGCGGCCAGGAGAGACGACGAAGCCGGAGCCGGTCTGGTTCTGGCCACACTGATATGCCGTGCCGGCAATCTTCAGAACAGAATGTGCCGCATTGTTGAGCGCGGGGGTGTCTGTGCTTGTGTTCGGGACGGGCAACGGGGTAACAGGACCGATGCCTTCGATGATGTGGGGAATGCCGTTGCCCATGACGGTGGAGCGCAGCTGCGCGACGCCGGCTTTGACGGGTGTGGGCGTCATGGTGTCGATGAAGCGGATCACCTTGGAATCGGCGAGTTGCTGCGAAACGAGTGGCACGCCCAAGGAGCCGATACTGAACGCCAACATGGACATGACCAATGCCGCGACCACCAGGCTAACGAACCCACCCAGCAGGCGGTCCAAGGCGTTCAATGGCTGAATCCGCACGGCCCTGCGGACCTTCTGGCCGATCCATGTGCCCAGACCGTGCCCCAAGACGATGAGTAATACAGCCGAGCCGATGATGGCCGTCAGCCTCCAGCCGCTGTCTTTCACCCAATCGCCAACAAGCGGAACCGCGATGAAGGCTGCCACGGCTCCTGCCGCGAAGCCTGCGATTCCACCGAGGGTCACAAAGAAGCCGTTGCGCAGTCCGTAGATCAGGTAGGAAAGAAGCGTCAGAATCAACGCCAGGTCCAATATGGTCAAGCCGAACACCAAAGCTCCTCACAGCCGAGTAAGCCCCAATTGTAGATGCATAGCCTGACAGCTTTCCCTCACGAGCACGCTGCCAACCGCATCGCGAAGCCGCCTCCTGGCGGAGCATTCCCGGCCAGTTGGGATGCGATTTTGGGGCTCTTCCGCGTGATTTAGGGCGTTTCGGCTGCCAAGTACGTCACAGACGCGACAAAATTCTGAAACAATGGCTGAAGCGCCCCAGCCGAACTTTTACTCAGGAGATTTCATGGATATCGAGGTATTGCGCCGCGCACCCCTCTTCGCGACCCTTGACGACGACGCTTTCCGTCTACTGACGGACGAGCTCACCGAGGTGGACCTTTCACGTGGAGCGTCCGTTTTCCGCGAGGGTGATCAGGGTGACCAGCTCTACTTCATCGTGTCCGGCAAGGTGAAGCTCGGCCGCACCTCCCCGGATGGCCGTGAATCCCTTTTGGCCATCCTTGGTCCGGGCGAACTCTTTGGAGAAATGGCCTTGTTCGACCCCAGCCCCCGGACCGCGACGGCCACGGCCGTTTCCGAGACGCGCCTGGCAGGCCTGAAGAACGAAAGCCTCAACGCCCTGCTCCGGACGCGTCCCGAGGTGTCTGCCCAGTTGCTGCAGGCACTTGCCCGCCGCCTGCGTCGCACCAACGACTCTCTGTCCGACCTCGTGTTCTCGGACGTTCCGGGCCGCGTCGCCAAGGCCCTGCTGGACCTTGCCGACCGCTTCGGCCGGCCTGCCACCGACGGGGTCCTGGTTGCCCACGAACTCACGCAGGAAGAACTGGCCCAGTTGGTTGGCGCTTCCCGCGAGACGGTCAACAAGGCCCTGGCCGAGTTCGTCCAGCGCGGCTGGCTCCGCCTGGAAGCCCGCGCAGTAGTCATCCTGGACATGCAGCGCCTCCGCCAGCGCTCCCGCTAATTTCCCGCGACACAGAAAATGCCTGGCGATTCCGGAATTCCGGTGTCGCCAGGCATTTTGCGTATCCCCACTGGATTTGCGCGTCGTCAGCGCTCCCGCTGCGGCTCCCCTGAAACCGTCCTGGCGGCCTCGACTTCGAGCATGAGCGCGCCGTCCTCGTCTACAAGACGCGGCTGGTACATGTGCGGCTTGCGTTTGTAGCTGAGATACGCGATGCAGCCTTGGGCGCCGGCCATCTTTTCGAGGATGATCTCCGAACCCGGCACCAGCAACTGGCCCAGGGTCAGGCCAGCAGTGTTTTCCTGGCCGATTTCGTCGCCAAAAGCGGTTGTGTGGCGCTCGTCGATGAGTTTTGAAACGCACACCCAGCGGCCCCAGACCCCCTTGCTCGCCAGCAGCGAAGGCTGCTGGTTCACGGGAAGCGTGGCCGCGAAGTAGCGGGTGTTGAAGCGCCTGTGTGTAAAGTCCGGGCTGAGCCAGTTGACCAGTGGCTTGAGCAGGTCTGTCCGGAGCGACAAGCCACGCTTGGCCAGTACATCCGTGAACGACTTGTCCTGGGCAGCTACCGCTTCGCGGGCCTTCATCCACTCGGGCGTGGACGTTGCCTCCACAGTGGAGGACAGGTCCGGGCCGGCCAACAAAACACCTGTCTCTTCGAACAGTTCGCGGATAGCGCCCACAACATGGCGGCGGGCGAGTCCGACGTCGGTGGTCCCGAGCGCCTCAGCCCAATGCTGAGGCGAGGGGCCGAGCCAGCCGAGGGCGTCGTCGTCGGTGGGCTCCAATGAACCGCCGGGAAACGCGACCACACCCAACGGCGAGGAGCCGGGACGGTAACCCATCCACGTCTCCAGGCCTGCGGGCGAATCGCGGAGCAGAACAACAGATGATGCGTAACGCGCGGCGCGGGGGGTCCGTTCGCCGAGTTGAAGCCAGTTCCGTGCCGCCCCTTCGAGTTCGGGGGGCAACGCAAACAGGCGTCGGGCTAGTTGTGGCAATTGAATGAACCGGTTCCTTAGCTGAATTCAGCGATCAACTCGACCTCGACGGGAGAGTCGAGCGGAAGGACTGCAACACCGACGGCGGAACGCGCGTGCTGCCCTTTATCGCCGAAGACACGCCCGAGGAGTTCGGAGGCACCATTAATTACACCGGGCTGGCCGGTGAAGGAAGTATCGGAGGCCACGAAGCCGACCACCTTCACGATGCGCGTGATTCGGTCGAGATCTCCGATGACACTTTTGACGGCAGCCAAGGCATTGACTGCGCAGACGGCTGCGTACCTGTGAGCGTCTTCCGGAGACACTGTCGGCTCGTCCGAAAGGCCCTCTTCACCGCTGGAGACTTTGCCCGTAGCTTCAAGTTTGCCGTTAATAAAGGGCAGCTGTCCGGAGGTGTACACGTGGTTGCCGGAGACGATGGCCGGCACGTAGGCCGCGACCGGAGCGGCAACTGCCGGCAGGGTCAGACCGAGCTCGGCAAGGCGCTGCTCGACGGCGGATGCCGGAACTGTGGAATCCGCGCCAACGGTGGCTTCTGCGGGGGTTGTCATTGTTACTGCTTCTCCCTCTTCAAGTATGCAACAAGTCCGTTACCATCGGGCCCTGGAACAACCTGGACAAGCTCCCAGCCGTCCTCTCCCCACTGGTCCAGAATCTGCTTTGTGGCGTGAATGATGAGCGGAATCGTCGCGTACTCCCATTTGGTCATGAAAGAAAGACTAGCCCTTGCCGGTAAAGTGGAGAACATGGTGACTCGTAGGAACCCTCTATTCGACACTGCCACCACTCTTGGAAAGATCCTCGGATTCCTTGGTGTGAGCGCTATTTGTGGTGTCCTGGTGGCGGGCTTGCTCGTCCCCGCCGCCGCCGTTTCAGGCAGTGCGGCCAGTGGGTCCATTCAGTTCTTTGACACGCTGCCGGCGGAACTCCAGGTGAACCCGCCCAGCCAGGCGACCACCATCCTGGCTGCCGATGGCAGTCAGATCGCCTCCATCTACACGGAGAACCGCACGCGCGTCCCCCTTGACCAGATGAGTCAGAACATCAAGGACGCGATCGTTGCGGTCGAGGACAGCCGCTTCTACGAGCACGGCGGCATCGACGCCACAGGCATCATGCGCGCCATCGTCAGCACGGCACGCGGCCAGAAGCAGGGTGCTTCCACCATCACCCAGCAGTACGTGAACAACGTCATCAACGAGTCCCTCGTGTCCCAGGACAAAGGGGCCGACGTAAAGCTCAATGGCGTCAACAAGGGTGTGGGCGACAAGCTCCGTGAAATGAAGCTGGCCATCGCGCTGGAGAAGAAGTTCACCAAGCAGCAGATCCTTGAGGGTTACCTCAACATCGTCTTCTTCAACAAAGATGCCTACGGCATCGAAGCCGCTTCTAGGCTCTTCTTCAGCACCAGCGCCAAGGACCTCACCTTGCCGCAGGCCGCGTTGCTCGCGGGAGTTGTCAACAGCCCGTCCTACTATGACCCGATCACGAACCCGGACCACGCGAAGCAGCGTCGCGACCTTGTGCTCGGACTCATGTTGGACCAGGGAAAGATCAAAAAAGCGGACTACGACGCCGCCATCGCGACGCCGGTAACCACCAAGGTCACACAGCCTCGCCAGGGTTGTGCCTACGCCGCTACGGCCCCGTACTTCTGCGACTATGTGCTTCACTTGCTCCTCAACAACCCGGCCTACGGCGCCACGCCGGAAGAACGCAACAGCCGCGTCTCACGCGGTGGCCTGACCATCCAGACCACCCTCGATCCCAAGGCCCAAAACGTCGCCCAAGCCCAGGTTGACGCCACCACCGGCGCCAACCCGGACAAGTGGGGCGCCACCATCGTCTCGGTCCAGCCGGGCAGCGGCAAGATTGTCTCCATGGCTCAGAACACCGTGTGGCTGCCGGCTGCCGGAAAGTTCGATCAGACACAGAACTTCAACGTGGATGTGCTTGACGCCAAGGGCAACGACCTCAACGGTTTGGGCGGCTTCCAGCCCGGCTCCACCATGAAGCCCTTCACGTTCGCCGAATGGCTCGATGAGGGCAAGTCGATGAACACCACCATCGATGCCTCGGTTCGAAAATACCCGCAGAACTTCCCTTGGAAGAACACCTGCCCCGCCCCCACCGTGGGCTGGTATGACAGCAATGTCTCCGGTAGCTTCGACCTCCAGAACTCGGACACCGGCTACTACCGCCCCATGACGGTCCTATATGGCTTGATGAACTCCATCAATACAGCTACCTTCGCCTCGGCATCCAAGGTGGACCTTTGTGGAATCCAAAAGATCGTGGACGCCGTGGGGATCCATGGTGGAAATCCCGCTCGTGACGGTAGCGGCCAGATCACAAATCCTAATCCCAAAGTCCCCATGACTACGCTGGCCAACCTGATCGGTTCCACCCAAACTGCACCGCTCACCATGGCTAGTGCGATGGCAACGTTCTCCAACAACGGCAAGTACTGCGAGCCCATCGCTATTACGTCCGTGACGGACCAGACGGGTGCAAAGCTTCCTGCCCAGTCTCCGAACTGTCGCGAGGCCGTCAGCCCGGCGGTTGCTCACGGTGTTGCTTACGCCATGCAGGAAGTTCTTAACCAGGGTTCTGGTTCGCTGATCCAGCCCAGGATTTCCACCAAGACGAGTTTCCCCATCGCGGCCAAGACCGGAACGAATGACAACAACGGCTCCACCTGGGTTGTTGGTTACACTTCGGGCCTCGCAACGGCCAGCTGGTTCGGCGATCCCCTGGGCGGCCAAAACCGCTTCGGCCGCAACATCACCGTCAACGGCAAGTTCTATCCCAACGTCGACGGTTACATGATCGCCGGGCCTCAGTTCTCGAACTACATGTCCCAGATTGCCCCTGCTTATGGAACGAATCCGTTCCCGGCTCCGCCGTCCAACCTTTTGGACGCACCCTCGTTCCGTGCCCCGACTCCGAGCAACACCTCACCGAGCACCCAGCCGAGCACCCAGCCCACTAGCAATGACAATGGAAAAAAGAATGGCTAGCAGCTCCAAGCCCGCCATTGAATCGCTGGCAAGCCGCGTCCGAAGCATCGGACGCGGCTTTGCCGTCGCTGCTGGTGCAGGCGCAACCGCTGGCGTTGCCGGTCTTGCTTATGGCCTCTGGGAAAAGAACCAGTTTGTGCTCCGCGAAGAGACACTGCCCATCCTTCCCGAAGGATCAGCTCGCCTCCGGGTCCTGCATCTGAGTGACATCCATTTCGTTCCGAGCCAGCGAAAGAAGGCCGCGTGGCTGCGTTCGCTCGCCGCGCTCCAACCAGATCTCGTGGTTAACACCGGCGACAACCTCAGCCACCCCCATGCGGTCGTTCCGTTGTTGGATGCCCTGCAGCCGCTGTTGAAGTTCCCGGGCGTCTTTGTCCCCGGTTCAAACGACTACTACGCGCCTCGGTTCAAGAATCCGGCCACATATTTCCTTGGCCCATCGCGGCTTAAGAACAACCCCGTTGAGCTTGATTGGCCGCGGCTGCGTTCGGGTTTCGGGATGTCCGGCTGGATCGATCTCACCAACAGGCACCAGTCGCTGCCCATAAACGGTATCCGCTTCGATTTCTCCGGCGTCGATGATCCCCACCTCAATCGGGAGCGCTACGCTGGCTGGCCCCGCGGCACTGCGGGACAAGACTCCCGCCCGCACCTGCGGGTCGCGGTCATCCATGCCCCTTACCAGCGCGTCCTGGACCATTTCACGGACGACTCCGCAGACCTCATCCTCGCCGGGCACACCCACGGCGGCCAGATCTGCATCCCCGGCTACGGCGCCCTGCTGGCCAATTGCGACCTCCCCACGTGGCGCGCCAAGGGATTGCACGACTGGGAAAACAACGGACGTACGACGCCGGTCAACGTCTCGGGCGGTATCGGCACCTCACGCTTCGCGCCCGTGCGGATCGCGTGCAAGCCCGAAGCAGTCCTGCTGACGCTGACGGCCCGCCAGTAGCCACGGGCGCCGAACCCGCCGGTACCAACTCGGCGCGCGGTTAGCCCCATCCAACCCTGAGCATGTCCGTCGAACCACACCAAGGTTGGACATGTCCGCCGGGCCGGGCCAAGGATGGGCATATCACCACTATGTCCATCTTTGGCTGCCCAAGTTGAGCATGTCCCTCGGTGCAGGCCGACGAATCACGCCCCCAATAGCTCGTATCACACACCGCAATGCTGCTGTGAATCCCGTCACGCGATGGCATAGGGTAGTTGCTACAGGAAACTACATCCGAGTGTCGCGCCGGGTTGGCGCGGAACACCGGGACAAAGCTGTTGAGAAGCGGGCATGGCCAAACAGACTTCATTCTTCACCTCCGTCAAACGTCTCTATCCGCACGTAAAACCGATCCTCCCCCGGCTTTTCATGGGGCTGCTCAGCGCGTTGATGGCCAGCATTGTGGCGCTTACCATCCCACAGGTATTGCGGGTTTTGATCAACGGTTCCCTCCGCCCCGGCGGCTCCGGCAACGCCGTCTGGATTGCCGCCGTCGTGGTTCTTGCCCTCGGCATCGCAGAGGCCGGGCTCGTGGCGCTGCGGCGCCAGTTCGTCATCAATCCGGCAACCACCGTGGAAACCAGGATGCGGGTGTCCCTCTACGGTCATCTGCAGGACCTCACGGTTTCCTTCCATGACCGCTGGGGTTCCGGGCAGCTGCTGTCGCGCGCCATGACGGATTTGAACTTCCTGCGGCGTTGGATGGCGTTCGGGGCCATCATGCTGGTGGTCACCACCCTGACCGTGGTGATCGGCGTCGTCGTGATGTTCTCCATGAGCTGGCAGCTGGCTCTGATCTTCCTGGCCGCCGCGGTGCCCATCATGATCTTTTCCTTCCGCTTCCGTCGCCGCTTCAGCCTGGTGACCCGGCTCAGCCAGGACCAGGCCGGCGACCTCGCCACCACCGTGGAGGAATCCGTCCACGGGATCCGCGTGCTCAAGGCGTTCGGCCGGAGCCGCGAAGCATTGGAGAACTTCAATGAGCAGGCCGAGGAGCTGAGGCAGACCGAGATCACCAAGGCCAAGCACCAGGCGACCTTCACCCTGGTTGTCACGCTGCTGCCCGAACTGGCACTCGGAATCGGGCTCGTTGCGGGGATTCTGTTGGTGTCCACGGGCGAACTCAGCATTGGCTCCCTCGTTGCGTTCTTCGCCACGGCGGCCGTTGTGGCGTCGCCCGTGGAATTCTCGGGGATGCTCCTGGCCATGGCACTGACCGCCAAGACGGCATTGGACCGGCATTTCGAGGTCATGGACACGCCCAATATCATTACGGACCCAGCGAACCCCACCTCCCCGGCTGAACTGCGTGGGGCCTTGAGCTTCAACGGTGCCGCTTTCGGATTCGACGACGGCGCCCGGCTCCTGCACGACATCACCCTGGACATCAAGCCCGGCGAAACAATGGCGCTCGTAGGAATCACAGGGAGCGGAAAGAGTGCTTTGCTTCAGCTGGTCCCCCGGCTCTACGACGTCTCTGAAGGTTCCGTGAGGATCGACGGCGTGGATGTGCGCGACTTCAGCGTGGAGCAGCTTCGGACCGTTGTGGCGGTCGCCTTTGAGGACACTACGCTGTTCTCCAGCTCGGTCCGGGACAACGTGCTGCTTGGCGCGCCCGACGCCTCCGAGGAAGCGCTCGACGAAGCGCTCGACGTCGCGCAGGCGCACTTCGCGTATTCGCTGCCGGACGGCGTCGAGACCCTCATTGGAGAAGAAGGACTGAGCCTTTCCGGTGGTCAGCGGCAACGCATCGCCCTTGCCCGGGCCATCGCAGCCAAGCCCAAGGTCCTGGTGCTGGATGATCCATTGTCGGCCCTGGACGTGAACACGGAGGAACTCGTCGAGGCCAGGCTGCGCGAAGTCCTCCGGGACACCACCACGCTCATCGTCGCCCACCGGCCCTCGACCGTGGCCCTGGCAGATCGCGTGGCGCTGCTCGAAAACGGGAGCATCACCGCAGTCGGGACCCATACAGAGCTTTTGGCCGACAATGCGCACTACCGCTACGTGATCGCGAGCCTCGATGCGGGTCCGAAGGACCTCGACCGCGAACTGGACGAACTGGAACACGAACTCGATTCCGAACAGCACATGGACCAAGCCGGGGAAGGCCGCCGATGAGCACTTTCGGAACCGCCAATGAAGACAACGCCCACCTGAGCCGGAGCGAAAGCAAAGCAGTACGACGGCGGTCGGTCGCCTTGCTGGGCTCGCTCATCCGCCCGGTCCGGTTGAGGTTTTGGCTGACGCTGGGCATGGTGGTGCTCTCGCAGGCCACCCGCGTGGCGGGGCCGGCGATCATCGCTTTCGGCATCGACCATGCACTGCCCGCACTGCTCGTCGGCAACAACGTGCCACTTCTCCTGGCCGGAGTCCTGTACCTGACGGCGGCCATCGCAACCGCGCTGCTGACGGCCCTCTACGTCACGTCCACGGCGAAGCTAAGCCAGGCCATGCTCCTTGACCTGCGGCTGCGGGTGTTCCGGCATACGCAACGGCTCAGCTTGGAGTTCCACGAGAAGTACACCTCGGGCCGTATTATCGCCCGGCAGACGTCGGACCTTGAGGCACTGCGCGAATTGCTTGATTCGGGCGTCAGCTCGCTGGCTTCCGGGCTGCTGTTCATGCTCTTCACTGCATTCACGGTCTTCGCCCTCGACTGGCGCAGCGGGCTCATCATGCTCGCCACCGGCGTGCCCATGTTCTTCCTGGCCCGCTGGTACCAGAAGCATTCCCAGATCGCATTCCGCGAATCCAGGGTGGTCTCCGCCCGGCTGATCGTCCATTTCGTGGAGACCATGACCGGCATCCGGGCCATCAAGGCATTCCGCAAGGAGCCGGAAAACGCTGAACGCTATGCCGGGCTGTCCGAGGACTACCGCAAGGTGACGGTCCGCTCCATCAACCTCAACGGCATCTTCCAACCAGGCCTGGTCCTGATCGGCAATGTGTGCGTGGCGGTGGTCCTGCTGTTCGGCGGCTTCCGCGTGCTCTCCGGCGAGCTGGCGGTGGGCGTACTCCTGGCGTTGATCCTTTCCACCAAGCGCTTCTTCCAGCCGGTGGACCAGATGGCCATGTTCTACAACTCCTTCCAGAGCGCGCAGGCCGCCTTGGAGAAGGTGTCCGGCCTGCTCCAGGAGGTTCCCACCGTCCGGCCTCCCAAGACCCCGGTGCCCTTGCCACGGGCCCGTGGCGAAATCGACTTCCGCGGCGTGGAGTTTGGCTACGGCAACGGCAGTGTGGTGGTCCCCGAGTTGGACCTACACATCCCCGCGGGCCAGACCGTCGCGCTCGTGGGACAGACCGGAGCCGGCAAGTCCACCTTCGCCAAGCTGATCGCGCGCTTCTACGACGTCACCGAAGGTTCCTTGACCCTCGACGGAGTTGACCTGCGGGAGCTCTCGACGGCGGACCTGCGCCGCGCCGTCGTAATGGTCACCCAGGAGGCATTCCTCTTCAGCGGCTCCGTGGCGGACAACATCGCACTGGGGCGGCCGGAGGCCTCCCGCGCGGAGATCGAAGCCGCTGCGAAGGCCGTTGGTGCGCACGACTTCATCTCCGCGTTGCCCGACGGCTACGATACCGACGTCAACAAGCGCGGCGGACGCGTGTCTGCAGGGCAAAGGCAGCTGATCGGCTTCGCCCGGGCATTCATTGCCGCTCCGGCGGTACTCATCCTGGACGAGGCGACGTCCTCGTTGGACATTCCCTCCGAACGTTTGGTCCAGGCCGGGTTGTCCCGGCTCCTGTCGGGATCGGATTCCGAACGGACCGCTATCATCATCGCCCACCGGCTCTCTACCGTGGAGACCGCAGACCGGGTACTGGTGGTGCATGAGGGACGCATCGTGGAAGACGGCACACCGGCCGAACTCATCCGCGGCGGCGGGCGTTTCGCTCGCTTGCACGGCGCCTGGAAGGACTCGCTGGTCTGATTCCGGCGCCGTGTTCGATTTCGCATCCGGGCAGGCATCCGCTATTCTTGAACAGTTGCTTTCGCAGCGGATCGGGATGTAGCGCAGCTTGGTAGCGCGCTTCGTTCGGGACGAAGAGGTCGCAGGTTCAAATCCTGTCATCCCGACCAAAAGGTAGAAGGCCTTCCACTAGAAGGCCTTCTACCTTTATTTAACAAGGTTTAGACCGGACCAGGAAAACGCCAAAATATTCCGATGGCCGGTTTTCCTGGGCTTGCCCGAGGTTTAGAGACAAGTGTTGTTAACAACCGGAAGCAATGGCTCGCCAGTTACCATGGCGGCCTGCGGATCCTTGCGCAAAAGAAATCCCCGGCGTGTCGATTTTTCACACCCCGGGGATTCTTCATTTCATTTGAATTATCCAACGGTTGCCCGGTTCACCGGAAGCCGTCCTCGAGTTTCGCCTACATGGGGTCAGGCCAGATACCGGTCATCGGCCTCACCACCATGGGATCAGGCCAATTACCAATCGCCTGCGAGACCCGCATCGGGTCAGGCCAGATGCCGATAGACTGGGCGATCCGCATAGGGTCAGGCCAGATACCAATGCTGAGCACCGAGCTGACGGTGTCTGCCACAGGGGCTGCGGAAACCACGGCTGGCGCCGCGGCGGAGCATGCAAGAGCGCCAGCCAAGGCGACTGCTGCAGCAATCTTCTTCAACATAATTTTTCCTCAATGCGAGTCGGATTCGTTACGGAAATTACGCGGTCCCTGTTGACATTCATTGTAAAATGTTTTCCACAGCGACTGTCAAGGCTTACGCGTAGAGACAGTGCAAAGACAAGCCTCTAGGAGGAACCTGTGGGGAACGGATTCGGGGAAAAACTCCGTGCCGAACGGCTCGAACGTGGGCTGACCCAGGCTGAATTGGGCAGGGACCTTTACTCGCCCAGCTACATTTCACTTCTTGAAACTGGCCGCCGGGAACCGACAACCGAGGTCATTGAAGAACTCGCCCGGCGCCTCGAGCTGGCACCAAAAGCCCTGGAAGCCTGGAGTCAGCCCGTATCCGTCAGCGACGCCGAATACGTGCTGGCGGGGCTGTATGCCAGGCAAGCCTGGGACCTGAGGGACTACCCTCTTGCCGCTAGCCACGCATCAACCGCGGCACAGATCGCGCTCGAAGCAAAGAACACCAGCGCGTGGTGGAACATGACGTACATGCAGGCCGAGTGCCTCATGAAGCAGGGGCAACTGAAGGAATGCCAGCAGATCATCCAGCATCTTCTGGAACACCCCATGGCCACGGAATCCGCGGGCCTGGGAGTCCGTGCCCGGCAGATGCTTGCCGCGGTCTGCCACGGGCAAGGCCAGCTGACCACCGCCGTCGAACACGCGATGGAAGCCGTAAGGCTGTCCGAGCAGTTGCCCAAAGGCTCAACCCTTATCATCGGGGCGCATCGGGCGCTGATCGGGGCACTGGCTGAGAGCGGCAGATTGGACGAAGCCTGGACGTATTGCCAGGCCATGAACAGCCAGATGGACGACCGTTCGATGTCCCAGCTCGCGGGCGAGGTTGCCTGGGTGGTGGGAAACGTGGCCTTCATGCGGCACGACTACACCGAGGGCATCAAGCACCACGAGCGTGCCGCCAAGCTGTTGTCCCCCGCCAATGACATTGAGCTCTGGGCCCGCTTCAACAAGGCATCTGCGGCGGTCCGGCTCTCCTCGGGAATCGTGGAGCCGGAGACACTCTCGGCCATTGAACGGGCTGAACTCGCCCTGTCGATCGTGGGCGGAAACAAGACGGACCAGCTGGAGGTTGCCTTTATCCGCGCCCGCTGGCTCTACTTGACGGGCGACATCCCGGCCGCCGTCACCAAGCTGCGCGAAATCCACGCGGACCGCGACGTCCTTGCCCGGCACACCGCGGGCGAAGTCGCTTTCCTCCTCGGGAAAGCGCTCAAAGCGGCTGGTGAAAACGCGGATGCCTTGGTTCATCTCGAAGAAGCGCAACGCGATTTCACCGCTGCGGGAGCGGCCGACCGCGTCCAGCAGGCCATGGACTCCGTCCTGGAAATCCGGTTGGCGGAACGACGGGCGGCGTCAGGCCACGGTGAGAGCGCGAAGTCTTCTCGCGCAAGCTGAGAGCCCCTTACAACGGCGAGAGCCCCGGACCAGATGGTCCGGGGCTCTCCCGCTTTGCTGGCGCTTGCTGGTAGCCGCCGGCCAGGCGCTGAAGCCTAGGCGAAAGTGCGGCCGGTCAGCTTTTCGTAGGCTTCCACATAACGGGCACGCGTCTTCTCCACGACGTCGGCCGGAAGTGCCGGCGGCGGGGTATCACCCGAGCGGTCCCAGCCCGATTCCGCGGACGTCAGCCAGTCACGGACGAACTGCTTGTCGTACGAAGGCTGTGCCTTGCCCGGTTCGTAGGTGGAAGCGTCCCAGAACCGGGAGGAATCCGGCGTCAGGACCTCATCGCCCAAGGTGATGACACCGGTGGCGGTGTCGATGCCGAACTCCACCTTCGTGTCGGCCAGGATGATGCCGCGTCCACGGGCGATCTCTTCAGCGCGGGTGTAGATCTTCAACGTCAGCTCGCTCAAGCGGGCGGCGATGTCGTCGCCCACCATCGCAACGACGTCGTCGTAGGTGATGTTCTCGTCGTGCTCGCCGACCTCCGCCTTGGCGGAAGGCGTGAAGATGGCGTGCTCAAGCCGCGAGCCGTCAACCAGGCCCTCGGGCAGGGGGATGTCGCAGACAGTGCCCGATTGGCGGTACTCGGCCAGGCCGGAACCCGTGAGGTACCCGCGGGCGATGCATTCCACGGGGAACATCTCCAGCCGCTTGCAGATCATGGCGCGGCCCTCGACCTCCGCAGGCACTCCCCCGGCGGCCGTCGACGCGAGGACGTGGTGCTCCACGCCCAGCTGCTCGAACCACCACAGGCTCAGCTGCGTCAGGATCCGGCCCTTGTCCGGGATCTCGCTGCTCAAGACGTGGTCATAAGCGCTGATGCGGTCGCTGGCCACCACCAAGACGCGGTCCTGGCCGGCTTCGGCCGCCGTGGCGTCGTCCGCGGGGACGTAGAGATCGCGCACCTTGCCCGAGTAGACGTGCTTCCAGCCCGGGAGATCGGGGGTCTCGGTCTGCAGGCCTTTTGCGTTGTTTTCAGGCATGGTTCAGGCCTTCACGTTAGGGATGGAGCCGGTGGCCGGGGAGACTACGTGGATTGCGCCACGGGCTGCCTTGCCGGCAATATCGGTACGGAACTGCCCGCCGTCGAGCTGGACCAGCTCCACGCCGTCGTAAGCCCGCTCGCGGGCCTCCACGAGGTCCGTCCCAAGCGCCACAACGGCCAGCACCCGGCCGCCGGCCGAAACTACCCTGCCTTCGTCGTCCAGTTTGGTGCCGGCATGGATGACATGGACGCCTTCAAGCGCATCCACCTTGTTCAGGCCGCGGATGCGGTCCCCCGTTCGGGGCGTGTCCGGGTAGTTTTCGGCGGCGACGACGACGGCGACGGCAGACTCCTTGGACCAGCGCAGCTCCTCGGCCTGGTCCAGTTCGCCCTTGGCAGCTGCCAGCAAGAGGCCGCCGAGTGGGGTCTTGAGGCGAGCGAGGACAGCCTGCGTCTCGGGATCGCCGAAGCGGACGTTGAACTCGATGACGCGGGTGCCGCGGGAGGTCAAGGCCAGACCGCAGTACAGGACGCCAACGAACGGTGTGCCGCGGCTTGCCATCTCGTCCACGGTGGGCTGGGCCACGCGGTCGATGACTTCCTGCACCAGGCCAACAGGTGCCCAGTCGAGCGGGGTGTAAGCGCCCATGCCGCCCGTGTTGGGGCCTTCGTCATTGTCGAAAATTCGCTTGAAGTCCTGCGCCGGAGACAGCGGCACAGTGGTGCGTCCGTCGCACAGCACGAACAGGGAAACCTCGGGTCCGTCCAGGAACTCCTCGATCACCACGGTTCCACCAGCGTCGAAACAAGTCTGCGCGTGGGCGAGCGCTTCCTCACGGTCATTCGTCACAACCACGCCCTTGCCGGCGGCCAGTCCATCATCCTTGACGACATGCGGAGCGCCGAAAGTGTCCAAGGCGTCAGCGGCCTCTGCCGCGTTTGTTGCCACGCGGGCCATGGCGGTGGGCACGCCCGCCTCGGCCATGACCTCCTTGGCGAACGCTTTGGAAGCTTCGAGCTGCGCCGCGGCCTTGCTGGGGCCAAAGACCGGAATGCCGGTGTCGCGGACGGCGTCGGAAACGCCTGCCGCGAGCGGAGCTTCAGGGCCGACCACAACCAGGTCAACCGCCAGCTTCGTCGCGAGCGCTGCGACGGCGCCGGGGTTGTTCCCGTCGATCGCGTAGGTGGGGACCAGCTTGGCGATGCCCGCGTTTCCCGGAGCCGCGTGGACCTCGGAAACGTTGGGATCTTTGAGCAAGGAGCGGACAATTGCGTGTTCGCGGCCGCCGGGGCCAATGACGAGTACCTTCACAGTCTTCAAGGGTACTTTGTGCGGGGGCAGGACTCCTAAGCTGTCTCCACCATTGGACATGCCCACCCGGACCGCGGGCAGCAAGAGTGAGCATGCCCACCCTTCGTTACGAGCAATGGACATAACACTGATATGCCCACTCCTGAGCACCAACGCCGAGCATGTCCGACCCGGACCGCGGCGGCCAAGAAGGCAGATGTCCAACCCATCTCGGGGGCCTCCGGCTACGAACAACCTGCATGAAGAAGCTCAGGAACTGGCTCAGTGGACCCACCGCATTGGCTGCACTGGCCGGGGTGGCCGCTGCCGCCGTCGTACTTTCCGTTGCGGAACTGATCGGCGCCTTCTTTACGGCCCGGGCTACTCCTGTGATTGCGCTCGGGTCCACGTTTATCGACTTCACCCCGCCGTGGATGAAGGACTTCGCCGTGACCACGTTCGGCACCAATGACAAGACCGCCTTGTTTGTCGGCATGGGCCTGACCATCTTCGTGCTGGCCTGCGTGCTGGGTGTCGTGGCCTTCCGCAATTGGGCGCTGGGTGTGTTGGGGGTTCTCGGCATGGGTGCGGTGATTGTGGCTGCCGTGGTGACCCGGGCCAGCGTGAAGCCCGTGGATTCCATACCGAGCCTGATCGGTACTGTGGCTGGGCTTATTGTCCTCCGTCTCTTGGTGGCCCGGCTTTGGCGGCTGAAGTCCTTCCCCGACGCACCCGCCGACACCGCAGCAAAAGGCATCGAGCGTCCCGCCACCACGCGCCGAACCTTCTTCGCCGCTACCGGAATCACCGTTGCCGCAGCGGCCATCGCTGCCGGGGGCGGGCGCTTCCTGAGCTCCGCACGCAGCAATGTGGCCAGGGCACGGGATTCGTTGAAGCTCCCCGCTCCGGCCCGGGCGGCTGCTCCGGTTCCAGCCGGTGTCCAGTCCCCGACACCGGGAGTCACCCCTTGGCTCACCCCAGCCAAGGACTTCTACAGAATCGACACCGCACTCAGCGTGCCTGAGATCAACGCCCAGGACTGGGAGCTGCGGATCCACGGGATGGTGGAACAAGAGGTCCGGCTGAACTTTCAGGATCTGCTCGACGCCCAACTGATCGAAACCCATGTGTCGCTCACCTGTGTGTCCAACCCCGTGGGCGGAAACCTGGCCGGCAACGCCAAATGGCTTGGACTGCCCATCCGCGACGTGCTCAAGCGAGCCCGCCCCAAGGCCGGAGCGGACATGGTTCTCTCCACCTCAATAGACGGCTTCAGCGCCTCCACACCGCTCGAAGTACTCCAGGACGGCAGGGATGCGATCCTTGCGATCGGCATGAACGACGAACCCCTGCCGCTGGAACACGGCTACCCCGTGCGCATGGTGGTTCCCGGGCTCTACGGGTTCGTTTCGGCAACAAAGTGGGTGGTGGATCTGGAGGTCACCCGATTCGCCGACAACAAAGCCTATTGGACCAATCGCGGCTGGTCCGAGCGGGGTCCCATCAAGACCATGGCCCGGCTGGAAGTGCCCAAATCCTTCGCCAAAGTGCCGGCCGGCAGGGTCGCCCTGGGTGGCACGGCTTGGGCCCAGACCCGCGGCATCAAGAAGGTTGAAGTGCAGATCGACAACGGCGCGTGGGCCGAAGCCACCCTTGCCGCGGAAGCATCCGTGGTCACGTGGCGGCAGTGGTCCTTCAATTGGGACGCCACGCCAGGACCCCACTACATCAAGGTCCGCGCCACAGACGGAACAGGGGAATTGCAGACTGAAAAGCGAACGGATCCTGTGCCGGACGGCGCCTCGGGATGGCAGTCCGTCATGGTGACCGTGGAGTAGCCCGGGAAGACGGTTGCCGCACCCTAGACTTGCATCATGCCCTTGAGTTCGCATGAAACCTTCAGCGTTGATTCCGCCGTCGAGCTGGCAGTGATTGAACGCAGCGGGTTCATCGAATCGCGCCACATCGGTTCCGCCGTCGTCCTTTCCGGTGACGGCTCGGTGGTGACCCAACTCGGCGACATCACCACCCCCATCTATGCCCGCTCCGCGCTCAAGCCCTTCCAGGCGCTCGCGTCGATGCAGTCGGGCGTGCCCTTGCGGGGCGCCCAAGTTGCCTTGGCCTGCGCCAGCCATGTGGGCTCCCTGGATCACATGGACGTGGTGGAAGGAATGCTCAAAGCCGCCGGCGTCCGGGAAGAGCAACTGCAGTGCCCCTCGGCGTGGCCGCAGGACGAAGTTGCCCGCAACTGGTTGATCCGTTCCGAGCACGGCAAGTCCAAATTGGCCTTCACCTGTTCAGGAAAGCACGCAGCGTTCCTCTGGGCGTGCACCGAGAACGGGTGGGACACGCACAGTTACCTGGAGCCCAACCATCCCTTGCAACAGCGCGTACGGACCGTCATCGAGGAATATAGCGGTGAGAAAATCGCCCACCTCGGCATTGACGGCTGTGGAGCACCCGTGGCCGCGCTTTCCCTGACCGGGCTGGCGCGGGCCTACTCACGCTTGGCGCAGGCCCCGCGGGACCAGAGCTCCAATGCCCGCGCGGCAACCATTGCAACGTCAATGTTGGACTACCCGTGGGCAGTGCAGGGCCGCGGCGAGGCGAACACCATCGTCATGGACGAACTCGAAGTGCTTGCCAAGGGCGGAGCGGAAGGTGTCCTGGTCTTGGCAACGCCCACTGGCGCTTCCGTTGCAGTGAAGATCCTGGATGGGAATCCCCGCGCAGCTACCCTGGTTGGCTTGACGCTTCTCGCCGTTGCTGGCGCTGTGGATATTCCCGGGGTCTCCAGCGTGCTCGAAAAGGTCGTGGAGCCGGTCCTCGGCGGTGGCCACTCCGTCGGCAGGATCCGCCTCGGACACGCCGTTTCTGCGCTGCTGGACTGATTGGGGCTCCGAAAGATGGCAATTGCACGACGCCGGATCGACCTTGAGCAGGGCCGCGCGGCACTGGCCGCATGGCAGACCGCCGTCGGGCAAGAAACAGAGACGGGGACACCGCCGTCGCGCACTGTCTTGGCAACCGCGGTGCGTTACTCGCTCGAGGAGCTCACCGCCCGCGCGCCCGGCAACTCGGTTGAAGTCCGGGTGCCGCCGTTCGGCGTCACCCAGTGTGTGGAAGGTCCCCGGCACACGCGCGGCACTCCCCCGAATGTCATCGAGTGCGACGCCGCCACCTGGCTGGCGATGGTGACCGGCCGCTTGGCGTGGTCCGCCGCGGTCGACGCCGGACGGGTAGCCGCATCGGGTCTGCGCGCGGATTTGTCGGAGCTACTGCCGCTGTTCTGAGGCGACCAGCGCCGCGGCCGCGCCAACAGCCCTCAGGTATTTAGCGCAGTGGTAGTTTGCGGTTATGGTAAATGCCCTCGCGTGGTTCTCCCAGTCCGGTGTGGTGCAAGGACTAATTCTCGGTGCCGTGCTGGCGTTCTTGACGGCGATCCTCTTGATGAATGCCGTGGCCCGGACGATCACAACAACTGTCAACGGCTGGAGTGCCATCCGCAAATGCGGCCAGCCCGGCAACGGAGTCCTCGTTCGGGCCGCCTGCGCCAAAGCCCTGCCGGTCGTCAATGTGTTTGAAGAGGCCGCGTACTGGACCACCACTGTGGATGGCTCAGGGCAAACGCTGAGCGGCGGGCATGGATACGTCCTGCATTTTCCTGCCGGGAAACTCCCGCCGAATGACGCCTTCTGGTCGCTCATTCCGACCGATATCGTCGGATACATGGTGAACAATCCAACTAATCGCTACAGCGTTGGTGACCGGTCACCTCTCGCGCAGAACGCCGACGGTTCAGTCGATATCTATCTCCAGCATCAGGCTCCGGGCAGGCACGAGCAGAACTGGCTGCCAACTCCGTCCGGGAAGTTCAAGCTGACGTTCCGCGTGTATCTGCCTGGCGCGGCAATTCTCGACGGCACGTACCAATTGCCCTCCATTGTAAAGGCGCCGTGATGAACCGCCTCATCTTGAAGTATGGACGCCCCCTTACAGCCGTCATACTGGCAGTCTTCGCTTGGGTCATCTACCGGCGGATCGCCAGCGGGGACGGGATCACTCCACTCGCCATAGCGGCAGTCATTGTATGGGTGATCGGCGCGCCGGCCTTCATCTACCTCTGGCCGCGTCTCACGGTCAATGGATACAAGAGGGCGATTGTCAAGCATGGGTTCGGTGACGGCCCGATCCCCGTCAACACGCTGTATGCCGTGCCGGGCACCTCTTCCCCGTCGGCGTCGCGCGGGAGCCTTATGGCAACCGGAGCGGACGATCTCCTCTACGTCGGCGGCTGGCTCGATTTGAGCAAGGGGCCGCAAGTCCTGCACGTACCGGACTTGGCTGGCCGCTACTTCAGCGTGCAGTTCACCGACCCGTCGACGAGCACCAATTTTGCCTACGTCGGCAAACGTACGACAGGAACCAAGGCTGGCGATTATGTTCTCAGCGGGCCCGGCTGGAAGGGAACCGTACCGAACGGCATGACGCAGATTTCTTCGCCAACCGATTCCGCGCTCGTCATTGGCCGTGTCTTCGTCGAGAGCGACAGCGATCTGCCGATCGCTTACGGGCTTGCGAAGCAAATACAGCTCGCGCCACTGAAACAGTAGCGATCCCCGGTATGCAGTTGAGCGCCCCGCGACGGTGTCGTGGGGCGCTCAACTGGAATGGGCGCGGTGTCTCTAGTCGGGACTGACCGAGGGACTCCGGTGTTGGCCCGGCTTGATCATCTCGAACTGCGGGATCTCATCCGCGCTCGGGCCGCCGCGGAACTTCGGAGAGGGCTCCCGCCCTTCGCTGATGCGTTCGATTTCCTGTTCCTCAAAGACGTCCTCGGCTCCGAGCATAATGGCGGAATCCTCGTTGGTGATTTCACCGCGGAAGGCACGGAGCATAACAGAACGGTCGAACTGACCTTCCCATTTCGCGACGACGAACGTGGCTACGCAGTTGCCTAGAAGGTTGACGACGACGCGCATGGAGTCCATGAGGCGGTCGGCGCCGAGGAGCAGGGCGACGCCTGCAACCGGGAAGATGCCGAGCGCGGCCGCCGTGGCGGACAGTGCCAGGAACGACGAGCCCGGTACGCCGGCCATGCCCTTGGACGTCAGGAGTAGGACACCCAGGGCTGCCAACTGCTGCCCGAGGTCGAGGTGATGACCGAAGGCCTGGGCCAGGAACAGCAACGAGATCGAAAGGTAGATCGCGGCGCCGTCGAGGTTGAATGAGTAGCCCGTGGGGACAACCAGGCCTGTGGTGGCACGGGAGCAGCCGGCATTGGTCAGCTTGGTCATGATGCGCGGCATGACGGCTTCGGTGGATGCCGTGCCAAGTGCCAGGAGGAATTCCTCACGGGTGTACTTCAGGAACTGCCACAGGGGCACGCGGGCGAAGGTCCAGGCGACGAGGAACAGCAGGCCGATGAAGACGATGGCCGCCCCGTAACAGGAGGCGATCAGGAGCGCATACGTCCCCAGGGTGTCCAGTCCGTACTGGCCGATGATGAATGCCATGGCACCAAATGCACCAATGGGCGCCACTTTCATGATCCAAGACATGATCTTGAAGATCAGTTCCAGGACGGTTTCCATGAGGCTGATGACCGGGAGGCAGCGCTCACGCCCGATGACGACGATCGCCGCGCCAAAGAAGACCGAGAAGAAGAGCACCTGGAGCAGGCTGTTGCTGGCGAAAGCGCCGATCACAGACGTGGGAATGATGTCCAGGAGGAAGGAAGCCGCGTCCTTGGGCGGGGCGGTCCCGGTCTTTGCGTTCAGCGCATCTTGGGAGAGTGTGCTGGGATCGATGTGCAGTCCAGCACCCGGCTGGACAAGGTTTCCGACGATCAGGCCGAAAACCAGTGCGAAAAGCGTGGCGCCGGTGAAGTACAAGAGGGCCTTGACCCCGACCCTTCCGACCGCCTTGACGTCGCCCACTGCCGAGATTCCCGTGACGATCACGAGGAAGATCAGTGGAGCGATGATCATCTTGATGAGTTGAATGAAACCATCGCCCAGTGGCCGGAGGGTGGACCCGATGTTCGGCCAGAAATGGCCTATGAGTACACCTGCGACGACGGCGATCAGAATTTGGAAGAAGAGCGACTTGTACAGTGGCTTCTTCTTCCGCGGGGCCGAACTCGCCTTCAGCGCCGCAGAGTCTGGGATCTTCATTGATCTGAACCAATCAGTTTGGGAACAGCCCCTGATTTCGGGGATGAATTCAATGTAATCCCGCTCACACGATTCCACAAGGGGAAATTCAAATTTCACAATGTGGAATCATTCGACTCAGCTGTTCCTGTCTGCGAAGACCCCGCACCGACGCAGTGGACCCCACACCGGCAGAGTGCGGGTAATGTAGCTCAGGCTGTGGACCCACTCCGAAGGACGGCGCTAAGAAACATGGATCTCCAGAATCTCCTTGACGACATTGTCGGCACGGTTCAGCCCCTGCTCGGCCAAGGAGCGCCCGCAGACTACATCCCAAGCCTGGCCGCGGTGGATACCAAGCAATTCGGCATTTCCGTGGCAACCTCCAGCGGTGACGTATTCTCCTCCGGCGACGCTGACGTGCCCTTCTCGATCCAAAGCATTTCGAAGGTGTATGCCCTCGCCCTGGTGCTGGACGGGGACGGCGACCGCATCTGGAAGCGCGTGTTCCGGGAGCCGTCCGGCAATCCGTTCAATTCCCTGGTGCAGCTGGAACACGAAGACGGAATTCCGCGGAACCCGTTCATCAATGCCGGCGCCTTGGTTGTCACCGACAGGCTGCTCAGCATCGCGGGCAACTCGCCATCTCCCGTCCGGGAATTGCTCCGGCAAGAAAGCGGCAACGGCTCTATCGATGCCGACCCCGTGGTGGCCGCTTCAGAGGCGGCGAACAGTCACCGCAATGCCTCGCTGGCACACTTCCTGGCCAGCTACGGAAACCTCGAAAACCCCGTGGACTCAGTCCTCGAGGCCTACATCAACCAGTGCGCCCTGGAAATGAGCTGCACCGATTTGGCCCTTGCGAGCAGGTTCCTGGCCAATAACGGGCTGCGCGGGAACGGCACACCGCTGCTGTCCCCGTCCCAGACCAAGAGGATCAACGCGGTGATGCTCACATGCGGCACATACGACGCCGCCGGCGAATTCGCCTACCGCGTGGGACTCCCCGGCAAGAGCGGGGTGGGTGGCGGCATCGTGGCTGTTGTGCCCAACAAATGCACCATCTGCGTCTGGAGCCCTGGCCTGGGACGATCCGGGAATTCGCTGGCGGGCGTTGCCGCCCTGGATGAGTTCACCACCCGCACGGGCTGGTCGATCTTCTAGCCGGTGCTGGGCTTCCAGCCGCGTCGAGCTAGCCGCAGCCAGCTAGCCGCGGCCCACGAACGGCATCCCCGCAGCGGTCACCACCACTGAACCAACATTGGCCGACGCCGGCATATTGGCCATCATGAGCACCGCGCGTGCGGCATCCTCCACGGGGAACATTGGCTCCACGCGCTTGCTCCCATCGGCCTGGAGCGCGCCCGAGCCCACGCCGATGGTGTCCATGATCTCGGTACGGGTGTTGCCGATATCAATTTGTCCGCAACTGATGCCATAGGGACGCCCGTCCAGCTCTATGCTCTTGGTCAGGCCGCTCATGGCGTGTTTGCTCACCGTGTACGCAACGGACAGTGGCCGCGGCGAATGGGCGGAGATTGAGCCGTTGTTGATGATGCGCCCGCCTTGTGGTTCCTGCGACTTCATGGTCCGCGCAGCCTCTGCCGCGCACAGCATGGAGCCTGTGACATTCACGGCCAGGGTGGCATTCCAATCGGCCACGCCGATCTCGTCCACACTGCCGGAAGGACCGAAGATGCCCGCATTGTTGAACAGGATGTCGACCCTCCCCCAGCGCTGTCGGGCCGCGACGAAAAGGCGCGCGACGTCGTCGGGCACTGTCACGTCGCACGGCACCGCAAGCGCCTCAGGGTGGCCCTCTGCGGTCTCGAGAAGCTGTGCTTCCCGGCGTCCGGCGAGTGCAACGCGGTAGCCTTCGGCCAACAGAAGCCTGGCAACTGCCCGCCCGATCCCGGAGCCCGCCCCAGTGACGACGGCGACCCGGGGCTGGGTGGGGATGGTTTCACTCACGCGGTTCTCCTGGTTGTTGAACTAGTGCGCGGCGGGAGCATCCGCCGCAGTCAGTGGCCAGCCTACGACGGTCTTGGGACGCGGCGTGGCGTAGGTCCGGACCTTGGACGTGGACAGGCCCAGGCGGACGAGCGATTCGGCGATGGTCACCGCGGCGGCCACCCCATCAACTACCGGCACGCCGCAACGTTGGCGGATCTGCTCGTCGAGGCCAGCCATGCCGCCGCAGCCGAGGACGATTACTTCTGCCTTGTCGTCACGCACGGCCCGTTCAGCCTGTTCCACAATGGCCTCCACAGCGCGGTCCGGGTACTCCTCCAGTTCCAGCACGGCCATCCCGCTCGCACGGACCGAGGCGCAGCGGGCGTCCAGGCCGGCAAGCTTCAAGCGGTCCTCGATGAGCGGAACGGCACGATCCAAGGTAGTGACCACCGAGTATTTGTGGCCGAGGAACATCGCAGTGCTGGCAGCGGCCTCGGTGATGTCGACCACGGGGACGTCGAGGAGCTCCTGTAGTCCCTCACGGCCGTGCTCGCCGTAACCCGCCTGGATGACGGCGTCGAACGATTCTGGGTAATTGACCACGCGGTCCATTACAGCGATGGCGGCAAGGTAGCTTTCAAAGTTCCCTTCGCAGGAATCGGCGCCGAACCGTGGGGTGATGCCGATGATTTCAGTGCCCGGAGCTGCGACGCTTCGTGCCTGGGCCGCGATGGAGTCCGTCATGGATTGGGTGGTGTTGACGTTTGCGACGAGGATTCGCATGGGTTCCTCCTGGAGGGGTTAGCCCAACTGACTCGCAGTCGTTGTCGTTTTGACGAGCCAAAACGACGCTAACTGCGAGTCAGTTGAATATTAGTGGTTGCTGACGACGGCGATCGGCTCGCCGGAGATGTCGCTGTGCTGCTGCTTTTTGTCCGCAAGCAAGTAGTAGAACAACGCCCCGATGCCGGCGCCGAAGAACCAGGCGAACGGTGCTGCGGCCTCCAGTGCGGGAACGAACGCAATGAGGATCGCGACGACGGCGGCCGGAACCATGGCGGCGATCGCCCGGGGGTTGACGCCACGCTTGTAGAAGTAGGTGCCGGAAGGGTGGTCCGTGTAAAGGTCGAGGACGTTGACCTTGCCGCGGCGCAGGAGCCAGTAGTCGGCCATCACGACGCCGAACAGCGGTCCGAGCAGGGCGCCGAGTCCGCCCAGGAAGTACTCGATCACCAAAGGGTTGTTGTAGAGGTTCCACGGCAAGATGATCAGGCCGATGGTACCGCTGACCCATGCTGCCTTTCGGAAGTTCAGGTGCTTGGGGAATAGGTTGGTGAGGGCGTAGACGGGTGCCACGAAGTTCGCCATGAGGTTCACCGCGATGGTCAGGATCAGCAAGGCAAGGCAGGCCAGGACGAGGAAGAGCGTATTGGGGATGCTCTGCACGATGTCCGATGGGCTTTCAATGATCTTGCCGTTGATCTTGTACTGGCCGCCGGCCATGATGACCACGATCGCGCCGAACAGGAGCATATTGATGGGGATGCCCCAGAAGTTGCCACGGACAATCGACTTCTTGGACACCGAGGAACGGGTGAAATCGCAGAAGTTCAGGACGAAGGTGCCGTAGATGGAGACCCAGAGGGCTCCGCCGGCAAAGATCGTGCGCCACATCTCGCCGCCTTCGAGTCCCTTGATGCCGGACCACTGGATGGCACCTCCGGCCTCGACGAAGACCCAGATGGCAATGGCCAGCATGGTGGCGAGAATGATGGGGCCAGCGAAGGCCTCGTACTTGCGGATCATTTCCATGCCGAAACTGACAATGACCAATTGGACAATCCAGAGCGACACGAAGGCGATCCAGCCGAGCGTGGACAGGCCCAGGATGGAATTGGCATCCAGGTCCTTGAGCCCGGGGAACATGGCGACAAGCATGACGCGGAGCACCACAGAGGCGAGGTAGGTCTGAATTCCAAACCAGGCGATGGCCACGGCCCCGCGGACCAGGCTGGCCAGCTGGGCGCCCCGGATACCGAAGCTGATCCGGCTCATCACCGGGAAGGGAACGCCCGTTTTCTGGCCCATGAAGCCGGAGAAGGTCAGGAGCGTGAACAGCAAAACCGCGCCGATGCCAAGGGCCACGAGGATTTGCCACCCGCCCAGGCCAAGCGAGAAGAGGCCAATGGCGAACGCATAGTTGCCAAGGCTGTGGACGTCGTTGGCCCAGAGGGTGAAGATGCTGTAGCTGGTCCAGCGCCTGCCCTCTCTCTTGGTGGGGGCAAGGTCCAGGTTGTAGAGGCTGGGGCTGATGGTCCGGCCTGCTGCGACGGACGCTACATCGCAGAGCGTTTCATTTCCTACTGACGGATGTACCGAACTGCCAGGCAGTATGGTCTGCTCCGAAGCCGTTGTCACGCCGACTGGGGGAGTCGATTGCATCGTGGTTCTCCACTTCTTTGTGGTGCTGCAACTAGGCTTCCGAGACGCTGTGAGAGGAGATGAGATTTTTTCGCATCGTGGAATCTAGTTATTGAATAGTGAAATAACTGTATGAGCCAGGTCACCTTTGGTCAAGGGTTACGCTCCCGACGGCGGTCACAATCGGCCATCTGGCGCCGTGCAGCCTCGCAGGGACTAGCCTCCGCGGCGCTAGATTGACGCCCGGCGACCGCATGGCTAATCTCGAAATACAGAATTTTATTCTCACAATACGAAATTTCTATGCACGTTTCAGCGCGCACTACAGTGCAAGCGCCCAGACATTCAATGAAGAGAGGTTGGACGTGGCTGCAGGAGAAGAGACCTCACACATCCTTAGCGGGTTGACTTCCCAGCTGCCTGATCGT
>NZ_JAPFFT010000002.1 GCF_026241105.1 Arthrobacter rhizophilus | reverse complement strand
GCCCAGAAGGGACAGGACCGGGACGGTGACCAGGACCTGCGCCCGCGGGGCCGGGACGCGCCCGGCCCCGCCCGCTCCCTGCCGCCCTGGTCCGGCCCCGCCCGCTCCCGTGCCGCCGTCGGGCATTCCGCCGGTGACTGTCCCGCCGGTGGTGTGGTTGGTGAGGAGCCAGGTGGCGGTGATGTCGGCGCGGAGCTGGGCGAGGGTGCGGGCCTCGTGGGGGCCTTGGAGGGCGCGGGCCGCGGCGGTGGTCCGTTCCCAGATCCCGGCGGCGGTATCTGCGGGAAGGTGGGCGGAGAGCCATGCCATGCCGTCGCGGTCCGGGATGTACTCGACCCGCCGGTCCGCGGATTTTGTGGCGTGGCGTTCTTCGATGCCGGCGGGGTGGTGGCGTTCCCGCCAGGTGCGTGCCTTGGCCCGGAACCGGGACGGGACGAGGTCCCCGGCCGGGCATCCTCGGGCAGGGTTCGGGGCGTCGGGGTCCAGGAAGTGCGCTTCCAGCGCGGCCGCTCCGGCGGGGTCCAGGCCCTCGGTTTCTTCGACGATGATCCGGGCGTGCTGCCAGGAGATCGTCCCGGACCCAAGGGCCGCCAGGGTCAGCGGCAGGGCCGTGGTCAGTGCCTGGCATTCGGACAGGAGTGCCCCGGCGGTTCGTTCGCTGACGGTCAGGACGCAGGCGACCTCGGCGACCAGGGCTAGCTCCTGGGCGGTGTGTTCCTGCGGTGATGAAGCCGGTGACGCCAGGAGCCTGGCCGCGTGAACGTAGTCCGCGGCCAGTTTCGCTTTCAGCGCGGCGGTCCGGGCTTCCAGCCGGGCCACTTCGGCGAGGCCGTCCAGGCAATCATCGGCCAGACGTCGGAGCGGATCGGCGTCCCGTGGTGGATCGGCGTCCCGCGCGAAATCAGCGTCCCGCGGGGAATCGAGGCCGGGCGCATCGGAGCGCACCGAGCCGGCCCCGCTGAAGGCCGTGAGCACAGCAACGGACGCGGCAACGGCCTCCACGGCCGCCCTGCTTTCCGTACCCCACGCTGTCCTTCGATCCATACCCACAGCATCGCAGCAGGCACCGACAATTTAGTGTTGGCGCTTGGATTGGTGCGCGACTCCGGCAGGCACCGGCTGGCGCCGAGGAGAGTGCCGCCCCCGGAGAGGGGTTGGGCAGCCCGCGCCCCTCCGACGGTGACGGTTGTCGGTGGATGTGCTTGGCTTGGAAGAACTGCCCTGCCGGGCGAAACTTGGAGGAAGCACACGAGGCCCACGGGAGATCCGCAGAGGTGGCGGCATTTGAGGCCGTCTACCAGCCTGTCCTCACTGCGGGCCCGGTGGTGTTCACGGACTACGCAATGATTGCCAGCAACATCTAAGAACCCGCGCCCTGCACCGGCAAGGTCAAGGCACCGCGTTCCGGGCGAAAGCAACGGCGATTTCGCTCACTCTCATCGGCAAAGTACCCGTGTCAATAGACCGCTCGGTGGTGAGTCAGCAGGCGACTTCCCACAAAATGGGGGGCCGGCGGCGTCTGGGGTAGAGGACCCCGAGCCCCGGGCTCCAGGGGCCCTCCCGCCGTCGGCCCCGTCCAATGCCGGTCCCGGAGGGCCGGCCGGTCTGTCTCAAGCCGCGGATGTGTTCCTGCGTTAATTCAACATCTTTCCCGGCCCTGAGGCACGAGTGCCGCCTACTCGTTTTCCAGGTACGGGCGGCCAAACACGCGGGCAGCCCTACGTATGCAACGCGTTCTCCAACTCTTTGTCCACCCGTGCCAGCTCGGCAAGTAGCCGGGTCAGCAGCTCGGTTCCCGATTGGCCACCGCCCTTGCGCCCCAGATCCTCCAATTCCTGGCACAGGGATGCAGCACCGGTGGCCCCGATACTGGCTGCGGCGCCCTTGAGCGTGTGGGCGGCTTGTTCGAGTGCCGCCCCGCCACCATCCTCCAATGCCTGATGAAGGGCGGCGACGCCGGTGGGGACACCGCGCCGGAAGGCTCCGGCGGCTGAGGGCAAAAGACCACGCCCGTCCACCGGACCCAATTCACGCAGAACCGCAAGGCGTCCCGGATCAACAGCCAGCGCTTCAGCGTCGGGAGTTGCCCCGCGGGGAACCCACCGCTTCAGGGTTTCATCCAGGGCCACCAGATCAACTGGTTTGCTGAGGTAGTCGTCCATGCCGGCGGAGAGGCAGCGCTCTCGGTCTTCGTCCTGGGCTCCGGCGGTCATGGCGATGATGGGCAGGTGCTCAGAGCGGCTCTCCTGTGCCCGAATGCTCCTGGTGGCTTGGAAGCCGTCCATGACGGGCATGTGGCAATCCATGAGCACAGCCGCATAGGAGTGGGCGGCGATAGCGGAGACAGCCTCGGCGCCATCGGCAACCACCTCTGCCTGGTATCCCAGTTTGGCAACCATTTCGCAGGCGACGAGCTGGTTCACCTCATTGTCCTCGACCACAAGGATCCGGCCCCGGGAAGGCCTGTCCGGCATCGGTGGCCGCGCCAGTGAGGACGCTGGCTCGATCGCCGGGTTGCCCGCCACCAGCCGCATAAGGCGGTCGTAGAGTTCGGAGCTGCGTACGGGTTTCGTGAGCCATTCGCTGATTCCTGCCTCAGTCATATCGGCCTTGGATACCTGGGACGCGGACGTCAGCATCATGAGCCGGACGCCCCGTAGGGCGGGGTCCCTGTGGAACTCGTGAGCAAGCTCGAGGCCGTCCATGTCCGGCATGCACATGTCGAGCACTGCGACGTCGAAGGGTTGCCCCGCGGCGACTGCCGTCCGGGATCGTTCAAGGGCCGTGCGCGCGTCGGCCACCGCGTCCGGCCGCAGTCCCCACGTCTTCAACTGCGATTCCAATGCGAACCTATTGGTGGCATTGTCGTCGACCACCAGCACGCGCAGGCCCGTCAGCAGTCCCGGGACCGGAGTGGCGGCAAGGCTCCCGTGTTCCTTAGCTAGCGGCAATCGGATAGAGAACCAGAACGTGCTTCCCTCACCCGGGGTACTGGTCACACCGATTTCCCCGCCCATCACTTCCGTCAGGCGCCGGCATATGGCCAGCCCCAGCCCGGTGCCACCGTACCGACGCGTAGTGGAGGCGTCCGCTTGGGAGAACGAATCGAACAAGCGCACATGGTCCGCGGCATCGATACCGATACCGGTATCACTGACCTCGAACCGCACTAGCGCGGTTCTTGCGTCCTGGTCCGCGACGTTCACCCGGATGGCGACCTCACCGGACGCGGTGAACTTTACGGCGTTCGAAGCCAGGTTCAGCAGGATCTGCCGGATCCGGCCGGCATCACCGGCTAGCCGTGCGGGAACATCGGGATGGCAGTACGCGATGAGCTCCAGGCCTTTGCCCTGTGCGGCTTCGGCCAGGAGCCCGGCAACTTCATCCATCAGGTGCTGCGGATCGAAGGAGGTGATGTCCAGGTCGATTTTCCCAGCTTCCAACTTCGAGAAATCGAGGATGTCGTTAATCAAGGTCAACAAAGCTCCGGCAGCGGTCTGAACCCCTTCGGCGTATTTGCGTTGCGCTTCATCCAACGGTGTGTCCAGTAGAAGCGTAGTCAGGCCTATGACTCCGTTCATGGGGGTACGGATCTCGTGGCTCATCGTCGCCAGGAACTCGGACTTCAACCTGCTCGATTCCAGGGCCGCCTCCCGGGCAGCCCGCAGCTCGGCCTCAGCGGCACGCCGAGCGGTGATGTCCTGTCCGATGGTCGCAATTCCGACGACTCCGTGTTCGCCGCGGATCGGGGAAACCGTCAAAGATACGGGCACGATGGACCCGTTCTTTCGCACCCTGTCTGTTTCGAAGCTACGGGCCTGTCCGCCATCCAGGACAGCGGCCAGTACCTCGTCCTCAGCCTGCAGGTGGTCCGGAATGAGGAGCCGGACGTTCTGCCCGGTCGCTTCAGCGGCAGTGTATCCATACAGCTTTTCGGCCCCAGGGTTCCAGCTGGTGATGAGGCCCTCGGGCGTCATACCAATGATCGCGTCAGCCGAGGATTCAACGATGGCGGCCAGACCCTCCACTTGGGCGAGCGCCTCCCGCGCCTGGTCCCTTGCGAGCTGGCGGGAAGTAACGTCGCGGAAACTCCAGACCCGTCCTACGATCTCATCCCCGACCAGTTGGGGCCGGGAATACCGCTCAAACGTCCGCCCGTCACGGAATTCCAACATATCCAGGCTCTCCGCCCCCGGATCCGCGTAGAGTTCCTGGACCTTGCCTATGAAGCCGCCGGGATCCGTGAGCTGATCCAGGACGAAAGCCAACAGTCGGCCGTCGTCGTGGGACTCCATAAGATCCGCGGGGATACCCCACAGTGCGGCGAACCGTTCGTTCGCGCCCGCAATCGTCCCGTCTGCCGCGACAACCAGGATGCCGTCCGCTGTGGACTCCAGGGTGGCACTGAGAAGGGAGAGGGCATCACGGAGTTCCGCGTTAACGCGGCTGCGGTCACTTACTTCGCGGATGGAGGCGACGAGTTGCATGCCGGGTCCGACGCCGAGGGGAGCGAAGCTGACCTCAATGGGAAACTCGGTGCCGTCACGGTTACGGCCGGACAGTTTCAGGTCAGCGCCCGCCCGGCGTATTCCAGGATCACTGGCAAAGAGGTCTCGGATGGTGCCACCGTGGCCCTGGAACCGCTCCGGAAAGAGCATCTCATAATGCTTGCCAAGCAGCTGGCTACGCGAATAGCCGAAGAGCTGCTCTGTGTAGGCATTGCCGAACGTGATCCGTCCGTCCTCGTCGATCACCAGCAATGCGTCGGGTACTGCCTCAACGAGGCCCACATAGGAGCCAACGTTATCCAGTGGCCGCATTTCGTTTGTCATTTCGGCCCCCAGAGCTGAATAGATGACAAGCCCGCCCACATCCGCGGACTCCCGGGTGTGCCGGCGTGGCCCTTCCCACGGACAGATTATCCGGGAACCGACCCGAAAGCATCACAAAATTGCCATGTACTTCCGACGCCGTCGCGAGCCGCCGTGTGTCGCAACCCGGCGCCCTCAGGGGTGCCGAACGCTTCTTCCGCGTCTTTTAGACCCACCGCTGCCGCTTCGGGAAGGGGATCCGGTCCAGGTCGTTTGCGGCCACGACGGCGGCCCCGCCGGACCGCGTCCGGGCTTGCTCTTCGAGCGGGCTGACGTCTGTGTATCGTGACGAGAAGTGGGTAAGGATGAGCATGCCTGCTTCGGCGGTGGCAGCCAACGCCCCGGCCTGCCCTGCGGTGAGGTGGCGGTACTGCGTGGCGAGGCCGCCGTCGTCGTCGCTGAAAGTGGACTCAGCCACGAGAAGGTCGGCACCCTCGGCGAGTTCCTCAGCACCGGCGCATGGCGCCGTGTCCATCACGAAGGCGAAGCGCTGTCCCGGCCTAGGCACGCTCACGTCTTCCAAGCGCACGCCGCCCAGACTCCCGTCCTGCTGCAGGAGGCTGACGTCCGATCCGGTAATCCCGGCCGCCGCAAGCCGCTCCGGCAGGAGGCTGCGGCCGTCGGGCTCGACAACCCTATAGCCGTATGTCTCGATTCGATGGAGCAGCGGCCGCACCTCCACTCCCGCGGCGATAGGCCCGGCGCCCCCGTGCGGGTGAAGCCGAAGGTCGATCCCGGGAGACGCAACAGCCACGAGGGCGTGGATCATGTCCTCTCCCGACGCGGGATAGTGCAAATGGATTGGATGCTCCACTCGGTCCAGGGCCATGCGCGAAAGCACGCCCGGCAGCCCGAAACAGTGGTCGCCGTGGACATGGGTTATACAGATACGCGTGATCTGGCTGGCCGAGACACCAGCCTGGATCATCTGCCGCTGGGTACCTTCTCCGGGGTCGAAGAGCAAGCCCTCACCATCCCAATAGAGCACATATCCGTTGTGGTTGCGGGTCCTGGTCGGGACCTGGGAGGCGGTGCCGAGAACCACGAATTCACGCATGGAACTGAGTGTCTCATTACTTGGCGGCCGCGCCCACCATCTTGCGCGCCCCGTAGCGCCCTTGCCCGGTGACGGTCTTGGGAGGAAGATATGCGGCAAACTCAGGAGGCCTGTCGTGACCCAGCTTGGCAAATTTGAGAAGTACCTCGTCGAGGAATTCTTCGACGACTACCGTGCCGGAGACATGTCCCACGGTGCGTTTATCCGTCGGGTGGCGTTCATTACCGGGAGCATGGCCGCGGCTTCCTCAGCGATGCTGCAGCTCGGCTGTACCGCCGACGAAGTCCCGCAGAGCACCGACCCAATGCCGAGCCCAGTGGCGTCGTCGGCCCGGTTGCCAAGGGATGCGGCCTCGGGCGCGATGGCCGGAGGGCAAGTTCCGGGGGCGAAGAGTCCGCTCTCCGTCCCGGAGGGCGCGTCCGGCCTGGTGACGGCCACTGTGCGGTTCCCCGCCGGCGGAACCGAGATCAGCGCGTACCTCGCCAGGCCTGAGGGGGCCGATCCGGGACCGGCGGTGCTCGTCTGCCATGAGAACCGCGGACTCACCCTGCATATCCAGGACATCGCGCGCCGTTTTGCCAAGGCCGGGTACGTCGCGTTGGCGCCGGATCTCCTGAGCCGAGAGGGAGGCACGCGAAGCCTGGATGCCGACGCCGTCCCCGGGGCGCTGACGCGGGCAGGAGCCGAGCGACACGTTTCCGACTTTTCCGCGGGCTTCGACTACCTCCGGTCATTGGATTTCGTGGATGGCGAGCGGATCGCGATGAACGGCTACTGTTTTGGCGGTGGCATCACCTGGTATGCCGCCGCCGAGATACCCAGGCTGAAAGCCACAGCGGCCTTCTACGGCCCCGCACCCGACCTGGACAAGGTTCCATCCATCAAACCGGCCGTCTTTGGCGTCTATGCCGAACTCGACCAACGCATCACCGGTGCAATGCCCGCACTTCGGGATGCGCTCGCAGCCACCAGGGTGCGCCACAAACTCACTGTCTATCCCGGCGTCGACCACGCCTTCCACAACGACACGAGCGAGCGTTACAACCAAACCCAGGCCACTGCTGCCTGGCAGGACACGCTTTCATGGTTCGGTGAGTACGTCTGACCAGACACTATTGCGAAAGAATGTTCGCATGAGTGACCCGGGTGAGTTCATCGATGAGGCGCTACGCCGTGAGAGCTCTTGGATCCGTGCAGAGGAGGCGCAGACGCGCCTGGGAAAAGGGCTCCGCTACTACGGATCCTCGATCGGGGCCATCCGGGGAACGGTCCGCGACACCCTCCGCCGCTACCCGCAACTCGCGCATGACGAGGTCGCCGCCTTGAGCTCGGAGTTGTGGGAGCCTCCGGTTTTCGAGCGCCGCTTCGCGGCAATCGTCCTGCTGCAGTCCAACCTCCATCTGCTGACGAATACCGACCTGACACGCCTTGAGGGGTTTGTCCGTGAAGGAAGGCTGCGCGAACTGGTCGATCCGCTAGCGGTTGACGTGATCGGACCTTTGATTGCCGGGCTGGAAGGGCAGGCCAGGGCGCGGTCGGACGGCGTTCTGGACCGTTGGGTGCGGGAGCCTGACGAGTGGCTGTGCCGCGCCGCCCTGATGTCACCGCTGAGAGAGCTCCGTGCCGGCGGAGGCGACTGGGACGCTTTTGTACGCCGCGCCACGGCGGGGCTCGACGCCGCTCGGGGGATGGGCGGTGAAGCGGAGGTTATCAGGGAGGCGGTTTCCGCCGTGCTGGTTGAGGTTTCCAAGCGTCGGCCTGAGCTGCAATTCCCCTCATCAGTCGCCTGACCAGTTTACCCGGGCGCCTGCGAGGCAGCCAGTTCTGCCTCAAGGAGTTCGATGCTCGGCAGGCTTGAAGCGAGCTCCTCTGGCAACGATTCAATGATTTTGCTCTGCCATTCCGAGACACCGATGGGCAGATTGATTCCCCGCAGCGCGTACTCGGCCACCACGTTATTCTTCTCCTTGCAGAGCAGGAGGCCGATGGTTGGCTTGTCATCGGGATGCGCCAGAAGATCGTCCACAGCTGACATGTACATGCCTAGCTGGCCGACAAATCCCGGCTCGAACTTCACGGCCTTGAGCTCGATCACAACATAGCAGCGGAGCTTCAAGTGATAGAAGAGGAGATCGGCGAAGAACTCATCGCCGTTGATCTCCAACCGGACTTGCTCGCCGACGAAGGCGAAGCCTTGGCCCAGTTCCAGGAGGAACTTCTCCACATGCTGCACGAGTTGAAGCTCCAGTTCCCTCTCGCCGCGGCGGTCAGTCATGGCGACGAAGTCGAAAACATACGGGTCCCTGGTGGCTTGTTGGGCAAGGTCCGAGTCCGCCGGCATCATGGTGGTCTTGAAGTTGGTAATCGCTTGCCCTGAGCGCTCATGGAGGCGGGTTTCAATCTGATGGGCAAGAACGTTGCGCGACCATCCGTGTTCGACGGCGGCCGCTGCGTACCAGAGGCGGGTCGCGGCGTCGTCGAGCTTCTCAAGCAGTGCGATCTGGTGGTACCAGGGCAATGTTGCAAGCGGCTCTTGCAACATTGGGAACTCCGGCCAAGCTTGCGCGAAAGTCTTCATGTACCGGAGGTTCCTTGGTGAGAATCCCTTGGATCCAGGAAACCGGGATTGAATGTCCGCGGAAAGTCGGGTGACGACTTTCGAGCCCCAGCCTTGCTCGGATTCCCGCTGTGCCAGCTGCTGGCCGATGGACCAATAGGAAGCGAGCAACGCCCTGTTCGCTGCCGAAATGGCCCGTGAACGTCCCGTGCTGACTTCACTGGAGACAGTGGCGAGCAGCTCGGGGTACCAATCCGGCATGGAGGTGCGCGCCGGCAGAGCCGAGAACGCCGCCGCTGCTGCCGCCGTCGTGGTCTGTTCCGGTTTCAGTTCTTGACTTTGCACTGGCGATCTCTCTACTAGAGCGACGATGGACGTCGACGTGGTTCGGCGACAATTTCGTCAAACGTATGGGAGAGGACTGACAATTTAGGGGCTGCGACGTACCACCGGTCAGCCAATTGAATGGGCCACCTGCAAGCTGTTCCCACGGCAGCCCAACACTCGTAATCTGATCCTGGGAGGTGGTTCCTGTGGAAGCAACCCAGGGAGATCGGATCATCATTCATGGCAGAACTGTCGGGTCGTCCGACCGGCATGGCCAGATTATCGAAGTCCGCGGTGCCAATGGTGCGCCGCCGTACTTCGTGCGCTTTGACGACGGGCACGAGACCATTCTGTATCCGGGTGGCGACTTCACCGTCGACCACACAAGGAGGGCGACCTAACCCCCGGATCGTCCGTCTTCACAGGTGAGATAAGGCAAGACTTCCGCCTTTGGCGGCAGTCCTCCTGGTCCTCGCCCTTTGCCGGGCTTGCTGTCTGCTTGGTCATTTGCCGTCGACGTCGGACGCCTGTGGCGCCAGAAGATACAGTGGTCTGAGTTCCACTACCGGACCGGCGAAAGGGCAGGCGTTGAGTATTGAACTTCCGGACCTTGCGGAAGGCGACTTCTACTACGAATCGCTCGGCGATGGGCGTTTTCGCTCCACCATTCACGCCCAGGGCGCCTGGAATCCGCATGAGCAGCACATGGCGCCGGCCTCGGGGATCCTGGCTGATGCCCTGCTCCGCCATGAACCGCGTGACGACGTCCGCATGGCGCGCCTCAGCTACGAAATCCTGGGACTGATCCCGGGCGGCGAGTTCAAGATCACCACCAGCACGCTCCGCCCCGGCAGGACGATTGAACTGATCCAGGCGGAACTCGCGGCGGCAGGCCGAGTGGCTATCCGGGCCACCGCCTGGCGGATGGCGACCAGCGACACGAGTGCAGTGGCCGCGATAGAAGACGTAGCCATGCCGGCCCCGGATGAATGCAAACCCTGGGACGGCTCCAACGTGTGGCCCGGCGGTTACATCCGGTCCCTGGAAATGCGCATCGCTGAAGGACACCGGGCAGGCTCGGGCAAAGTGTGGATCCGAACCGAGCACCCGCTGACTGATACGGCCGACAGCCGCGATCTCGCGAGGCTCGTCGGACTCGTGGACACTGCCAACGGCATTGCCGCCCGCGTTTCCCCCGGCAAGAACAGCTACATCTTCCCCAACCTCGACCTCCAGGTCCACATGTACCGTGAACCGGCGGGGGAATGGCTGGGCTTGGACAACATGGTCTCATTCGGCAAAGACGGCATCGGCCTCACCTCCACAGTGCTCCACGACATTAGCGGCCCCTTCGGCCGCGCGGAGCAGATCCTCACGCTGAGGAAGAGCTGATGGCCGGAGACCCGGCCGGAACCCGGCGCACGCTGACGGTAGTGCGACAGGAAGAATCGCTCGGCGTCGCTGACGACCTGGATTTCGGGATCGAACTCCTGAACCGGGCCCGCAGAGGGCAGTTGGCGCCAACACTCCGCTTGTACCGGCCCGGCCCCACGGTGGCGTTCGGGCAACGCGACGCCAAACTACCCGGGTTCCAAGCCGCATCCGAGGCCTGCCGGGACCTGGGGTTCGAACCACTGATCCGCAAGGCAGGGGGGCGGGCTGCCGCCTACCATCGCGGCACCTTGGTGATCGACCACGTTGAGCCGCACGCTGACGCCATTGCCGGAGCCAAGGCCCGTTTTTCATTCTTTGGCGAGCTCCTCGCGGGTGCGCTCCGTCGCGTAGGCGTGCAAGCCGCCGTCGGGGAGATTCCCGGCGAGTACTGCCCGGGGGAGTTCAGCGTGCACGGCTTGGACCCGGATTTTCCAGCACACCAAATCAAGCTCATCGGCACCGCCCAGAGGGTAGTCTCCGGAGGATGGCTTTTCAGCTCGGTGATCGTCGTCGAGAACTCGACTCCCATTCGTGAAGTCCTGACAGCCAGCTATGAAGCCCTCGGCCTGGAATGGGACCCGGCCACCGCCGGCGCCGCCAATGACCTCTTGCCGCAGCTGGACGTACCCACGGTGGAAGACGCCGTCGTCAAGGCTTACGCAGAATACGCGGAACTGATCGACGGCGATTTCCAGAGCCTGCTCCCTGTCACTAGCACCATTACGCCGTTGTAGACGGATACTGCCAGGACTACGCTTGAGGCCACAACCACGTGGTCCCCGGCACTGCCTTCCGCCCAGACCCGGGATGTGCCGCCCTCCTGAAGCGAGGTAGAGCAATGGACAAGAAGCCGCCTGTTGTCCACGATTCCGACGCGGACCTCAAAGTCAGTCCGCCCAAACGATCGGCCGCGGGTCTGCCCAGCCTGGTTGAATCGTTGCCGCATTCGCTGAGCCAAATGGGCCCATCCCGCATGTGGAAGTCATTGCGCGCGTTGAACCAGAAAGACGGCTTCGACTGCATGAGTTGCGCGTGGCCGGATCCTCCAGAGCGGAAGCTGGCTGAGTTCTGCGAAAACGGCGCGAAGGCCGTCGGGTGGGAGGCGGATCCGCTCAAAGTTCCGTTAACTTTCTGGGACGAGAACGACGTCGAATCCCTCGCCCAGCGCTCGGAATACTGGCTGGGACAGCAGGGGCGGCTGGTGGAACCCGTTTACAAGCCCGCCGGTGCTAACCACTACCGTCCCATCAGCTGGGACAATGCGTTCCGGATTGTGGCCCGCGAACTGAACGCGCTGGACTCGCCGGACGAAGCCACGTTCTACACGAGCGGACGGACTAGCAACGAAGCCGCGTTTGTCTACCAGCTCTTCGTGCGTGCCTTCGGAACCAACAACCTGCCAGATTGTTCCAACATGTGCCATGAATCCACCGGTCTGGCCCTTGGGGAGACCCTTGGCGTGGGCAAGTCCGCCGTCACCTATACTGACTTCGCCAAGGCGGATTTGATCATCATCATGGGCCAGAATCCAGGGACCTGCCATCCCAGAATGCTCACGGCCTTGGAAGAGGCCAAGCTCGCAGGTGCCAGCATCGTCGCCGTGAACCCGCTTCCGGAGGCCGGGCTCATCAACTTCAAAAACCCGCAACGTCCCCGCGGCCTGGCAGGCAAAGGAACAGACCTGGCAGACCAGTTCCTGCAGATCCGCCTCGCAGGGGACATGGCGCTACTGCAGGCTGTGTCCAAGCGTGTCCTGGAAGCAGAAGAAGCGGCACCCGGGGCCGTGCTGGACCACGCTTTCATCGAGGCGCACTGCCAAGGGCTCGAAGCGTTCAAAGCACACATTGCATCCTTGGAGGAACGGGACGTCCTTGCCGCAACGGGCCTGCGGACCCAGGAAATCGACGAGCTTGCTTCCCGCTACCTGCGTGCCGAAAAAGTCATCGTCACCTGGGCCATGGGCTTGACGCAGCACAAGAAGGCCGTGGCAACCATCAAGGAAATCGTGAATCTGCTCCTGCTCCGGGGAAACATCGGCAAACCCGGCGCAGGCCCGTCACCGATCCGGGGCCACAGCAACGTCCAGGGCGACCGCACCATGGGCATTTGGGAGAAGATGCCCGAGCCGTTCCTCGACGCCCTGCAGCGGGAATTCGGATTCGACCCGCCGCGGCGGCCCGGCGCCGATTCCGTGGACAGCATCCGAGGCATGCGGGACGGGCGGATCAAGGTACTCGTCGCGCTCGGTGGAAACCTGGTCCACGCGATGTCGGACACCACCGCGGCTGAAGCCGCTGTACGGAAGACCAGGTTGTCCGTCCAGATTTCCACGAAGCTCAACCGTTCACACGCTGTGGTGGGAGAACAGGCGCTGATCCTGCCGACGATTGGCCGGACGGAAATAGACCGCCAGGCCAGCGGCGAGCAGTTTGTCACCGTGGAAGACACAGTCTGCGCCGTTCACCGTTCGGCGGGCAGGCTGGAGCCGATCTCCGACAGGGTCCTGTCCGAAGTGGCGATCGTCTGCCGCATGGCCCGAGCGGTACTCGGCGACCGAGTTCGCGTTGACTGGCCGGGTTTCGAAGGAAATTACGATTCCATTCGCGAACACATTTCCCATGTGGTGCCGGGCTTCGAGAACTTCAACCAGAAGGCCCGGAGCCGCGACGGTTTCGTCCTGCCGCATGGTCCAAGGGACGAGCGGAAGTTCCCCACCGCCACCGGGAAGGCAATTTTCACTGCCAATGACCTTGAGACCATCCAGGTCCCGCCGGGGCGCCTGCTGCTCCAGACAGTCCGCTCCCACGACCAATTCAACACGACCACCTACAGCATGAACGACCGCTACCGGGGCGTGAAGAAGGGCCGCCTGGTGCTTTTTGCCCACCGCGACGACCTGGCCGATCTTGGCCTCGCCGACGGCGGCTATGTGGACGTCCATAGCGAGGCCGACGACGGCGTGGACAGGGTCCTGCGCCAGCTGCGGTTGATCGCGTACCCCACAGCCCGTGGATGCGTGACGGCCTACTACCCGGAGGCGAATGTCCTGGTCCCGCTGGATTCAACCGCAGAAGGCAGCAACACGCCGGCATCCAAGTCCGTGGTGGTGCGCCTGGAACCAGCCGCACCACCGGACTTCAGCGCCAGTGCCCACTAGCGTTCCCCAAAAAGGGCGACGCGCCTAGTGCCCCGAACGATTAGTGCCCCCGCGCGATCCATTCCTCAAGCTGGGGCGCCTCGGCTCCAACGGTGGTGGAACTGCCGTGGCCGGTCAGGACGAGGGTGCTTTCCGGCAAGGTCAGGATCCTGGAGCGGATGGAGTCGATGATCGTGGGGAAATCACTAAAGGAACGCCCGGTGGCTCCCGGTCCGCCCTGGAACATCGTGTCGCCACTGAAAAGGGTTCCTTCGCTTTCCAGATGGAAGGACACGGAACCGGGGGAGTGACCCGGTGTGTGGATGGCCCTTAGCCGGGTGCCTGCGACCTCAAAGATCTCGCCGTCGTTGATGTCGGCGTCGGGATCGGCGTCAGGGTAAACCGTCTCCCATAGCATCCAGTCGTCACGGTGCAAGTGGATCGGTGCGCCGACGATGTCCCGGAAAGCTCCTGCGGAGCGGATGTGGTCGTCGTGGCCGTGGGTGAGGAGGATGGCTTTGACTGTGCGGTCGCCGATCGCCTCGGTGATGGCCGCCGGTTCGTGCGCGGGGTCGATCACGACGCACTCGGAGTCGTCTCCGACGATCCACACGTTGTTGTCCACATCCCACGTGCCGCCGTCCAGAGAGAACGTGCCGGACGTGACTACACGCTCAACGCGTACAGTCTTGGTTTCGTTGGCCAGCGATTCATTCGTCACAGTTCGACCACCGATCGAAGGACTGATCCCGAGTGCATCTTGTCGAAAGCGTCCTCGATATCGGCGATGCCGATCCGCTCCGTGACGAACGCGTCGAGATCGAGCTTGCCCTGGCGGTAGAGGCTGACGAGCATGGGGAAATCGCGGGAAGGCAAGCAGTCGCCGTACCAGGATGATTTCAGGGAACCGCCCCGGCCGAAAACGTCCAGCAGCGGGAGTTCGAGCGTCATTTCCGGCGTCGGAACTCCCACCAGCACCACCGTGCCGGCGAGGTCGCGGGCATAGAAGGCTTGCTTATACGTTTCGGGGCGGCCGACGGCGTCGATCACCACATCCGCGCCAAACCCGCCGGTGAGTTCGCGGATCTGTTCAACGGGGTCTCCCTGCGAAGAGTCCACCACGTGCGTGGCGCCGAGCTCGCGTGCCCGGTCCAGCTTCTTGGCGTCAATGTCCACGGCAATAATGGTGGTGGCGCCGGCCAGGGCAGCCCCCGCGATGGCGGCCACGCCCACGCCGCCGCAGCCGATAACGGCCACCGAATCGCCGCGCTTGACGCCTCCGGTGTTGATCGCGGCACCCAGCCCCGCCATTACGCCGCAGCCGAGCAGCCCGACGGCGGCAGCATCGGCGTCGGGGTCGACTTTGGTACATTGCCCGGCGGCAACGAGCGTCTTCTCGGCGAAGGCGCCGATGCCGAGCGCGGGGGAGAGGACGGTACCGTCCTCGAGCGTCATTTTCTGCGTGGCGTTGTGCGTGTTGAAGCAGTATTGTGCCTGGCCACGATTGCAGGCTCGGCAATTGCCGCAGACTGCCCGCCAATTCAGGATCACACGATCGCCGGGAACGATGTCCGTGACATCCGGACCCACGGCGCTCACAACGCCGGTTGCTTCATGGCCGAGGAGGAAGGGGAAATCGTCGCTGATGCCGCCCAACTTGTAATGCAGGTCTGTGTGGCACACGCCGCTGGTCAGGATGTCCACCAACGCTTCGCCCGGGCCCGGGTCCGGGACGAGGATTGTTTCGAGGGTTACGGGCGCGCCCTTCGAGCGGACAATTGCCCCTTTGACTGCGTGGACCATGGAAGACTCCCCTGTGAGGTTCGTGGACCGCGGACGTCGTGTCCGGGTCTGATCTCAAACTGTCTATCACAGGGGCCGGATCCGTGACTAGGGTTGTTGCGCTTTGCGCGGCATGTTGCGTAGTGCGCTACGAACACGGAACGCCGGAGGATGAGCGCCTCCGCGAACTGGCAGCAGATGACACTCCCCGTTTTTTGGGGGTATCTGGTGCCAGTTCGCGCGAAGACGCGGAAACTCAGGCGGCGAGCCGGGCCTCAACCTCGGCTGCCGAAGGGTTCGTTGCCGCGGTGCCGTCCGGGAACAGGACGGTAGGAACGGTCTGGTTGCCACCGTTCAACTTCTCCACGAGTTCGGCAGTGCCCTCGACCTCTTCGATGTTGATCTCGTTGTAGCCGATGCCCTTGGCGTCCAGCTGCTTCTTGAGGCGGTTGCAATAGCCGCACCAAGTGGTCGAGAACATGGTGATGGTGCCGGATTCGGGGGTGAAGTCCACGGATTTCTCCTGTCGTCTTTGTTGGAACTACTCGCGTCAACGGTAACCCGGCGGGCACTATTCCTCCGCGGGCATGTGTCACATGACACGCAAAGGAGGGGCTGGCTCAGGCGGTGACCGTGCTGTTAAGTGTTCACGACATAGAAACGGCGCGACGCACGGACAAGCGCCGGCCGAAGAGATGAAATCGACGCACGGTTCCTTAGGACCGTAGCAGTCCGGTCCTAGAGTGACTCTTCGACGGCGACGCCGGACTGGAACTCGCGGCCGTCAGCTTCACTGAAGGCGGTCATGACGTGTCCCTTGCCAAGACCGTTGATCGCAGAGAGGGGGAAATGGCCCGTGATGGTATTCCCGGAGTGCTCAACGCCCTTGAGGTCGTAGTTTTCTTCGGCGCTTTGGTCGTGGTTGAAGGAGAAGAACGCGATCGCCTCCCCGTTCATGAACTCGATGCCCAATCTTCGTTGAGAGGAGTAGTCCGGACTCGCCGCGACCAAGCCCACGACATAGGCGCCGGAACCAGGAATGTTGCCCTCGATCTCGAACTTGGCCACGAGCGTGGCTTCCGTGGCGGTGATGCTGGCCTGCTTCAGAAGTGCCTCATGGGTGCTCATGGCTCAATCCTGCTCTGTGCGACTCCCGCCGTCCACCCCTGGTTCGGGTTTTGTCGAAGCCGTTACGCCGACCCGATCTGATCGGGCATGTTGCCGAAATCGGCCCTGACCAGCCGGGAGACTTGCCGATACAGGTACCGGCAGTGCCTCCCTCGCGGGCAGGAAAGCTTCTAGGGTTGAGTGCGTGGAGCACCGGAATGAAAGCATGAAGCGCTTGCTCGTCCCATCTGCGGCGCTCTTGTGGGGGCTTCAGTTCGCCTTCCTTAACCCCGCGCTGGCACTCCTGCTGGTGGCCCTTTTCGACGCCACTCCCGCAGAGGTGGGCTGGATTCTTGCCGTCTACAATGCGGGCGGCTTCGTGGCCTCCCTCCTCGTGCCGGCCTACGCAGACCGCGCAAAGGACTATCTGCGACCCCTGTTGGCTTGCGGCATCCTGACCCTGGCCTTGTCCGCCCTCCTGGCGGTGAGCACTTCGCTGCCGCTCGCCGTCGTGGGCTTGATCGTCCTTGGAGGGCCGGCCGGAGTGGGCAGTTCACTCCTGTTCGCCCATCTGAAACATTCAGGGGCGGGAGCCGCGGACGTCATGAACACCCGCGCGATTGTCTCCTTCGCCTGGGTGGCAGGGCCGCCCGTGGCGACGTTCATCATGGGTGCCCTGGGCAACCGGGCCATCCTGCTCGCCCTCGGGGCGGTCGCAGTCCTCAATGTCGTCACGACCGCCGCCATGATTTCCCGACGGCGGGCCGCTACCGTTGAGGTCCGGCCCAAGAGCGACGACCCCGACGACGGGCAACTGTTCTCAAAAACGGGAGTCGCCGCCGTCGTCCTGGGCTTTATCGCGTTGCAGGCCACCAACAGCGCCGCGGTGTCCATCATGGGTCTGTTCGTGACGCAAGGGCTCGGCGTGGATGTCATCTGGGCGGGCATCGCGCTGGGCGTCTCGGCTGCACTTGAGATCCCCGCGCTCTTCCTGATCGGACGGCTGGCCCGCCGCTTTTCGAGCCGGGCGCTCATTGCTTCCGGATGCTTCGCCGGAATCGCCTATTACGCGGCCATGGCCGTTGTCTCCAACCCCGCCACACTGATTGCGCTCCAGGTTCTGAATGCCTGGTTCTTCGGGATTGTGGCGGGCGTGGGCTTGACGTTGTTCCAGCGGCTGATTCCCCGCCCCGGCTTGGCCTCTGGCCTCTACACCAACACCAGGCGCCTCGGAGCTATCGTCTCCGGCCCGATCATCGCTTTCGGTTCGACGACGGCGCTCGGCTACCAGGGCGTCTTCGCGGCCTGCGCGGCACTCACCGTCCTGGCGCTGCTTGTCATTCTGTTGCTTGGGCGGGCGCCCAGGCGAGTGCGTCCAAAGGAACGCCTCGCCGCTGCGTCTGGAGGGCCGGCATCCGGTGCTCGTCCTGACGCTATCGATTGAGCCGGGCAGCTCGCAGGGCGATGCCTACGGCGAACATCAGCACACCTACGCCCGCCGATAGCGGGGGGAGCGTGGCTACCAGGACCACGCAAGCCACAGCCCCGAACACTTGGAGTGCTTTGGGGTATCGCCGGTCTGCGGGCGGCTGGGTGAAGGCGGCAATATTGGCGACCAAATAGTAGATGAGCACGCCGAACGAGGAAAAACCGATCGCACCGCGCACGTCGGCGACGGCGACAACCACGCAGATTACAGCGGCCAGTGCGGCTTCGGCCCTGTGCGGGACGCGATAGCGCGGATGGACGGCGGCGAGCCAATGGGGTAGATCATGGTGCCGGGCCATGGCCAGCGTGGTCCGGCCCAAACCGGCGATGAGTGCCAGCAATGCGCCCAGGGCGGCGACAGCGGCTCCCACGCGGACCACGGGAACGGCCCAAGATAATGTTCCGTTTTCGACGGCGGCGGCGAGCGGTGTTGGTGTACCTGCCACGCCGTCCGGGCCGAGGGCCGCGAGAAGGGTCACCGCAATGATGGCGTAGAGAATGACTGTGATGCCCAATGCGATCCCGATGGCGCGCGGGATTGAGCGCCGGGGGTCACGGACCTCCTCTCCCATGGTCGCGATCCTCGCATAGCCCGCGAAGGCGAAGAACAGCAGCCCGGCGGACTGGAGAATCCCGTACCAGCCGTGCGCAAGCAGCCCGTCCCCAAGAATGCTGGCCGGCGCCGGAGCAGAGCCGCCCCAGCAGGCTGCCACGGCAATGGCGAGGGCCGCCAGTACGGCGAGTACCAGAATGCGGGTCAGGCCGGCCGTGCGCGTCACGCCGTGATAGTTCACGGCGGCAAGGACGACGACGGCGGCGATCGCCACGGGACGCTCCCACCCTGCGGGGGCGGCATAGGCGGCGAAGGTCATCGCCATGGCAGCGGCGCTGGCGGTCTTACCGATCACGAATCCCCACCCGGCCAAGTATCCCGGCCACGGTCCCAGCCTCTCGCGCCCGTAAATGTAGGTTCCGCCCGACGTCGGGTATGCGGCGGCGAGCTGGGCGGAAGACGTCGCGTTGCAGAATGCCACAGCAGCCGCGACCACAAGCCCAATCAGGAGACCTGATCCTGCGGCGGAAGCGGCCGGGGTGAAGGCCGCGAACACGCCGGCGCCAATCATGGAGCCCAAGCCAATCACGACCGCGTCAAAGGTACCCAGCCGACGGGCCAGGGCCTGGGGGTTGCTCATGGGGGTTCTCCTTCGGCGCTCAGACCCAGCTTAAGTCCTGGGTCCTCCCCGAAGTGCGCGGCGCATTCGAGACTGCCAGGGGCGCCTAGGAGTGCCCCGCGATTGTCAGGCCGATGAGGACACAGTTGAGGCCGACGATGAGTGCCGCGCTGGTCCACCCGGCAATCTTCAATGCTGTTGAATCTGTGTGGATGCCCATGACTTCGCGCTTGCCAGTGAGCCGAATCAGCGGAATCAAGGCGAAAGGAATGCCGAAGCTGAGGAGGACCTGGCTCAAGACGAGGGCCAGTGTGGGTTCTATTCCCGCTCCGAGAATGATCAAGGCCGGGATCAATGTGATGACCCGGCGGAGCAGGAGTGGCACACGGATCTTGAGGAGGCCACCCATCACTGTTGCTCCGGCATAGCATCCAACGGACGTCGAGGCCAGGCCCGAGGCCAGCAGTCCTACTCCAAAAGCGACGCCAATGATTGGACCAAGCGCCGAGGTGACTGCGGCGTGGGCTCCTGCGATGGTGTCAGTCCCTTCGACTCCCCGCAGGCTGGAGGCGGCCAAAAGGAGCATGGCAATGTTCACAACCCCTGCCAGCATCAACGCCCCCGCGACATCCACCCGGGTTGCCCTGATGAGTTTTGTCCGCACCGCCGGATCTTGGGAGAAGCCATGCCTGTCACGGGCCAGGGCGGAATGCAGGTAGATCGCGTGCGGCATGACGGTGGCACCGAGCATGCTGGCGGCGAGGAGGACGGTGTCCGTGCCTTCGAAGCGCGGCACCAAACCTGCCAACACGCCTCCGGTCTCCGGCGGACTGACAAAGAGCCCCGAAACGAAACCGACGGCGATGACCGCCAAGAGCATCATGATGGCGTATTCGAAGGACTTTTGGCCCCGTGACGACTGGAGCGCCAGGAGCATCATGGATGCCAGCCCGATGATGAAACCACCCATAAGAAGCGGCAGCCCGAAGAGGAGGTTGAGGGCTACGGCTCCGCCGATGACTTCAGCCATGTCAGTCGCCCCGGCAACGACTTCTGCCTGGACCCAAAACAGCCTGCGGCGGTGAGTTCCCAGCCGCATGCCGAGGAGTTCGGGAAGGCTGTGGCCCGTGGCCAAACCTAGTTTCGCCGACTGGTACTGCACCAGGACAGCCATGATGTTTGCTGCAACCAAGACCCACACGAGCAAGTAGCCGTAGTTCGCGCCGGCAGTCAGATTTGCCGCGACGTTTCCCGGATCCACGTAGGCGATCGCGGCCACGAAAGCCGGTCCCAACAAAAGTAGCCGGGACCGCCACCGGGGCTTGCTCGCCGGTTGCGCCGCAAGAGTGGTAGCCATGGTTTCCTCAACATCGGGGATACGAACATGATGAGGATACCGTTAAGTTAGGCGTACCGAAAAGTAGATTTTAGGCATGGCTTGAGACCCGCTACACCCAACTGACTAGCAGTAGGTGTCGTTTTGGCGGTTCATAACGACAACAACTGTGAGTTAGTTGGGTGAGTTAGGCGTGCGTGGGTTCTTCGACGAGGGCGGTGGCGATGCTGTCAGCATCCTCAAGTGCGGCGAGGTACCGCTCGGCATCCAAGGCGGCCGCGCAGCCTGTGCCGGCGGCCGTAATGGCTTGGCGGTAGCGGTGGTCCACCGCGTCACCGCAGGCAAAGACTCCGGAACGATTGGTGACCGTGGTGGGGGAGTCAACCTTGATGTAGCCGTCGGCGTCGAGATCCACCTGGCCTGCAACAAGGTCCGTCCGAGGGACATGTCCAATGGCCACGAACATGCCCGTAGCCGCATGTTCGCGCGTTTCACCGGTGCGGGTGTCAGTCAGGGTCACGCCGGTGACCTTGGCGTCGCCGTGGATGGCGGTGACGGCCGAGTTCCAGGCGAAGCGGATTTTCGGATTGTCCTTGGCTCGCTGGGCCATGATCCGCGAGGCTCGGAGTTCTTCCCTGCGGACGACGACGGTCACGGTCTTCGCGAACCGGGTCAAGAACGTTGCTTCTTCCATGGCCGAATCGCCGCCGCCTACCACCACAATGTCCTGCTCGCGGAAGAAGAAGCCATCGCACGTGGCGCACCAGGAGACGCCATGCCCGCTGAGTCTCTTCTCCTCCGGCAGGCCAAGCTCCTTGTAGGCGGAGCCGGTCGCGAGGATCACTGCCAGTGCCTTGTGGGTATCGCCCGACCCGGTGACCACACGCTTGAGGTGCCCGGCCAGCTGGACTTCAGTGACGTCGTCGAACACTATCTTGGCGCCGAAGCGCTCGGCCTGCTCCTGCAGGCCCTCCATAAGTTCGGGGCCCTGGATGCCGGCGGGAAAGCCGGGGAAATTCTCCACTTCCGTGGTGTTCATCAACGCGCCGCCCGCGGTGACTGATCCGGCAAGGACCAAGGGATTCAGGCCCGCCCGGGCTGCATAGATTGCCGCTGTGTATCCGGCGGGGCCAGATCCGATGATGACCAACTGTTCTTTACTCATGGAGGGCTCCTGATGTGTCAATTTGGCGGCGAGGACGGCGGCGGGGACGAAGTAGCGTCTGTGGACTCAGCCGGCCGCATAGACAAGTGCAACAAGGAAGGGGACTTCAATCAAGGGCTCGTCAGTCCAAGTGCATAATGGGTGAATGTCTAGCGAAGCCGGAGCCGTCCTGATCCGGCCCATGAGTCCTGAGGATTGGCCCGAAGTCCGCGCGATTTTCGCCGAGGGCATCGAGGCCGGCGTGAACGCATCGCGCACATGAATGCGGGTCCCCTGGCCGGCCAATGGCGGGATACGCTGCTGCTTGAACGCCGCTCCCGCCGGGTCTGATTTCCGAACCTGCGGCGTGGAGCTCAAGATCGCTATTCAGATGGGCCCTCCTGTGCGCGGACCACAAAGTGTTCAACGCGGCGGTCCGGAACCAGCCAGATCAGTGCCACCACAGTGTAGGCGGCGACGGCGAGCAATGGATGCAGGAAGCAGAGGCCAAGACCGGCCAAGTAGATGAGGGGCGACGTCTTTCCCTTCCAGTCCCGGCCAAGCGCCTGGGCGAGAGCCCCCCGCCGTCCCTGCTGACGGATCAACGCCTGCTGCAGGACGAAGTAGGCAATGGCCGCGCTGAGTAGGTTGAACCCGTAGGCGAGCACGGGGACCTCCATGAAGCCCGATTCATCCATCCATCGCGTGCTGAACGGGAAGAGCGAAATCCAGAACAACAGGTGCAGGTTTGCCCAGAGAATTCCGCCGTTGACCCGATCGGCCAAGTGGATCAGGTGGTGGTGATTGTTCCAATAGATCCCCACGTAGGCGAAGCTGAGCAGGTAGCTAAGGAATGTCGGGAGGACACTCAGCAGGCCAGTCCAGGTTGGTTCCGGGGGTACCCGCAGTTCAAGCACCATGATGGTGATGACGATCGCGAGGACGCCGTCACTGAATGCCTCGAGCCGGTTCTTGTTCATCGGGTTGCCTTCATGGGGACATCATCGTTGGTGCGGACTCCCGTAGCCAAGAGATGCTCGCGGACAGCAAAAAGCCCCCCACGAGGCACAAGCACGCGGCAAGAGTGACGGTGCAAGTGCCCCGCAGGGACTTTTGGGAGGGACGAATCAGGTCTAGCCCAGTGTGGACGTATCGATGACGAAGCGGTACCGCACGTCGGACGCGAGCACGCGCTCGTAGGCGTCGTTGATCTTGTCTGCCGGGATGACCTCGATCTCGGCACCAAGTCCATGCTCGGCGCAGAAATCGAGCATTTCCTGGGTCTCGCGGATGCCGCCGATCGCGGATCCGGCGAAGGAACGCCGTCCCGTGATGAGCGAGAACACGTTGACCGGGAGCGGCTCCGCGGGTGCGCCCACGTTCACCAAGGCGCCGTCGAGGGCCAGCAACTGAAGGTAGGAGCTGATGTCGATCGGGGCGCTGACGGTGTTGATGATCAGGTCAAAAGTGCCGGCGAGCGATTCAAACGTTGCAGGGTCGCTCGTGGCGAAGTACTGGTCTGCGCCCAAGCGCAGGCCGTCTTCCAGCTTCTTCAATGACTGGGACAACACCGTGACTTCGGCGCCCATTGCGTGTGCGAGCTTGACCGCCATGTGGCCCAGCCCGCCGAGTCCGACCACGGCGACCTTCTTGCCGGGACCGGCGCCCCAGTGCCGAAGCGGCGAATAGGTGGTGATGCCTGCGCACAGCAGGGGAGCGGCGGCGTCGAGCTCTATTCCTTCAGGGATCCGTACGACGAAGTCCTCGGTCACCACAACGTGGGTGGAGTACCCGCCCTGGGTGATCGTCCCGTCGCGGTCCACGGCGCCATAGGTCCCGGTCATTCCCTTGAGGCAGTACTGCTCCTCGCCCTTGCGGCAGTTCCCGCATTCACCGCAGGAGTTGACCATGCAGCCCACTCCTACCCGGTCGCCGACCTTGTGGCGGGTGACTTCGGCGCCGACTTCGGTGACAATACCGGCGATTTCGTGGCCGGGAGCAAGAGGATAGGACTGCGGACCCCAATCGCCGCGGACGGTGTGGATGTCTGAATGGCAGATGCCTGCGTACTTGATCTCGATCAGCACGTCGTGGGCGCCGACATCGCGGCGCTCAATGGTGGTCCGGACGAGGGCCTCGCTCGCGGACGGGGCGGCGTAAGCATTCACGGTAAGCATGTTTCTCCTGTTTATGGACGGAGGATTGGCACTATCCATCCAACAGGAGATTTCCGATGTGAGGGAGTCCCTGCTGGTAGGGGTACTGGCAGGGACTCCCTCGGGGGATCTGTTCTGGACTAGCCCTTACCCAGGAAGATCGGGTTGGTCAACGCTGCCATGGGGCCGAGCGGGATGACCGCTCCCATCTCCGTGCCGCTGCCCGACGTTCCGTCGATCTTCGGATGCCGAACCTCCACACGCACGTAGGCCGCGAGCTGAGGGGTGGTGACCCACGTGCTCGTTCCCTGGCCCGACGCGGGAAGCGTTACCTGCTGGGTCTGTCCTTCATCCGTGATGAAGCGCACGACGCCGTTCGGCACGCCGGCGATTTTCGCGGTCACCGTGACGGGGGCATCTGCCGCGACGTCGAGACGATCGCCGACCGTTGCGCTCTTGCCTCCGGATGTCACCTTGAAGTCCACCGAGACGTCCGCGGACTCGGCGATCCAGTTCCGGCCGCTGCGGATGCCGTCAAGCAGTGCATCGCGAGACAAAGCGGCAGCGTTGACCACGTTGTGGGGCCAACCGATAACCTGGGGGACGCTGTGCGCGTCGCTGTTGCCCATGGCTGGGAGCCATCGCCCGCCTGTACGCGCGGAGTGGGCCAGCATCGAGTCCCAGGTGTTGACTGAGTACTCGTCGTCCAGGGTCCACGGGCCCGTCCACACTTCGACCGCATCGGCGTCGTCATACCCGAACTTCCAGCGGCAGGCGACGTAGGGGCAATACGGGTGCGCCGGGACAACAATCCCGCCGGAGGCGTGGATCCGCTGGGCTTCCTTCTCGAATCCCTTGTCGCGGGCCCGGTAGCGCCAGTCGATCCACTCGCCGGGCTCCAGGCCGAGGGCGAGGTAGTGACCGTTGCGCGTGGTGACTTCCTCGCCAGTGAGGATGAGCAGGTCATTGCCCGCGAGCGGTCCCCAGACGCCGTGCGACGCCGGTGTGTTGTGGTCCGTGGAGATCATGAAGTCGAGCCGCGCGGCGCGGGCGCCCGCTGCCACCTCTTCGGGGGTGCGCTTTCCATCGGAGTAGACCGTGTGCAGGTGCGCATCGCCGCGATACCAGCCTGCGCCGCGGCCGGCGATCTGCTGCGCCGGATACTGGGGTTTGAAGGGCGTGCCGTCCGGTCCATACTCGAGCGTGACATTCACGGTGTAGTCAAGGCCCTGTTCGGCCACCTGGTACGGGCCGAGAACAACGTTCCAGGTGCCCTTACCGACGGGTCCAGGCAGGTAGCCGGGCGTCGTCTCGCCGGCGCTGATGCTGAATTCCGTGCGGAAACCGCCCGACCAGCCACGGAAGCCCTTGCCGGCGATGTCCGTGCCCTTCTCATCGAAAATTCCAATGTCGCACGCGTTCCCGAGAAGTCCAGGGGACACCTGGGGCTTGTTGTAGGTGTACGAGACGCTGATCTTGTTGACGCCTGCCGGCACCTCGATCGGCAAATACACAAAGTCTGCGGCGCCCGGGTCCAGATGGCCGGTGATCGTCTTGGTCTTACTTGTTCCGGTAGCGGCTGCCGCGAAGGAAACCGGCGCCAGGGTCAAAGCTGCGCCTGTCAGAGCGGCGGCCATAAAACCGCGCCGGGTTGCGGAGAAGGGGACATTTTCGCCCGAATGGGCTTTGCATGGTGAACTCACCCCCTCCATGTTGCCGACCGTTACTGAACAGTAGGCAACGCAACCAAGAACGCAGCATGAAAACACAGGCAGCAGCAAGCGGCGTCCATTTAGTGGACTCGTCCCGGTTGGGCCCTTGCCACAAACGATTCCCGGGCTTAGTGTTCTTGGCATGCACCTACGGCTGGGGCGACGGCGCGAACCTTTCCCACAGACCGAACAGGACGGTGTTTTAGATGTGCGATATTCCGGGTTTGATCAGTCGCCTGGAGGCCCAGGACCTCGCTAGATTGCGGGAGCTCGGCAGCGAACAACCCTTGGAACCACAACTGATAGCTGCCATAGACTCCGCGGCTGGCGGGCCAGGGGAAGGCCGTGGCTATTACGTGGTCAGTGGCTCCCTGTATCCAGTCGAAGCCAGGGACTACCACCTCCGGGAAGATGTAGCCGAAGCCGTGTTCGAAGCGGACGACACTTCTGTAGACGTCACGGCCTGACCAGCGCCGATACCGTTACTCTCCAGCTACGGCGCCGGTCCACCCAGTCAAGCCCAGGTGGACCGGTGCTCTTCGGCTAGAGGGTTCCCAGCAGCTCCTTCATTTCCTTGATCTCAGCCTCCTGTGCCGACACGATGCCGTTGCCCAGCTTGAGTGCGTCATCGTTCTCGCCATCAACGCTTTCCTTCTGCGCCATGACCACGGCCCCTTGGTGATGGGCGATCATCTGGGTGAGGAACAGCCTGGCTGCTTCAAGGCCCTGGGACGCCGTGAGTTTCTTCATGTCCTCCTCGCCCATCATTCCGTTCATGATGTGGTCGCCGGACATCTCGGCGGGCTCGTTCCATGCTTTGAGCCAGCCCCTCATTTTCTCGATCTCGGGGCCTTGGGCTGCTCTGATCCTCCCAGCCAGTGCGGTCACCGGAGCAGGGATATCCTTCTTGGCGAGCACCACGTCGCTCATCTGGACGGCCTGGGCATGGTGGGGGATCATCATCCGGGCAAACGATGTGTCGGCCGCGTTGTGCTCTCCGGTAGTGCCCACCGTGGAAGCAGATGAGGACGCGGAGGTGGCTCCGTGGTTCATTCCGGGCATGTTGTTGCCGCCGGTTTCGGCTGAGCAGCCAGCCAGCGCGATGGCCGTGGCCAAGGTGTAAGAGATCATGGTCAACGTTTTCTTCATGGTTTTGGGGTCCTTCGATCAATCAGCCGGCAGAGGTGCGGCTGCGTGGGACGCGCACAGCAAGCCCACTAGCGGGCGGCGCATCAGGGTGAAGTCTTATGCAGCGGGCCGAACGGCTCGGTGCGGCCGCGTATTTTACGTTCGACTGATGCAGAGATCGCCCGGGGAAGGACTTCCCGGACGGTGCGAATAGCCGGCGTTCTGCGAGCCCGGCTCCGTGGTGCCCTCATCTGCATATGGCGGGACGCCAGGCAAAGGTGCCGTCAGCGAGTTATGGCTCGAGGCAAGCACGCAGACGGCGCTCATGGCTGACATCGCGGTACAGGTGCCCGAGCTTGTGCAATGCGATGCGGTCAGCTGAGCCGATCGATTGGAAGACAGGTTGGCGGGTGGCGATGGATCATCCGGTGGCTCGATGTGGCCACCGTGGGCGCCCGCCATTTCGGCGTTGATCCCGATTGCGATGGGGTCGTGCATGCTGTGGCTGGCACCCATCACGTGCATCCCGAGGATTCCGGCGATGATCGCCAGGAGCGCGGTTAGCAGGCCAATACGGCGGAGGAAGGCGGTGGCGCGGCCCCGTAGGGGGTCGGTCATGGTCTTCCTCCTTCCGAACTTGTGCTTGTAAGGCTACCGGCTCAGTCCGGGCGCTGCTATGTCGGTTCTGGGCGGCGGCGCTGCGGCGTTGTCCGCTGTGGGCGGTTGAACTGCCTTTGCCGAGGCCACTTCCCGGGCAAGGAACGCTCCGAGTTCGTTGATCGTGCTCATCAACGGAGCCGGGAAGACCACCGTGGTGTTCTTGTCTACGCCGAGTTCCACCATGGTCTGGAGGTTGCGCAATTGCAACGCCAAGGGGTGGGCCATCATGGTGTCGGAGGCCCTGCCCAGGGCGGCTGCGGCCAGGGATTCGCCTTCGGCGGCGATGATCTTGGCGCGCTTCTCGCGCTCAGCTTCCGCCTGGCGGGCCATAGCGCGCTTCATGCTGTCCGGCAGCTGGATGTCCTTCAACTCCACCAATGTGACCTCGACACCCCATTCCAAAGTCAGCCCGTCCAGGATCTGGCGAATGTTGGCGTTGATCACGTCAGTTTCCGCGAGCGTTTCGTCGAGGGTGTGTTGCCCCACAACTTTTCGAAGCGTGGTTTGTGCGATTTGGTCGATGGCCGCGTGGATGTTTTCAATCGCGATGACGGACTTGATGGCGTCCACCACGCGGAAATAGGCGACGGCGGAAATGTCCACGCTGACGTTGTCCCGGGTGATGATGCCCTGGGACTGGATGGGCATGGTGACGATCCGAAGGGAGACCTTCCTCAGCCGGTCGACGAACGGGATGATGACGACGAGGCCAGGTGACCTGACACGCTGGACCTTTCCCAGCCTGAACAGGACGCCGCGTTCGTATTGCGTGACGATGTGGACGGCCATCGCGAACCAGATGACCGCTACAACAATGAGCACAATGAGAAGGGTGATGGAGTCCGCCGTCATAGCCACCTCAGGCTCCGTTCCTAGGCGCTGTTGGATTCATGGCGGTGAGACTTCGGGGAGTTGCAGTGCGCTGAAACAGGAGCCGAGATGCCGCCGTAATGAAAGGAACGTCCCGTGCAGGACATTCCTTTCACTTCTTGGGCTAGACCCTCTCGCGGGTCCGGTCGATTACCGGTTCCGGATCGTTCGTGAACTCACGGCGGCGGCGTGGGAAGGCCCAGAACGTGAAGTCCTTCGCGTCCACCTTGGGTTCAGGACGTTCCTCGGATTCCCGTGAGGCATCTTTCCTGGTGTCCCGCTGGAAATCCTTGTAGTACCCGTAGCACATCACTGACCTCCTTCTAGCGATTGCCCTTTAATAGTCCTCCCGATTCGGCAAGCAGTCCACCTTTCCGGCTCGGTTCCGCATGTATGCACAATGGAGGAGTGAATTCCCCACTCGTCCCGCGGAACGCCGCGCCTGCCTACAGACTCTTTGACCTTGGCGCGATCGGGGCAGGACTCGTTTTCGCGGACTCGTTGGAAGAACTCGCCGAAGCGCTCGGCGCAAGCGGGGCGGCTGGAACCGCCGTCGTACAAGCCCCTCCAGGAACCGGCAAGACGACTCTCGTTCCGCCCCTGCTTGCCAATATCGCCGCCGGCTCCGTCAACGGAGATGAACGCCCCCGCGTGGTGGTGACCCAGCCACGCCGCGTTGCCGCGCGCTCGGCCGCACGACGCCTCGCAGCCCTCGACGGGAGCCGATTGGGCGACCGCGTCGGGTACACCGTCCGGGGAGAAAGCAAGACGGGTCCGGGAACCCTCATCGAGTTCGTCACCCCTGGAATCCTCCTGCGGCGACTGCTTGCGGATCCAGGGATTGAGAGCATCAACGCCGTGATCCTCGACGAGGTTCACGAACGCGGCTTGGAGACAGACCTGCTGCTCGGCATGCTTATCGAGGTCCGTGAGTTGCGCGAAGACCTCGCCCTTGTGGCGATGTCGGCAACCCTGGACGCGCCGCGGTTCGCCGCGCTGATCGCGGGTGCCGCCGTCGGGGAGGGCGGAACCGGAGAGCACGACGGCGCCGGGCCGGCCCCCGTCGTCGACTGCCCTTCCGCGCTGCACCCCTTGGAGGTGGACTGGGCACCCGCGGCCGTGCCGCGATTGGATGCACGCGGGGTGGCTCGCGCTTTCATGGACCATGTGGCGGACACAGCGGCGGCGTCGTATGCCCAAACGCTCGCGGCCGAGCCGGACATCGACGCCCTCGTGTTCGTCCCCGGTGCATGGGAGGTGTCCTACGTCGCTTCCCGGCTGCGTGTCCGCCTCGCTGCGAGGGTACCGGACGCGGAGGTGTTGGAGCTTCACGGACAGGCAAGCCCCGCTGAACAAGACCGGGCAGTTTCCGGGCGGGAACCTGGCGGACCTCCCCGGATCATCGTGTCGACCGCATTGGCCGAATCCTCCCTGACGGTTCCAGGAGTCCGGCTTGTCATCGACGCGGGGCTATCCCGCGAGTTGCGGCGCGACTCCAACCGCGGTATGTCCGGCTTGGTTACCGTCTCCTGTTCCCGCGCGTCCGCGGAACAGCGTGCCGGACGCGCGGCACGCCAAGGGCCCGGACGGGTGGTCCGCTGCTACGAGCAAAAGGCGTTTGGTGCGGCACCAGCCCATCCCACCCCGGAAATAGCGTCCGCGGACCTGACGGGTGCCGCCCTGGTCCTGGCCTGTTGGGGATCGCCACGCGGCCGGGGACTGGCCCTTCCAGACACGCCCCCCCAGGCAGCGATGGATGATGCGGTGGAAGTGCTCCGGGAACTCGGCGCGATTTCCCCGGATGGACTGGCCACGGACGTGGGAAAGACCCTGGCAAAGATTCCCGCCGATCCGCGCCTGGCCCGCGCATTGCTCGATGGCGCCGCCGTCGTCGGGCGTCGCACGGCGGCTGAGGCCGTTGCACTCGTCGCGGGGGATCAGCGCCCTCCTGGAGCTGATCTGACCCGCCTCCTTGCTTTGCTCCGGTCTGGCAAGGACCCCGCAGCCCAACGTTGGGCGGAGGACGTCCGACGCATGGAGGCGATCGCCCGCGAGGAGGGCTCCGGCGTCGTACCCTCCCTGTCTTCGCGAGCGGGCCTGACTTCTCCGGCGAGCCCTGCGGAAGCGCTCGGGTTCGTGGTCGCCCTTGCGTTCCCGGACCGCGTGGCGCGTCGCGTTCCAGGCACCGGGCCTGAGCGGTACCTGCTCACGTCAGGGACGCGCGCCGGGCTGCCGGCAGGAAGTCCGCTGGCCGGCCACCAATGGCTCGCGGTCGCCGAAGTGTCCCGCGCGGAGGGTCGGGATGCGGCAGGGACCGGCGCGGTCATCCGTTCCGCCGCGCCCCTTGCAGCGGAATCGGCACAAGCTGCCGCCAGCCACCTCCTGAGCGACACTGTGGAAGCAGAATTCAAGCAAGGCCGGGTTGCTGCCCGGCAGGAACGGCGGTTGGGGGCGATCGTGCTCTCTTCCACGCCGGTACGGCCGTCCGTGGAAGAGGGACGCGCAGCCGTAGCCCGCGCCCTGGCGAAGGACGGCTTGGGGACGATCGGATGGTCGACGGCGGGGGATGCGTTGCGCCGACGCCTGGCCTTGCTGCACCGGGAATTGGGTGATCCCTGGCCGGACGTTTCAGAACCGGCGTTGCTGGCCAGTCTGGACAGGTGGCTGGGACCGGAGCTTGAAGCGTTGGCCGGAGGGGCCGCCACGAACGGGATCAACCTGGCCGAGCCGTTACGGCGGCTGTTGCCGTGGCCAGAGGCGGCGCGCTTCGGTGATCTGGCACCGGAATGGCTTGACGTGCCGAGCGGTTCGCGGGTGCGGATCGACTATCCGGACGTGGCGGACGACGGCGGCCGGCCGGTGGTGGCCGTGAAGCTACAGGAATGCTTCGGCTGGGCTGAGACGCCCCGCTTGGCAGGCGGGCGGGTGCCGGTGCTCTTCCACCTGCTTTCCCCTGCCAGGCGGCCGCTGGCCGTGACGGATGACCTGGCTTCCTTCTGGTCCGGCCCCTACGCCCAGGTCCGCGCGGAGATGCGCGGCCGCTATCCAAAGCACCCCTGGCCTGAAGACCCTTGGACAGCGCCTGCTACCGCCAAGACCAAGCAGAGGATGTGACCGGGATGAGGTGGCCTGGCTGAGGACTGGGAGGCATTCACAGGCTTCTTCTCTAGGATGCCACGGTGATGAACATGGAATTGCGTCCCGCTGACCTGGCCAATGACTGGTGGCAAGCCGTGGTGCGGGGATTCACCACGCCGGAGGTCCCAAACTTCTCGACGCCCGTTGTCTTGGGCATCCTCGCGGTAGCCGTCGTGCTGAGTATCCCGCGGGCCACGTGGCGCTGGTTTGGCCTCTATGTGACGTTCGTGCACGAACTGGGACACGCGTTCGCTGCCCTCATGACGGGTCGGATTGTTCACGGGCTCAAGATTGGGCTCGACCACTCAGGACAGCTCCTCAGCAGTGGACGGGGCAAGTTCGGAGCGGCCTGGTCCGGGTTCTGGGGATATCCGAGTCCGGCCGTGGTGGGCGTAGCGCTCATCTGGTCTGTGTTCGCAGGACGGTCGGGGGCGGCCATGTCCATTGGGGCGTTGTTGTTGCTGGTCGCCCTCATCTTCCTACGGAATTTCACCGGAATCTTTGTTGCGCTTCTCAGCGCGGCGATTGCCCAAGTGCTTGTCATGTTCGCCAATCCCTCAACGGTCAGCCATGTGGTGTTGGGGCTCGGAATAGCCTTGGAAGTGGGCGCCGTACGGGATTGGTTCAAGGTTGCATCGGTCCACACCCGGCGTCGGGATCGGCTGGCGTCGTCCGACGCCTACATCCTGGCCCGTTCCACCGGGGTGCCGTCGCTGCTGTGGCTCGTGGCATTCGCGGTAGTCATTGCCGCAAGCGCCGCGTTTTCCGTTCGCTTGGTGTGGAGCATGCTCTCCTAGCCCTTGCGGGCGCGGTTTCAGGACCGTGAGTTGGCTTTCCTCTTGCCGTGCGCCGGTCGAGGGTGTGGAATCGGTTAGCAAAGGACGCGGGGGATCCGGCTTCTACTCCAGGAGGTGCTCATGTCGGTGAAAGGCCCAGGCAGTGCGACGAAGGGGTCGAACCGGAGCAACCCCGATCTTCGACGCGCGGACCCTTCCTCGGCGCCGGCCGATCGGCCCGAAAAAATCCGCAACGTCGTCCTGATTGGCCGCTCGGGCGCAGGAAAGACGATGCTGCTCGAGTCCCTCCTCTACGCCGCCGGCGTCGTAACCCGCATGGGTTCGATCGTCGAAGGCACCACCGTGAGTGACTCGGAAGCGACGGCCATCCACCAGCAGCGTTCCATCGGTCTTTCGGCAGCACCCCTCGTGTTCGACGACGTCAAAGTGAACCTTCTCGACACCCCGGGCTACGCCGATTTCATGGGCGAGCTGCGCGCGGGGCTGCGTGCTGCGGATGCGGCGTTGTTCGTCGTGTCGGCCGTTGACGGGGTCGACGCCGGGACCACCGCGTTGTGGAGCGAATGCGAGCGCGTCGGCATGCCTCGGGCCGTAGTGATCAGCCGGCTTGACCATCCACGCGCGAACTACGATGCCGTCTTGGCTGAATGCCGCAGATCCTTCGGCGATTCGGTGCTGCCCCTCCACTTACCGGTTCGCCAAGGTGACAGCGTCACCGGATTGCTCGGACTTCTTTCGGGATCGGTGTCTGAGTACACCCCCGGGGATCCGCACCCCGCTGTCCGTCCCGCCGCTGCGGAGGAACTGGCCGGCTCTGACGGTGCCCGCGGTGAGCTTATCGAGGGGATCATCTCGGAGAGCGAGGATGAGACGCTGATGGACCGGTACCTTGGCGGCGAAGACGTCCCCGTCGGTACCCTCGTGGAGGACCTGGAGACCGCGATCGTCCGGGGGACGTTCTTCCCGGTGCTGGCAACGTCCGCCGTGACCGGCGTCGGCACGGCCGAACTGTTGGAGGTGCTGACGCGGGCGTTTCCGTCGCCCACTGAGCGTAGCCTGCCTACGGTAACCGACTTGGGCGGGACACCCGTCGAACCGCTGACGTGCGATCCGGACGGCCCGCTCCTTGGCGAAGTGGTGCGGACTACCGTTGACTCGTTCCTGGGGCGTGTCTGCCTTGTCCGGCTTTTCTCGGGGACGCTTCGCGAGGACTCTGCGGTGCACGTGGGTGGGCACGGCCTGGCCGAACGGGGCCATCCCGACCACGACAACGACGAACGGATCACGCACCTCTATTCCCCGTTGGGGTCCAGCCTCCGGCCGGTGCCTTTCGCCGTGGCCGGAGACATTTGCGCGCTGGCGAAGGTAGCGAGCGCCGAAACGGGAGACACCGTTTCCGCCCGCGAGGCTCCACTACTCGTGGAAACCTGGGACATGCCGGAGCCGCTGATGCCTGTCGCGATCGAAGCGGCCTCTCACGGCGACGAGGATGCGCTGTCCAAGAGCCTGGCCAAAGTCGCGGCGGGCGATCCGACCCTGAGGGTGGAGCGGAACGCTGAAACCCACCAGCTGGTCTTGTGGTGCATGGGAGAGGCACACTCGGAAGCGGTCCTCGACAGGTTGCGCGAACAAGGGGTGAAGCTGCAAACGGTGGACGTCATCACCCCGCTCAGGGAGACCTTCGCCGCCCAAGCCGCCGGCCACGGCCGTTATGTCAAGCAATCGGGAGGCCACGGACAATACGCGATCTGCGATATCGAAGTGGAACCCCTTGAACGCGGGGCAGGTTTCGAATTCGTCGACAGGATTGTCGGCGGAGTCATCCCCGGAACTTATGTTGTTTCGGTCGAGAAAGGCGTCCGAGCCCAAATGAACAAGGGGGTCCGGGCAGGCTTCCCGGTAGTCGACATCAGGGTGACCCTGGTGGGTGGCAAGACGCACAGTGTCGATTCGTCGGACGCGGCTTTCCAGGCCGCTGGCGCGTTGGCATTGCGGGAGGCCGCTGCGGCCAGCAGCATTCAACTCCTGGAGCCGATTTCGGCCGTTACCGTCCTCGTGGCAGACGATCACGTGGGCGCCGTCATGAGTGATCTGTCTTCCCGCCGCGGGCGTGTCACCGGAACGACGTCCGTGGGCGGGGAAAGTACTGAAATCAGCGCCGAAGTTCCGGAACAGGAATTGCTGCGGTACGCGATCGTGTTGCGGGGACTGACCGCGGGCAGTGGCCGATTCCGTCGGGAGTACCTGCGGCATGAGCCGCTGCCTCCGGGTATTGCCGTTGCCTCGGCGAAAGCCTGATATCCAGTGAAGTCTTGATGACCCGCATCGGGCTCAGCCGTTCCCGCGAAGGAACGCTAATACCGGGCCCGCCAAAGAGGCACCTACATCCGCCGCGCTCTTTTTGACGCCCACGCGATCAAAGGAATGGTCCCCGCCGTCCCACCACTCGATGGTGGCCATCGGGCCAATCCGGGACACTACGCCTTCGAGCAACTCGGGCGTCGCGAAGGTGTCTCGAGTGCCCTGCAGGAAGAGCATCGGCAGGGTGAGCCCGTAGAGGTGCTCGTCACGCAGCTTCTCCGGTTTCCCCGGCGGGTGCAGGGGGTAGCCGAGGTAGACGAGTCCAGCCGCGGGCATGCCTTCGGCGACTGCCATCGACGCCATGCGACCACCGAAGGACTTACCTGCCGCCCACAGCGGCTCGCCCTCTGAACGGGACGCCGCTTCCGCCATGACGGCCCGCCACGCCGCGATCGCCGCGGGTGGCCGGTCGGGGAACCTCTTGCCGGCTTCCCGGTAGGGGAAGTTGAAACGCAAGGTGGCGACGCCGTCGTCGTTCAATGCGCGCGAGAGGCCGCCCAGGAAGGGATGCTCCATGCCCGCTCCCGCTCCGTGGGCGAGCACTAGGGTCGCGAACGGTTTGGCAGGCCGGGCGTAGATGCCGGAGATCGGTGCGCCGTCGACGTCGATGGCGATCCGGGTTTCGTCGACGCTCATTCGAAACGGGAGGGATCGCCGGTGCCGCGCCTGACCACTTCCGCTGTGCCGCTCGAGAAGTCCACCACGGTGGTGGGCTCTGCGCCGGTGTCCCCGGAATCGATCACGGCTTCCACCAGGTTGTCCAAGCGTTCCTTGATTTCCCAACCCTGGGTCAAGGGCTCCTCCTCGTCGGGGAGCAACAACGTGCTGGAAAGGAGCGGTTCACCCAGTTCGGCCAGCAGCGCCTGGACGAAGTTGTGGTCTGGAATGCGCACGCCAACCGTCTTTTTCTTCGGGTGCAGGAGCCGGCGCGGCACTTCCTTGGTGGCAGGAAGGATGAAGGTGTAGCTTCCCGGCGTGACGGCCTTGATGCTTCGGAACACATCGTTGTCGATCATGACGAACTGCCCAAGCTGGGCGAAGTCCTTGCAGACCAAGGTGAAATGGTGTTTGCCGTCCAGCTGGCGGATCGAGCGGATCCGATCGAGGGCTTCCCTGTTGCCAATTTGCGCGCCGAGTGCGTAGCAGGAATCGGTGGGGTAGGCGATCAGTCCGCCCGACTTCAGGATGTTCACCACCTGGGCAATTGCGCGTGGTTGGGGGTCCTGCGGGTGAACATCGAAGAATCTTGCCATGCCAAGAGCTTACGGGCAGGCCGTGCTTCAGGACAGAACATCCTTGCTCGTGAACTTGCCATAGGCCAACGCCCAGGCTGCCAGAATGTAACCCGCTTGCAGCAAGGCGTTGTTTCCAAAGCTCACCCATGAAATGGGTTGGCGCAGAAGATCAGCGAAGCCCAACCAGTAGTGGCTGAACAACCAAGGATGCAGCCACTCCAATTGCGGCAGATTGTCGGCCACTTGCGAGACCACGGACAGCACGATGGTGGCCGCCATCGCACCGACGGGAATGTCCGTAAAGGTGGAGATTGCCAGACCGATGGCGGACAGCCCCAGCAGCGAGACGGCTACATAGGCAGCAATCAGCAGGGAACGCGCTACGGATTCGCCGACGCCGATAGTGTCGCCGGAGAGCAGTGTGACGGGGCCTACCGGGAACAGTACGACGCCGGCCAACGCACCGGCGGCGGCGACCGTCAAGGTCGCTGCCAAGCAGAACACGGCGGCGGCCGTGTATTTGATCAGCAAGAGGCGGACGCGTCCCGCAGGGGCGACGAGCAAGTATCTCAGCGTGCCCAGGTTCGCTTCTCCAGCAATCGTGTCGCCTGCTACCACCCCGATAGTGAGGGGCAGGAACAAGGGCACAGAAACCACCAGCGCAGTCACGCCAACGAAAAGCCCGTTTTGGGTGATCCGATCCAGGAAAGGGGGGCCCCGGCCCGGTGCCACGGGGTGTGAGCTCAGTTTGACCGCCGCGGCAATGAGAATGGGAATGGCTGCGAGCGCCAGCAGCATGGCCCACGTCCGCAGCCGCCTGAACAGTACCGAGAGCTCCGAGGCCATGAGGGACCACGAGCTTGATGGCCGGTCCTCCGGCGTGGCGGTCATGGGTTCAGTCCCGCGTTCAGCCAGCAATGTCGAACCCCTCTCCGGTGAGGGAGACGAAGCGCTCCTCCAGGCTGGCGTTCTCTACGCCAAAGCCCCGGACCCTGACGCCGTCGGCGACGAGGGCCGCCACGATCGCCTCGGGCGCCACATCGTGCCCCGGTGAACCGGTACTGACAAGACTCTGGCCATCGGGACCGGACGAGCCGGCCGACGGAGCCGATAGTTCAGACTGTAGGCCGAGCCTCGAGAGGACACGGACGGCGGCCTCAACATCAGGCGTGTGGAGCCGGATGGTGGCCTGCCCTGCGGCCCGGAGTTCGTGCAGGGTCCCTTGTGCCACGAGCTTGCCGACGCTCATGACGCCCACATGCGTGCACATCTGCTCTACCTCCGCGAGGAGATGGCTTGAAACAAATACCGTGGTGCCTCCGGCGGCGAGGGAGCGGACCAGGCTGCGCACTTCCCTGGTGCCCTGTGGATCCAGGCCGTTGGTGGGTTCATCGAGGACAAGCAGCTCCCTCGGCCCCAGCAGCGCATGCGCGATCCCGAGGCGTTGCTTCATCCCGAGGGAGTAGGCGCGGACTTTCTTGCCTGCGGCGTGGGACAGCCCGACGCGCTCGAGTGCTTCGTTAACCCGCGCGGCCCGGGTTGACGGGGAGGCATGCAGGTCGGCGCTGTCCAGTCGCCGCAGGTTCGCGGCCCCGGACAGGAAGGGGTAGAAAGCCGGCCCCTCCACTAAGGAGCCAACATGGGGCAGGACGGCTGCCAGTTGGCGTGGCATTTCCCCGCCAAGGACCCGGATGTTGCCGCTTGTGGCGGACGCCAGGCCAAGCAGCAAACGGATGGTGGTGGTCTTGCCGGAACCATTGGGGCCGAGGAAGCCAAAGACGGATCCGCGGGGAACTGCCAGGTCGATTCCGTCCACCGCGGCCCGGTGGCCGAACTGCTTGCTGAGGCCCCGTGTTTCTATCGCCAGGTCAGCTGGCGGGGATGCCTCCGTCATTGCGGGGCGGCTGCAGCTTGCAGCCGCTCAAGTGGCACCATTCCCGCGAAGACGCGGCCGTCGTCGAGCATCAGAACAGACACCAGGCTGGTGGTCAGCGCGCGCCCGCCCGGCACTGCCTGGGTGAGCTGGGCGAACATCGGGGTAGCCCGGACATCAGTGGGCACTGTGCCTGCCGGCAAGCTGATCACTGCGTCCCAGCCGCTGCCCGTGATTGTGGGCCGGCCAGCTGCTGCCTTCGTCTGTGGTGCCTGGCCGGTCTTTCCGGGCAGGGCACGCAGTTGAGGAGTTGCCTTCTCTTCCACGGCGGCACCGCGGGGTGGAGTGAAACTGAACAGACCGGCGTCGGGCGCGGACAGGTTCACGTCAGTGAAGGCAAGCGAAAAGGCTGCTGCGGCCTGGCCCCGGGCGCGCACATCGACGCCGAGCGGCAGGCCGGAGGCAGAATCGACGGCGATCGTCACGGAGTCGACGAGCGTTCCGGTACTTCGTGGCTTGATCACCAACTGGTAGGCCGTGCGCCCGGCCACCGTGGTTCCATCGCCCACGGACACTTCCGTGCTGGGCTCGACGGCGGCGAGGAAGTGCTGCGCGACGACGTCAGGTGTGGCCATTCCAGGGGTTGGTGTCGCGTGCGGGGCAGGGCTGCCGGTCGCTGGCTCCGCAGGCAGCGTCATATGCGCCGCGCTGTTGTCGGCCGAGTTGTAGAGCCAGAGATCGTTGCCATTGCGGACCAGATCGCGCTCGGCGAGCATGTCCATCACCTGGAACCTGGCTTTGGAGGGGCCGTCCACGTAGACCCGGGCCGTGTGCGAACCGCTCAAAAGCTCGATCACGGAAGCTGGACCCTGGGTGGCAGCAGGTCCGGTGGAGGGGAGTTGGGGGAGCCCCAGTTCGGAATTCTGCTGGAGCGTTCCAGACAACGCACGGACTTCGGAGCGCCCGATCATGGCGATGACTTCCGCGGCCGTCTTGTGCGGCAGGCTCGTCGCAGCGCCCGCCTGGTAGGAACCAGCCAGGGCTGCGGCAGCAAGAGCTACCGGAACCATCGCGGCCGGCAACCAGCGCAACCAGGGGCGAGTCATGGCAACCTCGCGAACCGTCCACCATCGGGGAAGTTCATGCTTCCAGACTACTCCTGGTGCTGTGGGTGATCACCGGTTCCAGCCCCCTATGACTCCAGTGTCCCTCGTACGAAGTCCGCGCTCGGCCGTGAATAGGCGGCCCCGAGGCGCTCGAACAAGGCGATTCCTGCCATGCCGGGCCAATCCTCGGGCAGGAATTCAGCCGGCAGCCCTGGGTCCAGGTACGGGATGATCCGCCAGCGGTCGATGCATCGGACATAGCTGGCGAAGGTTTCGGCCGACGCCTCGGGAGAGGCTCCCATCAGCTGGTGAGTATCGTCCGAGCCGCCGCCGGAACCGTTACCCGAGCTGCCGCCGTCGGGACCATGATGCCGGATGAAGTCGCGGTGCAGTTCCGCCACTGCGTCGAGATCCCACCAAGCGGAGGCGGCATCGCGGAGGCTGCCGCCAACCAGGGGGGCATCCGTGACGAACACCGTGGCCATGCCGCGCAACTCAAGGTCCTCCAGGATCTCCTCCACCTCCTCGCGCAGGGAATCCGGGCAGATCCACAGCCCCGCGGCCACCGTGCCGCAGCCAATCCAGTGCAGCCTGCGCCGCAATTGGTGCCGCTTTTCCCGTTCTGTTTCCGGGATGGAAAAGGACACGAGGCACCAACGGTCCCCGGACGACATCAGCCGGGGGTTGTAGATCCTGCGGTCGCCGCGGGCAAGCATGGCCGCGGCGCCGTCGGTGATGGCGAAGCCGGAAACACCCTGACGCAGCTGGGGAAGGACGATTTCCTTCTTTTTCAACCGTGACAAGGCCGTCCGGGTCACAGCCGCGGAGACCCCGAGGGCCTCCATGAGGGCGATGATGTGCTTAGTGGACATCCATCCGCCGGCATCGCGCAGGTAAAGGCCGATGACCGTGCGCAGCAACGACGTGGTGCTCCCGGGACGGGAGTCCATGTCATCAAGGACAGCACTCACAAGAGCTCGGCGAGGGCGTCCCGGATGGCGGTCACGCCCAGCTCAACCTCGGCGTAGCTCGTGCTGAGCGGCGAGAGACCGATGCGCAGTCCGTGCGGCGGACGGAAGTCGGGGATGACCCCCAGCTCCCAAAGTTTCTGGGTGACCTCGCCGAAGAGGGGATGGTCCACCGTGATGTGCGAGCCGCGCTCTGCGGTGTTGCGCGGGCTGACAATCTCGGCGCCCAGCGGGACCAGCATGCCTTCGGCCAGGGCGACGGCGTATTCGGTGAGCTTGATGGACTTCTCCCGCACAGCGTCCATCCCGACGGACGCAATGAGCTCCACCATGTCCTTGAGTGGCTGCATGGCGAGAACGGGCGGAGTGCCGGTGATGAAGCGGCGGATTCCCTTGGCGGGCGTGTAGCTTTCCGTCATGCCGAAAGGGTTGTCGGCGCCCATCCACCCCCAAATGGGCTGCTGCAAGCGGTCTTGCTGCGCCGCGTTGACATACGCGAACGCGGGGGAGCCCGGGCCGCCGTTGAGGTACTTGTACGTGCAACCCACCGCAAGGTCGACGCCCCAGGCGTCAAGTTCGAGAGGCACTGAGCCCACTGAGTGGCACAAGTCCCAAAGCATGAGCGCACCGGCGTCCTTGACCAACGCAGTGATCGCCTCAGCATCCGCAAGGAAGCCGGAACGGTACGCTACGTGGCTCAGGACGACGACGGCGGTCCGTTCGCTGAGCAGTCCCTCAAGGTCTGTGGTCCGGACGCCGCTGGCCGGGTTGGAGTCGACCCACTTGATGGTGGCGCCCTTTTCCGCCGCGATGCCTTCGATGATGAAACGGTCAGTGGGGAAGTTGTCGCGATCAACCACGATTTCATCGCGGCCCGGTTGGGCGTCCACTGCGGCACGGATGAGTTTGTAGAGCATGACGGAGGTGGAATCGCCCACGGTGACCTGACCGGCGGCCGCGCCGAGCGTGACGGCGCCTATCCGGTCGCCGACCCGGGTGGGCTCGTCCATCCACTGTTCGTCCCAGCCCCGGATAAGGCGGCTGCCCCATGCATCTTGGACGAATGAAGCCAGCTTCGCCGACGTGGTCTTGAGCGGGCGCCCGAGCGAGTTCCCGTCGAGATAGGCGGCGAGTTGCCCCTCTTCGGGGGCGTAAAAGGCCTCACGCTGTTCGGCGAGGGGATCGGTGGCGTCGAGTTCGCCCGACGTCGGCCGTTGGGTTTGCTGCAGGCTGTTCATAGTCTCTCCTGAAGAAATTTCTGTTGCGGTTGCTGGACGTGTTGCTTGAGGTCTTGTTTGGGGGCTCAGTTGCCGATCTCGGTGCGGACGGCGTAAAGCTCCGGGAAGAATGTCAGGTCAAGTGCCCGCTTGAGGAAGTCGACGCCCGAGGAGCCGCCCGTACCCACCTTGAAGCCGATGGTTCGTTGCACCGTGCGCAAGTGGCGGAAACGCCAAGCGTGGAAATTGTCCTCGATGTCCACGAGGTCTTCGCACGCCTCATAGAAACCCCATGGCGTGGCCTCGGATTCGTAGATCTCCTGGAAGACCGGGACAAGGTCTTTTTGGAACGTCCATGGTTGGCTCTTGTCACGTTCCAGGATTTCGGCGGGGACGGCGTAGCCGGCCCGCGCCAGTACCGCGAGGAAGGCATCGTAGAGAGTCGGCTGTTCGAGGAGCGCGCTGAGCTGGCTGTGAGCTGCGGGATCACTTTCGAAGACCCGGAGCATATCGCGGTTCTTGTTGCCCAGGATGAACTCAACGCCGCGGTACTGGTGGGACTGGAAGCCCGAGGAACTGCCTAGGAAGCGACGGAATTCGGAGTACTCGCGCGGAGTGAGTGTGCCCAGGACCGACCACTGCTCGGTCATGGTCCGCTGGATCGCCTTGACGCGTGCGATGCATTTGAGGGCCTTGGCAAGATTGTCCGCATCGAGGAGCCGGCGGGCTTCAAGGAGTTCATGCAGGACGAGCTTGAGCCACAGTTCGCTGGTTTGGTGCTGGATGATGAACAGCAATTCGTCATGGTGTTCCGGTGTACTCAGCGGGTGCTGGGCAGTGAGGAGGCGGTCAAGGTCCAGATACCCGCCGTAGGACATGGCCTGGCTGAAGTCGGTGCGGACCGAATCCTCGATGGGCCTGATGCTTTGGGCGGAGTGGCCGGTGCGGTTTTCCATGCCTCGATAGTATCACTTCTATGACGGACGTCAAGATAGTGAATTTTCTTAAAATGTTCCCCCGATCGAGCCCGCGCAGTCGGCGCTCTTGTGTCTTACGCTGGGCTTATTGCCAAGTCCGGGAGGGGGCCTGTGAGCATCGTTACGCTGTATCTGGACGTCGACGGCGTCGTGAACCCCTTTGGTCCCATGGGCTTCACCGATTGGGGTACTGAATGGAAAATCGCCGACGCCGGAATACTGGACGTCGTTTATGCCGCCGAGCTGGTTGACGAGCTCAACGCCCTGGCCGCCCACCCCGCAGCGAGGTTTGTCTGGCTGACCACATGGCAGCGGCTCGCCCCGGAGTTCCTGTGTCCGGCAATCGGTCTCCACGGTGAACATTGGCCCGTCTTGACCAGTGACGGCTGGGACCAGACCGCCGATTGGTGGAAGCTGGACGTTTTGCAAAAGGACGTCCAAGAGGCCGGAGCCGAACGCTTCGTGTGGATGGATGATCAGTTGGCCCACGAGGCTGCAGCCCGCTCTTGGGCGGAATTCCTTGGTGACCGTGTGCTTTGGATCTCACCGGATCCGCGGCGTGGCCTGTCGCGGAGCGATATCGAGGCTGTTCGGCGATTCCTCGGCTGAATCGATGTTTGGCCATGCTGGCAATGGCACGTAAGATTCTTAAGGTTTCACGCCCGCCATAGTTAATTCCGCCAGTGCAGTCAGATGAACGGTCGCTGAACAGTGCTGTGCACGGCAGGCCCGGGGAAGTGGAACTGCGCATCGTCGACTCTGCAGATTGGGCACCAGGTGGAAATCACCTTCATGGTCGCGCTTGTCATAGCGCTGGCCTTATTTTTTGACTTCACCAACGGGTTCCACGACACTGCGAACGCAATGGCCACCCCGATCGCTACCGGCGCCATCAAGCCCAAGACGGCGGTGGCTCTTGCCGCTGTGCTTAACCTCGTGGGCGCGTTCCTGTCGACCGAAGTGGCGAAGACCATTTCCGGAGGCCTCATCCGCGAGGGCACGGACGGCATCCATATCACGCCCGAGATCATTTTCGCCGGGCTGATGGGTGCCATTCTGTGGAACATGTTCACGTGGCTCAAGGGGTTGCCGTCAAGCTCTTCCCATGCACTCTTCGGCGGGCTCATCGGGGCGGCGATCGTTGGAATCGGATTCCACGCGGTCAATTTCGATACCGTGCTGCAAAAGGTCATTCTTCCGGCCATCTTCTCACCCTTGCTTGCCGGTGCCGTGGCCTATCTCTGCACCAGGCTCGCCTACGCCCTGACATCCCGGCACGACCCCGAAACCGGTGACAAGCTGACCCAGAAGCGCGGTGGATTCCGCACCGGACAGATCTTCACCTCCAGCCTGGTCGCGCTGGCCCACGGCACCAACGATGCCCAGAAGACCATGGGCATCATCACCCTGGTTCTGATTGCTGCCGGAACCCAGCGGGCCGGCAGCGGTCCGCAGCTCTGGGTCATCGGGGCCTGCGCACTTGCCATCGCCATCGGAACCTACGCCGGCGGCTGGCGCATCATCCGGACCATGGGCTCCGGCCTCACCGAGGTCAAACCGGCGCAGGGCTTTGCTGCGGAAGCAAGTACCGCTTCGGCCATCCTCGCTTCCTCCCATCTGGGTTTCGCGCTGTCCACCACCCAGGTTGCCTCCGGCTCGGTTATCGGCTCGGGACTTGGACGTAAAGGCACCACAGTGCGTTGGGGAACCGTGGGGCGTATCGCCACCGGATGGCTCTTCACCCTCCCGGCAGCTGCCATCGTGGGCGCCCTGACGGCATTGCTTGTCGGCATCGGCCCCATCGGCGTGGTTATCGCGGCAGTCGTGGGCGCCGTCGTCGTCGTCTGCATGTTCATTTATTCGAGGAAGTCGCACGTGGGCCACCACAACGCCGTCGAAGTCGAGGAAGCCGGCACCGCAGTCCGCTTCCGCAAGAAGAACGCCAGAAAACAAAGTCTCGCCCAGAGCATGAGTAAGGACATCCAGGCATGAAGTGGTTGGATCTGGTGCAGGTAGCCGGGGCAACCCTGGTGGCGGCCGTGCTTTTGGTAGTGCTGTATTCGCTCGGCGTTCGCCTCACGGCGATCGCGGGCGACGCCCGGCAGAAATCGCCGGCAATCGTTCGGTCCCTTGCTTATCTGTGTTTCGCGTCCTGCGGAATCGCCGTGTTTTTCGGGATCTATCTGATCGTCCCGTATTTCACCAAATAGCCTCGCCCGCGGGAACGCAAGCTCTGGCAGTCAAGTCCATTCGGGAGAATAATCGGCTGTGTAGCTGCGCACGCTGATTGGTCCCCTGGGAGGGGCCAATGCGCCGCCTTCGGCAGGTGGGGGCTGAAATGAACTACCGGACCCGGAACCGAATCCTCGGATTCCTGCTCCTTCCTGCTATTTTCGCCATGCTGGGCGGTTGCGCCGGTCCTTCACAAGATTCGGCCCCTGCTCAAGACTCTGCTTCCGCCCGATCCGGTGCGCCGGCGCCCGCATCGACCGCCGTCGTCGAACCCACCGTTGCGCCTCCTGGGGGTCCTGCGGGCCCGGATGTTCCGCCGCCGGCGGCGGCTCCTGTGGTGCGGTGGGTACCGATCGGGCCGATCGGTCCCAACGATCCCCAGGAAGGGCGGATGTACCTCTACGCCCAGGGAAAAGACTGCGGTAACCTGCGCGCCGGCGTCGACGGCACCACCTTCAAGGACGTGTGGCTGGCCGCTGCCGCGGTCTGTGACGCGCTGCGTGCCAACACAGGTCAGTCGTGGCAAGCTGCGGCAGCTGCCACGGCGGCAATGACAAAGGTTCCCCCGAACCGCTGCCTCGAGTTGGCCATCGTCTCTGTAATGCGGGGCATGGTGGAATACCACGCGAGCAACCCCACATCGGCCGTTCCCCTTCAGCCAGGGGTGGGCGAATCGTGCCCCCGCCATCTGAGTGGCCTCACGGTGGTTGATGAAAACCTCAATCCTGTTCCCGGCCTGCAACGACCCAGCGGACCGCGCACGGGTGGGACCTGGGTGCGCCTGGACGGTTACTACGTCCGGGTGGGCTCGTTGAAGATCGACGGCGTCGATTCCGGAGTCGAGACCCGCAGCGCCGGCGACTACTCGCCGGTCTATTTCAAGACGCCGGCGGCCACAACCAAAAATTCCTTCACTGTCACCATCACTGACACGCTCGAAGCGGACGGCGCGGTGCAATTCTTCTACGACGACACAGTCGGATCGTCGGCAGGCTCCACCGCCGGGCCATCGTCGACAGCCGGACCGCCCCGCCCAATCCAACCATCGCCAAGCGGCACGGCCTCACCGTGAGCGAAGAATCCGCCAAGAAGGAATCCAACAACCAGGATGTGGTCCTGGTCGAGTCCCGCTGGCAGCGGACGCTTGACGTCCTCTCGGTGATCGGGCCGCCGTTGACCGTAGCCACGGCGCTGCTTGTCTATTTCGGTTGGGCGCGCACGGATGCGCAGGCAAAATCCATGGGCCTGGACGTGAGTCTCTTTGGCTACACTGTCCAGGACTTCATCCTGCGCAGCATCCAGTCGCTGTTCCGCCCTCTTGCCTGGTTGGCCCTTATCGGGTTCCTCTGGCTCATGGCGGACCGCGGCGTGGACAGGCTGCTCGCGGACCAGCGGTTCCGGCCCGCCATTCGAAGGACCGCGACGGCGCTGCTGGTGCTCGGCTTCCTTTTCGCCGCCGTCATGTGGATCCTGACCATTTCGCAGCCGGAGCGGATCCTCCTCTACGTGCCGTACATGATCGCAGGCGGCTTGTTGCTGGGAACCTGGGGAATGAGCCTGCGCCGTCGGGCCGCCGCGGGCTCTGGGCGCAGCCTCACCGTGACACCCCGCGCGCTGGAGCGTTCTTTCATCTTTGTGCTTGTCACGCTCCTCCTGTTCTGGGGCACGTCCGACTACGCCCAGGCACTGGGACGCGGAGCCGCCGTCGACTACCAGGAACGCTCCCGACTCTTGCCCACCGCCGTCGTCTACAGCAAGGAACGGCTAGCCGTTACCGCCCCCAATGTCCACGAGGAAACCGCCGGGACCCCGGCCGAGCCGCTGTACCGGTACACGGGGCTCCGGCTGCTCGTGGTGAGCGGCGGACGGATCTTCCTGCTCAACGATGGCTGGACGCTGAAGGAAGGCCGCGTCGTCGTGCTGCGCGATGATTCGAGCGTGCGCGTGGAGTATGGGAACCCATCGGCTGAATGAGTAGGGTAAGGCCATGTCGGATTTCCAGTATTACGTGGCATCCTCTCTTGACGGGTTCATTGCCACCAATGAAGACGATCTCGGCTGGCTGCTCCAGTTCGAAGAGGCCGAGGGCGTCACCGAAAGCTACGAAGATTTCATGGCCGGCATCGGCTGCATTGTCATGGGTGGCCAGACGTATCGCTGGCTCATGGAACATGAACCCGGGAAATGGCCTTACCCGGGTGTCCCATGCTGGATCTTCACCCACCGCGAATATGCCGCGCCGGCCGGCGCGGACGTCACGTTCGTGCGTGGTGAGGTCCAGGAGTTCGCTCCCGACCTCATTGCGGACGCCGGCGACAAGAACGTGTGGCTGGTTGGCGGCGGAAACCTGGTTGCCCAATTCGCCAAGGAGGGATTGTTGGACGAGATGATTGTCACGCTCATCCCGGTCGCTTTGGGCTCCGGCAAGCGCTTGCTTCCCGTGGAGAGCGCGACGGCGCCGCTTGAGCTGGTCTCGTCGCGCACCCTTGGTGGAGCGGCAGTGGAGCTGCGTTACCGGTTCCCCGCGCGGTCACAGTGATCCCGGCGGGCTGATAAGGGGCGCGCTGAGTCAGTGAGGCCTGTTGTCTCGGATCATGTTGGTGATCCGGGCCGTCGAGAGCCGGCGCCCGTGTTCGTCTGTCATGACAATTTCGTGTGTCGCGAGCGTGCCGCCAAGGTGGATGGCCGTGCATGTGCCGGTCACCAGACCGCTTGCTACTGAGCGGTGATGGGTTGCACCCACCTCGATTCCCACCACATGGCGTCCGGCTCCCGCATGCAAGGCGGCCGAGAAGGAGCCCAGAGTCTCGGCAAGAACTACGTGGGCTCCGCCATGGAGGATGCCGGCAACTTGGGTGTTCCCTTCCACCGGCATGGTGGCGACGGTCCGTTCGGGGCCCAGTTCAAGGAACTTGATGCCCATCTTCGTCACGAGCGATCCCACCCCATAGCGCGAAAGCCAACCATGCAGCTCCTGCGGGACGCCAGCTGCATTGAGTTCGTCGGTGAACCGGCCCGGCGTGAAATTGTCCATCATGGCAACTAGGCTGGCACCTGTGAGCGAAACAACCAAACCGGACTCAGTTCCAACCGAAACGTCAGCGCCTGTGGCTACTGTCACCGCAACGGCACCAGACCCTTCAGCAACCCCTGCCAGCACGGTGGCAGGTGGACGTCCCCGGCTTCTGGTCCTGGATGGGCACTCCATGGCATTCCGGGCGTTCTATGCTTTGCCGGCAGAGAACTTCGCCACCTCCTCGGGCCAGCACACCAACGCCGTGCATGGCTTTACCTCGATGCTGATCAACCTCATCAAGGACCAACAGCCCACCCACGTGGCAGTTGCCTTCGATGTCTCCGACGACACCACGTTCCGCAAGGCTGAGTACAGCGAATACAAGGGCGGCCGCAACGAAACCCCGCCGGAATTCCGCGGGCAAATTGATCTCATCGACCAGGTCATGGAGGCCTGGGGCATCAAGACCATCAAGATGCCCGGCTACGAGGCGGACGATATCCTCGCCACACTCGCGGCCAAGGGCGACGCCGCCGGCTTCGAAGTCCTCCTCGTGTCGGGGGACCGCGACGCGTTCCAGCTCATCACTGACAATGTGTTCGTTCTGTACCCGAAACAGGGCGTTTCCAACATTCCTCGCATGGACGCAGCGGCGATCGAAGAGAAGTACTTCGTTCCGCCTTCCCGCTACTCCGATCTCGCCGCGCTGGTGGGGGAGTCTGCCGATAACCTCGCGGGAGTACCGGGTGTGGGCCCCAAGACCGCTGCCAAATGGATCAACCTTTATGGCGGCCTGGACGGGATCCTGGAGAATGTGGATTCGATCGGCGGCAAGGTGGGTGGAGCCTTGCGGGAAAACATCGACGCAGTCAAGCGGAACCGCCGCCTCAACCAACTCCTGAGCGATCTTCAGCTCCCTGTGACACTCGCCGACCTCGAGGAGCCGCGTCCCAACCGCCAAGAGGTCGAGACGCTGTTCGACACCCTTGAATTCAGGACGCTCCGCACCCGGCTGTTCGCGCTCTATGGAGACGACACAGCCGGAGCGGCGCCGGAAACCATCGACGCCCCTGCCTACAGCGTCCTCGATGACGCCGCCGCCCTCGAGGAGTTCTTCGCTGCCGGCGCGGGGAGCCGTGCCGCCGTCGCCGTGCAGTTGGTCCCCGGACGGATTGGTGACGACGCCGATGCCCTCGCCATCGTGCGCGCCAATGGTGCCGCCTACATCGACCTTCCGTCGCTCGGTGCCGCGGCCGAGACAGTCCTGGCCAAGTGGCTTCGAGACCCCGAAGAAGCCAAGGTCATGCACGAGTTCAAGGACGCGCTCAAGGCCCTGCACAACGGCGGATTGGGCCTGGAGGGCGTGGTGGATGACACCGCCATCTCGGGTTACCTGATCCAGCCGGACCGCCGCAGCTACGAACTCTCCGAGCTCGCCCAGCACCACCTGAAAATCACGCTCACCACGGCCGCGGCACAAACAGGCCAGCTGGAACTCGAACTCGGTGACGGACCGGATGGGGCCGCAGCCACCGCGCTCGTGCAGCAGGCCGCCGTCGTGCACACGCTGAGCAAGCACTTCGAAGGCGAGTTGGCCGAGCGCAAGGCCGAAGCGCTCCTGACCACGCTTGAGCTGCCGGTCGCACGGGTGTTGGCCCAGATGGAACTCTCAGGCATTTCCATCTCGATGGACCGTCTGAACGAACAGCTCGCCGACCTCGCCAAAGTGATCGACAATGCCCAGGAGCAGGCGTTTGCCGCTATCGGCCACGAGGTCAACCTCGGCTCGCCGAAGCAGCTTCAGACCGTCCTCTTCGAAGAACTTGGCTTGCCCAAGACCAAGAAGATCAAGTCTGGCTACACCACCGACGCCGCCTCATTGAAGGCGCTCCTGGAGAAGACCGGCCACGAGTTCCTTGTGCAACTCATGGCCCACCGGGAATCCTCCAAACTGGCCCAGATGCTGGAGACGCTTAAGAAATCGGTGGCCGAGGACGGCCGTATCCACACGACCTACGCGCAAAACGTCGCGGCCACGGGACGCATCTCCTCGAACAACCCCAATCTGCAGAACATCCCGGTGCGCAGTGAGGAAGGCAGGCGCGTCCGCGGAATCTTCGTCGTCAGCGAAGGCTACGAATGCCTGTTGTCGGCCGACTATTCACAGATCGAAATGCGTATCATGGCGCATCTGTCCGGCGACGAGGGGCTCATCCAGGCCTACAAGGAGGGTGAGGACCTGCATCGCTACGTGGGCTCGCACATCTTCAACGTGGCACCCGAAGACGTCACCAGTGCCATGCGTTCCAAGGTCAAGGCCATGTCCTACGGCTTGGCCTACGGGCTGACCTCGTTCGGCCTGTCCAAGCAACTTGAAATCTCCGTGGACGAAGCCAGGACCCTCATGAAGGACTACTTCGACCGCTTCGGCGCAGTGCGCGACTACCTTCGTGGCGTGGTGGAGCAGGCCAGGATCGATGGCTATACCTCCACAATCGAAGGCCGCCGTCGCTATCTTCCGGACCTGACAAGCACGGATCGCCAGCACCGCGAGATCGCCGAACGCATTGCACTGAACTCGCCGATCCAGGGTTCGGCGGCGGACCTCATGAAGCGGGCCATGCTCGGAGTTTCAGCCGAGCTGACCAGCCAAGGGCTAAAGTCCCGGATGCTCCTGCAGGTCCATGACGAACTCGTCCTCGAGGTGGCCCACGGCGAACGCGAAGCGGTGGAAAAGCTCGTGACCGAACAAATGGGTTCGGCAGCCCAGCTCACGGTCCCGCTGGACGTTCAGGTCGGCGTCGGCTCCAGCTGGTACGACGCCGGGCACTAGCCGGAGGAACAGTCCACTGTTTTTGGGGGCTTGCACCGGCCACGCCGCCGCTACGGTGGCGTGCCCGGTGCCGTCTGGATAGGCTCGGGACGTGGCTGATCCCAAGGAAACAAACGAAAAATACAACGTCAAGCGCTTTCGTTCCGTAGGCAAGGAGAACCCGGACTACGGACAGGCACGTGATTGGCTCCGGGCCGTCAGTTTTGGATTCCACGACGAGCAGCAAAGCGATGAGCTCATTGACAAGATCCTCGCGATGTACCAAGCGGACAATCGTGAACTGACGGGCGTCTACGTCAACGATGAACCCCCGTTGCATGCCCTCAACCCGGGCTTTCCGGTGGCAACGTTCGGAACGCTGGAAAACAAGCTGAACATTGGTTTTGGCCAGGAACTGCGGACGCGCCAGATCACCGCTGTCAGCGTCCGCGGAACCCATCGGCGCCGCGGCCTCTTGCGGGGGATGATGACCGCCGATCTCGCCGCTGCCAAGGACGATGGCTTCGCCATGGCGGCCCTGACGGCTTCCGAGGCATCCATCTACGGCCGTTTCGGGTTTGGTGTCGCAACCTTTGAGCGGAGCATCAAGGTGGACACCGGTCCGAAATTCCGCATCCACCACGAACCTGTTGGCAGGGTGGAAATCGCAGACCCCAGGATCCTTCTTGAACTCGCTCCCGAGGTTTTCGAGCGCGTTCACCAGGGGACGCCTGGGTCCATCGTGCGGCAGGACGCCTATCGCCATCACATTTCCGGAGCCATGAAACGCGATGGCACGGAGGACAAAGCCATCAAGTGTGCCCTCCACTATGGACCGGACGGCACCATTGACGGCTACGTCTCCTACAAGTTCGCGGGCTGGGACACCAAGCCATACACCATGGCAATCGTGGACCTCGTTGCCGTAACAGACTCCGGGTACTTGGAGCTGTGGCAATTCCTGGGCAGCATTGACCTGGTCGAGCAGGTCTCCTGGCCTGAAGCTCCCGTTGAAGATCCCCTGGCATGGGCGCTCGTGGACGGTCGCTGCATCACGTCGTCCGACTATCGGGACATGTTGTGGTTGCGCGTCCTGGATGCTCCTGCGGCCTTGTCGGCTCGCCGCTATGGCGCCGATGGCCGTTTGGTGCTGGAGATCCGGGACGAGCTCGGTTTTGCGAACGGCACGTGGGAATTGGCGTCCGACGGCGGTGTGGTCACCGTCAGCGACGCCAGCGGCGGGGGCCAGGATTCGAGCCCGGACTTGAGCATGGACGTCACGGATCTGGGGTCCGTCTATTTGGGTGCCGTCAGTCCGGTAACCTTGGCTTCGGCAGGCCGGATCCGCGAGCACACGCCGGGCGCAACATTGGCTGCCCAGCAGATGTTCGCCGTCGAACGCCCCGCCCACTGCCTGACGCATTTCTAGGCAAGAATCTCACCCGCAGGATCTACGACAGAAGAAGGATTCCATGGGGGAATTCCAACCCGGTGGCGAGTCCACCGGCCAATCAGCGCTGCCCGGCAGGCGGTCATTGTTGCTGGCTGCCGCCGGACTAGCCGCGGCCGGCCTGGGCGCATGCGCTCAACAGCCCGACGCCACCCCTGCCCCCCGTCCGGCTCCGGTTTCAACGCCGGGCGTGGAGGTCGTCGGCCCCCACGCGGTCGCGCCCGAAACGCGGCCGGCGCCGCCGTCGAAGGCACAGATCGTTGCAGAATTCTCAGGACGCAAGCCCGTTGAATGGGGGCTCGGCGTCACTGGCGTAGTCACGAAGACGGCGTCAACTCATGCGGTTTTGACCTTTGACGCCTGCGGCGGACCCCGGGGAACAGACTGCGATCAACGCTTGCTGAAGGCGCTGCGCAAGCTCAACATTCCCGCCACCCTGTTCGTCAACGGTCGCTGGATCAAGGCCAACCCCGGACTGGCCACCGAACTCGCTGCCGATCCTTTGTTCGAGCTGGGCAACCACGGGTTCCGGCACCAACCGCTTTCCGTCGGCGGGCGTTCCGCCTACGGCATCGCGGGCACGTCCAACGTGGGCGAGGTGTACGACGAAATCATGGGCAACCAGGAAGCCATGGAGCAGCTTTTGGGAAAGGCGCCGCGCTTTTTCCGGCCGGGGACGGCCTACTTCGACGATGTTGCCGCGGCGATCACCCACGCCCTCGGACTGGTTCCGGTGAACTTCACGGTGAACGGCGACGGCGGGGCGACATTCCCTGCCCTCACTGTGGCGACGGAGGTTGGCAAGATCGGCGCGGGGCAGGGCGCAGGACAGGTTGTGATTTCGCACTTCAACCAACCTGCCGGCGGCACCGCGGAGGGCTATGAACGTGCTTTGCCCCGTTTGCTGGACCGCGGTGTGACGTTCGCGCGGCTTGGTGACACGCTGCCGCTTTGACCCTCCTTGCGGCGAACGACTAGAATAAACGGGCGCGTACTACGTGCGCGAAAATTTATAATCCACAATTCAGGATGACCCGGCGTTTTGCCGTGTCCTGCAGACCGGGAACGGAAAGCGGGCGGTTTGCCTGACCGATACTCTATCCACAACGGAGCCCCTACTACATGACCATCACCTCCACCGAGAAGCCCGGTACCCCCGTAGTCGCGATCAACGACATTGGTACCGCTGAGGACTTCCTCGCAGCTGTCGACGCCACCATCAAGTACTTCAACGACGGAGACCTCGTCGAAGGCATCGTCGTCAAGGTCGACCGCGACGAAGTTCTGCTCGACATCGGTTACAAGACCGAAGGTGTCATCCCTTCCCGCGAGCTTTCCATCAAGCACGACGTTGATCCCGGGGACGTCGTCTCCGTTGGCGATCAGGTCGAAGCCCTGGTGCTCACCAAGGAAGACAAAGAAGGCCGTCTGATCCTCTCCAAGAAGCGTGCTCAGTACGAGCGTGCCTGGGGCGACATCGAGAAGGTCAAGGAAGAAGACGGTGTTGTCACCGGTACCGTCATCGAGGTTGTCAAGGGTGGTCTTATCCTCGACATTGGTCTGCGTGGCTTCCTGCCCGCATCCCTCGTCGAGATGCGCCGCGTCCGTGACCTCGCTCCGTACATCGGTCAGCAGATCGAAGCCAAGATCATCGAGCTGGACAAGAACCGCAACAACGTTGTTCTTTCCCGCCGTGCGTGGCTCGAGCAGACCCAGTCCGAGGTCCGCTCCACGTTCCTCAACAAGCTGGAAAAGGGCCAGGTCCGTCCCGGCGTCGTTTCCTCCATCGTCAACTTCGGTGCATTCGTGGACCTGGGCGGCGTAGACGGTCTGGTTCACGTTTCCGAGCTGTCTTGGAAGCACATCGACCACCCGTCCGAGGTTGTCGAGGTTGGCCAGGAAGTCACCGTCGAGGTTCTCGAAGTGGATCTGGACCGCGAGCGCGTGTCCCTGTCCCTCAAGGCCACGCAGGAAGACCCGTGGCAGACCTTCGCCCGCACCCACGCCCTCGGCCAGGTTGTTCCGGGTAAGGTCACCAAGCTGGTTCCGTTCGGCGCCTTCGTCCGCGTTGAGGACGGCATCGAGGGTCTGGTTCACATCTCCGAGCTGGCTGTCCGCCACGTTGAGCTTGCTGAGCAGGTCGTCTCCGTTGGCGACGAGCTCTTCGTCAAGGTCATCGACATCGACCTCGAGCGCCGCCGTATCTCCCTCTCCCTCAAGCAGGCTAACGAGGGCGTTGACGCTGACAGCACCGAGTTCGACCCGGCTCTGTACGGCATGGCCGCCGAGTACGACGAAGAAGGCAACTACAAGTACCCTGAGGGCTTCGACCCCGAGTCGAACGAATGGCTCGAGGGCTACGAGACGCAGCGCGCCGCTTGGGAGCAGCAGTACGCTGACGCCCAGGCACGTTGGGAAGCTCACAAGAAGCAGGTTTCCCAGCACGCGGCTGACGACGCCGCTGCTGCCGTTTCCGGCGAGAGCGACTCCGGTACCACCAGCTACTCCTCCGAGCCGGCTGCCACCGAGTCCACCGCGGGCACTTTGGCATCCGACGAGGCCCTCGCCGCTCTGCGCGAGAAGCTGACCGGCAACTAATTGCCACTGGTCCGGAATTCCGGGCCGGAATGAAAGCGGCTCCTGCGATTCAGTACGAATCGCGGGAGCCGCTTTCTTTAACACTTTGCTCCCACGGGACATGCCCCGCCTTCGCAGCAAGGACTGGACATATACCCACTATGTCCAGTGGCGGCGATCAGGGGAGGGCATGTCCACGTGGACGTCGACCCATTCCGTTCCTTGCAATTGGAGTCCCGATGCGCCGCCGGTCAGGGCGGCAAGCCGTTCGCCGGCGTCAGCGATTGCCGTTGGATCGTCAGGCAGCGCCAAGCGCAGGACGGTCTCCGTGGGCCCGTAGCTTGTTTCAGCCATGACGAAGCCGGCCGAGCGCAGATCGTTCTCCAACCTTCCGGCAGCTTGGTGTGGCACAGCCACGGCGCAAATCCGCAGGCGGCGACGCTGAACCAGCGGAGCGGAGTCCAGCGCAGCCGAGACTGATTCGGAGTAAGCACGGACCAGCCCGCCGGCGCCAAGAAGGATCCCGCCGAAATAGCGCACGACGACGGCACTGACATCGCTGAGGTCGGTCACCCCGGGCAGTGTTTCCCGTTTGATGAGTGCTTCGAGCATCGGTATGCCGGCTGTTCCGGAGGGCTCGCCGTCGTCGTTGGAACGCTGGATGACGCGATCCGGACCGAGGACAAAAGCGGAGCAATGGTGCCGGGCATCATGGAATTCTTTCCGCAGTTCCGCCACCAATGCGCGCGCGGCGTCTTCGTTGGAAGCGCGGCGCATTACGGTGATGAAGCGCGAACGCTTGATCTCGAGTTCGTGGCGGAAATCGTCACCAAGCGCCAACGTTGTGTACGCCGTCGCTCGGCTTTCGTCCTGATCTGCCACCGACCCAGTCTAGTGTGGAGGGGTGTTGAAGATTGGACTTACCGGCGGGATCGCCTCCGGCAAATCACTCGTCTCTGCCCGGCTCAAGGAGTTAGGCGCCGTCTTGATCGACGCCGACGCGCTGGCCCGTGAGGTGGTTGAGCCGGGTACGCCCGGCCTCGCCCATGTCGTGGCTGAGTTCGGTGAAGACATCGTCGACGCCGAAGGCCGCTTGGACCGTCCGCGCCTCGGTGCGATTGTATTCGCCCAGCCGGATCGCCGGGAGGCCCTCAACGCGATCATCCATCCCCTCGTCAGGGAACGGGCCGGTGCGATGCTCGCCACGGCAAATCCTGGAGACGTTGTGATCCAGGACATTCCGCTGCTGGTCGAAACCGGGCAGGGGAGCAACTTCCACCTGGTGTTGGTGGTTGACGCGCCGGACGAGGAACGCATCCGGCGTATGACGGAAATCCGTGGCATGACGGTCGAGGACGCCGTGTCCCGGATGGCTGCCCAGGCCGGCAGGGATGAACGGTTGGCAGCAGCGGACATCGTGCTGGAAAACTCGGGAACCGTCGAAGACGTCACGGCGCTCGTGGACACTTTGTGGCAAGAGCGCTTGGTACCCTTCGCCCGTAATCTTGCCGCGGGCCGACCTGCGCCGCGATCAGGCGGGCCCGTATTGTCCCCACCTGACCCCAATTGGCCGCTGCAGGCCGAACGGCTGCTTGCGAGGATCCGGAAAGCATCTCCGGAAGTGCTCGGCGCGGACCATATCGGTTCAACCGCCGTTCCCGGGCTTCCCGCCAAAGACATCGTCGATCTGCAGGTCACCGTGGCCTCGCTGGAAGTGGCGGATCGGATAGCTCCGGCGTTGGGCGCGGCCGGTTTCCCCTTGCAGGAGGCTTCTGCGCGTGACACACCGAAGCCGCCGCACCTGGATCCCTCGGCTTGGCAAAAACGCTTCCATTGCAGCGCGGACCCTGGACGGGCCGCCAACGTCCATGTCCGGGTCCTTGGAAGCCCGGGCTGGCGTTATGCGTTGTTGTTCCGGGATTGGCTCCGCGCCGACCCCGTTGCCGTGAAGATGTATGCGGACATGAAACAGGAGCTCGCCGGGGTGCACGCCGGAGACCGCCGGACGCTGGCGTATGCGGAAGCCAAGGAGCCATGGTTTACCGAGGTCGCCTGGCCGCTCATGGATGCTTGGGCAGAGAGCAGTGGGTGGCAGCCGCCGTCGTACTCCGTGGCGCGAGGCTAGAAAACGCGGACAGTACCTGTCCGCGGGCGGGGGTAAATTGGATTCATGAGTCTTGCCCAGGAGATCAACCGTGTTGTCGCGCCCTTTGAGGTCATTAGCGAATTCAAGCCGGCAGGTGACCAGCCGGCCGCCATCGCGGAGCTGACCGAACGGATCAACAATGGCGAAAAAGACGTCGTGCTGCTCGGCGCTACCGGTACGGGCAAGAGTGCCACTACCGCTTGGTTGATCGAACAGGTCCAAAGGCCCACCTTGGTGATGGTCCAGAACAAAACCCTCGCCGCGCAGCTCGCGAACGAGTTCCGGGAGCTGCTGCCCAACAACGCGGTGGAGTACTTCGTGTCGTACTACGACTACTACCAGCCCGAAGCCTACGTTCCACAGACGGATACCTTCATCGAAAAGGACTCCTCCGTGAATGAGGAAGTCGAGCGGCTCCGGCACTCGGCCACCAACGCTCTGCTGACCCGCAGGGATGTCATCGTTGTGGCTACCGTCTCCTGCATCTACGGCCTCGGTACCCCGGAGGAATACATCGCCGGGATGGTCACGCTCACCAAGGGCGCCGAGATGAACCGGGACCATCTCCTGCGCAAATTCGTCTCGATGCAGTACACCCGCAACGACATGGACTTCCACCGCGGCACTTTCCGGGTCCGCGGAGACACCGTGGAAATCATCCCCATGTACGAAGAGCTGGCCCTGCGCATCGAGTTCTTCGGCGACGAGATCGAGAATATTTACACCTTGCATCCGGTCACGGGCGATGTCATCCGCGAGGAAACCGAGATGTACATCTTCCCGGCTTCGCACTATGTCGCCGGCCCTGAGCGCATGTCCCGCGCCATCACCGCCATCGAAGCCGAGCTCGCGGAACGGCTCAAGGTCCTCGAAGGCCAGAACAAACTGGTGGAGGCCCAGAGGCTGCGCATGCGCACCACCTACGACCTCGAGATGGTGCAGCAAATGGGTTTCTGCAACGGGATCGAGAACTACTCACGCCACATCGACGGCCGAGGCTCAGGCACCGCCCCGCACTGCCTCATCGACTACTTCCCGGACGACTTCCTTCTGGTCATCGACGAATCCCACGTGACTGTTCCGCAGATCGGCGCCATGTACGAGGGCGACATGTCGCGCAAGCGCACCCTCGTGGACCATGGCTTCCGGCTTCCTTCCGCCATGGACAACAGGCCGCTCAAATGGGATGAATTCCTGGAGCGAGTGGGCCAGACCGTCTATCTTTCCGCGACCCCCGGCAAGTACGAGCTCGGCAAGGCTGACGGTTCCGTCCAGCAGATCATTCGCCCCACCGGCCTGATCGACCCCGAAGTCATCGTGAAGCCGACCAAGGGCCAGATCGACGACCTCCTCGGCGAGATCCGGGCCCGGGTGGAGCGTGACGAGCGCGTCCTGGTCACTACGTTGACCAAGCGCATGGCCGAGGACCTCACGGACTACCTCCTGGGCCACGGAGTCAAGGTTCAATACCTGCATTCCGACGTCGACACCCTTCGGCGTGTGGAGCTGCTCCGCGAACTCCGCATGGGCAGTTTCGATGTCCTGGTGGGCATCAACCTGCTCCGCGAAGGCCTCGACCTCCCTGAAGTGTCACTTGTCAGCATCCTCGACGCCGACAAGGAAGGCTTCCTGCGTTCTGCCACTTCGCTGATTCAGACCATCGGCCGGGCCGCCCGAAACGTCTCGGGACAGGTCCATATGTACGCCGACCGGATCACCGACTCGATGGCCAAGGCCATCGAGGAAACCAACCGCCGCCGCGAAATCCAGGTCAAGTACAACTCCGACAACGGTGTCGATCCTCAGCCGCTGCGCAAGAAGATCGCTGACATCACTGACCAACTTGCCCGCGAAGACGCCGATACCCGTGAGCTTCTTGCGGCGACCAGCAAGAGCGGCCGGACCGGAAAGGGCAAGGGCGCCACGAAAGTGCGGCAAGATGGCCTGGCCGCGGCCCCGGCGGAAGACCTGGTGGGACTGATCGAACAGCTGACCGAGCAGATGCACGGGGCTGCCGCCGAACTGCAGTTTGAGATCGCTGCCCGGATCCGCGACGAAGTCGGTGAACTCAAGCGCGAACTCCGCCAGATGCAGTCTGCAGGACACGCCTAGGGTAAAGTTGAGCCTACGTAGGGGAGTATCCCAAGCGCTACGTCCGTCAACACGCAAGGCATAGACGCCTCGCCGGGCCTAGCGGATCGCCGTATAAGCGTTGTTTGCCTTCAGGCACGCAGACGCAGGCAGGTCGGAGAGACTTACGCCGTTTTGGCGTACCTGCGAAAGGCATATTGATGCAACTCCCCGCGTGGTTTGAGATCGGCTCATTCGTCGTTCTCGGAATCATCCTCCTTGTAGACCTCCTCTTGGTCGTCAAGCGCCCGCATGAACCCTCCATGAAGGAAGCCGGCCTGTGGGTTGCGTTCTATGTCACCCTCGCTTTGGTGTTCGCCGGAGCGATGTTCGCCTTTGCCGGTCCCGAGCAGGGCAGCCAATTCGTCGCCGGTTGGGTGACTGAATACAGCCTGAGTATCGACAACCTCTTTGTCTTCATCATCATCATGGCGCGCTTCTCGGTGCCCCGTAAGTACCAGCAAGAGGTGCTGATGGTAGGCATCATCATTGCCTTGATCCTGCGTGGCATCTTCATCGCCCTTGGTGCGGTGGTGATCGAGCAGTTCAGCTGGGTCTTTTACATCTTCGGCGCGTTCCTGCTGTGGACGGCCTGGAAGCAGGCCAAGGACGACGGCGAAGACGAAGAAGAAACCTCCGAGAATCCCCTTATCGCCCGCATCCGCAAGGTTGTCCCGATGTCGGAGAAGTTCGACGGCGGCAAGCTGCGCACCACGGTTGGCGGCAAGAAGCTCTTCACCCCCATGCTGATCGTGTTCGTGACCATCGGCATGACGGACCTCCTGTTCGCCGTGGACTCCATTCCGGCCATCTTCGGGTTGACCCAGAGCGCGTTCATCGTCTTCACTGCCAACATCTTCGCCCTCATGGGCCTGCGCCAGCTGTACTTCCTGCTCGGCGGCCTCATGAACCGCTTGGTCTACCTCAAGCACGCACTGTCGGTCATCCTTGCGTTCATCGGCGTCAAGCTGGTGCTGCACGCAATGCACGTCAACGAACTGCCCTTCATCAACGGCGGACACCACATTGAATGGGCTCCCGAGATCCCCACCTATGTGTCCTTGGCAGTCATCATCGGCACCATCGTTGTGGCGGTAGTCGCGAGCCTCCTGAGCCCTGCCGCCAACAGGTCCAAGCTGGACGCACGGCTCGAGGAAGATTCCCGCAAGAGCATGAACAAGGTCTCCGGCCACTAACGCCCGTCGTCGCCGAGCACGGCGGACCATAACGGAACCCCGGTCATCACTGTGGCCGGGGTTCAGTTCTTGCCGCGCACCATCCCCAAGAGACGGTTGAAGATTCCTTCCCCGTCTTCGCCGATACCATCGTGGTGGAAGTCCCCGGTGGTCCAGGCCTGCAGTCCGCGCACAGCGGCTGCGGTCTCCATGGATAGCTGGAAGTCCACATAGATGTCGTCGCGATACACCGCAGCCGCCACGGGTACCGTGTTCGCGGCCAGGCGGGCCACATCGTAGAGGGGTTTCCAGTCCTGCTTGCCGGCCAAAAGGGCAGCCACGTCCTGCAAGGGCACCAAGGCCGGATCCTGCTCGAAATACCAGGGGTAGACCATTTCGCCTGTCAGGAGCGGCTCCGCGGCCTCGGGCTGGAACTCCGGGAATTCCGCGAGCACGCGCCAAGCCGCCCAGTCCGTGGCCTGCTCTTGGCCGTAGATGGCCTCGTGCATGACCGCGTACAAGGGATTCGATGCCCGGGATACGAGTCCATGGACCTGCTCCAGGAAGGCGTCAGAAAGCCGCTCTCCATCCGCGGAGGGTACAAAGGCGTCCTCCAGGAGGGTGTGGAGGGCATCCACGCGGGTGTTCCCGCCCAGGAACGATCCCACCATTTGGAAGCGCTCCGCGGTCAGGCGTTCTCCACTAGGCAGCCGCTCCTTCGTGGCGTCCAGATGCCGCGCGATCCGGGTCACCACCTCGCGGTCCTCCGGATACCAGGCGAAGTACTCCGCGTTCCGTTCCGCGACCCGTTGGAAGGTGGCCCGGTAGACGCGCTCGGCCGGGCCTTCCAACGGCGCAAGCCCTCCCGTGATGAGCACTTCGCGAAGGCCTTCCGGAGCGAAGGAAAGGTATGTCAGCGCGCAGAAACCACCGAAGCTCTGGCCAAGGACAGTCCACGGTTCCGAGCCCAAGGTTTTCCGGATGAGTTCGGCGTCGGCCACGATCGAGTCGGCCCGGAAATGCGCCAGGTAGTCCGCTTGGGCCGCTGCATCGCCTCGAAGCGGGAGGGTGTTGCGGTCCGCTGGAGTCGACAGGCCCGTGCCGCGTTGGTCGAGCATCAGGATGCGGAAGCTTCTTGCGGCAGCCTTCATCCAGCCGGACAAGGACGTGGTCCGCGTTCCGCGTCCGCCCGGCCCGCCTTGGAGGTAGAGCAACCACGGCAGCCGGGCCGCGTCTTCAGCCGAGTGCTCCGCGGAGACGAACTCCCGGGCGAAGACGGCGATTGTCTCGGCAGCGCCGTCGCCGGGAGCTTCACTCTCGGAAAGCCAATGGTCGAGGGGCACCGTGAAGAAATGCTCGGTGGTCCGGACGCCACGGAATTCGTGACGTGCCCGTGTGGTGTGTGCCGCTTGCCCGGCCATGCGCTCAGCCACGCGTCAAGACCCTGTCATCGCTGCCAAAGGCACCCAGGGCTTCTCCGGCAAGCCGGAAGGTGGACCAGCCGTCCATGGGCACGGCGCCCAGGCTGCGATAGAAGTTAATGGACGGTTCGTTCCAGTCCAGGACGCTCCATTCCACCCTTGCGTATTCGCGTTCCACGGCGGTGGCGGCCAGATGCTGCAGGAGTGCCTTGCCATGGCCCTCACCACGCGCATCGGGCGTGACGTAAAGGTCCTCAAGGTAGATGCCGTGGACACCTTCCCACGTGGAGTAGTTCAGGAACCACAAGGCGAAGCCCTGGACGTCTCCGGCGGCGTTCTCCGCCATGTGCGCATACACCCGCGGATTCTCGCCGAACAGGGCAGCGGTCAGCATCTCCGGCGTGTTTTTCACGGCGTCGGGCTCTTTTTCGTACACCGCAAGCTCGTGGATCATCTGCAGGATCGCGGGGACATCGGACACGGTGGCAGGGCGGATAACACTCATGATTCGAGCTTACTAGGAGCCTAGAGACGGTTGACCGCGGTCACCCTGACCACGGCGGTACCGCTCTCGTCCGAGGCTGCCAGGTCCACTTCGGCGGAAATGCCCCAATCATGATTGCGGGCGGGGTCGTCGAAGATCTGCCGCACACGCCAGATGCCAGGTTCCTCGGTGATCATGAGGAGGCCCGGGCCGCGGGCATCGGGGCCGGTCCCGATGTCCTCGTGTTCGTCGAAATAGTCGTCCAGGACGTCTTCCCAGTGTTCGGCATCCCAGCCGCTGCCGGCGTCGAGCTCGCCCAAAGCGGCGGCATCCTCGTCGGCGAACAGCTCGACGCGCCGGAACATTTCGTTGCGGACCATGACCCGGAAGGCACGGGTGTTGGACGTGAGGGACGGCGGCGGGGGAGGCGGGGCGTCGTGCGGCGTTGGGGCCGCGCCGGACGTGAGCTCCTCCCATTCGTCCAGCAGGCTGGAGTCGACTTGGCGGACCAGTTCGCCCAGCCACGCTGTGAGGTCCTCGAGGTCTTCCCGGAGCGCGTCCTGCGGGACCGTTTGGCGCAAGGCCTTGAAGCCATCGGCCAGATATCGCAACACAATGCCCTCGGAGCGGGCCAGTCCATAGAACTGGACGAATTCACCGAAGTTCATGGCGCGCTCGTACATATCGCGTACCACCGACTTGGGCGCGAGCTCAAAGTCGCCCACCCATGGAGCGGCCTTGCGGTAGACCTCGAAAGCTTCGCCCAGAATCTCCGCGAGGGGCTGCGGGTAGCTGACCTCTTCGAGCATCGCCATGCGCTGGTCATAATCAATGCCATCGGCCTTCATCGCTGCGACGGCCTCGCCGCGTGCCTTCTTTTGCTGCGCAGAGAGGATCTGGCGGGGTTTCTCGAGGGTTGCCTCGATCACGGACACAACGTCCAAAGCGTACGACGGCGACTCCGGGTCCAGGAGCTCCAGCGCCGCAAGCGCAAACGGCGAGAGCGGTTGGTTCAGTGCGAAGTTGGCTTGCAGGTGGACGGTCAAGCGAACGGAACGGCCTTCCGTCTCCTGCTCGGCTTCGGGAATGCGTTCCACCACTCCTGCGGCCAACAGCTCGCGGTAGATACCCAGGGCTTTCTTCATGAGCTGCAGCTGGGCGGACCGGGCCTCGTGGTTTTCGGTGAGGAGGCGGCGCGTGGCGGCGAACGGGTCGCCGGGACGTTCCATCAAGTTGAGCAACATCGCATGCGTCACAGTGAAACTCGAGGTCAACGGGTCCGGGACCGACTCCACTAAACGCGTGAAGGTGGGTTGCCCCCAGGAGACGAAGCCCTCGGGCGGCTTCTTTCGGACGACTTGCCGCAGCTTCTTCTGGTCGTCACCGAATTTCGCGGTGGCCTTGGCCATCGCCTTCGCGTTCTCCACCACGTGTTCGGGAGCCTGCACCACAACCGTTCCAGCGGTGTCATAGCCTGCCCGGCCCGCGCGGCCGGCGATCTGATGGAACTCGCGGGAGTTCAGCAAACGGGTGCGGACGCCGTCGTACTTGCTCAGGGCCGTCAAGAGGACGGTGCGGATGGGAACGTTGATTCCCACGCCGAGCGTGTCGGTACCGCAGATGACCTTCAGGAGTCCGGCCTGGGCCAATTGCTCCACGAGCCGCCTGTACTTGGGCAGCATGCCCGCGTGATGGACACCGATGCCGTGGCGGACCAACCGGTTCAGGGTCTTGCCGAAGCCGGCAGCGAACCTGAAGCCGGCAATCAGCTCGGCAATCTTGTCCTTCTCCTCGCGGGTGCACATGTTGACGCTCATGAGGTTTTGGGCGCGTTCGATCGCCTCGACCTGGCTGAAATGCACCACATAAACCGGAACCTGCTTGGTGCTCAGGAGTTCCTCGAGGGTTTCATGGACAGGAGTTTCCTGGAAGTAATAGTGCAGGGGGATGGGGCGTTCGGCTGAGCTGACGGTGGTGGTGGACCGCCCGGTGAGTTCGGTCAGGCCGGTTTCGAAGCGGCTGACGTCCCCCAAAGTCGCTGACATCAGGAGGAACTGGGCCTGCGGGAGCTCCAAGAGCGGCACCTGCCAGGCCCAACCGCGCTGGGGATCCGAGTAGAAGTGGAACTCGTCCATGATGACCGTGCCGAGTTCGGCTCCCTTGCCTTCGCGCAGGGCGATGTTGGCGAGGATTTCGGCCGTGCAGCAGATGATGGGCGCGTCCTGGTTGACCCCCGAGTCGCCCGTGATCATGCCGACGTTCTCCGCCCCGAAGATCTCGCAGAGGGCGAAGAACTTCTCGGAGACCAAGGCCTTGATGGGGGCGGTGTAGTAGCTGCGCATTCCCCTGGACATGGCCTCGAAATGCGCCGCGATGGCTACCAGCGACTTTCCGGAGCCGGTAGGTGTAGCCAGGATGACATTGGAGCCGGAGGCGAGTTCCATGATGGCTTCATCCTGGGCAGGGTATAGCTGCAGCCCGCGGCTCTCCGTCCACTCGACGAAGCGTGTGTAGATTTCGTCCGGGTCAACGCGTCCGTTGCCCGATCCGGCGTCGGAGGTTCCAGCGTTGGATGTTACCGGAAGCTGCTCAAGAAGTTTCATTGCCTTCCAGCTTAGTGTGGAGAGGAAGAGACCGTGGAGACGGACGATGGAGACAGCAGTGAAATGGGATCCAGCCAAGTACGTCGAGTTCGGCAATCACCGCGACCGCCCGTTTTTTAACCTGACCTCGGGAATCCTGGCGGAGGATCCTCGGCACGTGGTGGATCTGGGCTGCGGTCCGGGGAACCTGACAGCGTCCCTCGCGACGCGCTGGCCCGGTGCCGCCGTCGTCGGGCTGGACTCTTCTGCCGAGATGCTGGCGAAAGCCGAACCCCTCACTGCCGCCCGGCCTGGTCTTTCGTTCGAGCGCGCCGACATCGCCGAGTGGACACCGGAAGCAGACACCGACGTCGTAGTCAGTAACGCGGCCCTGCAATGGGTGCCCGGACACCTGGCCATGCTCGCCGGGTGGCTGGACGCGCTGAAGCCCCGTGCGTGGTTTGCCCTGCAGGTCCCGGGAAACTTCGGTGCCCCCTCCCATGTACTGATGCGCCAGCTGGCCGCTTCGCCGGAATGGTCCGGAAGATTGTCCGGTGTGCTGCGTCACGACGATGCCGTCGGGGAACCAGCCGACTATCTCCGGATCATGCTCGACGCCGGATGCGACGCCGACGCCTGGGAAACCACCTACCAGCAACTCCTACCGGGACCCGACCCCGTGCTGCACTGGGTGCGGGGGACGGGTCTCCGTCCTGTGCTTGCCGCCCTCCCCGAGGGCGAAGCCTCCGCTTTCGAAAACCAGTACGCAGCCATGCTGCGCGGGGCCTATCCGACAGACCGGCACGGGACCGTGTTTCCCTTCCGCAGGATTTTCGCCGTGGCCCGAAAACGCGGCTAAGAGGGAGCGATTCTTGGCTCCGTAAGTGCCGGAATTGCAGCGAATCCCAGTGTGATCTGAACTAGAATGACAAGGCCATCGCGGGGCGGAATCGTGTGGAATCCGCCGCTCCGGAGACCAACGATTGGAGGCAAAGTGCTGGCATCCTTGCTGCTGCAGCGCCTAGCCCCCTACAAGACCCGCGTACTGGCCATAGTTGTACTGCAACTGGTCCAGATCGGAGCCACACTCCTCCTGCCCACTTTCAACGCCAAGATCGTCGACGACGGCCTCGTCGCCGGGAACAGCGAAGTGATATTGCGACTGGGCGGTTGGATGCTGCTCCTCGCAGTCGTCCAGGTGGTTGCAGCAGTGCTAGCCGGCTACCTTGGTGCCATCGTCGCCATGAAGTTTGGCAGGCGGCTGCGGCAGGACCTATTCGACAAGATCCATACCCTGCCGGACCAGGACGTAGCGGCCTTCGGCCCCGCCAGCCTCGTGGTCAGGACCACCAATGACGTCCTGCAGCTGCAGAACATTACGGTGCTCGTGTTCAGCATGCTGGTGGCAGCGCCGGTCATGGGCATAGGCGGCGTCATTCTTGCAGCCGAACAGGACGTGGCCCTGTCGTGGATCGTTTTTGCGATCATTCCCGTGCTGCTGATCATCATGCTCTTGATCGTCCGCAAGCTCGTACCGCTGTACCGTGAGGGCCAGGGCTTGGTGGACAGGATCAACAGCGTGCTTCGCGAACAGATCCTGGGCACCGCAGTCATCAGGGCCTTTGTCCGCCAACCATTTGAGATGAGACGGTTCGAGGCCGCCAATGACACCCTGACAAACAACAATCTCCGTGCTGCCCGGATTGTCGCTGCCATGCTTCCGCTCGTCATGATCGTCGTCAACCTGTCCTCAGTGGGGGTGGTCTGGCTCGGTGGCCACCGCATCATCGACGGCGACATGAAATTGGGTGCACTCACCGCATTCATCGCCTACATCATGCAAATCCTCCTCGCGATCATGATGGCCATGTATGTGCTGAGCACGGCTCCCCGTGCGTCCGTCAGCGCCGAACGCGTCACCGAAGTGCTCAACACTGAATCCGAATCGGCCCTGCCGGGAAACCCAACCGGCGGGAGGACGGCAGGACCTGAGCGGACGGGGGGCTTGAGCTTCAACAACGTCTCCTTCGCCTATCCGGGAGCCGAGGCACCGGTGTTGGAAGGCATCTCTTTCGAAGCGGCCCCGGGAACCACGACGGCGGTGATCGGCTCCACCGGAAGCGGCAAGTCAACTATGGTCAGCCTTGTGCCAAGGCTCCTTGAAGCGACAAGCGGAAGCATCTCGCTCGATGGCCAGGACATCGCCACGGTTCCCCTGGGTGCCTTGCGCAGCCGGCTCGCCGTCGTGCCCCAGGAGACATGGCTGTTCCGTGGAACCATCGCGGAAAACCTGCGCCTTTCACTGCCGTCGGCAACGGACTCCCAATTGTGGCAAGCCCTCGAGACGGCCCAGGCAGAAGATTTCGTGGCCGAACTGCCCCAAGGGCTGGAAACCACCCTGTCCCAGAGCGGTGCCGGTCTCTCCGGAGGCCAGCGGCAGCGCTTGTGCATTGCCCGCGCAATCTTGCGCCCAGCATCCGTCTATTTGTTTGACGACAGTTTCTCAGCCCTGGACACGGCGACCGAGGCAAGGCTCCGGGCCGCACTCGAACCCGAACTTCGGGAGGCAACCGTCATCATCGTCGCCCAGAGGGTCAATACGGTGGTGTCGGCGGACCAGATACTCCTCATCGACCAGGGCCGTCTGGTGGCAAAGGGAACCCACGAGGAACTCCTCGTGTCCTCGGAGACCTACCGGGAGATCGTAGCGTCCCAGCTCGAAACGGAAGAAGCCGCATGAGCGGCGATAGCGCGCACCGCACCCCCGCTGAGAAGCCGGCGCCATCGCTTCTCCGCCTCGCGGGCTTGCTGAAGCCCTCGAGGGGAGTCATGACCGCCGCGATTCTGTGCATCTGCGGTTTTGCCACGCTCAACGTCGCGGCCCCCAAGATACTCGGCGACGCCACCGACGTCATCGCAGCCACCGTCTTCGGCGCACCGTTCAACACCGGGCGATTTGTCATGCTGTTGCTCGTTGCCGCCTCCATGTACGCGGTCGCCTCGCTGCTCAGTTGGGCCCAGGGCCGGCTCAACGCCCTCGCTGTCCAGCGGCTCGCGCACGACCTCCGGGAAGCGGTGGAAGCGAAATTGCATCGGCTTCCCGTGGCCTACTACGACGGCCGCTCCCGGGGAGATGTTCTCAGCCGTGCCACCAACGATCTCGACAACGTGGCACAAACCCTCAACCAACTCCTTGCGCAACTCCTGACCTCAGCGTTGATGGTCATCGGATCCCTGGGGATGATGCTGCTGCTCTCACCCTTGCTGGCTCTCGTGTCCCTGTTGGCTGTTCCGGTGTCTGCCCTCGCATCCGTTGTGGTGACGCGGCGCTCGCAGAAGTACTTTGTCCGGCAGTGGGAGGCTACGGGAGACGTCAACTCACTTGTGGAGGAGACGGCAACCGGCCACGAAACCATCAAGCTTTTCGGCGCGCGATCTGCGATGGCCGACCGCTTCGCTGCCCACAACGACGGACTATATTCCGCCAGTTCCAAGGCACAGTTCGCATCCGGACTGCTGATGCCGCTCATGGCTTTCGTCTCGAACGCCAGCTATGTGGGGGTTGCGATTGTGGGGGCATTCCAGTTCCTTGCCGGCGCGATGAGTATCGGCGGGATCCAGGCTTTCATACAATTCAACCGGCTCTTCAGCCAGCCGTTGGGCCAGATCGGCGGCATGGCCCAGGTCCTGCAATCATGCGCGGTTTCCGCCAGCAGGGTCTTCGAGTTGTTGGACGAACCGGAATTGTCGACGGAAACCGCGACTGGCGTGCGCACCGGGGCTGGTTCGGTGACTGGGTCCGGCAGGCAGCCCGATGCGCAGTTCGATCTCCCGTCGGGAAGGGTTTCCTTTGAACGCATTGTTTTCAGCTACCGCGCCGATGCGCCACTGATCGAGGACCTGTCCTTCCGCGTGGAGCCGGGACAAACGGTGGCGATTGTGGGGCACACCGGCGCGGGGAAGACCACTCTGATCAGCCTCCTTATGCGTTTCCATGAACTCGGCTCGGGGAAGATCACCATTGACGGCGCGGACATTGCGGGCATGGGACGTGATGATCTCCGGCGAAACTTCGGCGTGGTTCTTCAAGATCCGTGGATTTTCACAGGCACCATTCGGGAGAACATCGAATACGGATGTCCAGGTGCCAGCGACGCTGACATCGTGGCCGCTGCCGAGGCAAGCTACGTGGACCACTTTGTGCGCTCGCTGCCGAACGGCTACTCCACAATGCTGAGCAATGGAGGGGAACCGCTTAGCCAGGGACAGAGACAATTGCTGAGCATCGCCCGTGCACGGCTCTCCGGCCGCCCCATCCTGATCCTGGACGAAGCCACAAGCTCGGTAGATACCCGCACGGAAGTCCTCATCCGCCAGGCGATGCACAGACTGCGGAGCAACAAGACGTCTTTCGTCATCGCTCACCGCTTGTCCACCATCCGCGACGCTGATCTAATTCTCGTCATGGACCACGGACGGATCGTTGAACACGGCACCCATCATTCGCTGCTGGAGCTTGGCGGGCACTATGCCCGATTGCACGACGCCCAATTTGCCGTCGGAGACGGCGAGTTGGCCGCGACGCCGGCACGGACCGCCAAGCACCGCGCCGTCCGACGGGAGAGTGAAGACTCGTGAGCGGCTCGATCGAGTTTCCCGGTTCGTGGCGACCGAACCAGTCGAGCACCGTGGCTTTGTACGAGCAACTTCGGCTCCGCATTATCGAGCTGGCTGACGCTGGCACCCTCCCTGTCGGGACCAAACTTCCGGCGGTGCGCAGCCTGGCTGGCGAGCTGGATGTTGCGCCCCACACCGTCGCCCGCGCGTATAAGGAACTTGAAGCGGCCGGAGTGGTGGCAACCCGTGGCCGGAACGGAACAGTGGTCTGCGCCCGGGACGACCGCTGGAGCGCCTTAGCTGCCGTCGCGGCGAACTACTCGGCCGCGGCCAAGGCGCAGGGCGCCAGTTTCGCCGAGGCAGTACAGCTTCTGGCGGCCGCCTATGACGCGGATTGATACCCGTCAGTAGCCTGCGGGAGCCCGCATGGAAATTCGAAGAAGTTTTCGATTAGCATTAGTGGGTGCCTAAAGCCGTAGCTGAAGTCCCCGCCGTCGAATCCCTCGCAAGCGTTTCCGCGCAGAAGCCTGCCACGCCCGTGAGACATGACCTGTCCCGGCTCGTGGTCAAGGGTGCGCGTGAACACAACCTCCGCAACGTGGACCTGGACCTTCCCCGTGATGCCATGATCGTCTTCACCGGCTTGTCAGGTTCAGGCAAGTCGTCCTTGGCCTTCGACACGATCTTCGCCGAGGGCCAGCGCCGGTACGTTGAATCATTGTCGGCCTACGCCCGCCAGTTCCTGGGCCAGGTGGACAAGCCGGATGTCGACTTCATCGAGGGCCTTTCTCCGGCAGTCTCCATCGATCAGAAGTCCACCAGCAAGAACCCGCGTTCCACGGTGGGCACCATCACCGAGATTTACGACTACATGCGCCTTCTCTGGGCCCGTGTCGGCAGGCCGCATTGCCCGGTATGCCATGAGCCCATCACAAGGCAGACTCCGCAGCAGATCGTCGACCAGTTGCTGGAACTCGAGTCCGGCACACGCTTCCAGATCCTGGCTCCCGTGGTCCGCGGACGCAAGGGCGAATTCGTGGAACTCTTCAAGGAGCTCACCGCCAAGGGCTATTCGCGTGCCCGGGTGGATGGCGAACTCGTCCAGCTGAGCGATCCGCCCAAGCTCGGCAAACAATTCAAGCACTCCATCGAAGTAGTCGTGGACCGGTTGGTGGTCAAAGAAGGAATCAGCCAACGGTTGACCGACTCGATCGAAACGGCGCTTGGCCTTGCGGAAGGCCGTGTGCTGGTCGAATTCGTCGATCTCGATGCCGAAGACCCGGCGCGGATCCGGGCGTTTTCCGAGAACCTTGCCTGCCCCAACGAGCACCCGTTGGCCATCGACGAGATCGAGCCCCGTTCCTTCTCCTTCAACAACCCTTTCGGCGCGTGCGCGGCCTGCAGCGGCATCGGCACCAAGTTGGAGGTCGATGAAGAACTCGTGGTCCCCAACCCCGAGCTTTCATTGGGCCAGGGGGCCATAGCGCCGTGGTCGTTGGGTACGGCCACCACGGAGTACTGGAATCGGCTCCTGGAGGGCCTCGCCTTGGAGCTCGATTTCTCCATGGACACCCCTTGGGAGAAGCTGCCGCAGGAAGTTCGGCAGACGGTGCTGCATGGGAAGGACCACAAGGTGGTCGTCCAGTACCGCAACCGGTTCGGCCGGGAGCGCAAGTACAGCACCGGCTTCGAAGGCGCCATCCAGTACGTACACCGCAAGCACGGCGAAACGGACTCGGACTGGGCACGCGACCGCTACGAAGAGTACATGCGGCAGGTTCCTTGCCCCGCATGCAACGGTGCCCGGCTTAACCCGGCGTCGCTCTCCGTGCTGATCAACGGCAAGTCCATCGCCGAAGTATCGGCCCTTCCGATGCGCGATTGCGCCGACTTCCTCGGCAGCCTCACGCTCACCGACCGCGAGGCCCAGATCGCGCATCAGGTTCTCAAGGAGATCCAGGCACGACTGACGTTCCTGCTCGACGTGGGGCTCGAATACCTGAATCTCGAACGGCCGTCCGGGACACTGTCCGGCGGTGAGGCCCAGCGGATTCGGCTCGCCACGCAAATCGGCTCTGGCCTGGTGGGAGTCCTCTATGTCCTGGACGAGCCGTCCATCGGGCTGCACCAGAAGGACAACCGGCGCCTCATCGAAACCCTGACGCGGTTGCGCGATCTCGGTAATACGCTGATTGTCGTCGAACACGACGAAGACACCATCCAGGAGGCCGACTGGGTGGTGGACATCGGACCTGGCGCCGGCGAGCACGGTGGCCAGGTGGTGCACTCCGGTTCCTACAAGGAGCTCCTGGAAAACACGAACTCGCTGACGGGCGACTACCTGTCCGGGCGACGCAAGATCGGCATCCCGCCCAAGCGACGCAAGTACGACAAGAAGCGTGAGCTCAAGGTCATCGGCGCGCGCGAAAACAACCTGAACAACGTTGACGCCACCTTCCCGCTGGGTCTTTTCACGGCCGTGACGGGCGTCAGCGGCTCAGGGAAGTCCACCCTTGTGAACGAGATCCTCTACAAGGTGCTCGCGAACAAGCTCAACGGCGCCAAGCAGGTTGCAGGCCGGCATCGCTCCGTAGTGGGCCTGGAACACCTCGACAAGGTGGTCCACGTTGACCAGAGCCCCATCGGCCGGACACCGCGTTCCAACCCCGCCACCTACACCGGCGTCTTCGACAACATCCGGAAGCTCTTCGCGGAAACCACCGAAGCCAAAGTGCGCGGTTACCAGCCAGGCCGCTTCTCATTCAACGTCAAAGGCGGCCGCTGCGAGGCTTGCTCCGGTGACGGCACGCTGAAGATCGAGATGAACTTCCTGCCGGATGTCTACGTCCCGTGCGAAGTGTGCCATGGTGCCCGCTACAACCGGGAGACCCTTGAAGTTCACTACAAGGGCAAGACCATCGCGGACGTCCTCAACATGCCCATCGAGGAAGGCGCCGAGTTCTTTGCGGCGTTCACGCCCATCGCCCGGCACCTGAACACCCTCGTCGACGTCGGCCTCGGCTACGTCCGGCTTGGGCAGCCGGCTACCACGCTGTCCGGTGGCGAGGCGCAGCGCGTGAAGCTGGCCTCGGAGCTCCAGAAGCGGTCGAACGGACGCAACGTCTACGTCTTGGACGAACCCACTACGGGCCTGCACTTCGAGGACATCCGTAAGTTGCTCATGGTGCTGCAGGGCTTGGTGGACAAGGGGAATACGGTCATCACCATTGAACACAACCTTGACGTCATCAAGTCCGCCGACTGGATTGTGGACCTTGGCCCCAACGGCGGTTCAGGCGGTGGACGCATCGTGGCAACAGGCACACCTGAACAGGTAGCCAAGTCCACGGAAAGCCATACCGCTTCCTTCCTTGCGGAGATTCTGAGTTAGTGCTGCGGCTCCCACCGGGGAATATTTCGGCGGCTGCCGGAGTATTCCCTGGCGGGCATGTGAGTTTCAGGCACGCCTCAACTCGTGAGAAACTAACCCGGTGACTCAAACAATGGTGCCCGTAATCTTTGATCTGGACGGCACCCTTGTCGATCCTGCAGGTGGCATAACCGGCGGCATCGCCGCGGCGCTGCGCGAAATGGGCCTCCCCGTCCCGGAACTGCCCGTGCTTGAGTCCATGGTTGGACCCAAGCTCAGTGATTCCCTGGAGCACATTGCCGGGGTTCCCACTGGGAGAGTTGATGAAGTCATTGGGCTTTACCGCAGCTACTACCGATCTGTAGGGATTGGTCAGGGCCTGCTCTATCCAGGTATCCGTGAGCTCCTCGAGTTCTTCGCGGAGTCGCGGCGTCAGGTCGCTGTGGCCACTCAGAAACCCCAGGGCCTGGCGCGCGTCGTGTTGGAGCACCACGGTATTGCTGATTTCTTTGCGTCCATCTGCGGTGCCCCGGACGATGAATCAATGGCCGCAAACACGGCCCCCGGCAAGGTGGAAATCGTTGGAGCTGCGCTGGCGACGTTGCATTCGCAGCCCGCGGTGATGGTGGGGGATCGCCATCAGGATGTTGCCGGTGCGATGGCCAACGGACTTGACTGCATCGGTGTGAGTTGGGGATTTGCGCCCGACGGCGAGCTTCAGGAAGCGGGAGCCGTCGCCGTCGTGGATTCCACTGCGCAACTGCTGAAGAAGATCGAAGAACTTGACGCTGTCCGCGCGGCGGCCCTGAGCGAGGTGCAGAACGATGGAAGCCTTTGATGTCATCCGCTGGACCACGCGCGGACTGATTTCCAGCACCTGCCGACCCACGGTCATCGGGCTGGAAAACGTGCCCAAGGAAGGGCCATTTATTGTGGCCCCAAACCATTTGTCTTTTCTGGACAGCGTGATTGTCCAGGCCTTGATGCCCCGCCCGGTCGGATTCTTTGCCAAAGCCGAGTACTTCACCACCAAGGGCTTCAAAGGCCTCGCCATGAAAGCGTTCTTCCAGGCAGTTGGATCGATTCCGGTGGAACGCGGAGAGCAAGCGGCCAGTGTGCAAGCGCTCAAGACCCTGCTGGACATCCTGGAGAACGGCAGGGGCATCGGTATCTATCCGGAGGGAACCCGTTCGCGTGACGGCCTGCTCTACCGTGGGCGGACGGGCGTCGGCTGGCTTGCTTTGACTACGGGTGCGCCCGTCGTTCCTGTGGGCCTGATTGGCACGGACAAATTGCAGCCTGTGGACCGCAACACCGTCCGTCCGCAGCACTTCACCATGATGGTGGGCGAGCCGTTGTACTTCGAGAAAACAGGTCCGGACCATTCCTTGCCTGCCCGCCGCGAAGTGACGGATAAGATCATGGATGCCATTGCGGCATTGAGCGGCCAGGAACGTTCAACGAGTTACAACCAGAGCAAGACGGCGGAGTAGCTCCGCGAAGCTGGCCGGTGCGTACGGGGCAGCGTCTTTCCCTTACTAGACTGGATCTGTGGCAGATCCAGCGAGTTATCGCCCCCAGACGGGAGAAATCCCCACCACCCCCGGCGTCTACCGGTTCCGGGATCCACACGGCCGCGTCATCTATGTGGGCAAGGCGAAAAACCTCCGGTCCCGGCTGAACTCTTACTTCGCCAACCCGGCAGGGTTGCTGCCGAAGACATACGCCATGGTGCACGCCGCGAGCAGCGTTGAATGGACCGTGGTGGGCAGTGAGCTTGAGTCCCTCCAGCTCGAGTACACCTGGATCAAGGAATTCAAGCCGCGCTTCAACGTCGTGTTCCGCGATGACAAGACTTACCCGTACCTTGCCGTGAGCATGGGGGAGAAGCTCCCCCGGGTCCAGGTTATGCGCGGGGAACGCCGTAAAGGCACCCGCTACTTCGGGCCGTACACGGCCGGTGCCATCCGTGAAACCATGGACACCTTGCTCAGGGTCTTTCCGGTGCGGAGCTGCAGCGCCGGTGTGCTCAAGCGCGCGCAGGCCAGTGGGCGGCCATGCCTGCTGGGTTACATCGACAAATGCTCGGCCCCGTGCGTCGGCCGTGTCACGCCCGAGGAGCACCGCGCCATTGCCGAAGACTTCTGCTCGTTCATGGGCGGCGAGGCCGGCAAGTTCATACGGCGCCTCGAGAAAGACATGGCAGCTGCCGTAGCTGAACTCGACTACGAACGGGCGGCACGAATCCGCGACGACATCGCGGCGCTGCGTAAAGTGTTCGAGCGCAACGCCGTCGTGCTTTCCGAAGACACGGACGCAGATATCTTCGCCCTGCACGACGACGACCTCGAGGCTTCCGTGCAGGTCTTCCACGTCAGGGGCGGCCGGGTACGCGGCCAGCGGGGTTGGGTGGTCGAAAAGGTCGAAGACGCCACCACACCGGAGCTTATCGAGCACCTCCTGCAGCAGGTTTATGGAGAAGACAGCGACAACCAGGGCCGTATTCCTCGCGAAGTCCTGGTCCCGGAGATTCCGTCCAACCATCATGAGTTGCTTGAATGGCTCGGCGGCCTGCGGGGCGCCAAAGTGGATATCCGCGTGCCGCAGCGTGGCGACAAGGCCGCCCTCATGTCCACTGTCCGCGAAAACGCGGAGCAGGCCCTGAAGCTCCACAAAGTCCGGAGGGCTGGCGACATCACCGTCCGCTCCCAGGCGCTCCAGGAGTTGCAGGAGGCGCTTGAGCTTCCCGTGCCGCTCCTTCGGATCGAATGCTATGACATATCCCATGTGCAGGGCACCAACGTGGTCGCGTCCATGGTGGTTGTGGAAGATGGCCTCCCCAAGAAGGCCGACTACCGGAAATTCTCCATCACCGGTGCAGCCGCAACCGACGACACCGCGGCGATGCATGACGTCCTCACGCGACGCTTCCGGCACTACCTTCAGGACAAGTCCGCCCAGCTTCCCAAGAGCGGGGAAGTCCCCAACGCGGCGGAGCTGGCGCCGTCGGAGGACGTTGCCGGCACCGGGACAAAGGCGAGGTTCGCCTATCCGCCCAACCTCGTCGTCGTCGACGGCGGTCAGCCCCAAGTGAACGCGGCCGCGCGGGCCCTCGCGGAACTGGGGATCGACGACGTCTACGTCGTGGGCCTGGCCAAGCGGCTCGAAGAAGTCTGGTTGCCGGATAGCGATTTCCCCGTGATTCTGCCGCGAACTTCACAAGGGCTCTACCTGCTGCAGCGCATCCGCGACGAAGCCCACCGCTTCGCCATCACTTTCCACCGGCAGAAGCGCGGAAAAGCCATGACTGTGTCCGCGCTCGACGGCGTTCCAGGCCTCGGTGAAGCCAAACGGAAGGCGCTCGTGGCACATTTCGGTTCGCTCAAGAAGATCAAGGCCGCCACGGCAAGCGAGCTCACCGCGGCGAAGGGAATCGGCCCGGCATTGGCAGAAGCCGTTGTCGGCCACCTGGCGGAGGCCAGCGCGTCCGAAGAGGCCGCCCCGGCAGTGAACATGACCACCGGCGAAATCCTTGAATATTAGCTAGGGTAATAAACGGACCGCTCCTCAACACGGTCCGGCTTGGACCTTCACAGAAGCTTTGGACCATCTCAGAAACGGGGACACTTGATGTCAGAGTCAACAGCAGGATCCGACACGGAGCAGGACGGCCTTATTCCCGTCAAGCCTGTTGAAGCGGAACTGCTGGTGGTGACTGGCATGTCCGGAGCAGGCCGCAGTACCGCCTCGGACGCCTTGGAGGACCACGGCTGGTACGTCGTCGAAAACCTGCCTCCGCAGATGTTGGGGACGCTCGCCGAAATCGTCTCGCACGCACCCCAGTCGATCCCCAAGCTGGCCGTCGTCGTGGACGTCCGGAGCAAGGGACTCTTCACCGATATCAGGACGGCCCTCGGCGCACTCAGCGCCAGCGGAATCACGTTCCGGGTTCTCTTCCTCGATGCAAGCGACAACGTCTTGGTCCGGCGCTTTGAACAAGGCCGCCGCCCGCATCCGCTCCAGGGCGGAGGCCGGATCCTGGACGGTATCGCCGCGGAGCGCGACGTCCTGAAGGAACTCCGGGAATCGGCAGATGTGGTCCTGGACACGAGTACGTACAACGTGCACGGCCTGGCGACCGCCATCACAGAGCTCTTCAGCGACACGGGCCCCGTGGCGCTGCGCTTGAACGTCATGAGCTTCGGCTTCAAATATGGCCTGCCGGTGGACGCCAACTTCGTGGCCGACGCGCGCTTCATCCCCAACCCGCACTGGGTCCCGAAGTTGCGCCCGCACACTGGACTCGACGCCGATGTCAGCGACTATGTGCTGGGGGCCGACGGCGTCAAGGACTTCGTTGACCGCTACGTCCTTGCCTTGGAGCCTGTCCTCGACGGCTACCGGACGGAAAACAAGCACTACGCCACCATTGCTGTGGGCTGCACAGGCGGCAAGCACCGTTCAGTCGCGGTCGCCGTCGAACTTTCCAAACGGCTGGCCCAATATCCCCGGGTCACCGTGACCACGAGCCACCGTGATCTGGGTCGCGAATAATGGGGGTTCTGACCGGACCCCTGCCGCTTGTCCCGCCCAAGGGGACGCCAGGCAGCCAGCCTTCCAAGGGCCCCTCTGTTGTTGCGCTAGGCGGCGGACACGGGCTCTCCGCGTCGCTCTCTGCGTTGAGGCTGTTGACCTCCGAGCTCACTGCGATCGTGACCGTTGCGGACGACGGCGGATCGTCCGGGCGGCTGCGGGAAGAGTACGGTGTTCTTCCGCCCGGCGATCTTCGGATGGCGCTGAGCGCCCTCTGCGATGACACGGATTGGGGGCGCACGTGGCGGGACGTCATGCAGCACCGCTTCAAGACTCCGAGCGGTCGGCAGGGTTCCCTGGACAACCACGCCATGGGAAACCTGCTCATTGTTACCCTCTGGGAGCTGCTGGGCGACGCCGTGGCGGGACTGAAATGGGCAGGTGCCCTCCTGGGCGCCCGCGGTCAGGTCCTGCCGATGTCCACGCAGCCACTGAACATCGAGGGCGATGTCCGGGTGCCGTTGCCCGGAGGCGGATACGAGTTCCAGACCGTCAAAGGCCAGGCCAAATGCGCTGTTGCCGGATCCCTCGAAAACGTCCGGCTTCGGCCGGAAGACGCGCGGGCATGCATCGAGGCGCTCACGGCCATCGAGCTCGCAGACTGGATTATTCTCGGCCCTGGCTCTTGGTACACGTCGGTCCTGCCCCACTTGCTGTTGCCCGAGATGCGCCAAGCCTTGTGTGACACCCCGGCCAAACGATGCCTCACCATGAACCTCGCCATGGACACCAAGGAAACCTCCGGGATGTCCGCCGCGGACCATCTGGACGCCCTGCGCCACTACGCGCCGGAGTTCAGTGTGGACGTAGTCCTCGCCGATCCCTCGTCGATATCGGACCACAAGGAATTCGAGCGCGCTGCTGGAATGATCGGTGCCGAGGTGGTCTTGGGTAAAGTGGGGGCGTCGAGCCGCCGTCCAGTCCACGACCCGCTGCGTCTGGCATCGGCGTATCACGATATCTTCGGGAATAGTTAGGAACATGCGATGGCACTGACCGCATCGGTCAAGGAAGAACTTTCCCGGCTGGACATCAAGAAGTCTTCAGTCCGCAAGGCCGAAGTCTCGGCCATGCTGCGTTTTGCCGGCGGATTGCACATCATTTCGGGCCGCATCGTGATCGAGGCGGAGGTCGACCTCGCCTCCACGGCCCGGCGGCTTCGCGCCGCGATCGCCGAAGTCTACGGGCACCAGAGCGAGATCATCGTCGTCTCCGGTAGCGGCCTCCGGCGCGGTAGCCGCTATGTGGTGCGTGTAGTGCGCGACGGCGAGGCCTTGGCTCGCCAGACAGGCCTCCTGGACGGCCGCGGGCGGCCTGTCCGCGGGTTGCCATCCGCCGTCGTCAATGGTTCGGCGTCCGACGCCGAAGCGGTCTGGCGCGGAGCTTTCCTGGCACACGGTTCGCTCACCGAACCGGGCAGGTCCTCCTCGCTCGAAGTGACCTGCCCCGGACCGGAGTCCGCCCTTGCCCTGGTCGGAGCCGCCCGTCGCCTCGGAATCCAGGCCAAGGCGAGGGAAGTGCGCGGGGTGGATCGCGTGGTCATTCGCGACGGCGACACCATCGCCGCGTTGCTCACCCGGATGGGCGCCCATGACGCCCTCATGGTGTGGGAGGAACGCCGCATGCGGAAGGAAGTACGGGCCACGGCCAACCGCCTCGCGAACTTCGACGACGCCAACCTGCGCCGCTCGGCCCAGGCTGCCGTCGCCGCCGGTGCCCGGGTGGACAGGGCCCTCGAAATCCTGGGCGACGACGTTCCGGACCACCTCAAGTATGCCGGTGAGCTCCGGGTGGCGCACAAGCAGGCCAGCCTGGATGAACTGGGCCGGCTCGCTGATCCGCCGATGACCAAGGACGCGATCGCGGGGAGGATCCGCCGGCTTCTGGCCATGGCGGACAAGCGGGCCGGTGACCTGGGGATCCCGGGTACCGAGGCGAATGTGACCCCCGAAATGATGGACGAATAAGGCCCCCGCCCTAGAATCGTCAGGGTGTAGATTTCCGGGCGGTTCGCCGGTCGGATGAACAAAACGAGAGTTACCAACCGGACCCCGGTCCACTACATTGGAGGATTTCGTGACAGAGTACGTACTGCCCGAGCTCGGCTACGACTACGCAGCACTTGAGCCGCACATTTCGGCGAAGATCATGGAGCTGCACCACAGCAAGCACCACGCAGCCTATGTAGCCGGCGCCAACAACGCCCTGGCCCAGTTGGCAGAAGCCCGCGACAAGGGCGATTTCGCCAACATCAACCGCCTTTCCAAGGACCTCGCGTTCCACACCGGCGGCCACATCAACCACTCCGTGTTCTGGAACAACATCTCCCCGGACGGCGGCGACAAGCCCGAGGGCGAGCTGGCGGCAGCGATTGACGACGCCTTCGGCTCCTTCGATGCGTTCCGTGCCCAGTTCTCGGCAGCTGCCCTTGGCCTCCAGGGATCCGGCTGGGGCTTCCTCGCCTACGAGCCCATCGGTGGCAACCTCCTCATCGAGCAGCTCTACGACCAGCAGGGCAACGTCGCAGTCGGCACCACGCCCCTGCTCATGCTCGACATGTGGGAGCACGCCTTCTACCTGGACTACGTCAACGTCAAGGCTGACTACGTCAAGGCATTCTGGAACATTGTCAACTGGGCCGACGTCGCGAAGCGCTTCGAAGCGGCCCGCGCGAACGCCACCGGGCTGATCGTTCTCTAGGGAAATCAGTCCCGAATCGGTGAGTGACGCGGAATACACAGAGATGTAACAAACTTCACATTCAGGTGAATTTCGCCCAAATACCGGATTGTCTGCCCCCGCAGTTGCGGGGGCAGACGTAGTTAAACGTAAGATGGGTCACGGAAGGCGGTTAGCCTTCAGCAACGTGGCTGGTCGCCCTCCGATCTGATAATCACTTCTGCCCAATGATGTGCGGGAATTGTTAGTTGGAATCAAGATCCGACTCACTAGGTGTGCTTGCAAGAGCACCAAGGAGACTGAAATAGTGACCACCCGTATTGGTATCAACGGCTTTGGCCGCATCGGCCGCAACTACTTCCGCGCAGCACTCGCCCAGGGTGCGGATCTCGAAATTGTTGCGGTGAATGACCTCACGAGTCCCGAGGCTCTTGCCCACCTGCTGAAGTACGACTCCGTCGGCGGCCGCCTGACCCAGTCTGTTGAAGTCAAGGAGGGCAACCTCATTGTCGACGGCAACATCATCAAGGTCCTTGCAGAGCGCGATCCCGCGAACCTCCCGTGGGGTGAGTTGGGCGTGGACATCGTCATCGAGTCCACCGGCTTCTTCACCAAGGCTGCCGCCGCGCAGAAGCACATCGATGCTGGTGCCAAGAAGGTCCTGATCTCCGCTCCTGCTTCGGACGAAGACATCACCATCGTCATGGGCGTCAACCACGAGCTCTACGACCCCGCAGCACACCACATCATTTCCAACGCTTCCTGCACCACCAACTGCCTCGGTCCGCTGGCCAAGGTTGTCAACGACGCCTTCGGCATCGAGCGCGGCCTCATGACCACGATCCACGCCTACACGGCAGACCAGAACCTGCAGGACGGCCCCCACAGCGACCTTCGCCGTGCCCGCGCCGCAGCGATCAACATGGTTCCCACCTCCACGGGTGCTGCCAAGGCGATCGGCCTCGTCCTTCCGGAGCTGAAGGGCAAGCTCGACGGCTACGCCATCCGCGTCCCGGTCCCGACCGGTTCCGCCACGGACTTGACCGTCACGGTTTCCCGCGAAGTGACCGTTGCCGAAGTCAACGCAGCACTCAAGGCAGCTTCCGAGAGCGAGCAGTTCAAGGGCATCCTGAGCTACACGTCGGACCCGATCGTTTCTTCGGACATCGTTGGCGACCCCGCTTCCTCGATCTTCGACTCCGGCCTGACCAAGGTCATCGGCAACCAGGTCAAGGTTGTTTCCTGGTATGACAACGAATGGGGCTACTCCAACCGCCTCGTTGACCTCACGGAGCTTGTCGCATCCAAGCTGGGCTAGGGTAGACACATGACATCTCACACCCTCAACGAACTGATCGCTGAAGGTGTCCGCGGGCGGTACATTCTCGTCAGAAGTGACCTGAATGTGCCGCTCGACGGCTCTACAGTGACCGACGACGGCCGCATTAAGGCCTCCCTCCCGGTCATCGAAAAGCTCTCGGACGCCGGTGCCCGCGTGCTCGTCACGGCCCACCTGGGACGCCCTAAAGGTGCTCCCGAGGCCAAGTATTCACTCAAGCCCGCTGTAGCGCGGCTTGCGGAGCTCGCTCCATTCAGGGTCCGGCTCGCGGCAGACACCGTTGGTGAGTCCGCGAAGGAGTTGGCCGGGGCCCTCGAGGATGGAGACGTCCTGGTTCTGGAGAACGTCCGCTTCGACGCCCGCGAGACGAGCAAGGACGACGCCGAGCGCGGCGCCTTCGCCGATGAACTCGTAGCGCTGACCGGTGACAACGGTGCCTTCGTTGATGACGCCTTTGGTGCTGTTCACCGCAAGCACGCCAGCGTTTACGACGTCGCCACGAAGCTTCCTTCCTACCAGGGGGACCTCGTGCACACCGAGGTGGAGGTCCTTCGCAAACTCACCACGGAGACCCAGCGTCCGTACGTCGTCGTTCTCGGCGGCTCCAAGGTCTCGGACAAGCTCGCGGTGATCGACAACCTCCTGGGAAAGGCTGACACCATCCTCGTCGGTGGCGGAATGCTCTTCACCTTCCTCGCAGCGGTTGGTCACAAGGTCGCGGGCAGCTTGCTTGAAGCTGACCAGATCCCCGTGGTCCAGGACTACCTCAAGCGTGCTTCCGACGCCGGTACCGCTTTCGTCATACCCACCGACGTCGTGGTCGCGAGCCGCTTTGCCGCTGACGCCGAACACGAAGTGGTCGCCGCCGACGCGATCGAGGACAGCTCATTCGGTGCCACAGGCATTGGCCTGGACATCGGGCCGGTATCCGCGGCGGCTTTCGCCGAGCAAATCAAGGCCGCCAAGACCGTGTTCTGGAACGGGCCTATGGGCGTCTTTGAATTCGAGGCCTTCTCGGACGGGACCCGCGCCATTGCACAGGCCTTGACCGAGACGCCTGCATTCACCGTGGTCGGCGGTGGCGACTCTGCCGCAGCTGTCCGGACCCTCGGTTTTGAGGACTCCCAGTTCGGCCACATTTCCACCGGCGGCGGCGCAAGCCTGGAATACCTTGAAGGCAAGGATCTTCCTGGCCTGAGCGTGCTGGACCGCTAAGGCTACACAGCCGGCGGGGCGCCCTTCTTAGAAGGCAAGCGCCCCGCCGGCTTCCCTATCTCAACGCATTTTGGAGCACACGTGACAACTTCTGCCAACGGAAACTTCGTCCGCAAGCCTTTCATTGCCGGCAACTGGAAGATGAACATGGACCACGTCCAGGGCATCACCCTGTTGCAGAAGCTGGCATGGACCCTGTCCGACGCCAAGCACGACTACAGCAGGGTGGAGGTTTCGGTCTTCCCGCCGTTCACGGACCTCCGCGGTGTGCAGACCCTCGTCCAGGGCGACGAACTGGACGTTGTTTACGGCGGCCAGGACCTCTCGCAGTTCGACTCCGGAGCCTACACCGGCGACATCTCCGGCCATTTCCTCAACAAGCTGGGTTGCGCATACGTTCTGGTGGGTCACAGTGAACGCCGCACCATCCACAACGAGAATGACCAGATCCTCAACGCGAAGGTCAAAGCTGCCTTCCGTCACGAGGTAACGCCGGTCCTGTGTGTCGGCGAGGGCCTTGAGATCCGCCAGGCCGGCACCCACGTCGAGCACACGCTTGCCCAGTTGCGTGCCGGCGTCGAAGGGCTCTCAGCGGAGCAAGCCGGCGATCTGGTTGTCGCCTACGAACCGGTCTGGGCCATTGGCACGGGCGAAGTGGCTGGTCCGGAAGACGCACAGGAAATGTGTGCCGCGATCCGTGCCGAGCTCGTCTCGTTGTTCGATGATTCGGTCGCTGCCAAGACCCGCCTCCTCTACGGTGGCTCGGTGAAGGCCAACAATGCAGCAGCGATCATGGCCGGCTCCGACGTCGACGGCCTCCTGGTGGGTGGAGCGAGCCTCGACCCTGCTGAGTTTGCTAACATTGTCAGGTTCGAGAGCCACCTTAGCGCGGCTTAGTCCGTTCAAGATTCCGCTCCCGTTTTCCGTTCTTCTGAAAGGCCGTCGTGGACGTTCTTCAAGTCATTCTGCAGATCCTGCTGGGCATCACCAGTCTTCTGCTGACGCTGCTCATACTCCTGCACAAGGGACGAGGCGGCGGGTTGTCCGATATGTTTGGCGGTGGCATGAGCTCGGGATTGAGCTCTTCGGGTGTCGCAGAGCGAAACCTCAACCGTTTCACCATCGTCCTGGGCTGCACTTGGGGTGTCGTCATCATCGGCCTTGGCCTCATCATGCGCTTCACCTCCGGCGGAGACTCATAGCTTTCCCGGCAGGGTTCCGGCTGGAGCAAACTGCCCGGAACCCTGCCGTCGTCGGGTTGACCGCACTAGACTAGGCTGCATGGCCTGCACCGCCATGCAGCCGAACTCTCAAGGGGATCGACGATGGTTCATGGTTCTTCAGGATTCCGAGGCACACGGGCCGGTGTAACAGCCGGATCGGCCCCGAGAAACCAGCCCGACTCCATAGTCGGCGAAAGCTTGCCGCGTATTCGTGTTCCCTATTGGTGCGCCAAGGGACATGAGACGCGGCTTGTTTTCGTTAAGCTCCCGGAAGATCAAATTCCGGTCCGGTGGGACTGCCCGAAGTGTGGCCTGGTAGCTGTCCGCGAACAAGGCGACGCGACGATGGAGCGTGCGGACGAAGAAATCTTCAAGAGCCACCTGGACTACGTTAAAGAAAGACGCTCCAGCCAGGAAGCGGAGATTGTCCTGGCTGGAGCGCTGAAGCGGCTACGCGCCCGCAGGATCCTTCCGGATGAGCTGCTGGGGGACACGTGAGGCTGCATTTTCGTCGATGAGCCATAGGGTCCTCGACCGGCCAAGAGGGCCGGAGGCGGGAACCTGGATCGGGTTGGCCCCGGCGAGGGCCAGGCCCACGGCCCCGGCCTTGTCTTCGCCCGCCACTACCATCCAGATCTCCTGGGCGGAATTGATGGCGGGCAGGGTCAGTGAAATCCTCGACGGCGGCGGCTTGGGGGAGTTCTCGACACCCACCACTGTGCGGTCCTGGACACGGATACCCGCTTGCTCAGGGAAGAGCGAGGCAACGTGCGCATCCGGGCCCACGCCCAGCAGCAGGATGTCGAAACGCGGCAGCTCGCCAGCCTGCTCCGGTCGGTGGTCCGAAGTATCTGCGGCGTGCTCTGCCTCCGCAGCGGCCTTGAGACGGGCTGCATAGTCTGCTGCGGCGTCGTCTGCGGTGGCGAACTCGTCCGACGAACCCGGTTCGTGCACGCGGTCGGGATCCACCGGCAGGCTGGAGAGCAGTGCTTCACGGGCTTGTACGGTGTTGCGGTCCGTGCTGTCTTTGCCAACGAACCGCTCGTCACCCCACCAGAAGTTCACCCGGGACCAGTCGACGGCGGGCGCTGCGGGTGAGTCGGCGACCGCTTTCAGGGTGCCGATGCCTACAGTTCCGCCGGTGAGGACCACCGTGGCTTCGCCGTGCTTGTCCTGCACGTCCACCAGCTTGGTGATAAGCCTTGCTGCGATCGCGGCCATAAGGACGGCGGAGTTGGGATGGATGCTTACTCTGGGGTCAGCGCTCACTGGGACGGTCACTCCTTGCTATTGGTTCGGGGCAGTCCCATAGTAATCACTTCTCCGAATACATCGTCGGGATCGAGGCGGCGCAGTTCTTCGGCGAGGCAGTCCCGCAGGCTGCGGCGTGGCAGTGAAATCCGTTGGGCGGGTTGGCCGGGCTGGGTCAGTTCCGCGATGGTGAGGCCGGGACGGACCAGTTGGACGTCGCCGGTGGCGCGGCTCAGCCGCACCCGGCGGATGCCCGTTCCTGCCGGGTCGGCAACGATCTGGACGGGGGCGTCGAGGAACAGGGTGAGCCAGGCGGCCAGCAGCAGGGTGCTGGGTGAGTCCGAAGCGCCCTCGACGGCGATGGCCGTGACGGGTGACTCGTCCACCTGGTCCAGGGCTGCTGCGAGCTGGAGGCGCCAGTTGGTCAGGCGTGTCCAGGCGAGATCGGTGTCGCCTGCCCGGTACGTTTTCCGGATCCGGGCCAGGGCCGCTGCGGGGTCCGCCTCGTTGGCGGAGTCCGTGATGCGGCGGTGCGCGATACGTCCGATGGAAGTCTCGCACGCGTTCTCGGGTGCTCCGTGCGGCCACCAGGCCACGATCGGCGCGTCGGGCAGGAGCAGTGCCGCGACGAGGGATTCGCTTTCCTTGGCGAGCTCACCGAAGCCGCGCAGCACGATCACCTCGGATGCTCCGGCGTCCCCGCCCACCCGGATCTGGGCGTCGAGGCGGTTGGGCGCTTCACTGCCGGCGTCGGCGAGGACGATGATGCGGCACGGGTGCTCGCGGCTGGCCTCGTTGGCTGCCTCGATGGCCTCTTCCTCGAGACCGGACTTGGTGACCACCACGAGGGTCAGGACACGTCCAAGGGCGATCACCCCTCCCTGCTCGCGCAGGGAGGTGATCTTCTTGGAGATCTTGGAGGTGGTGGTGTCGGGAAGATCTACGATCATGGCCTTCTCCAGGTTCGTCCGTCGCGGGCAAGCAGTTCGTCGGCCGAGGCCGGCCCCCAGCTGCCGGGAGCATAAGGTTCGGGTTGTTCGTCGAGTCCGGCCCAGTATTCCTCGAACGGGTCCAGGATCTTCCAGGACTCCTCGACTTCCTGGTGCCGCGGGAAGAGCGGAGGCTCGCCCAGCAGCACGTCCAGGATGAGGCGTTCGTAGGCCTCGGGGCTGGACTCCGTGAACGAGTGCCCGTAGCCGAAGTCCATGGTGACGTCGCGGACTTCCATCTGCGTGCCGGGAACCTTGGATCCGAAGCGGATGGTGGCGCCCTCGTCGGGCTGCACGCGGATGACCACCGCGTTCTGGCCGAAGTCGTCCTCCCCGTGGCCGCGGAAGAGCAGGTTCGGTGCCCGTTTGAACACCACCGCGATTTCCGTGACGCGCCGGCCTAGCCGTTTGCCGGCCCTCAGGTAGAACGGCGCCCCGGCCCAGCGCCGGGTGTGGATGTCCAGGCGGATGGCCGCATAGGTCTCCGTCTTGGAATCGGCCGGAATGCCCTCTTCCTCCAGGTAGCCCTGCACCAGCTCCCCGCCCTGCCAGCCGCCGGTGAACTGGCCGCGGGCCGAGTGGGTGGACAGGTCATCGGGCAGCCTGACCGCGGCCAGGACCTTTTCCTTCTCGGCACGCAGGTCATCGGCGTTGAAGGAGATTGGCTCCTCCATGGCCGTCAGGGCCAGGAGCTGCAGGAGGTGGTTCTGGATGACGTCGCGGGCCGCGCCGACCCCGTCGTAATATCCCGCCCGGCCGCCGGTGCCGATGTCCTCGGCCATGGTGATCTGGACGTGGTCAACGTAGTTGGCGTTCCACAAAGGCTCGAACAGCTGGTTGGCGAAACGCAGGGCCAGGATGTTCTGGACCGTTTCCTTGCCGAGGTAGTGGTCGATCCGGAAGACCGCGTCCGGCGGGAAGACGGACTCCACGATGTCGTTGAGCTTGCGCGCGGACTCCAGGTCGTGGCCGAAGGGCTTCTCAATGACCACACGGCGCCACTGGCCGTCGCCGGCCTGCGCCAGTCCGTGCTTGGACAGCTGGCGGCAGACCTGCTCGAAGGCCTTGGGCGGAATGGACAGGTAGAAACCATGATTGCCGCGGGTGCCGCGGGTCTCGTCCAGTTCATCGAGCGTGGCGCTGAGGCGCTTGAACGCCTGGTCGTCGTCGAACTCTCCCTGGACGAAGCGGATGCCCTCGGAGAGCTGGTTCCAGACGGCGTCGTCGAACGGGGTGCGGGAGTGCGCCTTGACGTTCTCCTTGACCTCGTCCGCGAAGTCCTCGTTGCTCCAGTCCCGCCGGCCGAAGCCGACGAGCGCGAAGCTCGGCGGCAACAGCCCGCGGTTGGCGAGGTCATAGACCGCCGGCATGAGTTTCTTGCGGGCAAGGTCACCGGTGACTCCGAAGAACACCAATGACGACGGTCCTGCGATGCGGTTCAGGCGCCGGTCCCGCGGATCCCGAAGGGGATTGCGGTGGCTTGCCTTTCCGGTGGACCGGTAACCGTTTTCAGTTTCTGGCATGTTTGGGTTTGTGCCTTAGCTTTCGAGCGCGCTGGCCTGGCCGGCCAGTGCGGCGACGATTTCCTGGAGCTGGGCAACTCCGGCTCCACGATCCGTGAGGTGCAGCCGCAGGACCGGGCGGCCGTGGTTCTCCAGAACCTGGGCATCACCGGCCGCCTGGGCTGCAATCAGCTGACCGAAGGTGAACGGGCGTTCCGGGATGGCGATGTCGCCGGTTGCGGAAGCCGTAATCTGCAGGAACGAACCGATAGCCGGTCCGCCCTTGTGGAATTGTCCGGTGGAGTGAAGGAAGCGCGGACCCCAGCCGAAAGTGACCGGCCGGCCACTGACGCCAGCGAGTTCGTCGCGGACACCTTCCAGCTGCGCGAATGCGATCCGGTCGAAATATGCCTGGACGCTCAGGTAGCCATCGGTGCCAAGTTCGGCAAGGAGTGCCTTGACGGCCTCGGCGGCCGTTGCCGCGTCGCCGAGCCACGTACCCCCGCGGACCTCGATCGCTTCGTCGACGAAATTCGCCGGCGTGGGCTCAGGACGTGCGTCAAGGAGTCCACGCGCTGCAATCTTGGCCGCCTCGACGTCGGGCTGGTCAAAGGGGTTGATGCCCAGCAGGCGCCCTGCGACGGCGGTGGCAAACTCCCAAACGAACATCTGGGTGGCCAGGCCACCAGCGATGGCGGCTTCGTTTTCGCCGAGTTCGACGTCGGATTCCGCGCCGACGAGGCGGATCACCAGGACGTCCTCAGCGCCGCCGCTGACCTCGGGTGCGGACGGACCTGCGACAACCGGCAAAACGCCGGTGCCGAGCTTCCCTGTGGACTCGGCGATGAGCTGTTCGGCCCAATCGGCGAAGCCGACAATGCCGGAACCGTCTTCGACGATGACGACCTTGTTGCGCAGCGGGGTGGTTCCGCCAAGTGCGACACCAAGCCGGAGCCCGATGTTTTCAGGTGAGTCGTCGTTGAGGATCTCCGCAGCTTCCTCGGCCTCATCCAGGAATGCCTGGATGTCGACTCCGGCAAGGCCGCTGGGGACCAAGCCGAAAGCCGTCAGCGCCGAAAAGCGGCCTCCGACGTTCGGGTCGGCGTTGAAGACTGCACGGTAGCCGGCTTCCCGGGATGCCTTGTCCAGCGGGGAACCGGGATCGGTCACGATGATGATGCGGCTCTTGGCATCGATGCCGGCCTCGGTAAAGGCCTGCTCGAATACCCGTCGCTGGGAGTCGGTCTCCACAGTGGAACCCGACTTGGAGGAGACAACAATGGCGGTCTCGGCGAGGCGGTCCGCCAGGGCAGCACCGACCTGTTCGGGGTCTGTGCTGTCCAGCACGGTCAGCTCGACGCCAGCGGTGCCGGCAATGACCTCGGGGGCGAGCGAAGAGCCGCCCATGCCACACAGGACAATGCGGGAGACACCTTCGGCCCGGAGGGCATCCCGGAGTTCCAGGATTCCCTCTACCAAAGGCTGGGAAACGGTTGCCGCCTCCACCCATCCGAGCCGGATGGCGGATTCGGACTCTGCATCGGGACCCCACAAGGTGTGGTCCTTCGCGAAAATCCTGGTGGCAATCCGGTCTTCAACAAGTGCCGGGATGTGCAGTTCGATGGCGTGCTGCGCAGCACCGTTGGCGTCGTAGCTGAGAGTGCTCATGTGGGTTAGGAAGCCTTCCGTGCAGAGGCGAGGGCGCCTTCGACGTCGGCCAGAAGTTCCTTCCAGCTGGCGACGAACTTGTCCAGGCCTTCGGATTCGAGGATTGCGACGACGTCGTTGTAGGAGATTCCCAGGCCCTCCAGTGCGTTGAGGACGCTGTTTGCTTCCTCGTAAGTACCGGAGACGGTGTCACCCGTAACCACGCCGTGCTCGAAAGTGGCGTCGAGGGTCTTTTCCGGCATGGTGTTGACCACGCCGGCGGCGACCAGCTCGGTCACGTACAGGGTGTCCGGGTATGCCGGGTCCTTGACGCCCGTGGAAGCCCACAGCGGACGCTGCGGCAGCGCGCCGGCCTCGGCCAGGACTGCCCAACGCTCGGTCGAGAACAGCTCTTCGTAGACCTGGTAGGCGAGGCGGGCGTTCGCAACGCCTGCCTTGCCCTTGAGGGCCTTGGCTTCATCGGTGCCCAGGGCATTGAGGCGCTTGTCGATCTCGGAGTCCACCCGGGAAACGAAGAAGGACGCCACGGAGTGGATCTTGGAGAGGTCGTGGCCGTTTTCCTTGGCCAGCTCCAGGCCGGACTGGAAGGCGTTGATGACGGCGCGGTAGCGCTCCAGGGAGAAGATCAGGGTCACGTTGACACTGATGCCCTCGGACAGGGTTGCCGTGATGGCCGCGAGGCCTTCAAGGGTTGCCGGGATCTTGATGTGGACGTTGTCCTTGTTGACCTTCTTGTAGAGGTGCTTGGCCTCGGCGATGGTGCCTTCGGTGTCCCAAGCAAGGCGGGGGTCCACCTCGATGGAGACGCGGCCGTCCACGCCCTTGCTCGCTGCGGCGACCGGAGCGAAGAGGTCGCAAGCGTCGGCGACGTCGGTGGTGGTGATTTCGAAGACGGTCTCTTCAACCGTGGCGCCCTTGGCGGCCTCCTCGGCAATCACGGCGTCGTAGTCGCTGCCGGAAGTGATGGCGGCGTGGAAGATGGACGGATTGGTGGTCACACCAACCACATTCTTCTCGTCGATGAGCTTCTGCAGGCTGCCGCTGGACAGGCGTTCCCGGGAAAGGTCATCAAGCCAGATGGACACACCGGCGTCGGAGAGTTGCTGGGTGGGAGTCGTAGTCATTTTCTTTTATCTCCTTGAAAATCTATTCGTTGCAGTCGAATTCGTCTCATGCGCGTTTTCAGCTACCGAGACCCGCGAGGGAGTCCTTGGCGGCGGCGGCGACTGCTTCTGCCGTGATGCCGAACTCCTTGAAGAGGCGCTTGTAGTCTGCCGAGGCGCCGAAGTGCTCAAGGCTGATGGAGCGGCCGGCGTCGCCGACGAATTCCTTCCAGCCCAGTGCCAGGCCGGCTTCGACCGAGACACGGGCCTTGACGGCGGCCGGAAGTACGGACTCGCGGTACGCGGCGTCCTGCTTGTTGAACCACTCGACGCACGGCATGGAGACAACGCGGGTGGCGATGCCCTCGGCCTGGAGCGCTTCGCGGGCGTTCACGGCGAGCTGGACTTCGGAACCGGTGCCGATCAGGATGACCTCCGCCGGGACCGTGGCGCCGTCATTCGAAGCCTCTGCCAGGACGTAGCCGCCCTTCGCAACGCCTGCGGTGGAGCCGAAGGTGTCACCTTCAGCGACGCCTTCGCCGCGTGCGTAGGTCGGGATGTTCTGGCGGGTCAGCACGATGCCGGCCGGGTTCTCGTGGTTCTCCAGCATGGTCTTCCAGGCGGCGGCAACCTCGTTGGCATCGCCCGGACGGACGACATCCAGGCCCGGGATGGCGCGGAGGGTGGACAGCTGTTCCACCGGCTGGTGGGTGGGGCCGTCTTCGCCCAGGCCGATCGAGTCGTGGGTCCATACGTACAGCGACGGAACACCCATGAGGGCGCCGAGGCGGATGGCGGGGCGCTGGTAGTCACTGAAGATCAGGAACGTGCCGGAGAATGCCCGGGTCCGGCCGTGCAGCGAAATGCCGTTCACGATCGAAGCGGCGGCGTGCTCGCGGATACCGAAGTGCAATACCCGGCCGTATGGGTTTCCCTTCCATGCGCCGGTTGAGCGCGAGGCCGGAATGAAGGACGGTGAACCTTCGATGGTGGTGTTGTTGGATTCGGCGAGGTCGGCGGAACCGCCCCATAGTTCCGGAAGAACCGGGCCGATGGCGTTGAGGACCTTGCCGGAAGCTGCGCGGGTGGAGACTTCCTTGCCTGCTTCGAAAACCGGCAGCGCGGCGTCGAGCTCGACAGGAAGCTTCTTGGCCTCTATGCGCTCAAGCAGTGCCGCGTTCTCCGGGTTGGCGGTCTGCCATGCCTCGAAGGATGCCTGCCAGTCGCTGCGGGTGGCTGCGCCGCGTTCTACGACAGCCCGGGCGTGTGCCAGGACGTCATCGTCAACCTGGAAGGAACGCTCGGGGTCGAAGCCCAGGATTTCCTTCAGTGCTGCGACTTCCTCGGCACCGAGAGCGGAACCATGGATCTTGCCGGTGTTCTGCTTCTTGGGGGCCGGGTAGCCGATGATGGTGCGCAGCGAAATGATGGACGGCTTGGACGTCTCGGCCTTGGCGGCGAGCAGGGCGCCGTAGAGCTCCTGGACGTCTTCGACGTATTCGCCGGTCGGGTTGTTTTCGCTGGGGCGGGTCCAGTCCACGCGCTGGGTGTGCCAGCCGTAGGCCTCGTAGCGCTTGAGTACGTCTTCGGTGAACGCGACGTTGGTGTCGTCTTCGATGGAGATGTGGTTCTCGTCGTAGACCACCACGAGGTTGCCCAGTTCCTGGTGGCCGGCCAGGGAGGAAGCCTCCGAAGTCACACCTTCCTGAAGGTCGCCGTCGGACGCAATGACCCAGATGGTGTGGTCGAACGGGCTCTCGCCGGCGGGGGTGTCGGCGTCGAACAGGCCGCGCATCCGGCGCTGGGAGTAAGCGAAACCAACCGACGATGCGAGTCCCTGGCCCAGCGGGCCGGTGGTGATCTCGACGCCGGCAGTGTGCTTGTATTCCGGGTGGCCGGGGGTCAGCGATCCCCAGGTGCGCAGAGCATCGAGGTCCTTCAGCTCCAGGCCGTAGCCGGAAAGGAACAGCTGGATGTACAGGGTCAGCGATGTGTGCCCTGGGGACAGGACGAAACGGTCGCGACCAATCCAGTCCGGGTGCTTCGGGTCGTGGCGCATCAGCTTCTGGAACAGCAGGTAGGCGGCCGGTGCAAGGCTCATGGCCGTGCCGGGGTGACCGTTGCCGACCTTCTCGACGGCGTCAGCGGCCAAAACGCGGACGGTGTCCACGGCGCGCTGGTCCAGGCTTGTCCAAGTCAGTTCTTGCTCTTCCAAATGTGGCACGTAAACCGAGCCCCTCTCTGTGCTGACGGCTGGTGACGGCACGTGGCAAGCCTCGGGCACAGGATGGCGCCCGCTGCGAAGTGTCTACCAGCCGTTCACCATTGAAACGTTGATCTATCATCCAGACATGCACATCTGAGAATACGCTTTCTCAGAAACCCTGCGTGAGCTGATCTGCAGACAGCTTAGCCCGGTTCCGGGCCCCAAATGGTGGGAATCTCAAAAAATGGACGCAAATTCCGTTTTATGAATCACCGCGACGTCAAAGTGCCGGTGAACTTTCGGAAACAAAGGAAAGTTCCGGGTGCCGTGGCGTCGGACAGGCCACGGTATGATATTTGGAGGCCACCAGTGGCGAGTGCGCCTTTCATCCAAAGCGGGGCCCAAAGCACGCATTGAATCCACTTTTGGACCTGCGCCCCGGTTTTTGAGGTACCCGGATGAACTGGCGCCGCCGCTGCGAGAACACCAGAGCAAAGAACAGAGTGACTGCCAACGTGAGCACAACAGATACGCCCCTCAAGGCTTCCCCGGCTGCGGGGAAGCGTGGAATATCCCGCAAGTTCAAGGCGTATCTGGCACTGACCAAGCCCCGCGTGATCGAGTTGCTGCTGGTCAGCACCCTGCCCACCATGATCTTCGCCGAGCGCGGCTTCCCCTCCATCGGATTGATTGTCGCCACGCTGGTGGGTGGCGCGTTCGCCGCCGGCAGTGCGGGGGTCTTCAACTGTTACATCGACCGTGACATTGACAAGCTGATGCACCGCACGGAAAAGCGGCCCCTTGTAACGGGCGAAGTCACTCCCCGCGAAGCGCTTGTCTTCGCTTGGATCCTTGGGGCTGCCTCGATCGCCATCCTGTGGTTCGGGGCCAACCCGCTTTCGGCATGGCTTGGCCTTGGTGCGATTGTTTTCTATGTTGTCATCTACACGATGATCCTCAAGCGCCGGACGGCGCAGAACATCGTGTGGGGCGGAGCTGCAGGGTGCTTCCCGGTGCTTATCGCCTGGGCCGCGGTGACGAACACTGTTGAGTGGCCCGCCGTCGTGCTCTTCATGGTGATCTTCCTGTGGACTCCTCCGCACTACTGGCCGCTGTCCATGAGGTACGGCGAGGACTACCGCAACGCCAACGTCCCCATGCTCGGTGCCATCGCCGGCGCCAAGGTGGTGTCCGTCCAGGTGGTTCTCTACGCGTGGGCCATGGTTGTGTGCTCGCTGCTTTTGGTGCCGGTTGGCCGCGCAGGCTGGGTGTACACCATCGCCGCCGTCCTCGCGGGCGCCTGGTTCCTGTATGAATCCCATGCCCTTTATAACCGGGCCCAGGGTGGCGACGTATCGAACAAGGGAGCCATGAAGGTCTTCCACGGCTCCATCAGCTACCTGACCCTGCTCTTCATTGCCCTCGCCGTGGACCCGTTCATCGGTTCCCCGATCATCGGCGGCTGACGCACCCGGTCGCCCCGGCCCCCGGTCGCCCCACCGCCGGTCGCCGTCGTCGAGGTCGCGGTCGTCGCAGGACGCTCGCTCACGTATGGGCGCCCTTTCCCGAACGCTCGCCCACCTTTAAGGGCAAAAGCCGAAACCCTCCTGCACCTTTTGCGGCAAGAGAAAGACCTTCCTTCACATCAGATGTGAAGGAAGGTCCTCCTTTTGGCCAAGCTGCCAGGCGACCAACCGCCCGGGGGTTAGCCCTTCGGGCTGAACCGGGCCACATCCGCCGCGTTCGTGGCCGCACTCATCAGGAGGGCGGCGCCCAACATGTGGGCGCCTACCAGGAGGGCGGGAATGCCGTTGTAGTACTGCGTGAAGCCGATGATTGCCTGAAGCACTGTCATGCCGAGCAGGAGGAACGTCGCCGTGCGGAACAGGCCGGTGATTCCCTTGCGCAGGACGAAGTAGACGGCGAAGACGGCCCCTGCCGTGATGAGGTACGCCGGCACTGCGTGGATATGCGAGAAGAGGTCCCAGTCGAGATCGTTGCGCGGTGCGTTGGCGTCGCCAGCGTGGGGGCCGGCGCCAGTGACTACGACGCCCAGGCACACGGCAACTGCCGAGAAGAACGCGACGGCGGTCATGACGGGGCTCATTGCGCCCGGAATCGGTGCCAACGGCCGGTTCATGAAGCGTCCGGTACGGCCATAGGCGCGGTTGACCAGCAGAGTGGAGAAGACAACCAGGGCCATGGAAACCAGGAAATGCAGTCCGACAACCCAGGGGTTCAGATTGGACAGCACGGTGATGCCGCCGATGACGGCCTGTGCCGGAATGCTGGCGAGCAGGCCTACGGCCAGCAGGAAAAGGTCGCGACGTTCCTTGCGAAGGTTCCACAAGTACACCAGCATCAGGACGGCGACGGCCGCCAGCGCGAACGTCAGCATACGATTGCCGAATTCGATGAAGCCGTGGATGCCCATCTCCGGTGTATTCACAAGGGAACCGCTGGTACAGCGCGGCCATGTCGGGCAGCCGAGCCCTGAGGATGTCAGCCGGACCGCGCCGCCGGTGACCACCAGGACCACCTGGCCGATCAGCGACAACATCGCCAGCCTGCGGATGGTGCTATTGACCTCCGTGGGGAGCTTGGCGGTCAGCTGCTGGATGGACCTCGGGAGGCGGGAAGCCGTGCTCACAGTTTTCTCAATTCTCGGTACTCAATTCACGCTGACGGTTCGGTTCCATAACGCCTAGTTCCACTTGAACCAGCGGACCGCGGCCGCCCCGGGAACAACCGTCCACAACAACAGCACGAGGACGTAGGGCAAGGAAACGTTGCCATGCAGGAAAGCGTCCCGGAGCGACTGCCCCAAGGCCCCCGAGGGCAGGAAGTGCACGATGTTCTGTGCCAGGTCCGGCAAGCGCTCGGCAGGAACCACGATTCCGCCGAGGGCGCCCAGCAGAATCCAGAGCAGGTTCGTGATGGCGAGGGTTGCCTCCGGCCGCACGGTTCCGGCAACCAGGAGCCCGAGCGCAGTGAAGGCTGCAGCACCGAGGACCAGCAGGCCCAGGCCGGGAAGCCAACCTTCGGGACGCGGATGCCAGCCCAGTAACGCGGCCACGGCGCCGATCACCAGGACCTGGAGAACCAGGACGGCCAAGACGGCGATGATCTTGCCAGCGATGAGGCCCGTCCGGCCCAGGGGAGTGGTGGAGAGGAAGCGGAGCACGCCGTAGCGGCGGTCGAAGCCGGTGGCAATGCCCTGGCCGGTGAATGCCGTGGACATGGCACACAGTGCGAGAACGCCCGGGGTCGCGATGTCCACCCGATTGGCGCCCAAGCCATCGAGCAGCGGTGTGACGGTCAGTCCCACCAATGCCAGCAAGGGCATGATCACCGCGAGGATCAGCTGTTCGCCGTTCCGGATCATGGTCAAGGTTTCATAGCGGCCTTGCAGCAGGATCCTGCGCATCAAGGGTGCCGGTCCGGCATGGGGTGTGTTGAGCACGGGGGTTCCGCCGGTCATCGGATGTCCCTTCCGGATATGTCCAGGAAAACGTCTTCCAAACTGCGCGCCTCCAAGCGAAGGGACGCCGGCATGATGCCCTTTTCCGCCCACCAGGCCGTGAGTTTCGCCAGGTGTTCCGGAGTGAGCGTTCCGGCGATCGCGTAACTGCCGGCCCTGCTTTCAGTGATGGTCAGTTCGTTACCGATGGCCGCTGCAATGTCGAGACCGGCGGGAGCATCAAAGAAAAGTGTGCGTTCGGTGACCCCGTCCATGGCTTCGTGGCCGTGGCTTAGCAAGTCGGCGACGGTGCCCTCCGCAACGTTGCGTCCGGCGTCGATGATGTACACGTAGTCCGCAAGCCTCTGGGCATCGTCCATGAGGTGTGTGGTGAGGATGATGCCCATGCCCGCATCCCGCAGTTCGGCGATGAGTTCAAACACGACTTGGCGGGACTGCGGATCCAGTCCCGCGCTGGGCTCGTCGAGGAACAGGACTTCGGGATTGCCGATCAGGGCCGCTGCAAGAGACAGCCGTTGCTTCTGTCCTCCGGACAGGCGGCGGACGCCGGTGCGGCTGAAGGTGTCGATGCCCAGCCGTTCTATGATGCCGTCCAAGGGAAGGGGGCTTTGGTACATGCCGGCAATGTGCCGGAGCAAGGGGATGGGGCGGGCCGACGGCGGCAGGCCCCCGTCCTGCAGCATCACGCCCACGCGCGAACGAAGGTTCGCTCCGGCAGTGTCCGGGTCCTCGCCAAGCAGATCGATGCGGCCGCCCGTACGCTTTTGAAGGCCTTGCGCACATTCGAGGGTGGTTGTTTTGCCCGCGCCATTGGCGCCCAGCAACGCAGTGATCTGGCCGCGTTCTGCAAACATTGACAGTCCGCTGACCACCCGGAGCATCTTGCCGTCAAGGGAAGCCAGCGGGCCGACGTCCTTGATGAGTCCATCGATGGTGAGGACAGGGGATTCGGGGGATCGCACCAAAGTATTCTACGTGAAGTAGTAGGGGTGCCGCGGGCGAGGGTCTCGCAGGCCAGCCTTGCCTTACTGGATGCGTGGACTAAATTACGACATGATTGTGTTGTGTATTCCATGAGGAGTTCTGTTTCTGTGCCTGCAATGCGACAAAGCACAGTCATGCCTATGCCCGGCGACACCGCCGTAGGTGTGGCTGATGCGGAAGACCGCACCAGAGACCGTGTTCTCAACGCAGTGTTGGAGCACGGCCCCGTCAGCGCGGCCGAACTCGGCGACATGTTGGGTTTCACCCCCGCGGCTGTCCGCCGGCACCTGGACCACCTTCAGCGCGCCGGGGTCATCGAGGTGAAACGCGTCGCGAAGGCAGGGGCTGGCGCGGGCCGCCCCGCCCGTCGCTATGTCCTCAGCTCCCAGGGCCAGTCGAAGCTCGGAGATGACTACCTTAATATTGCCAGTTCCGCGCTGCGGCGCCTGCGGGACCTTGCGGGCGAACAGGCTGTCAGGGACTACGCGGTAGAGCGCTTTGCCGAGATGGAACTGCGCTACGCTCCCGAAGTTGAGCGCGCAGGATCCGATATCGCAGCGCGTGCTTTGGCGCTGTCCAAGGCGCTAAGCCGGGACGGCTACGTTGCATCGGCTGCCTCGGTTGAGACCAAGGCACCCCTGCCGGCTTCTCTCTCCAGTGTCCAGTTATGCCAGGGACACTGCCCCATCCAGCAACTCGCCGCCGAATTTCCCGTTTTTTGCGACACGGAGACTGAACTGTTTTCCCGTTTGGTCGGCGTCGATGTCCGCAGGCTCTCCACCCTCGCGCAGGGCGGACACGTCTGCACAACCCACATTCCTACCGGCAGGCCAGCCGCTAAGGAGGCCCTCGGGTTTCCCAAGCTGCGGGCCACGCCCCATGTCGAATCCAACTATCAGTAAGAAAGGCCGTGATGACGGGTCAATTAGCTGAAGGAACAGCAGAGAAAGCGCTAGCTGACGGTGCTGTGATCTCGGAGATTCTGGAGAAGAATCCCGAGCTGCACGGTATTGGTAACTACGAGTACGGATGGGCTGACAAGAACGACGTCGGCGCCAACGCACGCCGTGGTCTCAACGAAGAGGTAGTCCGCGACATTTCGGCCAAGAAGAGCGAGCCGCAATGGATGCTGGACCTGCGCCTGAAGGGCTTGAAGTACTTCGACCGCAAGCCCATGCCCACATGGGGTGCGGACCTCTCGGGCATCGACTTCGACAACATCAAGTACTTCGTACGCTCCACGGAGAAGCAGGCTGCCACGTGGGAAGACCTCCCCGAGGACATCCGCAACACCTACGAGAAGCTGGGTATCCCGGAAGCTGAGCGCAGCCGCCTCGTGTCCGGCGTGGCCGCGCAGTACGAGTCCGAGGTGGTGTACCACCAGATCCGTGAGGACCTGGAGCAGCAGGGCGTCATCTTCCTTGACACCGACACCGCGCTTCGCGAGCACCCGGAGATCTTCCAGGAGTACTTCGGCACCATCATTCCCGTGGGCGACAACAAGTTCGCTTCGCTGAACACGGCCGTGTGGTCCGGCGGTTCCTTCGTGTACGTCCCCAAGGGCGTCCACGTGGACATTCCGCTCCAGGCCTACTTCCGCATCAACACGGAAAACATGGGCCAGTTCGAGCGCACCCTGATCATTGCGGACGAGGACTCTTACGTCCACTACATCGAAGGCTGCACTGCTCCGATCTACACTTCGGACTCGCTGCACTCCGCAGTAGTGGAAATCATCGTGAAGAAGGGCGCCCGCGTCCGTTACACGACCATCCAGAACTGGTCCACCAACGTGTACAACCTGGTCACCAAGCGCGCCATCTGCGAAGAAGGCGCCACCATGGAATGGATCGATGGCAACATCGGCTCCAAGGTGACCATGAAGTACCCGGCTGTCTACCTGGTTGGCGAGCACGCCAAGGGTGAGACCCTGTCCATCGCCTTCGCAGGCGAGGGCCAGCACCAGGACACCGGCTCCAAGATGGTCCACATCGCGCCGAACACCAAGAGCTCCATCATCTCCAAGTCCGTGGCCCGCGGCGGCGGTCGTGCAGCATACCGCGGCCTGGTCCAGGTCCGCGAAGGTGCCAAGCACTCCGCCAACACCGTGCGTTGCGATGCCTTGTTGGTTGACACCATTTCCCGTTCCGACACCTATCCGTACATCGACATCCGCGAGGATGACGTGGTGATGGGTCACGAGGCCACCGTTTCCCGAGTCAGTGAGGAACAGCTCTTCTATCTGATGTCACGCGGTATGCCCGAGGACGAGGCCATGGCCATGATCGTGCGCGGCTTCATTGAGCCGATTGCCCGTGAGTTGCCCATGGAATACGCCCTTGAACTCAACCGCCTGATTGAACTGCAGATGGAAGGATCCGTCGGTTAGCAATGACTGAAATCACTACTGAAAAGGCTCGCATCGGCGCGCCATCGGCACAGCCATTTATCAACGGTTTCACCGAGGAGGGCGAGAACCTCTCGCCGGTCAACACTGGAACCAACACCTCCACGACGTCGGAACAGGCGCCTTCGGCCGGTCCGCTTGCCGGAGCCTCGGCCAAGAGCCACTCCCACGGTGGCGGCGTCGGTGTTCCGGACAGTTCGCGCGCAGGTCGACTGACCTCGTACAAGCTGGCTGACTTCAAGCCCCTCACCGGCCTGGAAGAAGACTGGCGCTTCACCCCGCTCAAACGGCTTCGCGGTCTTCATAACGAGGTTCTGTCCGGTTCGGCACCGTCTGTGGCTGTTACGGCCCCGGACGGCGTCGTCGTCGAAACCGTGGGCCGGGAAGACCGCCGCATCGGTTTGGCGGCCATCCCGGAGGACCGCGTGTCCGCCAACGCTTGGGAGAACTTCACCGAGGCCACCGTCATCACGGTGCCCGCCGAACTCCAGCTCGACGGCGAAGTGTCCGTCCTGCTTACCGGCACCTCCACTGAAGCTTCCGCCCAGCACATCGTGATCGTGGCAGAGCGCTTCTCCAAGGCCCGGATCGTCCTGGACCACCAGGGCAGCGCGATCGTTTCGGAGAACGTCGAAATCCTCGTCGAAGACGGTGCCGACCTGACGGTCATCTCCCTCCAGGAATGGAACGACGACGCCGTTCACGCCTCTTCGCAGCAGGCCAAGCTGGGCCGTGACGCCAAGTTCAAGCACATCGTGGTCAGCCTCGGCGGCGACGTCGTGCGCATGACTCCGTCCACGCGCTTCACTGGGCCGGGCGCGGAAGCCGAGATGTTCGGCTTGTACTTCGCCGACGCCGGCCAGCACCTCGAGCAGCGCCTGTTTGTTGACCACGCCGTAGCCAACTGCAAGTCCCGCGTGCTGTACAAGGGTGCCCTGCAGGGCCGCAACGCACACACCGTGTGGGTGGGCGACGTCCTGATCCGTAAGGAAGCAGAAGGCACCGACTCTTACGAGGCCAACCGCAACCTGGTCCTCACGGACGGTGCACGCGCGGACTCCGTGCCGAACCTGGAAATCGAAACCGGCCTGATCGAGGGTGCCGGCCACGCCAGCGCCACCGGCCGCTTCGATGACGAACACTTGTTCTACCTCATGGCACGCGGCATCCCTGAAGACGTAGCGCGCCGTTTGGTGGTCCGTGGCTTCCTCAATGAGATCATCCAGCAGATCAAGGTACCGGCACTCGAAGAGCGCCTCACCGAAGCTGTTGAGCGCGAGCTCGCCGCGAGCGACAACTAATACAATCCAAGCAGGGAAAACAGACTATGAGCGAACAGCCACAAGGCGAACTGGTATGCAACGCCAATGAGATCCAGGTCAAGCAGGCGCTGCGAATCCTGATCGATGACTACCCCGTGGCCATCGTCAAGGACTCGATGGGACAGATCCATGCCATCGGCGACACCTGCTCGCACGCGGACATTTCGCTCGCCGAGGGTGAAATCGAAGGCTGCGCAATCGAATGCTGGGGCCACGGCTCCCAGTTCGATCTCCGCACCGGACAGCCCTTGCAGCTCCCTGCCTATGACCCCGTCCCCGTCTTCGCCGTCACCCTCGACGGTGACGATGTCTACGTGGACGTGACCAACGTTGTGAACGGCGCCTCAGTACAGAACTACTGAGCGCCAAGTGCCTAAAGACTTACGAAAGAAAGAAGAGCATGTCTACTCTTGAGATCAAGGACCTGCACGTCAGCATCGAGACGGAGCAGGGCACCAAAGAGATCCTGAAGGGCGTCAGCCTGACCATCAAGACCGGCGAGACCCACGCAATCATGGGCCCCAACGGTTCGGGCAAGTCCACCCTGGCGTCCACCATTGCCGGCCACCCGCGCTACAACGTCACCAGGGGCACCATCACGCTCGACGGCGAAGACGTCCTGGCCATGAGCGTTGACCAGCGCGCCCGTGCAGGCGTCTTCCTGGCCATGCAGTACCCCGTAGAGGTTCCGGGTGTCACCATGACCAACTTCCTGCGCACCGCCAAAACGGCAATCGATGGCGTAGCACCTGCCCTCCGCACCTGGACCAAGGACGTCAAGGCAGCCATGCAGCTGCTGCGCATCGACGCCGACTTCGCACAGCGCAACGTCAACGAGGGGTTCTCCGGCGGCGAGAAGAAGCGCGTGGAGATCCTCCAGCTCGAACTCTTCAAGCCGAAGTTCGCCGTGCTTGACGAGACCGACTCCGGCTTGGACGTCGACGCGCTCAAGGTCGTCTCCGAGGGCGTCAACCGCGCCCACGCCACGGGCAACATGGGTACCTTGCTCATCACCCACTACACCCGAATCCTGCGCTACATCAAGCCGGACTTCGTCCACGTGTTTGTTGATGGCCAGGTTGTCGAGGAGGGCGGCCCTGAATTGGCCGACCGCCTCGAAGAAGAAGGCTACGACCGTTACGCCACGGGCGCCGGCGCAGCCACCATTGCTGCTGCCGCAGCAGCACAGGCCTAGTTAGGACTCCCGCCATGACCGAAATCAACGCGGCTCGCACCAGCCTCGAGGACGTCGAGGAGGCGCTCAAGGATGTCATTGACCCGGAACTCGGTGTCAACGTGGTGGACCTTGGGCTGCTCTACGGTCTGAAGTACTCGGAGGACGACGGCGCGCTGCTCATCGACATGACGTTGACCACCGCAGCTTGTCCGCTGACGGATGTCCTTGAAGAGCAGGTCGGCCAGTCCCTCGACGGTATCGTCGACGACTGGCGCCTCAACTGGGTATGGATGCCGCCATGGGGTCCCGAGCGGATCACCGACGACGGCAAGGACCAGATGCGGGCCCTCGGCTTCAACATCTAAGTCCCCACCGCCTCCTTGGAGTACGACGACGGCCGGTCACCTTCCAGCGAAGGTGGCCGGCCCTCGCCGTGCCCAGCGGGTTCCCGCCGAACGACTAGCGTCACAGAGAGCCGCCGACCCGCGGCAGGGGCTAAAATTCGATGATGCCTTTTCTGGACAAACTTCAGCTCTGGGCCGATGACCGCCCTGACGACACCGCCGTCGTCGTTGGCGGCAAACGGCTCAACTGGGCTGACCTTCGGGATGCCGCAATCTTGCGCCTGGGGGAGACGGCCGCGACGACGATACTCGCCGAGCCCAATTCCCTGGACTTCGTGGTGGCGTACACGGCCGCGGTGGCCGGCGGGCGGCGCTGCGCCGTGCTCGACCCGTTGTGGCCGCAAGCCATGATCGATGAGGTCACCCAGAGGATTGGAGAATCCGGGCCCGCCACCGGCCCCCTGCCCGCCATAGGCGACGAGCTGTCCGACGGCCATGGGGACACCACGTTCCTGATCGGCCTGACGTCCGGAACCACGTCCGTTCCCAAGGCCTTCACCCGTTCACGGCGTTCGTGGCAGGTTTCGTTTGATGCCTCCATCGAATTCTTCGGGCTCACACCGGAGGACAGGACCCTCGCGCCCGGGCCGCTGGCCGCGAGCCTGAACCTGTACGCCCTTTCGGAATGCCTGTATGCGGGGGCCGCCTTCCACACCTTGGAGACCTTCGACGTCGGCGATACCCACGCAGCCATCAGTTATGACGGCGTCACCCGACTGGTCCTCGTGCCCACTATGCTGCGGCTGCTGAGCGAGCGTGGACTGGCGGGAGGCGTGGACGCATCGGGGGTGCGAAGCATCATCTGCGCGGGCTCGAAGCTGGACGCCCGCACCCTTGAGGCTGCCAGGCGGTGGGCGCCCAATGCGGCGATTTTCGAGTATTACGGTGCGTCCGAGCTCAGTTTCGTTTCCGGAACGCGCCTTGCTGCCGGGAAACCGCTCGACGTCGGCGGCACGGGAATCGGCGGACCGTTTCCCGCCGTCGAACTCAAGATACTGGACGACGAAGGCGCGGAGCGGCCCGAAGGGGCCGACGGGAACATCTGCGTCCGCTCCGGCATGGTCAGCAATGGGTATCTTTGGGGTGACGATGGCCAGGCGCTGCGCTGCTTTGACGGTTGGTACACGGTGGGAGATCAAGGCTATGTGGACTCCGGTGTCCTGCATATCCTCGGCCGTCGGTCCGACATGATCATCACCTCCGGGAGGAACGTCTATCCCCATGAGGTGGAGCTTGCCTTGGCATCGGTCCCAGGGGTCTCGGCGGCGGTCGCGGCCGGAATGCTGGACGAAGTCCGAGGCCAGAAAGTTGTCGCAGGCATCGTGCCCGCTTACGGTTCCGTGACGGCAACCCAAGTCAAGACGGGTCTGGATGGTTTGCTCGCCCGGGACAAGCGACCCCAGCGGTATTTCACGCTGTCCGAATTGCCCGTGACCGACCGCGGTAAGGTCAGCCGCCGGATGTTGCTCGACTGGATTGAGAACAACGATCCGCGGGCGAAACCCCTTGCCTAGCCGCGAGCCCGGCATGGGTTTGGACCCTTCGCGCCAACCAGTGATCATTGCCGCCCTGCGTACACCTATTTGCCGGGCCAACGGACAGCTGAAGTCGCTTCGCGCAGAGGAACTCCTCTCTCCTGTCCTCCGCTCACTCCTGACAGCCATTGGTGTTGCCGGTTCGGACGTCAGTGACGTGGTGATCGGGAATGCGGTGGGCGGGGGCGGAAACCTGGCCCGGTATGCCGCATTGCACGCGGGACTGCCCGTGGGGGTCCCCGGACTGACGGTGGACCGTCAGTGCGGTTCCGGGCTCGACGCCATTGTCCTGGCGTCCCGGCTCGTGGCCGCGGGCGGCAATGGCGTCTTCCTGGCCGGGGGAGTGGAGAGCATCAGTACTGCCCCGCTGCGCGCCAGGCGAAACCAGGGCCCCGACGGCGAGCCGGACTTCTACACCCGGGCCACCTTTGTGCCGCCCGAGTTCGGGGACCCGGACATGGGCGTGGCCGCCGAGAACGTGGCACTCGACTGCGGCATCAGCCGCGAACAACAGGACGAGTTCGCCCTGCGGAGTCACCAGCGGGCGGTCGCGGCCGTTGCCGCGGGTGCGTTCGCCCCGGAAATTGTTCCCCTGGAATCAGGGGGCGCCGTGGTGCAGGCGGATGACGGACCCCGCCCATCCCTGACGGCCGGACTCATGGCCCGCTTCCCGCCGGCATTCGTACCGGGCGGCACCGTGACAGCCGGAAACTCGTGCTTCGACGCGGACGCGGCCTCCGCCGTCGTTATCACTTCACTGGAGCGGGCACGGGAAATTGGTGCCGCCGACGGCTTACTCGTTCTGGGCTGCGACACCGCAGGCGTGGACCCTGAACTGCTGGGCATCGGAGCTTCAGTGGCGGCCCAGCGCTTGCTGGCCGAGCTTGATTTTGGGCCTGGGGACCTGGACCTCGTGGAATTCAACGAGGCGTTCGCTTCGCAGACCCTCGCTTGCCTTGACGCGTTGGGCGTAGACCCGGCACGGGCGAACCTCGACGGCGGAGCGCTGGCCTTGGGACATGCCTATGGTGCGTCGGGGGCTGTCCTGGTGACGCGGCTACTGGCCCAGGCCCGCAGGATTGCCGAAGCGCAGCCGGGCCGGGAGAGCCTGGCGCTGGCGATGATCAGCATCGCAGGTGGAATGGGCACGGCAGCAATGTTCCAGTACTCGCAGCTACAGCGCGATTAGTCTTCGGCGTCGCCAAGGCCGCGCGCGGCCAAGGCGTCGCCGGTCTGCCGCGCATAGGCAACCGTGGTGATGAAAACCGGCAAGACCAAGGCACGGGGATTGCGTTCAAGGCCACGCGCCCGGGCCGAGTCGCGGACATTCGAGAATGCGCCGGCAATGAATGGAAGGCTGCGCAGCATGATGGCGATGGTCAGCGCGAAGCGCTCAGGGTCCGCCCCGAAACGCTGGAAGGGCTTGGACAGGGCAACCACTCCGTCCAGCAATGCCTGCACGGGAGTCGTGACCGTAAGTACCGACGCCGCAACGACGCAGACAAGCACATTGAGTACGATCCGCGCGGCAACGGGTCCGCCCAGCTGCCACCATTGGAAGGCGCCGATCGCTAGGAGGATGGGCGTCACGAGCCACACGGAGCGCGCGAGCCGTTTGAGTCCCGCGCCGCTCAGGAGGAAAAGTCCGCACATCACTGCAAGGACGGCTGCCGAGATAAGCCAGTCCACGATCAGGAACGATGCAAGACCGCAGCCGGCAACCGAGAGAAATTTGAGCCACAGGGGAGTGCGGTGCATGATCGAGTCGCCGCGCACGTAGTTGGGGATCAGGACCCCGTGGCCCCTCACGTCGCTTGCACCTTGCCTTGAGTGGATTCAGGGGCGCAAAGCGCGCGGTAGTGCTCGACGGCGTCGGCTGCTCCGCCGTCGAACACTATCCGTCCGCCGTCCACCACCAGGGCGCGCTCCGCTTCCAGCGCGAGGTCGAGATCGTGGGTGGACATGATGATTTGCTGCTCGAGGCCCGCAAGCGTGCGCCGGAGCAACTCCCGATTGCGGAGGTCCAGCAGCGTTGATGGCTCATCGAGAACCAGGACAGCAGGATTCACCGCGAGAACGGCGGCGAGGGCAAGCAGCTGCCGTTCTCCCCCGGAGAGTTCGTAGATGCTCTGATCGGCGAGTTTCAGGAGGCCGAACCGGTCCAGGACAGCTTCAGCCCGGGCCGCACGCTCCTTGGAATTCTTGATGGAACGCCGCAATGACAGTTCAACGTCTTCCCGGCCCGTCGGCATGACAAGCTGCGACAAAGGATCGGTGAAGACGAAACCCACTTGGCTGCGGACGTGGCGAACGTCTCCCATGCTGTCCGCACCGTTGACGGTGACGGTACCTTCGCTGGGAGCCACCAAGCCGTTGAGCAAGCGCAGCAGGGTGGACTTTCCCGAGCCGTTGGCCCCGATGACCGCGACGCGTTGCTCTGTGAGCTCCAACGAGACGTCCTGCAGCAAAGTCTTGGGCGCGGGGCCGTCATCGACGGCTACGCGGACCGCGACTTCGCTGAGAATGATGGTGTTCATGTCCTGATTGTTCCCGCTCTATTTGACGCGGCGGACCAGGATGTCCGGGAAGGCCTTGTGGAGCGAGACGGCGATGATCGCAGCAAGGACGTTCTTGATGGTGTCGCCGGGGTAGTACGGCAGGTCGGCGAGGAATGCCTTGGCGAAGTCGAACTTGCCATTGACCATGAAGCCAAGCACTCCGAGGCCGTGGATGAGGACGATGGTGCTGATCATCGCAGCGGCAAACAGGAAGACGGCGCGGTGCTTGACGGTCTTGCGGATCACGATCGCCGCCAACCAGCCGGCGGCGGCCGCCGCCAAGGGAAACGCAATGATGTAGCCGGCCGACGGCGTTGCCAGGATACCCAGCCCGCTCCGGCCCCCGCTAAAGATCGGCAGTCCTGCGAAACCGAGCAGGGTGTAAAGCCCGACGGCGGCAAAGGCCCGCCCGCCGCCGAGCACGAGGCCAGTCAGGATGACAGTGAGGGTCTGCAAGGTGATCGGCACGCCCAGGGCGCCGACCGGAATGCCTGGAATCAGCGTTGAGGCGGCCACGAGGGCCGCGAATACCGCGATGAGGCCGATGTCCGTGGACGTCCAGCGGGTTCGGGGTGAGGTTTGTCGCGTGGATGCGGTTTCGGTGCTGCTCATGGTGTGTCCTGTCTGGTTCCGGGGCAGAGGGAATCCCCTGAAACCGACACTACAGAGCAGCTCGGCACGGCATTTTGTAGGGTGTCCACGAGCAGCACAGCAAGGCCTTGGGGTCAAGGTACAAAGAGCGCGCTGTTGGCGGCCGGAGCCGCCTTGGCTAAGCCTCGACGTCCTCTTCCGTTGGGGTGAAACCGGCGCGGTCCACCCGGCGGTGGTAATGCATGCCGGCCAGTCCGCCGAGTGCCGCGGCGATGAGGGTCACTGCTGCCACTACGAGGGCGGCGATGATGCCGATGGTGCTCAGCTGTCCCTCATTCACCGGAATCCTCGGGAAACTGTTGACGGTGGCGAGGATATTGAACCGCGGTCCGGCGAACAAGCCCAGCAACGCCACCAGCACGGCGACGATAATTGCCCAAAACCAGACCATGAACCCTTGCCTGATGCCGTTGAACCGGGCCATGCGTCCGGCAACGTAGCCGCCGCAATAATAGGAGAGGAACAGGATCACCAGGAGCGCGATGATCCCCGCAACGCCGACGGGCTGCGATGACCCTAGATTCACCGCATCACTGACATTCGCGTTGTTCGCGAGTCCGACAGCGATCCCCGCCGCCGCCACGAGGGCGACCAGCAGCACGGCCATACCCGTGGCGGTCAGCCAGCCGAAGAAGGCCGAGCCGATCTTGATTCCGCCGAACTGCTCCTTTTCGCGGGCGACGACGGTCTCACGGGTGGCGGCGCGTGGGTCTGAGGCGGGGGGAACCACGGGATAGCTGCTCGTGTTGTCGACGTAGCCGTCGTCAGCGTAGCCGGGGCCATTTCCATGTGCACCGTCCACCCGGTCCCGCCGTGGTTCGACGGCGTCCGGGATTCCATCCTGGCCGCGGTCACCTCGGACGTGCTTGCCATCGGATCCTGTTGCACTGCTCATCGAGAGCCTCCCTCGCAATCGTCCTACCTTCACCTAACCACGCGTCGAAAATAGTAGCAAGGGTACTTACTATTCCGGGATCATTCGCGGGCGCCCCTGACGCTGGCGAGCGAGCGAGCTGGTGGGCGGTAGAATCGTAAAGGCCGTTTGTTCGGCCCCTCCACTTCAGCCGCGCCTTGACCTCCGGTGCTGCGGGTGTTCCCCATTGAAAGGCATCCCCCGAATTGATTACCGTCCAGGAACTCGAACTGCGCGCCGGCGCCCGCCTGCTCATGGACCAGGTGAGCTTCCGCGTGGACAAGGGGGACAAAATCGGACTGGTGGGCCGGAACGGTGCAGGCAAGACGACCCTCACCCGCGTTCTTGCCGGCGAGGGACTGCCCGCGGCCGGCAAAGTTGCCCGCAGTGGTGAGATTGGCTACTTGCCCCAGGATCCGCGGACCCCGGATATGGAACAGCTGGCACGCGACCGCATCCTTTCCGCCCGCGGCCTGGACGTCGTGGTGGGCAAGCTGAAGCAGGCCCAAACGGACATGTCCAGCGAAGATGCCACAGTCCAGCGCAAAGCCATGAACCGCTACGACCGCTTGGAAGCCGAGTTCCTCGCAGGAGGCGGCTATGCGGCCGAGGCCGAAGCCGCAGCTATTTCCTCCAACCTGGCCCTTCCCGAGCGGCTTCTGAACCAGCCACTCAAGACGCTCTCTGGCGGCCAGCGCCGCCGCGTGGAACTGGCCCGGATCCTCTACTCGGACGCCGAGACCCTCCTCCTGGACGAACCCACCAACCACCTCGATGCAGACTCCATTACCTGGCTCCGCGACTTCCTGAAGAGCCACCAAGGCGGGCTGATTGTGATCAGCCACGACGTGGAACTCCTCGAAGCCACGGTCAACAAGGTTTACCACCTGGACGCCAACAGGGCGCAGATCGACTTCTACAACATGGGTTGGAAGCGCTACTTGCAACAGCGCGAAACAGACGAGCGCGCCCGCAAGCGCGAACGCGCCAATGCCGAAAAGAAGGCCCAGGTCCTCATGGACCAGGCCAACAAGATGCGTGCCAAGGCCACCAAGGCCGTCGCTGCGCAGAACATGGCGAAGCGTGCCGAACGGCTGCTCGGCGGCCTGGAAGCAGTCCGAGAGAATGACCGCGTGGCAGCCTTGCGTTTCCCGGATCCCGCTCCATGCGGCAAGACTCCGCTCACGGCAGAAGGTTTGAGCAAGTCCTACGGCTCACTGGAAATCTTCACCGACGTGGACCTGGCAATCGACCGGGGCTCCAAAGTGGTCATCCTGGGCCTCAACGGCGCAGGCAAGACCACCCTCCTGCGGATGCTCGCCGGCGTGGACAAGCCGGACACCGGCGATATCGTCCCGGGCCACGGGCTCAAAGTGGGCTACTACGCGCAGGAACACGAAACCCTGGACCACGACCGCACCGTCCTGGAGAATATGCGTTCATCCGCTCCGGACATGAAAGACGCAGAGGTCCGCGGGATCCTGGGGTCGTTCCTGTTCTCGGGCGACGACGTCGACAAGCCGGCAGGTGTGCTTTCCGGTGGTGAGAAGACGCGTCTGGCCCTCGCCACGATCGTGGCCTCGAGCGCCAACGTGCTGCTCCTGGACGAACCCACCAACAACCTCGACCCCGCCAGCCGTGCCGAGATCCTCGGCGCACTGCGAAACTATTCCGGCGCCGTCGTGCTCGTCAGTCACGATGAAGGCGCCGTGCAGGCGCTGAACCCCGAACGTGTGGTTCTGCTTCCGGACGGCGTCGAGGACCACTGGAACGAAGACTACCTGGACCTCATCACCCTCGCTTAGGGTCACCCGCGATTAGGGGACCGCCTCAGGGCATTTCCCACGGCACGGAAGCAAGGGGCCGGCCGAGTTCAATGTAGCTTTTCAGATTGGACAGGACCGCCGACCAGCCGCGGCCCGCAATCGCCAACTGTTCGTCGTCGGCGATGTTCCTGTGATGGACCGTCAGCCTGGCGATGCCGTCATACGACTCGATGGTGAAGGTCACCACGTCGGGCTTCACCACGGCTGGAACCGCGGGATCCTCCCACGTGTTCACGAGGCGCGCCGGCGGCGTTGCTTCCAGGATGGTTCCCACGACGTCGGCGGTTCCGGAGCCGTCCGTGCGCCGGTGCTCCCAGCGCGAACCTGCCTTCCAGTCCGAGACATTCGCGTGGCCCCAGTACTCAGCGCTTTGGGTTGCGTCCGTCAGTGCCGTCCAAATCTGGTCCGGGGTTCCTTCGATGTACGTGACGTAGGTGTATTCAGCCATGCCAACCAGCCTAGCCGCAGGCGGCATCGGATCAACCGTCTTGCGGATCAGTGGCTCAGTGAACCTGCAGCTCAGCGGACCTGCAGCTCAGCGGACCTGCAGTTCAGCGGACCTGCAGGGGCTGCGCGGCCGTGATCCGTTGGAGCTCGCTGTAGCTGATGGAAAACATCGAGTTATGGTCGCCCGCACCTGCCCAAAGGAGCGGATGCTCCTGAAGCGAAATGTCGAGGATGGTGCGTATGGGCTGCGGGTGGCCGACGGGGGCCACGCCACCTACGGCCTGGCCCGTGTGCTCCAGGACGAAGTCCGGGCTCGCGCGGCGGATCCTGGCCGTACGTAAGGTTGCCGCGACCAAGGCTGTGTCCACCTTCGCGGCTCCGCTCGCAAGAATCAGCAGGGGCGCGCCGTCGAGCTCGAAGACCAAGCTGTTGGCAATCGCCGCGACATCGCAGCCCAGCAGGGAAGCCGCGGCGGCCGCCGTCGGGACGTCGTCGTCGAAAGTGCGCACCGTGTCCTGGGCGCCGGCCGCGGTCAGCGCGGACTTCACGTTCAGGACGGGGAAAGGGATCGCCTCAGTAGCCTTGTGCATCCAGGATCGCGTCTTCCTCTTCTTCGGCCGTTGGCCGCTTTGACTTCCGTGGCGCGGGGACCTTGCGACGAGGCATCGCACTGATCTCATCTTCCTCGTCTTCGGCATCAATCCGGGCATTCCGGGCCTGTTGCCTTGCCGCATAGCCAAAGCCGACGAACATCAGCACGCCGAAGGCAAACCACTGCAGGGAATAGGAGAGGTGGGTGCCCTCGTCCGTGGCCGGCTTGGGGAACGGTGCGGGCATCGGCTGGACAGCAGGCGATTCCGTGGCCAACTGCCCATAGGCCCCGGTCAAGACGGGGTAGCCGAGTTCTGCGGCGTAGGAAGGCAGATCGATGGATGCCAGTTGGCCGTCGACGGCGCCGCGGTCCAGCTTCGGTTCCGAGGCCTTCAAGCGCGCGACGACGGTGACCTCGCCGGCCGGCGGGGCCGGGATGCTGTCTGGGTGGCCGGGAGTCTTGTTTCCGATGGGCAGCCACCCGCGATCAACCACCACGGCCTCGCCGCTCGTCAAACGGAACGGGACCACCACTTCGTATCCGGGCTGGCCGTTGAGGGGCCGGTTACGGACAACGCGTTGGCCTGACACGTCATAGCTTCCGCGTAGCTCCACCTGTGTCCATTCCCGTTCAGGGTCCAAGCGCTGGAACTCCGCCTTGGCGGCGGAGAACGCAAGGGGAGTGGCCGAATAGTTACTGACAACGCGGTTGATTTCCGCCAACGTTTCCGCCCGGCGATCCATTTGCCAGCGACCCAGGAAGACGCAGCCCGCAGCAAAAATCACAGCCAGGACGAAGTAGCCCAGCCACTTGCTGGAAAAAAGAAAGCGGTACATTCAGCGGGCCTCGCCTGAGTCTGTGGTCTTCTCGAAGGGTATCGTCTCTTTCCACAGGCCGCGGGTCTGCAGGTAATCCTCCAGCCATTCCCGGTGCTCCTGGCAGGAAAGCCACACCTTGCGGCGATCGGGAGTATGGATGCGCGGGTTGTTCCACAAGAGCTGCCACGTGGCCTCTGCCCGGCAGGCCTTGCGCGAGCACACCGCGGCGAGTGACCCGCGATGACCGGCTTGCTGCTCATTCTCCAGACCAAGGCCGCCCATTGTGAAGATGTTCATGAAGCCGCCTGTTCTTCCCCGCTGTGCGGATATTTGAGCTTGCCGCTGCCGGCGATGCCGTCCGTTTCCGGGCGGGAATCGTCCTGGTGCGTGGCGTCGTCGTCGATCAGTTCACCTTCCAGCACCGTCACAGCCGCCGCGGGCGACTCCGGTTCTGTCTCAGGTGACGCTTCCAGCTCGACCGCCGGCACGTAATCCAATAAAGCATCACTGTGGATTTCGGCCTTGTCGCTGCCATTGGCGATCACAACGGCAATCCAAGGCAGGAACACGGCCCCGGCCACGGCGATGATCTTGAACCAGCCATCAACCACGAAAATGAGGATGATGCACACCATGCGGATACCCATGGCCACCGCGTACTTGATCATTCGGTCGCGCATGTCGTCCGAATGGGCAGAGGCGGCATCGGTAATGCTGTGCACCACGGGGTCGCCTGAAACGGCGTCCGGGTCCCCGGGCGCCTGCTGCAGGGGACTGCTATCTCTTGTCACGGCTGATTCATCACGCTCCAACGGCTTCCCTTAATTCTCTCACCATGGAACCGGCCGCCCAAACCGCGCCGGGGGCGGCTACCCGTGGCTGTGGGCTCCCGGCGGCTAAGATCGATCCAGGAAATCACCCTTTTTCAAGCGGCACCGTGCTGCCGCAGAACTCTGGAGAACAGCATGTCTGAAGCAGTATCAACCGCCCGCAGTGTCCTCATCACGGGCGGAAACCGCGGCATCGGCCTGGCTATCGCGGAGTCATTCCTCGCCAACGGCGACAAGGTTGCAGTGACGTACCGCAGCGAAACGACCCTTCCCGAAGGGATCCTTGGCGTCAGAGCCGATGTGACGGACGAGGCTTCCCTTGACGCGGCATTCAAGGAAGTCGAGGCTGCCCACGGTCCCGTTGAAGTCTTGGTGGCTAACGCCGGGATCACCAAGGACACGCTTCTCTTGCGCATGAGCGAGGACGACTTCACCTCTGTCATCGACACCAACCTGACCGGTGCCTTCCGCGCCATCAAGCGGGCATCCAAAGGCATGATCCGCCTTCGCAAGGGACGCGTTGTACTGATCTCCTCCGTCTCGGGTCTCTACGGCGCCCCGGGCCAGATCAATTACTCGGCCTCGAAGGCGGGCATGGTGGGGATCGCCCGTTCCTTGACCCGCGAACTTGGCAGTCGAGGCATCACGGCAAACGTAGTGGCCCCGGGCTTCATCAACACCGACATGACCGCCGAGCTTCCTGAGGAAACCCAGAAGGCCTACTTGGCCAGTGTTCCGGCCGGCCGCTTCGCCGAAGCGTCCGAGGTCGCCAACGTGGTCCGTTGGCTTGCCAGTGACGAGGCCGCTTATATTTCCGGAGCAGTTATCCCGGTGGACGGCGGCTTGGGTATGGGCCACTAGGTCAGGATTCCCGCTGGCATGATTGACTCGGGACTAATAGAACTTGGATGTTTTGAACAAGTTGGACGCTTTGAATAAAGGAGTACGAATGGGACTGCTGGACAACAAGACGGCAATCGTCACCGGTTCTTCACGCGGCATCGGCGCTGAAGTAGCCAAGATCCTGGCTGGCGAGGGCGCTGCCGTTGTCGTCAACTACCGCCAGAAGGCCCCCCGGGCCAACAAGGTAGTCGGCGAGATCCAAGCGGCCGGTGGCCGTGCTGTCGCCGTCGGTGCGGACCTTACCACCCAGGAAGGCGTCCAGTCGCTCGCCAGCGCGGCCATGGAGGAATTTGGTTCCCTGAATGTCCTGGTGCTCAACGCTTCCGGCGGCATGGAATCCGGCGTGGAAGAGGACTACGCCCTCAAGCTGAACCGTGACGCCCAGATCAACATGCTCAACGCAGCAGTTCCGCTGATGCCGGAAGGTTCCCGCGTGGTCTTCGTCACCAGCCACCAGGCACATTTCGTCGAGACCGTTCCCACGATGCCCGAATACGAGCCGGTCGCCCGTAGCAAGCGCGCCGGTGAAGACGCATTGCGCGAACTGCTCCCGAACCTGGCCGACAAGGGCATCTCCCTCGTTGTGGTTTCCGGCGACATGATCGAGGGCACCGTCACGGCCACGTTGCTGGACCGCTCCAACCCGGGTGCCATTGAAGCCCGCCGTGCCGAGGCCGGCAAGCTGTACTCGGTGGAGGAATTCGCTGCCGAGGTGGCAAAGATGGTCACGGCCGACGTCGAGAGCGGCCACACCGAGTATGTCGGCGGCGCCGACTACTTCGGCAAGAGCGCCTGATAGATTTCAAACACGAAGAAGCGGCCGGGACAATGTCCCGGCCGCTTCTTCGTCGCTCGTGAATTCGGCTCAAACGCCGGCGATATGCCGGACCGCGTCGAGGTAGGGCATGTTGATGGCGGCGTCGGCGACCGCCCGGACGGCAGGCTTGGCGTTGAAGGCGACACCGATGCCTGCCGCGCCCAGCATGTCGAGGTCGTTCGCGCCGTCGCCCACGGCGATGGTGTGCTCCAGGTCGATCCCCTCGGCGGCCGCCCACTCGCGAAGGTACTTCTCCTTTGCCGCGCGGTCGATCACGTCGCCGAGGACCTTGCCCGTCAGGAAGCCGTCAACGATCTCGAGTTCATTTGCGATCCAGTAGTCCAGCCCGAGTTCCTCCGCGATAGGTTGCAGGATCTGGTTGAAGCCTCCGGACACCACCGCCACCGCATGGCCCGCGGCTTTGAACGCAGCGACGAGTTCCGCTGCACCCTCGCTCAAGCGCACCTCGGCACGGACGGCGTCGACGACGGCGGCCGGCAGGCCTGCCAGCACTGCCACCCGGGCATGCAGGCTTTGCGCGAAGTCCAATTCGCCACGCATCGCGGCCTCAGTGACGGCGGCTACCTCCTCGCGCTTGCCGGCGTGTGCAGCAAGCAGTTCGATGACTTCCTGCTGGATCAGGGTGGAATCGACGTCCATGATCAGCAGTTTGCGGGAGGCATCACGCAGGGCGTCGGCCACGATTGCGGTGTCCATGCCGGGAGCCGCGGCATCTGCCACCTGGCGCCGGATGCCGGACAAGTCGGCCGCAGTAGCCCGGTCAACGGCCAGGCCAATGGTGTACACCCCAAAGCGCTCGTCACCCGAACGCGTCTCGGACGTGAAGGAAGCCCCCGAGCCGGACAGCACCTTGCGCAGGTGTTCAAGCTCCGAAAGGGACAAATTCACGCCATAGCTGACCGCGGTCAAGTTCGAACTCATGGCTGCAATCTTATCCAGCGTGGAAGCACCGCCCGAATTCCTGTTTCATTCGATGCGACGCGCAAACGGTGTGACCGTAGTTTCGGTTATCCATCGCCCCCGTTTTTGTCCTAGTGTCTACTCCTATGAGTGATGTTCTGGAATTGGCTTCCGTCAGCGTTGTCCGAGGTACCAAGACCCTGCTGGACAAAGTTGACTGGCAGGTCAATGAAGGCGAACGCTGGGTCATCCTCGGTCCCAACGGCGCAGGCAAGACCACCCTGCTCCAGATCGCCGCCGCCCGGATGCATCCCACCAGTGGAAAAGCCGGAATCCTTGACGAGACGCTCGGGCGGGTTGACGTCTTCGACCTCCGTCCGCGCATCGGTCTTTCCTCCGCAGCTTTGGCCACCCAGATCCCGGAACACGAAAAGGTGCTCAACGTAGTTGTCACGGCTGCCTACGGCGTGACCGGCCGCTGGCGTGAAGGATACGAGCGCGACGACGAGCGCCGCGCCTTCGGACTGCTCAACGAATGGGGGATGGGTCCGCTGCTGAACCGGTCCTTCTCCTCGCTTTCCGAAGGCGAGCGCAAGCGTGTGCAGATCGCCCGCGCCCTCATGACCGATCCTGAGCTGCTCCTACTCGACGAGCCGGCCGCGGGCCTGGACCTTGGCGGGCGTGAGGAGCTGGTCCACAAACTCGGTGAACTCGCCCGTGACGAAGACGCGCCCGCCATGGTTCTTGTGACGCACCACTTGGAGGAAGTACCACCCGGATTCACGCATGCCATGCTGCTCCGCGATGGCGGGGTGGTGGCCGCGGGACCCATCGAGGAGGTCCTGACCGCAGAGCACCTCAGCAACACCTTCGGCCTGCCCCTGGATGTGACCGAGAACTCCGGCCGCTACACGGCCACCGCCCGCCGCTAGGCACGGGCACCTAGAAACAGTGGAGATCCTTAGCGGCATCCTGATCTTTTTCGCGGGCTTGTGGGCCGGAACCATCAACAGCGTGGTCGGCTCGGGCACGCTGGTGACGTTCCCGGTTCTCATCGCCCTGGGCTACGCGCCTGTCACGGCCTCCATTAGCAACGCCACGGGCCTTGTTGCTGGCAGCGCCACAGGGGCATGGGGCTACAGGCACGAACTCAGGGGCCGGGGCCGGCAATTGCTGCGGCTGCTGCCCGCATCGCTTCTTGGCGGCATCACAGGCGCCTGGCTGCTCCTGCACCTGCCGGAGAAGGTTTTCTACTACGCCGCTCCCATCTTGATCGTCCTCGCACTGCTCATGGTGCTCTTCCAACCCAAACTCCAGCAGTGGGTCCAGGACCGGGCGGGCAATCCTGAGCATGCGATCCAGGACAAACGGCACACGGTAATCCTCGTGGTGCTGGTGTTCCTCGCCGGAATCTACGGTGGTTATTTCGTGGCTGCCCAGGGCATCTTGCTGGTCGGCATTCTGGGTGTCTTCATGACGGGCACTATCCAGAACGCCAACGCCATGAAGAACATCTTGGTCTTGGCCGTCAACGTGGTGGCAGCGTCCTCGTACCTTTTGTTCGCCTTCGGCCGGATCGAGTGGCCCGTCGTTGCGATCATCGCCGTCAGTTCGTTGATCGGCGGTCTTGTGGGCTCCAAGGTGGGGCGGCGCCTGAAACCTCTCGCCCTGCGCATCGTGATCTTCGCGCTCGGCATCGTGGCACTCGGCTTCATGATCGCCAACTTGCTGAAATAGGAAACCCGTGACTTTCCACTACCTCGAAACCGCGGACGACCCGCGCGTTGCCGACTACACACAACTGACGGATGTCCACCTCCGTAAGCTCCGCGAGCCCGCGGAGGGCATGTACATCGCCGAATCGTCCCGGGTCCTGCGGCGCGCCCTCGCGGCCGGCCATCGGCCCCGCTCCTTCTTCCTGGCGGAGAAGTGGCTGGAAGACCTCGACGACGTTTTCCAACAGTTCCCCGAGGTGCCTGTCTACATCGGCAAGGCTTCCCTGCTCGAGGAAATCACGGGGTTCCACTTGCACCGGGGTGCCATGGCTGCCATGCATCGGCCTGCACCGGTGCCCCTCGAGGAACTTCTCGCCGGAGCACACCCTGTGGCTGTACTGGAAGACGTCGTCGACCACACGAACGTGAGGTGTTCCAAAATATCGGATGTTGATCCTGAGAAACGAACGCGTTCGAGGATCGCAATCCTGGAAGATCTTACGGATCATACGAATGTAGGTGCGGTTTTTCGCAGCGCCGCAGCGATCGGCGTCGATGCCGTGCTGGTGACGCCGCAATGTGCCGATCCGTTGTACCGGCGTTCGATCAGGGTCAGCATGGGCACAGTTTTCCAGGTGCCGTGGACGCGGATCGAATCGTGGCCAGAGGGTATCGAGCAGTTGAAGGAAGCAGGCTACTTCGTGGCGGGCATGTCTCTGGGGGAGGGAGCCATCACTCTTGATGAGCTGGTGGCCCAGGATCATCAAAACCTGGTGCTGGTTTTCGGAACCGAAGGCGATGGGCTGACGCCTGAGACCGATCGATTGCTCGACGCGCGCGTGACGATTCCGATGATGAACGGCGTGGATTCGCTGAATGTCGCTGCGTCGTCGGCTGTGGCGTTCTATGCGACTAGGTAACGAACGGAATGTCCGTCCTCCTCAGGGGCCTTCGTCAGCGTGACCCGGGCCGGGTCGGCTGCCAGTCACAGATCGGCGACTGGACTCATCTGACCGCGGTCTCTGGCGTGACCAGGAGAACTCCGTGGCACCAAAGTTGTCATAGGAGGTGGGTACCATAATCCACGGAATTACAAGGGTTCTGACCTATTTTTGGATACCTTTGTGGCAACGCAACGACCCATCTCATTAGTAACGTTGGTGGCATCATTTTGCTGACATCGCCATCATGTTTGCCGCCGACAGGAACGATGTCGGCGTCACCGACCCGGCGGTTTCGATCTTGTGTGCACAATAACTTGACGGATTAGATCGAAACGCCAGAGTCGTGAGATACGGCAAATTGGGACCTGCGCTGGCGCAAACGACACCCCTCGTGTTCGTTTGACGATCCTTCACCGTGCATGTACCCAGACCGCGAGCAACATACGGACAGCGCGGTCATGAGGGCATCTCCCAGCCAGTTCCCGAGTCCGCCCAGTCCGTACCGATATCCTTTGGGCATGCTGACAAGTCAATTGCCGGACCCCTGGCTCGGCTTCTCGCACCATCAATGGGGCATCCTGCTCAGTGGCATCATCGCCGGACTGATTGCCGTCGCCGGCGTAGCAGTCACGCTGGCCGTCCAGTGGCACGTGTTCCGCGCACAACTTGCTGCGCAGTCGGCCACCGTGGAAACGCAGCTCAACGCGCAAAGGGACGCTGATGTACGAGACCGCATTGCGAATCTACTTGAACGAGCCGACCGTGCAGTCGATTTGTTCCCGACATGGAACCAGCACCGCAGGCCGGACCAATACGCCTCCACCGAAGAGCAGGCCCGCTCAACAGGTCACCTCGAAGCTCTCCGTTCCCTGGGCCGCGACACCCGTCACCACGCCCAGTACATCGAGCTGACCGCATCTCAGAACACGGCCAAGGCTGCGGAAGTTCTTTCCAATCACATCGAGGCGTTCGCGTCTGAAACGGACTGGATTTGGGCCATGGGAGCTGGTGGCATGCAAGAGCAAAAACGTAGCGACGAGATAGTCGCGACCGCGAAACAGCTGCGGCATGCATTGCTCGATAGCGCCCCTCGTCCAAAGCCTTGAGGGCGAATCTCGATTCGACATCCCATACGTCAAGGCTCTCATCCATCCGTCAGCGTGCGTGTGCCACGAACACCACGAAAGATGCTTCAAGGGTGAATGGCCTGCGCGCCCAGTCTCCGTACACGGCATCCACCTCGAACCCGGCCGCGGCGAGCTGGTGTCCAAGGGTGTCAGCGTGGCGGAAAGCGAAGCGCCTTCTCGGTCACGCTTTCACCGGTTCGCAGAAATTCGTTGTGGAATGTGGCGGTAACGACGCCGTCTTCGGGCTCGGACACGTCTGCCCACTCGACGAGCGGCCCATGTGGGGTGTCGCGGCGAGAGCGCTCCTGCGAACCCCAGCTTTCCCACCCGCGGGCTCGGGGGTTCCTGCTGTCGAAGGCCAGCACTCCACCTACACGCAGATGAGCGCGGAAATCCCGCAACGTACGTTGCCACTTCGGGTGAAGGATGTGCTGGACGACGTTGCCCGTGAGCACGGCGTCATCGAAATTCCTGGGAGGGATGGCGCGACTGTCGCCGAGGATCCAGTCCGCCGCATCTGCTCCTTGCCGACATCGCGCGAACGAAAGCATCGCCTCTGAAGGGTCTATGCCAACAACAGTGCGTGGCTTTTGGGCGAAAGTAACTGTCAGGATGCCAGTCCCGCACCCAAGGTCGAGTTGGACTGCGCCTCGTACTCGTCGGTTACAGAGCGGTAGAAGTCGTGGTCCGGTCCATCCGGATTGTCGTGGTCGTACAGGTCAACGAGCCTGGCGTCGTAATCGCTCACAGATAGACCTTGCGCACTGGCGACATACATCAGGAGCTTGAGCCCGCAAGCCGATCCCCTACCGGACGCCGTCACTCCGTTGCATCTCAGCGGCGGACCAGCCTTATCTCTGGCAGCTTGCGCCGGGGCGCTCCATGGCTCGATACACGGTGGAGCGGGCGACATTGAAGAGGTCTGCGCTCTCGGGGGTCGTAGTGAGATTGGTGATAGTGCCTGCGCTGTCGAATAGTTGCACTGAATCCTGCGCCGCGCGGCGGCATCAAGGGAGATCACGCCGGCCGGCTGTCTCAACTCGACGAAGGATTTCGTCCGCGACGCGCGTGAGCGGTGCGGTGGCGTCGATCCTGATGCCACCGTGTGGAATTTCTTTTCTTGTTCGGTGCAAGCGTTCGATCAGTTTCCGTTCCGTTTGTCGCCCTCCCCATTCGTCTTCCGGCCGCTCGTCAACCCGCCGGTTCAACGTGTAGAGGTCGACCTCGAGAACGAAGACGCCATCAAACAGATCGATGAACTTCGCGAGGTTTCTCGACCCACCGCAGAAGAACGTCACCGCCTCGCGCTCGTCTGCGATCAGGGCCTTCACTTTGTCCACGCTCCAGATGTGGTGATCGTGCACGGCGACGCCGGTGATGCCCGCCAGTGGTTCACCAGTTTCCGGATCGCCCTGATAGGCCAGCTCACGGTCGCCGTTGATGGCGTGATAACCGCGCCGCCGCAATTCGTCGCAGACCGAGGTCTTGCCGGTGCCGGAACCGCCTTCGACGAGGTAGTTCTTTCTGCCCATGCCTGATAGTACCGAAGCGATACGCGAGACGAGGGCTGCGGTGTAGGCGCCGTCGCCTGTGACTGCTGGGAACGGCGGCAGAGAAAAACGTTCGTTTTCGTGCAGGACAAATCCGGTTCCTGCAAGCTCCCAACTCCCTGTCTGTGAGTCGCGGAGTTATTTGGCTCTTTTTTCGCAGCACCATTTGGCGTGCTCGCCTATCCCAGCCGTCCCGTTGGCGGATCCCTGACCGGACGGAAGATGGCCCTTGGGCGCGTTTTGTTCTCAACTGGGCAGTACCTGTACCGGCTTGAACCGAAACGGCCCGCCGCATTCGGGGCCGTCAGGGCGCTCCCCGGTGGGCTCCGTTTCGATCGCCAGCACGCGGGCAACACGGACACCTGCAGAGTCCATCGCGTCAACAAAGACAGAGGAAACACTGACGGGCGGCATCAGGTAAGGCGCGGACTGCGGCACCAGCCACCGGCCGTCCGGGTTCCTGGTTACCGGGGCCGGAGTGCAGCCCTCCCCGAAGCATGCCGCAACTGACGTTGGCTCGTGTGCAAACACCAACTCCACATCGCCTGTTTAGGCGTGCCCGACGGCGGGACAGATGGTGCTGACACCCCATCGGATAAACACAGCCAGGGCCAGTACAACGGCCAGCACCCCAAGCACGATGAGAAGTAGGCCCCGGAGCTTCATTCCGCGAGCTTAACCCGGAAGCTCGGATTCCGGACAACAATCCCCGAAGTCTCTGACGCGCGCTGTCGAGTCTCACGAACTGCAAGTGGTGGCGCATTGCACTCCACTTGGCTCACACCAGCCCAACGTGCAGCATGCACGTTGAGGGATCCTCCACGGGGACAGCCTGCGGTGTTCAGACCGTGAGCGCCCCGGTCATCCAGTCCTCGAGATAGCGGATGGCAGTCCTCGCGACCCACATTCGGCTGTCGTCCACGTGGTTCCAGACGAAGACCTCGTGATTCCCGCTGAGCGACAGGGCGAATTGGTCACCATTCCCGGCGTCAGCAAAGAAGACGAGTCCGTCGAAAGGCATGTAGAGCTGTCGGAAAACGGTGCTGTTCCGGAAGCGGTCGTTGTCTTCGGCGATCCGCTCGGCGCTCCACAGCAGACCTAGCCCATATTCACTCTCGATGCCATTAGTCTCTGCCAGGAGTCGTCGAAGGTGGTCAGGGAGTCTGTGGCGCAGTTGGGCTTCGCACGCCATCAGAGCGCCCGGCGAAGCAGGGGCGCTGAAAGTGGCGTTGCCCCAGCGCTGGATCTCGTTCACGAGCATGACACCATCTTGTCGCACGAGGGTTCCGATTGCGCTCCAGAGAGAGGCGCCGTATGCGTGTCCGGTCAGGGATCCCCTACCGGGCGCCCGAAGTGGGCTGGTCCCAAACTGCGGCGACTGCTTCGATCTCCACCAGTTGGTCTTCGTAGCCGAGCACTGTGACTCCCATCAGTGTGCTTGGCACATCGTGGTCGCCGAAGGCGTCCCGAACTGTGCCCCACGCTGTTACCAGGTCGGCCCGCTCTGTCGATGCCACAAGCACGCACGTGGAGATTACATCCTCAATGCCGGCGCCGGCGGCCTCCAGGGCGAGGTACATGTTCTCAATCGCTTTCGCAGCCTGTGCCGCGTAGTCCCCGATGCCTGCGGTCGTACCGTCCTTATTCAAGGGACATGATCCCGCCAGGAAAATGAGGCGTGCACCGCCGGGAACGATCGCGGCATACGCGTACTGCGCGGAAGCACTAAGAGAGCTGGAGCGAACGAGGGTAACTGCACTGGGCATGGGCGTCCTCTTGTTGATATGCGCTGGCCAATTCCCACCCTACCGGGGTGGATCGCAGCAATAACTGGCGGCGATCTCGCAGCGTCAAATGTCATCCCCTATGCCCGTTCATCGATCCTTTACCGGGCGTTGTTGGGGCGACTCACCTGGCAAAGAATCGGCCTTGCCCCTGACGCGTTCTGGGATCTATCGGGTAGCCAAGCTCCTCAAGACAATCCAGTACCTCGTTCGGGTGATAGGTCCAGAATGTCCACCAGGTTCCGTCCCGCCGCAGGAATCCCAGGCCCTGAAAAGTATCTAGGCCCCTCATCGTCCGGTAAACCAGACGGACGTCATCCCGTTCCAGTCTCCATGGGCCGAAGAACCTGCCTAGCCCATGCCGCGCCCGGAACTCCAGCTGCTCCTTTGTCGGCACGAGAAGGATCCAAGGCGTGCCCGCCCTGAACTTTCCGGGGAGAGCGAGCCCTCCCCTGAATTCCGGCTGCTTCCCCATCTCATTCCAATCCACCTCAAGGTGCTTTCACACCACCGTACCGGTTTGGTCGGGAAGGTGATTGTGACAGTTTCTCCGATCGAGCCACTCTGCCGTAGCCGCTTCATTAACCGGGGGAGACCGGAGCCCAAGTCGTCTCCTGATCAAAGGCCCCCAAGCCCAATTGGAGATCACCGTGCCGGATGCCACATCAATCACTGATACCGAGCCTCCGATCCAATTGGTCACGTAGGCTTTGGACCCGTCCGGCACAACGAAACGGACGGAAACGAGAGTTCAGACGCGTCATCAACCTGCTGGTGTGGGCGCACGACCAGGGACGTAGTCTGGGGTCCCTTACACAAGCGGATGTCGACCGCTGGCTCGCAGCTGGGAAAGCCGACCGAAGGCTCATCAGAGCATTTCTCGAATGGGCAAGGCTAAACCGGCATGCCAAAGCCCTTACGGCCCCGCCGGTCACGCGCTCACGCGCTCATGCGCTCACGACTCACCATCGGAGGAAACGATGGGAAGGAGCGCTTGGATCAGCTCTCACGCGCACTTTCATCAAACTCACTGAATCCACGCACAAAACTGGCCGCCGCGTTGGTTCTGCCGTATGGCATCCGGCCCGCACGCATCGCCGAGCTCCGCGTGCTGGATCTCTTCAGCAAAGCTGAAACGGTCATCATCAAGCTAGGAAGCGCCTTGCCGAAAGAAGTCGGAGACGTTGCGCAACTCGCCCTTGCCGCACGTGACGCGGCACGCATATTCGGCTCTGTCAACGATGAGGAATGGCTTTTTCCGGGAACCAGGCCAGGTCGAGCTCCTTCACCCCAAGCGATCAACATGCGTCTTAGATCGATCGGTATCAAACCGGAGACTACTCGGTCAGGAGCCCTGACCTCGTTGGCGGGACTCCTTCCGCCAGCCATCCTTTCCCGCCTTACCGGACTCGAAATTACAGCCGCGGCGCGGTGGGCCTCAGCAGTGTCCGAAAGTAACGCCCGCTACGCTGGCTGGGACTGTCTGAATAACGGTGGTGCGCCACGAGGCGCTTGTAGTTCGAATGGAGGTGGAAGGCCTTCGTCGGCTGGCAATCGTAGTTGCTGGCTGAAGCTGACGGCAGCCTGATCCACGGATTGGTGGTGAGGGTGGGAGCAGCCGTGACAAAGTCGGGACGGTTCAGGATTCCTTGATGGGCCGGGTCCGGTGAGCGAGACGAGAAGGTATACGCGAGGAACCGGTGTTGTTACGCCTCTTGAATTTCAGGCCTGCTCAAATCAAGGGAATAAGGGCAGGTGGGCGGTGCGTACCCGCTGGCCGATGTGCCGTCGGGGAACTCCCGGTTCGGTCTCACCTGCTGGGGCCGGGAGATCACGGTCAAGGGCTACGGCGTAGCCGTGATGATGCCGCAGGGGTAAAGCCGGGTGCCTAACTCGTTGATCGAATGCAAGTGAGCGTGGGAACCGGAGGCGTTCCGCTCCGTTGACTCCGAACGAGTTGGCGGATAGATGCGATGCCTGTCGAAGGGCGCATCCGGGGCAGAGCCGCCGTAGTAGTCCGAGGCCGGGAAAGCCGGCCACATGGCGAAGGGCGGCAGTGTGTCAGGTAGCGGAGTTGTTGTAATGGTTGGAGGTTCACCGGTGAATACCAGTGAGGACATGTGGGCGCGAATCGATGGTGCCCAGATGAAAGTACAGCGGATGCAGACGAAACTACATCGGTGGGCCGGAGGCGATTCTGGCCTGAGGTTTGACGACCTGTTCAACCTGGTGCACGACCCTGATTTCTTGCTTGTGGCGTGGCAACGTGTCGCGGGCAACAAGGGCGCGCACACTCCCGGGATCGATGAAGTCACGAAAGCGACAATTCAGTTCTGGGTGGGAGTGGATGAATTCCTTGGCGGTATCCGGTCGTTGGTGAAGTCCGGGGAGTTTCGGCCGGTGCCGGTGCGCCGCGTTGAGATTCCGAAGGCGAACGGGAAACTCAGGCAACTGGGTATCCCAACACTTGCCGACCGGGTGGTGCAGGCCTCGCTGAAGTTGGTTCTGGAACCTATTTTTGAGGCGGATTTCCATCCGTGCTCATACGGTTTTCGGCCGTTTCGACGGGCTCAGGACGCGATCGCGGAAATCCAGCACATGACCAGCCGTGGTTATGTGACGGTGCTGGAGGCCGATATCAAGGCGTGTTTCGACCAGATCGATCACACCGCGTTGATGGGCCAAATGCGCCAAAGGGTAGGCGATAAGAAAGTCCTGGCACTGGTCAGGGCGTTTCTCAAAGCCGGGATCATGACCCGAGACGGTCAACCGATCGGATCCAAGTCCGGCACTCCACAGGGCGGGATTCTCTCCCCGCTGCTGGCTAACATCGCGTTGCATGTTCTGGACGAGCACGCCGTCAAGGCGTGGGCGAGGGACATCGACACGTGGCACCACCGGCAGCGGCTGATCCGAAACGGTGGCGCGCCGTGGAAATTGATCCGTTATGCAGACGATTTCGTCTGCGTCATCAACGGATCACAAGCCCACGCGCTGGCGTTGAAGGATCAGGTCGCGACAATCCTTGCCCCGCTGGGGTTGGAGCTGTCGGAAGAAAAGACCCGGGTCGTCACGATCGAGGAGGGATTCGATTTCCTCGGATTCAACATTCGCAGGATGCGGAAACGAGGAACGCGGGACAAGTTCTTCGTCTACACGATCCCGTCCAAGAAATCGATCAAGACAGTGCGATCGACGATCGGCCAAACCTGCCACAGGTCGGCCCTGCACTGGGAGTTCGAGGACCTCTTGAAGAGGATCAATCGAATCCTGACAGGGTGGGCAAACTATTTCCGGCACGGGGTCTCCAAGAAAGTCTTCAGCGGTATCGACTTTTACACGTGGGGCCGGATCTGGAAATGGTTGCAGCGTAAACACGGGCGGATGAACGGACACCAAATCCGGCGCAGGTTCTGCGACCGGGGATGGCGGTACGCATCCAACGGAGTGCATTTCACCGGGGCCGCAACGGTCACGGTCGAACGCTACCGCTACCGCGGAGCGCGCATCCCTACCCCGTGGACGCTCACGCCCGATAATGCCCCGATGCCCATCGGGTAATGGCGCATGGAGAGCCGGATGCGGTGAAAGTCGCACGTCCGGTTCGGTGGGCAGCCGCTGCGAAACCCATCCCAGCAATGGGAAAACGGGCGCGCAGCGGCTGACCCTATTATCTGGCTCGGTCATTACGGGGGGCTTGTGAATTCGTCAATATCCAACTGTGAGTCTTGATGTGGCTGGTCTGGGACTGGCTGGCAGGGTTGGTGTCGGTTGCCTGTCCCGGTGGTGGCTAAAATCCGACTGGCCGCACTTCGCGTGCCTTCTTAGCGACTTGCCCGTGCCGGGGTGCGACCCAACCGGGTGTTAGTGGTCGGCAATCCTGTTTTCAAACGGCAGAAATGGCCCTGTTTTCAGACGGCATCAACAGAACCTCGGTGCGAAGCGCTTGGGGGGTTACAGTAGGTGCAGCACAACGTGGGGTGCGTGATCTGTTCGCGGATCCTCCGATGGTCGTTTGAAGCATCTGCATATTAATCAACGTCTAGTCTCGCCGTTGAAAAGGTGGCAGCCGGCTGTTTGTTTACGCTGACGACCCCCGGTTCTTGTCGGCGGCTCCGGATCGTAACTGGGTCGGGGGGCCATGCCTGCAGCGAAGCATGATGATCCGGTGATGCAGTCGCTACTGCTGGAGGAAATCGGGCAGTCGGTGGTTGGCCTCAACGACGGATGGCAGGTGACGTATTGGAACCATGCCTCGGAGCGGCTGTATGGTTTCACTTCCGCAGAAGTCCTCGGTCGGAAAATTACCGAGCTGGGGATCATCGCCGGACCGGGCATACCGAGCCAGGAGGCGACCGGGCAGGAGATCGCGGATGGGATTGCCGCGGGCCGGGGCTGGGCCGGTGAGTTTTGGGTGCGTCACCGGACGGGACGTGAGTTCGCGGTATATGCCACGGTGAGCCCTGTCCGTGGCAAATATTTCGTGCCCGTCGCGGCGGTGGCTGTGTCCAGGGACGTCATGGACCGAAAGCGCAGCGTGGGTTGGTTGTCGGCGATGGTGGAATTTTCGGGGGACGCGACTGTCGGCGCGGACATGGCAGGGATCATAACGAGCTGGAACTCCGGGGCCTTAAGGATGTTCGGCTGGAGCGCCGACGAGGCCGTCGGTCAAAGCTACCGTCTGGTGGCCGCCGGCATGGACGAGGGTTTGAGGCAGGTGATCGCTGCCCAGCTGGGAAGCGGGGTGTTGATGACGGGGATTGAAGCCCTGTGGCGGCACAGGGATGGCTCAGTGGTGGAAGTGTCCTTGACTCTGTCCCCCGTGTACGGGACCGACGGGAAGCAGACGGGGGCATCGGCAATCGTCCGGGACGTCACTGAGCTGAACCGTCTGCGACTGGCCGCCGCCGAGCTTGAACGCCTCGTCGCCGCTCAGGAAATGGTTCATATGGGCAGTGTCGAACATGACATCGTTTCGGACCGGTGGTCGCACTCGGATGAATACGCCCGGATCTACGGACTGGCCCCGGGCGAACTGATCTCCCGGAAACAGTCCCTTGCCCTGGTCCACCCCGAGGACCTGGAGCTGATCCAGGCGGCGCGGCGGGCCCTTGATTCAGGCACGAAGCGCGTTGAGTACGAGTTCCGCATCATCAGGGCCGACGGCGAGCTTCGGTGGATGCAGTCCCAGGCCAGAATGACCCATGACGCCACCAGCGGAGCACCCCTGCGTTTCCTGGCCACCGTGATGGACATCACTGACCGTAAAGACGCCGAACAGGTTCTTGAATGGCAGGCCCGCCACGACGCGTTGACAGGCCTGCCGAACAGATATCTGCTCACCGATGTCCTCCAGGGCTTCCTGGGGCAGCCGTCCCGGCGGGTGGTGGTCATGTTCGTGGATGTCGACCGGTTCAAGCTCGTCAATGACGGCATCGGGCACACAGCCGGGGACGCCCTCCTGATCCTGCTCGGCGAACGGCTCCGGACCGCCGTCCGCCCCGGCGATACCGTCGGCCGATTCGGCGGCGACGAATTCGTCATCGTCTGCGAGAACCTGGGTATGCGCGACGCCGCCGCGGCTGCGGAACGCATCAGGATGGCAACCCGGCAGCCGTTTAATATTGACGGACGAAGAATCTTCCTCAACCTCAGTGTCGGGATCGCGGTCTCGGGTCCGGGAGATACCGCGGAATCGTTGCTGCATGGCGCGGACACAGCCATGTATGAAGCTAAGGCCGCCGGCGGAGACGGCTCGGTGGTCTACGACTATCGCACAACGGGGCAGGCAGCCGGGCGCCTGGACCTGCAATCTGACCTGCGCGTGGCCTTGGAACGGGATGAACTGTTTCTGGAATATCAGCCCATCATTGAACTGGACACGGAACAAACAGTCGGATTCGAGGCCCTACTGCGCTGGCGCCACCGCGAACACGGACTGATCATGCCAGACACGTTCATCGGCATCGCCGAGGAGACAGGCCTTATCGTCCCGATCGGAACGTGGGTGCTCAACGAGGCACTGGCCCAGGTCCAGCGGTGGCGCTCCAATGTTCCGGGAGCCGGGAACCTCTGGGCCGCGGTGAACATTTCCGCCCGCCAACTCGTGGCCCCGGACTTCCCGGACGTCGTGCACGCCGCGGCGCGGGCGGCGGGCATCGATCCGGCGGCGGTGAACCTGGAAATCACCGAAACCGTCCTGATGGAGCAGAATGAGCTGCCGTTGGAGATCCTGCACCGGCTGCGTGACCTCGGTGTCGGGCTTTCCATCGATGACTTCGGCACCGGCTACTCCTCGCTGAGCTACCTCAAATGGATGTCAGCCCGGACCCTGAAAATCGACCGGTCCTTCGTTGAAGTGCTCGGCACCGACCCGCAAGGGGCCTCCATCGTCGAACTGATCCTGGGCATGGCACGAACCCTGAACCTGGTCGTGATCGCCGAAGGAGTCGAAACCCATGACCAACTCGCCGAACTTCGCCGCCTCGGCGTCCGCCATGCACAGGGCTACCTGTGGAGTAAGCCAATGCCAGAAGGCCAGGTCGCGGCCTGGCTGCAGTCCCGGGCCGTGCCTGCTGAAGCACCGCCTGGCCGGAAGCGACCACGCCCCCAAACAACCGCTCCCTAAAGGAGTCCCGATCGAGGCAGTTGTCGGTGACGATCGAAAGCTGAGCCATGGTGTCGTTGGGGCTTGAGGACCAATGCTCGTGACCGATAGCAGCTTGTTCCGGGCTTATGTTGAGTAGGGTTCTGGTCATGAGCTTTTCGGAGTAGACACCCGAAGAGGATGACGGGACGTTCGAGACCCGGGATCTGCTCGACGCGGCGGATTCCTTTGACGAATTGCGCACCCATCTGAACGGCCAGGGGTTACCCGTCCGCCGGAAATGCGCGATGAGCTCCCGGACCTGCATTCGCTCGCCTTGGAGGTATTCCCGAACTGGCCAAAGAACGAATTGGTCAAGCTCTGTGAGCGGACCGAGGAACTTGAGAGAGCCTGGCTTTCGAGCACATGATGCAGTCGGAGAAGCTCAACGGGTTGATTCTCGAATCCCTAATGGACACAGCACCGGACGAACTCCGCGATCAAAAGCCCATGCAAGGGTGCTGCGCGGCAGCGCTAAGTAACGTCCGATATTGGGGCTTGAGGACCGATACTCGACTTAGCGGGACTTTTCCCGGGCAGCAACGAGTCCGCGGGACGGGTCAAGTCCACCCGGACCCGCCCTTGCCGTAGGAGCCCAGAAGCCCGGCGAACGGTACCGTCAGTCCGAGGCCGACCGAGACCGATACCGCCATATGGATACCGAAGCCGGCCCAGATAACAGGTTTGATCGGCTCTCGGGCTTCCCGCGTGGCAGGGAATTCCCGGCGCGTTTGTCAGCCCCTTTTCGCGGCGGGCGAAGGGGAGCATACTGGTTTCAGCGGTGGGCGAGTGGAAGCGGGATGACGAACCGTTGATTGCCGGTCATGAAGTTGAACCAGCCCCGGCGGCCGAGTCAGGGCGGCGTTGTCGAATGCCCCGATGCCTGCAGCGGCCAAGTTTCCAAGGCAGCCTTATCTGCGCGGCTCGATCCGCTAATCACCGTGAAAATCCGGAGTGAAGTCATCTCCGTGTCCTGGATGGGACAGATCACAGACCAGCCCCGGACCACGGGCTAAGTTGGCGCCAACACGATGAAGAAGGGAAACGATGTCTACCTGCATAGGGCCTATCAGGCGATCTGGAAGGGCACCGTGCCGAATCAGACCGGATCGTCCGGATCGAAGGGAACCAGTACTTCCCGCCCGACCCGATCAACGCCGAGTACTTCCGCCCCAGCGACCACACCACGGTCTGCCACTGGAAGGGGACCGCAAGCTACTACACCCTTGAGGTCTACGGCAGGACCAACCGCGACGCCGCTTGGTACTACCCGACCCCGAGCCCGGCCGCCCGCGAGATCAAAGGCCACATCGCCTTCCGGAAGGGCGTGCGGGTCGTCAAGGCCGGCCAGCCCGACCCGGACACCAAAGCCCCGGCCAGAGGCCTCCTGGCCCGGATCCACACCCTCATGAAATACCGAGGCTAGTCGAAGACATCAAATCGAAACCGGGCGACCAACCTCGTTGGCGCTCCTCGAAGCCGATCAAGTCGGGGATGAGCACCCGGACTCCGTGTTCAGCGAGCCGGAGCCCGTATGCCATCGAAGGATCACCGCAGAGACCGGCCACTTCCCTCTTGCCGAGCGAGAACTCACCGGCATGCTGGTGGACGGCGATCACCAGCATGCCGGCGGGCGCCTTAGGGCTCAGGAGAAGGCATGGGACGGTGTCACCGTCGCTCGTGTCCACTTCGATCCGTTCCCGGGCGATCGAACCAACAGGGCCAAGCGGGCGACGGCGAACGGCCGTCGGGCGGTGAAGCTCAGGGACGTCCAAGCCCAAGAGCCGACGGACCCATTCGCGGTCCTCTGACACGTCTTCCATGAGCCCTTCGTCTCAGCCAGTCACTGCTCCAGTCACAAGCAGCGCACCCTGAGGGATTCCTCACCGGACACGTTCATATGTCGATTTGACCTACGACACGTGCCTTGGGCGCGCGGCAGTGGATGCCTGCGTTTCGTGGCGGCTTGACGTGCCTGCTTGCGGACAGTCCAACGCCCGAACCGCCGCAGATCGTTGGCGGGACGGCAAGATGCCTACCGGAGGGCGACGAGCGGTCGAGAACCACTTTGTCTCGATTCGCTCTCGCCCCATCGCTGGCACGGGCACGGTGATGATGTCTGCAGGCATCTTTGGGGGTAAAGCGACGCCGGAAGCACAGGGGAGTGGCCTGTGCTTCTGGCACGGTGACGAGACTGAGAGGACGGCGCTTGGGGGCGGAATTCTCTATGATCAGTCGCCCCCGTGATACTCGCTGATTAACCGCCGTTTTGGTTCACGTACGCGACGCATTGCCCCTGGTTCTTGAACTGTGGATAGTTCATCCATCCGCCGTCCTTGCACCCATCCTTGCTCGTAATTATGACGGACACGGTGTCGCTGCCGGAGTTGACGACGTAGACGTTGTGGGTTCCCGGATCGATGGCCACCGAGGTCGGGAAGCCGCCGACGGGGATGGTGTCTGTCACGGTGCTCCCGTTGATCACGGACAATGTTCCGCTGGCGACGAAGTTGGTCACGTAGACAGTGTGTGTTTCCGGGTCCACGGCCACCCCGTCCGGAAAGCTGACGGGGATGGTGGCGGTTACTGTGCTCCCGTTGATCACCGACACGGTAGAGTCGCCATAGTTGGTGACGTAGACGGTGTGTGTGCCCGGATCCACAGCCACCCCAGTCGGATTGCTTCCGACGGGGATGGTGTCGGTCACGGTCGACCCGTTGATCACGGACACCGTGCCGCTGTTGGAGTTGGCGACGTAGACGGTATGCATGCCCGGATCAACAGCCACGCCGACCGGACCCCGCCCGACGACGATCGTGTCGGTCACGATCGTCCCGTTGATCACGGACACAGTGCCGATGCCACTGCCCTTGTTGTTGTTGGTGACGTAGACGGTGTGTGTCCCCGGATCCACAGCTACCCCAAACGGACGGCTGCCGACGGGGATGGTGTCCGTTACCGCGCTCCCGTTGATCACCGACACCGAGCGACTGTTGAAGTTGGCGACATAGACCGTGTGTGTCCCCGCATCCACCGCCACCCCATGCGGACCGAAGCCGACGGGGATGGTGCTGGTCACTGTGGTCCCGTTGATCACGGAGACCGTGCCGGCGGAGTTGTTGGTGACGTAGACGGTGTGTGTGCCCGGATCCACAGCCACCCCAAAGGGAAAGCTGCCGACGGGGATGGTTGCGGCCACGGCAGGGGCGGCTGAAGCCGCCTCCATCGTGACCGGGGCAGCCACCAGGGCCACCGCCAGAACAGCGGCAGCGCACACGCGCGGGAACGACAGACTACGCATATGATCGCACCTATCTTCAGTTTTGGATAAAGGGTCCGGCCTTGCTCTCAAATGTGTCTGGGCCGGCCAATGAAAGCTACTGGTGGTGCGGATCTTATCGCCTCGAAATAAACCCGGACTCGAGTACGCGCTACCCGGAAAATCTTCCATGGCGCTCGACAATTTACGAGTGTCCACGTGGTTAGTGCGATAGCGTCAGCTTGAACCGGACAGCGACGACTCCTCGGCGCGGCCCGCAGCCACGAAATGTCCTGTGCGTATTCCATTCCGGAGCAACTCGCGGGCCAGGCGCATCGTCATGGGACTCGGTCGTCATATCGAACCGGGTAGCCGAGCTTTTCCGCAGCCTCAAAGACATCCTGGGGCCATTGGGTCAGAAACGACCAGGGCATGTTCTCCTCCCGTGATAATGCAGACACCAGCGGCCACAACTGATGCTCCGCCGGCGGCGATGGCACCCCTGGTCATTGCGGTCGAGGACAACGAATGGACCAACGTACGGCCACTTGGTTGAGAAGTTGTAGTCGCAACCCACCGCTTCCGCCGGTACAGCGCGACAAACCAGCGCTAGCGACGTAGCTAACGCTCCCGCCGCCTAAGCCTTACTAATAACCTTCATGCCCTGATCCTGTTACCGGCAGAATATGGAGGTCAATTAAAAGAATCAGGGACTGAAGCTAATTTCTTCAGTCCCTGATCTCTTTTGTTGAATAGTCATTTGCGCCCCCATACGCTCAGTTACAGCCGATACCAGTTAGACGTGCACGCTTTCCTGGCTGTTATAGGACTTAGTGAGCTGTCTGGTAGCGCTCGATTACATCGGCCTGAATCCGGCCCCGGCTGTTGATCGGGATACCAGTCTCATTCGCCCAAGCGCGGATAGCCTTGGTATCAGTGGTAGCAGCTGCCGAGCGACGTGGAGGAGTCTTGACTCGCCCCACTTTACGAGCCGCGGCAGTGAATTTACTCACGGCTTCACGCAGTTCATTCGAGTGAGCTTCATTGAGATCAATCTCATATTCAGCACCATCGATGGCAAAGCTGATAGTTTCGTTTGCATCGGTACCGTCGATGTCGTCGACTAGACGGATATATGTTTTAGTAGCCATGGGAACAAGCTTAGTCGAGGAAGCATTAAATTTAGATGTCACGGACTGCGTTTCGAGCGGCTTCCATAACCGGCCCGACGATCCGCGGGCCAATCCGATAACCATCCGCTTTCTGAGTCAGAAACGCCTGGGTGACTTCACGACGACGCTGCATCGTGGTGGCCTTTTTCCAATCAGGCAGTGTTTTCAGCTCATCAGCTAGTTCCTGAATTTGGTATTGGAACTTTTTCTCATACTCGAAGATGTTCTGGTCCGCTACTCGACCAGCTTGGCTAGCAGCTTCACCTACAACATAGGGTTCAATCTCGTCTTTGGTAACGGACGCTATTATCGACTCCGCAACCGGACGGCGCTTATTGGCCGGCGCGCCGCGGAACTCGGGAGATGTGACGAGAGCGGAGATGAGCTCAATGATCCTGACTTTTTGAGCGATCTCGTGGTTTAGAGATTCCAGGGTCATGGTTCGATGGGTTTCGGCCATCTCGGTGTCCAGGCTCTCAAACAGCGACTCCCGCCATTCGCAGGTAGCCGTCCATTCGAAAATAAGACCGTGCGCCGGCCAGCGTAGCCACAGCACGTCCACTTCGCCTTCATGTGAACTGGCGGCCGAAACAAGGCGGTTCACCTCGGCCGGAAGCTCCTCTCCGTCCTCCTGGGCTATGACTTCTCTCAGCTCGTCAGGATCAAACTTGTTCACCGTGAGGGAGACGAACGCTGCCTGGGCGGAGATAGCGATAGCAAGTGCGTTGTCGATGCTGACAATCGCCGCGCTGAGCTGCACGTCAGCCGACTTCACAAATTCTGCTTCTGCTACATACAGCAACCCGCGATCCACGGCCTTGTTGGGGATCTCTTCAGCCAATGCGGCTAGATCAGCAGATGTGAAGATCGTCATGAGGAGGACTATAGGGGATGGGGCTGACAGGTTCGATGCTGCCATTTGTTACAAGGGATCGTCTGCTTGCTCCAGTAGGCTCAGCGCATGGAGCATCAGTTGTCATGGTTTGACGCCAACGCGGGTTGGATTGGGTTTGCCGGCCTGGTAGTTGGTGTCCTAGGAGTCTTGACCGGTTTCATCTTCTACTGGCTGTCACGCAGGCCGAAGCGGTTCGGCTGGCAGCTGATGGATCAAACGCCAATCCTCAGCAGGAGTGCTGCGGGGTTGCCAATCAAGATAACTCATGGCGATGGCGTTGAAGCCCAGTATCCGCAGCTCTCAGTTATCCGACTGGGAAACCGCGGAAAAGCTGAAATTACGGCGCACCACTTCGATGGACCGATTCGGGTGTCCTTCAAACGAAGCAAACTCATCGGCGCGGCTCTGCACGACCGCCTGGGAATTGGCGTGACAGCGGACATCACCCAAGACGGCAACACTGCCACATTCACTCCATCGTTGCTCAACAAGAATGAATGGTTTGAAGTTCAGTTTGTTACTGATGGTGACGTAGAGACGCCCACACTGTCCGCAAGAGTAGCTGGCCACGACACCGAGACTGTCGAGATTGCTGAAAAACGGCGAGATTTTTGGCGACTTGTGCAGTTCGTTTCTGGATTTATGTTTGTGGTGATATCTGGGACTAATGTATTCGCTCCGCATGACTGGCAGGCCCCTGGAGTGGCAGTGACTTTAATTTGTGCCGCAATTTACTTTGTCTCTGCTAGACGTAAGTCCAAAGCGCCTACTTTGCGGTATCTCCGCCACCGCTAATTATGCATAAATGCTATAATCCAGTCATAGGAGGTATTTCCTGCGCGAGGGAGGCCCTGGGCTTTGGGGCCGCCGGCCTCGTCGGTGACGACGTACGCTTCCGTGAACAGGAGCGCTTGGACAACAACGCCGCCATCCTCGGTTTCCGTGTGCGAGCCGTGCGCCCAAATGACGGGATCCCCACCGATTGTCTTGAGTAGTCGGTGCTGTGCCAAGACGGCCAGAACGCCTTCTTCGCCGCCCCATGCCGAGTCCGGCCATCCATTCGTCTGCCGATTGAGGTGGTCTACAAGCTCGCCAACATCCACGGGTTCCCCATTTCGTCTCCGGGTAGCCCCAATGCCGCGCCGGTATGGGCTACCTTTCCACGAGGCCAATGTAATAGTCAGAGGTGGGCCCCAGTTTGTCTGCCCGCGGTGGCAGACTCTGGCTGTGGAGGAAAAGAAGTTCTGGGATCCGCCGCGTTCGCACGCTGCCATGCCGGAATGATCCTCACCGACCAGGTCCTGTCCCTGGCGGCGGGTTGGGTGCGCCTGCACGGCTACCGAATCGTTCCCCACTTCGGCAACCGGCATTCGTCGGGCCATCGCTTGGATGAAGCGGAACACGGACGGCAACGTGCTCGCCGCTATTGAGGGGACTTCGTCCTACGGGGCCGGGTTGACCCATAGGACGAAGACGGCAAGGATCCCCGTCCCTGAAGTGAAACCACCGCGACGGGAAGCCCGAGCCGGTGTCGGCAAGTCCGATCCGATTGACGCGCTGGAAGCTGTCCGGCAGGTTCTGCACAGGAACGCGAAGCGTCTGGCGGTGCCGCGGGCCGACGGGCTCCGTGCGGCTCTTCGCGTCTTGCTAACCGGCCGCAAGGGACTGGATACGCGGCGCACGGCGGACCGCAACGCCCTCAACGCGCGCACCTGGCCTCGTGGGCCGGAGTATGCCCGGGAAGCCACGAATCCGGCGGGATCAAAAAGCCAGGAGGCCGGCGAAACGGCAACAAAGCACTCGGAGCTGCCCTGGGCAACGCGGCGATGGGCGCAGCCCGGACCAAAAACACCTACCTGCGCGATCACTAGTACCGCCTCGCTGCCAGACGAGGCAAACAACGAGCCATCATCGCGATCGAGCATTCTCTGCTCACCGCGATCTGGCACATGCTCGTGAACAACCTCGACTACCACGAACTCGGACCCGACTACTTCACCCGACGCGAACCCACCCAGGTCATGCGCCGCATCACCAAACAAGCCAACGCACTCGGCCTCACCGTCCGCTTCGACGACACAGCTCGGGTCTCGGCCGCCGGTGCGGCGGTTCACCGAGCCAACACCGGGCTGGGGCTCACCGACGATAACGAAACACACCATCCACAACGGCGCTGTGGACCGTGGTCTCCAGGATCTCGTCCGCCGGGGCCGTGAAGGGATCGACGTCGACGGCGATAAAGTCCGCCAGCATGCCGGGGGACAAGCGTCCTTTCACGTGTTCCTCACCGGAGGCGTAGGCCGCGCCGGTGGTGTAAGCCCGCACCGCCTCGGCGGCGCTGATCCTCTCGCTGGGCATCCAGCCTCCGGCGGGCTCTCCGGAGGAGCCCTGCCGTGTAATGGCCGCATGGATTCCGGCAAAGGGGTCGGGTTCCTCTACCGGGGCATCCGAGCCGAAGGCCAAGGGAACGCCGGCATCGAGCATGCTCCGCCAGGCGTAGGCGGCGAGGTTCCGCCCCTCGATCAGGCGCATGAGAGGCAGGTCGCTGGTGCAGTGTGTCGGCTGCATTGACGCGACCGCGCCTAGGCGTGCCATCATCGCGATGTCCTGGGGTTGCAGGAATTGGGCGTGTTCGATCCGGTGCCGCAGGTTGTGCCGCTGGCTCACTTCCTTGATTTCCTGGTAGGCGCGGAGCACATTGTGGTTGGCCTGGTCACCGATCGCGTGGCTGGCGACGGCTATGCCTGCTGCGGCTGCCCGGCCCGCGAGATCTATTAGTTCTGCGTACTCCGTGACGGCGATGCCGTAGTTGCCGTCTTCGCCTGGGAAGGGTTCGCTCATGTGGCAGGTGTGGGAGCCGATGGCGCCGTCGGAGAAGATTTTCACGGCTCCGGTGCGGATCCATTCGTCGCCGTCGCCGGTTCTTGTGCCGGCTTCGATCGCAGCGTCCAGCTCCGCGATTGAGAGCAGCTTGTGGACGCGGAGGGCCAGGTGTCCTTCCGTGCGGAGCCGCCGGTATCCCTCAAGGCAGTCGGCGCCGTCGATGTCGTGGATCGAGGTGATGCCCACGGACAGGAGCCGTTCCTGAACGGCCTGCAACTGGCCGGGCAGGTCGCCGGAGAGTGGGGAGTTGGCGAGCTCCCGTAGGGGAAACAGAGCTGCCTCGCGAAGGATTCCTCTGGGACGGCCGTCGCTGAAGCGCACGATTTCCCCGCCGGCGGGGTCCGGTGTGGTGGCCTCGATACCGACCGCGGCGAGAGCAAGGCTGTTGGCCCACATGGTGTGTCCGTCGGCACTCGTGAGGGCCACGGGGTTGTTGGGGCATACGGCATCCAGGCCGCGGAGGTCCGGTTGCACCGGGACCTTCCATTTGTTGAAATCCCACCAGCCGCCGAACACCCAGCGGCCGGGCTCAAGTCCGGCGGAGAAGCCGGCGACCCTGGCCAGGGCTTCGTCCGCGGTGAGGGTGCCCCGAAGGTCTACTTCGTCCAGGGCGCGGCCTAGGCTGGCCGTGTGAATGTGCGAGTCTGTGAGGCCGGGGAGAACGGTGAGTCCGTCCAGGTCGGCGGTTCGGGTCCCGGCGGGGGCGTGGGCGGATAGGCTGGGGTAGTCGCCCAAGGCGACAATCCGGCCTTCCTCGACGAGGAGGGCCTCCGCCGTGGGATATGACGGGTCCAAAGTGCGGAACCGGGTGTTTGCGTAGAGAACCGGAGCGCGCCCCGGGGTTTCGGGCGCCACGGTCAGCGGCTACTGCCGGCGAGAACGCCGGCGTCGAACGCTACTTCCCCGCCCACTACCGTGGCGCCTACTGTGATTTCCGCGATGTTCTCCGGCGGGACAGTGAACAAATCGTCCGAGAGCACCACGAAATCCGCGAGCTTGCCGCGCGAGAGCGAGCCCTTGAGGTGCTCCTCGCGCACGGCGTAGGCCGAACCCACCGTGCTCGCGTACACAGCCTGTTCCACGGTCAGAGCCTCCTGCGGGGCCACGAGCTGGCCGTTGGCTGTCCGACGGTTGACCATGTCGTGGATGTTCTTCAGAGGGGACCCGTCCACCACCGGGGAATCCGTACTGCCAGGCAGGACCATCCCGGCGTTCAGCAAACTGCGCATCCGGTAAAGGTGTGCGGAGCGCTCCTCACCAAGTGCAGCGATCATGCCGTCACCGAGCTCGGTGATGAACCGGCCCTGGGGGACAGCGATGACGCCCAGCCCGGCAGCCCGTGAAATTTGCTGATCAGACGCCACGGCGAAGTGTTCGATTCGGAAACGGGGATCCTCCCGAGGGCAGTCACGCTGGGCCGTTTCGAAAAGGTCCAGGGCGTGGTCGACGGCTGCGTCTCCGATCGCGTGCAGGGCAAGCTGCCAGCCGTTGCGGTGGGCGCCGAGCAACAGGGTTTCCAGTTCGCCGGCTTCGTATTGCATGAAGCCCTTGTTATGGTCCTCGCCATGGTAGCAATCGTGCATCGCGGCCGAGCGGCCAATCAGCGAGCCATCCGCGAGGATCTTGACGGGACCGATCCTGAGCCACTCGTCCCCGAAACCGCTGCGGAGTCCGAGATCCAGTCCGCGGCCCAGGGTATTGCCATTTCCCGAATCCACATCGTGCAGGGCGGTGATGTAAGGCATGAGCGTCATTCGGAGGCCCAGGGCCCCCGTTTCGCGGGCCAGCTGGAAAGCATGCAGATCCAGGGGGCTGTTGCCGATTCCCGCGATGGTGCCGATGCCTGGTTCGGTGGCGCTTGTCAGGCCTTCCGAGAGGCCCACCCGGGAGGCTTCGGCGATGTTCTTGATGATTTCTTCGAGGTCCAGGGGCCGGAATGCGTCGGTCACCAGGCTCATGGCCCGTTCCTGCAGCAGACCGTGCGCCGCGCCGGCGGAATCGCGGGGGACATGGCCGCCATCGACGTCGGGCACGCCCTGTCGCCCGCTGAACCCTGCCCGCTCAAACGCGGCAGTGTTTGCCACGCCCATGTGGCCGGAGACGTGCTCGAGGAATACCGGCCGGCCGCCGGAGACTCGGTCCAGGTCCTCTGCGGTGGGATGGCTGCCGATCTTGTTTTGGTCGTAACCGGATCCGCGGACCCAGGCGCCGTCAGGCAATTCCGCGGCGAACGTCCGGACAGCTTCGTAGAGTTCGTCGAGGGTACCGACTTGTCCGTCCATGAGGTCCAGGGCGCGAAGCCGCTGACCGCGCATGCTCAGATGATGATGGGCATCGTTGAAGCCGGGTACCACGGTCGCGCCGCCAAGGTTCACGGTCCGCCGCGCTGACAGTCCGTCCAGTTCGCCGTCGAGTCCCGCGATGCGACCATTGATCATCCCGAGACTCGTGGCGGTCGGGCGGTCCCGATCCATGGTGTGGATGCGGCCGTTGTGGAAGATTGCATCAAGAATCATGGGTTTCTTTCCTTGCAGGCGAGTGGTGGCTTCTTCTGAGAGTAAGGTCGCCGAGTCCATAACCGCCAATACTTTTTTTGGCATTTGTCCATATCGTGTGGGCATAATGGTTCATGCATTTTGGAAGACTTCAGGCGTTCCTTGCCGTTGTGGATGAAGGAACTGTCACGGCTGCGGCTGCGACCCTCCATATCGCGCAACCGGCATTGAGCCGGCAGCTGCGGGTCCTTGAAAAGGAACTCAACCTCTCGCTGTTCGAGGCAAAGGGCAACCGCTTGATGCTGACCGCCGCAGGGTCGGCATTTGCGAACCTGGGAAGGGACCTTCTGGCGCAAGCGCGGCGTGTGGAGGCCGCCGTCGGGAACCTGTCCACGGGGCGCGTCGAATCCCTGGTGGTCGCCGCCACCACGGCGTCGATCACCGGGTTTCTGGCACCGTTCATCGCGACCATGAATACTGAGGACCCTGTGCTCCTGACACACGAAGCCCCGCATTTCAGGATCCACGAGGTTCTCAGGGCGGGGGTGGATTTCATGGTCTCGCCCGCCCCACCGCAGGCCGCTCTGACACGGCATAAGTTGGGCACCGTGGCCCTCAAGGCGCATGTTCGGCAGAGTCACGAGTGGGCTATGCAGGGACGAGAGTCGATATCGCTGCGGGAATTGAGCCGCGAAAGACTCATCCTCCCGACCACCGCGAGTGTCAGCCGGGTGGAGCTCGATCTGGCCATGGGCCGTGAAGGGCTCGCCTTGGGAGAGCACCATGAGTGCGATTACGGGCATACGATCCAGGCGTTGGCTGCTGCGGGCCAGGGCATCGGACTCGCGACGGACATCGCCCGCTACGGAACTTACGCACTGGAGGTTGTTGAAGATGGCGGAAGGGTGATTGGTGTCCCCCTTCATGTAGCTTGGGACCCCCGCCACTACGCGGCCACTACCATTACCGCGCTAGCCAGACGGCTCTCGGGCTTCCTTGAACAACAGGGCGCCATTGCCATTCCGCCGGAGCGGCAATGACGCCCGTGAGGGTGCCGAAGTCAGTTCTTTGCTCCGAGGGTCATCAGGCGCTCACGCTGCCGGGGATCCAAAGCAAGGTCGATGCATGTCATTGCCATCGCCAAGGCCCCGTCCCGTACTGCTTTGTCCCCGGCAGCGGAAGCGGCCGCATCCGCGAACGCTGCATTGTGGATGGGAGGGCACTCCTTGCCAAGGCTGAGCATCGGATGGATGGTCGGGTAGTAGTGCGAGACGTTGGCCATGTCCGTTGAGCCGCCGCGGAGACCGACGGGTTCAAGTTCCCGGCCCAGCGCGGCTGAGTTCGCCATGAAGAGATCGCGCATGGAGTCGTCATCGCGCATTTCGAGATAGGCCTTGCCCACTTCCTCGAAGTGAAGCGTTGCTCCGGTTGCTACCGCGCCGGCGTCGAAGCAGCGCCGCAGCACGGCCATGACCTCGTTGAGGGAGTCAACGTCATGGGCGCGCGCCATCCAGGTGCCGCTGGCACTTTCCGGGATGACGTTCGGTGCCGTGCCTGCCCCTTCCACGAAACCGTGGATTTGCTGGCCTTCGCGGAACTGTTGGCGCGCCAGGCCGATGGATGTCAATGCGATGGTCATAGCATCCAGGGCGTTGATCCCCTCGAAGGGCCGTGCCGAGGCGTGGGCACTGCGGCCCTGATAGCGGACTTTGACTCCGGTGCAGGCGAAGGGCCGCATGCTGGCATTGTCGACGTCACCGGGGTGAACCATCATCGCGGCGTGCGTGCCGTCAAAGTCGCCCTGCTCGAGCATGACAATCTTGCCGCCACCGTTTTCCTCGGCAGGTGTTCCCAGCAACCGAACGGTGGCATCCAACTGGTCAACCAGCGGAGCCAAGGCTGTGAAAGCGCCAAGGGCCGCGGAGGCAATGACATTGTGGCCGCAGGCGTGGCCAACCCCGGGCAGGGCATCGTATTCGGCGCAAATGGTCAGAACCAGGGGACCATGGCCGAGCTCGGCGCGCACCGCCGTTGGAAGCTCCCCAAGGCCGTGGGTCACGCGGGCGCCCGGAACGGCGCGCAGTTCCTCCGAGATCCATGCCGAGGCTTTGACCTCTTCCCAGCCCGGCTCGGGGTTCTGGTGGAGTTTATGGCTGAAGTCCAGGATGCGCTCAAGTTTTCGGTCAAGCTCGGCCCTGGCAACTTCCTTGGCCTGCGCGATGTCCTGCGTGCTCATTAACGTGCTCCCGTTCCTGTGAGGGCTTGGCTGAAGACTTCGCCGACGATTGCGGCCCCTTTGCGGATCTCCTCATGGGTGGGAAGGCAGAACGAGAAGCGAAGCTTGTCGTGCCCGGACCCATCGGTGAAGAAGGCTGTTCCGGGAACATAAACAACGCCGCGCTCGATGCACTCATAAACAAGCGCATCGGTGTCGATTCCTTCCGGGACGGTGACCCAGAGATAGAAGCCGCCCTCCGGCCGGGTCCAGGTAGTCCCGGCCGGCATGTTTTGGCTGAGGGCATCCACCAGGACGTCGCACTTTGCGGCGTACAAGGCACGGTATTCCTCCAACGTGCTCTTCCACCCAGGAGTGTCCAGATACTCGGTGAGGATCATCTGGGAAAGAACCGAAGGATTCAGCACTGTAGTCTCGTTCGCGTTGACCAAGTGCTCGCGAAGCCGCTCCGGAGCCACGACCCAGCCGATGCGAAGCCCGGGCGCGAACATCTTGGAAAAAGACCCGAAGTACAGGGTGATGTCCTGGAAGTCAGGCTGGATGGCGCGCATTGTCTGGCCTTCGAATCCAAGCAGTCCGTACGGATTGTCCTCGAAGATCAGCAGGCCGTTTTCGGTGCAGAGCTGTCCCACCAGGGCGCGGCGCTCCGGGGAGAGGTTCATGCCGCCTGGGTTGTGGAAGTTGGGGATCGTGTAAAGGGCCTTGGCGGTCTTCCCGGCGGCCCGGACCTTGGCGATCCTGGCCTCGAGTTCCTCCGGGATCAGGCCGTTCTCGTCGGTGGGGACGTGGACGATTTCCGCTTCTAGGCCGGTGAACACGGCCATGCCGCCGGCGTAGGAGGGGGCCTCGGCGAAGACCACGTCGCCGGGATTGATGAGCACTTTCGAGGCGAGGTCGAGGGCCTGCTGGCTGCCGCAGGTGACGATGACGTCCTCGGGGGCGGCACGGATGCCTTCGAGTGCCATGAGCCGGCAAATGTGTTGGCGCAGTTCAAGCGTTCCCTGGCCTGCTCCGTACTGCAGGGCAATGCTGCCGCTCTCGCGCAGGATGCGCTGGCTGCTTTCGGCGAGCTGCTCGAAATCCAGTGCCCCAAGGTACGGTGCGCCGTTGGCGAAGGAAATCATTCCTGGGCGCTGGGCGGCGCGGAACACTTTCCGGACCTCGGAGGGGCGGGCGGCAAGTGTGCGCCGGGCCAGTTCAATGTTGCGGTTTGCCGTCGTTGGCATGGTGTTTTGTCCTTCCTGGTACGGAGAATTACGGGAGCATCACTGCGGGGTCGACGACGATGTGCAGCACGGCGGGCACGCCTTCGCCGTCGATCGCGGCAAGGGCGCGTTTGACGGCGCCGCGAACATCGCCGTCGTGCATGACCTTCTCGCCGTAGGCCCCGAAGCCCTGTGCGAGCACAGCGAAGTCCGGGTTGGTGAGCTGGGTCCCGCTTATCCGGCCCGGGTAGTGGAATTCCTGGTGCGAGCGGATGGTTCCGTACTGGCCGTTGTCCATCACGATGACCAGAGGTGTGGCGCCGTACTGGAGCGCGGTGGCGAGTTCGTTGCAGTTCATCATGAACTCGCCGTCGCCGGCCACTGAAACAACCCGGCGTCCGGGGTTCTCAAGGCTGGCTGCGACGGCGGAGGGCACACTGTATCCCATGGAGCCGTTGCGTGTGCTCAACATACTGCCGAAAACACGGGTGGGGAAGAACTTATGTCCCCAGGCGCTGTGGTTGCCGGCGCCAAAGGTTACCACGGCGTCATGCGGGAGGTCCGGGACCAAGGCCGCCATGACGGCGTCCATCCGCGCAGGGACGTCGTGTTCGACGGCGGCATCGTTGAGGCGGGCATAATTTTCCTGATGGTTGCGCAGACCGGCGGTCCAATCCTTCCACTCCGGCCTGCCGTTCATCTCAAGCGCGGCCAGCGCGTCCACGAAGGCCCCGGGCTTGGCCACGATCTGGTGGTGGACCCCGCCCGATCGTCCACGGAGCGAGGTGTCGATGTTGACGATGATGTTGCGTGCGGACCAGTCCTGCCGCAGTGTGAAGCCGTCGGTGAGCACGTCGCCCAGCACAGTGCCGATCGTCACCACGAGGTCCGCCTCGCTCAGGGAAGCGGCTACTGAGTCGTCGCGGCCGTAGCCGAAGGAGCCGACGTAGCTGGGGGAATCTGAACTGACCACCCCGTTGGCACGCCAATCACTCGCGGCCGGCAGGTTCAGTCCCTCGAGCCAGGACGTCAGTTTTTCCGAGGATCCACGGGTCCAGTCGTTGCCGCCGGTGATGAAGAGCGGCTTCGATGCCGATTGGAGGGCGTCTTTGAGCACGGCGGCGTCCCCTGGGGACACCCCTCCGCCGGCGACCGGAATGACCGGGTGCAGCTCGGTGCCGATCCGGTGGGTGATGACGTCCTCGGGCAAACCGACGACAACTGGGCCGGGTCGGCCGCTGGCGGCGGCGAAGAAGGCCTCGGCAACGATTTCGGAAGCCCGCTCGGCGGAATCCAAAACGAGGACGCGCTTGGCGCCGGTCCCGAACCAGGCCTTGATATCGAATTCCTGGAAGGACTCCCGCTCCCGGTCAGCCACCGGAATCAGGCCAACGAAGAGCACCATTGGTGTCGCGTCCTGCCAGGCGGTGTGAACGGCGACGAAGGCGTTGGCAGCGCCCGGACCGCGCGTCACCATGGCGACGCCCGGGACCTGGGAAAGTTTGCCTTCGGCCTCGGCCATGTACGCGGCGCCGCCCTCGTGACGGCAGACGATCGTCTGAATTTTCGCGTCGTGGAGCCCGTCCAGGACGTCGAGGTAGCTTTCGCCGGGGACACAGTAGACACGCTTGACCCCGTGGGCCGCCAGGCTGTCCACGATGACATGGCCGGCGGATTTCGTGATAGCTGCGGTTGGTGCCGCCATGGATTCCTCCTGAGGATGATGTGGGCGCGGCCACAATTCCGCGGCTGCTTCCCTCTGAGTATGCGATTCGATTGAGCATGCTGTCCAAGACCGAAATGGCGTCGCATCAATGCCCTTAGGGCATATACACTGCCGTGATCGACCAAGCTGCCTCGACCGTTCTCGCGCGCTTGTCGGTCGGCGGGCTGCCTAGTCCAGGTTGAACCCGGGTGCCCCCGGAACTGAGGAAAGCAGCTTGCGTGTGTAGTGATGGGCGGGGTCGTTGTAGACCTCGCCGATCGGCCCGTGTTCGACGATTTCACCTCGGTACATGACGACGACGTGGTCGCAGAGCTGCTGCACGACGGCGAGGTTGTGCGAGATGAAGAGCATCGAGCTGTCGACTGTTTCGCGCATGCCTTGGAGTAGCCGGATGATCTCCGCTTGAACGGAAACATCAAGGGCCGAGGTGATTTCGTCGGCAATGATGAGGCGCGGCTTGAGCATTAACGCGCGGGCAATGGCGATGCGTTGCCGCTGGCCGCCGGAGAACTCGTGGGGGTATTTGTCTGCGGCCGAAGGGTCCAGCTTCACGGACAAGAGTGCTTCGGAGATTTCCTCCTGGCGCTCCAGCGGATTCGCTCCGACCGGATCCAGGGCTTCGGCGAGGGTCTGGCCGGTGGTTCGGCGCGGGCTCAGCGAGGAATAGGGATCCTGCGGAATGTACTGGACTTCCCGGCGCAACTCTTGCCGGCGTCGTCCGTGCATCCGCGTGAAGTCCTCGCCATGGATCAGGATCTGCCCGCTGCTAGGGGTGTTGATGCCCACGAGGGTTTTGCCGAGCGTTGACTTCCCGGAACCGGATTCGCCAACAAGGCCGACCACCGATTGGGAGGGGATCTCCATGCTGACGTCCTTGAGGACGTGCGCCGCTCCGAAGGATACATTGAGACTACTGATCAAGGCGGCCGGTTGGGCAGCGGATGTCGTTGCGGTTCCTGTCAGGTGCTTTGGTGATTTCACTGTAGTTTTCCTTGCTCGCCCGCCATTGCCGGGGCACCTGATATCTGAAGGACGGGCACGGCGGCCAGGAGGGATTTGGTGTAGGGGTGGTTGACATCGCGGTTCTTGAGTTCGACTGCTGTTAGCCGCTCCACGATCTCTCCGGACTTCATCACCAAAACGGTGTCGCACAGTTCCTGGACGACCCCAAGGTCGTGGGAGATGAAGAGCATGGCGGTGGAGTTTTCGCGGTGGATCCGCCGGAATTCCCGCACTACCTCGGCCTGGACCGTGACGTCAAGGGCTGTGGTGGGTTCGTCGGCGACGATCAGTGCAGGGGAGACCACCATGGAAGAAGCAATCATGGCGCGCTGCCGCATGCCTCCGGACAATTCATGGGGGTGCTGACGCAGCCGCTCTGCCGGGCGGCTGATGTTGACCGCCTCCAGGGCCTCGATCACCCGCTGACGGGCCTCGGCCCGGCTAAGTCGCAGGTGCGTTCGCAGGACCTCGGTGAGCTGGGCCCCCATCCGCAGCGAAGGGTTGAACGTCGTTCCGGGGTCCTGGTACACCACACTGATTTCCTTGGCGAGGCGTGCCTGGTCAGGCCGGCCCAGCATGTTCATGTTCCCCACGCGCAGCAGATCCGCCGAGAGGCTCAGCCCTTCGGCAGGGAGCCCAGCGACGGCCATCGCAGTGAGGGACTTGCCGGAACCGGATTCGCCCACGAGAGCCACAACCTCGCCGGGTTTGATTGTGAAAGAGACCCCTTTGATAAGTTCGGTGCCACCAGGAATGCCGATGCGCAGATTGTCCACGCGGACCAAGGCTTGGTCCCCGGCGTCGTTGGCCAAGGTTTGTTTGGCAGCGAGCGACCGCGGTCCCTGCCGCCGCTTTGTCCGCGGATTGGCGTTTGCGGCGAGTGAGTCGCCCACCAGCATGGCCGCGAGGCCCGTGAGGACGATCATGGCAGATGGTCCAACAGCTTGGATCGGCTGCGTGTAGAGGGCATTCAGGCTGTCGTTGAGCGGCCGGCCGAAATCGTAGTCCGGCGCTTGGACCCCGAGGCCGATGAAGGACAGGGCTGAGATTTCCACGAGGGAAAGGGAGAACACGGTGGCGCTCAGAATCAGCAGCGGTTCGGCCATGTTTGGAAGCATGTGCCGCGAGGCGATACGCAATGGGCTGACACCGAGCAGGCGTGCCGTGACCACGAAGTCACTGCGGGAGACGGCGGAGGCCAGATTGGCTGTAATCCGGGCAAATCCGGGGATGCCGGCTACGCCGATCGCGACGACGGACGAGGTTGCACCCGGCTGGAGGATGGCTGCGATGACCAGGGCGAAAATCAGTGAGGGGTAGGCGACGGCGGTTTCCAAGACACGTAGTGCCGCCTCCCTGATTCGCGGTCCGGCCAGCCAGATTGCTAGACCGACGACGATGCCGCTGGCAACTGAAATGGTAGCTGCGCCGGAGGCCATCAGCAGTGTCAACCGGGTGGCCACCAGTGAGCGGGAAAACAGGTCATGACCCAGATCGTCGGTGCCGAGCCAATGAGCGGGACTCGGGCCGGCGCCGGCGTCCGGGGTCAGCGAGTTGGCGGCTGTGGACATCGTCATCGGCGCGACGACGGCCGTGAGCACCAAGAGCAGGAGTATGGTGATGCCACCGATCATGGACGGACTGAGCAGTGCCCGGACCTTCTTGCTATTCATGTGTTCCGCCTCCGAGGTTGCGTGGATCGATGACCGCCAGGACGACGTCGACGATGACGATGATCAGTGTTGCCAGCAGCCCCAGGACCATGATGATCCCCCGGATCACGGGGTAGTCGCGTTGCAGGATGGCGTTGACGATACCCTGGCCCAATCCGGGCCACGCGAACACTGTTTCGATCACGACGGCACCGCCGAGTTGGGCGGCAAGGATCAGCCCGGAGAGCGTCAGAGTGGTGGTGATCAGGTTGGGGAGTACGTAGCGGATGTGCGTACGGAAAGCGCTGAGCCGCCAGCCTCTGGCTGTTCGGATGTAGTCCTTGTCCAGGACGACGGCCGTCTCGCGCCGCACGACGCGGGCGATCACGCAGCTCGGGCCGATCATGAGTGCCGCCGTCGGCAGTATCAGCGACGTTGGTCCGGCGGCACCTGCGGCAGGGAGCAGGCGCAGGCTGACCGCAAAAACGGTTACCAGGAGCGTGGCCATCACATATTGGGGAACAGAATAGAAAAGACTGGTCAAGACGTTGAACATGCTGTCCAACCAGGGCCGTCGGCCACCGTTGGTCAGAACGGCCACACTCATGCCCACCGGGACCGCGATCAGCAATACCATTCCGATGGCCAGCAGTGCGATCTCGGCCGTGTAGGGAAAGCGGTTGGCGATCATCGTCGATACATTGTCGCCGCTGATGAAGGAGGTGCCTATATCGAGACGGAGGATCCCCGTGAAGTAGTTCAGGAATTGGACCAGCAAAGGCTGGTCCAGGCCGAGCTCGGAGCGGACGGACTGGATTTTGTCGGCACTGGCACCTTCGCCAGCGGCGATGACGGCCGGATCCCCTGGTATGAGCGGGACGATGACGAAGGTGACGATCGTCAGCACAAGGAAGGAGAGCAACAGCCCTCCGGCCCGGCGCAGGACGAACGCCGTCCAAGGATGGTTCAGAAGCCGCATCGGGACCGGCCCCCCGGCGTTGGTGCCGGGGGTCCGGTTGGCATCAGATACAAGTGTTGAAGTCATGAATCGGGTGCCTCTACTTGGTGATGCGCATGGTGCTGGCATCCGCCTGGCCATTGAGGACCTGCATGGAGAAGCCTGAGCGGGTCGTCGCCTGGGCCGGCATGGAGGACATCGGTACGGCATGGGCATCACTGATCATGATTTGCTGGGCTTGCTGGAACGTTCCGCAGCGCTGGCTCTCATCGGTCTGGGTCATGGCCTTCTCGGAGAGCCCGACGACTGCCGAGTTTTCCGCGCCGCCCCAGTTGAGCCCGCCTTTTTCCGCGGGGGTGCCGACCATGGTCGACAGGGCGCCGTTCATGGTGCCGCCGGCGTTGATGGCGGCCATGACGGTGATGTCCCAGGAGTCCGGCTTCTGAGTCAGGTCGGTGCTCCAGGTGGCGACGTCGACGTTGTTGAGCTTCACGTCAGCTCCGGCTGCGCGCAGTGCCTCCGAGACGTACGTGTTGGCAGCTCCGTTGGGTCCGAAGACCTGGGCGCCTTCCATATTGACCTTCAGCCCGGTCAGTTTCGGTTTGGCCTCGACGGTGTTTTCCTTGATCAGGATGGAGGCATCCGTGTTGGCGCACGGTACTCCGGGGCTGGCGAAGGACGTGTAAAGCTCTCCGAGTCCTCCCGAGGCGGCCTGGTTGAATGCCTGCTGCCTGATCGCTTTGGCAACGGACTGGCGCAGTGTCGTGTCGGTGAACGGGTGGCCGGGCCGCTCGTTGAACATGACGTAGTAACTGGCGATCGGGAACTTGGCGGTTCCATAGCCCTGGTCCGCCTTGAAACGGTCCATGTCTTTGGTAGTCAAGTTGGCGATGTCGACCGTGCCGGTCAGGAGCTGGTTGGCCACCGAGCTGGAGTTGGCGTTGACGGCCGCGTTGATCGTGGCCGGAAGGGCGCCGCTGAGGGCGGTGGCGTATTTGGGCCAGGCGTCGTAGTCCTGGCGCAGGCTGAAGGTGTATTTCACCCCATGCTCGTGCTTGGCAAGGGTAAACGGTCCGGAGAATGCTCCGGGCGCGTCGCCGGTCTTTAACGCCTTGGGGTCCTTCAGGCCTGCCGGGCACACAATGCCGCTGGCATGAAGGCTCATCCCTTGGAGCAGATCGGTCCAGGGCTGGCTCAGGTTGATGGTGACCGTACCGGCGGCCGCGTCGGAACTGATGGCCGCGGTTCCTGTGCCGAAGGTGAGATTGCGGAAGTTGGACTTGGTCTCGGGGGCAGCGAAGTGCTTCAGTGAGTTAGCCACCACCTCGGCGGTGACGGGTGTTCCGTCCGAACAGGTAGAGCCTTTGCGGATGGTGAAGATACCCTGGGTCGGTGTGACCTTCCAGTCCGTAGCCAGGTCTCCGACGATCTTGTTGTTGGCGTCGCGACGCACGAGCGTGTCGAAAAGCAGGCGGTTGACGGTGTAATCGTCATTGTTCTGCACAGCGGCAGGATCAAAAGTGGTCGGGTCCGACGTCAGCACGGTGTTGATGGTGTCCGTGGACATTTTGGCTGCGGAGGCGGGCCCCGCGGGGCTGCCCGTGGAGCATCCGGCGGCGCCCAGAACCAGGGCGATTCCAGCAGCGCCCAGCGCCATGCCGGCCTTCGTCTGCGGGAGCCGGCTGCGCCAGGTGGGGGAGTTAGTGGTTTCGGGCATCACGTAAGACTTCCTTGTCAGTGTGCGTGGGAGGATGAAGGTCATTCGCAAGGGCTGGCGAAGGCAGAACCGGGCGGGTCCATGGGGTCGGTTGCGCCTCGATGATCCGAGGCGGGTGCCCGCCGGTCAGGGGATTCGCCCAACGCGACTCGTGGTGCGCGCCATCGCCTCTATGAGTATGTGATGTTCACCGCATGGTGTCTAAGACCGCTATTGCACCATAACCATGTCGAAACAGCATGGACCGGGGTGAATGGAGGGCAGCGGCACCGGCCAAGCGATGGCTCCCGAGAGGGGGAATGCCGCTTTCGCGGAGCTCAAAGCTGCCGGGGTCGTGGGATTCGTATGGTTAATGGGCGGTAAACGCAGCCAATTCGGAACGCGAACTGATGCCGAGTTTCATGTAGATCCGGGTGAGGTGGTACTGGACGGTTTTCACGGAGACATAGAGTTCAGCCGCAGCATCCTTGTTGCTCAGCCCTGAGGCGACGAGCCCGGCAACAGACTTCTCCTGTTCTGTCAGGCTGCCGGCTGAGCTGGGGCCACTCCGAGCCTTCCGCCCGGCGCCATTATCAACGTCATTGGCCCTCGAACTGACGCCGCTCGCACGCATCTCACGGGAGCAGCGGTCCACATAAGCGTCGGCGCCAAGCACTGCGAACAATGACCGGGCTTCAGCCAGGACAGCGGCTGCTTCGCTCCGTTTGCCTGCGCGTCGGAAAGATTGGCCGTAGGCGAATTTGATCCGGCCCGCGCATACCGCATGGGCAGCGTGTTCAGATGCGCCAGTCCGCCCACGAACGCGCTCCGAGCGGCCTCGAGGTCCCCGGCCGAAGCCTGGATCCTGCCCCGGGCACAGGACAGTCGCGCCAGGGTCGAGTGGTGCCTGCGGTCCGCCGCCAGCTGCTCGTGCGGGAGAAGGACATCATTTCGCTCGCGGGGCACCCGGCCGACCATGACCAGGGCATTGGCATAATGGTCCTGCTAGGGCCAAAACCCTGGTTCGTCGATCCCACCGGCGCGCTGCATCCGCAGCACCGGGGCCAAAGCCCGGATCACGCCGGCGTAATCTGCCTTCGTCTCGGCCACCTGCGCTTGCGCAAGGCAATAGGGGAGAAGCATCACGGGGTAGCTGTCGGCCGCCGCGGCGCCCCGCTCCAGGTGGCGTTCCGCTGCTGCCCAGTTCCCTCGCAAGGCGTGTATCTGGGCTCCGCTCCAGTGCACGATCGGGCGAATAAGCTCGATCCACCCGGGCGAGCCAGGCCTGAGCCCAGAGGGAAATGCGCTGCGAGCCGTGCCCGAATTCCGTGGGGACTGCACCGGCCAGCATCGAGCGGGCTGCCTCCAACCGGTCCATGGCCTGGTACAGCCACCCCGGCCCATGTCGTTGCGCTGGTGCTGTGCATTGTATTCAGGGAGGTGGTCGGCGGCATGGTAGCTTCGCTCGGCTTCCTCGAAACGGCCCATCGCACCCAGGCCCAGGATGGCCTGCGATTCCACGGCTGGCAGGCTGCCCGGCTGAGCCAGTTCCAAGGCGCGTCCGGCCCAGAGAACGAGTTCGCGACCGTTGAACCGCCCGAGTGCGTGAAGCACCTGGCGTTGACAGACTCCCGCGGCCGTCACGGGATCACTGGAAGGGTCGACGGCGGACCACGCCTTAATCAGCAGGTCATCGGCCTGGGAGGGATTGCCCCTGAGAATTGCCAGGAATCCGCCGACGGCGTCCCGAAGGGGACTACTGGACAGCGAGCCGAGGGCTTCCGAGGCTGCGACCTCGTGCGGCAGCTGGCCTGCGCCGACCATGGCATCGACGGCCCTCAGGAGCATGGTTTCCCTCGCGGCCTGGGAGGGATTGAGCCCGGCCGCACGCAGGTAGCCGTCCGCTGCGTGGCCCCGGGCCCCCGCCAAGGCATAACCAACCATCGGCCGCCTGCTCCAGTTCGGCGACCAAATCGGCGTCGGGCAACAGAGTAGCCGCGCCGCGGTGGCGGAGCCGTTCGTCCGAAGTCGGGACCAGCCGTGAGGCGACGGCGTGAATGTGGATACGCCGCGTCAAGGCCAGTTGACGGTAGACGGCTGATCGGATCACCGGAGCGGGGAACGTCACTTGGTTGTTCTGGACTCCGCGGCTTCCACGTCCCGCACAGGGTCCGATATCTCCGCGACATCGCTGGCAAGTGCAAGCTGCGGATCGCTGCCCAGGACCGAGGCCGCCTCGACCAGGGCCGCTGCTTCGGGTGGAAGACGAAGGAGCCTTGAGGCAACTGACGCAAGCAGTCCTGTTGGTGTCGGAAGCAGTTCCGCGCCGCCGGACCTGACCGCGGACGGGAATTGCTTCATCAGGGACACGGTCAGGGACGGGTTGCCGGCAGTGTGCTCTACCAGGGCGCGGGCGGCCGGAAAGGCGAGCTCCTTTTCCAGATGCTCACGGGACCATTCCTGGACCTCGGCGGGGTAGAGCGGTGCCATTTCGATCCGCAGGGCTCCGGGAAGGACTCCAGACGCCGGTTCATTGCCGGAATCTCCTGAGGGGTCTTCTACCTTGTCTTCGGCACCTTTAGTTCTGCCGTGGTGGCGCTGTTTGCCGTTGTTCCGGCACCAACGCTGACGGCGTTGTCCGGCGTGGCACTTCTCGGTGCACTGCCGAGCGCGCTCCGAGACGTCGTTACCAGGTTCGAGGGCCACCCGGCGGTCCCCGAGGCTGCCCTGATCACGGTGGTAGTAACGGCTTACGGCATTGCCCCCTGGGGAACCGTCTCTCCTTTCTGGGGGTGCATCGCTGGGGCCGTCGCCAACCTTGCTGCGGGACGACCGTTGAAGGCCTGGGCGGACAAAGGCGCTGGCGGGAGCCGGACTCCCGCCAGCGCCTTTCCCCTCCCCGCAGCCGGGATGTTACTTGGCAGTGCGAATCAGTTTTCGGTTGATGAACTCGTCCATGCCGTACTTGCCGAGTTCACGGCCGACGCCGGAGCGCTTGATGCCGCCGAACGGGAGTTCGGCGGAGGTGCCGCCGGGTTCGTTGATGTACACCATGCCGGCCTCGAGCTGATCGGCCACGCGGGCAGCCTTTTCGGCGTCGTTGGTGTGAACGGAGGCTCCGAGGCCAAACGGCGAGTTGTTGGCAAGGGCCACGGCTTCCTGCTCGGAGGCGGCCCTAAAGACCATGGCCACCGGGCCGAAGAGTTCCTGGTGGAAGACGTCCATGTCCGGGGTGATGCCGGTCAGGACTGTCGGCTTGAAGTAGGCACGGTCCTCGGAGACCTTGCCGCCCCCTGTGCGCAGTACAGCGCCACCTGCGATCGCGGCGTCGACCTGTTTGGCGAGGTTGTCGGCAGCCGCCTGCGAGGACAGCGGCCCGAGGAACGTCTTGGGATCCGTAGGATCCCCGGGTTCGATGGCGGCCAGGGCGGCCGTGAACTTCTCCACGAATTCCTCGTAGACGTCCTCCATGACCACAAAACGCTTGGCAGCATTGCAGGCCTGGCCGCCGTTGACCATGCGGCCGAAGACGGCGCGCTGGACCGATTCGTCCACGTTACCGGTGTCCAGCAGCAGGAAAGGATCCGAACCGCCCAGCTCCAGTACAACCTTCTTGAGGTTGCGTCCGGCGATTTCCGCGACGGCGGATCCTGCTCGCTCGGAGCCGGTCAGGGAGACGCCTTGGACGCGTGGGTCGGCAATAATGTCCGCCACCTGATCGTTGGTCGCGAAGACGTTGACATACGCCCCCACTGGGGCCCCGGCATCCTTGAAGATCTGCTCCATGGCCAAGGCGGACTCGGGACACTGCGGTGCGTGCTTGAGAAGAATCGTATTCCCGTTCATCAGGTTGGGGCCGGCAAAGCGAGCCACCTGGTAATACGGGAAGTTCCACGGCATGATGCCCAGGAGCACGCCCAGCCCTTCCTTGCGGACAACTGCCCGGCCGCCGGCAGCCACCTCTAGTTCCTCGTCCTCAAGGAATTTCGGGCCATTCCGGGCGTAGTAACGGTAGATCGAGACGACGATATCCACTTCGATACCGGCCTGGAACGTGGGCTTGCCCATTTCGCGCGTGATGATCGCGGCAAGCTCCTCGCGGCGCTCCGTGTAGAGGTCGGCAACTCGGTTGAGCAGTCCAGTGCGGTCCTCAATGGCGGAGTACTTCCAACCGAGGAACGCGGAGTGAGCACTTGCAAGCGCCGACTCGATGCCAGCGTCGTTGGCTGTGGGGAAGGTGGCGACGGTTTCCGCGGTTGCGGGGTTTGTTACTGCATAGAGGCTCATTGTTCTCCTATGATTCGTGGTCTGTACTCCAGTGTCCAAGCTTTCCGACCATGCCGTCCAATACGTATTTTGCAAGAGATGCATGCTATAAGGGCATGGATTATGGTGGGCAAGCAGATTGGTAATTTCATGCCAATTTGTTATTGATTGGATGCAAATTTGGTCTTTGATGTTATGCACATCACGTCCCACAATTGCACTAAAGCGTTGGAAGACTACCTCTCCGCATTTTCCGCCGAGCCAAAGGCTCCCAGCCCCACCCATGAACCGGCTGCTACGCAGAGCGCGTTCGATTAGGAAGACCCACATGATTGCTTTAGCTGAATCCACACCAGAAACCAGATTGAGGAATGCGCGGCGCTCCGTGGTGGGCGCGTACATCGGCACGGCCTTGGAATGGTACGACTTCTTCCTCTTCGGCACCACCGCAGCGATTGTGTTCGGGGGACTGTTCTTCCCGTCCTCGAGCCAGTTTGCGTCGCAGATGGGCAGCTTTGCGGCTCTGGCTGTTGGCTTCATCGCGCGCCCCTTGGGGGCGATGATCTTCGGTCATTACGGCGACAAGTTCGGCCGCAAAGGTGCGTTGATCGTCACAGTGATCATCATGGGGTCCGCGACGACCCTGATCGGTGTCCTGCCGGACTTCAAGACCGCGGGCATCGTTGCTCCGGTCCTGTTGGTGGCACTCCGCTTCGTCCAGGGCATCGCCGCTGGCGGGGAATGGGGCGGGGCCACGGCCATGGCTGTGGAAAACGCCCCCAAAGAGAAGCGCGGCTTCTACGCCTCGATGGTTCAGCTCGGCTCCCCGTCGGGCACGCTGCTGAGCAGCGGCGCCATTGCTCTCGTGACCTTGCTGCCGAAAAGCGAGTTCCTGAGCTGGGGTTGGCGTTTGCCCTACCTGGTTTCCATTGTCCTGGTGGCCGTCGCGATCTGGATCCGCTGGTATCTCCCCGAGACCTACGAATTCAGGGCGCTTGAGGCCAACAGGCTGACCACCAAATCGCCGCTCAAGGAAACCTTCCTCAAGCACCCGGTCAAGTTGATGCTGGGAGTCGGTGCGTATCTGTACTCCACCGCCGGGTTCGGTATCATCTCCACCTTCATGATCAGCTATGTGACGCTGACGCTGCACTTGCCCGCTTCCGTGATTCTGAACGCCACGGTGGCAGGAGCCGTCGCGCAGGGAATTGTCCTTCTCCTAAGCGGCAAGCTCGCCGATCGCATCGGAGCCGCCAAGACAGTCGTAATCGGGTACCTGGTCACCTTGGTCCTGGCCTTCCCGACGTTCTGGCTCGTGGATACGAAGGACACGGGCCTGATCACGGTGGCCATGGTTCTCACCTTCGGCCTTGGCACGATCCCATACGCCCCGATCGGCGCCATGTTCCGTGACTACTTCCCGTCCAATATTCTGTACAGCACGATGGCGTTGTCTGCCAACATCGCCGGCATCGTCGCCGGGTTCACACCCCTGATCGCCACCGGAGTCCTGTCCCTGAGCAACAACTTGTCCTGGGGGCCAGCCACTTTGTTGCTGTCAATTTCACTGATCTCCGTTGTCTCGGCGATAGCGATCATGCGCAGTGTCAAGCGCAACGGTCCACAGGGCATCGACGATGGCGTTTCAGCCGCCGAAGCGCTTTTAAGCTGAGGACGCCGTACGGATCAGATCGAAGATGCCGACCGCGGAACAGGCTTACTGAGGCTGCTGGCCCAGAGCCCAGCAGCCGACTGGGAACTGACGCAGTCCTCGGGTCCCCTTAGTGTCCTACAGCACTATTGACCGACCGGTGCAACGCCAACGCTCGGCGACACGGTTCTGTGCGAAATCCTGCAGCTCCAACCTTCCAGACGGTGTCCTACCTGCGGCGGTGAAGGTCCCTGTCTTCGTGAAGAGCTCAGCGAACCCATCCGCTATCCCGTGGTCCAGCAGCCAATTGAATTCGCGGACCAGATCTTCTATCTGTTCGCGGTCAGCGCCGGGGATATCTTTTCCGAAAGCCATGATCGACCCCTAACAGTCTTGGTCCTTCGTTTGGCAGTGTTCACAAACTGGAGTGGAGACCAGTGGCACGGCATCACAGGAAGTCCGTATTCAGGGCGGTTTCGCCAGTTCTTCCAGGGCGTAGGGCGCAATCAACGGTTCGTCAGCTGACGCACAAGAGGCTGCCACTGCCAGGCGTGGGCCAGACAACCGGGCGGAAGCGGCGGGCCCCGCATTATCGACTCCATTTTTCCACCGGGTCGGACTACCAGAACGTCATCAATGTAATTAGTTCTTATGGGGTCGTGAGGCGAGAACAAGGAGCAGATCCCAATACCGATGGCGTCGAAGAGCTTCTTGGCTCTTTTCAGGACACTGGAGGAAGCGCGATCTACATGCCGGATACCGGCGGGCCAGCTGGTCAAGCGTGCTGCCCGGGCCCGAAGAGCCCAAGTGGGCTGACTCCTGAACGTATTGGCAGACCAAGGCCGCCAAGGCCCGGTGCTCCGTAAGGGCGGCGGTCCCTTTGTGCCTGCTGGACATGCAAGGCGCAATCACGGGGCCCCGGGCAGGCTCGCAGAATTGCGCCCTGGACGCAGTTCGTATGGCTGCGTTCCCGTGCAGGCGGACCTGACGCCCGCTTCGATTCGGGAACATTCCCGCCCCAAACGCCTTACGAAGCTTCTGGCGCGGCTGATAGTCATACTGGACGCTTGAGCTCGGCAACGAAGCAGGATCGAATCCGCAAGTGATTGTGGCCCGTTACTGTCAGTGGCTGCCCTGAGTCTTCCCGTCTCCGGCTTGTCCGGAATGGGATTCATCTACAGGAGGACCCATGAAATACCGCAGTATCGCAGCGACCTTGCTTTTGCCCCTAATCACGTTCGGCATCTACGCCCTTGTCTGGAGTGTTAAGACCAAGAACGAGATGAACAAGTCAGGCACGGCCATTCCGTCGGCTTGGCTGCTCATCGTACCGATCGCCAATGTCGTATGGCTTTGGAAGTATTCGGTCGGCGTCGAAACGTTCACCCGCAAGGGGCTGGGTCGGCACGCAGCCTTCTGGTTGATGCTCCTTCTGGGAGCTATCGGCTCGGCCATCGTGCAGAGGATCTTCAACAAAACCATCGAAGCCCTCCCGGTATCGGTGGCCGTCGCGGCATAGTCCACAACAAAACGCACCACCCGGTTGCGCCAGTCCCAAAAGAATCGCTGTCCCGAAATGGGGCGGCGGTTCTTTTTATGCCCCCGTACTGCTCCTCATCTGCCAACTTTACGACCCTGTTCACAGACGGTTAAGCGGTGTTGCTGCGCGGCCGGGCCCGTGACAGCAAAGGCTGTAGCCTTGACCACTTTGCGGCTAGGACAAAGTAATTTGGCCCCGTGTGTGTAGCGTCGCAGCAGTTCCAAACGAGAAGAACAGAGTGTGCGCAATGTGCACACCTTTGCCATCGGACTGGGCCGTACCGGGGCCGGACTGGGCCGTACTCGGGATGTTTTCGGGAGTTCCCAGTGTTTCCGGGCCCGGAAGCCCGGTTCGAGTCCCACCTCAGGCATGTGTCTTCCCGGTTCAGTACGCAGGGAAGATTCTGCCTAAGGAGCACCCATCTCCTTTCTTAACAGTGTCTGGCCTGACCGCGTGATCTCCGTCGCACCAAAGTTGCTAAAGGGGGTGGGTGCCATAATCACAGGAATTACGCGGGTTCTGGCCTATTTGTGGACGTCTTTGTGACACGGCAATGACCCATCTCATTAGTAACGTTGGTGCCTTCTTTTCCCGCCGTGGCGGGCGTGAGGGAATGAGTCCGGAGACGTCCTTGCCGCATGTGATTGGGGACCGTGCCAGGGTGTTTCTCGTCTAAGTCAGTCCGTCGACCGTGTAGGGGTTGGCTGGGGCTCATCAAGTTGTGACGGGCAATCGAACAGGTCGCACGAGACGCAGTCCAGGTCCTCGAGCCTGGCGAGATCCTTTCGCTGCGCGCGGGCCGCGACTAAGAGGGTGGGGGCGGATTGCGCTGATGGCACGCACTGCTCAACGCGAATGTGCCTCATCCTGAGACACGAAGGGTGCCCATGCCATACGGATCGGATGATCCGCCTTATGCGAGTGGATCAATCCGTCGGCAGTTGAGCGAGGACTCGGACACCTGCGACGAACTCCTCAGGGCTCAGCCGGAAACGGCTTCCACGGGGTAGTTTCTTTCCTCCACGGAGGTCTTCGTAAGTGAAATCGATGAGACTCGAAGGAACAAGGCGTGGCCTAGTGCGGTTGACCCAGGGCCATCGCTCCGGGTCCTCGCCCTCCCGGTAAGCAGCCCATTCGACGTAGTCCTCCGGCAGAAGCTCCGGATCTGTTGTCACTTCGACTACGACGTAGCAGTCCTTGGTCCCTGTCGCGCAGATGAAGACGAGATCGCCGGTCTTGATAGAGGGTTCTCCGATCCATTTGTCTCCCCGCTTTGAACCGGGGTTCGCAAATCTCCACTCTTGCCGCCAATGGTCTAAGACCGGAGCACCGTCCTCAACCTTCACCCAGAGAGATCGTTCCGGTTCCCGGGCATCGGCAAGGAGCCGTTCGACGTCAAGAAGCGCTGAGTCTTCGTCCTGGTCCCTCACCCCCGGAGCGGGCTTCGGTAGCCTGTTGGCTTGCACGGCCAAGATGTCCAGGCCGCTCTTCGATACTGACCGGGAAGGCCAGGCGAGAATCATCCTCCGTGCCTCGTCAATTTGATCCGGATCCAGCTCGACACCAAGCTCACGGTTCGCATTCACCGAGCTGCCCAGTCCTGCTCCGGTGAGGTTGGCGGATCCGAGCATCCCTCGACTGCCAACGAGGAAACATTTGGCGTGAAGCCGGTCAACGTGGCGAACCTCGACTCCCGTGTCGAGCAAGAGCGCCATTCCCGGGACCGAGAGGAACGCGCTCGCCACGGCGAGCGGATCCAGCGTTGTGTAGAGGGTCCATGAGCGGGATGATCCGATCGCCGCGTCGGCGATGCTCCTGCATACGACATAGGAGAGGTAAGGGCTCGTGAGGACGACGTCGCCGTCGGGATCCGAAAGGGCTGAGTGCAGCCACTCCGAGGCAGTGTCGAGTACTCGGGGTTGAGAGGTCATGCAACCAGCCTAATTTGGTCGTCCGACATGTCTTGGAACCGAAACAATGGAAGAGCGCCTCATCCGGGAGGATGGGGCGCTCTTCATACATTGCAGTGTTGGTCGATCCGTGACGAACCGGACCTACTTCAACGTATACGTAACCTTGCCGATCTTGTCCATGCCGACATTCTCCGACGGGACGAGGTCCACCGGAGTAGTCACATCATCAAGCTCATAGGCGATCGCGTTTTCAACGGTTCCGCGGGACCGATCCGCTTGGCCGAGCCATCGGCCGGCGCCGGCGAAGGAGGGTCCGCGATCTCCGCTCCCAGTCGTCCAACAATTCCGTCGGTGCGAGGCGGCGGGCGGAATATGCCAGGACTAGGTGCTGCAGGTCCTCGACCACCACCGGCGCGCCGATCATTGCGGCCGCCGTCTCCACCACTTGCTGTGTCCCCGCGCTCTCGTGGCTCAACACGGTGAAAGCCTCGTGGACGTCCCGCGCGCGCTCCACTCTTGACGCGGACCAGGACAGGAGTTATAAAAGTGACATCAGTTTCATTTTTCAAAGGAGAGTAAATGTCTGATCCTCAGCTCGTGTGGATCGTAGATGGCATCCGATCGCCGTTCGGTCGCTTCGGCGGCGGGCTGCGTGAGGTTTCCGTGGTCGACCTCGCCCGTCAAACCCTGCAGGCAGTCGTCCAACGCACGGCTTGGCCCGTGCAGGACGTGTCAGAGCTCAACGCGGGCATGGCCATGATCGAGGGTGGCCTGATGGTTCCCGCCCGGCAATACGCCATGGCCGCCGGTTTCCCGGAAACGCTGCCTTCCCTGACTGTGGACCGTGCTTGTTGCTCGGGCATGACGACTGTAGGGCTGGGGTGGCGGGCCATTCAAAGTGGCGCCCGATCCACGATTGCCTTGGGGATCGAGTCGATGAGCCAGACGCCGCGTCTTTTGCATGAGACCCGTTGGGGATCCAAACGGGGGGACCTCACCGTTGAAGATTTGCTGATGCTTCGGAATCCACTTGCCGGCGGCGGCTCCATCGCCCGCTCAGCGGGCGAGGAAGCAGTGAATCGCGGGGTCGGGCGTGAAGAGCAGGATGCCTGGGCATTGCAGAGCCACGAACGGTACTTCAAGGCCTTGGCTGATGGGTACTTCGACGACGAGATCACACCAGTCAGCACCCCAGGCGGCGACCTTAGATTGGATGAGCAACCCCGCTCCGACAGCAGTCTGGAAAAACTCGCCCGGCTTGAACCGGTCTACGGCGGGCCCACGGTCACAGCCGGGAACGCTCCAGGCCTGAATGATGGGGCCGTCGCCTTGATCCTGTCCGGGTCCGCGGCGCTGGCGGACAACGGGGCAACCCCGCTCGCCAAAGTTCACTCGCACCTGCAGATCGCGGGAACACCGACGTCCTCTGTGTACCTGCCGGGTTTGGCCATTGCCCGCATCCTGCAGAATGCAGGCCTGACCCCGCGGGATCTGGACGTCATCGAAATCAATGAGGCATTTGCCGCTACGGCCGTCGTCAGCATCAAGACCTTGGCAGATGGTGACGCCGGTTTGGAGGAGCAGCTGGCCGCTCGCACCAACATGAACGGCGGAGCCGTAGCCATCGGCCACGCCACCGGGGCCAGCGGAGCGCGACTCGTGCTCACAGCGGCCCGGCAACTCAAGAGAATCGGCGGCCGATGGGCTGTAGCAGCCATCTGCGGCGGTTTCGGACAGACAGATGCCATCCTCATCGAGGCGGCACAGTGACTCTCTTGAACACCGTTATCCAAAGCCCGAGCAAGGGCAGCCGCAGCCAGCCCGAACCGGAAGTACGCCCGATGAAACCCACCATGCAGGACTACCCCCTTACGCTCGATCAGCTTTTCCGCAGGGCGGAGCGTCAGTTCGGGCAAAAGCAGATCATCTCGGCTTCGCCCGATGGAGTTTCTGTCACCACCTATGCGTACTGGGCCCAGCGGACCAGGCGCCTGATCGGAGGCCTCCGGGGCTTGCACCTGCGTCAGGGCGCAAGGGTTGGCACCTTCGCGTGGAACAGCAGCCGGCATTTGGAGATCAGCTTCGCGGGACCCCTCTCGGGCCTCGTATTCCACCCGCTGAACGTGCGGCTTCCCGCGGAACAGCTGACGTACGTGATCAATGACGCCGCAGACGACGTAATCTTTGTCGATCGCTCCCTGCTGCCCCGGCTCGCCCCCCACCTGCACATGCTCACCACGGTGCGGCAGATCGTCGTCATGAACGACGAACCAAGTGCTCCGAATGTTGATCCTGACTTACCCGTGGAGCTGGTTGTTACCGACTATGAAGAGCTCCTTGCAGCAGCCGGGAACACCGAAATCCAGGCCGACGACGAGAACGCAGCAGCTTCTGTCTGTTACACAAGCGGGACAACGGGAAACCCCAAAGGCGTCGTCTATTCCCACCGCTCGCTGTGGCTTCATGCGATGGCGCTGCTGCAGGCGGACGCCACCGCGATCAGTGAGAACGACACCATCCTTCCGTTGGTTCCGTTCTTTCACGCCAATGCCTGGGACCTGGGATATGCCGCTGTCGCCGCTGGAGCCAACCTCGTTTTGCCGGGCTCTGACAATTCCGGCGCAGCGATCGCCGGGCTGATCTCTGACCATCGGGTGACCCTGGCGACGGCAGTACCCGCGGTCTGGTCGCGGGTACTGCCTGAACTGCGCACACGGGACGCGTCGAGCCTGCGGATGCTTTGCTCCGGCGGAAGCGCCGTGCCGGAACGGTTGACGTACCTCTGCCGCGAATTAACCGGAAAACCGATGATGCAGGTCTGGGGCATGACTGAAACCGGGGCCTTCGCCTCAATGGCCAGGACGCGCCCCCACATCGATGCAGCTGACCCGGAAGCGCAGAAACAGGTCACATCATCACAAGGCATTCCCATTGCGGGCGTCGACTTCCGGATCGTTCGTGAAGACACTCTGGAGGAGCTGCCCTGGGACGGTGTGGCGAGCGGTGAACTGCAGTGCCGGGGACCGTGGGTTACGGCCCGGTACCACGGAGAACCAGGAGGGACGACTGTTTCGACCTCCGACCATTGGTTCCGCACTGGGGACGCAGCCAGCATCGACCCCGACGGATACATCCGACTGCGAGACCGGTTGAAGGATCTCATCAAGTCGGGCGGCGAGTGGATCCCGACAGTGGAGCTGGAAGGGGTTCTCCAGTCCCATCCTGCCGTCGACAGCGTCGCCGTCATCGGGGTCCCATCCCTTCGCTGGGACGAGCGTCCCATCGCCGTCGTCGCCCTGAGCAAGGACGGCAGCGTCAGTCCCGGCGAGCTAATGGACTGGCTCCGTCCCCGAGTCGCGAAGCTATGGCTTCCCGATGAGATCCGTCTCGTTCCGGAATTGCCCGTGACATCCGTGGGCAAGATCGACAAGAAAGAACTCCGAAACTGCTTCGGCCAAGAGACCAGGCCCTAAACGCCCACCACAACAACCTGGGCGGCGCCGCGCGGTGCCATGTTCAGACAAGGAAGGTTCAATCCCCAATGGTTCAATTCGAGCAGCGGGACCACGTTGCCATTTTGGTCCTCGACCGACCCGAGGTCCGCAACGCCATCGACAATGCTGAGGCCGAGGCCATCGAACAACTGATCGATATCGTTGAGAAGGACGATTCGATCTGGGCCACGGTCATCACAGCCTCCGGAAGCGTCTTTTGCTCCGGTGCCAACATCAAGTCAATAGCTAATGGCGGCGGCCCGGCGAAAACCGAACGCGGCGGGTTCGCTGGAATCGTGAGCCGGGAGCGGACCAAGCCCCTCATCGCAGCAGTCAACGGTCCGGCACTTGCCGGAGGGTTCGAGATTGTCCTCGCCTGCGACCTGGTCGTTGCATCATCGGATTCCTCCTTCGGGCTCTCCGAGGTCAAGCGGTCGATGGTGGCGGCAGCCGGAGGACTTTTTCACCTGCCGAGATCAATTCCGAAGAATGTCGCGATGGAAATGGCGATCACCGGTGACCCCATCGATGCTGAGCGCGCCTATCAGCTGGGACTGGTCAGCGAGGTAGTCAGCCCGGACCGGCTGATGGCCGCAGCCCTGGCCCTTGCGGACCGGGTCTGTTCCAACGCCCCGCTCGCAGTCCGCGAGAGTCGGCGGCTCCTGCTCGCCGGACTCGACATGGAAGTGGAACAGGCCAAGGCAACCGCCGAGGCCAGCATGACCAGGATCCGACAGACGAGTGACTTTACTGAAGGCACCCGCGCGTTCCTGGAGAAACGGGTTCCACAATGGCGGGCCTCCTGATGACTACGCGGAGCGCGAACCTCCGAACACTTCCTGATCTGAATGGATTGCTGTCATGACTACACCACAATCGCCGTTTGAGCTGTTCGGCATCGACTCATTGATCACGGCTGAGGACCGCGCAGTCCGTGACTCCGTTCGAGACTTTACCGACAACCGCATCCGGCCTCACATCAACAATTGGTTCGAAACCGGAGCGACCCCGGTACGGGAGCTCACCCAGGAACTGGGCAAGCTGGGTCTCTTGGGCATGCACCTTGACGGATACGGCTGCGCCGGCGTGAGTGCGACCGCATATGGTCTGGCTTGTCTGGAGCTGGAGGCGGGAGATTCCGGTATCCGAACCCTCGTTTCTGTACAGGGATCGCTGGCGATGTACGCGATCTGGAAATGGGGCTCCGAGGAACAGAAGCAGGAGTGGTTGCCCCGCATGGCAAAGGGCGACGCGATCGGCTGCTTCGGACTGACAGAACCGGACTTCGGTTCGGACCCCGCCGGAATGCAAACGTTCGCGCGGCGTGACGGCAACGATTGGGTTCTGAATGGCACCAAGAAGTGGATCAGCAACGGTTCCATCGCTGATGTTTCCGTGATCTGGGCTCAAACCGATGACAAGATCCGCGGTTTCGTGGTTCCCGCCCATACGCCCGGCTTCTCAGCGCAGGACATCCCGGGCAAACTATCCCTGCGGGCATCGACCACCAGCGAGCTCGTCCTCGACGGAGTCAGGCTCCCTTCGACAGCGGTCCTGCCTGATGCCCGTGGGCTGTCCGGCCCCCTGGCGTGCCTGAACGAGGCACGATTCGGAATCATCTTCGGAGCACTTGGAGCCGCCCGCGATTGCCTGGACAGCGCAATCGAATACTCGCGCCACCGGCTGATCTTCGACAAGCCCCTCGCCGGATACCAAACAACCCAGCTCAAGCTCGCCAATATGACCGTCGAGCTTGGCAAGGCCATGCTGCTGGCGCTGCACCTCGGCCGGCTGAAGGATGCAGGTATCCTGCGGCCCGAACAAGTCAGCATCGGAAAACTGAACAGCATCCGGGAAGCATTGGCTATCACCCGGGAATGCCGAACCATCCTTGGAGCCAACGGTGTCACCTTGGACTATCCCATGATGAGACACGCAAACAACCTCGAATCGGTGCTGACCTACGAGGGAACCTCGGAAGTGCACCAGCTGATCATCGGCCAGGCCCTGACCGGGGAAGCCGCCTTCCGCTAAGCCAACCCGCTTGGCCTACGGAACCCGCTGAGCCGCGAAACAGGGTAGCCCTCTCGTGGAGAGCACCCAACTCTGCGCACCGAAAGCGGCCTGTCTTCAGGCCGCAGGTGCCACCCAAACCCAACAATGCAATCTTCATAGAATTGGTGAAATGACATGATGAACACTTCGCAGCATCCGGCAATGACGCCGGAAGCTCCCGACCGCAATCGCCGCCTCGTCGCAGTCGGCCTCGGCAACTTCATAGAATGGTACGACTTCGCTATCTATGGGTTCTTTGCCGTGGTGATCGGCACGAACTTCTTCCCGAGCTCAAGTCCCTCCACTTCGCTTCTCGCGACGCTCGCGGTGTACGGAGTCGCTTTCCTGCTCCGGCCCCTAGGCGGCCTTGTGATCGGTGCAATCGGAGACCGCCGGGGACGCCGGTTCGCTTTGGTACTCTCAGTCACCCTGATGGGCACGGCTACGGCACTGATCGCCTTCCTTCCCAGCTTCGCGCAGATCGGGGTAGCCGCGCCGATCATCCTGGTGCTGCTAAGAGGCCTGCAAGGATTCTCCGCCGGTGGCGAATACACTGGCTCCACAGCATTCCTGGTGGAGAACGCGGCTCCGAACAGGCGAGGGATCACAGCCAGCGTCATCCCTCTCACCGGAGGACTCGCCGTTGCCGCTGGTGCGGCAACGGCACTGCTTATCGCGACCCTGCCAGCAGCCGAGGTCATCAGCTGGGGCTGGCGCCTGCCGTTCTTGTCTGCCCTCCCTCTGACACTCCTTGGCCTGTATCTCCGTTTGAAGTTGGAGGACACGGAGGTCTTCAAGGAACTGAAGGCGCAGGGAGCTGTGACCGCGGCACCAATCCGACAGGTCGGCAGCACCAACCGGAAGAGCCTTGCGATAGCGTTCGGCCTCTCTGCCATCACGGTGCTCGGTTTCTACTATCTTGCTGCGTACGTGCCCAACTACCTCATCGCGACCGTGGCTATGCGCCCTGCCGTTGCCTTGGGAGTTGTCGCTGTTGGTGCCCTTATTTACGCGGTTCTTTGCCCAGTCATGGGCCACCTCTCCGACAGGGTCGGACGCCGCCGCATTTCACTCCTCGGCGGCGCTGGTCTTGCCATCTTCTCGGTGCCCGCTTTCCTTCTCATGCTGACAGGAAACCCCGTCGTGGTCCTGATTGGCATAGTCCTGTTCGGCATCTTCCAGGCAATGCATATCTCAACCACCACGGTCATGTTTATCGAACTCTTCCCAGCTGAAACACGGTCGACCGGTAGTGCGATCGGCTACAATCTGGCCGCTGCCATCATCGCCGGACCTGGCCCGTTGATCGCGGCGGCCCTCGCCACCCAAGGAGCCGGCTTGCCTGCGGTGTATATGGCGGTTGTTGCTGCGGTGTGCAGCGCGCTCCTGTGGAAATTCCTTCCCGAGACACGCTGGATCGACATCCGACCAGGTCTTGGCGACGAGGATGCCGAGCTCAGCATGCACCTCCCCGAGATCAAATAGATATCCGTCCTGGGGCCACGTGGAAGGGGAGCAGAGAATGGATAGGCACTCGCTATGCAGTTGTGTGGACTACCCATTCCGTCCTCATCCAGGTGGTGGGATCGAGTGGCAGGCGGGGGAGTGGACGTGGTGTCCAATCCAAGAAATGGAACAATGTCCAATATGAACGTTTCGCCCCGGAGGGACTGTCTTCTAGAGCCGCCGGGTGTCGGCTGGTACGCTAGTTATTGATAATGACGTCAGTTTCACGATTGGAATTTTCATCATGGCAGCGCCCGTGATTGCACAGCGCAAGACAAGCGTACGGTCCGCGCCCTCCAAGAAGGGCCAACAGACGCGGGCACGGATCCTCGATGCCGGCCGACAGGTACTCTCTGACCGAGGATACTTCGGGGCCACAGTCGGCGAAATCGCCGAGCGAAGCGGTCTTGCACTGGGCAGTATCTACCGCTACTTCGACAACAAAGATGACCTGTTCCTGGAGCTGCTGGAGGAGCTGGTGGAAACGCTCTTCACATCAGTAGACGGAAGCTGGGTCAAAGGCAGGGAACAAGAATCGCTCAGAGAGTCCTCGAGGCGATACCTCTCGACCTACTTTTCCAACCGCCACCTCATCGCCGGCTTACTGGAAATGTCGGCGGCGGTCCCGGAATGCGCTGAGAGGTGGTGGCTCCTCAGGCAGAAGACTTTCACCCGGAAGGCAGAGTACGTGCGACGGGCCTCCGGAAAAGATCCGCTGAAGCCTGAGTACGCCGCGGTGGCCCTGGCCACAATGGTGGAGCAACTGGCCTTCCACTGGTTCGTCGAGTCGGAAAGGCACGGTGGGCAGGCTCCTGACCTGGAAGAAGCCGCCGATACCGTGAGCATCATTTGGTACCGTGCCCTCTACGCATCCGGACAGGAAAGCTGACGCTTCGCCGCAGCGCGCTCCCACGGGCTGCGCGTCGGTAATCCGGACGGGGAAGACCACACGATCAGCTCCCCGACAACCCGCGAACTGACGAACACGCCGGTGCCCTCCGGCCCGCCGCAGGAACGTGTTCAGGCCGGCACCCACATCGGACAGTGGCCCCGGTATCCCAGCCACGGTTGACGGGCTTCCGGCTACGAAATACTCAGGTGAGGGCGGGCTCTCATGGGTCACGAAACCCGAAGAGGGGTTTTTCGATCCCGCCGGGCCTGGCTCGGTCGGGACGCTTCGGCCCTTTCACGGCATCTGGCTGGGAGGGTGCTCGGCAGAGAAAGGAAAGATCCAGTGGTAAGTATTCCGGCCAGCTGTTGGGAACTGATTCGCCCCGCCCGTCCAGGCATAAGAGGGTTGCAATGAAAGAGAGACTAACCAGGACTGAAGCTCGGAGTTTCTGCCGGATCCTACCGGGGGAGTTAGTCCTCGCTCGTGATTCACTTGGCCTCCAGTACCAGGGCTTCGTGGAAACAGCAGTGCCTGAACTCGGGGTCATGTGGATCCGCACTGACGCTGGCGAACGCAAGCTCCTTGACATACAGGAATACGCAATTCGGCCGATGCATGAGCTTGGATCCACATGATCCCGTCTTGGCCACCTGTCCGGCCGAGTACCAACTCTGAACCGGTCGAGAGTCACCGAGGTCATCGGGCCCCTCGGGGATCATCCACCAAGCCACATGCCTGAAACTGGGCCCCGCCCTTGCCTGAGTAGAGACCGGCGGGAATTCAACGCCTGGGACCGTCTTCAAATCCGAGATTCGACACGCCAGCTTCACTCATTCCGACCTGCACTACGGCGGATCAGTCACTGCCGATCTGAATCTGCTGGACGCCGCCGACATCCTGCCGGCGAATTTGCCGCCATTGGTGGCGTCACAAGCGGGGCCGCCTGGGAGGCATGCACAATCGCAGGGAACGAGGGGAGGTGCCTGTGTCGTCGGTACCAGTGTGCGCGGCTGCCCCTCTTCGGCAAGTGGCCTGCTTATCATGACGACCTGCGCCGGCATGAACGCCGCGCAAGGCCCGCACTTCCGGCCGGCCGCGGTCCAGCTCGACGACGGAACAACATGATCACCCCTGCGAGCCTGACCCTCACGCCGGGCACAAGGTACTTCGCCCTGGCCGTCCGCCTTGCCTTGGGATCGCCAGGCAGTGAACCGCACCCGTGCACTTGGCGTGACGGATGTTGGCTCCGCGCTGCACAACGAGGATCGGGGCTGCTGACGCCGGGTTGGCGTCGGCGAGAGGCTAGCACTCAGGAGACATCCCCGGACGCTGCATGCGGATAGTTCGGCATGCGCAGTTGATTCCCGTGGCCGGTTCCCGGGCTCTCCTCCGCCGGGCCTTCGCAGTAGCTCTTGACGTACCCGCCCAGTCAGATTATAAAAGTGATTTCAGTTTCATTTAATAGGAGCGCAGTGATTCCAGAATCCGTAACTCACGTCCTTACCTCCTACGTTGCTCGCGGGAGCTTCCGATTCGCCCTTCTGACCCTGGTCAACGACATTGGCAAGCCGGTCACTCTCGGCCCAAAGTCGATCTCAAATCTAGCCGAGGCCCTCCGCACTCTTGATCTGGCCACGATAGACGCGGTGGCCCTGACCGGCTCCGGGAAGACCTTTTGCGCCGGAGCCGACCTGAGGAAAATGAGCGAGGCATCCAATCAAGAACAGGCGGAGCACGTCGCCCGCCAGGGCCTGAAATGTCTTTCGGAGCTGGCAGCCCTCCCCGTCCCCACGTTTGCCTTCTTGAACGGCGTTGCCCTCGGTGGCGGGCTTGAGCTCGCCCTGCACGCCGACCATCGGACGGTCGCTTCACGGGACACGGTCCTCGGTTTTCCCGAGGTACGCCTCGGGCTGATTCCCGGTTGGGGAGGAATCCGGCGCGCCGCCGACCTTCTTGGCGCCGGGCCGTCCGCGAAACTGATGATCCTCGACTCGCTGGCCGGAAAGAACCTGAGCGCGGATGCCGCCCTGAAGCTAGGCCTCGTGGATGCTGTGCTTCCAGCACCGGACTTCCTGCGTTCTTCCTTGGATTTCGCGGTTTCTGTACTGTCAGGCGTCGTTTCACCTGTTCGTGCACCTGGCAAGACGAGCGAATGGAAGGAACTGATCACAGTCCAGGAGCAGCTCGATCGCAAGGTCCATGGCGCCGCGCCCGCCGCATACCGCGCACTCGAACTTCTTCTGGCAGAGTTCCGGGCGTTGCCGGGACCGGTGCTCGAATCCGAAGATGCAACCATTCGCGTCTTCGGGGAACTCCTGCTTTCAGATCAGGCGAGGGCGGGCATGTATGCCCAACATCTGACACAATCCCTTGCCAGAAGGCCGGTGGGTCAACCGGACGCCCAGGCCCAAAGCATCGGTCAGGTTGGCGTCGTCGGTGCCGGATTGATGGCGAGCCAGCTGGCGCTGCTGTTTGCCCGGAGGCTCAAGGTGCCAGTGCTCCTTACGGATCTTTCGAATGAACGCCTCACGAGCGCAATGGGCTGGATTGATGGTCAATTGGCTAAAGAGGTCCAAAGCGGCCGCCTGGATCGCGACACAGCCTCGGGCGTCCGCGACCTGATCAAAGCCACCACAGACAAGGCCGACTTCGCCGCGTGCGATGTGGTGATCGAGGCCGTCTTTGAGGATCTAGGCGTAAAACGTGAGGTCTTCGCCCAGCTCGAATCCATCCTCCGGCCAAACGCCCTTATCCTGACGAACACCTCGGCTTTATCTGTTGAAGAGTTGGGCACACACATGGTGAACCCGGCACGTCTGGCAGGCCTCCATTTCTTTAACCCGGTAGCGGCGCTGCCCCTGGTCGAGATTATCTCCACCCCCCAAACTGACGGGATCTCACTGGCCACTGCTTTTGACATCACCAAGAGACTGGGCAAGACAGCTGTGTTTGTCGGTGATTCGCCCGGATTCGTGGTTAACCGCATCCTGGCCAGGCTATTCTGCGAAGTTCTTTCATTGATCGACCGCGGCCTGGACCCGAGGACCGTTGACCACGCTTTGGACCCCCTCGGGCTGCCGATGACACCCCTGACGCTTCTTCAGTTCATCGGCCCGACTGTCCAACTGCGAATCTGCAGACGTATGCACGAGGCTTACCCTGACCGGTTTGCCTCGACGCTGAGCCTGGAAGCGATTGTCGATGCCGGGCTGCCAGGATACTTGGACCCCAGGGGCTTTGTTTCCGCTGCTGCGGAAAATATCCTGCCGGCCCCGCTTCCTGCCGACCCCGCTGCGGTCCGCAGCCGGATACTAGCCGGGCTGGCGGATGAAGTCGCGATCATGCTCCGTGAAGGGGTGGTGCCAGGACCTGAACAAATCGACCTATGCATGATCCTCGGAGCCAACTATCCCTTCCACACTGGCGGTCTCACACCGTTGTTGGACCGTACCACCGGCAGTTCATATCACCCAGACCTGCGCGGGACCGCCGGAACCGCCGAACAGTCCGCTTCAAAGGTAGGAACCCATTGAACATTCTGAATGACGTCGTAATCATCGGTGCAGCCCGGACTCCCCAGGGCAGACTGATGGGACAGCTGTCCGCACTCTCTGCGGTCCAGCTCGGAGCGGCAGCGATTGGTGGCGCCCTCGCACAGGCCAAGATTGCTCCACATGCCGTTCAGGCCGTAATCATGGGTCAGGCACTGCAGGCACGGGCAGGACAGAACCCCGCACGGCAGGCCGCCAGGGCCGCCGGAATCCCGCTCGACGCCCATTCGGTCACCATTAACAAGGTCTGCTTGTCCGGCTTGAGCGCTATCATCGACGGTCGCCGCATGCTGCGCCTCGGGGAAGCGGAAGTTGTCGTCGCTGGTGGCCAGGAGTCAATGAGTAAGGCGCCGCATGTGCTTCCCGGCTCCCGGTCCGGCCACCTCTACGGAAATGCCGGTCTGATCGATTCCGCAGCCCATGACGGGCTCACCGATGCCTTCAGTCAAGAGGCCATGGGCCAAGCGACCGACAAGGAGAACGAGGCCTACCGAATTGGCCGCGACGAACAGGACAGGTTTGCAGCTGCCTCTCACCAGCGCGCCAGCCGCGCCCAAGCATCCGGGCTTTTTGGGGCGGAAATTGTTCCGGTCGAGGTCCCCCGTCGACGGGAAAAGGAACTGATCACGAGGGATGAGGGAGTCCGCGCCGACAGTTCCACTGACACTTTGGGCAAGCTGAAACCGGCGTTTTCGCCCGATGGGAGTGTAACCGCAGGCAACGCATCCCCTCTGAACGATGGCGCAGCAGCCGTCGTCCTCACAACCCGCGAATATGCTCTGGCTAACGGCTACGAGATCCTGGCCAGCGTTGCCGGCGCCGGCCAAATTGCCGGCCCGGACACATGGCTGTCAGACAAACCTGGCCGGGCTATTCAGGCGGCACTCAAGTCGGCAGGCTGGACAGCCTCCGGCGTTGATTTCATTGAAATCAACGAAGCATTTTCCTCAGTTGTCCTCCATTCAGCCTCACTGCTGGGAGTGGATCTGGAACGGGTTAATATCAATGGTGGCGCCGTTGCCCTGGGCCATCCACTCGGAGCATCCGGAGCCCGCGTCGTGGTCACCGCTGTGCACGAACTACTCCGGCGCGGCACAGGAAGGGCCGCGGTGGGGCTATGCGGCGGAGGTGGGCAGGGCGACGCTCTGCTCCTTTCACGGTGATTCCGTCATCCGCAAGGCACCGCCTCGGTGCGGCCCACCCCTGGCGGAGTCAAAAGAGCTTGTATCTCTGGAGTACCCCCTGCGGAGGAAGCGTCGGCTACTGCTCCCGCGCATGTGAGTAATCCGGTGTCTTGCCCAGGAAAAGCCGGCACTGCGTCGCTTCCTTCGGCCACCAATTCCCGCAATCGGTCTGCCCGGGAGACAGCCGGGTGACGTTTTCACGGCCATCTCGCCCAGCCGGAAACCGTCACGTAAGCCGACAGCCGCCAATTCCAGACGGGCCCGCCAGGAAAAATGCGGATCAGTGCTTGTTTCCAGTGAACAGGAGGACCCCGCCGAGGCCGATCATCATGCCCCCGCCCGCCATGGTCATGTGGCTCATGCGTTGGGGAGACCGAGCGAACCAAGTCCGAGCGGTTCCCGCGGTAAGGGCCCAGACCGAATCGCAGATGAACGCGACTGCAGTGAAAATGAGACCAAGAACCAGGATCTGCCCAGCCACCCCGTCACGGTGATAGTCGACAAATTGCGGCAGCACGGCTACAAAGAACACGATCGACTTCGGATTTGTGACACCAATGAAGAAACCCTGGAGCAGGACTCGCAGACCCTGCACAGGCGGGTGGCTCTTTTCCACCGAATGCGCGTGGTCGTGACGGTGTCGTATGGCCTGAACACCCAGAAACATCAGGTAGGCAGCTCCGGCTACCTTGATGGCCGTAAACATAACGATGGATTCTGAAACGATCGTGCCGATTCCAAGGGCTACGGCTGCGATCAGGGGGATTCCGCCCAGTTCATTCCCGATCACGGTGAGCAAGCCACCCCGCCGCCCCAGCGCCAAAGATCGCCCGATCACAAACAGCACGCTTGGACCGGGAACAACGATCAGCAAAAACGACGTGATAGCGAATGCGATTCCGACCTCTGGCGGCAACATGTCCATCAGCATAACTGACGCATCATGTGCCCGACCTAGGCGGTCGCGGGCGATATTCCAGGAACATCAGGGTGGACGCGCCGCGGGCGGACACCGGGAACAGCAACTGGCCGGTCACGCAACAACGTACCCCGACTGCCTTCTGGAGTATCTCGACGCGGATCTTGCCGGTTTCCGGCGCTTGACGCGGGCGGTCGGGATCAGTTCCAGGGTTCTGTGGCGGTCGATGTCGGCCAATTTACTGATAGCCAGCTAAGCGCGGGAGTTGCAACGACCCCTGGAATTCAAGGGAACGGTCAATCAAATTTGCCGTCTGTGGTCAGTTTAGAGTTGCCGCTTTACACCCCTATTCCCTTGATTTGAGCAGGCCTACATTTCAACAGGCGTAACAACACTGGTTCCTCGCATATACCCTCTCGTCTCGCTCATCGGACCCGGCCCATAAAGGAATCCTGAACCGTCCCGACTTTGACACGGCTACTCCCACCCTCGCCACCAATCCGTGGATCAGGCTGCCGTCAGCTTCAGCCAGCAACTACGGATGCCAGCCGACGAAGGCCTTCCACCTCCATTCGAACTAGAAGCGCCTCATGGCGCACCACTGTTGATGAGACTCTCCCTCTTCTGAAGCAGGACTGAGTCAACGAGGCCACGAATTCGTGGTCGGTTTTGACCGGGCAGCTTGGTCCATGTTGAGCTCGACATTGAGGATCCTTGGTCAGCGATTTCGCCATGGAGTCAGGCAAACCGCGTGATTTGTCGTGCGTCACCTGAGCCCGCGGAGTCGACAGCCAGCGCACCCGCGCGCTGGCTAGAAGGGGATTCGAGTGTTCAAGGGCACGGTCCGCCAGCTTGGACGGCCGCTGTTTCCCGGGTTTGCAGCTGGCATCTGCTTCACGTTGCCGGATGCGGAACCGTCGCGGTTGACGTAGGCAGCCGTGGCAGCAGCGAAATGCGCTGCGCCGGTGGCGGATGCGAAGTCTCCGAGAGCATCGAGTTGAACGGAGATGCGAATCCCTGCTCCTGGATTTTCTGTCCGCCTGAGACTGCGTGCAAAGGGCTCAAGAAGCGTCGCCCCCAAGGCGCCGAATGGACCGCCGAGAATGACTTGTTGCGGGGCGAGCAGACAAGTAACTGCGCCAGCGATTTGACCCAACGCGTCCGCGGCGTTTTCCACTACTCGTAGGGCGGCGGCGTCGCCTGCATTGACTGCGGCGATCACCTCTGGAAGAGAACTGGTTCTCTGGCTGCGGGCACCGTAGGCGTCCAGGATCGCTTTTAGCGAGCCAACGGTGTCAAGACAGCCCCTGTTTCCACAGTGGCAAGGAAGGCCGTGCTGAACAACCTTCATGTGGCCGATCCGGCCGGCATACCTCGTATCTCCGGGACCGGGCTGACCGTTGTTGACCCACCCTGCGGTTACCGAATCACCTACATCGAAATACAGGAGGCGGACTGATTTGTCGTCGGCGAGGCGGGAGTGCGCATAGGCACTCATTGCGGGCGAGGAGGTGACGAAAAAGGGCACGCCGTCTGCATGCTCTGCTATCCCGGCCAGGACATCCCCCATCAGCCCGGGCTCGTGAAAGTTGTTATGATTCTGCGATGGGACTGCTGCGACTATGCCCGCAAGCGCTGCCGTTTGCAGCGTTGAGCCAGCGGCATCCGTATGGGTGCTCAAGAACATTCGAACGAAATCGGCCGAACTTGATGGTTCGTTCAGGGAAAACTGCCCCCTTGCCAGAATTTCTCCACCAGAACGAAGCAGCACTACCCTCACATGCCGCTGAGTGACTTCAAGGCCAGCGAATACCGTCTTGAAGTCTCTCAGCTGGACAAGAATCGCTTTGCGTCCTGAGCTGACCGCCGGACGCGTATCGACTTGCCCAGCGGACTTCAACCTGGCCACGGCGTTGGATATCGTCGCGGTGGAAAGCCCCGTGAGTCGCGCCAGGCCAGCCTGTGTCGTGGGACCTGTCGCCCTCAGCGCCTTGATGACGGCTTCCCGGTTGCGGGTTCCCAGCGCCTGCTGGGAACCCGGTGACTCCAGAAGTGCGTCAGAGAATTCCTTCTTCACAGTGCCCTCGAATTCCTGTTCTGGTTCCCTGTCGGGTGTCGGTAGTGAATCAGCCTCGTCCGGAGTTTCGACGATGGGATTTGCGGACGAGGAAGTTCTTGCCTTCTACCCCGGCGCTGAGGCGGACTGGATCGTTTTCCTGCGGGTTAGCGCCGGGTCGGCCCTGACCTCCATCGGAAGAAGCGGGTCGAGAAGACATGAGCATTCTTTCAATCTGTGTTCACCCCAGTACACCTCCCCCCGCACCAAAGGGGGCCTGTCGAATTAGATGAATCTGAGCCATGGGTCGGCCGATCACGGAATTGGCCGGTCCCGTCCCGGCAGTGCACGAAGATCCATGCCCTCGTTGACTGCAGGGCCGGCCCCTTATTCTCCTGGCTGCGCCCGGACCGGTGCGCGGGGAGAAGGCCTACTCGGCGAAGGCGATCCGCACCCGCCTGCGCCCGTGAACCCGGAGCCGGCGGACGGGATCGGTCCTCGCAAACGCCGCGGTTCGGCCAGCGGCACGCCGCCTGCCTTTGACAAGGCCGAGTGCAGGGACCCAATGAAAGTTGACGCAGCTTCAACACCTTCGAGCGAAGGCACCCCCTGGCCGCCGGCTGACAAACCCTGACCTACCACAGCGGCACCATCAGCATGTGGCTGGCAGCTTTGGGAGACACCCCGACGCGAGGTGACGCATGGCAGTGAGGCGGCCCGAAGGCCGCCACACCGCCATGTAGGATGTCTAGTTGCTGAAAACCTGGGCCATCAAGACGTCCAGCTGATCCTCGGTGACCGGCACCGCGGGGAACTGGGCGAGTTGGCCGAGGCGCGTGCCCATGATCATCTTTTCCCGCGGCGAACCTTTCAGTGCGCCCTCGCGCACAGAAGCAAGTACGGGTTCGAGCAGGACTTGCAAGGCCGGGCCGCCGACCGGGTGACGGAACCACTCCGCCAGTGTGGATTCCTTGTCGACGGGGGCCACGAAGTCGTCGCCCTGGATGTGGACGGCAGCGGCTAGTCTCAGGTCGCGGCTGGAGGTGCCCACCTGGAACGAGTATTCCAGTTCCTCCACCAGCCAGGCCGCGGCGCCGACGTCGTAGTAGGCAAATTCGTCGCGGGGTACGGTGATGACCACTTCGGCGGCTTCGCCGGGCTGCAATTCGATCGTAGCGAAACCTTTGAGTTCACGTTCGGGCCGTTGCACCCGGGAACACGGGGCTTGCACATATGCCTGGACCACCTCACGTCCGGCACGGTCGCCGCTGTTGCGCACCCTGACCGCAAGCCGTGCACCGCCGTCGGCGTTGTCGACGCGAAGATCGGAGTACTCGAAGCTCGTGTAGCTCAGGCCGTGGCCGAACGGAAAGGAGACCTCCAGTTTGCGGGCGTCGTAGTGCCGGTAACCGACGAACAGGCCCTCGCCATAGCTGACATGTCCGCCCTCGCCCGGGAAATCCAGATAGGCCGGCGTGTCTTCGATCCGCAGCGGGATGGTCTCGGTCAGGCGGCCTGAAGGGTTCGCTCGACCGAACAGCAGATCCGCCGTTGCCGAGCCGCCCGCCTGGCCTCCCAGCCAGCCTTCCAGGATGGCCGGGACCCTGTCCGCCCAGCCGGAGAGTCGCACGACGGAGCCGTTCGCGAGCACGACCACGACGTTCCGGTTCGCGGAGCTCACGGCCTCAAGCAGTGCGGTCTGCTCTGCCGGCAACTCGATGTGCTCCCGGTCGAAACCCTCGGATTCGTAACTCGCCGGAAGACCGAGGAAGAGTACGACGACGTCGGCTTCCGCCGCGGTGCGCACAGCCTCCTGGCGCAGTGCGGAGTCCCTGATGGGGTCGGAGGTGCCGTCCACGGTGAAGCCCGGGGCGAAACGGATTCCCGCGTTGACGGCCAGCCCTTTGATGGCGTCAAGCGCAGTGTCGAGTTGCGTGGGCACCACCTGCGAGCTCCCGGCCCCCTGGTACCGCGGGGTGCGCGCGAACTCCCCGATAACCGCGATCTTCTGCCCGGAGGCCGGATCCAGGGGAAGGAGCCCGCCGTCGTTCTTGAGCAGCACCGCGCTGCGGACGGCGGCCTCGCGGGCCAGCGCATGGTGGGCCTCGGCGTCGAACATGATTCCCGGGCGGGCACCGAACGCGCTCTTCGCGGCCAGCGTCGTGAGGCGCGCCACGCTGAGGTCCAACCTGACTTCGTCCAGTTCTCCGGAACGCACGGCCGCGGCCACCCGGGCAGGGCCGGCACCCGAGGAGGAGGGCATCTCCAGGTCCATACCGGCGGCCAGTCCCTTGACCCGGTCCACCACGGCACCCCAGTCCGAGACGACCACGCCATTGAAACCCCACTCGTCCCGCAGAATCTCCGTGAGCAGCCAGGGGTTCTGCGAGGCGTGCAGGCCGTTGATCCGGTTGTAGGAACACATCACCGTCCACGGCTTCGCTTCCATGACAACGCGGCGGAACGCGCGAAGGTAGATCTCCTGGAGCGGGCGCGCGGCGATATCCGCACTGATCGTCATGCGGTCCGTTTCCTGGTTGTTTGCGGCGAAATGCTTCAATGATGCGCCGACGCCCTGGGACTGGAGACCCTTCACCCAGGCGACGCCGAGCGCTCCGCTCAGCAGCGGGTCTTCGGAGAAATACTCAAAGTTGCGGCCACAAAGCGGGCTGCGCTTGATGTTGATTCCCGGCCCGAGGAGCACGTTGACACCGAAGAATTGGGCTTCGCGCCCGAGGGCCGAGGCCACGCGGTGCGTGAGCCCGAGGTCCCAACTGGAACCAAGGGCGACCGCCGGGGGGAAGCAGGTGGCCGGGGCGCTGCTGGACAGGCCCAGGTGGTCGGCGTCCGATTCTTGGAAGCGGAGCCCGTGCGGGCCGTCCGACATCACGACCGCGGGAATCCCGGCCTGGGGGTAAGACACGGTGTCCCACCAACCCGCGCCGGAGGTCAGGGCCGCCTTTTGCTCGAGGCTGAGCGGGGTGGCTTTGTTGGAGGTCATGGTTTCTACATTGTCCTTCTGAAGGGATTTGTTCGGGCTTTGGGTGGTCATTTGACCGATTGGACTGGGATCACGGAAATCGCTCCAAGAATGCTTATTGCGGCGCCGACAGGGAACAGCAGTGCGTAACCGAACGTGAGCACGATTAAACCGGCGAATGCCGGGGCAAGGATCTGCGGAAGAGTCACGGCCATGTTCACCACGCCGAGATCCTTGGCGAACGAGCGGTCCGAGGGGAGAACTTCGGAAATCAAGGCGGCGTCGACAGCTTGGAAGCAGCCGAAACCGAAGCCGGCGAGGCCGGCCATGATCAACATCCCGGTCACGCTGGGAAGTACCGATGGGATGAACAAGGCCGTGGCAACAACCAAGCCGGAGACGAAGACGAACGGTTTCCGCCGGCCCAGGTGGTCGGAAAGCTTCCCCGCGGCAAGAGTGCTGAACAGCAGTCCGCCCAGTGAGACAAGTCCAACGACCGGGATCAAGGCAATCGCGTCCTTTCCCAGGCCGATGTAGTCCTGGAGGATGTAAAGCTTGTACCCGACGACGACGAAGTAGCCGGTGTATGTCAGCAACCTGCTGGTGAACGCCCAGAAGAAATCCGGGTGCTTGACGGGGCTGACCCAAAACGTGTGTGCGAAGCTACGCACTACGAAGGTCTCGACGACAGTGTCCGTGCTGGAGCGGTCCGGGTTCAATACGACGAAGAGCGTCAGAATGATGATTGCGAATCCGCCGAGCAGCAGATAGGCCGCAGGGATGTTCTTCGAAAACGAGGACGCCAAAATTTGTCCGCCGAGAGAGCCGAACATGGATCCCAGACCCAGGATGGCGGCGAACGTTCCACGGACCGCCCGAGGCACCCTATCGGGCATGATCGCACTCAACGGAGCTTGGGCGAAGTTGAAGCTGATCTGGACCATGACCCAGGCGAGGATCAAGAAGACGAGGTTACTGGCGAATGCCAGGCCGATCAGGGCGAGTCCGCCGCACAGGGAACCGAGGACGATCCACGGGGCCCGCTTGCCGAAGCGGCTCCGCGTGCGGTCGGACAGGGCCCCGGCGACGGGCTGGGCGATCATGGCCGCGAAGGCGCCGAACGTTGAGACAAGGGCCAGAACCGCAACTTTGGCGTCCTCCCCGAAGGCCTGCTGAACCTGCAATGCCAAGAGGATCGACGGGACCGCGCCCCAGATGAGGGAAATGCTGAAGGTTGCAGGAGCGATGGAGGCCATCAGTCTGCGCGGAGTCTTGGCTTCCGCTTCAGGCGCAGTCTGGTGCGAAGGTGGTGCTGTGGTGATCGCGGTTGTACCGCCGGGATTGCCTGACGACGATGTCACGGGCTGTTCCTTTGAACATGGGGGAGGGGTGTCTGGAGCATTGCTTTTGAACACCCCTCCGTGAGCCGGTCGAGATGCGGGTGATTGGGAGAAGCTGAAGTTGCGATGTGAAGCTAGACGACGCTTTCGGACATCAGGTCATCGGAGATCAGTTCGATGGATCGGGACTGACCGGCGGCGCCGAGCCATGCCGCGGACGGCTTCGGCGTACGAACGAACGTCTTCCGATCGACCGCAATCAATCCGAAAGTCGGGACGAAGCTTCCCCATTCGTAGTTGTCCAGGGCACTCCAGTGGTAATACCCGCGAATATCGATACCGTCTGCTGCTGCATCGCGCATCCCCTCAAGAGCGCCGGATGTGTAGGCTATCCTGCGCGTGTCATCGCTTTCGGCGATGCCGTTCTCGGTCACGATGATGGGTGTCCCCGGCACGAGTTGGGCAACGCTGCGAATCGATTCACCGAGCGCCGGCGGGTAGTACTCCCAGCCGGTGAGCGTCTTCGGTGCGCCTTCGGGAACCGGCAGTTCCCCGTCCGGCCCGACGAACACCCGGGTGTATGCCTGCACCCCGATCCAGTCGTCACCCTCGGAGGCGAGGACGAAGACATCCCGCGAACGGGACGCTATCTCTGCCGCTCTCGCTTCCCCTCCGTCGACGACGAAGTAGTTCGGGATTGCCACCGACCATCCGACCTGGATGTGCGGCGTCACGCCCCTGATCACCTGAACTGCTCGTTGATGGGCTCTTATCAGCGCCCCGGTGGTGGCACCGTCAGGTTCGAGGCTCCCTGACTGCTGCAAATCGTTGTCCGCCAGGACCGCCTTGCGCAACGTTGCGAACCTGGCAACCATGTTGGGCTCGTTGATGGTGCAAATATGCTTAACATTCGTCGCAAAGATGGGGGCCGCGGCGTCAACGAAGCGTCCAAAGAGATCAACGGCATCCTCTGAATCCCACCCACCCTGCTCATCGAACCACCGGGGGCAGGTGAAATGATGCAGTGTCAGCATCGGACGAAGACCTCGTTCGATCGCCCCCTCAACCATGCGACGGTAGTGGGCGATTGCAGCGTTGGAGAACTCGCCCGGCGCCGGTTCAATGCGCGCCCATTCGATGCTGAACCTGTAGTCAGTAAATCCAAGCTCCGCCAAAAGGTCCATGTCTTCCCGCCAGCGGTGATAGCTGTCACACGCGTCACCGCTGGTTTCCCTAAAGCGTTCCGGGAGTAAACCACTGTGCTCATAGGCCCAAAAATCACTGTTGACATTCATGCCCTCGATCTGATGCGCCGCGGTTGAGGCGCCCCAAAGAAATCCATCTGGGAGTTGGAAACTGGTCGACATACTGACCTTTCGGTAAATCGGTGCGATTGGAGTGGTGCCAACGGCCACGTTGCGCTGGGCGTCCAGTGCTACTACTCAACATGTCGGGGCGAATGTGAAAACATTACTACGGTAAGTATTCGCCGACAAGGGGTCGCCGAGAATTACCCAAGGTGCTCGCGCAACGGGGTGCGTTCATCGGCTGTCAGATGCCCATGAAATATCGGCCCCGGGCGCTGCGGCGAACTTTGGCGGATGGGTTGGTCATTGTCGAGGCCTGACCGCCGGGAGAAAACGAAGAAGCACCCCGCGGGAACGGCGCGCGCGGACGGATCATCGAAGGCGATCGAGGCCCGGTTGTGTTTTCTGCTCTTGGGCCTAGAAACAGGCATGGGCCACATCGAACAGAGGTAAAGGTGACGTGGCCCGCCGCCACGCCCTACCTTGCCGCTACGACCCTGATCTCACGCGGGGGCTGATCAACGAACTCTGCCCGATCGTGGGAATCCGGCTGAGAGGACAAAACCGAAGCGCTCGACGCGGGGACTTCGGGAGCAAAGCCACGTGTGGCAGGGGAAGTCATTCGCGGGGCATCGCACTATCAGGCGGTGGCCGCCTGCGGCCTGGATTCAGACCTCGTCGGCGTCTGCTCCAGCGACTTGCACCAGGCCGAGAGCCTCAAACAAGTACTCGATGAGCCCCGCCATATCGAGGTCACGCTCATAGAGCCACTGCAGCTGGAGTCCATCGGCGGCAGCGAGGACGAGGGTGGCAATTCGTTGAGCGTCCAACGCCGCAGGAAACTTGCCCTCGGATTGGAAGGTGCGAACTCGTTCTGCTCCAAGGTTTCTCAGCTCGCGGTATCGTTCCGCGAAGAACTCATGGGCCGCGTGCCCGTCCTCGCTGGCTTCGCCGGAAAGCCGAACGTACAGTTGCACAAGACCGGGCACTTCGGCATTGGAACGGATTGTTGTCGTCAATTGTTCAGGGGTCCCGAGCTCGATATCCGCCTGCTCAGCCCGGGCACGCGACACCTCGTCCCGTTTCCGCAGCACCTCCCGGAACAGGACGTCCTTGGAACCGAAGTGATGCATCAGTCCTGCATGCGTGATCCCGACTTCCTCGGCGATCTCCCGCACCGAACTGCGCCCATAGCCGACTCGCCCGACGACCTCCAAAGCGGCAGCAAGTAGATCTTCCTTCGTTGCGACACCTTTGGCATATGAACCCCTCTTGACCATAACCTTGATCGTAGTCGCCACACGCTACGCATGCCCTCTCGGCGGCAGCACACGATGGTCCTCTAAGGCCTGGAGCCATCCCGAAGCTAAAGCCTCCAAACGATGGATGCTCTGATGCCGTCTTCGGCCCCTGCCGGGGTGTGCCTCGCCCTGGTCTGCGCCCCGGACAACCTTGTGCAGGCCGGATCCGACCGGAACCCGACGTGGAACTGCCAGCCGCTAAGATCCGTGGCGGTGGTGCGCCGCGGGGCCCAGGTGGAATGTTCAGCGGAGGACTGCAGGGCCCCCCGTTGATGCCGGACACTGCGGCCCGCTTGTCGGAAAAAGACCGGGAGAAGGCCACCACGGTTCCATCGGGGGATTCGAGTCTGGATCTGAAGCACGTGTCCTCGTCGATGAAGAGTTCAACATGCCGGCCATGGGTGTCCTCCCTGAACGCAGGGCGACGCCCGGTATTTTATCGTCGGGTCCGGGAAGCGTTGCGTTCCGGTTGTTCTGGTCCGGCAGACGGACGTGCTCCCCGGCAAGAGGATCGTCTGTTTCACTTTGAGCTGAAGCGCGCCGCAAGGCGACGTTATCCAGGTCACAGAGAAGACCCGCGCAATGGGCTGATGAAGAGTGCAAGAATGCGACAGGACCGGTGTGGTCTTGCGTATTTCGGGGAAGAAGAGCCCGGAGGTGAATGCTTCGACGGCTGTGCGGCCTGCCAGCAAGGCAAGTGATGTCCGGATCCACGCCGTCAGTGCTCCTTCGTCGGCGAGGGTGGGGCTGCCGGTCCGGTTGTGTGCCGTCGTGGAGGAAGCGGTTTGAAAGCCGGGCTTCTGCCTTTCCCGTTTCCGGATGATGTATCACTGGGCACGTATGGGTCTTTGCGCTTGGGTTAAGGGGTCAGCTTCGGCCGTGGACGGTTTGCAGCCACCGCAGTAGTGGTCGGTTGCGGTCCTGAAACCGCAGTTGCTGCTGGATGAATCCGGGGTGTTGGAGCTTCTGACTGCTACGCGGTAGCGGTTGAAGTACGAGTTGTGGCACAGGTAGGAGCCCCCGCACATGACGCGTCCGGTGCCGACGGCTGGACCTGGGGGTCTCTGCCGGTGAACTGCGGTAGTACTTGGCCAAGAACCAGTCCTTTCACCATTCCCAGACGTTGCCGCTGACTTCGTAGAGCCCGTAATCGTTGGGCGGAAAGCTCCGAACGGGCGCAGTGGCGACGTATCCGTCGGCCCCGGTATTTACGTCCGGGAATTTTCCCTGCCAATGTTGCAAAGGTGGGCTCCGGCCTGCCCGTGAAGCTCGTTGCCCAGGGGTAGCGCTTTTGATGCAGACCGCCACGGGCCGCGTCCCACTCCGCTTCCGTCGGGAGCCTGCGTCCGGCCCACCTGCAGTAAGCGAGGGCGTCGTTGTTCGAGACCTGACCACCGGATGGTCGGGGACCTCCGACCAGTGAAGCTTGCGTCCCAGGGGACGTGCCCATTCGGCGCCGCGGACATTGAGCCACCACGGGGAACCGGCAGCCGTTCCAAGGATGTCATTGCGTTCAGCTTGCACAATGAGGTGAAACACCGCTGACGTTCCGTATTGCCCAGCCTCGGTCCGGTACCCTTTGGCGTCGACGAGGGCCGCGAACGAGCTGTTTGGTACGGCGGTGGTGTCTATCCGGAAGGCGCTCAGCTCGACCATGTGGGTGGGGACCTCCCCGTCGCAGGGATAGCCATCGCCGAAGCTGTCTCCCATGAGGAAGGATCCTGCACGGATCAGCCCGTCCGTATGGACGACGGGGGCATCATCCCCTCGGGCGGGAAGCGCCACCTCCACTGTGACGCGTTGCGCTCCAGAGCGCGAAGGCGAGCAGCAACCAATTGTCGGCTGCGGACTTCGGATTCCACCGTCAAAAGCTCCGTTGAATCGTCCCCCCGGTCGTGAACCGGCCCCGACACGGGAGCCGGGGCGCTGGAAGCAGGACGGGCGACTCACGCCGCCTCCAGGGGCCTAGCTCACCCGGGCGCCGTCCTGGGCGCGGGTAGCCAGGTAGGTGGTCCACTTTTCACGCTGTTGTTCCAGCCACACTATCCAGGAGTCTGTCGCAGCAGCGCTCCGATAATGCATGGCATCCAACAGTTCAGCCATGACCTCGGCATCCATCGGAACGATTCCCGGCACCAGCCGGACGGTACGGTCACGGTGCCGGAAGCGGCGGACCTGATCACGGCGAAATGCAAGTTCCGTGTCAATGAGCGGGATCACGCTGGGAGGGTTGATGGGAACGAGGCAGGCAAGCCGCGCGGTGAAGTCCGGCTCCTGCCAACGATCCGGAGGTACGTACTCTGACTCCGTCTGCTCCATGAGGTGTTGTCCTCCCGCGGGCGTGACGCTGTAGATCTTTGCGTCGGGAGCTCCGTCACGCTTCGCTATGGTGAACTCGATCAGGCCCTGCTTCAAGAGACGGTTGAGCGTCTTGTAGATCTGGGATTGGTCGGCGTTGGCACGCATGAATTGTCCCTCAGTGGCGAGCCAGCGTCCCAGATCATACCCACTGGAGGGCGCCCGCGCGATCAAGGCCAGGAGGATTTCTTCGAACTTCATGGCATTGTTCCCGTCTCAAGCTTCCCCGGAGCGTCTTTCTTCAGCCCACGCGGTTGTACTTGAGACCCAGTTTACCGTCTACGTGCCGGCTGCCTGCGCCCCGGCGCCCCGTTTTCCGAGGCGCGGGCAGCCGGCACGCAGTTAGCTCCCGGCTTGCGACAGCGCGGTTTCTAGCTTCAGGATTTCTGCAACCCGCAGGTTCGGGGTCATGGCCGCTGCTTCCACGACGGTGCGCGAAGCGAAAATGGCGAGGGACGCCCCGTTCCCCAACGCCGGCATCGCGGCCACAAGAGTCTCCCGCTGATGCTGATTTTTGAGCAGCGCAGCTAGAGGCACGGTAGCAACGATGGCGTCCGCGGGAAAATCCTGCACACGGGCTGCTGGCTCCCGGGAGGCCACTACCTGTGGCCAGTTCTGTTCAATCAGCAAGTGCTCATCTCTCACAGGACCCGTCCCCGGCAGCCCCAAGCGCATGAACTGTTCCACCGGAGCATCATTCGCGCGCATGAGTTCCACGAGAAGTGTTGCCATATGGTGCTCCAGCTCGGTGTCTTTGAGCGGATTTTCCTGGTGCGGGTCCGCTTCAAGATCGAAGAGCAGGGTTCCGAAACCGTAGGGGCTGCCCATGCTCCAGCCCGGTACGCGGAGAAGCGGGATCCCCTTGGTGAAGGAGAATCCGTCAACAAGGGCGGCATCGCGGAGTTCCTCCACCTTGAACCGGCTTCGCATGTGCGTCGGCATCAGCGTGAAGTCGAAGAGAGGTTTGTTTTCCGGGGTCGCGCAGGACCGCATGTACACATACCGCCCGTCGGTGACGTTTACGTGGGCTCCGAAGCTGCCGAACAGTGCCGACTCGCGTAGCGGCTCGTCACTTTCGATAACCGATACCAGCGGTTTGCCCTGCATATCAGCGGTTCGGTCGACGCCAAAGAACTCAAGGAGAGTGGGACCGAAGTCGATGGTCTGCACGAGGCTCTCGCGGGTCTGGCCGGAAACGTTGGTGCGCGGGTCCCAGATGAACAGCGGCGTGTGGATGGTCTCGTCATACCAGGGCTGGATACTCTTGCCCCACCACCCGTGTTCGCCCAGAAGGAACCCGTGGTCGGTGCAGACCATGAGGAGGGTGTCCTGCCACATGTCGTGCTCGTCCATGAAGTCCATAACCCGTCCGAGCGAGCGGTCACACATGGAGAGCAAGGACAGATATTCGTTGCGTGCTCGGTCGACGACGTCGTCCTCTTCGATCACGCGTCGGTATGAAGGCCAGTCGAAGACGGGGCCTTCCGCGTCTTCCAGACCATACTGCTTTCGATACTGGTCATAGCTGAAGAACGGCTCGTGCGGGTCAAAGCACTCGATCTGCAGCATCCACCGGTCCTGGCTGACGTTGGTCTGCATGAACTCAAGGCCGGCGTCAAAGGTCCGAGTCTGGGGGTGGTCAGCTTCCTCCTTGAGGTACTGGCGGTTGATCCAGTCCTGTCTGGTGAGGTGGGTGTCGGCATTCAGGGTGGCCGGGGCCGTGGCAGGTGCAACGTGGCCCTTCCAGGCATCGCCTTCCTGGCCGCGGAAGAACTCGTAGGTGTTAAAGCGGTTGTGGTAGGTCGCGCCGCCGTCTTCCCAGTAGTGCTGGTGGTCGGTCACAAGGTGCGTGTAGACGCCTTGTCCCTTCAGCATCTCGGGAACCGAGTCATCGAATGGTTCCAGCGGACTCCAGGACCTGTGCAGGAAGTTGTGGCGGCCAGTGTGCATTTCCCGCCGCGCGGGCATGCAGGGCATGCTTCCGGCATAGCAGTTGGTGAACATGGCCGTGGATCGGGCCAATCGTTCAAAGTTGGGGGCGTGGACGCCTTCGGCCCCGTAAGGGGGCAGCATGTGCCGGTTCAGGCTGTCGAACATGACAACGATAGCGCGCATCAGTTATGTCCTTCCTTGCTGGAGGCCGCCAGCATCGTGTGCCGTTCGATACGGCGTTCGCGCTGCCGGACAGGGTTCGCGACGGGGGCCGACATCAGGAGCTTTTGTGTGTAGGGGTGCACCGGTTCGGAAGTGACTTGGTCTCCGTCTCCGTATTCGACGATGTTTCCCTTGTACATCACGGCCACACGGTGACTGATGTGACGGACCACTGAGAGATCATGGGAGACAAAGAGATAGGCCACCCCGGTCCTTTCCTGGATTTCGATGAACAGATCAAGGACTCGTGCCTGCGTAGAGAGGTCCAGGGCTGACACCGGCTCGTCGCAGACAACGAGGCGGGGCGAAAGCGCCAGCGCGCGCGCGATCGCAACACGCTGCCGCTGACCGCCGGAGAACTCCCGAGGGAATTTATCCACAGCGCCGGAAGGAAGCCCCACCTGGTCAAGGAGTTCCCGGATCCGGGTCCTTGCGGAGCCTTTCAGATCTGCTTTGACCAGCAGGGGTTCACTGAGGATGTCTCCGACGGTCATTGTGGGGTTCAGTGATGTGTAGGGATCCTGGAATACCACCTGGATGGAGTCACTGAGTTTACGCCGCTCCTTGCGGTGCAGTCTGGTGATGTCCTGCCCGTCGAAGGTGATGGTGCCTGCTGCGGGTTCGACCAAACCAAGTATGGCCCGGCCGATTGTTGTTTTGCCCGATCCGGATTCTCCGACGAGCCCGACAGTTTCCCCGGGGTGGATGTCGAGTGAGACGCCGTGAAGGACCCGGAAGGGCGCTTTGCGGAACCCTTTCATGGGGAATTCGACAACGACGTTTTTGGCTTCAAGGAGGGGCGCAGATGTATCCGTCTCAGACATCACAGTTTTCCTTTGCTTGTGCCTGCGGCCGTGACAGCCAGAGGTGGACGTGGCGGGGAATCGTCCAGGGTGGCAGCGAGCAAGGCCTGGGTGTAGGGGTCGGACGGGGCGGAAAACAGTGTTTCCGCGTCGTTGGTTTCCACCACTCGCCCGTTCTGCATGACGACGACGCGGTCGCACAGGTCGGCGACGACGCCGAAGTTGTGCGTGACCAGGACGATGCCCATTCCCATTTCGCGCTGTAGGTCCCGCAACAGGTCGAGCACTTCGGCTTGAACTGTCACGTCCAGGGCCGTGGTGGGTTCATCGGCGATCAGGAGTTTCGGCCCACAGGAGACCGCCCCGGCGATAAGAACACGTTGGGCCATGCCGCCGGAGATTTCGTGGGGGTAGGAACGGAAGGTCCGCTCGGGGTCCGCTATGCCCACCCGTGCCAGGAGCACAAGCGAACGCTTGCGGGCTTCAGCCTTGGAGATCTTGAAGACAGCCTGCATCGGTTCAACCAGTTGGTGTCCGATAGTGAAGGACGGGTCAAGGTTGCTCATGGGTTCCTGCGGGATGTAGGAGAGGTCACGTCCGCGGATCTTCTGCATCTCGTTCCCGGGGGCGAAGGTGATGTCCCGTCCCCGGAACTTGATGGATCCGGACAGGACCCTGCCGCCGCGGGGGAGAAGCCCCAGGATCGAAAACGCAGTTTGCGTCTTGCCTGAGCCGGATTCACCGACAATGCCGACAATCTCTCCGGCCGTTACGTCGAAACTGACACCCCTGACGACGGTGAGCGGGTTTTCGATGCTGCCGTAACCGACGTGCAGGTCCCGGACGCGAAGAAGTGGACCGTTTCCCGAGCCGGGGTTCAGCGCTTCGGTGCCCTGCGTGCGGGCATGGGCGTGTCCGTGCCGGGGCTTGGCGCGGGGACGCGCAGCGGACGCGCGGGGTCCCCCCAGCTCGTCACGGATGGCGTTGCCCAAGAGGACCAGGGACGCCACTGTCGCGGCGATGATCAACCCGGGCCAGAGGATGCCGGCGGGGTTGATGTAGATGTTGCTGAACGCGTCCTGCAGCATCCCGCCCCAGGTTGGCGTAGCGGGATCTCCGAGGCCCAGGAACTCCAGGCCGGACTGGATGATGATGGCGATGCCGCCAATGATGGCTGTCTGGATGATGATGGGCGAGCGGACAACGCGCAGGATGTGCCGGCTGATGATCCGGGCGTCACTGAGCCCTGACACGCGTGCGGCGTCGACGTAAAGCTCGTTCTTGACGGCGATGACCTGGTTGCGGACAAGCCGGAAGAATCCCGGTGAGAGCATGACTCCGAAGACCGCCATGGTGGAATACACCGATCCGCCCAGGGTCTGGTAGAGGGCGAGCAGAACGATCATGGCAGGCAGGGCCATCAGGATATTGGCGGCCCAGCTGAACGTGGTGTCGAAGACCTTTCCGAAGTACCCGGCGACCAGGCCGGCCACGGAGCCGAGCACCAGCGAGATCGATACTGCGATCAAAGCCCCGAGCAAAGTGTTTTGGCCTGCCCAGATGAGGCGGCTGAAAACATCCCGTCCGGCACCGTCGCCCCCAAGCGGATAGTCCGAACTTGGCATTGCAAGAATCTTGTCGATCTTCACCTCGGTCGGGCTGTGGGGGGCAAAGAATGGCGCGACGACGCTGATCAGAATGATCAGCGTCAGGATGATCAGTGCGCTCAGACCCAGCGGGTTGCGCAGGACAGCGCGCGTGATGGAGACTCGTCCGGGCGCTACGGGCAGCGGAGCATTCGTGAGGGCTGTGGTTGCTTCGGTCATTGCAGGCGCGCTTTCGGGTTGATCCAGCCATTGGCAAGGTCGATGACGAGGTTGACGATGACGACGAGGATCACCAAGGCCACCACAACGCCCATCAGGGCAGGAACGTCGCCCTGCAAGGACGAGTTGATGGTCAGGGTGCCCATGCCGGGGATGGCGAAGACCCGCTCGATGACCACGGCTCCGCCCAGTAGCGCAATGAACTGCAGGGACAGGACGGTCAACGCCGGTGGGGCTGCGTTCCGCAGAACGTGCTTGAGGAGCACGCTGGTGGAACTCAGTCCACGGGCCCGCAGCGTCCGGACGTAGTCCATCTCCAGCACATCGATCACTGCACCGCGGATCTGCTGTGCGGCGGAGGCGATGCCGCCCAGGACCAGGGCAGTCACGGGGAGGATGAGCGCCAGGAACCATCCGGAAAGAGATTCGGTGACCGGGACATAGCCGGTGGCCGGGAAGATTGGCACCGCCACCGCGAACAGGACAACGAGGACCAGTGCTACCCAGAAGTTCGGCAGGGAGAAGCCAATGACGCTGACCACCTGCAGGAGCCGGTCGAGCCAGCCGCGACGGACCGCAGCTGTAACGCCGAGGACGGTACTGACGAGCGCTGTTACCAGCACTGCGAAGATGACTATGGACAAGGTGACCGGGAGCCGGTTGGCCAGGAGGTTGCTGACGGGTTCGTTGGTGAACCAGGAAACCCCCAGATCACCGTGGATTGCGTTGCTGAGCCAGTCCAGGTACTGCTCATGCAGGGGCCGGTCCAGTCCCAGGTCCTTGGCCTTAGCTGCGACGTCTGCTGCCGTGGCACTTTCGCCGAGGATGTTGCGCGCAGCGTTGCCGGCATTGGAGTAGATCAGTGCATAGGTGATTGTGGTGATGACGAGGATGAGGACGACGCCCGAGAGTAGGCGACGTGCCAGAAAATTGAGCATGATTTCACCAGCGAGGGTAGGGTGGCGGCCCGCTTTTGCGGGCCACCACTTAGTCGGTTAGGAGGCTGGCCGGTAGTTCCGGATCCAGGGTGCCGCATTCCACGGCTGGGGCGTCACATTGGTTTTGGCGCTGGAAGCGATGATGGTATTGGATCGGTATAAGGGCGCGAACCAGGCGTTGTCCACCAGCCAGGCGTTGACAGCCTGCATTGCTTTGTTCTGTTCGTCACCTGGCTTTGCCATCCGGGCTGCCTGCACGAGGGCGTTCAGGTCGGCATTGTTGGCCTTGGCCGTGTTCCAGGGAGATGTGGGCAGGGCCACCTTCTGGATGTCCTGCCAGGCTGACTGGCTGCCCAGTGAGAAGAAGAACATCGGGAACTTTCCTGACAGCAAGGCGGAGATGGTAGAGTCCGCCGAAACCTTCTGCCACTTGACCTTGATGTTGATGGCGCTGAGTTGCTGCTCGAGAATGGGAGTTACCTCCGGGAAGCCGGCCAAATCAGGCATCAGGACCTCGAATCCGTCCGCAAAGCCGGCTTCCTTCATCAGCTTTTTGGCGGCGTCGACGTCGAAGCGGTATTTATTGTCCAGGTCCTTCATGTAGGCCTGGCTCTTGGTATTGAAGACTTGGTCGGTCACTTCACCCTGGCCGAGCTGAAGGCTCTTAAGAAGGGCACCGCCATCAATGGCGAGGTTGATTGCCTGCCGGACGCGCACGTCGCCGAGTGCCGGAACAGTCTTACCCTCCCGGTCGGCGATGAACAGGCCTCGCCAGTCAACCGGAACGGTGGTGATGTTGAGCCCTTTTGCTTCGGCCTCCTTGACGCTCTTAGCGTCAATCACACCTGAATCAACCTGTCCGGATTTCAGGGCATTGAGCCGGGCCGTGGCGTCGGTGATGGGCTTGACGACGATTTTGTCGTACGGGAAGTCCGCCTTGTTCCAGTAATCAGGGTTTCGTGTGTAGGTGTACTGGCTGCCCGGCGTTGTCGCGCTCTTGTCCAGCTTGTAGGGACCACTGCCGACCGGCGTTGTGGCGATCTCGGGGGAGGCTTCTGCAGCAGGGCTGGCCATGGCGCCGCCGACAACGCCGAGGTAGAACACCAGGCCGGGGTCCGGCGCCGTGAGCTTGAGGTTTACATCGGTGGGGCTGACGACGTCGATGCTGGCGATGGAGGCCGCCATATAGGCGTTCTGACCCTTCCCGGCCTTCAGATGCTCCAGATTTGCCTTGACTGCTGCGCCGTCAAACGGCGTGCCGTCCGTGAACTTGACGCCTTCACGAAGTTTGAGATTAAGCACCGTGTTGTCCGAGTTATACGACCAGGCGGTAGCCAGATTCGGCTTCAACTCAGCGTTCTTGTCAAAGACCAGCAAGGTGTCATACACCGGCATCCAGTAGTGGACCGCGTTGCCAATTTCGAGGGCTGCGGGATCGAACGATTTATTGTCCGCGACGCTCGCGATCGTCAGCGTACGGGCCGCTCCTCCCGCGCTGGCCAGGCCAGTCGTTTGGCCACCGCCTCCGCAGGCCGAGAGCAAAAGACCGACGGCCGTGAGGGCTGCAAGAGCGGCGACCGCTCGTTTGGGTGAATGCACTGCATTCTCCTTTGAATGTTCCGGCACGGATACTCCGGGAGTTGGGCTATGGGAATAGTCCTATATTGAGTGACGTCAGATGTGATGTCAAGCACTAACAGCCGGCGGTATCGAGGGGCGTCTTGAGGCAGCCATTGACAAGAGCAGCAACGGCCCTACTATGGGACTATTCCTATAACCGACCGTTCGCAGAGATGCCTGCTCCGCAACCGGCATCAAGTAACAACGTCTCGGCCAAAACCTTCCGGCGCCGTGCATCTATTGCCTGAGTGTATTGATTTCCCGGCGCCGCCGAATGGCATCCCGCCGCTGTGCAGTTTCTTACTGGCGCATCTTTCTAAGGAACAATCCATGTCTTACTCAATCCAGCTGTACACCCTCCGCAAGCCCCTCGAGGCAGACCTCGCCGGGACCATCCGCCGCGTGGCCGAGATCGGCTTCACCCAGGTTGAGCCGTACAATTTCTTGGCCACGGCGAAGGAGCTCGGCGCCGCGTTGAAGGACAACGGGCTGACGGCCCCGTCCGGCCACGCGCCACTGCTGAGCCAGGACCAGGACGAGATCTTCGCCGCAGCGAAGGAACTGGGCATCGCGACCGTGATCGATCCGTACCTGCCTGCCGAGCACTGGCAGTCCGCCGAGGACATCCAGGCCACCGCAGCGAAGCTCAACGCCGCAGCGAAGAAGGGTGCCGAATACGGCATCCGCGTCGGCTACCACAACCACGCCTGGGAACTGGAGTCCATCGTCGAAGGCCAGACCGCCCTGGAATACTTCGAAGGCCTCCTTGACCCGGAACTGGTCCTGGAAGTGGACACCTACTGGGCATCGGTCGGCGGCCAGAACCCCGTGGAACTGCTCGCCCGTCTCGGTGACCGCGTGAAGTTCATCCACATCAAGGACGGCCCCGGCACCACGGACACCAAGGCCCAGCAGCCGGCCGGCCAGGGCACCATCGCGGTGCTCGACGTCGTTGCTGCCGCCAAGTCCCTGGAAGTGGGCGTCGTGGAGTTCGACGACTACGCCGGAGACATCTTCGAAGGCATCGCCGAGAGCCTCGCCTTCCTTCAGAACTCAGCTGCAACCGCCGGAGCCGAAGGATGAGCGCCGCAACGCACCAAACCACACCTTCCACCCGCCGGGGGCCGGTGGGCGTCGCCGTCATCGGCGCCGGCAACATCAGCAAGGCCTACCTGGACAACCTGACGGTCTTCCCGGACCTGAAGGTCCACGTCATCGCCGACCTGTTCGAGGAGGCCGCAGAGGCACGGGCGAAGGAATATGGCATCCCCGAGTTCGGTTCACCCGAGCTCGCGCTGAACCACCCCGACGTCGAGATCATCGTCAACCTGACCATCCCGGCCGCGCACGTCGAGGTGGCCACGGCGGCCGTGAACGCCGGCAAGCACGTCTGGACCGAAAAACCCTTCTCCCTGGACCGCGAATCCGGCCTGGCCCTGTTGAAGACGGCCGACGCCGCGGGCATCCGCCTGGGCTGCGCACCGGACACCTTCCTCGGAGCCGGGCTGCAGACAGCCCGGCGGATCATCGAACGCGGCGACATCGGCACCCCGTTGACCGCGTTGACCATGTTCCAGACCCCGGGTCCGGAGTCCTGGCACCCGAACCCGGCCTTCCTGTTCCAGCGCGGCGCGGGTCCGCTCTTCGACATGGGACCGTACTACATCACCGCGCTGGTGCAGACCTTCGGTTCGGTCCGCAAGGTCGCCGCCGTCGGCTCCAACGCCAAGGAAGTCCGCGTGGTCGGTTCCGGGCCCAAGGCCGGGGAGGAATTCGCCGTCGAGGTCCCCACGCACGTTAGCGCGATAGCGGAGTTCGAAGGCGGGGCCTCATCGCACAGTGTCTTCAGCTTCGAATCCCCCCGGCCCAACACGGGCTTCATGGAGATCACCGGCACGGAGGCCACTATTTCCCTTCCGGATCCCAACTATTTTATGGGCGACATCAAGCTGTGGCATGCCGGTGACAAGGATTGGACCACCATTCCCGCCACGGGACCGGCCAACGGCCGCGGCATGGGCGTGCTGGACATGGCCCGTTCCCTCCGCGCCGGTGTTCCGCACCGCGCCCAGGGAGCCCTCGCCTACCACGTGGTCGATACCCTGGTTTCCATTTCCGAGTCCGCCGAAACCGGCACCTTTGTAGGCGTCGACAGCTCCGCCGTGACCTCCCAGGCCCTCCCCGAGGACTGGGACCCGATGGCCGCCACCCTCTAGGAATCCCTCATGACAAGCTCCGCCCCTACCCCCACCAACCCGCAGGACGGCGAGCCCGGGAACACAACCCTCGGTGTTGCCGCGATCGGTTACGCGTTCATGGGCAAAGCCCATTCCAACGCGTGGCGGAACGTGGCCAGCTTCTTCGACGTTCCGGCCTTCGAGCAGAAAGTGCTCGTGGGCCGGGACGCGGAACAGGTTGCCGAGGCCGCGGCGAAGTACGGGTGGAGCGAGTCCGCCACGGACTGGCGCCAGGTCCTGGAACGCGATGACATCCATATCGTGGATATCTGCGCCCCGGGCTGGATGCACGCCGAAATCGCCATCGCCGCGCTCGAGGCGGGCAAGCACGTGCTCGTGGAAAAGCCCCTTGCCAACACCCTGGCCGAGGCCGAAGCCATGGCAGAAGCCGCGCGTGCCGCCCGGGCGCGCGGCGTCCAGTCCATGATCGGCTTCAACTACCGCCGGGTACCCGCCCTCGCCCTCGCGAAGGAACTGATCGCCGAGGGCAGGCTGGGCACGGTCCGGCACGTCCGGGCCGCGTACCTCCAGGACTGGCTCACGGACGCCGCGTCTCCGATGAGCTGGCGCCTGCGGAAGGAAACCGCCGGGTCCGGGGCATTGGGCGACATCGCCTCCCACGCGATCGACCAAGTCCAGTACCTGACCGGGCAGACCGTTCGTGAGGCCTCGGGCGTGCTGAAGACCTTCGTCACCCAGCGCCCGGGGCCGGACGGCTTGGAGGATGTCACGGTGGATGACGCCGCCTGGGCGACGTTCTGGCTCAGCGGCGATATGGGCGCCTCGGTTGAAGCGTCGCGTGTGGCGACCGGGCAGAAGAACAGCCTCCAGATCGAGGTCTACGGCACGGATGGTGCGCTGACGTTCAACCTGGAGAACCTCAACGAACTGAACTTCCTCGACGCCACCGCCCCTGTCCGGGAGCAGGGCTTCCGCCGGATCCTGGTCAACGAACCGGACCACCCCTACATGGGCGCCTGGTGGCCCCAGGGCCACGTGATCGGCTGGGAGCACACCTTCACCCACCAGATCCGCGACTTCCTCACCGCCATCAGCGCCGGCGAAGCGCCGTCGCCCTCGTTCGAAGACGGACTTCAGGTGCAGCGGGTGCTGGCCGCTGTCGAAGAATCCGCCGACGCCAAGTCCGCCATCATCCAGGTCGCCGGTCACTGAGTAGCGCAGCCACCGGCAGCCGCCCGAAGCACGCCCCCCGAAACTTTTCTGCAAGGAGAACCAATGCCCCGCCCGTACACCCTGTTCACCGGCCAGTGGGCCGACCTGCCCCTCGAGGAAGTCGCCAAACTCGCCTCCGGTTGGGGCTATGACGGCCTGGAAATCGCCGTGTCCGGCGACCACCTGGACGCCTGGCGCTGGGACGAACCCGGCTACGCCGAGAACAAACTCGCCATCCTGGACAAATACAACCTCAAGGTCTGGGCCATCTCCAACCACCTCAAGGGCCAGGCCGTCTGCGATGACCCCATCGACTTCCGCCACCAGGCGATCGTCGGGGCCAAGGTGTGGGGCGACGGTGACCCCGAAGGCGTCCGCCAGCGCGCCGCCGAGGAAATGAAACACACCGCCCGGCTCGCCAAGGCGCTCGGGGTGGATACCGTCGTCGGGTTCACTGGCTCCTCCATCTGGCAATACGTCGCCATGTTCCCGCCCGTCCCCGAGAAAGTCATCGAGGCCGGCTACCAGGACTTCGCCGACCGCTGGAACCCCATCCTGGACGTCTTCGACGAATGCGGCGTCCGCTTCGCCCACGAAGTCCACCCGAGCGAGATCGCCTACGACTACTGGACCACCGTGCGGACCCTGGAAGCGATCGGGCACCGCGAAGCGTTCGGGCTGAACTGGGACCCCTCCCACTTCATGTGGCAGGGCATCGACCCCGTCTCCTTCATCTGGGACTTCAAGGACCGGATCTACCACGTGGACTGCAAGGACACCAAGCTCCGCCCCACCGGCCGCAACACCGTCATGGGCTCCCACCTGCCCTGGGGCGACCCGCGCCGCGGCTGGGACTTCGTCTCCGCCGGACGCGGCGACGTGCCCTGGGAATCGAGTTTCCGGGCCCTCACCGCCATCGGCTACAACGGACCCATCAGCATCGAATGGGAAGACGCCGGCATGGACCGCCTCCACGGCGCCCCCGAAGCCCTCGCCAACCTCAAGAAATACGACTTCCCGCCCTCCCAAACCAGCTTCGACGCCGCATTCAGCCAAGACTGACATGGGAGGTCTGCGCCACTTTCGACGCCGCCAGCCACATGGAGGGGTCCCCCCATCGCTGAATGGTTTGAAGCCACGATGCTGCGAGACGCCAGACGGTTGCGGCGAAAGTACAACGCCGGCCGCGCCTGGGCGCCGGTCCGGGCCGAAGAAATGAAGCCCAGGCTGCGGCCGGGGAACGCGTGGCCTAGGTGTACTCAGTCAGTAGCTTGGTTGCACTCTGCTGATCGGTGCTATACGCCCGAGGCTGCCGTGGGGCCGGTGGTTGTTGTAGAAGTCTAGCCATGGCTGCAGGGCATCGGTGCGTGCCTGCTTCGATGTGAGGGCCTGCCGGTAGGCCCCAGCCTTCCTAAAGGGGCTTTGCCGTTCTGCCACGAGTAGCGTGGATTGATCAGGACGTGCTTGGTGCCCGGCGCGGCCAGCGCATCCTGGAAGTCACGGGAGAACCGGTAGGCGACGGCGTTGTCGGTCATGACCCGTCGCACCGGCGCCCCGTGGGCTGCCATGGCCGCGGCTGCTCTGGTGAGGAAGCCGGCGCAGGTTGGTCTTTTCTCGTCCGGCAGGACCTCGGCGTAGGCGAAAAGGGTGTGGTCGTCGACGGCGACGTGGACGTAGTCGAAGCCCATCTTCTGGTTCGAGTAGCGGTGGTTGGCCGCATTGTGCGACGGGTCAGCCCGCCAGCCGTCGCCGTCGGGGATCCGGCCTAGTTTCTTCACGTCGACGTGGATCATGTCTCGGGTGCATCGCGTTCGTAGCGGCGGTCCGTGCTGCGGCAGGACAGGATCCGGGTCCCTGTGACCGGGTCCAGGTCCCACAGGCGCGGCATGCCGGCACGGGCTAGGATTCTGGACACGGTCCGGGCGCTGACCCCGCACCGCCGGGCCAGCTCCAGCGGGCCTTCCCGGTGTTTGACCCTTGCGGGCAGGACATCCGCGGCAACGGCAGCCTGGGTGGCGTGCGGGCAGGACTGCGGACGCGAGCGTGGGAGACAAGCTCGTTCTGGGCCCGGCCGAAGCCGGATGGGTCATCCGGGGCAGTCCATTCAGGGGTGTGTATCATCCATAGTTGGAAGAGCACGTCCTCCACGTTGCTTCGGGGCTGCACCCAACTCAGTTGTCGGTCTGCGGCACGTCGACGCCGAAAACGCGCATTGACTGCGCCAGTGTCCGATAATAGCCAACCAGGACGACGAGCTCGTAAATCTGCTGAACACCGATCAATCCGGCGGTCCGATGGAACTCTTCATCAGAGACGTCGCCTCTGACCAACAGTGCGTCGACAATCTCAAACCCGACCTGTTCCGATTCGTCAGCCGACTTAAAATTGCCGGTGCGGATCCCCAGTAGCTCCTCATCGGTCAGACCGGCTGCCCTGCCCACCCGCTCATGAGCGAACCATTCAAAATCACTGCCCTGTATGACTGCAACCCTGAGGATACTGATCTCGCGTACTCGATCGCTGAGCGAGGACTTGTAGCGTATCGCCGCGCCCAGGTTCTGCAACGCGTTGCCCAGGACGGGAGCATGCAGCATGACGCCAAAAGGCCCGTTGAGCGAGCCGTCTTGTGCCGCCAGAGGAAATAGCTGTTTGCCGGCCCCACGCGGTCCGTTGAGAATGTTGTCGTAGAGTTCTTTCTGGGCAGCGTCTAGCTGGTCACTGGTCAGGCTGCGGTGCCGCTGAGACATGGTTTTCCTATTCTTGGAGTTACGTCACGGAGCGGGTACCGGCTACCCGGAACCCGCACCGAATAGGTTCTTGTTCTTCTCCGGCATCGACAGGGCCGCCGGTGGGGCTGTCTCTGGGTTCATGGTTACTCCAAAGTAATTCTGAACTGAACCTGCTTCCCGAGGACAGGATTCAGACCAAGGTACGGCCGCCGTCGATGTACATGACGTGCCCGGTCACAAATGAGGCGTGGGGTGAGGCTAGAAAGAGGATTGGCCCGACCACCTCGTCTGGAGTTCCCAACCGGCCGGCCGGAACGAGGCTGACAAGATTCTCCCGGACGCCGGGCTTGTCCAGGTAGGCCTCCGTCAGCGGGGTTTCAACATACCCCGGTGCCACAGCGTTGACGGTGATGCCCTCGCCCGCCCACTCGGCAGCCATTACGCGCATGAGCTGGTTGATTCCACCCTTGGTTGCGGCATACGGGGCGTGGTTCTTATGTGCCAGCAGGCCCGAGACCGAGGAAAAGAAAATGATTCGGCCGTCCTTTTGCCCAAGCATGTGCCTCCCTGCTGCCTGCGCCAGACGGAATCCTGTGGACAGGTTGGTGTCCACGATGCGCCACCAGTCCTCTTCGCTAAAGTCCAGCACCGGCCGACGGTCATTGATGCCAATGCTGTGCACCACTACATCAAGGCCGCCGAGAACTTTCAGCGCGTGCTCCACGACGGAGGTCCCGCTGTCCCCTGTGGAAAGATCTGCAACGAGCGTGTGTCCGCCGGCGGCCTGAAATGCGGGTTCCACGGCGATCTTTTCCAGCCGTTCCTCATCGCGATCGATAACCAGCACGTTGGCTGCCGCCTCTGCGAACCCTGTGGCTACCGCAGACCCCAATCCGCCAGCACCAGCCACCAATACTTTCTTGCCGGCCAGGCCAAGCCAGTCAGGACTACTCATTGCATCTCCATTTTCATTGTGCGATAATGATTATCGTTGTACGAAAATAATAGCTCGCCGATGTAGTCCTGTCCACGGTTCCGTGCGGGATCGTTATGGTTACCAGACCCCTGTCCCTGGCGGGGAAGGGAGTTAGGAAATGGAGGCGAATCGATGCTCGAGACAATGGCTAAATACCAAGTGGAAGCGCTGGCCCGCGGGCTACGTGTGTTGCGGATTCTGGCTGATACAGGCAAGCCACAGCGGTTGACCGAGCTGGTCGAACTGGTTCAGATACCGACAGCAACGCTATTCCGCGTCGTCTCGACCCTCGAGCATGAAGGTTATCTGGACAAGGACAAGGATGGGCGATACTTCCCGGCCGTGGGAGTGCTGCAACTTGGTTTCGCAAGCCTGCGCGCGTCCGGACTCGTCGGTGTGGCCGAAGGCCCACTGAAGGACCTCTCGCGCAGAATCGGGGAAACAGTCAACCTTGGCATCCTGACCGGGGACCGGATCTTGTATCTGATCCGGATCCGGAACAGCGACCTTGTCACAGCGCATTTGGAAGCAGGTTCTTCGCTGCCGGCAACCTCAACTTCCATCGGCAAAGTTTTGCTGTCTCAGCTCGAAGCCGGCAGACGCCAGGAGCTTCTGAGCGAAAGATCCTTCAATGAGGGGGGAGGCCCCAACGCTGTCCGTTCCTTCGCAGAGTTCGAGGCCCAGATGGCCGGTATCCGCGAGCAAGGCTACGCGATCCAAGACGAAGAGGTGGCCGCAGGACTGCGATCCATCGCCGCACCCATCGTCGACGCCGACGGACGCGTGGTGGCGGGAGTCAATATTGCCGTTGCGAGCAGCCGCTTCACAAAGCAAGCGCTTCTCGATGATCTCAAGGACGAGCTACTGCGCACCTCCAGCGACATCAGCCGTCACCTGGGCGCCGTTGTGCAACCGAAGGACACCGTTTACAGAGGCCAAGGACGAAAAGCCTAAGCCTTACACAAGCGCTTCCCAAGCATGTTCACCGAGCCAGTGGAGGTTTCGCGGTCTCGGTCACTTTGATAGCTACGCAGGCTAACCCCTGGACAAGGGTCAGCCCGGGAATTGGGTGGGTCGGTCCTCGCCTACGGTGATTGTGTAGGAAGTTGGTAAGGGAAGTTGCCTTCGCGAATTGCGTCGCAGGTTTCCCGTGCTGTTGCGAAGGCAATAACGAGTGAAGCGTCTGAAGGGCGTCGACAGAAATGAGTCATCCCAGATCCCGGCGTCTTCCACGCACGCTGTTCCTAACCGCCATTCCCGTGTAGGGATACTCGTTCATCTCATCACGGATGGACTAGGAACAGCTTGCAGGAGAACGCCCGCCAAGGAAAGTGATGAGCGCCTTCGGCCGTGGAGGCCTCCGGTGCGGGGGAGTACATTCCCACGCATCTCCGCAGCTCAATTTGGATGGCAGTCGCGGCCGAGGACTGGACATGTCCTGCGCCCGGGCCGGCCGCGCAGTTGTGCAGACAGCGACTGCCAATGCGAATCGGCCGGATCCTGATCATAACCCTATGGGCAGGAACAGGACAGCGTAGATTCCCAGGATCGAAAGTACTGCGACGCTGGACGCGACAGCCGCGGTGCCGGCGATGTCAGGTGACATGGAACCTTGACTGATACCTCGGACGGCCCGGTGGAAGCGTCGCCTGCGAGACAGATGGATGGCTAGTGCGGCGATTCCCGCAGTCAGCACGAGAGTGCCGGCAAACCAGCCGTGATGGGGCATCCAGCGCAGGAAGCTTGCGGTGGAAACAATCATGGACAAAGTTGTGCGGCCCCAGGCAAGGTCGCTCCGCTCAGGCTGGAGTCCCGGGTCGTCGTGCACCGGGATGCGATGTGGGGCTGGCATGGGTCAGGCGGGCCGGACGAAGACGACGACAATCATGGCCGCGGCGACGAGGGCGCCCCCGGTCGCCAGGATGGGGGCGATCCAAGGCAGCGGCAGTGGCGTTTTCTGCCGCATGGAACGCTCGACGTTCAGCCACCGGAAGAACGAGCCTCCGCCTATCACCAGGGCGAGTAATAGCAGGAATACTGCGATTGTTTTGCGCAGTTCCGAGCCGAAGAGGTCGCCCATGAATGCCTCAGCGGCGATGCCGCCTGCCAAGAGCGCCAAAGAGGTGCGGATCCAGGCAAGGAAAGTGCGTTCGTTGGCGAGGCTGAACCGCGGATCTGGTTCATGACCGCCCCGAAGGATCCGGACGGACAAACCACTGCGATTTCCGCTGTCTTGGGATTCTGCATCTGACACTGGGGGATTTCCTCTTGTTCGTTACCGGCTGTGGTGCCTGACGGTGGCTAAGGCAGGGCTATGGTCCGGAAGCCGCAGTTCCCGGAGGAGGAATCGGGTGTGTTTGAGGTTCGGGCCGCGACTCGATATCGGTTGCAATAGGAGTCGTGGCAGAGGTAGGAACCTCCGCGCATGACACGTCCCGTGCCGGCTGTTGGACCTTGCGGGTTGTCGGCGGGGGAGTTGCGGTAGTAATTGGGCAAGAACCAGTCCTGGCACCATTCCCAGACATTCCCTGCCATTTCGTAGAGGTTGTATCCGTTCGGCGGGAAGGCCCTTACTCCCGCGGTGCCAAGGTGTCCGTCATCCCGGGTGTTGATCGTTGGGAACGTGCCCTGCCAGATGTTGCAGCGGTGTTCGCCGTCGGGTGTGAGTTCGTTGCCCCAGGCGTAACGCATTCCAGTTAATCCACCCCGGGCCGCGTACTCCCACTCGGCCTCGGTGGGTAGCCGACGGCCAGTCCAAGCGCAGTAAGCGATGGCATCGTTATGCGAGACGTGGACTGCGGGGTGGTCCGCGAGTCCGCGCCAGGTTGAGTCCGGTCCGGTCGGATGGGCCCAATCGGCCCCGCGGACATTCAACCACCACGGCACTCCGGGGGCAGCTCGAAGCACATCCCGGTCAGATGCCGTGGACAGCAGATGGAACACGGCAGAAGAACCGTATTGCTCGGCCTCTGTACGGTAGCTCGTCTCCTCCACGAATGTCGCGAACATCCGGTTCGTCACCGTCGTCGCATCAATCCGGAACGCATCAAGCCGGACCTCGTGAACCGGAGTTTCACCGTCAGCAGGGTAGCCCTCCTGAAAAGCGTCACCCATGGCGAAGACGCCACCACGAACTAGCACATCATCATGTGTGGCCGTGCTGACCAAACCCTGCGCAGGCAAGGGAAGGCTGGTCTGGTTCGCATTCTCCTGAGCGCGGTCCGCCGGAGAGCGGGGGACAGAGCAGCAATTGTTGAGCGATGAAGGGTTCATTTGCTTGTTCCCATGCCAATCGTCGGTAATTTCTACGAATAGCGTAGCAGTGGATTCCACTTGTGTCATTGACTGAGGCTTCTACTTGTGCAATAGTCATCATAAATGGAGTGATCGAAGTCACTCAACATCCCGCCAATGGAGACAGATATGAAGCTTGAAGACCTCCTCCTCGGGGTCCTGCTGGAGCATCCGGCCACGGGCTACGACCTCAAGAAGTTCCTGGACGGCCACGGACGTTTCCTGCGGTCGAACACGCAAATGAGCCAGGTTTATCGATCACTGGGAGGAATGGAGAAGCAAAGCTGGGTGACCCACAGCGTCGATCCTCGCCCCGGTGCGCAGGACGCGAAAACCTACCGAGTCACCGACGAAGGGGCGACAGTATTCCTCGACTGGCTCACCGGGCCTTACCATCCGGCCACGCGCTTTCAAGACCCCGAGCTAGGCGCCCGGCTGGCCTTCGCGGGCTTCATGAGTGGCGAGCAACTGCTGCGAATTCTCGATGTTGAAATCCAGACCCGTCAGGATGAGATCGCTCGCTACCGGTCCCGGGATCGGCGGGAGGATTGGGCGCCGACGATCCCGTTCGATGCAGAGCTCGCCGAATCAGTGGGGGAGCGTCTGCACATCATGGGAGCCAACGCCATGGATGCACACGTCGCTGCACTGAAGGAAATCCGACGCGACCTTCTGGAGGGCAATCTTTCCTCCCGCTCTCTGACGGCAGTGCCCGGCGAGCTCCTGGCCGACGCCGCCAGCTGACCGCAGTCGTCGTTCTGTTGCGCGCCTTTGGCCGTTCCGTACTTTCAGGAAGGACCCCCAGATGAGGGCCATTATTCTCATGTTCGACAGCCTCAACAGGCACATGCTCGCTCCGTACGCTGCCGACACGTTCGTCAACGCGCCAAATTTCGCCCGGCTGGCTGCGAAGTCTGTGACCTTTGAGAATTTCTATGCCGGATCCATGCCCTGCATGCCCGCTCGGCGTGAAATGCACACGGGACGGTACAACTTCCTGCACCGCAGCTGGGGCCCTTTAGAACCATTCGATGACTCCATGCCAGAAATCCTTGGCAATGCCGGCGTGCACACGCACCTCGTCTCCGACCACCCCCACTACTGGGAAGACGGCGGCGCCACTTATCACCCCCGCTACACCACCTGGGAGTTCTTCCGCGGACAGGAAGGCGACCCCTGGAAGGGAGTCGTGGAACCGGCCCAAAGCTCACAGGACCGCTACGCCGGCATGAAGCGCCAGGACATGATCAACCGCAGTTACATGAAGACCGAAGCTGAGCACTCCCAAACGAAAACAGTAGATGCCGGCCTGCACTTCATCGATACAAACCATCGGGCCGACCAGTGGATGCTGCAACTTGAACTGTTCGATCCGCACGAACCGTTCTTTACGCACAGCGCTTATAAGGCCATGTACGAGCATGAATACGATGGTCCCCAGTTCGATTGGCCCGGCTACCAAAAGGTCACCGAGCCCGAGGACCAGGTGGAGCATGCCCGCTATGAGTACGCCGCGCTGGTGTCCATGTGTGACAAGTCACTGGGCCGTGTCTTGGACGCCATGGACCGGTACAACCTATGGGAAGACACCCTTCTGCTGGTCAACACAGACCATGGATTCCTGCTTGGCGAACACGGCTGGTGGGCCAAATCCGTCCAGCCCTGGTTCAACGAACTCGTCCACCTGCCAATGTTCCTCTGGGACCCACGGACCGGGGGCAAAGACACCCGCCGCGGAGCCTTGGCGCAAACCATTGACATCGCACCCACGATGCTGCGCTACTTCAGCCTGGAACCCACACCCGATATGCAGGGCCAGGACCTGGCCCTGGTACTGGAGGACGACAGCGAAGTACGCGAAGCAGCCCTCTTCGGTATTCACGGAGGCCATGTCAATGTCACGGACGGCCGCTATGTCTACATGCGCGCCGCCAAAGACCCCTCCAACTCCCCTCTCGAGGACTTCACCCTCATGCCGACCCACATGCGTTCCCGTTTCGGGATCGGCGAGCTCCTTGACTGGCAACCGGCAGAGCCATTCGGCTTCACCAAAGGACTACGTACCCTCCAGATCCAGACGACCTCAATGATGAACTCCTGGGCACATGGAACCTTGCTGTTCGACCTCGAAGCCGACCCTCAGCAACAACAACCTCTGACGGATGAGGACATCGAGCTGCGAATGCTAAAGCTCCTGGCCCGTCTTATGCATAACAATGAGGCTCCCCAAAGCCAGTTTGAGCGGCTCGGGATTCCATTCAACGAGGAACCAAACAGCGAGCACCTGCTTGTGATGGAACAGAGCGAAAGAGCACGGATGGCCCTGGAGCCGCTGCCGCCCCTCGCCAGCTTCGCCGACGGCGGAGCCGCTCTCACCGTTTCGATCTTGGAACTGCTTCAGGACGCCCGCAGCCGCCAGGCGCTTGAGAAGAATCTCCCCGAACTCATCCGGACCGAGCTCGTCAACATCCCCGCGCAGCTCAGTCTCTACCGGCTAGCAGCCGTGATCCCGGTTCCCGTAAGCGCCCTCATCGCCGTCGCCGATGAACTGGCCCTCGCAGTGACTGCGTGACATCCCAGCCAAGACACCCCAGCCTGACAATGTAGACAGGACCAAATTCCATGAACACCAATCCCGGCCTCGCACTCTCCACGGCTTCTCCCACAGAGGGAGCCGATCAAGCCAGCACGGTACCTGGCCGCTGGCGGAACCTCGCAGTCCTCACCGGAGTCACTGTCGTGGACAACACGGAGGCCGGCCTCAGCGCCACCCTCTTCCCGACCATCGCAAGCGCACTGAAACTGCAGAGCAGCCACCTCGGCCTGCTTGCGGCCCTCGGAAAGCTCGCTTCGGTCCCGGCCGGACCAGCATGGGCATGGCTCGCGGGGAAGATTGGCCGCCGCAACGCCTTGATTGCAACCACCTTAACTGGCGGAGTTTTCGGCATCGCAGCCGGTTTTTCCAACGATTTCGTCCAGCTCCTGATATTCAACACGCTAATGTCAGCGTCCATCATCGGCGGAAGCCCGATCGCCAACGCAATCATTGCCGACTCCTTCGATGACAGCCACCGGGGCAAGGCGGCCGGATACTTCTACGGGTTCATGAGCCTCATCACCTCTTTTATTGCCCCGCTGATCGCATTGTTCACGGGCATCACTGATGGCTGGCGGTTCGGCATGTGGACCATTGGCGGCATCTGCATTCTGGCCGGCCTCTTGGTGACCCTATTCCTCGGGGACCCCGGGGTGGGCGCCTCGGAAAAACAACTTGCCGATCTTGCAGGCCGCGAGCATCTGGCCCCGAAAGTCACCATACGCTCGGTCCTCTCGTTGTTCCGCGTCCCGAGCTTCTCCGTCATGATGTTTTCGCGATTGCTCTCAGGCCATCTCCTCCTTGCGATCTTCGGCATCCAGTTCCTCGTCGTCGAGCGGGGCTTCACGAACGCGGTCGCTGCGATCGTTTTGGTGCCGTTCGGCCTGGGTTATTTCGCCGGCACGGTGGGCGGGGGGTGGCTGATGGCTCTTCTGGACCGGATCCTGCCCGACCGTGGCCGGGTAGCCTACCTGCAAGGGGCCCAGGTCCTTTTCGCCGCCGTTGCTTTCTTCGCAACCCAGTTCCACTATGACAACATCAGCATCTACGGCGCATTCTGGGCACTTCTCGGATTTGCCCAAGGCGCCAACCCGCCCGCCAACCGACCCATCGTCGCCGCCGTGGTATTGCCGGAACTCCGCGGCCAGGCCTTTGCGATCTTCCTGACCGTGTTCGAGACAATTGGCTGGGCCGTCTTCTCGCTCGGGGCCGGCGCCCTTGCCGCGACACTCGGTATCCAGTCGGTATTCCTCTGGACCCTGGTCGTCCTCATGCTGGTCAACGCAGCAGTCCTGACAGCTCTCTACTTCTACTACCCGCGGGATGTCATCCGTGTCCGTGACACGCTCGAGCAGCGCCGTCAGGAAGCCCTACTCCAGGCGTAAGACCGGCCCCGGGAGGAGCTCAGCCTCCCGGCTAAAGCCCCCCGCCCAATACGTTGCCGCTTGCCGACGGCACCACACGATCACTACCAGGAGAACCATGGAAGCCCTCACCCCAAACGAGTCGCCGGAACTCACGACAGGCCAACATCTGCACGCCCTGTTGACCCAGTTGACCCTGGAGGAGAAGATCCAGCTTCTCACCGGACGCGATTTCTGGACCACCTGGCCCGTGCCGAAGATCGGGCTGCGCCGCATGCTGGTCTCCGACGGCCCCAGTGGCGTGCGTGGAGAGGTATGGGACGAGCGTCAACCCTCCATGAACTTCCCCTCCGCCACTGCCATCAGTTCCAGTTGGGACCCCGCCATTGCCGACCGCCTCGGCGCCGCATCCGCGGTCGAAGCCCGCCGCAAGGGCGTCGACGTCGTGCTCGGTCCGACGATCAACCTGCACCGCTCCCCCCTGGGAGGGCGCCACTTTGAAGCGTTCAGCGAGGATCCCGTACTGACGGCCGAACTCGCAGCGGCCTATGTGGCCGGTCTGCAACGCAACGGCGTGGGCGCGACGCCCAAGCACTATGTGGCCAACGACTCCGAGACGGACCGGTTCACCGTGGACGTCCTGGTCGACGAACGTCCCCTCCGCGAGCTGTACCTGCTCGCCTTCGAAAAAGCGATCGTCGAATCGAATGCGTGGCTAGTGATGAGCGCCTACAACTCCATCAATGGCGCCACCGCCACGGAAAACGACCTGCTGGAAACGCCCCTGAACAGCGAATGGGGATTCGACGGCGTGGTCATCAGCGACTGGACGGCCGTGCGCAGCATCGACTCCGCCAACGCCTCCCAGGACTTGGTCATGCCTGGTCCTGACGGGCCGTGGGGAGAAGGGCTCGTCGCCGCAGTTCGGGCCGGGGAGGTCGCAGAGTCCAGCATCGACCGGAAAGTCCTGCGGATCCTGCAGCTCGCCGCCCGGGTCGGCGCGCTGGAAGGTTTTGATCCCGTGCAGGCTGAGCCGGTGGACCGGGAGGATCCGACCGCGTTAGCCCGCGAGGCCTCCGCAGCCGGCACAGTGATGGTGAAGAATGACGGTGTGCTGCCGCTGGACCCGGGCGGGATCGGCAGGATCGCGGTGATCGGACACAACGCCCTGCAAGCCCGCACGCAAGGCGGCGGGTCAGCCACGGTCCTGCCCGAAAAGGTCGTCACCCCGCTCGACGGGATCCGCGCCGCATTCGGGGCGGACAAGGTCACGTACAATGTCGGAGCCGTGGTCCAGGAAGGCGTCGCCGAGCTTCCCCTGGAGCAGCTGACCAACCCGGCCACCGGAAAACCCGGGCTTCGGGTCGCGTTCCTGGGCGCGGACGGCAGCGAGCTGTTCGCCGAGGACCGCCGATCCACGGCGCTGGTCTGGTTCGGCGGAGACGCGCCGATCGCGGAGACATCCATGGTCCGTTTCGAGACCACGTACGCGCCGAATGAAACCGGCAGCATCCACCTCGGTTTCGCGACCGCAGGCCACGGCCGCATCTACATCGATGGCCAGCTCAGGCACGAGGCCACAATCGTTCCCACCGGCACGGACCTGGGCGCCGCCTTCCTCGCCCCACCCTCCGAAACCATCCCCGTGCAAGTCACCGCGGGCACGCCCCTTAGAGTCCGCATCGAACTCGACATCGCAAACCGCACCGGTGCACTGGCCAACGCCCTCAGCATCACCATCGGCACCGAGGCCGACAACTCCGACCCCGAACGGCTCATCATCGACGCTGCCCGCGCAGCCCGGGAAGCCGACGTTGCCGTCGTCGTGGTCGGCACCAACTCCCGTGTCGAGTCAGAAGGCTACGACCGCGCCACCCTTGACCTGCCGGGACTGCAGGACCGCCTGGTCCATGCCGTCGCAGCCGCCAACCGCCGTACGATCGTGATCGTCAACGCCGGCTCTCCGGTCCTGATGCCATGGCGCCACGAAGTCGCGGCCACCCTGATCGGCTACTTCGGCGGTCAGGAATTCGGCCACGCCCTCACGGATATCCTCACCGGCCACACCGAACCCGGCGGCCGGCTCCCTACTACCTGGCCCGCCACCCAGGGCACCCTCCCGGTCATCAACACCACGCCCGACACCGACGGCAAACTCCGCTACGACGAAGGCATCCACATCGGCTACCGCGCCTGGCTCAAGACCGGAGCGACACCCGCCTACGAATTCGGCTACGGCCTCGGCTACACCACCTGGACGCTCGACAGCGCCGATGCCCCGGCCGCTTCCTCGCCGGGCGGCGCAGTACCCGTAACCGTATCCCTGACCAACACCGGCAACCGCCCCGGCAAACAAGTTGTACAGATCTACGCCGAAAAACCCGGCTCAACCGTAGACCGCCCCGTCCGCTGGCTCGTCGCCTCCAGGCCAGTCTGGGCCGAACCAGGCGAAACCGTCTCTGAGGTGGTGAACGTGCCCACCAGGCTGCTCGCCTACTGGGACAAAGGATGGACTTACGAGGCCGGCACATATCAACTCCACGCCGGCTTTTCGGTAACGGACCTGCAATCCACCGCCTCAGTGGTCCTCGCACCATGACAGGATCGTCTTCGTTGGAATTATCACCCGGAATGTTGGAGGTCAGGGTCGACCACGCTTCAAAGGTTGACCGGGCGCTTGACGACGCAATCGCCGAGGTCCAGGGCGCTGCGACGCGCCACCAGACAGGAATGATGATCACGCGAACCGGTCCCGGCAAGTACACCGTTAGGGCCGATCCGGCAGTGCCTTTCGGACTGATCCGGCAGCAACACCAATAGGCCAGAGCCGCAAGGGATCACGACATCCAAACTCAAAGTGCCTTCGTCCAGATACTCGACACGTTGTTCAAACTCAACTTCGCTGACGCATTTCGCCACCTAGGCCGGCGGTATGGCAACGGATTCGGCTCCCCAGTAACCCCGATAGGAACCATGTAATGACTGACCAAATGCAAGCCCCGCGACGTGTTCTGGTGACGGGAGGTTCATCGGGCATCGGCGCCGCCATCGCCGAACGCTGCCGGCAAGACGGCCTCGAGGTCGTCGTCATCGACCGCATCGGCGACGGCATTCTTGCCGATCTCTCCGATACCGCCTCCACCGCCCAAGCCTTGGAAGACGCACTTGAAGGCGGACCGATCACCAGCATAGTCAACAACGTTGGAGCAGTCTTCCCCGGTTCAGCGGAGGAGCAGTCCCTTGACGAATTGACCCGCGCATGGGCGCTGAACCTCCGCTGCGCCATGCAGTGCACCCAAGCGCTGATGCCCGGCATGAAGGAGTCTGGCTTCGGACGGATCGTGACCATTTCCTCGCGAGCGGCTCTGGGCAAAGAACTCCGCTCGGCGTATGCCTCCACCAAGGCCGGACTGATCGGGCTCACCCGGGTCTGGGCGTTGGAGCTGGGCGCCTCCGGAATCACCGCCAACGCGATCGGTCCCGGGCCAATCACGACAGATCTGTTCGCCAAGGCGAACCCGAGCGACAGCCCTCGCACTAGGGCCATCATCGACGGCATCCCAGTAAGGCGCATGGGCACCCCAGAAGATGTGGCCCAAGCCGCCGCCTACTTCCTCGACGAACGCGCGGGCTTTGTGACCGGGCAGACGCTCTACGTCTGCGGCGGGGTCACAGTTGGAACTGCGGCCATCTAATGGACTCCTTCCCAAACAGGACGATCGCCGTTACAACAGCACGGCCGAACCCTTGGACTGGATATACACCCGCTCGGACCTCAACGACTGCCTAGACCGCCTCGGCAAACCCGTTTGATTGTTCCGCCGAAGCTGACGACGACGGCATTCAGCGCGGCTTCCACCTTCGCCAAAAACGGGGTGTGCACAAAGGTGCACACTCTTCCCGCCGGACTGGGCCGTACTCGGCATGCTTTCGGGAGTTACCAGTGTCTGCAAGGGTTGGAATGCGGTTCGAGTCCCACCTCGGGCATGTGTTTTCCCGGTCCAGCACGCAGGGAAGATTCTGCCTAGGGAGCACCCATCTCCTTTCTTAACAGTGTCTGGTACGACCACATGAACTCCGTGGGACCAAAGTTGATATATGAGGTGGGTACCAAAAACCCTGAAATTACGCGGGTTATGGCCTATTTGTGGACATCTTTGTGGCATGTCCACGACCCATCTCATTAGTAACGTTGGTGGCTTTTCCCGCCGTGGCGGGCGTCAGGGAATGAGTCCGGAGACGTCCGTGCTGCATGTGATCTCCAGAGGCTGCATCAACGACGTCCACAGCTGTGACTTAAGGCTCTATTCCGGCTTTGACGGGTGTGTCATGCTTCCGCCCATGGCGTACTTCGTGGAATACGTGACCGACCAGGCTGCTGGTCGTTCCCTTATCCAGTGCGCTAGTTTTGGCGACGCTCTACCCAGGGCGAAAGATGTTCTGCAGGGTTTGCATTGCACCTCAGCTGTCTTGCGGTATGCCCACGGACTAAGTCCCGCCTTTGGCGAGGGCCCCGTCCTCGCGGCCTACACGCCGGCCGAAGGCTGGAGGATTCACGAGGCTGGGCCCCAGTAGCTTCGCTCCTTCGGAGAAGTACGTCGTGGCGACCCCAGTCGGTCCCGGGAGATCGGTTTGCGGCCCGCCGGGTTCGGCACACCTTCGCGGGACACGAGTATGCTCCGCGACTCCCGCAATAGTCTGTAATTCACTAACGGCTCACCTGTGGTGACCGTCAGCCGATCCTTTACCGGGCGGCAAGCAATGCCCGGGCTCTCACGCTATGAACTGCGGATAGCGTCCCTCTAGACTTCTGACCAGTTGCCATGCAATCTGCCTCAGCGACGCGGGGACGGGAGAGCCTGCGGACGTCAACTCCGCATCGGGTGCTTCGGGATCCGGGCTTCCCCACGATAAATACATCTGTTCCCTGTCGCCGCCTGCATAGACTTCCAAGGAATTGAGCCTGGTCAGCTCGTAGTAGTCAGCATTGAGTGTGGGGTCGACATGCGCCCCGCCGTCCTGATTGGCAACTGCCAGAACGAGGGTCTTCCTGCTGAACTTCTGGCCCTTCGGGCCATTAATGACAGTCTGCGTCCACCACCTGTCGAACGGTACGTGCAGGCCTGGAGCCCTTCCGGCCTTCCGCCCTGGAGGAGGGCGCGGATCTGCACGCTGGGTTCCGGCTGCGCATAGGGGCCGTCTTCGTCGAACTTCGGAGCGAAGGAGTTGTCGAAAGTCTTGTGATCCCCGCCAACCTTCATGCGGACTGCGGTAAGAGTGAAGGTTGACTCTGGTCGCGGAAGGTCGACTTCTCCTGCACTGTCCAAGATCAGCAAACTGTCGAGCACACCTGCCAGCCTTAGAAGGGCATGTGACGACCCGCGTGGTGTGTCCGCCGTGTGATACAAGAGGACTCTAAGCGATGTAGCGATCCGCTTCGACTCTCGCGTCCCCCCGTCATCGAATGCCTTGCATGAGGCCTGAAGGAAGAAGAGCTGCTCCCTCATGGAATCTATCGTCTCTGCGCTGGTCCTTGGTGTTTTCACTCTGGCTCGCTCTCTGAAGGATCAGCCCCCGGGTAATCTACCGAAAAGCTCTCAATCTCGGCACCCCTGAGGACCACTGAATCGTGATGGGTCAGACCTAACTTTCCTGTCGAAACCGTGCCGAGGTAGATGGGTTTAAAGAGCACCAACTCGCGGTCGGCAAGTTCATGCTCTGCGCTATATTTCGCTACTTTGCCCATCCAGACTGCTCCGGATTTCAAAGTGACCCTCGCGACAGGTTTGCGTCCAGGAGGGACCCGATTCCGGAAGACCTCGTGCCAGAGGGAATGGGCTGTGATCAAATCCCCGGCTCCGCGTTTGTGGAATGCATTGGCGACATGGGCAATTGCTGCACTGGCGCCGAGATAGGTGACTAGCGACCCGACGACAAGCGCGACATGATCGCCGATGTATTGAAGGTCATGTCGAAGGAGAGCTGCGACATTGGGTGGCTCGTTCGGGGCCGCCCACACCCATGCGCCAAAGGCGCCCGACCCGGCGATTAGTCCAATGACCACGGATGCGACCAGAATGCGACTGATCTCGAAGAACGCAGATTCCTTCGCTCGTGTAAATCGGCGCTGTCGGAGGATTTCGTAATAGAAGCCGGGCGCTACAGCCACGAGGAAAACCAGGACGCCCAGACCGGACGCCGGCATCAGTCCCCAGTGATGTTGGAGCTATCGCTAACGACGTTCGAACTGTCGCTGACGATGTTCGAACTGGCGATCATTGACATGTAGTCACTTGCGGACACCCCGGAGGAGGTCTCGGGATTGGTGATCAGTGAGTCGAAAGACTTCTCGACCAGGTTGGCCGTCGAAAGTTCAATGGGTCCGCGGTCTTGGTTCTCAGCCATCATTCGATCCTTTCAAACCGGAAAGCGTCCGGGGCTAACATGGCAGTAATTCCACAGTTGTGATTATTGTCCCAAAGCTCTTGAAGGAATGCTTGAGGCTTCTGGGGATGGGTCCGCATTCCAGCGAGACACCCTTCTTCTTCCGCGTAAGTGCCCGTAAGCCGGTCGCTCAGGAAAGAAGGAGTCCGCTCCGTGGCCGGCTGTTGGGCGCTGCCGGTCCGTCGCAGAGTTCCTGCCCGTCATCACCTGTTGCTGCGTCTTCGAGGCTTTCTTGGCTGCTGTCCTGGCGGGATTGTACGTGGCCGCCCCAGCCGAGAGTGACGCCACCCACCGTTGGGTCGGTTCGTCGCGAGGTGCCGTTTCAGCTATGATGGATTGTTGGCCCGGCACTGGGTATCTGTTTTCAAGCGAAACCGCTCTGAACGGCACATGGTGTGCGGACCGAATCCATTCATACCTGGCAGCTGGCAAAATCCAGCTGCGTGAGCAAAAGGTCCCATTATGAAGTCTGATATCCACCCGAAGTACGAAGCTGTTGTATTCAACGACCTGGCTTCCGGCGTCAAGTTCCTGACCAAGTCCACCGTGTCTTCTTCCAAGACCATCGAGTGGGAAGACGGCAACACTTACCCGGTCATCGACGTCGAAATCTCCTCGGAGTCCCACCCGTTCTACACGGGCAAGCAGCGCATCATGGACTCTGCAGGCCGCGTCGAGCGCTTCAACGCTCGCTTCAAGGGCTTCGGCGGCAAGAAGTAATCAACTTCACCCCCAAGCTTTGGTGAAAGCCCGCACCCGCCGTATCTTCGGTGGCTGCGGGCTTTTGCGTTTTCCGGCAGGATGGAAGCCATGACTTCCAGCATGGCTTTCGAGCGAGGCGAGCAACAACTCCACGGCGAATACAAGGTCCTTGGCGGAAAGCTCGTGGTCGTTGACCTCGACGTGGTGGACGGAAAATTCGCGCACGTCTCGCTCAGCGGAGACTTCTTCCTGGAACCGGACGAGGCCCTGCTGGACATCAACCGGGCCATTACGGGACTCCCGGAAAGTTCGACGCCGGCCGAGATTTCCGCTGCCGTCTCCGCCGCGTTGCCTGCCGACTCGGTCCTGTTCGGCTTTTCCGCCGATGCCGTCGCCGTTGCTGTCCGCCGGGCGCTTGCCAAGGCCAGTGGCTGGGCGGACCACGAGTGGCAGGTCATCCCGCCGTCGGTCCTTCCCACGCACCTCAACGTTGCGTTGGACGAGGTCCTCACTGAGCAGGTGGGAGCGGGGCTCCGCAACCCCACCTTGCGCTTCTGGGACTGGGAAGAGCCGTCAGTGGTGATCGGCAGCTTCCAGTCTTACCGCAACGAGGTAGATCCCGACGGCGTCGCGCGCCACGGCATCACTGTGGTCCGCCGCATCAGCGGCGGGGGAGCCATGTTCATGGAGGCCGGAAATTGCATCACCTATTCGCTCTATGTGCCTCAGAGCCTGGTGGATGGCATCAGCTTTGCCGACTCATACGCGTTCCTGGACGCGTGGGTCATGGCCGCCCTGGAGAAACTGGGCATTACCGCGTTCTACGTCCCGCTCAATGACATCGCCACCGAGCAAGGCAAGATCGGCGGTGCCGCGCAAAAGCGCCTCGCCAACGGCGGCATGCTGCACCACGTCACCATGAGCTACGACATCGACGCAGACAAAATGGTCGAAGTCCTGCGCATCGGCAAGGAGAAACTCTCCGACAAGGGCACCCGGAGTGCCAAGAAGCGCGTGGATCCGTTGCGACGCCAGACCGGCCTGGCAAGGACAGAAATCATCAAGGCCATGCAGGAGGTCTTCGTCGAGCGCTACGGCGCCACGGAGTCACGCATCTCCGACGCCGAATTGGCAACGGCGCGTGAGCGGGTGCAGTCAAAGTTCGGTACCGAGGAATGGCTGCACCGTGTTCCCTAATAGCTACCCGGCCCGATACGCATTCACTGCCTGTTCCAAGACCGGACCGTAGAGTGGCCATGAATCGGCGGGAGCCGCCACGATGAGGACGCTGCTGCCCCGGCTGCCGGCCACGAAGCAGGCAATCTCACGGTAGCGGTTGTTGCCGACGCGGGTCACGTAGCTGTCGTCCACGCAGGAACCAGTGCCTCCCCGGAAAGCCATTCCGGTATGGTCAGCGATCTTGGTGGGCGCCGAGGAGTTCTCGTCAGCCAAGTGGTCGAGCCTGAAGGTGTTCCAGTTTTCCAGCGACTCGCTGCCCTGCTGAGGAGTGGCATTGAGGTATATCCGCAGTTCGCCCGTTGAAGACGTGACAGCTGCGGATACGCTGCCGGGATCGCTTTCCGCGGGACTGGCGTCGGATGGGACTGAAAGGACCCCGGTGCCATCCGGAAGTTCCATGGTTTTCCACCCTGCCGGAGCCGGTGCGGCGTTGAACCAGGCGAACGGCGCTTCTGCTGATAGAACAGTTGGCGACGGCTTCTGGACAGGGGAACTGCAGGCTGCCATGGCTATGATCCCGCTAGCTGTGATCACAGCTATCCTTGCGGACAGCGTTGCCCTGGAGCGGGCCGGGGCGCTACTTGTTTCCATCGCCGTCGTCCGGTCCGCCGTTGTCGTCACCGTCGTGGTCGCCGCCATTGGGGTGCCGCGGGGGTGGCGGTATCATACGAGGCGGGGCGGGTGCTGGAGCCGGCACCATCGGGGGCGGCGCCTGTACCGGTGGGGGAACGACGGCTGGCGGGACTGGAGTTTGTGGGACTAGCGTGGGCGGAACTGTGGCAGGCGGGGCAGCCGGTGGCGCGATCGGCGTCGCTGTCGGGGAGGCCGACGGCGTGGGAGTCCCGGTGGTGACGTTCGGCGAAGGCGCCGGTGTGCCGGTAGAAGGCGCAGTGCTCGTGGGTGGGCTAACCGGCGCCGGAGCGGCGGGCTGTCCGCCGAAGCAGGCTCCGAGCAATAGGGTGGTGCCCAGCGCTGCGGCGGCAAGCACGGGGCGGGGAATCTTCATGGTAACCGTCCTCAAGAAAGGCCCATGCGGAGCGCCGGGCTTGCATCTAAAGACGATGCCGGCGATCCCCAGGTTCAACGCCGGCCCGGCCGGAGAAGGGTCGGCGTCGCCCGGAACTCAGCCGGGGGCTTGAGCCGTCAGGGCGCGGAACAAATGGCTCCGCTGCTCAATGACAATCCGTCGGAGGGCCCTCGGGGTTCCCGTTTGCGTCGCAAGCCAATCGTCCGTGCGCTGGAGCACCGGGTGATCCGCCGGGATCATGCCCGGGGCGAGGTCCTGGGCTGACGGGAAAAGACCCCGCACAATCCGGCCTGCGATCTCTATGCTCCTGGACTCCCAGACGCTTTCCAAGCAATCGAAGTACGGTTCTGTGAACCCGTCCAGCAGTCCCGACGGGGAAACGGAGAAACCTGCGATCGTCGCGCTCAGAATCTCGTTCGAGAGGGTGGTGTTGTTCACTGCGGCATCCCATGCGGCTGCCTTGACTGCGGCATCGGGACGGGCAGCGGCGGCCAGCGCATGGCCTTCGCGGCCGGATGCCGTGTGGTCCCTGGCAAGTTCGGCATCCAATTCCGGCAGCTCGGCCGACCCATTCGCTGCAAGGGCCTGCCACAGGCTCCACCGCAGATCCGCATCCACCGTCAAGCCGTCCACAATGACGCCTCCGGAGAGGATGCCGCGGAGGAACTCTACGTAGGCATCATCACGGCGCGACAGCTCGGCCAGGGTCCTGGCCCAGGCAAGTTGCTGGTCCGAACCGGGCTCGCTTGTGCGCATTAGCCGCCCGCTCGTCTCCAGCAGGCTCCCGCGGACGGCACTGCGTTGCGGCGCCGGCACGTAACGCTCGACGGCGGTCACAGCGTTGCCCAGGACGTTCTGCAGCACGCCGATTCCTGACTCGGCGGGGGCGAAGCGTTCGACGGCGTTGACGTACAGCACCGCCGGCGTGACGGCGTCGCGCGCTGAATCCCACAGGGCAGTCCAGCACAGTGCCCGGGCCATCGAATCGCTGAGTCGGTCCAAGGCGGAACGCACTGTTGCCTCGGACCCCGCATCCAGGCGGACCTTGGCATAGCTGAGGTCGTCGTCGTTGACGAGGAGAAGAGCCGGGCGCGGCTTGCCCGCCAGTGCCTCCACCGCGGTCTCGGCGCCTTGGGCATCGGTCTCGACGACCTCGGTTCGGAGCAACCTGCCACTGTCATCGAAGTCGTAGAGACCGATCCGGAGCCTGTGGGGGCGGTGTTCCTGCCTCCCCGTGATGGGGTCCACGGAGTCCTGGCGCAGGGTGACTGACTCCATGGCATCGCCGTTCCCGGAGATTTCGGCTGCAATGGTGGAAATCCCTGAAGTCTGCAGCCACTGCCGGGCCCAGGTTCCAAGGTCCCGGCCTGACGCTGCGCTCAATGCTTCGAGGAGGTCGGTCAGCGTCGTGTTGCCGTACTCGTGATCCTTGAAATAGCGTCGCGAGCCGCCAATGAAGGCTTCGAAGCCGACGTAAGCCACCAATTGCTTGAGGACCGACGCACCTTTTGCATAGGTGATCCCGTCGAAGTTCTGCTTGGCGGCTTCCAGATCGGGTATGTCCGCAACGATGGGGTGCGTGGTGGGCAGTTGGTCCTGCAGATATGCCCAGGATTTGCGCTTGTTCGCGAAATTCACCCAGGCGCTGTCCCAGTCCGTGGCCTTGTCCACGCCGAGCGTGCCCATGTAGTCGGCGAAGGATTCCTTGAGCCAGAGATCATCCCACCAGGTCATGGTCACGAGGTCGCCGAACCACATGTGGGCCATCTCGTGCATGAGGGTGTTGGCGCGGGCTTGGTACTGGGCATCGGTGGCCCGTGAGGTGAAGACGTATTTCTCCGTGAAGGTGACCAGGCCCGGGTTTTCCATCGCACCAAGGTTGTACTCGGGCACGAACGCCTGATCGTACTTGCCCCACGGGTACGGATAGTCGAAGAGGTCGTTGAAGAAGTCCAGGCCGTTCTTCGTCAACCGGAAAAGCTCCGCGGCATCGAAGGACTCCTGCATGGATGCGCGGCAATAAAGCGCCAGCGGAACCTCAAGGCTGGTCCCGTCGTCGAGCGTCTTGCTCCAGTGGTCCGTAGCGCGGAAATAGGGACCGGCGAGGACGGTGGTGATGTAGGTGGACATCGGCTTGGTGGTGGCGAAGTCCCAGCGGCTCGTTGCCGGATCGCTCGTCAGTTGCGTCCGGGCGAGCTCGGCGCCGTTGGAGGCCACCTGCCAGGCGGAAGGCGCCATGACGTGGAAGGTGAATTCGGCCTTCAGGTCCGGCTGTTCGAAGTTCGCGAAGACGCGGCGGGCGTCCGCCGGTTCGTACTGCGTGTAGAGGTAGCACTGCCCGTCGGCGGGATCGACGAAGCGGTGCATGCCCTCTCCGGACCGGCTGTAAAGGGCCGTTCCGGTGACCGTCACCTGGTTTTCGGCCTGAAGATTGTTGAGGTGGATCCTGTCGCCGTCCACTACCTCGGCTACGTCTAGCCCTTTTCCGTTGAGGAAGACGCTGTGGACACCACCGTGGATGAAATCCAGGAACGTGGAGGAACCGGGCTCGGCAGAAAAGTTGATGACGCTCCGGCTCATATACCCCGGCACGTCAGGGTCAGCGGCTTCGCGGACGTCCAGGGAGACATCGTAGCTGTGCGTGCTGATCAGGGCTGAACGGGAGGCGGCCTCAGCGCGCGCCAGATTGCGATTCGACACTCAGCTATCTAATCATGAGCAAGACGGCGCCCAGTCCCAGCAATGCGATGAGGAACCACGAGCCCAGGGCAACCAGAGCGGCGCGCCCCCCGGTGAGCAACAGCGTCCGGACGCGGACCGCTGAACCCAGACCGAACAAGGCTGAGGCGAGCAGGATGTCCTGGAGTCCGCCCGCAGCGTCCAGGACGCCCGGGCCCAACCAGCCCAAGGAACGGACGGCCACCATCGCCATGAACCCGAGGACGAACAGGGGAACGATCGGCGGGAACTTGCCGCCGTCGTCATTCGCCTCATTGCCGTTGCGTGACTTCCGCCGCATCGACCACCGTTGCGTGAGGCCGGCCCCCGCAACAATGGGAGCCAGCAGGATCACCCGAGTCAGTTTGACGACGACGGCGATGGCCAGCGCCGCCGGACCCGCGGTCTGTGCCGTGGCAACTACTTGACCGACGTCGTGGACGGAAGCGCCGGTCCAAGCACCGAATTGTTGGGGACTCAGGCCCAAGGGGTGCATGAGCAGGGGCAGGACGCCGATGGCGAGCGTCCCGCAAAGCGTCACCAGGGCAACGGGCAGGACAGTGTCCTGGTGTTTGATGCGGCGCACTGCGGCCATGGCGCCGATCGCCGAGGCGCCGCAAATGGAGAAACCGGTGGCTATCAGCAGGGCGCCCTCGCGCGGAAGCTTCACCAGTCGGGCAAGCCCATACGTGCCCGCGAAACTGAGGAGCACGACGGCGGCAATCAGGACGAGCGCAAACCAGCCAAGGTCGAGGACATCGACAACGCTGACCTTCAAGCCCAGCAGCACGATGCCCGCCCGCATGTGGTGCTTGCCGGCGAAGTCCAGCCCCGGGCGGGCGCGTCCGGCAGCCCATGCCGCCGTGCCCGGTATATTTGCAGCTAACAAACCCAGCGCTACAGCGGCTGTCATGGCAGGGATGGGGGGAAGCAGGGCATGGACAATGAAGGCAAGTCCAGTGGCTGCCACTGCCATGACGATCCCGGCTCCCAATCGGGAGACGGGGGCCGGGAAACGATTGGGGTGCATTCGTCAACCTTGATGCATGCAAGCGCTGAAATGCGAACCGGGTTCACACTTGGTGTCGCAACATGCAGAACGCGAAATGCGTTCGTAATCGAAAAGGTGATTGTCTGAATCCCATGTCAGAGCTATTCCGGGATTACTCCGAGGCCGCCGCCCGTTCCGGCGCCTACGACGAAATGTTCGCCCCAGGCACAGTTGCGCGAAAATCCTATGGTCAGGTGGACGGTGCACTCCGCGAGCTTTCGCTTGCCGATGTGAGTGCGCGTGCCGAGTCGATGGCGCGGACCTTCTTGGACCGGGGCGTGACCTTCGATTATGCGGGGGAGGAGCGTCCTTTCCCGTTGGATATCGTGCCGAGGGTGATTCCGGCTGACGAGTGGGATGTTCTTGAGCGTGGGGTCAAGCAGCGCGTGCGCGCCTTGGAAGCGTTCCTCGATGATGTGTACGGGCGGATGGCGGTGGTCGCAGATGGTGTGGTGCCGCGGGCGTTGGTGACAACGAGCGCGCATTTCCATCGTGCGGTGCATGGTTTCGAGCCGGCTGGCGGAGTGCGGGTGCACGTGTCCGGGATCGACGTGGTCCGTGATGCGGCGGGCACGTTCCGGGTGCTGGAGGACAACGTGCGGGTGCCGTCCGGTGTGTCCTACGTGCTGGAGAACCGGCGGGCGATGGCGAAGGGCTTGCCCGAGGCGTTCGGGCAGCAGCCCATCCGGCCCGTGGAGGAATACCCGCGCCGTCTGCTCTCGGCGTTGCGGAAGACGGCGCCGTCTGGGGTGGATGATCCCACGGTGGTGGTGTTGACGCCTGGGGTCTTCAACAGCGCCTACTTCGAGCACACGCTGCTGGCCGGGCTGATGGGTGTGGAGCTGGTGGAGGGCAGGGACCTGATCTGCCGCGGCAACCGGGTCTACATGCGCACCACGGCCGGTGAACAGCGCGTGGATGTGATTTACAAGCGGATTGATGATGAGTTCCTCGACCCGTTGCAGTTCCGTTCCGATTCCATGCTGGGGTGTCCGGGACTGGTGAACGCCGCCCGGGCAGGCGGGGTGACCATTGCGAACGCGGTGGGCAACGGGGTGGCCGACGACAAGCTGGTCTATTCCTACGTGCCGGACCTGATCCGGTACTACCTGCATGAGGAGCCGGTGATCGCCAATGTGGAGACCTTCCGGCTAGAGGAGAAGGAAGCCCGCGAGCAGGTCCTGGACCGGCTCGAGGAACTCGTGGTCAAACCGGTGGACGGGTCCGGAGGCAAGGGCCTGGTGATCGGTCCGGACGCTTCGCGGGAGGAGCTGGATGCCTTGCGGAAGCGGGTGTTGGCGGATCCGCGGGGCTGGATCGCGCAGCCGGTCCTGCAGCTCTCCACCGTGCCGACGCTCTCGGGGGACCGGTTCGGGCCCCGGCACGTCGATCTGCGTCCGTTCGCGGTCAACGACGGCGACGACGTTTGGGTGCTGCCCGGCGGCCTGACCCGGGTGGCGTTGAAGGAAGGCTCCCTGATCGTGAACTCTTCCCAAGGCGGCGGGTCCAAGGACACCTGGGTGCTCTCGGACTCCCCGCAACTGCCCGCCGTGGAGCTGCCCCGGTCCTCCATCACGGTCCGTGAGCAGGTCTCGGTATGGCCCGTTGAAAGCAACTGGCGGGATCGCCAGTCGGACCAGCAGCAGTGACCGGCCTCGCCATGGTGCACGGACCGGATGACATTCATCGCCACAACGCAGGACCCGAAGGAGGCACAGCCCCATGCTGAGCCGTATTGCTGAATCCCTTTTCTGGATCGGCCGCTATGTGGAGCGCGCCGACGGAACGGCCAGAATCCTGGACGTCCATCTCGAACGACTGAACCACCTTCCGCTCGAAGAGCAACGCAGCGTGGCGAGGGAACTCCTTGCTGTCATGGGGGCCAGGCCGCAGAGTGAAGATTTCGGCTTGCCCGAGCTGCTTCACGCCCTCGCCTACGACAAGACGAGTGCCACCTCCATCGCGGGTTCGCTGGGGGCTGCGCGCGAGAACGCGCGCCGGGCACGGGAGACCGTGTCGTCTTCGTTGTGGGAGAGCCTGAACACCACGTACTACGGGCTGAACCAGCACCGTAAAGACGTCGTGGGTACGTACCGTTTCTGCAACTGGGTACTGGAACGCACCGCCATGGTCAGGGGCCTCGCGGACACCACTGTGAGCCACGACGAAAGCTGGCTTTTCCTGGTGCTCGGCCGCTCGCTCGAACGTGCCGACATGACCGCGCGGATGCTGTCCACCAGGGATGTCCTCTCCGCTGGAATGTCCTGGGTGAACATGCTGCGCTGCGCTGGCGCATACGAGTCGTTCCTGCGGACCCGCCGTGCTGCTTTCGGAGACCAGCACGCTGCCGAGTTCCTCCTGCTGGACCGTTTGTTCCCACGCTCCATCGTCTTCGCCCTGCGCGACGCCGACGAGTGCCTTGCCAAATTGGATCCCTCCGCCCAGCGGGTGGGCTTCATCAATGACGCCCGTCGGATCGTCGGCCAGGCCCGCACGTTCCTTGAGTTCCACCGCACGGACGATCTCATGTCCGAGTTGCCCGAGCACATGGACCGGGTTCAGAAGGCAGTAACGCAGGCCTCCGACGCGATTTCCCGTAAGTACTTCAATCAGGCGGATGAACTGGCCTGGGTGGGAGAAGTTTCATGACCAGGCTGAGCATCGTCCACAAGACGGCCTACAAATACAACCGGCGCGTGACTCTGTCGTACAACGAGGCACGCATGACGCCGTTGACCGATCCGCAACAGGTGGTCCTTGAATCCTCACTGAAGATCACGCCGTCGCAGGCTGCCGTGAGCACCTACCGTGATTATTGGGGCACCCGCGTGACCGCGTTCGATATGCAGATGCCGCACGAGCGCCTCGAGGTGTTGGCCACTACCACCGTTGAAGTCCACCGGGTGGAACGCGTGGCCCTGGACGAAGAGATCGTTGGCTGGGATGTGATGGGCTCGGACGAGATCCGGGACCAGTTCAGCGATTGGCTGCCGCAGTCGCAGCTCAGCGGTCCAGGGGAGGAAGTCCTCGGCATCATTCCCACCGTCGTGGCCGGCAAGAACCCGCACGAGACAGCCATGGCGGTTTTCGAATGGATGCGCGGCGAAATGAGCTACGTGAAGGGCACCACCGGCGTCACCACCAACGCCGAGGAAGCCTGGAATCAGCGTCAAGGAGTCTGCCAGGACCTGGCCCACTTGGCCATCGGCTCGCTTCGCAGCTGCGGCATTCCAGCCCGGTACGTGTCCGGTTACATCCATCCGCGGCCCACGGCCGAGATTGGCGAAACGGTCGCAGGCCAATCCCACGCGTGGCTGGAATGGTGGGACGGCGAATGGCGCAGTTGGGATCCCACCAACCACAAGCCTGCCGGAGATCTCCACGTCACTGTGGCGCGGGGCCGGGACTACCGGGATGTTCCGCCCTTGAAGGGCATTTTGTCCGGCGGCGGCGGCTCAGGCCTGACCGTGACCGTTGAGATAACGCGATTGACGTGAGCGGCCCGCGGCCCTCCACCTGGGATTACCAGGGGGAGGGCTTGTAGTCCTTCAGGAAGACGCCGTACTGGTCTTCGCCGTTTTCGCCCATGACTATGGGGTCGTAGACGCGCGCTGCTCCATCCACGAGGTCGAGCGGTGCGTGGAAGCCTTCCTCCATGAGCCGGACTTTGGTGTAGTGCGGACGTTCGTCCGTGATCCAACCGGTGTCGACGGCGGTCATCAGGATCCCGTCAAGGTCCAGCATCTCTTGCGCGCTGGTCCGCGTCATCATGTTCAACGCAGCCTTTGCCATGTTGGTATGCGGGTGCCCGGGGCCCTTGTAGGCGCGGGAAAACTGCCCTTCCATCGCTGAGACGTTCACGATGTATTTTCGGCGTGCCGTGGAGCGCTTCATGGCCTCGCGGAGCCGGCTGACCAGGAGGAATGGCGCCGTGACGTTGCAAAGCTGAACCTCGAGCATCTCCAGGGGATCGACTTCGTCGACCACTTGGGTCCAGCTGTTGATCGTCGCAAGGTCGGGGACCAATCCGCCGGCGTCGATCGCGGTGCCTGTAGCGATTCGCTCCAACGACGCGGAGCCAGTGGACAGGGCGAGCGAGGTAATCGCATCTCCTGCCAGTACCGGACGCTCGGTGACGCTATGGGTGATGGCCAAGGGATGTTTGTCGTGGGCGTGTCCGAACGTGACCAGCTCCGGACCGCCATTGGCCGCTTGCAGGGCCTCCGGCAGTGGCTCGTCCTCGGCGTCCACCAAGGGTTTGTACGCGTTCCCGGAACGGCGGACCGTCTGGGCGGCGTTGTTGATGATGATGTCGAGGGGACCGGCTTCATTGAGTGAGTCGGTGAGGGCCATGACCTGCGAAGGGTCGCGGAGATCGATGCCCACAATCCTGAGCCGGTGCAACCAGTCCGCGCTGTCCTCCATGGCTGCAAAGCGGCGTGCGGCGTCCTTGGGAAAACGGGTGGTGATAGTAGTGTGTGCGCCGTCGCGGAGCAAGCGCAGGGCGATGTACATGCCGATCTTGGCGCGGCCGCCCGTGAGCAGCGCACGGCGTCCGCTCAACTCGGTACGGGCATCGCGCTTGCTGTGGCTGAAGGCCGCACATTCCGGACACAGCTGGTGGTAGAACGCATCTACCTGCGTGTAGTGCTGTTTACAGATGTAGCAGGGCCTCGAGCGGATGAGATGGCCAGCGATTTCGCCCGTGGCAGAGGTGGCTAGCTTGTTGCCGCGCGTCTCGTCGTCGATCCTGTCCGGGGCCGCAGTGGCAGTCAAGGCGAGGACCGCGCGGTCGGCTTCCGCGATCTCGTCCCGTTTGGTGACCCGGCGGTGGCGCTTGACGGCCTTGAACATCTTCCCCGTGGCACGACGGACGGCGACGTAGTCAGGGTGCTCCTCGTCATAAACGTGGATTGTATTCAGGACCTTGAGGGCGGCCTGGATCTCTTCAGGCGTCAAATCGGCGGGGCTCATTGGCTCAATTTTACAGGGTCCGGCACAGCAAAGCCTCCCCGGCGACAGAGGCTGAATACCTGTTGTCGCCGGAGAGGCCGTGGGCTGCTCTTGGTTCCTGGAGCCTGGGTCAGACTTCTACCGAGGAAGCCTGGATTTTGGTGACCTGCTCGGCCGAATCCCGGATGTCGGGGAATTTCTCTGTGGCGGCTTTGATCGCCTCAGGTACGGAGAGCCGGTATTCGGCAGCCAGGGAGAGCTCGGAAGCGTCAGGCTCCGGTACCACTTGACCCTTGGCGAGTACCGTGATTCCGGATTCGGTGACCTTGAAGCCGCGGGCACGGTCGAGGTCGGCATCCAGGCCAATGGCAGCCCCGGCAGGAACCTTCACGTTCTTGTCGATGATGGTTCGCTTGACCACTGCGCCTTCGCCGATGCGCACTTTGTCCATCAACACAGAGTCCTGGATCCTGCTTGCCGGTCCAACGTAGACATCGTTGGAGAGGACGGATCCTTCCACGATTCCGCCGGAGATCACGGAGCCGCTGGCCACGATGGAGTCCAGCGCCGTGCCGACCGTGTTGTTGTCGCCCCTAACAAACTTGGCTGGCGGTGAAACGCTCTGCCGCGTGTAGATGGGCCATTCCGAGTTGTACAGGTTGAACACAGGGACGGGTGAAATCAAGTCCATGTGCGCGTCATAGAACGAATCGATGGTGCCTACATCGCGCCAGTAGGTGCGGTCGCGGTCGGTGGATCCCGGAATGTCGTTGAGCGTGAAATCGTAGACGCCTGCTTCGCCCTGCCCAACGAAGTAAGGGATGATATCGCCGCCCATGTCGTGCTTGGTGTCCAGACGCTCCGCATCGATGCGAAGTGCTTCCACCAGTGCGTCGGCATCGAATACGTAGTTGCCCATGGAGGCAAGGAACTGCGTGGGATCTGCCGCGAGGCCCTCTGTTTCTGCAGGCTTTTCCACGAACGCTGAGATCTTCTGGGGATCGTTTTTGTCGACCTCGATCACACCGAACTGGTTGGCCATGTTCAGCGGCTGGCGGACGGCGGCGACCGTGGCTTTGGCTCCGCTGGCCACGTGTTGTTGGACCATCTGCTGGAAGTCCATGCGGTAGACGTGGTCCGCTCCGACAACCACCACAATGTCGGGGCTGGCGTCGTGAATCAGGTTCAGGGACTGGTAGATGGCATTCGCGCTGCCGAGGAACCAGCTCTTGCCCACGCGCTGTTGGGCGGGAACCGAGGCCACGTACTTGCCCAACTGGGTGGACATCCGCCAGGTCTCGGAAATGTGGCGGTCAAGGCTGTGCGACTTGTATTGGGTCAACACCACGATCTGCAGATACCCCGAATTGACCAGATTCGAGAGAGCGAAATCGATCAAACGATAGCCCCCTGCAAACGGCACCGCAGGTTTGGCCCTGTCTGCCGTCAATGGCATAAGGCGGTTTCCTTCGCCGCCAGCCAACACAATTGACAATACTTTCTTCAACGCCATGGTGTTTGCTCTCCCTGTACGTCTTTGTAGCCCCCGAAAAAAGCCCGGGTTGCCGGACCCTTTCACACTAGAACACATACTCCGGAAGGACTACGTTAGGTAGCGTGCGCGTAGACATTGTGACTAAAGAGTTTCCACCCGAAATCTATGGCGGGGCCGGCGTGCATGTTGCCGAGCTCAGCCGCGTCCTGGCAAAACATGTGGATCTGCAGGTGCGTGCCTTCGGCGCGCCCCGTGAGGCGGACTTCCACGGTGCAACGGTGACGTCGTATTCCACACCGGAGGATCTGAGTGCGGCCAATGCCGCCCTGCAGACCCTCGGCGTGGATTTGCGCATCGTGCCGGACATCGCCGGAGCGGACCTGGTCCATTCCCATACCTGGTACGCCAACATGGCCGGCCACCTGGCGTCGCTGTTGCATGGGATACCCCATGTGCTCAGCGCCCATAGCCTGGAGCCGTTGCGGCCGTGGAAAGCGGAGCAGTTGGGCGGTGGCTACGCGTTGTCCTCATGGGTTGAAAAGACCGCTTATGAGGCCGCCGCGGCTATCATTGCCGTCTCGGACGGCATGCGGAAGGACATCCTGCGTAGCTATCCGAACGTGGATCCGGCCAAGGTCAGAGTCGTCCACAACGGCATCGACATCGTCATGTGGCAGCCGGACGAAGGCGAAGACGCAATTCGCGCCCTCGGCATCGACCCCGCCAAGCCCAGTGTGGTCTTCGTTGGGCGTAACACGCGCCAGAAGGGTGTTCCCTACCTCCTGAAGGCGGCCGCGAGCCTGCCGGAAGACGTGCAGCTTGTGCTTTGCTTGGGCGCGGCGGACACTCCGGAACTTGCAGCGGAAACGGCCCGGCTCATCGAGGACCTGCAGAGCAAACGCGAAGGTGTCCTGGTCATCGAACGCATGCTTCCGAGGCATGAGCTCATCCAGGTCCTCAGCCATGCCACGGCCTTCGCCTGCCCGTCGATCTACGAGCCCCTCGGCATCGTCAACCTCGAGGCCATGGCATGTGGCGCGGCCGTGGTGGCAAGCGCTACGGGCGGCATACCCGAAGTGGTTCAGCACGGTGAAACGGGACTGCTGGTGGAACTGGAGCAGGTCACGGACGGTACCGGCACCCCGCTGGATCCCGAAAAGTTTGTCGCAGATTTCGCCGCCGCCCTCAACGAGGTTGTGTCCGATCCTGCGCGGGCCAAGGTCATGGGCGCCGCGGGCCGCGTCCGGGCGGAGGAGCACTTCTCCTGGGAGTCCATCACCGAGACAACCCTTGAGGTCTATCGTTCAGTCCTCGCCCCCTGAGCCTCTAACCCACGAGCCCAACTAGCTAGCAGTAGGTGTCGTTTTGGGCGACCAAAACGACTTTAAGTGCGAGTCACTTGGGAAGGAACGACGACGGCGCCGCACTCCCGCTTGAGGGGTGCGGCGCCGTCGTCGTTAAGGATTCGGCAACTGTTCACCTGCCGGTCCCGGCAGGATGCTAGCCGGACTTCCTCCCTTTTAATGCAAGCAAGGTCTTCTCATCGGCTGGAACGTTGCCGCTGGCTCGTTGTGCCCGGAAGTAGCTGCGGGCCTCGTCCTGGCGCTCTTTCTCGGCTCCGGACGCGATGGCCGCGCGCAGGTGCTCCGGACCGTAGCCGAAGGAATCAACCAGATCCAGGGCGTGGGGACGGATCTTGATGAGGAGCCGGTTGATGTAGGCGCCCACCGTGCGCCCGCGCTGCATGGAGAGGCGGCCGTTCATGAGGTACCAAGACAAGTGTTTTTCGATGAGCGAGAGACCAAAGAGATCGCGAAGCCACGTCAGCACCTGAAGTGTGCCGGGATCGCTGATCTTGACGAGGGCTTCCGTGAACGCTTCCCATTGCAGGAGTTCGGCGTGGGCCTGGGCGGCGTCGATCAGATCGTCCTGGTGTTGGTTGAACAGGGCGGCGGCCTGGTGCTGTGGCAACTTATTCGCACCCTTGAGTGCCGAACCCACCTCCGCCACTATCGACTGCACCCGGTCGGTCAGCAGTGTGCGCTGTCCTTCTTCGTCCCGCAGGGCCAAAGCTGCCTTCTGGACGGATCCCGTGTCGGCCACGAACTGCGCCACTTGCCGCAGCCCGGTGCGGTTGATCGCGACGTCCGCCGCCTGGGCTGCGACGAAGCGCGCCAATACGCCGAAGTCAACATTGCGGAACTCCTTGGCGTAGTCGGCCAGCAGGCGCTTTGCGACGAGCTGGAGCAGCACGGTGTTGTCGCCCTCGAAGGTGGCGTAGACATCCAGGTCTGCGCGGAGCGAGGCGAAACGGTTTTCGATGAGGAATCCGGCGCCGCCGCAGGCCTCACGGCATTCCTGCAGGGTGTCGAGAGCGTGCCAGGTGCTCAAGGGCTTGAGCGCCGCGGCGAGGGTCTCCAGGTCCTGGCGGTCGGCGTCGGTGTCGTGCCGGCCGGAGAAGACGTCGTCGAATTTTTCGAGCAGCTGCTCGTGCGCGAAACTTGCAGCAAAGGTGGTGGCCAGCCGGGTGAACAGGCGGCGCTGGTGCCGCTGGTAGTCCAGCAGGACTTCCTCGTCGGTGGGAGAGGAGGCGTTGAATTGGCGCCGCTCGGTGGCATATCGGATGGCGGTGGTCAAAGCCACCTTGCTCGCGGCTACTGCTGCGCCATCCAGGGAGACACGGCCCTGCACCAACGTGCCAAGCATCGTGAAGAATCGCCGTCCCGGGCTGGCGATCGGGGAGGTGTATTCCCCGTCAGGGGAGACGTCGCCGTAGCGGTTGAGCAGGTTGGTGCGGGGGACGCGGACATCGCTGAAATGAAGCCGGCCATTGTCGATGCCGTTGAGGCCGCCTTTGACACCGTCGTCCTCCCCGCCGATTCCCGGAAGGAATGCTTTGGTGTCCGGGTCCCTGAGCGGAACGTAGAACGCGTGGACGCCATGGTTCACATTGCGGGTCACTAGTTGGGCGAACACGACGGCGGCCAAGCCGTCTTCGGCTGCGTTGCCGATGTAGTCCTTCCACGCTGCACGGAACGGCGTGTTGATCACGAACTCCTGGGTGGCGTCATCGTACGTGGCCGTAGTGGCGATACTGGCAACATCGGAACCATGGCCGGTTTCGGTCATGGCGAAGCAGCCTGGGATCTCCAGGCTCATGATGCCCGGCAGCCAGCTGTTGTGGTGTTCCTCGGTACCGAGGTGCATGACGGCGGAACCGAATAGCCCCCATTGCACGCCGGCCTTGATCTGGAGTGAAGGATCGGCTGTGACGAGTTCCTCAAAGCCTGCGATGTTGCCACCGTGGTCGTCCGAACCGCCCAAGCTGGAGGGGAAGGCCCGGTGTACCGCCTTGTTGTCCACGAGGTACTTCAGCTGCCCGAACACGCGCTCGCGGTGCTCGGTATGTGTCAGGCCTTCGATCTTGTGTACCTCCGGGCGGCCGGCGAGGTCGCGCGCCGTACGCCGGATGTGGGCCCACTTGCCCAGCAGTAGTTCGCCGAGCGCCGCTACATCCATTACGGGTGCTGCGGGCTGTGCGGTTGCAGCGGTGCCGGCAGGCTCACGGGTGCTGGAGGGCGTGCGATCCACTACTTCAGTCATGTTGATTCCTTCTTTGGTTCCGAACAACTGATGTGTCATTGCTGGTTTTCTGCGGAGTTGGTCTTGAGTTCGGAGGCGATTCCCACGCACAGCCAATCGGTGATCCGGGAGGCCATGGTTTCCTGGTTGGGCTTCGCTGGGGAGGCTGGGCTAGCTAGCCACATTTCGCCGGCATTGCGGACGAGCCCGATTGCAGCGGTGGGCCAGTACTCAATGAGTGCTTCCTTTTCCGCCCCAAGGTGTTCCCGCATGGGCTTGGCGATCATGGCACTGATCGACTCGAAGAAGTGGCCGAGGGCTCCGGAAGCGGCAATGGCGTCCTGGGCGGAGGGCTCCCCGTGCGTGAGTCGTGTGACGAATGCATAGACGTTGGGGCTCGACTCTGCCATTTGCAAGTAGGCCGAGACCATGGCCAACAAGCCTTCGCGTGGAGTCTGCGCGCTTTCCGCTGCTTCCTTCATCCGGCGTTGCATCTGTCCAAGCACCACTTCGCCCATGGCTTGCTGCAGGCCAGCTTTGTCCCCGAAGTACCGGTAGTACACCGACTTGGAGGTGTTCGCGGCGGCGGCTATGTCCTCCATGGACGCGTCGCTGCCCAGCGCGTGGACAGCCTTGCGGGCGGCCTTGATGAGTTCGCGGCGGCGTTCCTCGCGGTGGCTCTGCCAGCGGGTGGCGCGGCCGTCGACGGCGGGGCTCCGACCGTCTGCCAGGGCGGCGCTCTCGGCAGGGGCGCCGGCCGAAAGTGCTGGGCTCGGGATGTTCACGATACCCAGCGTATCAGGTACGCTGGGTATCAGTAACCCGAATGTGATCATAAGGAGAAACGCATGCCTGAAGCAGCAGAGTCCGCGAGCGCACCACAGGAAACCGCCACCGGCCGGGTCACGCTTCGCAAAGCCGTGGTGGTTGGCGGCAACAGGATCCCCTTTGCGCGAACCGGCGGCGCCTACACCAAGTCCTCCAATCAGGACATGCTGACGGCCGCCTTGGACGGATTGATTGCCCGTTTCGGGCTCCAGGAGGAGCGGATCGGTGAAGTTGCCGCAGGTGCTGTCCTGAAACACTCCCGCGACTTCAACCTGACACGCGAAGCGGTGCTCGGCTCAGCGCTGTCGCCGGAGACGCCGGCCTACGATCTCCAGCAGGCGTGCGCCACCGGCCTCGAGACAGTCCTCGGCCTGGCCAACAAGATCAAGCTCGGCCAGATCGACTCGGCCATCGCGGGCGGCGTCGACTCTGCGTCCGATGCCCCTATTGCCGTAAGTGAGGGACTTCGCGAAATCCTGCTCGACCTCAATCGGGCCAAATCGCTGCCCGAGCGCCTGAAGGTCCTGTCCCGGCTTCGTCCCAAGGATCTGGCCCCGGATGCCCCGAACACCGGGGAGCCGCGGACCGGCTTGTCCATGGGTGAGCACCAGGCGTTGACCACGGCCCAGTGGAAGATCAGCCGCGAGGCCCAAGACGAGCTCGCGTTCAACAGCCACCATAATCTCGCCGCGGCCTACGAGCGCGGCTTCTTTGATGACCTCGTGACTCCTTACCGTGGCCTGAGCCGCGATTCGAACCTTCGCCCGGATACGTCCATGGAAAAGCTGGCGACGCTTAACCCCGTCTTCGGCAAGAGCCTCGGAGCGGAGGCCACTATGACGGCGGGCAACTCCACCCCGCTCACGGACGGCGCCTCCACCGTGCTCTTGGGAACGGAAGAATGGGCCGACGCCCGCGGCCTGCCCAAACTGGCCGTCGTCGTCGATGGCGAAGCGGCCGCCGTCGATTTCGTTCACGGCAAGGACGGACTCCTCATGGCCCCTGTCTTTGCGGTGCCACGGCTTCTCGCCCGCAACGGGTTGTCCTTCGAAGACATCGATTTCTTCGAAGTCCACGAAGCCTTCGCGGGCACCGTTCTGAGTACGCTCGCTGCGTGGGAAGACGAAGAATTCGGACGCAACCGCCTGGGCTTGGACGGCGCCCTCGGCAAGATCGATCGCGCCAAGCTCAACGTCAACGGCTCGTCCCTCGCCGCCGGCCATCCTTTTGCTGCCACTGGTGGACGGATAGTCGCAACGCTGGCGAAGATGCTGCACGAGAACGGCCCGGTGGACGGTCGTCCCGCCCGTGGACTCATTTCCATTTGCGCCGCCGGAGGACAGGGCGTCGTAGCGATCCTCGAGGCCTACTCCGCTCCGGAAGGGCGGTAGCCGGCATGACCGACAAATACACACAGTTTGTCAGCCAGGGGATCGGCAAGGACCTAGCCAAGAAACTTGGACTGCCCCAACCTGCCGTGCTTCGGAGGTACAAAGCGGGAGAACCTTTGGCTCCAGGGCCGGTACTTTTGCTGGGGAACGGGAACGCATCAGGCGCCGATGAACTGGCGGCAGCGCTCCTCGGCTGGGGGCTGGATGTGCGGAGAAATGCACTGCCCAAGGAGAAGCTCGGGGCGATCATCGTGGTGCTCGACGACGTTGAGCACCCTGATGACCTAGGCGGCCCCGTCCTCACGGCCGCGCAATCGCTCCGGGATTTGGTCCCGTGCGCAAGAGTCGTCACGATCTCGCGCACCTCCGCCTCCGCGGCAAGCCCGGCTGTCGCTGCCGGACGCCAAGGGGTCGACGGGCTGCTGCGTTCGCTGGCCAAGGAGCTCAGGGCGGGCGCCACAGCCAACGGCATTCTCCTTGGAGGCAGCGCCGGCACAACCAGCCCCAGCACACTGGGTGCACTGCGCTTTTTCCTGTCGGGCCGGTCCGCGTTCGTGGATGGGCAGTTCCTGACGGTCACCACGGGTGCCGGCCAGCTACCCGCCGACGCCGACAAGCCCCTGAATGGCAAAGTCGCCGTGGTCACGGGGGCCGCCCGTGGAATTGGTGCGGCGATCGCGCGCACCCTCTACCGCGACGGCGCCCGGCTGGTGGTGGTGGACATCCCCGCCGCCGGGGACCACCTCGCAGCCGTCGCCAACGAGGTCCACGGCACCGCCCTGCAGTTGGACATCACGGCGGAGAACGCGGGGAAACGGATCATAGACCACGCCATGGAACGCCATGGCGGCCTTGACATCGTCATCCACAACGCCGGCATCACCAGGGACAGGCTCCTGGCCAACATGGACGAAAGTCGCTGGAACTCGGTCATCGGCGTCAACATCGCCTCGCAGTTGCGAATCAACGAGGCGCTTCTGGAGTCCAAGCGGTTCAGCAAAGCCCCCAGAATCGTCTCTGTGGCTTCCACGAGCGGCATCGCAGGGAATCGCGGGCAGACGAACTACGCGGCTTCCAAAGGCGGAGTGATCGGAATGGTCCGCGCCACGGCACCCCTGCTGGCAGAAGGCGGTGGATCCATCAATGCAGTCGCCCCCGGCTTCATCGAAACAGACATGACTGCCCGAATCCCCTTCGCTACCAGGGAGGTGGCCCGACGGCTCAATTCCCTCCAGCAAGGCGGCCAGCCGGGCGACGTCGCAGAGGCCATCGCATTCCTGGCATCGGATGCGGCCGCCGGGATCTCGGGCGAAGTGCTGAGGGTATGCGGGCAGAACCTGGTGGGTGCATGAGTACAGAACAGCCGCTCATCCTGGGGGACTTGCCGTCGCTCTCAAAGCTGTATGTGAATGCGGCGGCTACGGCGGCGCGGAGAAGGATGCTGGGATTCCAGGCCGCCAATGAGCTGCCACAAGGCAGTCATGAGGTCCGTGGGGTGCAGGCCGACGTCGGGAACCTCACCGCCTACCAGCATCTGGTTGGAGAGAGCGCCAGCGACGTTCTGCCTGCAGGTTTCATCCACGCCCTCGCTTTTCCGGTAGCCATGAGTGTTCTCAACCGCGACGACTTCCCGCTTCCGCTGCTCGGAATGATCCACCTGCGGAACCAGGTGGATCATTTGCGGGCGGTCCAATTCAGCGAACGGCTCGACATCCGGTCCTGGGCCGAGGACATGCGGGGCCATAGGGCTGGAACGCAGCTGGACGTCGTCGCCGAGGTCCGTTCAAGCAGTGACGGGGCCTTGCTCTGGCGGGGTGTCTCCACGTACTTGGCCAAAGGAGTGTTCCTGCCGGGAGTCGACAAGGCGGCTGCAGCCGCCGCGCCGAGGGAGTTCACTCCTCCTGTGCCGACGGCCGTCTGGCAGCTCGGCGTGGATACCGGCCGTCTCTATGCTGCGGTGTCCGGGGACTTCAATCCGATCCACCTCAGCGTCCTCTCCGCCAAGGCACTGGGGCTTCGGCGAGCCATAGCGCACGGCATGTACCTTGCCTCCCGGGCCTTGGCGGACGTTGGCTCGGTGAAATCGGAGGCGTTCCGTTGGGACGTGAATTTCGAGGCACCCGTGTTCCTCCCGGCGTGGGTGGCTTTGGAAATCAGTACGCTACACTCCGACTCGGGGGCTTGGGAGGCTTCTGACTATGTCGCCTGGAACCCCCGCAGCGGCAGGAGGAACTTCAGCGGATCCGTGACCGCGCTTTAGGGTGCCGGAGCGAGGTTGGAAACCGCCCGGTAGCGCACCGCGTCGCGGCGTGCTAGCTTTTCAGTGATCGTGATCTATCGACAGGAGGTGAGTCCCATGAACGCAGTATCCGCAATGGGTGCTCCCTCGCAGTCCACGATCGCGCGACTGAAATAGTCGCGACCGGGAGCGCCCCACAGGCAATTCGCGAAAGGCGACTCCCATGAACACGACACCTTCTTCACCTCTGCACTCCATTTCGACGACAGCCTCCGACCTGCCGAGGTCCGGCCAGGGTCAGCCGCAGTTGGACGCCACAAGACGGGTCCGCGCCGCGGGTGAGCGAGCGCTGGTCCTCGGTGGTGGCGGATCATCAGGCAACGCCTGGCTGATCGGCGTCATCGCCGGCCTCTTCGATGCCGGGTTGGATGTGACCGAGGCTGATCTCATCATCGGCACGTCAGCTGGATCAACGGCCGCGGCCCAGATTACCGGCGCGAGCCCGGCCCAACTGTTTGCCGACATCTTCTCCGCTGCACCCCAGCCGCGGACCGCTTCAGTGGGACCCGACGCCGGACGCGTTCGCGTTGGCACGGCGGCGAACCATATGGAGAGAACGAGTCGAATCATCGCCGCCGCCGAGGATGCAGCCGACATGCGCCGCAGAATCGGCGCGGCGGCCCTCGAAATGGAGGCGGCGTCGTACGGCACTGTAGGAGCCGGTTCTGCGCAAACGCGGTGGCGAGATACCGTCGCCGCCCGTCTGCCTAGCCAGCACTGGCCGGAACAAAGGATGCTCATCACGGCGGTCAATGCGCATACCGGCGAACCGGTCGTGTTCGACCGCCACAGCGGGGTCGACTTGGTGGACGCCGTGGCCGCCAGCTGTGCCAGTGCCTTCGCCTACCGTATCGGCGGCAGCCGATATATCGACGGCGGCTACCGATCCAACGCCGAGAATGCCGATCTGGCAGCCGGGTACGCGCGGGTGTTGGTGCTGTCACCGTTCAGCGGCAGATCCCGGACTCCGGTGGACTGGGGCATGCATCTTGCAACACAGGTCGATGAACTACGGGCACGCGGTAGCAGAGTCGAAACGATCTTCCCGGACAGCAGCTCCGAGCATATGTTCGGTGCCAACGCGATGGATCTGTCGCTGCGTCCGCCCGCCGCTCGAGCCGGTGACGAGCAAGGCAGGGCCCTTGCCAAGCAGCTCACCGAATTCTGGCGCTAACGCCCACGAATCCAATCGACTCTGCAGGAATTTAATGAATGTGATGAACGCCCCATCAATTGCTGAAAAAGCAAATTCATATTAAACAAATAAGGCCCGGAATCTTTACGATTCCGGGCCTTATAATTGTGCGCGGAGGGGGACTTGAACCCCCACCCCCTTTCGAGGACTAGCACCTCAAGCTAGCGCGTCTGCCATTCCGCCACCCGCGCAGGTGGTGTTCGGAGCCTTCGTTCTGCGCCTCCCGGCGCTTCTCTTTCCTCCGAAGCAGCGAGAAAAACTCTAACACGGTTTCTGGGAAATAAAAAAATCGGGGCTGGCGAAGGTGCCGGGACCGGCAATTAGTTCCTCCCAGTCCGCGTCAAAACACCGGAAAACACGCGTCCAAACGGGCGGCCGGTGGGTAGGCTGGGAAAGCCCGCGGGAGCGTCCGCACCTTGACGCCTGCCCGCCGGAGTACACGAATCCCAGCCAGCGAGGAGAGTTCCATGACTGATATCCGACCCGAGGACGAAGTAGTCCGGATTTGCCAGGAACTGATCCGGATAGACACCTCGAACTTCGGTGACGATTCCGGTCCCGGGGAACGTGCTGCCGCCGAATACACCGCGGCGCTGATTAGCGAAGTGGGATTGGACGCTGAAATCTTTGAATCCGCTCCGGGGCGCGCCAACGTCGTGACGCGCATGGCGGGGGAGGACCCCTCAGCCGACGCCCTGGTGGTGCATGGCCACCTTGACGTCGTTCCCGCGCTCAAGGACCAGTGGTCCGTGGATCCCTTCAGCGGTGAACTCAAAGACGGCCTCATTTGGGGTCGGGGTGCCGTGGACATGAAGGACATGGATGCCATGATTCTCTCCGTCATGCGTGACTTCGCCCGGACGGGACGCAAGCCGAAGCGCGACATCATCTTTGCCTTCTTCGCCGACGAGGAAGCGGGCGGCAACCACGGTGCGCGGTACGCCGTCGAGCACCGCCGTGAACTGTTCGCCGGCGCGACGGAAGCGATCTCCGAAGTAGGCGGCTTCTCCGCGACTATCGGAGGCCAGCGCACCTACCTGCTCCAGACTGCCGAGAAGGGCCTTTCCTGGCTGCGCCTCGTAGCCCACGGCCGGGCCGGGCACGGTTCGCAAATCAACACCGACAACGCCATCACCCGTCTTGCGGGCGCAGTCACGCGCATCGGGGAATACCGGTGGCCCATCGAACTGACACCCACCACCCGCCAATTCCTCGACGGCGTCACCGAACTGACCGGCGTCGAATTCGACCCGGACAACCCCGAGATCCTGCTGAAAGAACTCGGCACCGTGGCGCGTTTCGTCGGAGCCACTCTGCAGAACACCTCGAACCCCACACTGCTGAGCTCGGGATATAAGCACAATGTGATCCCGGAATCCGCGGAAGCACTGGTGGATTGCCGCACCCTGCCCGGCCAGCAGGAGCTCGTGTTCGAAACCATCAAGCAACTTGCCGGAGAAGGTGTGGACGTCAGCTACGTCAACAAGGACGTGTCCTTGGAGGTGCCGTTTGCCGGCAACCTGGTAGACGCCATGATCGATGCGCTCCATTCCGAGGACCCCGGCGCCAAGGTCTTGCCGTACACACTGTCAGGCGGCACCGACAACAAGTCGCTCAGCAAGATCGGCATCACCGGCTACGGGTTTGCGCCCCTGATGCTGCCGGAGGAACTTGACTTCACTGGAATGTTCCATGGAGTTGACGAACGCGTTCCCGCCGATTCGCTCAAGTTCGGGTCCAGGGTGCTCAACACCCTGCTGAGCAACTACTAAGGAGAACGTGGTGACTCCCGAGGAGATCCTGCCGGACGAACTGCTGGAGCGCATCCGGAGCCGCGCCGCAGGCTATGACCGGGACAACTCGTTTTTCCGCGAAGACCTGGGAGAGCTCGCTGCGGCGGGTTACCTGAAGATCTTCGTCCCGGAGTCCGACGGCGGACTCGGGCTCGGGCTCGAAGCGGCGGCGGCACTTCAGCGCCGTCTTGCAACGGCTGCCCCGGCCACCGCGTTGGCCGTCAACATGCACCTCGTCTGGACCGGCGTCGCCCATGTCCTCGCCGCCCGCGGAGACGACTCCCTCGGCTTTGTCCTCAAGGAAGCCGGTAACGGCGAGGTCTTTGCCTTCGGGATTTCCGAGGCAGGCAACGACTCCATGCTGTTTGACTCTGGGACCACGGCCGAGCCGCAGGACGACGGTGGGTACAGCTTCACGGGACGGAAAATCTTCACGAGCCTGTCGCCGGCCTGGACGCGCCTCGGAATCTTCGGCAAGGACGGTGGTGCGCGGAACGGGGATGGCGAGCTGGTCTTCGGCTTTATCCAACGTGATGGCCCGGGTCACGAGACCCTCGCTGACTGGGATACCTTGGGCATGCGCGCAAGCCAATCGAACACCACGCTCCTGCAGGGTGCGGTGGTTCCGTCCGGGCGCATCTTCCGGAAACTGCCCGTCGGACCCAGCCAGGATCCGTTGATCTTCGCGATTTTCGCGTGCTTCGAAACGCTGCTCGCGGCGGTGTACACGGGCATCGGGGAACGGGCATTCACTTTGGCCGTTGAGGCCGCCAAGCGCAGGACCTCGGCGAAGTACGGCGGCCGGAGCTTTTCGCAAGATCCGGACATCCGCTGGAGGATTGCCGACGCCGCAATGGCCATGGATTCCATCCAGCCGCATCTAGAATCAGTTGCCCATGACGTGGACGCACTGGTCGACCACGGCTCCCAGTGGTTTCCGAAGTTTGTCGGACTCAAGGTGCGGGCAACCGAGAACGCCCGGAGCATGGTGGACGTGGCAATCCGGGTTTCCGGAGGCTCCAGCTACTTCCATGGCTCCGAACTTGAACGGTTGTATCGCGATGTGCTGGCGGGGATTTTCCATCCCTCCAACGATGAGTCAGCGCACACCACTGTCGCCAACGCGTGGCTCGGCCCGCTCGAAGGCTGAACCGCTCGAAAGCTGAATCGGGGACCCCGAAACGAGGCCTCGCGGCTAGACGGTGCGCTGCACGTTGAGCACTCTACGGCGGAGCCAGAAGCGGCGACCGCCGCCGATATAGAGGATGCTCCGCTCCAGTTCCCACTTGCCATATTCGGAGTGCTCCACGAGCCGACGCCGCGCCTCGGGCAAGGAATCGTCAGGGCTGACGGTCAGTACGAGATACTCGTACTGCCTTGCGTAGTCCCGCTGACGCTCCACTGAACTGCTCAGAAATTGTTCTCTCATCCCTCTCCATTTTCGTCTTTTTCGGGCTAACGTGAAGTCATGAGCATCGATCCGCGTGTCGCGCTTCAGTCATTGACAGCCGCCTTGGAAGAGCACCTGATTGCCGCTTCCGCCCGCCGGGGCGAAGGAGATCCCGCTGTGGAGGCTGCGTTTTTCGCCGTTGCAGATGCCTTTGAGGTATATGAGGACTCACTATACGAGGCCTACTCGGAAGTCACACCCCTTCAGGTGTTTGACGACGATGAAGAAGATGGCGATGAGGACAACAATGAACTCCTCGATGAAGACGAGCTGGAAATCCTTGATCAGTAGTGCCATCGGTAGTGCCGGGCCAGTAATGCCCGATCAGTAGTGCCGCAGTTTCAGCGGAGTCAGATCCCTGAAACGTCTTCCAGTGCCCGCGAAATTTCGGCGGGAAGAGGCGCTAGTTGCGCATCGAGCAACTCCTTGAGCTGGATCGCATTGCGCGCGCCCACTACCGCCGTAGATACGCCTGGGCGGGAAAGCAGCCAGCTCAGTGATACGTCCACCGCGGAGCGTCCCAATCCACGCCCCGCCATGGCCACCGCTTCGACGATTCGCGCTCCACGCGCGTCGAGATACTTTTCGACGTAACTACTCAAGCGCCCCTCGGCCGCGCGTGAGTCGGAAGGGATCTGTCCCCTGTATTTGCCACTGAGCACGCCGCGCCCGAGCGGCCCCCACGCCATGAGGCCCAGGCCGGCGTCCTCAACGGCCGGTACCAGTTCCTCTTCCGGCTTCCGGTGCAGGAGGGAGTATTCGGATTGGTTGGCCACGACAGTGAATTCCGCCACGGCGGACGCCTTCGCGGTCTGCCAGCCGTTGTAGTTGGAAATGCCGACGTACCGCGCGCGTCCCGACCGCAGCGCAAGGTCAAGCGCCGAAAGCGTTTCGTCGAGCGGAACATTGCCGTCCCATGCCTGGGCGAACCAGATGTCGACGTAGTCGGTTCCCAAGCGGGCAAGGCTGGCGTCGAGAGCGGACAACAGAGAGCCACGGGAGGCATCGACAGTGCGGCGGACGTCCGACGTCGAGACTCCTGCTTTCGTGGAGAGGACAACCTCGGAACGCGCCACGACGTCGCCCAGCATGGACCCCAGAAGGGCCTCGGCCTGACCGCCTGCGTAGGAGGCCGCGGTGTCAATCATGGTGCCGCCTGCCGCAACGAAGGTGTGGAGCAGTTCCCGTGCATCCTGTTCGTCCGTTTCTTCCGCCCAGGACATGGTGCCCAGGGAAAGGGTGGACACCCGAAACCCGCTATTGCCGACGTAACGCTGCTGCATAGCTGATAGCTTACGGGGAGTTCGGGTAGTTCATGACGTAGGGTCTATTCACGTGAACTGGATAGAAGCGGCCTTCCTCGGCCTTGTGCAAGGCCTTACGGAATTCCTTCCGATTTCTTCAAGCGCACACCTGCGTATTGTCGGCTCGTTCCTGCCCAATGCGGCGGATCCCGGTGCCGCTTTCACGGCCATCACGCAGCTGGGCACCGAGACGGCCGTCATCGTCTTCTTCTGGCGGGACATCGTCAGGATTGTGCGGGCCTGGTCCGGATCGCTGCGCGGCAAGGTGGCAAAGGACGATCCCGACGCCCGAATGGGTTGGTTGGTCATCCTCGGCAGCCTGCCCATCATCGTGCTTGGCCTGCTCTTCCAGGACCAGATCGAATCCGTCCTCCGCAGCCTGTGGATCGTGGCCACCATGCTCATCGTCTTCGGCATGATCCTTGCGGTAGCCGACGCCGTTGGCCGGCAGGAACGGGAGTTGAGCCATCTGACGTACAAGCACGGCATCCTCTACGGGCTGGCCCAAGCCATGGCACTTATCCCGGGCGTCTCCCGCTCCGGCGGAACCATTACCGCCGGCCTGCTGATGGGCTACACACGTGAAGCCGCGGCGCGGTATTCGTTCCTGCTGGCCATCCCGGCCGTGTTCGGCAGTGGCCTGTACCAGTTGTACAAGGTGGTGTCGAAGGAAGGAATCACCGGACCCTTCGGCCTGCCGGAGACAGCCCTCGCCACGGCCATCGCCTTCGTCGTGGGCTTCATCATCATCGGATGGTTCCTCAAGTTCATTTCCACCCACAGTTACCGGGTCTTCGTCTGGTACCGGATCCTCGTTGGTCTTGCCCTTTATGTATTGCTCGGTTTCAATGTCATCAGCGCCTAGCACTATGGTTGAGGCTGTGAAATCGTGGACCTCCCGCCCTGTGCCTGAACTGCCCGGCAGCATGCCCCAATTGCGGCTGTTTGATACCACCCTCAAGGCCTTGGTGGACATCGAGCCGCGCGGCGAGCAATCAATGTACGTCTGCGGCATCACCCCCTACGACGCCACCCACATGGGGCACGCGGCCAGCTACGTCGCCTTCGACCTCCTCAACCGGGCATGGCGGGACAGCGGTCAGCGGGTTGCCTACGTTCAGAATGTCACCGACGTCGACGATCCCCTCCTGGAGCGCGCCACAGCCACCGGCGTGGACTGGCGCGAGCTGGCCGCGAGCCAGATCGAACTCTTCCACACCGACATGGACGCCCTGAATGTCTTGGCGCCCAACCATTACATCGGGGCCGTCGAGGCCATCCCGATGATTGTCCCGGCGATTGAACGACTGATCGCGGACGAACTTGCCTACCGGGTGCACGGCACCGACGGTGAGCCTGACGGCGACGTCTATTACGACGTCGAGGCCGCGGGCAAGCGCTCGGACAGTCCGGATGCCTGGACCTTGGGCGACATCTCAGGTCTCGGTGAAGTGGAAATGCTGGAACTCTTCGCGGAACGCGGCGGAGATCCCGGCCGATCCGGGAAACGCAATGCGCTCGATCCTTTGCTGTGGCGCGTTGCCCGCGACGGCGAACCGAGTTGGCCCGGTGCAAGCCTGGGCGACGGACGGCCCGGTTGGCACATTGAGTGCACTGTCATTGCCCAGAAGTACCTGCCCGCTCCCTTCACAGTGCAGGGCGGGGGCTCGGACCTGGTCTTCCCGCACCACGAAATGGGCGCCGGCCATGCATACTCGCTCAGCGGTGTACCCCTGGCGCACCACTATGCCCACGCTGGAATGGTGGGCCTGGACGGCGAAAAGATGAGCAAGTCCAAGGGCAACCTCGTGCTTGTGTCGAAGCTCCGCGCCGAGGGCGAAGAACCGGCTGCAATCCGCTTGGCGATTCTGGCCAACCACTACCGTTCGGATTGGTCCTGGACCGACGAAGGATTTGCGCAAGCCAAGGAGCGGCTCAAAACGTGGCGCGCAGCCCTGGACGCTGCTCCCGAGGGGACTGCCGCGGAACTGCTCACACGCATGCGTGCCGAGCTTGCCAACGATCTCAACGCTCCCGGCGCGATCGCCGCCGTCGATGCCTGGGCGGCAGCCGCCCTCAGCGAACAGTCCAACGCAAAGCCCTGCGCGCTGGACACAGCGCTGGTGGGCGACGCCGTCAACGGATTGCTCGGCGTCGAACTCTAGGCTTCCTGAACGAAAGTCGAACCGGGCACCGGCGGGATTAGCCGTGGCGGCAGAGCCGTCAGGGCTTATCCTTGCCCCGGCGCTTGAGGTAGCGCTCGAATTCGCGGGCAATGGATTCACCGCTTGCTTCGGGAAGGTCGGCAGTGTCCTTGGCTTCTTCGAGTTGCCGCACGTAGGCGGCGATCTCCGGATCCTCGGTGGCCAGCTCGTCCACGCCGCGCTCCCATGCCTCGGCTTCCTCGCTCAATGCATGCGTTTCCAGGGGCACCTGAAGAAGATCTTCGATCTTGTTCAAAATGGCCAGTTGTGCCTTGGGGGAGGGTGCCTGTGCGACGTAGTGCGGTACGGCCGCCCACAGCGATACCGTAGGGAGGCCCGCCAGCAGGGCAAATTCGGCCAGGACACCGACAATGCCTACCGGTCCCTCATATTGTGAGGCCTCCAGGTTCAGGCGCTGCCTCAATCCACTGTCATCCGAAGTGGTGCTGACGGGGATCGGGCGGCTGTGCGGGACGTCGGCCAAGAGAGCGCCAATCAGCACGACGTAGTCAACCTTGAGCGTTTCGGCATGAACCAGAAGCTCGGCGGTGTAGGCACGCCACCGATAGGAAGGCTCGGTGCCGAGCACGAACACCGCGTCCACATTGCTGTCCGGGACGCTGGCCTTGTAGAGGCGCGTCGAAGGCCATTTCACTTTGCGGGTTCCGGCCGCGGTGCGTCGTACCGTCGGTCTGGTGAACTGGAAGTCGTAGTAATCGTCGGCATCTACGGATGCCACTTTCTTTCCCTGCCACAACTTGTTCAAGTAGTGCAGGGAATCACTGGCCGCCTCGCCGGCGTCGTTCCAGCCTTCGAAAGCCGCCAGCATCACAGTGATGCGCTTGCCCTCGGGTACAGGCTGGAGAAGGCGCTCAGGCTCCGGTGAAGTGGCCTGTCCGTCAGGGGCTCCGTCCAAACTGTTCATCCACTCACCCTACGTCCAAGACCGCCACCCACGCATGGCCCTAAGGGGTCGGCGTGGCCACACTTCGCGCCGGGCGTAGAACGACAATTGCCTCCCTCGCTTCCACGTAGACTTGATGGCATGCATGCCTCAGCCACCCAGCCCCTCCTCAAAGCCGCGCTATGGGACATGGACGGCACCCTGGTGGACACCGAGCCGTACTGGATTGCCGCAGAATGCGCCCTCGTAGAGTCCCACGGTGGCGTCTGGAGCCACGAACAAGCCATGCAGCTCGTAGGACAGTCGCTGATGCACTCGGCAGGTATTCTCCAGGCGGGCGGTGTGAACCTGGCAAAGCGGGAGATCGTGGACATCTTGAGCGGCCATGTCCTCGACCGTCTCCGCATTGAGGTGCCGTGGCGTCCCGGAGCGAAGGAATTGCTTGACGAGCTCTACCAAACGGGTGTTCGCTGCGCCCTCGTGACGATGTCCGAAGGCCCGATGGCGCGGGAAGTCGTGGCGAATCTCCCCAAGCCGTACTTTGAATTCCTCATCACGGGGGACACCGTCAGGCAAGGAAAACCCCACCCGGAGGCTTACCTCACCGCCGTCGGGCGCCTCCAAGGCGCAGACCCTGGGCTGACCGCGGATCATTGCGTCGCACTCGAGGATTCGGTCCCAGGAGTTGCGGCCGCGATCGCGTCCGGCGTGGTCACGGTCGGAATTCCGCACCAGATGGCACTTCCCGAGGACCCCCGCAGGGCAACCTGGGACACCCTTGAGGGCCGGAAGGTAGCCGATCTCGAAGCACTCGTTATGGCCCGGGCGGCCGCCGATGCACTTGACGGCGCCCTCCTTGGACAGGCGAACTAGGTGAGTACTCCCCGGAATGGCGGCCACAGCACCCGCGGCAGGAAGGACGGGATTCCACTCGGCCGTATTGGTGGAATTCCCGTATACCTTGCCTACTCCTGGTTCATCATTGCCGCGTTCACGGTCATCGCCTATGGACCCGCTTTGCTCGTGCGCAACCACTCTTTGGGAATTGGCGCCTACTTTGTTGCCTTTGCCTACGCGGTCCTGCTCGCGCTCTCCGTGCTGGTGCACGAGCTGGCCCACGCGTTGAGCGCCAAGGCTTTCAAATGGCCCACCGAGAAAATCGTGTTGAATCTCTGGGGCGGCCACACGCAATTTGAGACCTTCATCGCCTCCCCGGGCCGCTCGGTGGTTGTTGCCTTGGCGGGACCGGCTGCGAATTTCGTCCTCGCGGGCGCAGCCTGGCTGATGCTGACGGCAGGTGTCTTCACCGGAGTGGGGGACACCTTGACGAATATCTTCATGTGGGCCAACCTGCTGATCGGTATTTTCAACGTGCTCCCGGGTCTTCCCCTTGACGGAGGACGTTTGGTGGAGTCCGCGGTGTGGAAAGCAACCGGCAGCCAGGAAAAGGGAACGGTGGCAGCCGGTTGGGCAGGACGGGTCATCGTGATCGTCCTGGTTATTTGGTTCATCGCGTTGCCCTTACTGAGCGGTAACACGCCCGATCTCACCCTGATGCTCATTACCATCCTGGTCTGCAGCTTCCTCTGGATGGGCGCATCGGGCGCCATCAAGCACGCCACCCTCCGCGGCCGCCTCCACTTGGTGAGTGCCGCTGCGCTGGCCGAACCCGCCGTCGGGATTCCCAACTCGGCTACCGTCGCGGATGTCCTGCGCGTGGCACCCTACGGTACTCCCGCCGTCGTGATCTGCGGACCGGACGGACGGCCGCAAGGTCTCGTCGATCCGGCGGCGACTGCGGCCGTGCCTGCCTCGGAAATATCCACGACACTGGTCACAGCAGTTTCAACCCCGCTCGCCGAGGGTGCTTACGTGCCCCGGACATCCAGCGGCCAGGAGCTGATCCAGTATTTGGCCCAGCTTGACGGAGGCGAATACGCCGTGGTGGACGACGTCGGCACCGTCACCGGCCTGCTGCGGCAGCAGGCCGTAGTGACAGCCATTACGGGTAAAGTAGCCCGCCGGAGCGGGCGCCCGTAAGACCTTTCCCGGTAGAGTTACCTGCCGGCCGCGAAATAACCCGGACAGCACTGCACGCCGCCAGGCGGCAACAATTGACGGCCCAGCCGTACAGGATCGAGGAAACACCCATGAGCAGCGAAACCGCCGCCGACTACACGGCCACCGCCGCCAACCCTGCCACCCAGCCGACTGGTGCGGCAAGGCGCCGCGGACCGTTCCGTGTAGGGGAGCGGGTCCAGCTCACGGACGAACGCGGCCGGATGAACACCATCACGTTGGAAGAAGGCGGCGCCTTCCACACGCACCGCGGCTTCCTCAACCACGACGAAATCATCGGCAAGGTTGACGGCTCGGTCGTGGCAAACAACGTAGGCCAGCAGTACCAGACGCTCCGGCCCTTGCTCTCCGATTTCGTGTTGTCCATGCCCCGGGGTGCCGCCGTGGTCTACCCCAAAGATGCCGGCCAGATCGTGACCATGGCGGACATCTTCCCGGGCGCGCGCGTGGTGGAAGCCGGTGTGGGTTCCGGTGCACTTTCGATCTCCTTGCTCCGCGCAGTGGGCGACGCCGGTTACCTCCACTCTTTCGAGCGCCGCGAAGAATTCGCGGACATCGCCCGCGGCAACGTTGAAACCATTTTCGGCGGGCCGCACCCGGCGTGGAAGATCTCGCTGGGCGACTTCCAGGAGGAAGTTGTCCGCAGTGAAGAACCGGGCTCCGTTGACCGCGTGGTTCTCGACATGCTGGCTCCTTGGGAATGCCTGGACGCCGTAGCGACGGTCCTGGCCCCCGGAGGTGTATGGATCAACTATGTGGCCACCGTCACCCAGCTTTCCCGTACTGCCGAAGCCATCCGTGCCGACGGTCGGTTCACGGAACCGGACGCATGGGAGTCCATGGTCCGGGGCTGGCACCTCGAAGGCCTTGCCGTCCGTCCCGACCACCGCATGGTTGCCCACACCGGCTTCCTGTTGGTGACGCGCCGCCTTGCGGACGGTGTCACCGGAATCTCCGTCAAGCGCCGTCCTTCCAAGACTGAGTTCAGCGAAGAGGACTTGAATGCCTGGACGCCTGGAGCCGTGGGGGAGCGGGCCGTTTCCGATAAGAAACTGCGCCGTGCGGCACGCGATGCGATTGCCGGAACCAACGTCAAGGAAGACCCCTCGGCCTCGCACTAGGCAAACATCACAAACTGGTCCGCATTCCGGATGTCACAGGTTTCCCGACGCTTTTGAGGGCTAAGGTCTATTTATAGAAAGCGGGAAGGAGCTGATGCTTCGTGGATACGTCGAACAATGACTTCGGGCGGACAACACCTGAGGAGCCATCGAACAAGGCCGTGGCTGAGGGAAAAGCGGGACATGGCGGGGCAATTCAACCGGTGGACGACGCCGGTGAGCTCACTGTTGCGGAACGCCAGATAAACATCCTTCGCGACAAGCTGCGCCACATCGACCGTCAGCTGGCCGCCGCCACCCAGAACAACACCAAGCTCGTGACCATGCTGGAAACGGCCAAGGCCGAAATCCTTCGGCTCAAAGGCGCCCTCGAACAAGACGGCCAACCGCCTTACAGCTTCGGGACCGTCCTGCAAATCAACCCCAGGCGCCAGCCAACGGCCGGCAGCACTGGTCAGGCTTCCACTGAGGAATCGGTCGACATCTTTAATGCTGGCCGCAAGATGCGCGTGGGCGTCAGCCCCCTCGTGAACCTCAACCAGCTGGCTGTTGGACAAGAGGTCCTCCTCAACGAGGCCCTGCTTGTGGTTGCCGGCCTGGGCTATGAGAGGGCGGGTGAACTCGTCACGCTCAAGGAACTGCTCGGCTCGGACCGTGCCCTCGTGGTGGGCCGCGCCGACGAGGAGCGGGTTGTCAGGCTTTCAGGTGCCCTGCAGAAAGTGCACCTGCGAGTCGGTGATGCTCTGTCACTCGATTCACGCACCGGCTACGCCCTCGAGAAGGTTCCCAGGGCGGAAGTCGAAAACCTTGTCCTCGAGGAAGTCCCCGACATTACCTACGAGGATATCGGCGGCCTGGGCCCGCAAATCGAGCAGATCCGGGACGCCGTCGAACTGCCATTCCTGCACCCTGACCTGTACCGGGAACACGGACTCAAGGCGCCCAAGGGCATCCTGCTATACGGCCCCCCAGGTTGCGGCAAGACGCTGATCGCCAAAGCCGTGGCCAACTCGCTCGCGGCCCGCGCGTCCGAACGGGCCGGCAACGTGGATCTCAAGAGCTACTTCCTGAACATCAAAGGTCCTGAACTCCTTGACAAATACGTTGGCGAAACCGAACGCCACATCCGGCTGATCTTTGCCCGCGCGCGCGAAAAGGCCTCGGACGGCAGCCCCGTGGTGGTGTTCTTCGATGAAATGGACTCGCTGTTCCGCACCCGCGGCACGGGTGTCTCCTCCGACGTCGAGACAACCATCGTCCCTCAGCTCCTCAGCGAGATCGACGGCGTGGAGCGGCTGGATAACGTGATCGTCATTGGCGCCTCGAACCGCGAAGACATGATCGACCCCGCCATTCTTCGCCCTGGCCGGTTGGACGTGAAAGTCAAAATCCACCGACCTGACGCCGAGGCAGCTGCCGACATTTTCGCCAAGTACATCACCACGGACCTACCCTTCCATGCGACGGATCTGGCCGAACACGGTGGCGATGTGCAGGCCACCGTCGACGCGATGATCCAGCGCACCGTCGAGGCCATGTACTCCACCGAGAAATCCAATGAGTACCTCGAAGTCACCTATGCCAACGGCGACACCGAGATGCTCTACTTCAAGGATTTCAACTCGGGTGCAGTGGTCCAAAACGTCGTGGACCGGGCCAAGAAATACGCTATCAAGGATCTCCTGCTGACCCAGCAGAAGGGCCTGCGGATCGACCACTTCCTGCGCGCCGTAGTCGACGAATTCCGCGAACACGAGGACATGCCCAACACCACCAATCCGGATGACTGGGCACGTATCTCAGGCAAGAAGGGCGAACGCATCACGTACATCCGCACCATCGTCCAGGGCAAGGCCGGCCAGGAGCCCGGGAAGTCGATCGAGACGACTCCCAACACCGGCCAGTACCTGTGACGGCCCGGCCGGAAGGCCTGCCCTCTGAGAAACTTCCCGTGGGCGGGGCCATGCGGGTCATGGGTTCGGAAACTGAATACGGTATCCACGCGCCCTCTGCACCGGGAGCGAACGCCACGATGATGTCCGCGCGAGTCATCCAGGCCTACGCGAACCTGACGCGGCAGCGGGCGGCCGGGGGCGCTGAAACGCGGTGGGACTACACGGACGAGGAACCCCTGCATGATGCACGTGGCTGGACGGTTGAGCGCAGTGCCGCAGATCCCAGCCAGCTGACCGACAGGCCTCCGGTGCTTGACGCCGAGGCCGTCGCGCTGGCGTACGGCCGGCAGGAACTCGAAGCCGATGGCAGCGACGAGTCGGGTTCGCTGCTGATGAATATGGTCCTCGGCAACGGGGCACGCCTGTACGTGGACCATGCCCATCCGGAATACTCGAGTCCCGAAGTCACGAATCCCCGCGACATCGTTGCGTGGGACGCAGCCGGCGATCTCGTCGCCTTGGCCACTGTCCGGAAGGTCGCAGGCGATCCCGATCTGCCAGCCATAAACCTGTACAAAAACAACACCGACAACAAGTCGGTGTCCTACGGTTCCCACGAGAACTACCTCATGCCGCGCGCTGTGCCCTTCGGGGAGATCGTCCGTGGCTTGACGCCGTTCTTCGTCACGCGCCAGGTCATTTGCGGAGCCGGGCGACTCGGTAAAGGGCAGGACGGTTCGACTGCCGGATTCCAGATCAGCCAGCGCGCGGACTTCTTCGAAGCTGAGGTGGGACTGGAAACCACCATCAGGCGTCCGATCATCAACACCCGGGATGAGCCGCACGCTACTGCGGACAAGTATCGGCGCTTGCACGTCATCATCGGCGACGCCAACTTGAGCCAAGTGTCCAACTACCTGAAGTTCGGCACCACGGCTTTGGTCCTGAGCCTCATCGAAGCCGGCCAAGCTCCGAAGATCGAAGTGCACGAGCCTGTGGCCGGGTTGCAGGCAATCAGCCACGACACCTCCCTGACTGCTACGGTCAGGCTTCTCGACGGTCGGCGTGTAACCGCGTTGGACATCCAATGGATATATTACGAGGCCGCCGCCAAACTTGCCCAGGAAAGCGGGGTCTCCGATTCCTTCAGCGGAGACGGCCATACCCGGGATGTCCTGGACCGGTGGGAGTCGACGTTGGGGCTTCTGGGGAGCAACCCAGCCGGTGCCGCGTCTTCCGTCGAGTGGCTCGCCAAGATGTCCCTGCTGGAGGGCTACCGGAACCGTGACGGACTGGAATGGAACGACGCCCGCTTGGGGCTGATCGATTTGCAATGGTCCGACGTGAGGCCTGAGAAAGGCCTCTACTACCGCATGCTTTCGCGCGACCGGATGCAGAGGATCGTCGACGACGCCGTCATCAGCCGCGCTGTCGTCGAACCGCCCTCGGACACACGGGCCTATTTTCGGGGGAAGTGCGTTTCCAGCTTCGGCAAGGACGTTGTCGGCGCCAGTTGGGATTCGGTCATTTTCGACGTTCCCGGCATCGGCAAACTCCAGCGGGTGCCCACGCGGGAACCCCTCCGCGGCACGGAAGCACTCACCGGCCAGCTCTTTCAGAAGCACGCCACAGCGGGTGCATTCCTCCGTGAATTGCTCGGCCTTGACCCGGCCCCGCCAGCCTGAACCGGCAGCCGGTGAAAGGCCGCCAAACGGGCTCTTAAAACCGCAGCGTCGCGGCCCGCCCCGTGGCAGTATGGCATTACAGGAAGTCCCCGTTGCCGGGGATGGACAGAATGGAGAAGGAAATGGCAGCTCAGGAGCAGCAGCAACCCCAGTCCCGCGACGTCGAGACAGAGGCTGACGTCCCGGGGGCCCCGCCCGTAGCACCGGAGGCACAGGCCTCGGTGGCCACGCAGGGCGTGGACGATCTCCTCGACGAAATTGATGGCGTACTTGAATCGAACGCCGAAGAGTTCGTGCGGGCATTTGTGCAAAAGGGCGGCCAGTAAGCAGCCGCCAGCTAATCTCAGGGCCCGGCCGGCGCGAGGCCGCCGGGCATCGGATGTCAGAGTCGAAGGAGCGCAGCAATGCAGGATCCAGCAGCCGGCCATCTGGCCACCCAAGCAACGTCTTCGTTCACAGAGCATCTGCAACGCTCCAGGCCTGAACTCCTTCCCTTCAATCAAGTGCTGCCCGCGGGACAGATTCCGCCGGTCCCGCATGCCACGACAATCGTTGCCCTTAGCTATCCCGGTGGCGTCCTGATGGCGGGCGATCGGCGCGCCACCATGGGCAATGTCATCGCCAGCAGGCATATTGAGAAAGTCTTCCCGGCTGACGATTACTCCGTCCTGGGCATTGCCGGCACTGCGGGATTGGCCATCGACATCACCCGGTTGTTCCAGGTGGAATTGGAACATTACGAAAAGATCGAAGGCACCCTGTTGAGCCTGGACGGCAAGGCCAACCGGCTTGGGGCCATGATCAGGGGAAACTTGCCAATGGCCATGCAGGGCCTCGCAGTGATCCCGCTTTTCGCGGGCTTCGACCAGACCGCCGGCGTTGGACGGCTTTTTTCCTACGATGTCACTGGCGGACGATACGAGGAATTGGAGCACCACTCTGTCGGCTCCGGTTCCGTGTTCGCCCGTGGCGCCCTGAAGAAACTGTGGCGGCCGAGCCTGACCGAAGACGAGGCAGTCGCAGTCGCCGTCGAAGCCCTCTATGACGCGGCCGACGACGATTCCGCCACAGGCGGTCCGGATCCTGTCCGCCAACTCTGGCCGGTGGTGTACACGGTCAACCGCGCCGGCGCCCGTCGGGTGTCCGAACGGGAGTTGGCGGCGATCGCCGGATCCATCATTGAATCGCGCGCAGCTGCCGGACGGGAGGCCTGATATGACCCAGCAGTTTTATGTTTCGCCCGAGCAGCTGATGAAGGACCGCGCCGATTTCGCGCGGAAGGGCATCGCCCGGGGCCGTTCCGTCGTCGTGATCAGTTGCGAGGATGGCATTGCCCTGGTGGCGGAAAATCCCTCGCCGTCCCTGCATAAGATCGGTGAGATCTACGACAAGATCGCCTTCGCCGCGGTAGGCAAGTACAACGAGTTTGAGAGCCTCCGGCAGGCTGGTGTCCGCTACGCCGACGTCCGCGGCTATTCGTACGATCGCGAGGACGTCACCGCCCGCGGGCTGGCCAGCGTCTATGCGCAGAGCCTCGGCGCAGTCTTCACCGCGGAACAGAAGCCATTCGAAGTGGAGCTCGCCGTGGCAGAGGTCGGACACACACAGGCCGAGGATCATCTGTATAGGTTGACCTTTGACGGTTCCATTGCCGACGAGAACGGCTTTGTGGTCATGGGCGGCTTGGCCGAGCAAGTAGCGGAGGTCGTGGCTGGCGGCTGGAAGGCCGATCTCAGCCTGGCCGGCGCCCTGCGCCTGGCGGTCAAGGCACTTGCCACGGACAAGGACGTGGACGCCCTGCCCGGGACCGCCGTCGAGGCCGCAGTGCTGGACCGAAGTCCGGAAAGCGGTCGCGGGTCCCGCCGGGCATTCCGGCGGCTCCAGGCGGAAGAAATCACGCAGCTGCTGGCAGGGGAGGCCTGAGATGGACAAGAGAATATTCGGGATAGAAACCGAGTTCGGTATTTCGTATTCGAGCCCCGACTCAAGGCCTTTGGCCCCCGAGGAAGTCGCCAGGTACCTTTTTCGCAAGGTGGTGAGCTGGGGGCGCTCATCCAACGTCTTCCTGACCAACGGCTCGCGCCTTTACCTTGACGTCGGCTCGCATCCGGAATACGCCACCGCCGAATGTGACGACCTCGCGCAGTTGATCGCCCACGACCGGGCGGGAGAACTCATTCTCGATGACCTCGTGGATGAAGCGCAGGCGCGCCTCGCGGCGGAGGGATTCAACGGCACGGTCTACCTGTTCAAAAACAACACAGATTCCGCCGGAAACTCCTACGGCAGCCATGAGAACTATTTGATTCCCCGGCGGGGTGAGTTCTCGCGGCTCGCCGAGATCCTCATTCCCTTCCTCGTCACACGGCAGCTGATCGCTGGCGCGGGCAAGGTCCTGAAGACGCCCCATGGTGCCACCTTCGCGTTCTCGCAACGGGCAGACCACATTTGGGAAGGCGTATCTTCGGCAACCACAAGGTCCCGCCCCATCATCAACACCCGCGATGAGCCGCACGCCGATGCCGAGTTCTTCCGTCGCCTGCACGTGATCGTCGGTGACTCGAACATGTCCGAGACCACCGCCCTGTTGAAGGTGGGAACGGTGGACCTGCTCCTGCGCATGATTGAGGCCGGAGTCATTATGCGGGACATGCGCATGGAGAACCCCATCCGCAGCATCCGCGAAATCTCCCACGATCTCAGCGGTAAGGCCTTGGTTCGCCTGGCCAACGGGCGGCAACTGACGGCCCTGGATATCCAGCGCGAATACCTAGCGAAGGTGAGCGCCTTCGTGTCATCGAACGGAGCCCACAATCCCCACGTACCGCTCATCCTGGACCTGTGGGAGCGCACGCTGAACGCCATTGAAAGCGGCGACACCAGTGGGATCGACACCGAAGTGGACTGGGCCATCAAGAAGAAGCTGATGGATGGCTACATGCGTCGCCATGGAATCGGCCTGGATTCCCCGCGGATCGCGCAACTGGATCTCACTTATCACGACATCTCGCGTAGGCGCGGGCTCTTCTTCCTCCTCCAGGCCCGTGGTGCTGCCCGGCGCTTGGTGGCGGACACAGACATCAAGGACGCCGTGGATGCGCCGCCGCAGACCACCCGGGCAAAACTCCGCGGCGACTTCGTCCGGCGCGCGCAGGAACTCGGCCGTGACTACACCGTGGATTGGGTCCATTTGAAATTGAACGACCGCGCGCACCAGACGATTTTGTGCAAGGATCCGTTCCGCAGCGTCGACGAAAGAGTGGATGCCCTCCTGGACTCAATGAGCTGACTCCCAGCTTCACCAGCTATTCTGGAGGTTGGCCTTTTAACGGGCCTCTACGCGCATGGCCGAGCCTGGCCCGTCCATGCCCTCCTTTTGCCCCGACGAAAGTTCAATTTGTGCGACGTCTACTAGCAATTCTTATCCCCGGCCTCTTGCTGATTACCGCCTGCGGCGGAAGTCCGGCAACAACAGCAACCCCGGAGCCCACCAGTCAGTCCGCCGGCGAAGTCGCCAAGCTGGATTCCCTCAAGGTCTCCGACAATGGAGACAAGAAGGCCCCCGGCCTGGAATTCACCAAGCCGCTTGACGTGACGCAACCAACCATCAAACTAGTCACCGACGGCACCGGCGACAGAGTGAAGGCCGGTCAGATCGCAGAGATCGCCTACATCGCCGTCGACGGCAAAGATGGCAAGACCCTTGAAGACACCTTCACCACGGGACCTATGCCGGTAGAACTGAACGACCAACTCAAGACTGGCAGCGCTGTCCTCTACAACGCGCTGGTCGGCGCGAAAGTTGGCGCCGACATCGCTTTCGCCGTCCCCGGAACCGCTGCCAGCGGAACAACAGCGGCAACTTCGTCGCAGCTGGTGGTCTTCAAGATCACTTCCGTCAAGGACGCTACCAAGGCCCTGGACAAGCCCGAGGGGGATACCGTGACGCCTCCCGCTGGCCTGCCCACGGTCAAGGTCGATGACAAGGGAATTCCGCAGATTTCCGTCGACGGCGCGACGCCTCCACAGAGCCTTGTTGCCCAGGACCTCATCAAGGGCAAGGGCGCCGTCGTCAAGGAAACGGACACTCTGACGGTCAACTATGTCGGCGTCAACCTGGTGGGCGGCAAGAAGTTCGACTCCAGCTACGATCGCGGACAGACTGCAAGTTTTGCTCTGAATGGCGTCATCAAGGGCTGGACGCAAGGCCTTGCCGGCAAGACAGTCGGCTCCCGGGTTCTTCTGGTTGTCCCCAAGGACCTCGCCTATGGCGACGCCGGTCAAGGTGACGCGAAGGGCGACCTCGTCTTCGTCGTGGACATCCTCGGCGCCAACTAGCCTTCAGCTAAATTCATACCGCATTGCCCCTATCAAATTGAGGAGTACCCATGTCATTTGGTCAGCGTGATTTCGACCGCATTAAGCCGGAAATCGACTTCCCGGAGGGCGACGTCCCCACGGAACTCGTCATCAAGGACATCATCGTCGGTGACGGCGCCGAGGCTCAGCCCGGCGACACCGTCTCCACTCATTACGTTGGCGTGGCTTGGTCCACGGGCGAGGAATTCGACGCATCTTGGGGCCGCGGGGCGCCGCTGGACTTCCGGGTCGGCGTCGGCCAGGTCATCCAGGGCTGGGACCAGGGTCTGCTCGGCATGAAGGTCGGCGGCCGTCGTCGTCTGGAAATCCCCTCAGAGCTCGCCTATGGCTCCCGTGGCGCGGGCGGGGCCATCAAGCCCAACGAAGCCCTCATCTTCGTCGTGGACCTCGTGGCAGTTCGCTAGGTTTCCACAGCTCAGGAAGGCGCGTCTGCAGCCGGAGGAATCCGGCGGCAGACGCGCCTTCCGACTTTGCTGCGGGAATTTAGTAACGTTGCAATCGTGTCCGCATCACGTACCGAACGACTCCTGAACCTGCTGATCGCCCTTTTGAACACGAAATACGGGCTGTCCCGGGCCGTTCTCAGGGACAAGGTCTACCACGACGCCGGCGACAGTGACGTCGCGTTTGGCCGCATGTTCGAACGGGACAAGGCGGACCTGAAGCAGTTCGGCTTCGTGATCGAAACGCTCCTTGACCATGGCTTCGGCTCAGACGATCCGGCTTCCACGCGCTACCGCATCGGCAAGGAATCCAACCGCCTGCCGGACGTGCGTCTGACCCCTGCGGAGGGAACAGTACTGCTTCTGGCGGCTCAGTTGTGGGAACGCGCAGCGCTGGGCTCGGCAGCAGCCAGCGCGCTGCGGAAGCTGCAGGCTTCCGGCGATCTTGCCGACGTCGAACTTCCGGCGGGCGTCCAGCCCCGCATCAAGCCCGCGGGCCAGGCTTTTGACGACATCATCGCCGCCATGAACGGCCAGCACCCCGTTGTCTTCCACTACCGTGCCGCCAGCACCGGAAAGGAAGAGCGCCGTCTGGTGGAGCCCTGGGGCTTGGGGAGCCGCTTCGGCCAGTGGTACCTGGTGGGCTTCGACCGGGGTCGAGGGGCCAAACGTTTCTTCCGCCTGTCCCGGATGACGAGCGAGGTGCAGGCCGAGGCGCGGGAGCACTGCGAGATTCCGACGGGCTTTGATATCCGCGCCGAACTGGACAGCCTCAATGAACTTCCCTCGCAGGAGGCCCAGCTCGACGTGGCGGAGGGCCGCTTGCTGGGACTCCGCAAGCGGGCGGTGAGCATCACGGACACGGCCGGGAGCACTGGCCCCCACAACGGCACGGACCGCCTGTCCGTGCCGTTCCGGGACAGCGAGCTACTGGCCGAAGAATTGGCCTCCTACGGTCCGCACGTGAGCGTGGCCGGGCCACCGGAGCTCCGTCTCGGGGTGATTCGGCGGCTTGAGGCCGCCGCCGGGTTCGCCTCGCGCCCCGCCGTCGAGATCCGCTTTCCCGAGGCAGGTCCCGCGCGGCGGGTGCGCAAGCGAACCTCGGAGAACCAACTTAACCGGATGCTGCAGTTGGTGCCGTTCCTCGTCCACAACCAGGGCTTGCCCATCCAGGAGGTGGCGGACCGCTTCGGTATCACCCGCAAGGAATTGCTCGAGGACTTGAAGATACTGATCTGCTCCGGCCGTCCTGAAGGCTACCCGGATGACTTGTTCGATATCGATTGGGAAAACGAGCATGTCTACATCCGGGAGCACCTTGAACTCAACCGACCCGTCCGCTTCAGCGTCGACGAAGCCTGCGCCCTGCTGACCGGCCTCGCCACCCTGGGCGGACTCCCCGCCCAGGCAGGCATGTCGGAAGACGAACAGAGCGGGGCCTTGGAGTCCGTGACCCTGAAGCTCACCGGCGCGGCGGGGGAGGCCGGCCGCTTGGCGGCGGCCGTCGCTGGCCCACCCGTCACCCCAGCCGATGCCGGAACTTTCGGCACCATCACCCGGGCGATCCAGGCGGGCAGCCAATTGCGCCTCCGCTATCTGTCACCGCAACGCGATTCAGTCTCCGAACGGGACGTCGACCCCCTCCGGCTCTATTCGCTGGACAACACCTGGTATTTCGAGGCGTACTGTCACAGCAAAGCCGGGTTGCGGAATTTCCGTTTGGACCGCGTCGAGGAGATCGCACCGAACGGCAGGGTTGTTTCCGGGGCTGGCAGCGCCGAGGACGGCGTTCCGGTGAAGCTCTACACGCCCAACGACGACGACGTCGTGGTTGTCCTCCAGCTGACTCGACAAGGTGCCGGGCTTGCGGATGACTACTATGCGGATCGGACGGCAGTGCTTCCCGACGGTGGCCTGCTCGCCGAGATCCGATTCGGAAACGCGGACTGGTTGCCGATGTTCGTTGCCCAGCATGGCGGTGCGGCCCGGATCCTGCAGCCTGCCGGGCTGGCGGATGCCTCGGCAGAGTGGCTTGCCGCGGCCCTCGGGCAGTACAAGCAACCGGATCCAATACAAAACGTGAAGGCTGGATAGACTACTCAAATGCCTTGGTGGTCCTGGATCCTTCTGTGGGTCGCTCTGATTGCAGTGTCCTTGCTTTGCTACGTCCTTTTGGGCATCAGGCTTTTCCGGACTTTCATGTCTACGGTGCATGAGCTGAGTGCGGCGGGGGAGCGGCTGGGGCGTCGCACTTACCTTCCCGAACACCCTGACGACGACGGCGGTGCCTCGCAGAAAGTGTTCGGCGAGGCCGTTTTTGCCTCACCGGAACAGATGCGTCATGATTACGTGACGGCCAAGGCCTCCCGCCAGGAAGTGCGTCGCCAAAAGCGCGTTAAGCGCAAAGCAGAGCTGGGCCGACCCCAGTCCCTGCACGACATCGAATTCAGTTAGACGTAGGATGTATTCCAACGAAAGGACTTCCCGTGGGACGACTATTTGATGGCCCTTGGCCAATTGTCATTATTATCATCGTGGCCCTGCTGCTGTTTGCGGCACCCAAGCTTCCGGCCATGGCCCGGAGCCTCGGCCAGTCGATGCGCATCATCAAATCCGAAGTCAAGGAAATGAAGAACGACGGGAAGCCGGCGGCCAAGGACGACACGGACCCCGTTGAAGGCAAAGTGGTCAACCACCCCGAAGCCACCACCAAGAGCGGCAACGACACTGACGTTCCGCCAGCAACCCGTAGCTAAGCAGAAGTGGCAACGAAGACGGGCCGCAAAGCCAACCCCGAAGGGCGGATGGCGCTCCTAGACCATCTGAAGGAACTCAAAAATCGGCTGATCAAGTCTGCCATCGGTGTGCTTCTGGGCGCCGTGGCGGGATGGTTCCTCTATGAACCCGTGGTCAACAGCTTGTCGGATCCCTTGGTTAAGATTGCCGAGGAGACCAAGCGGACAGCTGTCCTCAATTTCGCGAGCGTGGCGGATCCGTTCGACTTCAAGCTCCGTATTGCCATCCAGATCGGCTTGGTCATCTCCAGCCCGATCTGGATCTACCAGGTCTGGGCCTTCATCACTCCCGGCCTGACCAAGAAGGAGCGGCGCTACACCCTCGGGTACATGACCGCGGCGGTGCCTTTGTTCCTGGTGGGCGTGTACGTCGCATGGTTGGTGATTCCGAACGTTGTGCGCGCCTTGTTGCAGTTCACGCCGCAAAACGGGGCCAACAATATCGACGCGTCGCAGTACCTGACGTTCGCCACGCACATGCTTCTGTTCCTCGGTATCGCCTTCCTGGTCCCAGTGGTGTTGGTGGGCGTCAACATGGCGGGCGTTTTGACCGGCAGGACCATCCTCAAGGCGTGGCGTATCACCGTCTTCCTTGTGTTCGTCCTGGCCGCCGTGGCAGCTCCCGGTGCGGACGCTCTGTCGATGTTCATGCTCGCTGGCCCCCTGCTGGCGCTGTTCTTCGCTGCAATCGGGCTATGCATCCTGAACGACAAACGGCGTGCGCGCCATCAGGCGAAGGTCACTGCTGAGACGGAAGCCACTGCCGACGTCGCCACACCTGCCTCTGATCTGGAGAATCTGTAGTCCTCCGGCCACTAGGCTTGAAGCATGTCCTCCAATTCAGGGGCCCTTTCGCCCTCAGAAGCTTTTCAAGCGGCAGCGCAAAGGAGTGCTGAGTCGAAAACCTATCTCGGCACTTTTGCCCAGTCGCTGGAATTCGAACTTGACGATTTCCAGCGTGAAGCCTGCCGTTCGCTGCAGGAAGGCAAGGGAGTGCTGGTTGCGGCGCCCACGGGGGCCGGAAAGACAATCGTCGGAGAATTCGCGATCTACCTCGCCCTTGAACGCGGACTCAAAGCCTTTTACACGACGCCCATCAAGGCGCTAAGCAACCAGAAATTCTCAGAGCTTTCGGCGAAATATGGCGCCTCAAACGTGGGCCTGTTGACCGGTGACACCACCATCAATGGCGAGGCTCCCATCGTCGTGATGACCACCGAAGTCCTGCGGAACATGTTGTACGCGGACTCCGACACCCTCGGCGACCTTGGCTACGTGGTAATGGATGAGGTGCACTACCTTGCCGACCGCTTCCGTGGAGCTGTTTGGGAAGAAGTCATCATCCACCTGCCCAGCGAGGTACAGGTGGTTTCCCTGAGCGCCACGGTGTCCAACGCTGAAGAGTTCGGTGCGTGGCTGGATACCGTGCGCGGACACACCGATGTGATTGTCTCCGAGCACCGTCCTGTCCCCTTGTGGCAGCACGTCATGGTGGGCCGTGAGATCGTCGATCTCTTCGCTGGGGACACGAGCTTTGATCAGATCGCTCCAGGGGCGGGCGACGGCGAAGCACCCTTGCCGGTGGCAGTCCATGAGTTGGACCGGAATCCCAGGCAGAAGGAATTCGAGGTCAATCCAGAGCTGTTGTCCATGGCCAGGGCAGAAAGCCAGATGAACTTCCGTGGCCGATTCGGTCACGGAGGACGCAGCCGCCGCAGGCAGGACCACCAACGTGACAACAGCGCAGCGGAGCAGCGGAGCCCGGTGCGCAAAGCCAGCCGGCCGCAGATCATTGCGAGCCTGGACCGCCAGGGGCTCCTCCCGGCCATCACCTTCATTTTCTCCCGTGCTGGCTGCGACGGAGCCGTGGCGCAGTGTGCCGCCGCGGGGTTGTGGCTGACTACGGAGCGGGAACAGCAGATCATCGCGGCCCGGGTGGATGAGGCGAGCCGCGAAATTCCCGCGGACGACCTCGATGTGCTGGGGTTTTGGAGCTGGCGTGATGGCCTGCTCAGAGGGCTCGCTGCGCACCATGCCGGTATGCTGCCGACTTTCAAGGAAGTCGTCGAAACCCTGTTCGCCGACGGCCTGGTGAAGGCCGTGTTCGCCACGGAGACCTTGGCGCTGGGTGTGAACATGCCGGCCCGCTGCGTGGTCCTGGAGAAGCTCGACAAGTTCAACGGCGAAGCCCACGTCAACATCACCGCGGGAGAGTACACCCAGCTGACCGGCCGTGCGGGGAGGCGTGGAATCGACATCGAAGGTCACGCCGTGGTCCTTTGGCAGCCGGGAACGGATCCCGCGGCTGTCGCCGGCCTTGCTTCGCGGCGCACCTATCCTCTTAATTCCAGTTTCAGGCCCACCTACAACATGAGCATCAACCTGATCGCCCAGTTTGGACGTCCCCGGGCGCGGCAGATCCTCGAGTCATCGTTCGCCCAGTTCCAGGCCGATCGTTCCGTCGTGGGGCTGGCGCGGCAGGTTCGGAGCCGTGAAGAGTCGCTCGCCGGCTATGCCGAATCGATGAAGTGTCACCTTGGCGACTTTACCGAGTACGCGAAGCTCCGGCGGGATCTCAGCGATGCCGAGGAGTACGCATCCCGGAGTACCTCGAGGGCCCGCAAATCCCTGACGGTGGAATCCCTCACTCGCCTCCTGCCTGGGGACATCGTCAAGGTTCCCGGCGGACGCTCGCCCGGTTACGCCGTCGTGCTCGATGCCGATCCCAATGCGCGTGAACCGCGGCCCGCAGTCCTGACGGAAGACAACCAGTTGCACAGGATCGGCGCCCACGAAGTCGAAGATCCAGTGATGCCCGTGTCCTGGATCCGCATCCCGAAGTCGTTCAACGCGAAACTGCCCAAATCCCGCCGTGACCTGGCATCGGCAATGCGGAACGCTGTGCGCGAGGGACGTCCACCGGCCCGGGGGACGAACCGGAGCGAGGACTTTGGCCGCGCCCGCTACTTGCCGGACCAGGAAAAGAAAATCTTGGACCTGCGCCGGGCACTCCGCGCCCATCCTTGCCATGGCTGCAGCGAACGTGAAGACCATGCCCGCTGGGCCGAGCGGTGGTGGAAACTGCGCCATGAAACCGATGGGCTCGTCCGGCAGATCCAAGGCCGTACCAACACGATCGCGAAGACTTTTGATCGTGTATGCGATGTCCTCGCCACATACGGTTACCTTCAGACGTCCGACGCCGGTCATGTCACTATCAGCGCGGACGGCCAGCGACTGCGCCGCATCTACGGCGAAAAAGACCTGCTGATCTCCCAATCGATCCGGCAAGGGGCCATCAAGGATCTCGACGCCGCCGAACTGGCTGCGCTGGCCAGCACCATGGTTTACCAAGCCAAGCGCGATGATCGGGGTCTCCGGCCCAAGATGCCGTCCATCTCCCTCGAAACCTCCGTGGACATCGTGGTGCATGAATGGTCTGCGCTGGAGGATGTCGAGGACAAGAACAGGCTCCCGTTGACGGCCGAGCCGGAACTTGGACTCGTCTGGCCCATTTTCAAGTGGGCCAAAGGCCGTCACCTTCAGGAAGTGCTAAGCGGCACCGACCTTGCCGCAGGGGACTTCGTGCGCTGGGCGAAGCAAGTGATCGATCTGCTGGACCAGATGGCAAAGATTCCCGGGCTCGAACGACGCCAGGCGAAGATATGCCGAGAAGCGATCGATCTGGTCCGCCGCGGTGTAGTGGCCTACTCCAACGTCTCCTGACCCACCACAGATTCCCAGCAAGGAGCACTTCCATGACCCATCCAGGCATGCCCGCTGAAACTACGCCCCGCAAGGTCACCATGTACCGGAACGGTTCCGTCTATACCGCTGCGGACCCCTTTGCAACGGCAATGCTGGTTGACGGAAACACCGTTGCCTGGGTTGGTTCAGAGCAAGCCGCGACGTCGATTGCCGATTCCTCGATGGAAGTTATTGATTTGCGGGGAGCCTTGGTGGCTCCCGGCTTCGTAGATTCCCACATGCATCTCACCGAGACCGGAATTGCGTCCGATGCCCTCCAATTGGCCGGGGTCCGCTCGGCCCGGGAACTGCTCGACGTCGTCGCCCGCGCCGCAAAGGCGCTCGGTGCCACCGGCACGGTGCTGGGTCATGGCTGGGACGAATCGACGTGGCAGGACAGGACACTGCCTGCGGCGGAGGAACTCGACCGCGCCGCCGGTGGACGCAAGGTGTATCTGGCGCGCGTGGACGCGCACTCGGCGCTTGCATCACCTTCCTTGGCCTCTGCTGCCGGCATCGCCGGCCTTGACGGCTACGACGGTTCCGCGCACGTTCTGAGGGCTGCTCACACGGCCTCGCGCCTGGTCGCCAGGCAGTTCCCCGAAGCCGAGCGCCGCCGGTACCAGGAACGTGCCCTTCGCGAGGCTGCGGCGAACGGTTACGTGGCGCTTGCAGAGATGGCGGCGCCACACCTGTGCAGTGTCGAGGACCTGCGGATGTCCACCTCGTGGAACGAAAGCCGGGAGGGTGTCCCCGAGATCCTGCCCTATTGGGGCGAACTTGCTACATCGGCCGAGCACGCTGCTTCAATTCTGGAGGGCCTGGACGTACCTGTTCTTGGCTTGGCCGGTGATTTGAACATCGACGGCTCCATCGGGTCACGAACGGCGGCCCTCAACGCCGACTACGCTGACGCGCCGGGGCATCGCGGAAGCCTCTATCTCTCTGTGAACGAGGCTGCCCGTCATCTGGCCGCTTGTTCAGCGCTGGGAGTCCAAGCAGGTTTCCATGTCATAGGCGACGCCGGACTGAAGACCGCGCTGGATGCGTTGGACCTTGCCGCGGCAGAAGTGGGGGAGCAGCGGGTCCGTGCAGCTGCGCATCGCCTCGAACACGTGGAAATGGCAGATGCGGCGGATTTCGCCCGTCTTGCCAAGTACTCGATCACCGTGAGCGCGCAGCCCGCGTTTGATGCCGCCTGGGGTGGGGCAGGAAACCTCTATGAGCAGCGCCTGGGCGACGCGCGGAGAGCGGCCATGAACCCCTTCGCCTCGTACTACTCCACCGGCGTGCCTGTGTGCTTTGGAAGTGACAGCCCGGTCACCCCTTTGCGCCCGTGGTCCAGTGTCCGGGCATGCTTGGAGCACAGCAATCCGGACCAGCGTATTTCGGCGCGGGCCGCCTTCCTGGGACACACCCGCGCAGGGTGGCGGGCCAGTAGGCAGCGCAATCCGCTCATGGGTCAATTGGTTCCCGGGGCACCTGCAAGTTTTGCAGTGTGGGAGGTGGAAGAGCTGATGGTTCAGGTCGCAGATGACCGTGTCCAATCCTGGTCCACTGATCCGCGCGCCCGCACGCCCCTTCTGCCCGCGCTGGACAGCGGAAGCGACCCCGCCTGCCTGCAGACCGTACGGGAGGGCCGGGAGCTCTTCTCAAGGGAATCATTGCGGTCATAGTTGTAAATATCCTGCCGATACTGAAGGCCCCCTGACCTGCGCCTATGAGTGAAGCCGCAGGTCAGGGGGCGCTTGACAGTGTTTGTGAAGCCCGTAGCATTTAGGGTCAACAGGCTTCCACAGGGAATACCTGGTTGCCTGGCCGCGGTGGGGTCCGTTTCAAAACAGTCAATGGGCCCGTTCTTCAGACCGTGGCACTCGTAGTGGGCAGGTCCGCAGTGCAGCAGAAAACGGTTCGGCCTCGAGTTGAAAACACGGGTCGGCACTGGACCTGGGCTTGTGGACCTGCCCGCGGCCAGGTCCACTGGGTGTGTCAATCACCATAAGTGGCCCTGAGCACGCCGAGTTGTCGCCCTATAATGGAGAGTTGCGCCAGAATCCCAGCCTCGTTGCTGCTCCGGCCCACTGACCGCTCCATCAAGGAAAGGCCTCTTCTTGCGTGTCCTGACGATCATCCCCACCTATAACGAGCTGGAATCGCTGCCCAAGACCCTCGGACGGCTGCGCGCGGCTGTCCCCGCCTCTGACGTCTTGGTTGTAGACGACAACAGCCCTGACGGCACGGGGCAGCTCGCCGACAGCATCGCGGCCGAGGACAGCCAAGTCCATGTCCTCCACCGCAAGGGCAAGGAAGGCCTCGGGGCCGCCTATATTGCCGGATTCAAATGGGGTATGGCGGCTGGCTACGACGTCCTCGTAGAGATGGACGCTGATGGTTCCCATCAGCCCGAGCAACTGCCGCTGTTGTTGGATGCCATCAACGACGGCGCCGACCTCGCCATGGGCTCACGCTGGGTTCCCGGCGGAGGCACCGTGAACTGGCCGCTGTACCGCCAGGCGATCTCACGCACGGGCAGCACTTACGCCCGCATCATGCTTGGCCTGAAGATCAAGGACATTACTGGAGGGTACCGCGCCTTCCGCCGCAGCACCCTTGAGGCGCTCAAGCTGGACCAGGTCGAATCGGTTGGCTACGGCTTCCAGGTGGACCTTGCATGGAGGGTCGCCAAGCTGGGACTGAAGATCGTAGAACGCCCCATCACCTTTGTGGAGCGCGAGCTAGGAGCCTCCAAGATGAGCGGCAACATCGTTGTTGAGGCCATGATCAACGTGACCAAGTGGGGGTTGGCCTCCCGCTGGGCCGCGCTGACCCGGAAGAAGTCCCCGGCTTCAAAATAGGCCGGAACAACAAGGGCCGGGTCCGCACTCTGTTAAGAGAACGGACCCGGCCCTTGTTTTAGGACTATGCCTTTGGCTGTGCCTTATGCCGAGCGGCGTTCCCCACGGCGTTCGCGCAGGATGTTCAGCCGGTCTTCAAGGATCTGCTCGAGTTCGGGAAGGCTGCGGCGTTCCAGCAGCATGTCCCAGTGGGTACGGACGGCCTTCTCGTTGGTGTCAACGGGGCGTTCGCCATCAACCAGGAGCGCTTCCTTGCCCGTCTTGGAAACCCAAACAGGGGGAATCTCCGCTTCGGACGAGAAGGTCACGAAGACCTGCTCCCCGTCCGCGCAACGGTATTCAACCCTCTGGCGCGGTGCCGGCTCAACGCCGGACTCGGTTTCCATGCTCTGGGCGCCAAGACGCATGCCCCGCAGGCTGCGATCGCTCATGATTACTCCCTCTGTCTGTTCACGGAACCAGGCTCCGCGCTAGCCGGACGCCGAATCGACGCCGCCCGGGCTACTGTATGCACACGTTGCATCACTAGATGAAACGCCTGACCAAGCGTTAATGTTCCGTTCGGACTGAACCGGCCGGACAAATACACCATTATACGCGGATCGGTGCAGGCCGGACAAAGCGGGGGAGCCTTCCCTGACAAAAGCCCGCCTGACGGAATTCCGTTGCAGCCCAGACGCCACGAGGGACCGGCCACATGAGATGGTCCCTCGTCTCGAACTGGGTTGCAAAGCTGCCTTCGGCTACGCTGGCGGATCCTGTGCCGGGTGAGTCGATTCGGGGTGTCCGGAACTCACTACCGTGGTGGCCGCCGGTGCGGAAACCTCGGCTGCGGGCTTCCCGGAGTCGCTGAACAGGTCTGCAACTCCGGCGCCTCCGTTTGTGCCTCCCAGTGCACTGCCGATGCCTTTAAGGGCCTCGCCGACCTCGCTGGGGATGATCCACAGTTTGTTGGATGATCCTTCCGCGATTTTCGGCAGGATCTGAAGGTACTGGTAGGCCAGCAGCTTTTGGTCCGGATTGCCCTTATGGATGGCATCGAAGACCTTCTGGATGGCTTGGGCTTCACCGTCGGCGCGCAGGATAGCCGCCTTTGCGTCGCCCTCGGCGGCAAGAATTGCAGCCTGCCGCTGGCCTTCGGCCGTGAGGATCTGCGACTGTTTGGTACCTTCGGCCGTCAGAATTGCGGCACGCCGGTCGCGCTCGGCCCGCATCTGCTTTTCCATCGAGTCCTGGATGGAGTGGGGCGGGTCGATTGCCTTGAGTTCCACGCGTGAAACGCGGATTCCCCACCGTCCCGTCGCTTCGTCCAAGACCCCGCGAAGCTGGCCATTGATCTGGTCGCGCGAGGTGAGCGCCTCTTCGAGATTCAGGCCGCCCACCACGTTACGGAGCGTCGTAGTGGTCAGCTGCTCAACAGCCTGGATGTAGTTGGCGATCTCATAGGTCGCGGCCCGGGGATCCGTCACCTGGAAGTAGACCACCGTGTCGATGGAGACTACCAGGTTGTCTTCGGTAATCACTGGTTGCGGCGGGAAGGAGACCACTTGTTCGCGAAGATCCAACAGTGGCAGCAGGCGGTCGACGAAGGGGATCAGGATGGTGAGCCCGGGGTTGAGCGTGCGCTGGTACTTGCCCAGGCGTTCGACGACGCCAGCGCGCGCTTGCGGGATGATCCTGATCGAGCGGACCAACACGATGATCACAAATATGACGAGAACTAGCAGCACGATCGCGGCTGCAGTTCCTCCCAAGCTATCCATACATCTCCTTCATTCCCCAGTTCCGTATTTGATGTGGTCTTGTGTGCGGCAATGTGCCGATCATTTTCTGGCCAAGTTTGCGGGACGCGCGCTCCGGGGCGCCGCTCAGCGCGGGCTGTTTTCCGCCGTTGAGGCGACTACCGCCGTCGCGCCGTCAATCCTGGTGACCTGGACTGTCTGGCCGGCGTCGATGATTCCCGCGGCGCTGCGCGCGGTCCACACGTCGCCGCCGATCTTCACCAATCCTGCCGTCGCACTGACTGGCTCCATCACGAGCGCCGATTGGCCGATCAGGCGGTCCACGTTGGTCCGTTGTTCGGCAGGACCCTTGTGCAGATGCTTCAGGGCGATAGGGCGGACGAAGGCGATCATCAGCAAGGACACGACGCAAAGGACGACGATCTGAAGCCATAGATCAGCTCCGGCAAAGTCTGCGACCAGTGCAGCCAATGCGCCGCCGCCGAGCATGATGAAGAAGAAGTTGAGCGTCAGCATCTCCACTACGGCAAACGCGAGGAAAACCGTGAGCCAGAGAGCCCACCAGTTGCTGCCAAGCCATTCAAACATCATTCCCCCTGTTCCCGGACTTGCGGAGGCAGCCGGCCTGATCCGGGCTGCAGCGTCGGCAAGATCCAGTCGCTGTTTTTCCATCCTAGCCCGGTGCGAAGCTTCGCGTTAGGAGGGTCGCTCAGGCGCAGTGAAAACGCTGAGGTTGAACTTCGCGGTGGCTCCGACTGACGATTCTCTTGCGATCGACGCCAACAAAGCCGAACGCTGCAGATGGTGGCCTGCCGGGCCCATGAAGGCGACGTCAGCGATATCGCGCCCGTTGAGTGTCAGCTCCACGTCGAGTTGGACGGAATCTGCGGGAGTGAAGAATTCCTGCATTGACTCTGCCAAGCGCTCGTCTTTGCCCGGTTCTATGCTTAGCATTCCGGTGCGTTCCGCAATTTCCGCGAGGTGTCCGCTCCGGGGAGTCACCACGATCACCCGGCCGCCAGGACGCAACACGCGGGCAAACTCCGGGGGATTCCGCGGCGCAAAGACCACGATGAGGGCGTCGACGCTATCGTCGGCGAGCGGCAGTGGACGCCAGATGTCCCACACCAGATTGATGGCGTCGGGATTCATCCGTGCTGCCCGGCGGAGGGCGAACTTCGAGATATCGATGCCAATAGCGGCCGCGGGAGTTCGGTCCAGCACCGTGTGTAGATAGTGGCCGGTGCCCGTGCCGGAATCCAGAACGAGGGATCCCGGCGCCGACAGGACCGGGGATGCCAGTTCCGCGATGGCATCAGCCAAGGGAGCGTAGTGTCCGCCGCCCAGGAAGTCGTTGCGGGCTGAGACCATCTCTGCCGTGTCCGCCTCGAAGACCGTACCCTTGCCGGTGAGCAGGTTGAAGTAGCCCTGTTTGGCGGCATCGAAACTGTGGCCGGCGACGCAATTCAGCGAAAAGGGCGCCGCACCGCTGAGGCCGAAAGAACCCTGGCAGACCGGGCAGCGCAGGGAAGGGACGGCGTCGGAAAGCATAGGGATAATCCTACGGCGGCCGGAGTGGCACGTATCGTCGTGCCGGGACGGCCGCTAGGCTCACCAGCGTGAAAGCCGAACAACTCCCGCTGCTGAAGTCCGTCTCTTCCCCTGCCGCCCACCCGGATGGCACCCGCGCCGTCGTGTCCGTCACCCGGCCCGATTTTGACGCCGATGCGTACGTAGGGCAACTCTGGAGCGTTGCCTTTGACCGTGCATTCCCGCCTCGACGAATCACCCGAGGCTTCCGGGACACCGCACCCGCCTTTTCCCCCGACGGCAAGGTGCTGGCATTCCTCCGGGCGACGCTGGACGGCAAGTCGCAGCTGCACATAGTGGAAGCCGACGGCGGGGAGCCGCAAGCGATTACGGAACGGAAATTGGGAGTCTCGGAGTTTTCCTGGGCGCCCGATTCGAGCAGGATTGTGTTCTCCTCGCGGGTTCCCGAAGAAGGCCGTTATGGAACGGTTGAAGGCGTCGGAGCGGGCGGCGAGGACCCCCGGCTGATCACGGACAACCAGTACCGACTCAACGGGCTCGGCTACACCGCCGACAAACCCGCCCAACTGTTCGTCGTCGACGTCCCGGAGCCCGGAGCGGAACCGCCAGTGGCTCCCGTGGGGCGGGCTGCGAAGGGACGCGGAACTGAGGCGCCGAGCTTGCTGCCGGCAGCGGTGCAGTTGACGTTCGGGGACGCCGATCACACGTCACCGTCTTTCAGCCGCAGCGGCGGGAGCGTCTACTTTGTCGCATCGCTCCATCAAGGGCACGACGCCGATATCGCCTCTGGGATTTATCGCGTCCCGGCCGCGGGTGGCGAGCCAGAAGCTGTGCGGCCGGATACCGCGCCGCAAGCAGTACACGAGGTCCGCGAATCCATCGACGGCGAATGGCTGTTCTTTACGGCGCAGGACCTCGGCGAAGACGGTTTGGACTTCGTTGCCAGGAACACGGCCCTATATGTGATTCCAGCTCGCGGGGGCAAGGCCGCAATGCTGAGCGATGTCGAAGGCCAGGACATTTCCGGCCCCCTCGAACCTTTTGGGGCGGATGGCGTGCTTGGTCTCAACACAAACCGTGGGAGTGTGGAGCTGATCAAATGGGCGGCCGACGGCGGGAGCGCGGTCCTCCTCAAAGGGCCGCGGGTTGCAGGGGGTGCTTCCGCGGTACGTGACGTGGTGGCCGTCAGTGTCAGCGACGCTTCCAGCAACGGCGAGCTCGGCGTCCTGGAGCAGGGCGAGCTGCGCTTGCTTACTGACTTCTCCGGGGCGCTCCGGGCGGAAGCAAAGATCCTTAGTCCGCAGGAATTCACCGCCACTGGCAATGATGGCTACCCGGTCCATGGCTGGGCGGTCCTGCCGGAGGGCCAAGGTCCCCATCCGGTGCTGCTGACCATCCACGGTGGCCCGTTCGCTCAATACACGGCTGCCTTCTTCGATGAGGCCCAGGTGTATGCAGAGGCCGGATACGCCGTCCTGATGTGCAATCCCCGTGGTTCTGCCGGATATGGTCAGGCACATGGTGGCGCCATCAAGGAGAAAATGGGCACCGTGGACATGGCGGATGTGCTTGCGTTCCTGGATGGCGCCCTGCAGGCCTTCCCGGCGATGGACAGGGAATCGACCGGCATCATGGGCGGGTCTTATGGTGGATATCTGACGGCCTGGGTTATCGGACATGAACACCGTTTCAAGGCGGCCATTGTGGAGCGAGGTTTCCTTGACCCCGTCAGTTTTGCCGGCTCTTCAGATATCGGGTGGTTCTTCGGTGGCCAATATACGGGCGGATCCCCGGACCAGATGGCGGCCCAAAGCCCCATGGCCGTCGTGACTGAGGTCCGGACGCCCACGCTCGTGATCCACAGCGAAAACGATCTCCGTTGCCCTGTTGAGCAGGGACAGCGCTACTTCGCCGCCTTGAAGGCACAGGGCGTGGAGACTGCGTTGCTTCTCTTCCCGGGTGAGGACCACGAACTTTCGCGCTCCGGTACGCCGCATCACCGCCGTCAGCGGTTCGAACAGATCCTCGCCTGGTGGGCGAAATACCTGCCTTCCGCGGCAAACCCGTCGCGCGAATCCGGCCCGGTCAGGAGTTAAGGAAGCCCAGCCCGCGGCGTGCCTCGTCGATTCCGGGGTACGCCCAGTGGGCGCCGTATTGCTGATCGTCGGCAAGAGACCGTAGCTCGGCCCTGTCCAAATAGAGTCCGCCGTGCAGATGGTCGGTCTCGTGTTGGACTATCCGTGCCTGCCATCCTGAGAATCCTTCCGAGGCTGCACCTCCATCAGGACGTTGGTAGTGCAGGCGGACATCCCGGTGCCTTGTCACCACGGCCTGGAATCCACGCATCGACAGGCAGCCTTCATAGTACGACGCGGTGGAAGTCCCTTCGGGCTCGTACCTGGGATTCAGGATCGCGAAGAAGCCCAGCGGTGTCCTCTCGCGGATTTCTGAAGCGATGGGGTCAACATCGAAATGGTCCTCAAGCACGGCCAACTGCAAGGGGATGCCGAGCTGGGGTGCTGCGAGGCCAACGCCGGGGGCGCCGTGCATGACATCCCGCATCCGCTCGATCAGTTGCGCCAACTCGGTGTCCTCGAGCTGGCCATCATAAGGTGCGGCGAGTTGCCGGAGCACGGGGTGGCCGACCTGGACGATGGGTGGAAGCCCCTCGAGCCCGAGTAGATCCTGAACCGCGGCTCGGATCCGGGAGGCCGTGAACGTCGTGTCCGGGCCGGCCGACAGGGGCCGAGTCTCAAAGTCCATGGATTGAGCTTAGTGGGATGGCACCTCAACCGTCCCCGCAGCTCTTTGTGACGAAATCGTAGATGCTTCCACGCAGCGCATTACCGGCAGCAACCTTGATAGTCCCGGCAACTCCATTGACCGTCACCTGGAGTGGCATGAGCGTGCCCACTTTGTCCTCCGCGACGGCGTGCGGGTCGCAACGCGCGGGGCGGATGCGCAGGCTCAGGGTCGAGTCCTTGTCGGTGCCATGAATCACGACACTATGGGGCCACGGGCTACCCGGGTCTGCTGCAAGGAGGGTGGTTTCGCCGATTGATTCAATGGTCATGGACCCTGTTCCGCCATGGGGTTTGACCGTGATGGTCATTGTTGCCGAGCCTTTCCCGGGTCCTGGGTCCAACGCCGGCAGGAGCTCCAGGCTCGCTATTTCCGAGGCGCCGCGTTCCAGGCATAGTTCGCTGTTGTTCCGAGCCAGCACGCCGAAGGGGTCCGTCACGGTTTCGCTGTACACGTGGTCCGAGCCCGCCAGCACATAGTCAACCGTGGATTCCGAGGAGCCTGGGGGACAGGTCGCAGACGGAAGCTGCACGGGCAGGCTCTTGGTCTGGCCCGGCGGAATGGCTGTGCCATCGGCGCCCGAAGTCCATCCGATCGTTCCATCAAAGCCCGCCGTGCGCAGGGCGGCGCCTACCACAGTGATGGTGTCCGGGCCGAGGTTGCTGAATTGGATCTCGATGATGTGCGTGCTGTAGTTATCCCGGAACTGGTTCAGTTGGACGGTGAGTGCGCTGGCCGGCGTCGTCGCCCTCGGTTCAGGCGTAGCCGAACATCCCGCCGTAGAAGCTACCGTGATGCCCAACAGGCCGATGAGTACGACGGCGGCTGCCCACCGTCGTCGAACACTCACTTTTCGTCCCTGGCGGTCATGGTTGCAGTCTAAAACGCAATCACGCACCGGTCACGGTGCTGCCGGCCTCGCAGGAAGCACCGAAACGGCGCCTAGTGCATCGTGAATCGGCGGGCCACGAACTCCGAGAACATCGGCAAGGTTATCGCCCGGCCAATCAAGGCGTTCCGTGCGCTCAGGACTTTCGGAGGCAACGGGCGGCCCAGGGCCATGTTCACACTGGCCTGCCATATGGCCTTCTTCGCTGCACGCTGACGGCTGCGCTCGAATGCCGCGAGTTCCTTGCTGGCAGGCATTCTTCCCGACGTTCGCAACGCTTCGCTGATAATCGGTGCCAGGGCAACAGCATCCAGCCAGCCCAAGTTCATCCCTTGACCGCCGATCGGGCTGATTTCGTGTGCGGCGTCGCCGAGCAAGGCAACCCGTCCATGAACCATCCGGGAGACTTGCCGTGAGGTCACGCCGAAAGCACTGACCATCGTATTGCTCGTTGAGTCCACCGCCGTTCCGGTCCGCTTTCGGATCAGGGCAGCGAGCGCACGGGGAGTTGGCTCTTGGCAAGGGGCGCCAAGCCGGACTACCCACCTTCGGATACCGCCGGGCAGTGGAAAAGACTCGACGATTCCTCCCGGCTCAAGGAAGAGGACTGCCTTGTTGCCGAACATCGACTCATCCTGGAAATCGCCCATGACGTAGTAGTCGGGGTAAGTACGCAAGCGCGGCTCCAAACCGAGGCCCCCACGGACGGCGGAATGGACGCCGTCGGCCGCCACCACGAAGCGGCCCAGGAACTCCACCGCCGACCCGCCCTCCTGTCCGCGCAAACGTAAGTACCCGCCGTCGTCGACCACTTCCTCGATGTGCACGCCGCGGAGAAGGGCGCTTGGATCGAGTTCGATAACCTTGGACTCGAGGGCTTGGGTGGTGAGATATTGCGGAACGGAAAGGATAAAGGGGTATTCAGCAGAAGGCCGGGCAAAGTCCATGTCGGCAACTTTGCGGCCGCCGCTGTACGCGGCCCCGTGGGTGATCCGGACGCCTGAATCGACCAGGGAATGAGCGGCACCCACAGTGTCGAGTGCCGCCAACGCCGGCGGATGGATTCCAACGGCCCGGGTTTGGCGGCTCGACGTCGCCCGTCGCTCCAGAATGGCAACGCGGTGCCCGTGTTGCAACAGGAGAGCGGCCATGTACAGCCCGACCGGCCCAGCTCCAACCACAACCACGTCAAACATGTGGAGCTTCACCGGGTCGGAAAACCAGGAGGTTGTGCCACAGGCCGTTGCCTTCCACCGTCCAAGTAGGGGGAGTGGCGGCACGCAGTTCCGCCATTGTGTAACTGCGCCTGATGGACGTGAGTCCATCGCCGTGGATATAGGAGCCGAGCCCGAGTGGCCAGGCGCCGGCCCAGAAGAGCGAGTAGGCGAGGCGGCTGCGCCTGAGGTCGTTGTGGAGGGCAATGCGGCGGCACAGCTGTTCAGAGTCGCGAAGGAACGAGGCGAATTCGGGGGGCGTCAAGTGGTGCAGGACGTGGTTGGAGATAACGACGTCGAATTCGAGCCCCTCTGACACAAGCTCCGAGCTGAAGGCCTTCCGATATGTCACGCCCTCGACTGGCGGCGCGGAGTTCGCGAAATGGAAGGCACGCTCGTCCGGATCGATTCCGGTGACCTTGAGCTGGTATCCCTCCGCAGCGGCCCGGCGCGCGAGGCTTCGGGCGACGTCGCCACCGCCGCAGCCGATGTCGAGGACCGTGGTGGGCGCCGCCGTCGTGAGTAATGGTCTGATCAGGGACTTGTACGTATCCCGCCAGCCAGACACCACGGCGTTGACGAGCGGAAACCGCGCGTAACTGCGGTTGAGCCGGTCGAGCTCGCAATCGGGGCGGTCCATGTCCTCAATAGCGGTCACATCACGTTCGCCGAGAAAACCGCCTGGGCGGGGGAGGGCAGGCATCACAATGCTGGGGAAACCCGGGTGAACAGCCCCGTTTCCACAGTTAGGCCGGGCCCGAATGCCATGGAACAGATACGCTCCTCCCGCTGTGCCGGAGTTTGTCCCAGGATGTGTTTCAAGACGAAGAGCACGGTGGCGCTGCTCATGTTGCCGTAGTTGCGAAGGACTTCGCGTGCCGGAATCATCTGTTCCTCGGTGAGCTCGAGCTTCGACTCGACCTTGTCGAGAATACTGCGGCCGCCGGGATGGATGGCCCAATGCGTGATGTCCCGATAGGGGAGTCCGGCCAAGGAGGGATCGCGAGCAAGCAGCGGTTCGAGCGCCCCGGTGATGTGCTCCTCGATGATGTGCGGCACGTACGTTCCGAGAACCATTTCGAAACCTTCGTCGCCAATGTTCCAGGCCATGGCTTCTTCGCCCACCGGCGTCAGGACAGTCTCGAAATGGTCCAGCCGAATCACCGGGTCCGGCCCCTCAGGTTCACGGGAAGTCACGACGGCGGCGGCCGCACCGTCGGCAAAGATCGCCGATCCCATGATGGTGTCCGGGTCATTCGAGGTCCGGACGTGGAGAGAGCACAGCTCCACGCAGATAACCAGAACGACGGCAGAGGGATCGGCCTGACAGAATTGCCGGGCCGCCCGGAGGGCCGGAAACGCGGCGTAGCAACCCATGAAGCCGAGGTGGTAACGCTGCACGGCCGGGCTGAGACCCAGGGCCCGGACCACCTTATAGTCGGGCCCGGGGTTGAAGAATCCGGTACAGGAGACAGTGATGACATGAGTTATGTCAAGTAAATCAATATCAGGACATTTCCCGACGGCGGCTTTGGCGGCCTCTATGAACAGCTTGGTAGCCTCGACAGCAAAAATCTCGTTGCGGACCTTGGTGCTGGGGCTCAGAACCCGGCCCGAGTCAGGGTCGAAGAATGACGGGTTCTCGGCCTGGTTATCAAGACTTAGTTCAGCAACGGCAGTGAACCGGGTGTCGATGGCAGCTGAATCGAAGCACGTTCGCACGAGTCGGGATCCGAGTCGCGTCAGGCCGGGTTGGGATGCAAAGACGTCGCGTGCTTGTGGCTGTACAAGCACTGTGGGCGGTACGGCAGTTTCCAGAGACCTCACGTAGACCGGCATGCTTCATTGTTGGCGACGAACATGCCGTTGACAATGGCAGAAGGGGGGAAATGTGGATGTTTTGAGGGTTTGGTTCTGCGGCGTCGCCGAGATGCTGCTGAGATGCTCAACAACGCCGATAATCTACATTATGTAAAGTAGTTCTCTCCTTACCCCTTCTGCGATCCCCCGCACCTCCTGAGAGGCCGGCTTTGACGTTTGGCAGGCTGCACCTGAGCACGTGGAAGGAGTCTGGGCCAGGCGTAAGGGCCAAAAAGCGCACAACCCGGCAAACGCCGCTAGTGATTTGTGCTGCGCGTAGCGGGGCGCACGGAACCTTCCCAGACGTCCCAGCTACAATGGGGGCCGTCCGTCATTCCCCCGGAGAGGTAGTCCCCCTTTTGGTAACTCGCCACGATGCACCCAACCCGGAATCGGGTCAGTCCGCACCTGTCGCCTATCCGGGGCAGGGCAAATTGGCTACCCGCAGCCGGCGTTTCAGCTATCGTCGGGCGCCGCGCTGGTTTAAGATCACGAGCGCCGTGGTGGCCGTCCTGCTGCTCGCCGTCGTCGCCTTCGGCGGATATTGGGTGTGGAGGCTTCAATCCAACATTTCGACGTCGGCCCTGGGTGCCGGTGGCCACAGATCGGAAGGCCCGGCAGATGACCGGAAGGACCGCTTGCAGATCCTCATTCTCGGTACCGACACCAGAACCGGCAAAAACGGACAATTCGGGACGACGGACCAGTCATCCGGCTATGGGCAATCCGATGTGATGATGTTGCTGGATATTTCTGCAGACAACAATCACGTCAACGTCATCAGCCTTCCTCGGGACCTGCTGGTCGACGTCCCTGCCTGCACTGACAGCAAGACTGGACAGCATTACGCAGAACGCCAGAACGCCATGATCAACAGTGCGATGGCCGAAGCCGGCATTGGCTGCGCCGTGGATACCGTGAACAAGCTGACGGGCCTGGAGATGGACCACTTCATGATGGCCGACTTCAACGCCGTCAAAGAACTCTCCAATGCGGTCGGTGGGGTGGACGTCTGCGTGAGCTCGGCCGTGAACGACCCGGACTCTGGACTTCATCTGCCCAAAGGCACCTCGCAGGTCCAAGGGGATCAGGCCCTCGCCTTCCTACGCACTCGCCACGCATTTGCCGATGGCGGCGACCTCGGCCGAATCAAGGCCCAACAGGCGTTTCTTGGCTCGCTGACCCGCAAACTCAAAGCCGACGGAACACTCGGCAACCCGCAGAAGATGCTGGGCATCGCGGACACAGTCACCAAAAACCTGACCGTCGACGACGGCCTTTCTTCCGTTCCTGCTTTGCTGACCATCGCCGACAGACTGAAGAATATAGACCCGGCAAAGGTCAACTTCATCACGTTACCGAACGTCCCAGCGGCGTCAGATCCAAACAGGCTCGACCTCGATCAACCTGCTGCCGGCAACTTTTTTGCGGCCTTGAAACAAAGCGCTGATCTTAGTCAGCCTGCCGCTAGTGCTGCTCCCTCCCCTGCTCCGACCACCGAAACTCCGAAAGCGGCCTACAACAAGGCGCTACAGCCGATCACTATCGCCAATGGAACAGGCGTGAGCGGCAGGAGCCAGGAAATCGCAGCGCTGCTCTCCTCCGGTGGCTTCACGAAGGTGGCTCGGATTCAGGGCGATGCGAGGCCGCAAACCATGGTCTACTACGGTGCCGGGTTTGCCGATGTCGCCGCGGACGTTGCCGCCATGTTCGGGTTGCCAGCGGCGAGCGTGCAGCAGGTTCCCAGTGTCCAGGGAGTCCAGCTTTACGCGGGGCAAGACTTCGCCACAGGGAGTAAACCGACGCTTCCGGCGCCCAAGCCGAACGATGTGGTTGCCCAAACCGCCCAAGACCAGACGTGTCAGGCAACCAACCCCGCGGGATAGCCGGAGCACAACGCCACTGCGAGCACCAGCGGCCGAACTGGCCACCTTGCGATCTCCCTCAATGTCAACCAGAACAGACGACATCGTTTTGGCGAGGGAGTACCTGGCACCATGGGTCCTGCGGCGCATCACCCACCGGGCACAGGTCCAGCCTCTGGTGGCAAAGCGACCAGATGCTGGACCTGTTTTTGCCGCCGGGGGTTGGGACGGCGGCGCCGTGCAAAAGCGGTTACTACCTTGAGGTTCCCTTCACTGGGGCTGCTCCCCGGTGACGTTGACCAGCCACGCAATTCCGAATTTATCGGTCAGCATTCCGAAAATATCGCCCCACGGCGCCTTCTCCATCGGTACGGTAACCGTCCCGCCGTCGGCCAGTCCATCCCAATAGCCGCGAAGCTCGGCTTCATCGTCTCCGCTGAGGGACACCGAAATGTTGTTGCCCGGGTTGTACTCCATGCTGTTGGGAGTGTCTGCAGCCATCAATAGCAGTCCGTTGTCGGTCTTAAGCGCCGAGTGCATGATTTTGTCGCTTTCGGCCGGGTCTTCGCTGGCGTGGAATTCCGCGAAAGTGCTCTGGGTCAGCTCTCCGCCGAAGACCGACTTGTAGAAGGCCATGGCCTCCTTGGCACTGTCCCGAAAGCTGATGTAAGGATTGAGGTTCGTGGTCATTACATGGCTCCTCAGTTGTTGTGGCAGCGGATTCAGCTGCCTTTTCGTCATGCTAACAGCGCCGGCCTGAAGCATCTACAGGGATTTGGCCCGCGCCGGACGCCGCTCCCAGGCGCAGTCGTAGGCGCTCTGGAGGGTTGCCGGGCCCGTACCTGCCCGACCGCTGAGCAAGGGCTTGCGGCTGGCTACCATAGAGCATGACCATCCCTGCCGCTTTGGCTTCCTTCGCCTTCGTTGCCGCGCTGCTCACGATCATTCCAGGAATGGATACGGTCCTCGTGCTGCGCACTGCCATCAGCCGGGGCCGGGTTCCGGCGTTCGCCGCAGCCGGAGGGATCTGCACAGGCACGATGGTGTGGGGTGTTGCTGCCGCCGTCGGGGCGTCTGCTTTGCTCGCTGCTTCGGAAGCCGCATTTCTGGTCCTCAAGTTGGCTGGTGCCGCCTATATGGCGTGGCTGGGCTTGTCCATGCTGATCAAGAGTTTCGGGCGAGTGCCTCTCGCCTCAGCTCCGGACCTTGCCCCGGCCACGGCCGAATCCATGGCGCAACCCCGGCCGGCAAGCAGACGTTCGTCATGGCTCACCGGCATCACGTGCAGTCTGCTGAATCCCAAAGTAGGAGTGTTCTACATGGCGATGATCCCGCAGTTTTTGCCGCCGGACGCGTCGCCGTTGCTGATGGGCATACTTCTGCCGACCGTCCACAGCATTGAAGGCATCTTGTGGTTCGCGGGCATCATCGCAGCAACCCACTTTGCCCGCAGATGGCTCCAATCACCTGTGGTGGGCAAAGTCACGGACCGCATCGCCGGCGTCGTGCTCGTCGGGTTCGCGGCCAAAATCGCAACAGACCGCGGTTGACCCGCCCCCTAGTTTCCGGTTGGCTCGCGGCCAACGAGTCCCACCGTGTTGCCTTCGCTGTCCTCGATGAACGCCATCCATTCGTCGGTTCCGGCAGGTCCAAGGCTCCCGTCAACGTGGCTGTAGATGAGCCGTGGTTCCTGAATGACCTTGGCTCCTGAGGCGCGGATCTCTTCAATCGAGGACCTGACATTGGCCACATCAAGATAAATAAGCGACGTCGGAGCACCCTTATCCAGAAGGAGCCGAACCCCGTTCAAATCGAAGAACACGAGCCCAGGTGGATCGAACCTTCCTGTCGGCTCGCTGCCCAGGAGTCGAGAGTAGAAAGCAGCTGCCCGGTCGAGGTCAACGGCCCTCTGGGCAACTTGGATCAACCTCATTGTTTACCTCCAGGGACTGGCTTCTCTCCAGGTTTGGTAGCCACATCTTCCGCGCAACAGGGCTTTGGTTCAAGGCGTTGTTCGCTGGCGTTCGTTCCAGGACTCGAACCAATCGGTTAGAGTTCGGCATCCGTGCGGGATAGGGTCGTTTCCATGCCTGCTGCAAAAGCCACCCCGGTCCGGACTGCCTTCATCGCCGCACTCTTTGATGCCGTTTTCATCCTGGTTTTCGCGGCCATTGGCCGGGACGCACACCAGCGAGCCGATGTCTTGACGGGGGTCTTCTCGACGGCCTGGCCGTTTCTTGCGGGTGCCGCAATAGCGTGGCTCTTCACGAGGACTTGGCGGGCACCCTTCGCGATCTGGTCGTCCGGCGTCGCTGTATGGATCGGAACCGTGGCCGGCGGCATGCTGTTGCGTGCGGTTACTGGCCAGACCGTAGTACTTGCCTTCATCATCGTTGCTTTGATCAGCTTGGCGATCCTGCTGCTTGGCTACCGTGCAGTGATCGCCCTCGTGACCCGGGTTCGTCGACGGAGAAGTCAGCCCTGAGCGCCAACCCATGCACTAGGCTTGCATCGTCCACTGCTGCACTTCGGAAAGGCCGCCCCCAGTGATCACCGCTTTTGTCCTGATCAAGACCGACGCTTCACGTATCCCGGAGACGGCCGAGGAGATTTCCGCCATCCAGGGCATCAGCGAGGTCTACTCCGTCACAGGAGAATGGGACCTTATTGCCGTGGCACGTGTCGCCAAGCATGAGGAGCTGGCGGACGTCATCGCGGACAAGCTCTCCAAGGTTCCTGCAGTGGTTCACACCACCACGCACATCGCATTCCGTGCATACTCCCAGCACGATTTGGACGCCGCTTTTTCCTTGGGCTTCGAGCAGTAAACGCCAATACCCCTGGCGCCTGGCCGGCTCAGTTTTGAGTGAGTCCGACCCAAGTGTCCAGCACCCGGGCAGCTGCTCCGGAGTCAATGGACTCGGTGGCCCGCAGCCAGGCCGATTTCATGCGGTCCAGGAACGGTCCGTCGGCAGAAGTGTCGAAGGCAACCAAGCCGGCAGCGGCGTTGAGTAACACGGCATCTCGGACCGGGCCCGGCTTCCCGCCCAGTACTTCGCGCACGACGGCGGCGTTCGCCTCGGCGTTGCCGCCTCGGAGATCCGCGACGGTTGCCAAGGCGATCCCCAGGTCGGCCGGCGAGAACAGCAGTTCTGTGACTTCCCCGCTCCTGATTTCCCATACCGTGGATGGACCCGTGGTGGTCAGTTCGTCGAGGCCGTCTCCTCCGCGGAATACCAGTCCGCGACTCCCCCGGCGTGCCAGGACCCCTGCGATCAGCGGCGCCATGGTGGCATTGGCCACCCCAACGGCTGAAGCCTGGACATGGGCCGGGTTGGTCATCGGTCCCAGGAAGTTGAAGGCCGTGGGGATGCCGAGTTCTGACCGGACAACTCCTGTATGCCGGAATGACGGGTGGAATACCTGGGCGAAACAAAAAGTGATTCCAGCCTCTTCGGCGTTGCGGGCAACGCGCTCGATCGGCAAGTCGAGCCTCACGCCAAGGGCTTCCAGGACGTCCGCGGAGCCTGACGACGACGACGCCGCCCTGTTTCCATGCTTCACGACGCGCGCGCCTGCGCCCGCGGCCACGAGTGCAGCCATCGTGGAGATGTTGACGGTGTTGAGTTGATCGCCACCGGTGCCCACGATGTCCAGCTTTTCGCCCGGGATACTCACGGGATTGGCGTTGGAGAGCATCGCATCCACCAGTCCCGTGACTTCCTCCACAGTCTCCCCCTTTGCGCGCAACGCAACCAGGAAGCCGGCAATCTGGGAAGGAGCGGCTTCCCCGGACATGATCGTGTTCATGGCCCATGCGGTGTTCTCGACCGTGAGGTCATGCCCCTTGATCAGGGCGGAGATGAGTCCGGGCCACGAGTTGCTTGCCTGCTGTGCAGATGCCTGTGAAGTCACCACTTGATGCTAGCGATCCACCCGGCTCCATGACCAATGCGAACCACTCAGGGAACTTTTCCGCGCGAATTCGCGTGTTTGTAGAAAAAGTCCCCCCAAAAGGCGGTTCGCATTGGGAAGTCCGGACTTTTACAGACATAATGTCTTTGTGACATCTGCGACCCATGCCCCCAGTACCCCGGCGCACCCGACGCTGAATCGCCCCAATCTGGTTTCCGTAGGAACCGTTGTGTGGCTTTCCAGTGAGTTGATGTTCTTCGCCGGTCTCTTTGCCATGTACTTCACGCTGCGATCGACGTCAGGTGCGTTGTGGGCTGAAGAAACCGGCAAGCTCAACTTCCCGTTTGCGCTTGTCAACACGATCGTCCTTGTGGCCAGTTCCTTTACTTGCCAGATGGGCGTCTTCGCTGCCGAGCGACTTGAGCCACGCCGTCGAGGCGGTTTGCTGCAGTTCACCCGCTGGGGCATGACCGAGTGGTTCATCCTGACGTTTATCATGGGCTCCTTCTTCGTTGCCGGGCAGACCACCGAATACGCCATGCTCGTTTCGGAGCACGTCACCCTTTCGGCCAACGCCTACGGTTCCTCGTTCTACATCACCACCGGCTTCCATGGTCTCCACGTCATCGGCGGCCTCATCGCCTTCCTGTTCATCATCGGTCGCGCTTACGCGGCCAAGAAGTTCGGGCACTTTGAAGCGACCTCGGCAATCGTCACCTCGTACTACTGGCACTTCGTGGATGTTGTGTGGATCGGGCTCTTCCTGGTCATCTACGTCCTGAAGTAGCCAAGCACTGACTCTTGTTCCGCAAGAGGATGAATTTTCAAAAAGCGGCTCACGGAGCCGACGCAGGATCGAATAAAGGAACCACCACGTGAAGGCACTCTCGCAGAAGCGACGTCATCCACTGGCAGCCATTGCGCTGCTGCTGATGGGACTCCTCGTCACTGGTGGGCTTTACGCCGTTGCCACAACGGTCAACCAGGCGAAGGCAGACACCACTGCCTTCAGCGCAAGCGACGCCCAGGAAGGTGGCAAGCTGTTTGCCGCCAACTGCGCCACCTGCCACGGCATGGGCGCCAGCGGATCCAAGGACGGCCCCTCGCTGGTCGGTGTGGGTGCGGCTGCGGTTGACTTCCAGGTTGGCACCGGCCGTATGCCCATGCAGATGAACGGACCCCAGGCACAAGAAAAGCCGAGGCAGTTCAATGACCAGCAGACGCAGCAGCTGGCGGCTTACGTCGCTTCTCTCGGCGCCGGCCCGGCCATTCCCGATGCAGCACTGCTTGACGAAAACGGAGATGCCGCCAAGGGTGGCGAACTCTTCCGAGTGAACTGCGCTATGTGCCATAACGCAGCAGCTGCCGGCGGTGCATTGACCCGCGGGAAGTTCGCTCCGGCATTGGCTGGTGTCTCGGGCCAACACATCTATGAAGCCATGGCAACCGGTCCGCAGAACATGCCCGTCTTCAACGACGCCAACATTTCTCCTGAGGGCAAGCGCGACATCATCACCTTCTTGAAGAAGATCGAAGCCAACGGTTCGCCGGGTGGCGCCGACCTCGGTGCGCTGGGTCCGGTTTCCGAAGGCCTCTTCGTCTGGGTTGCAGGCCTCGGCGTCATCATTGCCTTCACCATCTGGCTGACATCGCGTACGTCTTAGTCCAGGCGCACTAAAAGCTTCTGCTGTCCCCACAGCAGTTTTGAATTGAACATTAACCCGGTTCCGGCCGGGACAACGAGAGAAGGATGAGGCGAATTATGGGCAACCATAGTGACGGCAGTCCGAACCACTCGGGCACCGTAGCTACGGCTGGTCAGAATGTTGTGGAGAAGTTCCAGGATCCTGGACTTCCTCCGCACCGTTTGCGCCTGGCTGACACGGACCCGAGAGCCGCTAAGCGAGCCGAGCGACAGGTAGCCATTCTGTTTGGCATCTCCGTCATCGGCACGGTGATCTTCCTGGTGTCGTACTTTGCCATCGATCTTGGGCAAGACTCCACGATCGCAACGATCCGCACACAAAACCTGTTGCTCGGCCTTGGCACCGCATTCGCGATGCTCGGGATCGGCACCGGCATCGTGCACTGGGCCAAGGCCCTCATGCCGGACCACGAGGTATCGGAAGAGCGCCACGCCATCCGCACCGAGGAAGACCGCCAGGCCGCCGTACGGATCGTCGAGGACATCGTCGAGGAAACCGGCATCAAGCGTCGCCCCCTGATCCGCAACACCCTTCTGGGTGCTGTGGCACTGGCACCCCTCCCGGCCCTGGCCGTTTTCGGTGACCTTGGACCCCGCCCGGACGACAAGCTCGCACACACCATGTGGGCACCCCAGGGTGGCAAGCTCAAGCGCCTCACCCGCGACCCCGACGGAACTCCGATCAAGGCATCGGATGTGACCATCGGTTCTGCGTTCCACGTGATCCCCGAAGGACTTAATGAGCTCCAGGAAGGCAAGCTGAACGCGAAGGCCAAAGCCGTCGTCCTGCTCATGCGCCTGAACCCGGACGACTTGACGATTTCCAAGGGCCGGGAAACCTGGAGCTACAACGGAATTGTTGCCTACTCCAAGATCTGCACCCACGTTGGTTGCCCGGTTGCTCTTTACGAGCAGCAGACGCACCACCTGCTGTGCCCGTGCCACCAGTCAACCTTCGACCTCACCAAGGAATGCAAGGTTGTCTTCGGACCCGCCAGCCGTCCGCTCCCCCAGCTGCCCATCGCGGTCGACGCTGAGGGCTACCTCGTAGCCACGAGCGATTTCAAAGAACCTGTAGGACCGAGTTACTGGGAGCGTGACGAGCATGAGCGCCTCATCAACAGCTGAAGTCCCCTTCGTACCCACGAGCAAAGTCGGCCGTATCACCGACTTCGTTGACGAGCGCGTCGGCGGATCCGGAATCCTGCGTGAGTTCGGCCGGAAGGTCTTCCCCGACCACTGGTCCTTCATGTTCGGTGAAGTGGCGCTGTACTCCTTCGTCATCCTGCTCATGTCGGGTACGTTCCTGACGTTCTTCTTTGACCCGTCCATGGCGGAGACCCACTACTCGGGTTCATACACTCCGCTGACCAATGTCGAAATGTCCGTGGCGTATAGCTCGTCGCTGAACATTTCCTTCGACATTCGCGGTGGCCTGTTCTTCCGCCAGGTGCACCACTGGGCGGCCCTGCTGTTCGTGGCCTCGCTTGGTGTGCATATGCTGCGCGTGTTCTTCACGGGCGCCTTCCGCAAGCCACGTGAAATGAACTGGGTCGTTGGTGGTGTCCTATTGATCCTGGCCATGGCTGAAGGCTTCACGGGATACTCCCTCCCCGACGACCTGCTCTCCGGTAACGGCCTGCGCATCATCGACGGCGTCATCAAGTCCATCCCGGTGATCGGAACATACATCTCGTTCTTCCTCTTCGGGGGCGAGTTCCCGGGAACGGCCATCATCGGCCGCCTGTACGTGCTGCACATTTTGCTGGTGCCGGCCATGATCCTTCTGATGATCGTCATCCACCTCTTCATGGTTGTTGTCCACAAGCACACGCAGTACCCTGGCCCCGGCCGCAACGACGGTAACGTCGTTGGCTACCCGCTGGGCCCGGTCTACGCCGCAAAGGCCGGAGGCTTCTTCTTCATCGTGTTCGGTGTCGTCGCGCTAATGGCCGCGATGTTCACTATCAACCCGATCTGGAACTACGGTCCGTACGACCCCTCCCCTGTGTCTGCCGGTACCCAGCCTGACTGGTACATCGGATTCGTCGATGGTGCACTGCGTCTTATGCCGGGTGTCGTCAATGACTTCCACCTTGAGTACGTCATTTTCGGCCACGTGCTGACGCTGAATGTTCTCCTCCCGGCCCTGGTTCCCGCGGGCATCATTTTCACCGTGCTTTTCATGTACCCGTGGATCGAGCGGTGGATCACCAAGGACAACCGCGAGCACCACGTCCTCGACCGTCCTCGCAACGCTCCAACCCGCACCGCCATCGGCGTCGCAGGGTTCACTTGGTACTGCGTCATGTGGGCCGCTGCAGGTTCGGACCTCATTGCAACGCACTTCCACGTTGCCCTGAACGACGTCACGTACTGGCTGCGGACGCTCTTCTTCCTCGGCCCGATCTTCGCATTCATGGTGACCAAGCGCGTGGCCCTTGCGCTCCAGCGCAAGGACCGCGAGATCGCCTTGCACGGCCGCGAGACCGGTCGCATCGTGCGCTTGCCGCATGGTGAGTTCATCGAGGTACACGCACCGCTGGACGACTATAAGCACTACAAGCTCGTCGGCTTCGAGTCGCCCGTCCCGCTGGCGGCCGAGCCGAACGAGCACGGTGTGGTCACTCCGAAGGAAAAGCGCCGCGCGGCACTTTCGAAATGGTTCTTCGAAGACCGTGTTGCTCCGGCAACGCCAGCCGAGCTTGAAGCCGCGCACGGGCATGGCCACCACGAGGCCATCGAGTCCGGCGAAGAGCACAAGAGCCTGAGTCATTAGTTCTCGGCGATAACAAATGAGAGAGGGCCCCGTCCGGATTGGACGGGGCCCTCTGTCATTGTCTGTGTGTACCGGCTGCTGGGCCTCTCCTTGAAGCTTTGAAGCTAGTGGGTACGATACCCCGTCGACTGGCTTCGGGTGGACCGAACGCCCGGGCGCTGCAACGGGACCCACAACTTATACCGGTCAGCCCTGTAGTAGGAGACGGAATAGTCCACCATGGCGCGTGCGACGAACGCGTGACGTTGAATCTTGAGCAGCGGAGTGCCGACATCCACGTTCAAGAGCCGCGCAGTCGACGGCGAAGCTGCTGTTGCCTCGATCATATCCTCGCCCCATTCCATGACGAGTCCGTACTTTTCGCTCAACACGTTGTACAGCGAAGTGGGAGGCGCTCCGTCCAAAAGGCCCGGCACGCGATGGGCGGGGATGAAGTTCTCGTCCACGCTCATAGGCTCGTTGTCCGCGAGCAGGAGCCGTCGGAAGCGAACCAAGGCAGTCCCCTCCTCCAGTTGGAGTTCCCGCGCCAGGAACGCACTCGCGGCGATCTGCTCGAAGCTCAAAACCTTCGCCGCCGGAACCATGCCGCGACGTTGCATTTCCTCGCTGTAGGACGTGAGCTTTACTTGGAGGTCCAGCTTCGGTTTGCGGACGAACGTTCCCAGGCCAACCACTCGTTCAATGACCTCTTCGCCAACGAGGGCATCAATGGCCTGCCGCACCGTCATCCTGGCTAGTCCGAAACGTTCAGAGAGGTCCCGCTCCGATGGCAAGGCAGCGCCGGGCTTGCACGACTCCGAGATGTAGGTTCGCAGGATCTCGCGCAGTTGAACGTAGATAGGAGTGCCGCTCTTGCGGTCGATCTCCCCCGTGATACTTGCTGCTTCAGCAGGCATGACAGTTTCCGGCCCCGAAATCTTCCATGAAACAAGCGTAGGCCATTCTCCTTACAGGTCTAGACCAGCTGAACGCTGTGAACGGTGCCCTCGGGTGGCGGCGCTACGCTTGTAAGGATCAAAATCGCAGTCGGCATCTGGCCGTCCGAGTCAAAAGGAGCCGGCTTGCCCGAGCACAAAGCCATCGTCGCGGCAGAAATCGGCCTCCATGCACGGGCAGCCGCCGTGTTTGTCCGTGCGGTGACGGCCACCGGGCTCCCGGTGACCATCCGGAAACCCGGCCAGCAAGCGGTCGATGCCAGGTCCCTTCTTGAGGTCATGACCGAGGACTTCGGCCATGGTTGCGAAGTGGTTTTATCGGTCCCTGGAGAACCGCTACCGGCCGGTCGGACGCTTGAAGAGGTTGCTGACGCCCTAGCCGCCCTTTCGGCCGTCTTGGAGGCCCTAGAGGGGCGCTGAGCGGGGCAAACGCACAGGTACGGCCGGGAGGGCGTGCAGGCGGACATCATCCGTGTACGACAACGACGGCGGGCCCCACCAATTGGTGGGGCCCGCCGTCGTTGTTCAAGGTGCTTCTAGTGCGCGTGGTCTCCACGGCTGTATTCGAAGACCCAACCGACCAGGGCTACGAGGGCCAAACCAGCGGCGACGAACGTAATCCAGAAACCTATGGCGAGACCAAGGAAGCCACCGGCACAAGCCAGTCCGAGGACCAGCGGCCACCAGCTCCAGGGGCTGAAGTGTCCCTGCTCGCCGGCGCCTTCGTGAATCTCGGCGTCCGGACGGTCTTCCGGTCGCATACCGACACGCTTGCCTGTGAAACCAAGGTAACCGCCGATCATCCCAGCCAGGCCGCCGACCAGAAGAATACCCAGCGTGCCAACCCACTCAGACCAGTGGGTCAGGAAACCGTAGGCCAGCGCAACGGGGACGAAGAAAAACGACCCGGCTCCAAAAATCCATGACTCGATCTTCACTTGGCGTCCTTCTGATCAGCATTGCCGAGCAGTGTTGCTCCCGGCTCAGGCGACTGTGCTGTGTGGTGCTGTGCGAGCTCCGGGTGGTGCAGGTCCAGGGCCGGACGCTCGGAACGGATACGGGGAAGCGAAGTGAAGTTGTGCCGCGGCGGCGGGCAGGACGTAGCCCACTCGAGCGAGGCTCCGAAGCCCCAGGGATCGTCAACTTCAACCCTCTTGTTGCTGCGCCAAGTGATGTAGACGTTCCAGAAGAAGGGCAGGAGCGACGCACCGAGGACGAAGGATGAAATCGTGGAGAACTGGTTCATCCAGGTGAAATTGTCCTGCGGCATGTAGTCCGCGTAGCGACGGGGCATGCCCTCGACGCCGAGCCAGTGCTGGATGAGGAAGGTGCCGTGGAACCCCAGGAACAGAAGCCAGAAGTGGATCTTGCCCAGGCGTTCGTTGAGCATCTTGCCGGTCCACTTAGGCCACCAGAAATAGAAGCCTGCGAACATGGCGAATACGACAGTACCGAAGACCACGTAGTGGAAATGTGCCACCACAAAATACGAGTCCGAAACGTGGAAGTCAAGTGGCGGAGAGGCCAGGATGATGCCGGTCAGGCCACCGAAGAGGAAGGTGACCAAGAAGCCGATGCTCCAAAGCATGGGCGTTTCAAAGGTAATCGAGCCCTGCCACAGCGTTCCGATCCAGTTGAAGAACTTCACACCGGTGGGTACCGCGATCAGCATCGTCATGAAGGAGAAGAACGGAAGCAGCACGGATCCAGTGACATACATGTGGTGGGCCCACACGGTCACCGACAATGCCGCAATGGCGATGGTCGCGTAGACAAGGCCCTTGTAGCCGAAGATCGGTTTGCGGCTGAACACCGGGAAGATCTCAGAAACGATGCCGAAGAACGGCAAGGCAATGATGTACACCTCGGGGTGGCCGAAGAACCAGAACAGGTGTTGCCAGAGGACAGCTCCGCCGTTCTCAGGATCGAAGATATGGGCGCCGAAGCGGCGGTCCGCACCCAGTGCGAAGAGGGCAGCGGCGAGGGGCGGGAACGCCATGAGGACCAGGATGGCCGTCACCAGGGTGTTCCAGGTGAAGATCGGCATGCGCCACATCGTCATGCCTGGAGCGCGCATGCAGATGATGGTGGTGATGAAGTTGACAGCACCCAAAATGGTTCCGAAACCGGACAGGGCGAGCCCGAAGACCCAGAGATCGCCGCCGACGCCCGGCGTGAATGTCGTGTTCGACAAGGGTGCATAGGCGAACCAGCCGAAGGATGCCGCACCCTGCGGGGTGATGAAGCCGGACACGGCGATGGTGGAACCGAAAAGGAAGAACCAGAAGGCCAATGCGTTCAGTCGCGGGAAGGCGACGTCCGGAGCACCGATCTGCAGCGGCATGATGACGTTGGCGAAGCCGGCGAAGAGCGGCGTCGCGAACATCAGGAGCATGACGGTTCCGTGCATCGTGAAGAGCTGGTTGTACTGTTCCTTGGTCTGCAGGATCTGCATGCCGGGTTCGAACAGCTCTGCACGGATGAGCAACGCCATGACGCCGCCCAGGCAGAAGAACACAAAGGACGCGATCAGGTACATGTACCCGATGGTCTTGTGGTCAGTGGAGGTGATCCAGTTGACGACGATGCGTCCCTTGGATTTGGGTACTACCGGAGACTCAAGGACTCCGGCGGATTGAGTGTAAGTAGCCACGTCGCTTCCCTTAATTCTTCTCGTTCAGGTTCGGGTTGCGGTCGTACTTCGAATCGAGGAGACCGGTATTGCCGCTCTGGCGAAGCTGGTCCATGTGAGCCTGGAACTCAGCCTCGGAAACAACCTTCACGCGGAACAGCATCTCCGAGTGGTATTCACCGCAAAGTTCGGCGCACTTGCCGTCATAGGTTCCCACCTTGGTTGGGGTCAACCTGATGTAGTTGGTCTTGCCGGGAATCATGTCGCGCTTCTGCAGGAAGGCGGGGACCCAGAAAGAGTGAATGACGTCGCGGGAGTTCAGCTGCAGGTCGACCGACTTGTTGACCGGAAGGTACAACGTGGGGAGCTTCTCCTTGTCCACATCGTTGCCCGTGAGGTGTGCCTGGACGCCTGCCTCGTGGAGATCCTCGGCGACGACCGAGCCCTTCACGTAGTTGAAGTCCCAAGCCCACTGCTTGCCGCGGACGTCTACGACGACGTCGGCCGGCTGGGAGCGGTCATCAATTGCACGCTGGTCCTGGTCGGTGAAGTAGAAGAACACCAAGACCATGAACAGCGGAATGGTCAAATAAAAGACCTCCAGAGGGAGGTTGTAGCTAAGCTGCTTCGGAAAACCCGTGGTGCCCTTGCGGCGGCGGTAGGCGATGATGCACCAGACCAGCAGGCCCCAAGTAATAATGCCGACGACCAGGGCCGCGATCCATGAGTTGACCCAGAGGTCCATGATCCGATCGGTGTGGTTGGTGGTGCCACGCTCGGTGGGCAACCAGCCCTTCTCTACCTCTGGTGAACATCCGGTCAAAACCAACGCGCCGGCTAGTGCCAAGCCAGTGATCGAGGTGATCTTTATGCGTCGGCTGCCGGTTCGGTTCTGCGAACTCACAGACGGCCCTTCCTCTTGTTGCTGCAGCCCGGCAGACCAGAGGCCCACCGGGCACACTAAAGTTTTACTACCCGATGTAGAGCTTACCGCTACCGAGCGGATTTCGCCGACATGCTGGCCCAGTGCGTCGGGTCGGGTTGAAACCCGTTCCTGAACTGGGCCAACAGTCTGCGAATGCCCGGCTTAGTGGAACGAATCGCCGCAGGCGCAAGACCCGCCGGCGTTGGGGTTGTCGATAGTGAAGCCCTGCTTCGAGATCGTGTCCTCGAAGTCGATGCTGGCACCGCTCAGGTACGGCACGCTCATCTTGTCAACAACCACTTCAACGCCGTCGTAGTCGCGGACGGCATCGCCGTCGAGCAGGCGCTCGTCGAAGTAGAGCTGGTAGATCAGGCCCGAGCAGCCGCCCGGCTGAACAGCGACGCGGAGCCGCAAGTCCGTGCGACCTTCTTGTTCAAGAAGGCTCCGAACCTTGCCTGCGGCGACGTCGGTCAACTTGACCTCGTGCTCGGGAAGCTCGCCGCCTGCGAGCTGCGCTCCGGTGCTGTTTTCGTTGGTTGCAGTGCTCATTGGCCTACCTTCTTATGACGCTCTTGGCGGCTGCGCCTTCGCGCTGCCTGCCCTTACCCAAATACGTGCGGGTTATAGCTACATGCTACGTCGAGCCGGCGCATAGCTATAACTTCTAACGTAACCGCCGGGACCGTTACCTTGTTCCCGGCGTGGATCTTGTTCCTCTGGTGATTCATATGGACACCTTCGGGATCTGGAGTGTCAGAGGCCTTCCGCGTTAAGGCGCGCGAGCATCAATGCCTCGGCCAGGACGGCGTTATGGAAGTCACCTATGTGAAGTGATTCGTTGGCGCTGTGCGCCCGGGAATCCGGATCCTCTACACCGGTCACGAGGATTTGGACATCGGGGTAGGTTTCGGTCAGGTCCGCGATGAACGGTATGGATCCACCGATCCCCATTTCGACGGCCGGCACACCCCAGGCTTCACCCAGCGCCCACATCGCGATCCGGGCCGCAGCCGAGCCGGTGTCGGTAGAGAAGGCGTTCCCTCGCTCCCCCGGCACGAACGTCACTTTCGCTCCGAACGGCGCGTGGGCCGCCAGGTGCCGGCCCATCGCGTCCATGGCGGCATCCGGATCTTGACCGGGAGCTAAGCGCAGGCTGAACTTCGCCCGCGCTGAGGGGAGCAGCGTGTTGGATGCGACGTCGACGGCGGGTGCGTCGATCCCGATGATGGACAAGGCAGGCTTGGTCCAGAGCCGAGAGGCGATGCTGCCGCTGCCGGCAAGCTGGACACCGTCAAGCACAGAGGCATCCGCGCGGTACTGTTCCACGTCAACGTCCTCTACCACGCCATCCTTGGCCACCAAGCCCTCGATGGCCACGCTGCCGTCGTCGTCGTGCAAGGTTGCGATCAGGCGGGACAAGAGGGTCGGTGCATCCAATACAGGACCACCGAACATGCCGGAGTGCACGGCGTGGTCCAGGACCCGCACCTCGAAGGTGCCGTCCACCAGGCCGCGAAGACTGGTTGTCAGGGCTGGAACGCCGACCTTCCAGTTGCTGGAGTCAGCCACGACGATGACATTCGCCTCGAGGAGATCACGGTGTGTCTCGAGGAACGTACGGAAGGTTGGCGAGCCCGCTTCCTCCTCGCCCTCGAAGAACAGGGTGACGCCGAGACCAAAATCATCCCCCAGCACTTGGGTTACAGCGGCGTAGGCGCCCAAATGGGCCATGATTCCCGCCTTGTCGTCGGCCGCGCCGCGGCCATAAAGGCGGCCTTCTCGTTCCTGGGCCACGAACGGCTCGGTATCCCACAGGCTCACGTCGCCGGGCGGCTGCACATCGTGGTGCGCGTACAGGAGGATGGTCGGCTTGCCTGGCGCTGCAACGCGGCGCGCAACGATGGCAGGTCCTCCCGGAGTGCCGTCCGTCTTGTCGCAACGCAGAATCTGGACATCGGCGAAGCCCGACTCGCGGACCAGCGCCGCAACTGCCTCGGCACTGCGCTCGAGTTCCGCGGGGTCGAAACTTGGCCAGGCAATACCCGGGATGGCGACGAGCGCTTTCAAACGCGCCATGGTCTCATCAAAAGAAGATTCGACGGCGGACTTGAGCGCATCGACATTGATCGTGCCGGAACCGCCGGAAAAGGTCTGCGGGACCTCCGCATTCATTGAAGTCATGGCGAAAACACTACCGCCGGGAGTGATGGTGGGGAACCGGTATCGACGGCGTGGCGGACTCATTCGCAGGGTGCCACGTCGCGTCGACTTTAGGGCGGTTCCTGCGGGGTATTCTGTAGGGGTGTTTGGACGTAAAAAGGATGAGCCGAGCGCTCAAGACTCAGTAGACCAGTTTGCCGCCGATGCCGCCGCGAAAGGTGCAGGTGCTGGTAAGGGCGCACCCACACCCAAGCGCAAAGAACAGGAAGCGGCTCGTAAGCGCCCCTTGGTGCCAACCGACCGCAAGGCCTCCAAGGAAGCCGAGCGCGTCGCGGTGCAGGACCAGCGCCTGAAAATGCGTCAGGCGCTGGATACCGGTGACGAAAAATACCTGCCGCTACGCGACAAGGGACCCCAAAAGCGTTTCGCCCGTGACTACGTCGATGCCCGTTTCAGCCTCGGCGAGTACCTGATGTTCGGAGCGCTGCTGTTCGTAGTGATCTCCTTCGTCATTCCGTCGGGAAGCGATGCCCTCAGCTATATCTTGATCGGGTTCTGGGTCATGTTCCTGGCGGTCTTCGCGGACGTGTTCATCCTTTCCCGCAAGCTGCGCAAGGGACTGACGCAGAAGTTCGGCGAAGTCGAGCGTGGAACTGTCTGGTACGGCAGCATGCGCTCCCTGCAATTCCGCCGTCTGCGCCTTCCGAAGCCGCAGGTCCAGCGTGGCCAGTACCCCTCTTAGGGCCCAAGCCGTCAAGGACACGAGTCCAACAAGCAGAAAGACCCTGGAACAGCTGTTCCAGGGTCTTTCTGCTTGTCCGGATTTGGCGATCGAGGGCCGGCTAGCGGCGGTGCTTCGCAAGGGCCCTATTGATTCCGGCGGCCCAGAACGGACCTTCGTAAAGGAATGCGGTGTACCCCTGCACCAGGGTGGCCCCGGCGTCGAGCCTTTCCTGGACGTCGGCTGCGGACTGGACCCCGCCGACGGCGACGAGCACCAGGCCCTCCCCTACCGCGGCCTTCAGCCGGCGCAGTACCTCGAGCGACCGCTCCTTGAGGGGCGCACCGGAGAGCCCGCCGGCGCCGCAGGCCGCCACCTTGCCCGGTTCGGAAACGAGGCCTTCCCGCCCGATGGTGGTGTTGGTGGCAATGATGCCATCGAGCTTGAGGTCCAGGGCGAGGCGGGCGACGTCGTCAATGTCGTCGTCGCTGAGGTCCGGGGCGATCTTGACCAGCAGGGGGACATGGCGGCCAGCGGATTCGTCGGCGGCGTCGCCGACGGCGCGCAGCAGCGGGCGGAGGGTCTCGACGTTCTGGAGCAGGCGCAGGCCGGGAGTGTTCGGCGAGCTGACGTTGACCACAAGATAGTCGGCAGCGGGCGCCAGGCTCCGGGCGCTGACCAGATAGTCCTCAACCGCGTTGTCGAGGTCGACAACCTTGGTCTTGCCGATGTTGACACCGATCACGGGGCGAACGCCGGCATGCGTGCGCTGCAGGGCCGCCCTCGCAGCCTTGAGGCGCGGCGCCACGGCCGCGGCGCCGTCGTTGTTGAATCCCATGCGGTTGATCACGGCCTTGTCCTCGATGAGGCGGAAAAGCCGTGGCTTTTCATTGCCCGGCTGGGCCTGGCCCGTGATGGTGCCTACTTCCACGTGGCCGAAGCCCAATTCCGCGAGGGCCTCGATTCCGCGGCCCTCCTTGTCGAAACCGGCAGCAAGGCCGAACGGGGAAGGGAATGTCAGACCGAAAGCATCCGTGCGCAGCGAGGGGTGCGGTGCCGTCACTTTGGCCAGAACGCGCCCCGCTCCCGAGCGCTGTGCAAAGCGGATCGCCTGGAAGCCGATCTTGTGGGCTTTTTCGGCATCCATCCAGGAGAAGGCCAGCTTGAAGAATGTTGGGTAAACGCGCATGTTCCTAGTTTTCCGGTTTACGGGCGGCGCACCAAACCGGAGCGGTTACCGGGCGGTAGCATGTACGAATGCCCGGTAATCCACGTGATGGAGTTCACTCCAAGGCAACCATTCAAGCCGACGTTCTCGTCATTGGCGCGGGACTGTCGGGGCTCGTGGCCGCCGCCCAAGCCTACGCACTCGGGAAACGGGTTGCTGTGGTGGACCAGGAACCCGCAGCCTCCGTGGGCGGACAGGCACATTGGTCTTTCGGTGGACTGTTCCTGGTCAACTCTCCCGAACAGCGAAGGCTGGGCGTCAGGGACAGCGCCGAACTTGCCTTGGGCGACTGGTTCGCATCCGCGGCCTTTGACAGGCCGGAGGACTCCTGGGCCCGGCTTTGGGCGGAGGCCTATGTAGATTTCGCCTCAGGTGAGAAGCGCCGGTGGCTGAGATCGCTCGGCGTCCGGCTCTTTCCTCTGGTGCAGTGGGCCGAGCGCGGCGGCTATGGCCCCCAAGGCCATGGCAACACAGTCCCGCGGTTCCACGTCACCTGGGGCACGGGCCCCGGCGTCGTTCAACCGTTCCTGGAAAAGGTGAGCGAGGGCGTTGCCCGGGGCAGGGTATCCCTCCACTTCCGGCATCGCGCCACGGAACTAACGACGACGGCGGGCCGCGTCACCGGGGTCAGCGGCGAGATCCTTGAGGCGTCCGGCGCCGGACGCGGCGAAGCGTCGTCGCGGACCGTCGTCGGGAGATTTGAAGCGACTGCCGGAGCCGTCATCGTCACCACCGGCGGAATTGGTGGAAACCATACGATGGTGAGGCGGCAATGGCCCGACAGAACTGCGCCGGAACATATGCTGAGCGGCGTACCGGCCTCCGTCGATGGCGAGTTCCTCGCTGCCGCTGCTGCCGCCGGCGGAGGGCTCATCAATGGTGACCGCATGTGGCACTACCCCGAAGGCATCCACAACCACTCCCCCGTGTGGCCTTCGCATGGCATCCGCATCCTCGCCGGTCCGTCGTCGCTGTGGATTGATGCGAAGGGACGGCAGCTGCCCGCGCCGCTCTTTCCGGGCTTCGATTCCTTGGGTGCCCTCAGGCATATCCTGGCGGGCGGACACGGACATTCGTGGTTCGTATGCAACCGGACCATCGCACTGAAGGAATTCGCCTTGTCAGGTTCAGAACAGAATCCGGATCTCACAGGCAAGGACATCCGGCTCCTGGCCTCCCGGCTCAGTCCTGCCAGTGATTCCCCGTTGCGCAGCTTCCTGGACCGTGGCGTGGATTTCCTGCAGGCTGGAACGCCCACCGAACTGGCTGGAAAAATGAACTCGCTGACGGGTTCGCCCCTGATAGATCCTGGCCAGCTCGATGACCTCATCCGCGATCGGGACCAGCAAGTGGCGAGCGGGCTGGGCAAGGACCCACAGCTCGCCGCTGTCAGGGCGGCGCGGAGGTTCGCCACCGACAAGATCATGCGTGTGGCCCCTCCGCACCGGCTCACCGACCCGAAGCACGGCCCGCTTCTGGCCGTTCGGCTCTCCGTGCTGACGCGCAAGAGCCTTGGCGGGCTACAGACGGACCTTTGTTCACGCGTCCTTGACAAGTCCGGAGCGCCGGTCCCGGGATTGTACGCGGCAGGAGAGGCCGCTGGCTTCGGCGGCGGCGGAATCCACGGCTACCGGGCATTGGAAGGAACCTTCCTTGGAGGCTGCCTGTTCTCCGGGCGCGCAGCAGGGCGCGATGCCGCGGCGAGTGTCTAAGCTGTTCCCATGGAGTGGCAGACCGACATCCTCGGCGCGGACTTCGAAAGTTGTGCATTCGAGGCGGCAGGACCTGACGGGGTGGTCCGGCGTGCAACACTGGTTCGGCACGTCCCTCACGAGGGTGCGGGACGTGGCGATCGCCCACCGGCCGCCAACGGTTCCATCCTTTTCCTGCACGGCTGGAGTGACTACTTCTTCAACGTCGCCCTGGCAGAGTTCTGGACCGGACAAGGTTTCCACTTCTACGCACTTGACATGCACAACCACGGCCGGAGCCTGCAGACGGACACCCCGGGTGGCTACGTGGAGCATCTAGATGACTACGATGCCGAGATAGGCAAAGCCATCGACATGATCCGCTCCGGCGACCCTCTCGGGGAGGTACCCCGTTCGTTGACCCTCATGGGACATTCCACCGGAGGCCTCGTGGCCGCCTTGTGGGTCAGCCGCCACCCCGGTTCCGTCCAGTACCTGGTGCTCAACAGCCCGTGGCTTGAAATGCACGGAAGTTCATTAGTCCGCCGTGCAGCCCAGACCATGGTGAAGCCGCTTGCGCGCTTCCGCCCCACGACAATCCTGCGCTTGCCCGAACGCGGGTTCTACTATCGCAGCATCAGCAGCTCAGCCGAGGGCGAATGGCTCGTCGACCCCAAATACCGGCCGCCCTTGGCCTTCCCCATGCGGGCAGGATGGCTCAGCGCTGTCCTTAGCGGACACACGAGGGTGGCCCGCGGGCTGAGAATTGACATCCCCATCCTCGTGCTGATCTCCGGAGCGAGCGCGAACGGCATGATCTGGCAGGAGTCCATGAGGCGTTCAGATGCAGTCCTGGACGTGAACACCATGGCTGTCCGTGCCATGACCCTTGGCCGCACCGTCACTTTGGAACGGGTGGAAGGCGGCCTTCACGACGTCTTCCTTTCGGCGGGCCCGGTGCGCGCCGATGCCTACGCCCGGCTGGCTCGCTGGATTAACGGGTACATTTCGAGCGGCCTGCCGCCGGAGCATCTGGCCGGCGAGGAACACGGACAGCCAGGGGAAGCGCCATGACCACGGAGCTGGGTGTGCCGGTATGGCAACAGGATTTTCTGGGCGGTGGTTTCGAGGCCCTGGAACTGGAACTTCCACCCGACGAAGAAGGTCCGGTTTGCGCCACCCTTGTCCGACACGTCCGTCCGGTGCCAGCCCATTCGGCGCCACACGGACTTCTCGATGCTTTGACGGCCTTCACCAGACGCCGACGCCGGAGGGAAGTTCCCGTCACGGAGGGCCCGCCGAGGGTGGTGCTGTACCTCCACGGCTGGGCCGACTACTTCATGCAGACAGAACTGGCGGAGTTCCTGGGTGCCTCCGGATTTCATTTCTATGCGCTTGACTTACGCAAGTTCGGACGCAGCCTACGGCCGGGGCAAACTCCCGGCTACACCACCGATCTGTCGGTATACGACGAAGATATCGATGCCGCGCTGCTTTCGATACACCAGGACATTGCCGAAATAACCGGCAGCGCGGAGGTGCCTACCGTCCACCTGCTGGCCCATTCCCTGGGTGGCCTGATTGCGGCACTGTGGGCTGACCGGAACCCTGGCCGCATTGCCACCCTGACGTTGAATTCGCCGTGGCTGGAGCTTCAGGGGAGTAGCCTGATCCGCAGCATCGCGATGCATTTGGTGGAACCGTTTGCACGCACGGACCCCAAGCGGCCGTTCCGATTTCCGGAGATGCCGGCCTACTGGGAAAGCGTGAGCAACCTGGCCCACGGGGAATGGACCCTTGATCCGGAATGGCGGCCGCGAACTTCGTTCCCGATACGGTCGGGGTGGACGAAGGCAGTCCTGGCGGGACACGCCGCCGTCGAACGCAAACTCAATATCGATGCTCCGGTGCTCGTGCTGCTTTCGGGACGCACCCGCATCCAGTCGGAGTGGAGCGCGGAGCTCATGCGCGTCGACGCCGTGATCGATGTTGAGCAGACTGCCCGCCGGGCCCTGGGACTTGGACGGCGGACAGCCGTGTTCCGCTATCCGGGCGCTCTCCATGATGTGTTCTTGTCACGGCGCACGGTCCGGCAGCAGGCCTACAGGGACGTCGCTATCTGGTTGGCTTCTTATCCGGACTGACCGGATTTTTGCGGCGCACTCGTGTTAATTGTCAGCGCGATGCGGCAGCGTCCACTGCGCCACCGTACCGGCGGTCCCGTTTGGCATAGATCTCGACGGCGTCCCACAAGGTCCTGCGGTCGACGTCGGGCCACAGCGTATCCATGAACACGAATTCTGCGTAGGCCGATTGCCACAAGAGGAAGTTGGACAGCCGCTGCTCTCCGGAACTACGCAGGAACAAGTCGACGTCCGGAAGATCCGGTTCATCAAGGTACTTCTGGATGGTCTTCTCGTTGACAGAGCCGGGTTTCAGGCGTCCGTCGGCAACGTCCCGGGCGATAGCTGCGACGGCGTCGGCGATTTCGGCGCGGCCGCCGTAATTAACACACATGGTCAACGTGCACGTGTCGTTGCCGCGAGTGTAATCCTCGGCTTCCTCAAGCTCCTTGATAACGGAACCCCATAGCCTGGGACGTCGGCCTGCCCAACGAATCCGCACCCCCCACTCGTCGAGCTGGTTGCGCTGCCGACGTAGCACGTCTTTGTTAAATCCCATGAGAAAACGCACTTCTTCGGGAGAACGGCGCCAGTTTTCGGTGGAGAAAGCGTACACACTGACGTACTTGATGCCGAGTTCGATGGCGCCGGCCATCACATCCAACAGCGCCGGTTCCCCGGCCTTGTGGCCCTCGATGCGCGGCAGGCCGCGTTGGTTTGCCCAGCGGCCATTGCCATCCATGACGATGGCCACGTGCTGCGGGACCAGCTCGGCGGGTATGGCCGGTGGCCTGGCCCCCGAGGGATGTTGGTACGGGGCCTTGACCGGGGTCCTCCGCGCAGTTGCCGTCTTCTTTTTTCCGAGTGCCACTGTCAGCTTCGCTCCACATGTTTGAGGGACTTCAATGCTCGTTCAAGATGCCATTGCAGGTAGCTCGCCACCAAACCGGCTGCCTCCCGGCGATTCAGGCTCTCGGACACGTCCGCCGTCGCCCAGTCCCCCGTCAGCAACGCGCCCAACAGGACCACGGTCTCGGGTGCCGGTGCCGGCGAACCAGGGGGGCGGCAGTTACCGCAGATCATTCCGCCCAAGGGAGCGGAGAAGGCGGTGTGCGGACCGGCCGCGCCACAGCGGGCACAGTCCGTGAAGCTGGGCGCCCAGCCGCCGGTGGCCAAAGCGCGAAGTAGGTATGAGTCAAGAATGAGTTCCGGCGGGTGGTCGGAACGGCTCAGCGAGGCAAGAGCCCCCACAAGGAGGTTGTATTGCGCGGTTCCCGAATCGACGTCGGCGTCCGTCAGCTTCTCTGCGGTTTCCGTCATGGCCGCAGCAGCCGTGTACCGGGAATAATCGGCGGCAATCGAACTCCCATAGGCTCCTTTGGCGACCGCCTGGGTGACGATGTCCAGGGTGCGGCCGGACACCAGTTGGAGGTCTGCCACCATGAAGGGTTCCAGCCGGGCCCCGAACCGGCTACTGGTCCGCCGCACCCCCTTTGCCACCGCGCGAACCTGGCCGTGGTGCTTTGTCAGCAGAGTGATGATGCGGTCCGCTTCGCCCAGTTTGTGGGTGCGCAGCACAACGGCATCGTCCCGATAGGACCGCGCTGCGAACGAAGAAGGATTGGCCACAGTTAATCTTCGCACCACACCGGGCCTTCTCGGGTCCGGCGGAGCCGTGCGGCACCGTGTTGACGGTGCCGCGCGGCAAATGGCTATGCCCGGACAGCCCTAATGGCGCGATTGACAGCAGAGATGACTGCCTTCAGCGCAGCGGTGCTCGTGTTCGGATCGATGCCGACACCCCAGAGGACCCGCTCGCCAACGGCGCATTCCACATACGCGGCGGCGGAGGCGCTGCCACCTTCGGAAAGGGCATGTTCCGTGTAGTCCAGGACGCGGACGTCCACGCCGTCTTGACGCAAGATGTCCAGCATGGCCGCGATCGGTCCGTTGCCCGTACCGGTTCGCTGAACAACCGTGCCGTCAATGCGCAGGGCTGCATGCAGGGTAAGCTCGCCGGATTCATCGGTCTCCGTGCGGATGGCGCCCAGCGAATAGCGTCCCCACTGGCCATCGGCCGTGCTGGCCGGCAGGTACTCGTCCTGGAACATCGCCCACAGCTGGGCTCCGCTGACTTCGCCGCCTACGGTGTCGGTGCGGTGCTGGATGACGCCGGAGAATTCGATTTGTGCCCGTCGCGGCAGATCCAGGCTGTGCTCGTTCTTGAGCAGGTACGCCACACCGCCCTTGCCGGACTGCGAGTTGACGCGGATGACGGCCTCGTAGCTGCGACCCAGGTCCTTGGGATCGATCGGCAGGTAAGGAACCTGCCAGGTGAAGTCGTCAACGGCCTTGCCGGCGGCCGCGGCCTCCTTCTCAAGGGCTTCGAAACCCTTTTTGATGGCGTCCTGGTGCGAACCGGAAAATGCCGTGAACACGAGATCGCCGCCATACGGGGAGCGCTCGGGCACGGGCAGCTGGTTGCAGTACTCCACGGTCCTACGGACTTCGTCGATGTCCGAGAAGTCGATCATTGGATCGACGCCTTGCACGAACATGTTCAAGCCCAGGGTTACAAGGTCCACGTTGCCGGTACGCTCACCGTTGCCGAACAAGCAGCCCTCGATGCGGTCGGCGCCTGCCAGGTAGCCCAACTCTGCCGCCGCGACGCCCGTGCCGCGATCGTTGTGGGGGTGGAGGGAGATGATGATGCCGTCACGGGGATGCAGGTTCCGGTGCATCCATTCGATGGAGTCGGCGTAAACGTTGGGGGTGGCCATTTCGACGGTGGCAGGCAGGTTGATGATGACTTGCTTGTCCGCAGACGCTTCAAAAACGTCGGCAATTGCGTTGCAAACCCGCGCTGCGTACTCGAGCTCGGTCCCCGTGAAGGACTCTGGCGAGTACTCGTAGGTGATATGGGTGTCCGTGAGGGTTTCCTCGTACTTCTTGCACAAGCGAGCGCCCTGCAGGGCAATATCCAGAATCCCGTCCTGGTCCTGGTTGAACACGACGCGGCGCTGGAGAACCGAGGTGGAGTTGTACAGGTGGACGATGGCCTGCTTGGCGCCCACGAGGGACTCGTAGGTGCGTTCAATGAGATGTTCGCGCGCCTGGGTCAGGACCTGGATGGAAACGTCATCCGGAATGTGGCCGCCTTCGATGAGCTGCCGCACGAAGTCGAAGTCGGTCTGCGATGCAGATGGGAAGCCGACCTCGATTTCCTTGTAGCCCATCTTGACTAGCAGCTGGAACATCTTCAGCTTGCGGGCCGGGCTCATGGGGTCGATCAGGGCCTGGTTGCCGTCACGGAGGTCCACGGCGCACCAGCGCGGGGCCTTGGTGATGACTTTGTCCGGCCAGGTGCGGTCTGCCAGCTCGACCTTGATCTGGTCCTGGAAAGGCAGGTACCGGTGGATCGGCATTCCGGAGGGCTTTTGTGCGTTGCGCATGACTTAGGGCCTTTTCTCTTAATCTTGAAGGAAGATTGGCCGGGCACAGCTAACTCCGCAGCGAGGGTTGGCCTAGCGAATATTCGCTTTCAAGGCCCCGCCGCGGCAGCTAAGGAGAAGCATTCCTGCACGCACCATTTCACAGTAACACGGGTGCGTATGATGACAATGCAATACCTGAAGCAACGTCCACTATGCAGACGCGGTTACGGTGGTGAGCCGGATCCGCTCGTCGTCCGAAGGAGTTCTTGTGCCACAGTCGGGGATCACACTGTCCAACATCGATGAAAGCGTTCGGCCGCAGGACGATCTCTACCAGCACGTCAACGGTGCGTGGCTGAAGGCCACGGTCATTCCGGACGACCGTCCGCTAGAGGGAACTTTCACCGCGCTGCGCGATGGCGCCGAACTGGCAGTCAAAGCGATCATCGAAGAGGCGGCCGCGAAGGGCGAGGACGCCAGTGGAATCGAGCGCAAAGTCGGTGAGCTCTATAACAGCTTCATGGACGAGGACGCTGCCGAAGCCAAGGGCATGGAACCGATTCGCGCCCGGATCGATGAGGTCTTTGCCACTGCTGCGCCCACCGAGGTTGTCGCATTGTCCGGGCGGCTGTTCCGCTCGGATGTTTCCGGTCTCTTCTCCATCTACCCAGCGCCCGACGCCGGGAATCCGGATCGGGTCCTGCTGTACATCGGCCAAGGCGGACTTGGCCTTCCAGACGAGTCCTACTACCGGGACGAGAAGTTCCAACCGATCGTCAGTGCCTACGGCAAGTACGTCGCCAAACTCTTCGGCTTGGCAGGTATTCCCGATGCCGACGCAGCGGCCGAGCGCATCGTCGCCTTCGAAAAGGCCCTTGCCTCGCACCACTGGGATAACGTCACGCTTCGCGATCCGCAAAAGACATACAACCTCAAGACTGCTGATCAGGGACGTGAACTGTTCCCCTACCTGGACGCATGGTTCGACGCCGCCCGGATTGAGGGCGACAAATTCACCGAACTGGTGGTGAGCACTCCGGATTTCTTCACCGGTGCGGCCGCCCTTGTCGAGTCTGAGCCTCTTGCCACCTGGCAGGAATGGTTGGCTTTGCGCGTGCTCAACGCCGCTGCCCCCTATCTGTCGTCAGCCTTCGTCGATGCAAACTTCGATTTCTACGGCACCACCCTGAGCGGCACGCCGCAGAACAAGGACCGCTGGAAGCGTGGCGTCGCCGTCGTCGAAGCCGCCCTCGGAGAGGCAGCGGGACAGATCTATGTGGAGCGCCACTTCCCCGAGGGTTACAAGGCCAGGATGCAGACGCTGGTCGCTAAGCTGATCGAGGCTTACCGCCAGAGCATCACCGCCCTCGACTGGATGGGCGAGGACACCAAGGCGGAAGCACTGAAGAAGCTCGCGGCTTTCCGCCCCAAGATTGGTTTCCCGGACAAGTGGATCGATTACTCCGCCGTCGGCATCGACCCGACTGATCTTCTGGGGAACGTCGAGCGGGCGCACAACGCCGACGTCGACCGCCACCTTGATGAGATCGGCAAGCCGGTTGATCTGAACAAGTGGCTCATGACCCCGCAGACCGTGAACGCCTACTACCACCCGATGCTGAACGAGATTGTTTTCCCCGCGGCGATCCTGCAGCCACCCTTCTTCACGGCAGAGGCTGACGACGCCGTCAACTACGGCGGCATCGGCGCAATCATCGGACATGAGATCGGCCACGGCTTCGACGACCAGGGCTCCCAGTTTGATGGAAGCGGAGCGCTGCGGAATTGGTGGGGCGAGGAAGACCGTAAGGCATTCGAAGGACTGGCGGCCAAGCTCGTGGCCCAATTTGACGCCCTTGCACCGTATGCGGCTCCTGAGCATAAGGTCAACGGGAAGCTCACGCTGGGCGAAAACATCGGCGACCTGGGAGGCCTGACCATCGCATACAAGGCTTACTTGCTGAGCCTTGACGGTGCGGAACCGCCCGTCTTGGAGGGCCTTACCGGCCAGCAGCGTTTCTTCATGTCCTGGGCTGCCGGCTGGCGCCAGGTCATCCGGCCCGAGGAAGCCATCCGGCGCGTCGCTACGGACCCGCACTCCCCCAACGAGTTCCGCACTAACGCCATCGCCAAGAACCTGGACTCATTTCATGAGGCGTTCGCGGTGGAATCCGGGGACGGGATGTGGTTGTCGCCTGAGGACCGCGTCAGTATCTGGTAAGAAGCAATACGAAACAGAAGGGAGCGTTGACCACAAGCAGTGGTCAACGCTCCCTTCGCTTTGTCGCGCTACCGGGCGATGAGGGCGGGGTTGACGGCCTGGCACTTTACGTCGCCTGCAGTCTGCTTGACGACGTCGGCCGGAACGGACACCATTCCAAAGTTTGTTCCCGTTGTGAAGTCGGAGCCCACATACACTTGGATTCCGACGATGCCCGGAGACGGCTCGATCTGTGCGGCGGGAATGCCCAACACGCTGGCAACGTCCGGCGCAACGTCGGCATAGCCGGTCCCGTAGTAGACAACCGTCTTGGATGCAGCCGCGGCCAGGAAATGGCCGGCCTTGGTGAACCCGCCGCCAATGAGTGCCGCCGCGAGTTCCTGGCCCCGTGACGCAACGCCCGAACCGTCGGCTACAGTCACTGCTTGGCGGGCCTTGTTGTAGGCAGGGGCGGCTGGAGAACCGGCAGGCGGCGTTGAAGGAGCCCCTGAGGAGGCCGTCGGGGCAGGCGAGGCACTCGGAGACGGAACCGCCGTGGCGCCCGGGTTGGTCAGGTCCAAGTTCGCCCGCATGGCCGCAAACAACTGCGTGGCCTGTGGTTGGACCAGTTCGAGCCTGTTGACGTCGACGGCGGCGGGCTGGGTTGGAACCGACACGAAGGCCACCTTGGACAGGTCAATGTCTTTGAGGCGGCTCCCGATCGTCAGGAGAGACTGGACGGATGCCAGGCCGTTATCCACAGTGAGGTTCTTGGTCACGACGTCGGCGATCGAAAGCAGGCTCTGCGGATTGCTGAGCGTGCCGTCAGCCTTGACCTTGCGGGTCAGGGAGGAAAGGAACCCTTGCTGTGCTTGGATACGTCCGAGGTCGCTTCCATCGCCAAAACCGTGGCGGGTCCTCAGGAAGGCGAGGGCCTGCTCGCCTTCGACTTTCGACGTCCCCTTGGGGAGTCGGAGTCCGGAATCGGGGTCGTAGACGGCATCACTCACGCATACGTCCACTCCGCCCACAGCCTTGGACAATTCCTTGACGGCGTTGAAGTCAGCCATCATGAAGTGGTCGATTTCCAGCCCGGTGAGCTTGTTCACGGTGTCCACCGCGCAACCGATGCCGGCCTCAGCCATGGCCGAGTTGATCATGACGTTGGAGTGGGCTTCATAAACCGTGTTGGTTTTGGGGTCAGTGCACTTCGGGACAGTCACCAAGAGATCCCGGGGAAAGCTGGTGAGGCTCACCCTCTTGTTGTCCGCCGAGATGTCCAGAAGCATCATGACATCTGATTGACCGTAGCCTGTGGAGTCCTGTGAGGAACCGTATTGCGAGTTTTTCCCGTCGCGGGTGTCGGAACCGAGGATGAGGATCTGCAAGCGGTCCGTGGCATCGTTGGCCGCGGCTTCGGTTCTCGTGGCGCCAGCCGACAAAGGTGCCTTGCTGATGTTCGACTGCAACCGGATAACCCAGTAAGCGGCGAAAGCGATGCCGGCGACGAGGAGCACGGACACCGACACTGCGGTGATCTTGAGCCAGAGCGGGAGCCCCTTAGGAGCATTCATGTGGCGGGGGGTGCCGGGGGCTTCCCCGTGGCGTGCAGCGCCGGGCGGACCAATGGTGCCGGGCTCCTGCACGCGTGCATCGCGACGTCGCACTACGCGCTCAACCTTTCCTCGGAAAATGGGATTCGGACCATTTTACGGGCCCAAACTGGGAAAATCCCCAGTGGCTAGAACCCCAGCTTCACGAGTTGCTTTGGATCGCGCTGCCAATCCTTGGCTACCTTGACGTGCAGGTCGAGATAGATCTTGGTTCCGAGGAGCGCTTCGATCCCCTTGCGGGCATTGGTTCCGACCTCCCGCAAGCGGCTTCCGGCCTTGCCTATGATGATGGCCTTTTGGGACGGGCGCTCAACGTAGAGATTGACCCGCACATCAAGGAGCGGATTGTCTTCGGAGCGGCCTTCGCGGGGCAGGATTTCCTCCACCACCACAGCAAGGGAGTGTGGGAGTTCGTCCCGGACACCCTCCAAGGCGGCTTCGCGAATGAGCTCGGCGACCATGATGGCCTCAGGTTCATCCGTGAGTTCACCGTCCGGGTAAAGAGGCGGGGAAGGGGGCATGTGCCCAATGAGGACGTCGGCAACGGTGTTGACCTGGAAGCCGTCGGTTGCGGAAACCGGAACGATGTCCGCCCAGCCTTGCTCGCCGAGCACTTCGCGCCCCAGTGCCGCGACTGCAAGGAGCTGCTCAGTCAGGGCCTGACGATCCACGAGGTCGGTCTTGGTGACAAGCGCGATGATCGGCTTGCGTCCAACGGCAGCGAGCTGCGCAGCAATGTACTTGTCACCGGGACCGATCTTCTCGTTCGCCGGCAAGCAAAACCCAATGGCATCCACTTCCGAGAGCGTGTCCGCCACGAGATCGTTGAGGCGCTTGCCAAGAAGGGTCCGTGGGCGGTGCAAACCCGGTGTGTCCACGAGGATGAGCTGTGCGTCCTCCCGGTGGACAATGCCGCGGATCGTGTGCCGGGTGGTCTGCGGCTTTGCCGAAGTGATGGCAACCTTCTGGCCAACCAGAGCGTTGGTGAGGGTCGACTTGCCGGCATTCGGACGGCCCACGAGAACGGAGAAGCCTGCGTGGAAGCCGCCGAAGTCCTGATCGGCGTCGAACTTCTTATTGTGCTTGCTCACGTGGAACTCCCTGTTGCGTTGTGTCGGCCTCGTCGAGAAGGTCTTCAAGGTCAGTGTCTTCTTTTGGAATGGCTGCCGCAATGATATGGCTGACCCGGTTTCGCCGGCCTTCAAGCCTATCGGCTTTCAAGGAGATCCCGTCCACCTTCACCGCACTGCCTACGATCGGCACCTTGCCCAAGGTCTTGGCCAGGAGGCCGCCCACGGTGTCCACTTCGTCGTCGTCGAGGTCAATGTCGAAAAGTTCACCGAGATCGTCGATGCTCATCCGTGAACTGACACGGAACGTGCCATCACCCAGGTCGGTGACCTCCGCATCGTTGGAGTCGTATTCATCCACGATCTCCCCCACGATTTCCTCAATGAGGTCCTCCAGCGTCACCAGTCCCGCCGTGCCGCCGTACTCGTCAATGACCACAGCCACGTGCGTGGACTCTTGCTGAAGCTCGCTGAGGAGGTCGCTGACGGGCTTGGACTCCGGAACGAAACGGGCCTCGCGGGCTATCGCGTCCACGTCCGGACGTACCGAAGGCTGTTCCGGACGGTGCAATGCGGCAGCGACGTCCTTCAGATAAAGAATCCCGCGGATCTGATCAGCATTCTCGCCGATAACCGGAATCCTCGAGTAGCCGGAGCGCAGGAACAAGGCCATGGCCTGCTCCAGGCTGGAGCCCGACTCGATGCTCACAATGTCCGTTCGAGGGACCATCACAGAGCGGACCAAAGTGTCGCCGAAGTCGAAGACCGACTGGATGAGTTCGGCCTCGCTGTCCTCGATCATGTCCGATTCCGTGGCCCTGTCGACGAGCTCACGGAATTCTTCCTCGCTGAAGAACGCTTCATCGCCGCTGGGAGCACCAGGCGCCACCGCGCTGCCGATCGCTACGAGCCAGCCGGGAATGGGCCCCAGGATCCAGCAGAGGAACCTGATGAGGGGGGCCGAGAAGCGCACCACGCCGCCTGAGTTGGCGCGACCGAGCTGACGAGGAGAGACGCCCACCAAGACGAACCCGATGACGGCCATGATGCCCGTCGCCGCCAATCCGGCGAGCCAAACGTTGTCGAGGAGACTGTGCATGACCACTGCGACAGCCACTGCTGCCGCCATCTCGAACCAGACCCGCCAGAATCGCAGTGCCCGTATGTGGGCAACAGGTTGGGCGAGGATGTTACGAAGGGAAGTCCCCCGGCTATTGACGATGGCGTGCTCTGCCTCGTGCCGCGGCAGGAAGGTAAAGGCAGCCTCCGCCGCAGTCAGCAAGGCGACGAAGCTGAGGAACACCAACGCCATGCCGACCAGGATGAGTGAGGTCACTGCATGGTCTCCATGGGGGCGTCCTTGCCGAGGAACTCGGACAGCAGCTCACGCTGCAGGCCGAACATTTCTTCCTTCTCTTCCGGCTCAGCGTGGTCGAAACCGAGGAGGTGGAGGATTCCATGCGTGCAAAGCAGGAGCATTTCATCCTGGGTTGAATGGCCCGCATCGCGCGCCTGGACCTCGGCCACTTGCGGGCAGATGGCGATGTCGCCCAGCATGCCCTGTGGCGTCGGTTTGCCTGGCGTTCCCGGTGTTAGCTCATCCATGGGAACGGAAAGGACATCGGTTGCGCCGGGCTCGTCCATGAGCTCGATGTGGAGCTTTTCCATGGCAGCTTCGTCTACGAGCAGGATGGAAAGTTCAGCTTGGGGGTGGATGTAGAGCCGCTCAAAGATGAAACGCGAAAGCGTCACCAGTTGTGCCTCGTCCACCTGGACGCCGGACTCGTTGTTGACCTCGATGCTCATCGGCGTTCTCCCCGTTTCTCACGCGCCGCCGCGTGCTGTGCCCGCACCCGGTGCTTTTCGTCCCAAATGCTGTAGGCGGACACAATGTCGGCCACCAGCCGGTGCCTGACGACGTCGGAAGCGTCCAACATCGTGAAGTTCACGCCGTCGATCCCAGTGAGGATTTCCCGGACGATACGCAGGCCGGAGGTGGCTCCAAAAGGTAGATCCACCTGGGTGATGTCCCCCGTGACTACCATCTTGGAACCGAAGCCAAGCCTCGTGAGGAACATCTTCATCTGTTCCGCAGTGGTGTTCTGGGCCTCATCAAGAATGATGAAAGCATCGTTGAGCGTGCGGCCGCGCATGTACGCAAGCGGCGCCACTTCAATAGTTCCGGCAGCCATGAGGCGCGGGATCGACTCCGGGTCCATCATGTCGTGCAAAGCGTCGTACAAAGGACGCAGATATGGATCGATCTTGTCACTCAGCGTTCCAGGGAGGAATCCGAGGCGCTCCCCTGCCTCGACGGCGGGCCGCGTGAGGATGATGCGGCTGACTTCCTTAAGCTGCAGTGCCTGCACGGCCTTCGCCATCGCCAGGTACGTCTTGCCGGTGCCCGCCGGGCCGATCCCGAAGATCACCGTGTTGTCGTCTATGGCGTCAACGTAGCTCTTCTGGTTCAGGGTTTTTGGGCGAATGGTGCGTCCGCGGCTGGAAAGGATGTTGTGGGTCAGCACTTCCACAGGACTCTGGAGTGACTGGCTCCGCAGCAGGGAAACGAGCTGTTGGAGTACGTCCGGGGTGATAACCGTCCCCTTGCCGACCAAACCCCGGACTTCCTCCAGGAGCCGCATGATCCGGGGAACATCGCCGGACGGTCCGCTGAAGGATAGCTCGTTGCCACGCACATGAAAGTCGACGCCGGGGAACTGGGCTTCTATATAGCGCAGTGCCTCGTCATGGCTGCCGAGGGTCTGAACCATCTGATCAGAGTTGTCGAAGACGACAACTTCCGTCCGGGCGCCTGGGACAGAGTGTGGGAACTCGGCCGGGCCTGTGTCAACGCTGCCGGCCCTGGGCCGCCCGTTCAATGATTCTGTCATAGTGCTGGCCTGGCGGCCTGTGCTCCTCCGGCTTGGTTATGTCCATCGATTTTGCTCCGATGTCCGTTCGCTGGATGGGCGCAGGATCACGGGCCTCGGATTGCTTTCAATCCTACGCCAGCCAGTCTCGAGGGTGGTTCCAGACCATGCTTGGGAGGGCTGCGGACAGCCGATTTCAGGCCACTTTGGTATCAACTCCGTATCGACCTCGTATCAATCGCATTGCAGTTGGCGCCGGAGTATGGAAACGCCAGCAAGGGCTGCGGGGACTATGACAAGCTGATTTATGGGCAAAAATGCCCCGCGCCCGGTCCTCGGGCGCATGACTCCCCCGCACCACAGCGGCCGAACACGAGCAGGAATCCACCATTACCAGGCCAGCCGGCATTCCAGAGGGCACACGCATCCGGAGACGTTCCGCCATGCTTGTGACCGCGCTGACTGCTGCCCTGTTTCTTTCGGGTTGCGTTGCCGACCGTTCGGGTCAGGGATCAACTACGCCTGTCCCCAACCCGACCGCTGCCCTGCAGGCGGCGCCTGCCACCAATGCGCCGCTCGAGACAACCCAGGCGTCAAACAAGATTCCGGTGTACTGGATCGGCCGAAGCGACACGGATATCTTCCTGTACCGCGAATTTCGTGACAACCCAGGCAACGAGAACCCCATCACTACCGCCCTGCGGATCATGATGTCCCAGAAGCCGTTGGATCACGATTTCTTCACGCCATGGCAAAATCCGAGCAACCTTGCGACGTCGATTTCCGGCAAGAACGTGGTCACGGTCGACGTTTCCCGCGACGCGTTCAATTCCAACCTCGACGCCGGAATGGCGCAGCGAGCGGTCCAGCAACTCGTCTACACCGCTACCGCTGCTGCGGCGAGCTCGGGCTTGATCGACTCCGGTCAGCTGATCAAGGTGACCATCCTGGTGGACGGGCACACGGACTACATGGCGTTCGGTCAGGTCAAGCTGGGTGATCCGATGGTCCGGGACGCAACTATGGTGGCACCCGTTTGGATCATTGAACCGCAGGAGGACCTGACCCTGCCTGCCGGCCCAGTCAAGTTCAACGGGCGTAGTACCGACACTTCGAAGAAACTGCATTGGCAGATCCTCCGCGAGAACTCAAGCGGCGAGAAGACTTCATACCTGTCCGGTCAGACCACTGCTTCGACCGTGCCGGGACAAGGCGGCACCTTCAACTTCACGGTGGGCCTCGGAGCCGGCCGCTACGAGTTGCGCGTTTCCATGGTAGGTCCCGGCGACGCCGACGTCGCCACCGATACCCGTTCTTTCAGCGTCCGCTGATCTGCTACATGCACCGCGAACTACTCGAGGGGCTGCCTAGGCAGCGCGGCAGCGCACGTGCCGCTCTACCAGCGCCCCAGAATGTCGCTGGCCAGTACGACGGCGGCCGGGCCCGCCGTCGATGAGCGAAGTACATGGTGCCCCAAGAGGGCGGTGACAGCGCCGACGTCGCTCAGCTTGGTCACTTCGCGCGGCGAGATGCCGCCCTCCGGCCCCACGATGAGCAGCACTTCGCGCCCTGCTCCGGGGTCCCCGCCGGAAAGCTGATCCTGCCACTTCTCCAAGACATCCCTCAGCGGGCGCTTTGCGTCCTCGTGCAGGATGATCGCCAGATCAGCAGCGGCAACGGCCGCCGCCAAGCCGGAGCCGTCGACGGCGGCACGCACTTCCGGGATCCACGCGCGCCGCGCCTGTTTCGCCGCTGCGGTAGCCACCGATTGCCACTTCGCGAGGGCCTTGGCGGCCCGCTCCCCCTTCCAACGGACAATGGAACGTTCCGCCTGCCAGGGCACCACGGCGTCGATCCCGAGTTCCGTTGCCGTCTCGACGGCGAGCTCATCGCGGTCGCCCTTGGCGAGGGCCTGGACCAAAACGAGGCGCACCATCGGCCGGCGCTCCTCCAGGACGTCAGATGCAAGAACTTCCAGGCTTCCTTGTCCGGATGCGGTCACAGTTCCCGTAAGCCGCTTTCCGGCGCCGTCGGCAATGTCGACCGCTTCACCGACTTCCAAACGCTTGACGGTGACGGCATGCCTTGCCTCGGCGCCGTCCAGCACGAACCTGTCACCTGGCCCGAGCCCGTCAAGCGTTCCGGCGGCCGTGAAAAATACGGGGTTGCTCACCGCTACAGGTTACCGAGCTTGTCCCGCCATTTCGCGAACATACCGCCGCTGGCTACGAGCTTCCCCTCCGTGAACTGCTCTCCCCGCAACTTGGCCAGTTGGCGAAGCAGGTGTTCCTGTTCGGCGTCGATCTTTCCGGGCGTCTCAACGTGCAGGTGTACCTTGAGGTCACCTCGGCCATATCCGCGGAGATGGGTGACGCCCAGTCCGCGCATGGTGATGACTTCGCCGGACTGGGTGCCGGCCTTGACGTCGATCTCCTGGGGCCCGTCAAACGTATCCAGCTGCAGCTCGGTTCCCAGTGCCGCGGCCGTCATGGGAACGCTCAGGGTCGCGTGAAGGTCGTCGCCCTCGCGTATATAGGTGGAATCGGCGTTGACCCGGATCTCCACGTAGAGATCGCCGGAAGGACCGCCGGCCGGCCCTGCTTCGCCCTGGGATGACAACTGGATGCGCGTTCCGGTCGCCACGCCGCCAGGCACTTTGACGGTTAGCGAACGGCGGCTGCGGATGCGGCCCTGTCCGCTGCACTCATTGCACGGATCCTTGATGATCGATCCGAAACCTTCACATGAACCACACGGCGCGGAAGTCATGACCTGGCCGAGGATGGAGCGGACTGCGCGCTGGACCTGACCCGAGCCGCCGCAGATGTCGCAGCGCTCCGGGTGGGTGCCCGCTCGGCAGCATGAGCCCTCGCACGTGGGACAAACGACCGCAGTATCCACTTCAAGCTTCTTGTTGACGCCGAAGACGGCCTCGCGCAAATCGATGCGGACACTGATCAGCGCGTCCTGGCCGCGGCGCATGCGCGATGCCGGTCCCTGCATGCCACCGCCACCCCCGCCGAAGAAGGTGTCGAAGATGTCCTGGAACGCGAATCCCTGGCCTGCGTAACCTCCGCCGAAGCCGTTGTCGGTGCCGTTCTCGTTGCCCGTGGCGTCATACACGCGGCGCTTCTGGGGGTCGGAGAGGACCTCGTAGGCGTGGGTTACGGCTTTGAATTCCTCGGCGGCGCCTTCTCCGGGGTTCACATCGGGATGCAGCTTGCGGGCGAGCTTGCGGTAGGCCTTCTTGATCTCCTCGCCGGTTGCTTCCGGTGAGACGCCCAGAACGTCATAGTGGCTGCTCAAAGTCGGTATCTCTTCCTTGTTTTATGGTTACACTGCGTTTCATGCGAGACGGTTTCCGGCCGGGCTGTCAGCCGCCCAGAATGCGGGAAAGGTAGCGTGCGACGGCGCGGACGGCCGCCATTGTGTTGGGATAGTCCATCCGGGTAGGACCAAGAATGCCGATCTTGGCCCTGCTGCCCGGACCGTAGCCGGTGGCGACCACCGACGCTTCGGAGAGACCGTCGTAGGGGTTCTCGCGGCCGATGCTCACGGTGACTCCCCGAGGGTCTTCGGCCATGTCCGAGAGTAGGCGCAACATGACCACCTGTTCCTCGAGAGCCTCCAGGACCGGCCCGATGCTGAGAGGGAAATCCACGTTGGAGCGGGCCAGGTTTGCTGTGCCTGCCATGACCATGCGTTCGTCCCGGCTTCTGTCGGCCAGCCTTTCCAGGCCATGGGCGAGGACACCGGCAAGGCCTCGAATCGTTGGCGGGCAGAGGGCAACCACGGACGGCAGGACCTGCGGCATGAGGTCAAGCTGCGAGCCGGCAATGCTTCCAAGGAAACGTGCACGCAAGGCCATGACATCTTCGTCCGTGGCATCGGCCCCTGCGTGCACCACGCCCTGTTCCACTTTGCCGGTATCGGCGATAAGTACTACCAGGACCTGGCGCGGAGCCAGCAGCACAAACTCAATGTGCCGTACGCGGGCGCGGCTAAGGTGCGGGTACTGCACGACGGCGACCTGGTTGGTCAGTTGGGACAGGAGCCGAACCGTGCGCTCAAGGATGTCCTCGACGTCGTCGGGTCCCTCAAGCAGCGAGTGGATGGCCCGCCGCTCGGCGGCTGAAAGCGGTTTGACCTGGGATATACGGTCGACGAACAGGCGGTAGCCCTTGTCCGTGGGGATCCGGCCGGCACTGGTGTGCGGTGCGGCGATGAGTCCTTCTTCTTCCAAAAGGGCCATGTCGTTGCGGATGGTGGCGCTCGACACTCCCAAATGGTGGCGTTCGACCAGGGCCTTTGATCCGACGGGCTCGCGGGAGTGAACGTAGTCCTCCACGATGGCGCGCAACACTTCAAGCTTGCGTGGTTCGCTCACTGCCCACCTCCATTCAACAGCCAGTGCTGAACAGCTACTACTCAGCGACCTGAAATTCAACAATTAGCACTCAACATGCCCAAGTGCTAACAAGTCTAGTATGAGCCACCACGTTGTTAGCATTGGTACCGCTCGCGGCGAACACGATTCCCGCGCGGTCCGGCGGAACGTCCAGGGCCGTCATTGATCCCCTAGCGCAAAGTGGTGTGAAGACCGTGTCTTACGACAATTGGGGCCCGCAAGACCTCTCCTCGCCTGCCAAGCGGCAACTCCCCGAGGTGCCCGTTGAACGCGGAATGGTCCTCGAAGACGTGCAGTCCGGTTGGGTCGGGGCCGTGACCAGGGTCGAAAAGGCCGGGGGCATGCACATTGTGGTGCTGGAGGACCGCCGGGGAAAGAACAAGTCGTTCCGGCTCGGCTTTGGATTCCTGCTCGACGGACAGCCGGTGAAACTTCTGCCGCCGGCGCCACGCGCCGCCGCCGGAGCGGTCGCCGGGCAAGCGGGCAGGACCGCTTCGGGATCCCTCAGGGTGGCCGGCCAACGCGCGCAAGTCGCCAAGGCAAGCCGGATCTGGGTGGAAGGCAAACACGACGCCGAACTCGTGGAGAAGGTCTGGGGAGATGACCTCCGGGTGGAGGGAATCGTCGTCGAACCCTTGCATGGCGTTGACGATCTCAAGGCGGCGATTGCCGAGTTCTCTCCCGGCCCGGGCCGCAGGCTCGGAGTCCTGGTGGACCATCTGGTGCCGGATTCGAAAGAGTCGCGGATTGCCGCCGATGCCATGACACTGGTCGGTGCTGCAGGAAACGTGCTGATCGTGGGCCACCCCTATGTGGACGTCTGGCAGGCCATCCGTCCCAGGGTTCTGGGGATCCAGCAATGGCCCATCATCGCCCGCGGGACCGATTGGAAGACCGGCATCCTGAAGTCGTTCGGGTGGCCGCACGAGACAGCCGAGGACGTCGGGCTAGGCTGGCAGAAGCTTCTCGGCGCCGTCCACAGCTACGCGGACCTGGAGGCCTCCCTGCTGGGACGGGTGGAAGAAGTGATCGACTTCCTGACCGTACCCTGACGGCTCCTTGCAGCTTTCGGTTCGCTTTGGCAGCGGCCTCTGTACGGTTTCCGCCACTTTGGGTCCCGGGGTTGGTCCGCTGATCGCGCGCTAAGCAAGTATTCTGGGACAGCAACACTGCACCGATAGATACTCGAAGGAAGAAACTGTGGCAGACAACGCTCCTGACGATGGGGACGGCGCCTCGGGCCAGTCCCAGTACCACGGCGTTCCTGCCAACGCGCTGCCCTTGACCGCCTCGGAAGACCGGCAGTGGGCAACCCTGGCGCACTTCGGCGGGATCCTCGGCTGTGTGCCCTCGCTCCTGATCTACCTGATTTTCCGCGAACGTGGCCCCTTCACGGCACAGGAATCCAAAGAGGCGCTGAACTTCACTTTGCCTCCAACGATTGCCGCAGTGCTCGCCAACATTCTGGTCTTGCTCCCGGTGGTTGGAAACTTGTTCGCAGTTCTGGCCACGGCAATCTGGGTTGCTGTCACGTGCTTCTCTGTATCTGCCGGCATCCGCGTCAACCACGGACAACCGCACCGCTACCGCTTCAACCTGCGCTGGATCAAGTAGCGGCTGTTCCCCCGGCCCACGAGTGCTCGCGCCAGCCCGTGCCCGCGATGCCGGCGGGCTACTCCGGGAGGATGCGGCGCACCACCGCGTCAGCCAGTAGCCGCCCCTTGAGCGTCAGTACCAGCCGCCCTTGAAAGGCCGCCGCAGGCTCAACCAGGCCGTCGGCAATGAGGCCCGCCACGGCATGGCGGCCCACCTTGTCGAGGGCGTCTACCTGGAGCCCCGTGCCGAGGCGCGCCTCCAACATGATGCGTTCCACTTCCCGGGTTCCGGCGTCGAGGGTTTCGCGCCCAGCGGCAGGAGAGACGCCTTGACCGAGCCTGTTTGCGTAAGCCGTGGGGTGTTTGACGTTCCACCAGCGGACGCCGCCCATGTGGGAATGCGCGCCGGGTCCGATGCCCCACCAGTCATCTCCCCGCCAGTAGGCAAGGTTGTGTTTGCACGCCTGTTCGGGTGTGCGGGACCAGTTGCTGACCTCATACCACTCGAGCCCGGCGGCGCTGATCAGCTGATCGGCGAGTTCGTATTTGGCGGCGTGGTCGTCGTCGTCGATTCCGGGTACTTCTCCGCGCCGGATCTGGGCGGCCAGCTTGGTGCCTTCTTCCACGATCAATGCGTAGGCGCTGATGTGGTCCGGGTCGTAGGACAGAGCAGTCTCAAGGGAAGTCTGCCAATCGGCCATCGACTCGCCTGGAGTGCCGTAGATCAGGTCGAGACTCACGGCAAGGCCGGCGTCGCGGGCCCATTGGACCACCAAGGGGACCCTGCTGGGTGTGTGCGTGCGGTCCAGGACCTTGAGCACGTGAGGGACCGCCGACTGCATGCCAAAGGAAATCCGCGTAAACCCGGCGTCGGCGAGCAGTTGGAGGGACTCGGGCGTCACAGAGTCCGGGTTCGCTTCAGTGGTGACTTCGGCGCCCGCTTCCAGGCCCCAGTGCCCGACGGCGGCCGTCAGGATGCGTGCCAGGTCTTCAGCAGGCAGCAGGGTCGGCGTGCCTCCGCCGAAGAACACCGTGCTCAAGGGCCGGTGCGGGAGTCCGGAGGCGCCCATGGCCCGGACGGCGAACTCCACTTCCGCAATCGCAGTCGATGCGTAGGCGTCCTGGGATGCGCCGCCCCCAAGCTCGGTGGCGGTATAGGTGTTGAAGTCGCAGTATCCGCAGCGCACGGCACAGAAAGGTATATGGACGTACAGTCCAAACTTGCGTGACTCGACACCGTCAAGCACCTGCGGCGGCAGGAGGCCGTCCGCAGGTGCCGGGTCTCCGAGGGGAAGGACACTAGGCACACGATCCTCCGTGTGCCCGTCCCCCAAGTGCGCGTCCCGCAGCGTTTTGGGCGAACAGCCCCATTACTTCTTGGCCTTGTCCTTGGATTCGTCGGTGGTAAGGGCTGCGATGAACGCTTCCTGTGGAACCTCCACGCGGCCCACCATCTTCATGCGCTTCTTGCCTTCCTTCTGCTTTTCCAGAAGCTTGCGCTTACGGGTGATGTCACCGCCGTAGCACTTGGCAAGGACGTCCTTGCGGATGGCGCGGATGCTTTCGCGGGCAATGATGCGTGAGCCGATGGCAGCCTGGATGGGCACCTCGAACTGCTGGCGCGGAATGAGTTCGCGCAGCTTGCCGGTCATCATGACCCCATAGGCGTAGGCCTTGTCACGGTGGGTGATGGCGCTGAAGGCGTCAACCTGCTCGCCTTGGAGCATGATGTCAACTTTGACCAGATCGGCAACTTGCTCGCCGTCCGCCTTCCAGTCCAACGAACCGTAGCCACGGGTCTTGGACTTAAGGATGTCGAAAAAGTCGAAGACAATTTCGGCAAGCGGCAATCGGTATCGGATCTCTACACGGTCCTCGGAGAGGTAGTCCATGCCGCCCATGACCCCACGGCGGCTCTGGCACAATTCCATGATGGCGCCGACAAACTCATTGGGCGCCAGGATGGTGGCGGACACCATCGGCTCACGGACCTCCGAGATCTTGCCCGTGGGGTATTCGCTGGGGTTGGTGACGTGAAGGACACGCTTGTCTTCCAGCGTGACCTCATACTCAACGTTGGGAGCGGTGGAGATGAGGTCGAGGTTGTACTCGCGCTCGAGGCGCTCACGGGTGATTTCCAAGTGCAGCAGGCCAAGGAAGCCCACACGGAAACCGAAGCCCAGGGCGGCCGAAGTCTCCGGTTCGTAAACGAGCGCTGCGTCGTTGAGCATCAGCTTCTCGAGGGCATCCCGGAGCACCGGATAGTCCGTGCCGTCCAAGGGATACAAGCCGGAGAAGACCATGGGCTTGGCGTCGGCATAACCGGCCAGGGATTGCGCAGCGGGCTTGGCCAGGTTGGTTACGGTATCGCCCACCTTCGATTGGCGGACGTCTTTCACGCCCGTGATCAGGTAGCCGACCTCGCCGACGCCCAGACCCTTGGAGGGAGTGGGTTCCGGCGAGCTGACACCGATTTCCAGCAGTTCGTGTGTGGCACGGGTGGACATCATCTGGATCCGCTCGCGCGGGTGCAGCATGCCGTCCACCACGCGGACATAGGTGACCACGCCGCGATACGTGTCATATACAGAATCAAAAATCATGGCGCGCGCCGGGGCTTTGGGGTCGCCAACGGGCGCCGGTAAATCGCGGACGATCTTGTCCAGGAGGGCCTCCACGCCGGCGCCGGTCTTGCCAGACACGCGCAGCACGTCCTCGGGGTCGCCGCCGATCAGGTTGGCGAGTTCCGCCGCGTACTTTTCGGGCTGGGCGGCCGGGAGGTCGATCTTGTTGAGCACCGGAATGATGGTGAGGTTGTTTTCCATCGCCAGGTAGAGGTTGGCCAGGGTTTGGGCCTCGATGCCCTGCGCCGCGTCCACCAAGAGGACTGCACCTTCACAGGCCGCGAGGGAGCGGGAGACCTCATAAGTGAAGTCAACGTGGCCAGGGGTATCGATCATGTTCAAGGCGTAGCTGGTGCCGTCAAGTTCCCAGGGCATGCGGACCGCCTGGGACTTGATGGTGATGCCACGCTCGCGTTCGATATCCATGCGGTCCAGATATTGGGCCTTCATGTCGCGGGATTTAACGACGCCGGTGTACTGCAACATGCGGTCGGCCAAGGTGGATTTACCGTGGTCGATGTGGGCGATGATGCAGAAGTTCCGGATGATGGCCGGATCTGTCGCGGCGGGCACCGGTGCGGTGCGGGCCATGGGAGACACGCAGGGTCCTTACTGTTGACACTCACACGGCCGAACCCCGGACTGATCTGGACCAATCCGGCCGATGCCGCATATCTGAACTTATAGTCTCCCATGAACACGACGCCGGTTGTGCACTCCGATCAGGCGCTGTTGCGTTGCGGGCGACGCAGGATGTCAATGGAAAGTACGGTGGTGCCATGGCATCGGACACACATTTGCTTGGCAGACTACTGAAAGGCTCCCTGGGCTACCTTCGACGGATCGTCGGAGCCTCAGCTGGCACAGGCACTCGCCAACGCCCGAAAAGCCGGGCGTCAGCGGAGGCGAACCGCCCCCGGAACGCGGCGGCCGGCGTCGGGCAGCTTTCCCGGCCCTATCCGGGGGACTTCCGGGGCAAGGTCTCTCCGCGGTACTCCCCCAACCCTGATGGCAAACCGGATCCCGGAGAGATCGTGTGGTCGTGGGTCCCCTACGAAGAGGACTATTCCGAGGGCAAGGATCGGCCGGTCCTTTTGATAGGGCACGACGGCGGGTGGCTGCTGGGGCTGATGCTGACCAGCAAAGACCACGACAATGGCCGCCGCTCAGACGACTACGTGGACATCGGGACCGGCGCCTGGGACCCCCGAGGACGGCCCAGCGAGGTCAAGGTGGACAGGGTGGTGCGCATCAATCCCGCGGATGTCCGGCGTGAGGGCGCCGTCCTGGACAAACGCACTTTCCAGCTGGTGGCCCGGCGACTGGATGGGCAACACGACTCGGCGTAGACGGCAAATCCCCGGAAAAGCGCAGAGTCTGATAATATTTATGGCTGTGTGTCCGTGCAGGTCGACGGCCACTCATGGTTGGCTGCCATAGGCATCCCCACGCCGCTCAGTCGATGGCCAACCTGAAAACCCTCTAGACCATTTCCGCATTAAAAAGAGAGTTCACACACGTGGCTAATATCAAGTCCCAGAAGAAGCGCATCCTCACCAACGAGAAGGCTCGCCTGCGTAACAACGCTGTCAAGTCTGAGCTGAAGACGGCCATCCGCGCCGTTGCCACCGCCGTTGAGTCCACGGACAAGGATGCCGCTGCAAAGGCTCTTGTTGCTGCCAGCCGTAAGCTGGATAAGGCTGTCAGCAAGGGCGTTATTCACAAGAACAACGCTGCAAACCGCAAGTCGGCGATCTCCAAAAAGGTCAACGCACTTTAAGGTTTATCCAGTTCGACTGAGCTGAACGTGAGGCCGGCGCCCAATGGGTGCCGGCCTCAGTTATTTAAGCCGGCATGAATGAGGCGGAACGGGCCACCGGGCGGTGGCTCCGATTTGCGACGCACAATTGGACCCTCGAACCCCAGTCCAGGCATTTGTCGTATTCCAGCAACAGATCCCACTTCTGTTGAGCAGAGAACCGATGCAACTTGCTCGGACGACTCGGAATTTCCATAAGGTTCCTTCCCCGCCACAAAAGTGTCACGCAACAGGCTGACACACAGGGATTCTGGGTGTCGCGCGTCGCCTACCGGCCCCGGGCCGAAGCGGCAATGACGGTGACGGCGTGCTCCACCGCGTACACCGGATCCCTCGAGAGACCCTTTACTTGGGCATCCGCTTCCGCCGTTACCTGGATGGAACGGATCAGGCCTTCAGGAGTCCACCGCCGGACGTCCCGCTGCGCCTGCTCCACGAGCCAGGGCTGTATTCCAAGCTGCTTGGCGATCTGTGCTGACGAGCCCTGGGCTCCGGCGACCTTGGCGAGGGTGCGAAGCTTCGCGGCAAGGGCGGCAACCAGCGGCACGGGGTCAACCCCGGTGGCGAGGGCATGGCGGAGGCCGGTCAGGGCCTGCGGGCCGTTGCCGGCCATGGCGGCGTCGGCAACCTTGAAGGCGGTGGCTTCCACGCGGCCGCCGTAGTACCGCTCCACGGTGGCTGCGTCCACGGCGGCGGTGGCATCCGCGATGAGCTGGCTGCACGCTGCTGCGAGCTCCGAGAGGCTGGCACCGACTGCATTGACGAGGTCCTGGACAGCTTCCGCTTCGATGCGGCGGCCGCCTGCCTTGAATTCCGAGACGACGAATGCTGTTTTCTCGGCATCCTTTTTCAAGGGCTGGCAATCCACGACCGGCCATCCGGAGGACTTGATGGCGTCCAGAAGCTTCTTGCCTCGTACTCCCCCACCATGACGAAGGACCAACACGACGTCATTCTCAGGATGCGTGAGGTAGGTCAGCGCATCGGCAAGAAAGGCATCGTTCATGGACTCAAGGCCCTCGACCTCGATGAGTTTGGCCTCATCGAACAACGACGGCGTGACGGTCATCGCGAGGGAACCGGACTCGTAGCTTCCAGCGTTGAGCTTGCTGATTTCCACATCAGGTGCGGTGGCCCGCACTTGGGAACGGATCCGATCCATGGCACGGATTCCGAGGTACTCCTCAGGACCGGTGACAAGCACTACGGCGGACGGGGTAACGTCCCGCCAGCTGGCGGTGTTTGCCGCGGAGGTTTTAGCCTTGGAGACCTGGGCAGCAGCCAATGTTGCTTCCTTCCAGAAGGGTTTTTGCAGGATCCCAGTCTCCCACGTCCAGCGTCGCGCGCAGTGGTCGCCAAGGCCCGGGCCCCATAGCCGGGCGTCCGGGAGCCCCCGGAATGCCACTTAGCCCTTCGGCGACGGACAGTTGGCTCCGCAGCCTTCATGAGGAGCAATAGCCGGCGGTGCAAAGCCAGCACGGTGTGGCCCGTCCACGCTGGATGCAGGACCAGCCACACGAGCAGGATGGTCACAACAGACCACAGAAGCATGGTGGCAATTCCTGTCAGGCCTTCCGGCCAGGGCAGTGCCGCTCCCGGAAGTCCTGCGAAGAACCGGGCGATGACCGCCACCATTCCCGCGCTCGCTCCGGCAATGGCCATAGGAATGGCAGCTAACCAGGGAACCAACGGAACGATCGGAACGGCAATGGTCCCCAGGATAGTCACCGGTGGGACAAACGGAGCTGCCGCGACGTTCGTCAGCAATGAGTAGCTGGAGAATTGTGGCTGCAGGGCAACAATCACCGGGCTGCACAGGAGCTGCGCCGACAATGGAACGGCAATGGCCGAAGCGATCCAAGAAGGCAGCCAAGCTGGAGCCCAGGATGCGATGGGCTTTGCCAAGAGGACAATTCCCAGCGTGGCGAGGACCGACAAGAGGAATCCCACGCTCATGCCAAGTGAAGGATCCAGAATGAGCAGGCAACTGATCGCGAGGCAGAGAAAGCCCAGGCTCCGGCCCCGCCGCCCGCCGCTAAGGGCTGTAAGGCCGATAGCACCCATAACGGCTGCCCTGAGGACGCTCGCATCCGGGCCGACCATCATGACAAAGGCCGCCAAGCCCACAAGGGCCACGATTGCCGCGGCGCTCCTGGGAAGCCGCAAGCTTCTGGCCAAAAGCACCAAGCCCCCGAGGATGAGGCTGCAATTTGCGCCACTGACTATCGTTTAGGTATATACCTCGCTGGGAGGTAAAACCCCCGCGATGCCGCCAGGCATCCGGGGGCGTGACCGATTTGGAGGATCGGCAATGTCAACAATACAACTCAGTGATCCAGAGGCCGTCGTCAAGGCACGCATCCAGACCGCCATGGACAATGATGGTCTCACCCGCAAAGCCGTTTACAGCGCAATCGGCATCTCCCGGAACACCTTCGAAGTCAGGATGGCCCGTGGGGGCTTCTACGTCCGGGAGTTGATCCGTGCAGCGGACGCGCTCGGCATGACGTTCCACGAACTGTGCAGGGGCATCTAATGGAACTCGACTGGACAAGGATGGTCGTAGGCAACATCAAGCGGCTTATGAAAGAGGCCGGGAAGACCAGGAACGAGGTGGCGCGGGATGCTGGGATCCCACGCGAGACGTTCTACCGGAAGCTCAAGGCTCCCAACACCTTCATGGTGTGCGAGCTGGGCGACGTCGCGGAAGCGCTTGGCGTGACCGTGTCCGAGCTTCTGATCTGACAAAACAAAGAAGAGGCGAGGCTCCGGTGTTCGGAGCCTCGCCTCTTTTGTGTTGTGGCGCTGGCGGGGGCTGCTAGCGAAAACCCAGGATGGGGCTTTCTCGTCCCGCCATCGCTCCCACGTTCCCCACCATTGCTCAAACTGGGAAGTGGGTGACGTTGACGCCACAAGTCTTATCGGCGCATCCCTCCAAGCCCGCGGGCCGCAGCCCCGGTAGTGACCTCTTCAAGGTGGGCGTTGAACTGCTTGTCACCGACCTGCAGAATGTAGGTCTTGGGCCCTGTGTCGCGGCCGTTCATGACCCCGAGCTGGTCCGCGCCCCCAAGGTTGGCGGCGGTCCCGGCGCCGGCCGGCACGTTGAACGACGCGCCTGAAACCATATTCGTAACGTTGCCCAGTACCGCATGGAGGTTTGGAAGCGAGTCCTGGATCCCGTCGATCAGGCCGCCCATGATCCATCCGCCGTGAGGCTTCAGCATGACCTTGTCATAGCTCTCCGGCCCCTTGTGGTCCTTGATGAACTGTCCGACATTGCCGAGGACATCGCCCAGGCCGCTCAGTGCACCCTTGATCCCGCCGATCAGGCCGCCGATGATCTTGCCGCCGATGTCAAGGAGCCAGTCCCCAGCTCCGGAAAGCGCACCAGCTACCTTGTCTTTGATCCCGCCGAAGAAACCAATTACCTTGTCCACGGCGCCCGAGACTCCATCGACTATGTTGTTCCACGTGCCGGACACGAAGTTCCCCACCTTGGTGAAAACATCGTTTGTGACATCCCAGAAGTGGTTCCAGCCGTTCACCAGTCCGTCAATGAATCCCTTGACGAAATCGGCCACCGTCTGCCACGCCTGGATGAACCACGGAACAAGGGTGTTCTTGACCCAATTCACGACGTACGAAATCGTGTCGCCCAGCAGTTTGAACTGCGGGCCGAGCTGGTCCGCGAGCCAATTGACGAGCGGGACAATGGCGTTGTTGACAATCCAGATGAGCGCCTTCGCCAAGCCCTCCAGGATTATGCCCTGGAGCTTCACGAGCGGCAGGAGAAGCGGCATGATCGCGGTCAGGAGCGAGCCAAGGAGCTTCGCAAGGACGCCAAGGAGCGGGGCGAGGATCTGCCCGATCATGGGCAGCAGTGGACCTATGGCTTTCAGCATCGCCCCGAGCCCGGCGTCGATAAGCTGCATGAGCGGGGGCAGGATCACCTTGAGCGCCCCGGCCAGGGCGCCGCCGACAACCTTCACGAGATCGCCCAGTGCGGGAAGGATCGGGATGATCGCCTTCCCGATGGATAGCAGCGCATCCCCCAGCGCGCCCGAAAGCACGTTCTGTAGATCCTGGATCACCGGCAGGAGCTCACCGATGACCGGCAGGAGCGCCTGACCGAACGCGGACGCCAACTGGATAAGCGGGCCGATCATCGTCACGATGGGCGACAGCAGGTTCAGCAGCGGGTCAATCAGCGGAATCACGGACGGGAGAAGCTTGACGAACACGCCCACGAGCTGCTGGAAGATCGGCACAAGCTGGCTGCCGATGTCCGTAATGACCGGAGCGAACGCCGCAATGAGGCCGCCTATCGCGGGCAGCATCGGCAGGATCGCCCCAAGGAGCTGCCCGAAGACCGGCGCCAGAGCGTTCAGGACCGGCGTCAATCCGCCAAGCAGCGACTGGACGAGCGTGCCCACGAACATGGAAAGGCTCGCCATGGCCCCGCTCATGGGACCGGCAATGTTGCCAAGGAACGCCCCGAGGATAGGCAGGAGGTTGTTCACCATGCCCAGCAGACTCCCCAGACCGGCCGCCCCACCATCCGCGCCGATAGTGAGGTTCTGGAAGAAACCTCCAAGCGCCGTACCAAGACCCGAAAGGCCGGTCGAGAGCGCCATCACGGGGCCCGCTGCTTGAGCGAGTGCGGCGTTCATGCCGGGCATGATGTTCTGCACCAGCCCGAGAAGCCCCTGGGAAATCGTCGCAACGGCCGGCGCCGACGATTCGAAGGCGTCATGCATGGCCCCACCCATGCTCTTGAGGGTTTCCGCGGCCGACGTCGCAATGTTCCCGAACATGGTCGTCATGGGTTCGGACGCCTTGAGCATGGTGTCCTTGATGGACGCGCCCGCGTTCGTGAACTGCGCCGTGAGGTCCGCGTTCGTTGAGGCCGCGGTCTTGACCATCAACGCGCCAACCCCGGCGAACAGCAGCGGCAGGGCGGCCAGGGCACCGCCAGTGAGAGCCGAGGAAGCAGCAGCGCCCGCGCCCATCAGGCCCATGACGGCAGTCATCTTCATGACGTTGGCCGAGACTGAGGGCGTCACACCGCCGATGACGTTGTTGATCGTGTTGAAGCTGCCCACAATCTGGGTAGCGGAGATGCCCACGCCATTGGCGGTGTCCTTCGCGGACTTCTCCACCTTCTTGCCGGATTCCTCGGCCAGCTTCGCCGCGTCAGCCGTGGCCTTCCCGAGAGCGTCCTCGGCCTTGATCATCGCCTGACGGGTAGTCAGAACAGCGGACTCAGCCGCCATCTTCTGCTTCGAGGTCGACTCCGAATTCTTGTTGACCGCCGCGAGGGCTTCCTCAGCGAGCGCAACACGGCGGGTCGCTATCTCCAGCACGCCCCGCTGGTCCGCTACCTTCTTCCCGGCGTCCTCAGCCGCAGCCATGGACGCATTCATGCCGATGGAAGCAGCCTTGGTCTTGGCGTCCATCTCCGTGGCCTTCGCGGCGATACCGTCGAACGCCTTGGAAACGCCCTCGTCACGCCCGAAAATGTTGAAAATCATCGAAGCGTCACCCATGGGTTACCGCCTTTCTACCCCTGCCACTAGGGCGCCGTCCTTGATGGAAACGGCGCCCTAGTGAGGGGTTTTGCTAGAAGGTCGGAGCGATGAGGCCGTTGCCGGCGACGGTGTCGACGCCGCCGATTTTCGCGACGGCGGCCGGGTAGCGGCCGGCCGTGAACGCGATGTACGAGTACACGACGAGCTTCGTGGTCAGCGAACCGCCCGTGGTCTGCTCGAAGGAAAGCTGGCGCGGCATGCCGTCGCCGTCCTCCCACAGCAGGAGCTGATCGGCGTCCACAGAGAGCATGACGTCCTCATTGAGGGTGCCAGCGTTCGTCGGAATGTTCAGGTCCAGCAGGACCGGAAGCCCCGAGTTGTGCACGCCTACGAACGGAGTCTCGACGGTCGCGAGATCCTTGTTGCCGAAGCCGCCCGTCGCAATCGTGTTGAAGGCAACATTGAGGTTGCTCTGCACAATCGGACGGTTCGAGGAGTCCACGAGGCCGCACAGCCAGGACCAACGCCGCGGATGCATGACCAGCAGCTCGGGCGCGAGGCCCTGACCGGCGCTGTACACGGCATTGTTGGCGCCGGCTACCTTCAGGTTGAAGTTCGCGGGGCCGGCCGCAGCACCGAACGCGGTAGCCGCGCCGATACCGCCCGTGTTCATGATGCCGAGCGCCTGACCGGACGAGCCCGTGCCGCTGAGGATCTGCCCATCCACGGCCGTGGCGTAGGCCTTGACCAAGTCGGTGTAGATGAGCTGGTCAACGCCCGTGCCGCGCTCCAGGGACTGGCGGGACACGTCCTGCTGGCCCGCGACGGTCACAACCGGGACGGACAGATTCCCCCAGACCTCGTCCGTCGAGGAGACGGCCGAGTTTTCAGACGCCTGGACGCCGGCCGAAGCGCCCGTGGTGCCGCGCGGGATCGTGAACGACATGCCCTGAGCAGGGATCTGAAGGCGCTGGATCACGTTGGCCATCGGACGGCCGTTGCGGAGCACGAGCGCAGCCTGATCCACGAGGTACTGAGGGACCACGAGGCCGGCAAACGAGCCGGTGGACGTGGCACGCTCGGTCATTTCGCGGTGGAACTCGACCTCGCTGGCGTGGCGTTCGAGGCGGTCACGTGCGCCGCCGTTACCGCCGCCGCGGGACCAATTGTGAGCGTCTGCAAAGAAGGACGTGCCGCGGCTGGCCGTGGCACTGTCGTAGATGCGCGGTTCCCTGGTGTCCCCGGTGCGGATGACACTGTCGTAAGCCCGCGTCTGGCCGACTCGGACCTCATAGCTATCCCCGGACGCCACGGCGGCCGCACGGGTCGGCGTGGTCTGCTGCGAGGCGCGGAGGTAAGCGCCGTCCGCTTCCTGCTCGTCCGAGTACTCGCGGATTTGGTCGCTCAGCCCATCAATCTGACGATCAAGGGTGCTGATTTGGTGGCGGACCTGGGAGAGTTCGCCGTGGTTGACGGGTCGACCCGCTTCGTCCTCCTCGAGGATGCCGCGGAGTTGGTCCGCGAAGCTGTTGCGCGCGCTGAGTTTGGCGTTTCGTTCGTTCTTGGTGCGCTCGATGAGCTGCGAAATCGTGAGTGCCACTGAGAGAGTCCTTTCACAATGGTGGCTTGGCTTCACGGGGATCGCTGGTACCCCTTGCCAGGCGGCCATTGCTGGACTCGCGCGACCGGCTTCTGAATCCAGGCTCTCGACGCGGATTCAGTGCCGGCAAGTTACGGATCAGGCCTCAACGCGACCCGCAACTTGCAGCTGATTCAATTTTAAAGCACGCCCGAGTTAAATGAGCGGCGCGGCACGCCGGGTGAGTGGATACAACGCGAAATGGGTTCAAAAGGACGGTTTGACCTGCGCAAACGGGCGATTCGCTACGCTACAACGAGAAAATTCATGCCGGTGGAGTTTTTCTGGGTGAGGGCGGGGTCTTCCACCTGGCCCCTGCCTAAAAACCCGGGCCCGTTTCGTGGCGCTTAGGCCCTGGGTCACTCCCCCGGGCGGTCGTCTTCCTCGGATTGCAGCCATTGGAGTGCCTCAGCCGCGCCGGTATCAGCGCCGTTGCTCGCGAGCTGTGCCTGCCATTGGGTGATGGCTCGCTCGCGCCCTCCGCACAGGTTGTCCATGATTGGGCGCATGAGTCCGAGGTTGTACTCGTTGACGAGTTGGCACCACTCGGCGCGGTGCTCTGGCTGTTGCTCGCTGAGTAGTTGCGCATAGAGCTCGGCAGCGTTGCCGTTGAGCAGTGACTCTGTGATGAGGGACTGCGCGTCCCTCAGTGTCTGGGCGTAGTCGAATGCCATGGTCAGTCCTCTGCTGTGAAGGTGGCTAGGTAGGCGTCGAGGTCTGGCTCTGGCGTTCCGTCCGCTGCGGTGAGGCTGTGGTGTCGCTTGATCTGCCTCGCGCCGTCGACACCTGCAAGGCTGTCGAGCTGGTTGGCCAGGGATTCGGCCAGCTCGTAGGCGTCCTCGAGCGTGAGCACAAGACGTGCTTGTCCGCCCGCGGTGAGCACGAGCCCATCGCGGGCTGTGTGGGCAGGCGTGACGATGCGTGCCGGCCGGATAGTCAGCGTCGCGCCGTCGTTCCGGATCCGGTCGTAATGCTCGGGCCCGTATTGCAATGGTGGTCTTGTTTGTTTCATTACCAAGTGCTCCATTCGTTCGCAGGTGACTTACTCGCCTGAGGTGATAGTGGTTCCTCTTGTATTCCTGTAGTGGTTCCTGAAGTACTCCTAGGGGGCAATGTTTTCTTGCCCCTATCTCCAATGTTTTCTTGCCCCACGAGGGGCAATGTTTTCTTGGCCCTCTTTATTGGATGCCAGCGAATAACTGGACGTTTGTCGGGATCGTGTGAATCGACTATTTCCGGTTGGAAAGTCTCGTCACGGTCGAGGGCCAGGGCGTATTCGGCGCGGGTTCCTATCCGGGCATTGCCGCTTGAGACGACGGCGCCGGCCTTCACGAGGTTTGCGACGGCCTGCCGAAATGTCTCCTTCGCGCTGTCCTTCTTGCCCCTGGGATCGAGCCCGATTGCTTCGGCCGCGTCTTCCCATCCGCCGAAATATCGAGGAGGGCGACTTGGCTTCAGCGTCGGCTTTCCCTTTTCGTCCACCCCGCCTTGCTCGGTGTCGAGCGAAGTATTGGCCATGTAGAGGAGCAAGCGGGCGTCTCGGTGGCTCAGATGCCGCCAGAGGGTGAAGACCTTCGCAACGTTCGTAGCGCCCATCCGGTCACCTCCCGTCGCGCTGGGTCTGATCGCTGAGCGCGGTGGCAATAAGGAGCCGCTGCCGGTCTGTGAGCGGCTGCCATTGGGCGGCTACCTGGGCGGCGTACTCCTCGATGGTCATTCCTCGACGGCCTTGCGCACTCGAAGGAAAGTGGCAGCGACGTCTTCAGCGTCGAAACGGAGCGCGCGGCCAATTCGGAAGGGTTTTAGCGTTCCATCCTCGACGCGCCTATAAACGGTCCATATGCTCAACTTGTAAATTCGGGCGACGTCCGCGACGGTTAGCGCCTGGGATTTGCCCTCTTGCATTTCCATTTTCCTGCCCCCCTGCCATTTCTTCGCTTTTGCTTACCTTTGTCAGTAAGCGGCAGGTTTGGCGGAAAGAAAAACGCGGCATGGTGCGGCTGGGATAGGCTACGGCATGCTACGGCATGCCACGGTATGCCACGATGATTTCGGATCGTTACCGAACCGTTATCGGAATGGGCTTTCCAAGGGCGTTAGAAGCGCTGCTGTATGTCGATGCTCTGAGGGTCGAAGCGGACGCCTCGGGCACGGGCCGGCATGATGCGTACCTCCATGAGTCCGCGGACGATCTCGCGCTGTGTGAGGACTGGCAGCTTGTCCCAGCGTGCCGCAGTCGCGGCAGGGTCGGCTATCGTGAGTTTCTTCGGTGCGGACATCGCCCGTAGGCGCCCGCGTGCGGCGTCGAGCTGGCTCAAGATGGATGATTCCACCTTCGCGAGGCCCGCGGCGCTCAGCGTGCCGGTGGCGGCTTGCTCGTAGAGGGATTCCAGCCGCGCCTCAAGCTCCTGAACCTTGTTGGCCGCGTCGCTGATGCCGGGATCGGCGTGGGCGTGGATCGCCTGGAGCGCGTCGGGGCGCGTGAGGACGTTCTTCACGACGGCGACGACTGTCTCGTCCGTCGGGCCTTGCGCGCGGCCGACGCAGTGGCGCTCCTTGCAAATGTACGTCGGGTACTTGCCCCTGTTCACGAGGCGCACAATCGGGCCGCCGCAGACGCCACACTTCGCTATGCCGGTCAGCAGGTGCGCCGGTTCGGTGCCGTGGAACTTGGTCCGGTCGGGCGAGCCGAGGATGCCCTGGAGCGCTTCCCACCGCTCGGGGTCGATCAGCGCGGGCCAATCGGCATCGCGGAGGACTTCGCCGCGGTATACGCGCTTTCCCGCGTAGGTAGGGCTCCGCAGAAGCCTCTGAATCCTGAGGTCCGACAGGCGGAACTGACCGCGCGTCTTGAAGTCCTTGGCAATCTGGTAAATGCTCTCCCCCGCCAAGACGCGGTCAGCTGCCTCAGTGATCAGCTTGGACTCCTCGGGGTGTGGCACCTGACGTAGGAGGTTGCCTGTGTCTGGGGCATAGACGCGCGTGTATCCGAAGGGGATCCGCCCGTGCGGCTTGCCCGCGTTCGCTTGAGCTCTGACGGCCCGCTGGACCCGCTTCGACGTCTCTCCTGACTCGCGCTCGGCAACGAGCATGTCTAGGCCGGTGGTGAACGAGTCGTCGGTTCGCTCGAAGTCGTACACGCGCCCGTTGTAGGCCCATTTCACGCCGGCCTTGCGGCATGCGTCGCGCATCTGCGTGTAGACGTTCAGGTCACGAGTAGCGCGGCTGGCTTCCCAGGTGACAATGACGTCGACTTGGTCAAGCTCGGACATGAGCCGCTCGAAATCCGGGCGCCCCTTTCGCGCATACCTGGACGCCGAACGGTCATTGTCGGTGTACAGGCCTGCAATCTCCCAGCCGTTTTGTCGGCAGAGGTCACGGCAAACGGCCTCTTGTTCCTCGACAGAACGCCCGCGCCCGTTGCGGTCCTGGCTGACTCGCGTGTAGATAGCCGCTTTCATGAGTAGAAGTATACCCCTTGCGACTTTTCGCGCCGCTGACGGCCGTGAGATGAGTGGTGCCGGTGGTTTTCATCGCGTCTTCCAGACTTTCGTCCAGACCGGTGGTGTCGCCCGTGACCATTCCGGGCAAGAGACCAGCGGCGTCGCCCTGCAACCATTCGGCAGCAGAGGCGAATTGCTTCTTCAACTGCGCCGGACCTTTCGGCATAACGCCCTCCGTTTCCAGCCTGGGCTGTGCGTTGGCGCGGTGCTGTGCGTCGAGGTCATGCCGCGCGTCCGGCTTCATAGGAGGTGTAGCGGCCGCGAGAACGCCGGCCTCCAACTGCCCTGCTTTTGCCTGCTTCAGCTTCCCCGCGGTTCTGACCTCGTCGCCCGTTGTGACCTGATCCCAGCCCTGCCCCCCGGTGAGCAGAATTCTTGTGCGGGAACGGATCAACTGACCATCGGTTGCTATGTCCATCACTTCTGCCGGAACTGCCCACCGTCCCGATCCAGGCGAGCCGGTGCCCAGTTCGCGGGGCTCTCCCACGATTAGCACGTGGATGACAACGGAGTCCCGGGATGCCGCGGCCTCAGCGACGGGGCCGCCCTGGCGCGGTCCCGCATCCATTGCCGCATGGGCCGCCACGGCCGCACCGAACAAGCACGCAACGGCCAGGGTGGCGGCAACGGTCCTTGAGCGCGAACGTGGGTTACCGCCCACGCGGGCTTCCGGGCGTCTCGACTCCGGGCGCCGCGGAGCGGTTTGCCGAATCTGGGGGATTCGCCGACGCCGGCCTCCCAGCAGAAGCCCCGCGACAACACACAGGCCCGCACACAGGGCCGCTATCCATGACGACGGCAAGAAGGGAGCGGAGAGGGATACGGCCCACGTGAGTGTGGCGGACGGGACCAGCCGCAGGTCGATGCGGCTACGGTTCCCATGGGCGTCCTCGCGCCCCGACGGCGTCGATCGCGCGGCGCTTGCCTGCCCGGCTCCCTTCATACCCGATCGTCGGCCATGTCAGACCGTCACCAAGGGCAGCAGGGATTCCATCATCTTCGGGCCGACGCCGTCTACGGCGTCCAGATCTTCCACCGCCGCAAACGGACCGTGCTGCTGCCTCCACTCCACGATGCGCTTGGCCAGGACCGGACCAACCTTTGGCAGGGCATCGAGTTCCTCCGCCGTCGCGGTGTTGAGGTTGAGCTTTCCTCCCGCAGAGGCTCCGGATCCCGAGTTTCCGCTTCCCGAAGTTCCCCCGCCACCCCCTCCGCCCGCGGCCCCGCCGGCAGCTCCAGCCACTGGGGTGGTAACGGCATCCCCTGCCCGCGGAACATGGATCTTTGCAGCGTCCTGCACTACGGCCGCAAGGTTGAGGCTGTTCAGTTCGGCGGCCGGCTCCGCGCCCCCGGCAGCGGCGATCGCATCAAACACTCGTGCTCCGGCCGGCAACGTGACGATTCCGGGGTTCTTCACGGCACCGGCGACGTGGACAGTAAGCTGGCCGCGCCGCGACTCGGGCGAGTCATCCTGGGCGGTGCTCCCACCAACGCGTGGGGCTGCACCAGCTAGCGAACTGCGGACCATGGGCTCGACCGTTGGCTGGGCCGTCCACGCCTGCCAGGCGAACCACAACAGCAACAGCAAGCATGGAACGGTCAGCAAGACAGCCACTCGCCTCGGCGTGCGCCAACGAAGCCGCGGAGGAGCCAACGATTCGCCAGAGACGCCTGAATCGCCGGAATCTGGTTCACCGGAAGAGTAGCCGGACGGGGAAGTCCCAGTGTTGCCCTCAAGCAACGGGTGTAAGGGCAGTAACGGGTCCCTACCGTCGTGGCCCCGTTGAAGTTCGACCTGTCCGGCGCCTCCCAGCTCAGCACTATGCTCGCCAGCCAGGGGCGGTCCAAGACGGGCCGTGAACCGTCGACGCGCAGCATTCGCGGCGTCGTTGGCTGAGGCGGCACCGTTCCTGCGTGGCATACGATCGAGCCTAGAACTGCCCACCCCGCCGTGGCAGGCGGCATCGACTCTATGTGGAAAAGGTCACCATCAAGAGGCCTTGTGGAGGATCAGTTGCACACGGGGACGCGTCGGCAACAGGTCGGAGATCGGAGCAGTATCGGTGCGGTCGACATCTGGCTCGTACAGGTCCGCCGGAACGTCGCCTATGTCCGGACTGAACACCGTGCAGTCGCTGCCCTCGCGGCTTACGTCGACGCCAGTCGTATTCTCCCCCGTCTCAGGCAGCTTCGCCAGCAGCATGCGGTCGATGACGCGGATCGGTACAGCGCGTTGGAGTTATCCACGTAGTCCCAGTTGCCCTCGACTTAGCCAGCGGAACTCGTATGCTTGTTATCCATGGGCTGTTGCCCAGCCCTCGCTGGTGCGGGATCAGCAGACCCGGCAGACGCCGGACCATACTCGACACCTAGGGCGGGGCCAGCGACCAAGGGTTCACGGCCAGCACACGGAAACCGTAAGCCTCGGCGTAGCGATCGATCTCGTTTGACCCAGAAGGGGCTGTCCGGCGAGGTCGTAGCCGCCACCGCGGCATTACCACCGATTCCGGTTGAGACGAGCAAAATGGCCACCGATGCGCGAACAGCAAGCGATAAGAACTTCAATTTACCCCCAGGTTTGATTAGTTCATCGATATCTAATTTTGCTAGGTTGGCTATAGCGGGCGTCAGCAATTAGGACGCTGATCCGCTCAGCGTGGTCGTTACTTGCTTTTGAATTTGAGAGTGTCGGTTCCGTCCTTCCATGTCAAAGTGTCCTGATTAAAGGCCATTTCAATAGGCTGTTTCAGGAACTGTACAACCCACTTTTCCTGTTCAGCGGGGTCGCCGACGCATCCAACCGCTCCGAGCGCCAGCTTTTCAACAATGAGAGTGCTCCCTGTGATCATTGCTGGTCCGCTGATCGGATTGCAGGGAGTTTTCGCGGTGAACTCCAGTCCACCATTCACAGAATTCAGCTCCACCGTAAGCCCGCCAGCGGCTACCCACGGGAGAGTGACGCCATTCGAAGTTCCCGAAATGCTGACGTATTGAGAGCACGGAGCAGACGGAAGAAAAGGCGCGCAGGATACCTGTGGAGTTGCGGAACTGATCGGAGGCGGAGTGGGTACCGCTGTGCCGGCTTTGCCGACCGGGCCAGACGCGCAAGAAGTTGTGATCAAGCCTACGAAAAATAAGCAAAAAGTGAATTTCAGCAACGAAGAATGCTTCATCGAATCCCCTGAATATTGAAATTGATCGGAGCATATACGTGAATTCGATCTTTGTCACTGAGTTTCTCGTATATCGTTTTCAACGATTCCTACTAGGATGATCGCCCCGATTGTCGATACTAGCTCGTGATGGCCGCCGTCCGCGTCCGGATAATCGGTGAATGCCATCTGTGCCAAGGATCCGCCGTCGCGTTTCGCGGCTTCGGCAACAAAGTCGAGGCTCAGATGGGTCGCGGCCTGGGCCAGGAACGAGCGAGGGGACAACCCCGACCGGCGTTGGGAAGTCGCCGGGCCGGCCGCGGCTGCCCGGTTCTTACGCGATGGCGTCGTTGGACCGGTGGCCGGGAGGATAGTCGCTTGGCAGGCTCAGCGTGGGCAGGCACCACTCCGAGGCTGCCCACGATCGAGCTCAAGAGAAGAGCGGGGATTCTGGGCGGCCGCCAGTGCTTCATGCGCCTGGGCTCTTGCCGGACAAGCACGTTTCCACGCATGGCCCGGACAATCCGGTTACCTATAGTTTTGATGCTGTTCAATGTCTTCTCCTTTCCTGTCTGCCACGTACTCGTTGCTTCAGGTGGTCTCCCGACGATCCACCCCTTGATCCGCTCCCCACGGGTTGCCCCCAATGAACCCTGTGGGTCTTCCGCTATTAGGTTGGCATGCGGTACCTACCGTGACGCGAAAACCGGCACGCATCTTCGGCCGTTGCCCAACGAGGTCGCCGCTGGCCTTTGCACGTTGGGGGGTTGCTGCCACGTCAACATTGCTTCATGTACCGAGACGTGCACGCTGACCAACTACTTCCACATCCGCTTTGCGTTTACGACCTTGTGATGACCCGGGATCACGCAGCGCTAGCCCCGAGAACGCCGAATAGCTCAGCAAGCAAGGAGGAGCGCAGTGACACGGCTGCAGCTCCCGGGGTGGGAATGGGATGAGGGTCGATCCCGCCAATTGATGGATCAAACCGCAGAGACATGTTCGGACATCCTGGGGGACGCCGGCATGGAGCCGTAACCAGGGCCGTGCCTGCCCACGCTGCGCCCTGTCACATAGTCGACCAGAAGTCCGGACACTCACGATAAAGTCGAACGGTCGACCACAGTTAGAACGAACGTGAGCCAGATCAAGAGTACGAAGTGCTACATCGAAGAGTACGAAAATGAGCGGGGCCAGCTGAGTGGCCGCCTTCGCGAGAAGGTGACGGGTCCAAAGGTCGATCCCGGCCTGACGGAGAGAAGCAAGCGGGACTTTCTTCGGTTCCTGAGCGGTGTGCACTCGCAGAAGACTGTGGGGTTCATCCACAACGAGAAGCTCTCCTACATGTATGCCTGACGGGCACGCCGTTCATAAATACCGTGCGCCCTGGCTCGGATCTTCTCAACCATGGGAAAGGCGAACGCGGCCGTGACATGTCCGCGGAGTTGGCAGTACTTTTCAGTCGCCGCCGGCGGACGGCTTCGCGAGGTCTTCGCCTGCCGCGGAACTGCTCGCGCTGGAACCGGCTGCCGCGACGCCAGGTGTACTGCTTTCCCCAACGACCACCACCAAAACGCCGAGGCCTGCGTGAGCTGCCAGAACGGCAGGCAGGGCACTGATCTGTGCAGGCGGGCATCCCAAGCAGTTCTCCCCCAGCCGCGACGCCAGCCGTTCGGCCTCTGCAAGGTTTCCAAAATGGTGCACGGCCAGCCGGGATTGTCCCGAAGGCCGGGAATTGACATCCGCAGCAACGATTTCTTCAAGCCGAGCGACGGCCTTAGCCGCCGAACGCACCCTCTCAAGCGGCACGATCTTGCCGTCGTCGACCGACAGGATCGGTTTGATGGACAGCATTGTTCCGAGCAAGGACGCAGCAGTGCCGATTCGTCCGCCGCGCCTTAGCTGCTCAAGGCTCGGCACGTAGAAATAGACCTTGGTGTGGTCCAATCGCTCCTCGGCAAAGCGACGGACTTCCGTGGCCGAACGGCCGTCTGCTGCGGCAACGAGAGCACTCTGGACACCCATGCCTAGCGCCATTCCCACGGTGCGCGAGTCAATGACCTCCACCGGGATTGCAACCCGCTGTGCAGCCAACCGGGCGGCATCGACGGTGCCGGACAACTCGGCGGAAATATGGATGGAGACGACAGCCTCGAAGCCGCGAGACTGCGCGGCGAGGTAAGCCTGTTCGAATTGCCCGGGTGAAGGACGTGAAGTCTTCACCGACGATCCGGCCGCTAAAGCCAGCGCCAGTGTCTCGGTGATGTCGTCTTCGCCCTCGCCGTAGATTTCTTCGCCCACCATGACAGGCATCGGTACGACGGCGAGACGCCCGTCCGCAACGAACGCCTTGACCCATTCGGCCGGCAGCGCGGCTGCCGAGTCAGTGACGACGGCGGTCCGCACGGCGGCAGGCGGCGGTTCAGCTCCGGCGCGACCCGGCGTCGTGGACTGACGCAGGCGGGCCAAACGTTCCTTGAGCCACAACCATGCGGGTGGTTCGCGGTCCGTCAACGGTGCCTCCTGGGCTGCTGGCCGGCCGCCGGCGAACACCGGCGGCCGTATTCCCGGCTAGGCCGGGACGATGTTGACCAGTTTAGGCGCGCGCACGATCACCGTGCGGATGCCACGGCCATCGAGTGCCCGCTGTACGTTTTCGCTCGCCAAGGCGAGCTCGCGAAGCGCGTCTTCGCTGATGTCAGGCGACACCTCGAGGCGGTCGCGGACCTTTCCTTGAACCTGCACGACAGCCGTCACAGTGTCCTGGACAAGAAGGGAGGCATCATGGGACGGCCAGCCAGCATTCGCCACGGAGGCCGGGTGGCCCAACTGGTTCCACAGGTCCTCGGCCGTGTACGGCGCGAAGAGGCTCAGGATGATCGCTACCGCCTCGGCGGCTTCACGGACCGCGGGATCTGCACCACCGGCACCGGCATCGATGGTCTTGCGGGTCGCATTGACCAGCTCCATCAGCTTGGCCACCACGACGTTGAACTTGTTGTTGTCCAACAGCTCTGCGGCGTCGGCGATGGTCCGGTGGGTGACGGTGCGGAGGGTGCGGTCACCGGTGGAGACATCGACACCCGGTTCGCTCGCGACGTCCTTGCCAAGGCGCCACGCACGGGCGAGGAACTTCGCCGAGCCCGACGGCGAGACGTCGGCCCAGTCGACGTCGTCCTCGGGCGGCGACGCGAAGACCATGGTCAGGCGAACGGCGTCGACGCCGAACTTGTCCAGCTGCTCGCCAAGATCCACGCCATTGCCGAGGGACTTGCTCATGGCCTTGCCGCCGTTGAGGACCTGTCCCTGGTTGAGCAGGGCGCTGAAGGGCTCGTCCGCTTCAAGCAAACCCATGTCGTGGATGACCTTGGTGAAGAAGCGGGCGTAAAGCAGGTGCAGGATGGCGTGCTCCACGCCGCCGACATATTGCCCGACGGGCATCCAGGCGTTGATCTTGGCCGGATCAAAAGGGCCCTCGGTGTAATGCGGGGAGACGAAGCGCAAGAAGTACCAGGACGAGTCAACGAACGTGTCCATGGTGTCCGTGTCGCGCTCGGCGGCCCGTCCGCAGTTCGGGCACTCGACGTTGACCCATTCCAGTGCCGCAGCGAGAGGAGACGTGCCCCTCGGCGACAGCGCTTCTCCGCGCAGGTTTTCAGGCAGGGTCACAGGCAGCTGATCGTCCGGTACCGGCACCTCGCCACATTCCGCGCAGTGGATGATGGGGATCGGAGTACCCCAGAAGCGCTGCCGGCTCAGGAGCCAGTCTCGCAGGCGGAAGTTGACGAACTTCTCCCCCGTGCCCAGCTTTTCCAGGATGTCGATGGCTGCAGGGATGGCCTCGGCCTTGGACAGACCGTCCAGTTCGCCGGAGTTCATCAGGGTGCCTTCGCCGGCGGTCGCAATGCCGGTTTCCACGGGATCTTCCCCACCGGTGTTCAGCACCGGACGCACCGGCAGGTTAAAGGCCCGGGCGAAATCGAGGTCGCGCTGGTCGTGGGCAGGGACTGCCATGATGGCGCCCGTGCCGTAGTCGGCAAGCACGTAGTCAGCGGCCCAGACCGGCAGCTTTTCGCCGTTGAGGGGGTTGATTGCGTAGCGGCCGGTGAACACACCGGTCTTCTCGCGCTCAGTGGACTGGCGCTCAATGTCCGACAAGGCCTTGACCTTTTCGCGGTAGGCCATGAGGGCGTCGTGGTGTTCGGGTGTGACCAGGTCCAGCGCCAGGTGGGCGTCTGCGGCGACAACGAAGAACGTTGCCCCATACAGGGTGTCCGGGCGGGTGGTGAAGACGGTGACCCCGCGCTCGGCGCGGCCGTCCGTGGCTTCGATGGCGAATCGCACGTGTGCACCCTCGGAGCGGCCTATCCAGTTGCGCTGCATCGCCAGCACTCGCTCGGGCCAGTGCCCCTGGAGCTCGGACATGTCATCCAGCAAGCGGTCAGCGTATTCAGTGATCTTAAAATACCACTGGTTGAGCGACTTCTTGGTCACGGGGGTTCCGCAGCGTTCGCAAGCACCGTTGACCACTTGTTCGTTGGCCAGGACGGTCAAGTCCTTCGGGCACCAGTTGACCGGGGAATCCTTACGGTAGGCCAGACCGCGCTCGTAGAAACGCTTGAACAGCCACTGTGTCCAGCGGTAGTACTCCGGGTCCGAAGTATGCAGCCGGCGGGACCAGTCCGCAGAGATGGCGTATCGTTTGAACGATGCAGCCTGCGTGTCGATGTTGGCGTAGGTCCACTCGCTGGGGTGGGCATTGCGCTTGATGGCGGCGTTTTCTGCCGGCAGGCCGAAGGAGTCCCAGCCGATGGGGTGCAGGACGTCGAAGCCCTTCTGCCGGAGGTAGCGTGCCACCACATCGCCCATGGCAAAAGCCTCGGCGTGGCCCATGTGGAGGTCGCCTGAAGGGTAGGGGAACATGTCCAGGACATAGCGCCGCTCACGGGATCCGTCATCAACAGGGGTGAAGACTTTTAGGTCTTCCCAGACCTGCGGCCACTTGGCCTCCATCGAGGCGAAGCTGTAGACACCCTCCTCGGGCGTCTCGCCTGCCACTGTTGACTGTGCTCCGGTTTCTGTCTCCGGCTGAACGCTCACTGCTGCCCTCTTCTGTTCTTCCATGACGGTTTTGCCTCCTGCTCCGGCCCCGGAAGGTCCCGGACACACAAAAGCCCCTCGGCAAGGAGGGGCGGCCGCTCGGTTCGCGTTGTCTAAGAATCGACGTTTACCGGGCGGCTAGCTAAGCAGAAGGATCGCACGCATAAAGCCACCTTACCGCTTTGTCATGTGTTGTGTGCAAACACGGAACAGACGCGGCAAGGAGGGGAAGGTTGAGGGAGGCCGCACTTCGCCCGGGTGTGGTGGGCACCGCGATGGGCCCACAGCTGCGAGGGCCCCGACGCGAGCTTGCGAGCGTTGGGAGCAGCTGGGGACGGGCGGGGCAAGTGCGGCCTCCTTCAACCGACGGTTGAACTTACTTAACGTCCTCGTCTACCCAATCCATGGACTTCGTGACAGCCTTCTTCCACAGGCGCATCTGCCGCTCCTGCTCTTCGGCCGGAAGCTGCGGCTCCCAGCGCTTGTCCTCGCCCCAGTTGGCGCTGAGTTCGCCGAGGTCCTTCCAGAAACCGACCGCGAGCCCGGCCGCGTACGCCGCACCCAGGGCCGTGGTTTCCACGACTTTCGGACGGACCACGGGGACGCCCAGGATGTCCGCCTGGAACTGCATGAGCGCCTCATTGGCGACCATACCGCCGTCGACCTTCAACTCGGTCAGTGGAACGCCCGAGTCCGCGTTGACGGCGTCGAGCACTTCGCGGGTCTGGAACGCAGTAGCCTCCAACGCTGCGCGGGCGATATGGCCCTTGTTGGCGAAACGGGTCAGTCCCACGATGGCTCCGCGGGCGTCGGCGCGCCAGTACGGGGCGAACAGGCCGGAGAACGCCGGAACAATGTACACGCCGCCGTTGTCCTCGACGCCGGCCGCAAGCGTCTCCACCTCGGGAGCTGAGCTGATCATGCCAAGGTTGTCGCGCAGCCACTGGATCAGCGAACCCGTGACGGCGATGGAACCTTCCAACGCGTAGTGCGGTTTGGCATCGCCCAGCTTGTAGCCCAATGTGGTCAGGAGGCCGTTCTTCGAGTGGACGATCTCCTCGCCCGTGTTGAAGATCAGGAAGCAGCCGGTGCCGTAGGTGTTCTTGGCTTCGCCGGCCTGGAACGCCGCCTGGCCAAAGGTTGCCGCTTGTTGGTCACCGAGGATGCCCGCGACGGGCACCTCGCGCAGCAGTTGGGACGTGTGCACGGTGCCGTAGACCTCGGAAGAGGACTTGATGGCAGGCATCATCGATGCCGGCACGCCGAACGCGTCCAGAATGTCCTGGTCCCATTGCAAGGTGTCGAGGTCCATGAACATGGTGCGCGAGGCGTTGGTGACGTCCGTGGCGTGCACGCCGCCGTCGACGCCGCCGGTCAGGTTCCACAGGACCCAGCAGTCGGTGTTGCCGAAGATGAGGTCCCCGGCTTCAGCCTTGGCTCGCGCGCCTTCAACGTTGTCCAGGATCCACTTGATCTTGGTCCCGGAGAAGTAGGTTGCCAAAGGCAGGCCGACCTTCTGCTTGAAGCGCTCGGGTCCACCGTCCTTGGCCAGTTCGTCCACGATCGACTGCGTACGCGTGTCCTGCCAGACGATCGCGTTGTAGATGGGTTCGCCCGTGTTCTTATCCCACACGACGGCGGTTTCGCGCTGGTTCGTGATGCCGACGGCGGCGATGTCATGCCGGGTCAGGTTCGCTTTGGAGAGCGCCGAGCCAATGACCTCACGGGTGTTGTCCCAGATTTCGACCGGGTTGTGCTCCACCCATCCGGCCTGGGGGAAGATCTGTTCGTGTTCCATCTGGCCGGAGGAAACGATGTTTCCCGAGTGGTCGAAAACGATGGCGCGCGAGCTGGTGGTTCCCTGGTCAATGGCGATGACGTATTGCGACATTTTGACGTCCTTGTCTGATTGCTTGGGTGTGGATGCGGGATAGGTGTTGAGCGGAGTACTACTTGGCGATGGTCGCCATGATCGGCACTGAGTGGGCAACCAGGCCCGCGATGGTTCCGCCCAGGAGCGGTCCGACCACGGGAACCCACGAGTATGCCCAGTCGCTGGAGCCCTTGCCCTTGATTGGCAGGATGGCGTGGGCGATGCGCGGACCGAGGTCACGGGCCGGGTTGATGGCATAGCCCGTGGGCCCGCCAAGGGACGCGCCGATACCTACGACGAGCAGGGCCACTGCGAGCGGTCCGAGGCCGGACGGAGTGCCGCCGAATGTCAGGATCACGAAGACAAGCACAAAAGTGCCGATGATTTCTGTTACGAGGTTCCAGGGGTATGAGCGGATAGCCGGACCCGTGGAGAACACCGCGAGTTTGCTTGCTGCCAGCGGCTCGGCGTCGAAGTGCTGCTTGTGGGCGAGCCACGCGAAGATGGCGCCGAGGAAGGCGCCGGTCAGTTCTCCGCCGAAGTAGGTGAACGTGGACGCCGCGCTCACGGCTACCCCTGGGGCGAACTCGGCCTTGCCGTCAACCAAGAGGCCAAGCGTGACGGCCGGGTTCAGGTGCGCGCCGGACATAGCCGCCACGTATACGCCAGCAAATACAGCGATGCCCCAGCCAAAATTCACCATCAGGAACCCGCCGTTGTTACCCTTTGTGCCTTTCAGCGCGACGTTTGCCACAACGCCACAACCGAGCAGGGTAAGCATTCCGGTTCCGAACACTTCGGAAAGGAAAACAATTCCGAGAGACATCTTTGACTCCTCATTTTCTTCTGTTGTCAGCCCCCGCAGATTTGTTGGGGGCCGTTGGTCCGGCGTCTGTTAGCGCCGTCCCGGTTGCGGTGATCCCTGGCGGAGCGGAGCACCGCAACCCTTGTGTCGCGGCTTCATGGCCGGACAATCAAGCTGATGTGACGTACATTACGTTCATGCGACGAGGCTGTGAACAGTCACCCCATGAAAACGTTGAAGCACCTCCTGTGCGCGTTGGATTTCCGCGTCATGCTGCGCCGAATCCCAGCCAAGCGGCCCGGAGAGGACCGCGGCGATTTCGTTGAGCAGCTCCCCTGTCACGAGTCCGCGGAAGGCCAACGAGGTGCGGCGAATAAGGACATCCACGAGGTGCCCGATCTGTTCGTTGGCAGCCATGAATTCCAACTCCCGGACGCTGAGTTCGTTCGTGGAACGCAGTTTCCGGTCCTCGCCCGCCTTGAGGAACGCGATGACATCCTCGGCACGGGTACCGTAGCGGGTCAGCAAGCCGCTGACGCGATCGGCGTCGAGGCCGGGAGCCATGTGCTTCTTGACCCAGTCCTGGATGCCGTCCTCGCTGTCCGGGAAGCCGGAGCCGCCGCCGATGGCGAGCTTCGCCGTCGACACCTTGCGTTCCATGCCCAGCTCGCGGAGGACATCGTTACTCAGGTGTTCGGCGAGGGCGCGGAAGGTGGTCCATTTTCCGCCGATCAATGAGAGGACGACGCCGGGCTTGCCGCCTTGGGTGGCTGCGGCACCGGAGGCCGGACGCTCGCTCCGTTCGATGCGGTAATCGCGTGACACGAAACCCGGTTGGGTATCATCGTGGCGCGGCAGCGGGCGGACCCCGGCGAAGCTGTAGACGATGTGGCTGCGGTCCACCGTGATAGATGGGAAGACGTGCCCCACCAGGTCGAAGAAGTAGTCAATCTCGGCTTCGGTGCACACGGCGTCCTGGGCCATGTCGGCGTCGACGTCGGTGGTGCCCACCAGGACGCGGTCACCCAGCGGATAGATCAGGACGATCCGTCCGTCAGTGTGCTCAAAGAAGATCTCCCTGCCCCCACAGGCCGCAAGCAGTTCCGGGTGATCCAGCACAATGTGGGAGCCTTTGGTTCCGCCCATGAAACGGCTCGCGGCCCCCATGGCCTTGTTGGTGAGGTCCACCCAGGCACCGGTGGTGTTGACGATGACGTCGGCCTGGAAGCTGAATTCTTCGCCGGTAAGTTCATCGCGCAGCAAAACGGCGCTGGCCGCGCCGGCGGCGGAGTCCATCGAGGCAGAGTCCATCGAGACGAGGGAGACGTAGTTGCTGGCGCGTGCGCTGCCACCGGGCAGGTCACTTCCGATGCCGGCCTTTTCGCCGTCCTGGAGCACATCGAGCGTCAAGCGCTCTGGATTGTGCACGGAGGCGTCAAAGTAGGTGGCTGCGTATTTGATGCCGGGGTGCAGCCGCGGCAACTCCGCAAGTGCCTTTCCCCTGCCGCGGAACTGATGGCGCGGCACGCTGCCGCCGTCGCGGGAGAAGAAGTCGTACATGCTCAGTCCGAGCTTGATGAGGAAGGCGCCACGTTCCGTCGGCTTGCCTTGCTTGTGCGTGAGGAAGCGTGCGGGGGCGGACAGTATCCCGGAAAAGGTGCTGAAGATGGGGATGGTTGTCTGCAACGGCTTCACGTAGTGCGGGGCGATCTTCAGGAGGCGGTTGCGCTCGACCACGGATTCCTGCACGAGGCGGAATTCCCCATTCTCGAGGTAGCGGATACCGCCGTGGATCATGTGGGACGAAGCCCCGCTGGCGCCCTGGCAGTAGTCACCGCGCTCCACGAGTGCGACATCCACTCCCTGCAGCGCCAGATCACGGAAAGTGCCGACGCCGTTGATCCCGCCTCCGATGATCAGCACCTGGGCTTTCGGCCGTTCGCGAAGTGCCGAAGCGGAGGTTCGACGTGGTGATCCTGCTGCGGAACCGGAAATGCTGGTGTGTCCCAAAACTGCTCCCTTGGGCTTTGGTATGAGCGCTGCATCACTTGACGGCGCACCTTGCACAACTATTCTTCGAAAGAGTGGAAAATGAAATCAAGCTATTTGCACAAACGTGCAGAACGGAATCCAGATGCCACGCGTACGACATTCAGAGGCCCTCCGGGCAGCGCAGATGTACTACCTCCAGGACCTCACGATGGACGCCATCGCCCGCGAACTTAGGACTTCGCGTTCAACGGTTTCCCGGTTGTTGTCCTCGGCCCGCGAGTCGGGACTGGTGCAGATCCAAATCCGGAGTCCACTTGACTCCGCCCCCGAACTGGAACGGATGATCCGCAGCCACTACGGCGTCGACGTACACGTGGTCCCTGTCCTGGACACCTTGAACGAGGCGGAAACCCTTGACCGGGTGGCGATGCAGGCAGCACGCACTATCGGTCCACTTGTCGATTCCAACGCCATTATCGGCGTGGCCTGGGGTGCGACCATCAGCGCCGTCAGCAGGCACTTGACCCGCAAGATCACACACGGCAGCACTATCGTGCAGCTCAATGGCGCCGGGAACATGCAGACTACCGGCATCACCTACGCGAGTGACATCATGCGCCGTTTCGGCATTGCCTATGGCGCGCGGGTGGAACAGTTCCCCGTGCCCGCCTTCTTCGACCACGCTTCCACCAAGACCGCCATGTGGAATGAGCGCAGCGTCCAACGCGTGCTCGACCTCCAAGCGAGGATGAGTATCGCGATCTTCGGTGTCGGGTCGGTCCATTCGGACTATCCCAGCCACGTCTACGCGGGCGGCTACCTCGATGAATCCGACTTGAATCTGCTGGCCAGCTCCGACGTCGTGGGGGACGTTGCCACCGTCTTCTTCCGTGCCGACGGCTCTTCCGACGGGATCACCCTCAACGAACGTTCCACCGGTCCAAGCCACGAGCAACTGAGGCAGGTCCGGCGCCGCATCTGCGTCGTTTCGGGCGCATCCAAGATCAGCGGCCTGCGGGGTGCATTGGCGGCTAGGCTGGCTACGGATCTGATCCTGGATGAGGCCACCGCAAAGCGCTTGGTGAGCTTCGGGGGCCTGTCCTGAATATTTGGCTGGTCCTGAATCATTCCCGGCATCGAGGTAGGTAGAGTCTTGGCTATGAAACCCTCGCCTAGGCTCAGTCTCAACAACGGTGTCTTGATTGACCAGTTGGGGTTCGGGCTCTATAAGGTGCCACCGGCGGACGCCACTTCTGTGGTCGCCACCGCGCTAGGCGCCGGCTACAGGCACTTCGACACCGCCGCAATGTACGGCAACGAGACCGGGGTAGGCCGCGGCATAGGCAGCGCCGTGATACCCCCGGCCGGTGTGGAAGGCACCACCGGAGGCTCCGGGGAGGGCACGCACTCGCTCTCGCGCGAAGACGTCTTTGTCACGACGAAGCTCTGGAACGACGATCACGGCTATGACTCCACTCTCCGGGCTTTCGATAACTCCATGGCCAATCTCGGCCTGGACTACGTCGATCTGTACCTGATCCACTGGCCTTGCGCCGGCCGCGGCCTGTTCCAGGAGAGCTACCGGGCCATGGAGACCCTGTACCGTGAAGGCCGCGTGCGCGCGATCGGAGTTTCCAATTTCCAGCCGGCCCACCTCGAATCGCTGATGCAGAAAGCCGAAGTGGTTCCCGCTGTGAACCAGATTGAACTGCACCCATGGCTGCAGCAGCCAAAGCTCCGGATCCTGCACGAGCAATTGCGTATCCGCACCGAGGCCTGGAGCCCGTTGGGGCGCGGACAGGTCCTCCAGGATCCAGCCGTGCGCGCGCTGGCGGACAAGTATGGCAAGACGCCAGCACAAATCATCATCCGCTGGCACCTCCAGCTGGGGAACATCGTGATTCCCAAAGCGAGCACCCCGGCACGCATCCAGGAGAACTTCAATGTCTTCGCCTTCGAGCTTGACACCGAAGACATGGACGGCCTTGCCACCCTCGAACGCCACCACCGCACCGGGTCACACCCGGACAATGTCAACTAGGACCCCTCGAATGGAACAAGTGGACACCCACTCCCCCGAACCCACCCCAGCCTCCCCACGGGAGTTCTTCAGCAAGGCCCTGGCGTCCCGGACCAGCGCCTCGGACATCGATCTTGACGGCAGCAACGTCGCGTATTGGTGCTACGAACCGGTCGCCGCGACAGCGACCACACGAACCATCCTGGTCATCCATGGTTTCCGCGGCGACCACCACGGCCTGCTCCGGGTGGCAGACCATTTGCCCGAGATGCGGATCATCATGCCGGACCTTCCAGGCTTCGGCAATTCGGAACCTTTTGCCGGAGACCCCCACACGGTGGAACGCTATGGAAAATTCATCACCGGCTTCATGGCGGCCCTGGGTCTGGGGCCGGACACGGTTTTGCTCGGTCATTCCTTCGGATCCATCGTCGCCAGCCACTTCGCCGCCTCGAACCCGGGTGCGATCCGTCCACTGATCCTGGTTAATCCCATCGCGGCCCCCGCGCTCGAGGGGCCAAAGGGCCTCATGACCAAGCTGGCAGTCATGTACTACCAGGTCTCTGCCAAGCTCCCGCGCAGGCTGGGACTCGCCGTCTTGCGCAGCCGCCTGATTGTTCGCGTCATGAGCGCCACCATGGCCAAGACCCGCGACAAGGAACTCCGTGCCTTCGTCCATGGGCAGCACGATGCGTACTTCTCCGCCTTCGCCGACCGCGCCAGCCTTCTGGAGTCCTTCCGGGCCTCCGTGTCCAGCCATGTAGCCGAGGTCGCCAGCCAACTGGACCTTCCGGTGTTGCTGGTCGCCGGCGAAAAGGATGAGATCGCGCTGCTCCGGGACCAGCACAAACTGCTGGAGCTCTTGCCCGACGGCGCGCTGGTAGTGATTCCCGACGTCGGGCATTTGATCCATTACGAGACACCGGCGCCGGCCGCCGCCGCCATCCGCAGCTTCCTGGAGGAACACCCCGCGTGAAAATCGTCATCGACGCCCGCTTCACCCGCACGGACCATCACGACGGCATCAGCCGCTACGGTTCGAGCCTCATAGCGGCGACGTCCAAGATCGCGGATGTCACCATGCTGATCAGCGACAAACGCCAGTTGGCGCTCCTTCCGGACGTCCGCTACGTGCTCATCAGCAGCCCGCTGTCGCCGCGCGAACTATTCGTGGCGCGCGAAGTGAACAAGCTCGGCGCCGACGTGGTGGTTTGCCCTATGCAGACCATGGGAACCCTGGGCCGGAAGTATGGCTTGGTCCTGACCCTGCACGACCTCATCTACTATGAGCACCCGGCCCCTCCGGGCTTCCTGCCGGCACCCGTCCGGTTGCTGTGGCGGCTCTACCACAAGGCCTACTGGCCGCAGCGCCTGCTGCTTAATCGGGCGGACGTCGTAGCCACCATCAGCCACACCACTGAGTCGCTCATGGCGAAGTTCAATTTGACCCGCCGGCCTGTGCGGATCGTGGGCAACGCACCACAACCAGGCCAGACGCCGCGCGATCCGGAGGGCGGCGCCGAGAAGTCCCTGCTCTACATGGGCTCGTTCATGCCGTACAAAAACGTGGAGACAATGATCCAGGGCATGTCTGACTTGCCCGGATTCACGCTGCATCTTCTGAGCAGGATCACCCCCCAGCGCCGTGCCGAGCTCGAGCCCCTGGTGCCGCCGGGTGCCCGGGTCGAATTCCACAACGGCGTCACGGATGCCGAGTACGATTCCCTGTTGATCCGCGCCACTGCCCTGGTCAGCCTATCCAAGGCGGAAGGTTATGGGCTGCCCCTGGTTGAGGCCATGGCACTTGGCACTCCCGTGATCGCCAGCGACATTCCCATCTTCCGCGAGGTCGGTGCGGATGCCGTGAGCTATGTGCACCCGGATTCGCCCGCCGAATTTGCTGCGGCCGTCAGGGCCCTTGAAGACGAGGAGCTGTGGCAAGCGCGCTCCCGCCGTTCAGTGGAACGCGCGGCCGAATTCAACTGGGACGAATCGGCCCGTCAATTGTTGGCGGTGGCCGAAGAGGTAGTGGCGATGCGCAGCCGCAAGGGCTAGAGGATATGAAGTGAAGGCAGATCCTGCCCGTCCGGGCCGGGGCCATTATCGCCGGGGCGGTCCCGCAGCGCCGGCTTGGTGTGATGCGTTGACTCCCGCGAGGAGGGCGGCGCTGCGGGGGCCTGGAACCCCGGCGGTGATGTCCTCTATCCCGGACGGGGAACGTGAGGGCAAGCGGGTATGGGGGCCGGGGCCTTCTGTTTCACAGGGCCGTGGGTTGCCATTGACGGCTCCCTTGGCCTGACGGCTCCCCGGGGAGTGCAATGGTAGTGCCACATGTGAGGTTTGGGAGGTCCCGGCTATGTTCGAGCATACTTTCATTGGTCTGGATGTTCACGCGGTCAACGTGGTGGGCCACGCGCTGAACCCGGGCACGGGTGAGATCAACACCCACACCATGGCTGCTGACCCTGCGATGGTGCTGCAATGGGTCCGCCGGTTCGGCCCGGGCGTCAAGGTCGTCTACGAGTCCGGCCCTACCGGGTTCGTCCTTGCCCGGTACCTGCGGGCAGCGGGCATCAACTGTGTGGTCGCGGCGTCCTCGAAACTGCTGCGCGCTCCCGGGGACCGCATTAAAACCGATCGGCGGGATGCCCGGGTGCTGGCCGAGATGCTCGCGGTGGGCTCGGTGACCGAGGTGCGGATCCCGGACGTGGAGGAAGAAGCGTTGCGGGACCTGTCCCGGCTGCGCTCGGGCACGGCCAGCGACCTCGCGCACGCCCGCCAGCACGTGAACGCCGTCCTGCTGCGCCACGGCATCCGCTACCCCAAGGACACCCGGTGGACGAAGGAACACAGCCTGTGGCTGCACCGCCAGCACTTCGGGGAACCGGCGCTGCAGTTCACCTATCAGGCCGATCTCGAGCAGGCCGAGCTGCTCGCCGGGCACCTTGCGCGCATCGATAAGCAGGTCGCGGCCACGGCCGCGGCGTCCGGCTACTCCCCGGTGATTGAGGCGTTGATGTGCCTGCGCGGCATCCAGATGACGACCGCGTTCGGGCTGGCCGTGGAGATCGGGGACTGGACCCGGTTCACCGGTTCGTCCATCGGCTCCTACCTCGGGCTGGTGCCCAGCGAGAACTCCTCGGGCCAGTCCCGGCACCAGGGTCCGATCACCAAGGCCGGGAACACCTACG